>NZ_MLIK01000024.1:0-746676 GCF_001853795.1 Mycobacteroides franklinii
CGGTGTTGGTGCAGACACCACCGAGCATGTTGTCGCGTTCGACGACCGCCACCGACTTACCCAGCTTGGCCGCGGCAATAGCGGCCTTCTGGCCTCCGGGGCCGGAACCGATGACGACGAGATCGTAGGTAGGGGTATCTGGACCGTTGGTCATGGGTGTACTCATACGCCGATTCGCCGAATCGTGCATGCCGTCCGCGTCACGGCGACGTGAACAGTTGTCCCAGCCGAATCTCGCGCGCGCCTCCTGGGACCCACGGTGTGCCGATGGCAGCATGTGACCGTGACGGCATCGCGGCTGGTAGCGACGATGGTTGTGGCTGGATGCTGCGCGCTCACGGCTGCGGCGTGCACGCGAGCGGTCGACGGCCTGGCCGTGGAGCCATCGGGTGGCGCCTCATCCCCGTTGCCGACCACCACGACCGCTGTGCGGGCACCGGCGGGCCCGGTGGGCCCGCTGCTGCTGGCGCCGACGGATTTCCCGCACCAATATCCCGCCACCACGCTGGATCCGGATGCGGCCGGTTTGGCGCTGCGCGATATTCGCGGTGTACCCGATGCGGCCACGGTCGCCCCGACGACCTGCGCGCCGGCGCCACTTCCGGCGGTGCCTCAGGATGCGGCGGTGGCGGTGGGCGCCAACGAGGCCGATAACTCGACCATCACGGTTGCGGTGCTGCGCGTTCCGCAGCCCCTTGCCGCGTACAAGTCTCAACTGGAGCGATGCACCTCGTTCACCTTCAGCGGTCCGGATCAGATCCAGAGCACCGTGACGGTGTCGGAGGCAGTGGCTCCGCCCATCAACGCCGACGATTCGGTCGCGATCAATCAAACGGTGGCACCCGCGGCGAAGGGTACTGGCACGCAGACGACCATGTCCCTCATCGCGCAGATCGCCGATATACGAATCCAGGCCACCTACATGACATTTCAGGGCATCGAGCCCGACGCGGTGCTACTGGATCAGGCGTTCACGGCCGCAGTGCTCAAGGTGCACGACAGCGTCCGCTGATCAGTGACAGCCGGTGCTCGATCTTGGTGACGAACGGCGACGTCATCGCCCGCACGAGCGTGCCGTAGCCGACACCGAAGTCGATCTCGTCGCCGACCGCGATCGGATGATCACCGAGATCGACCACCAGGTGGTCGCTGCTCATCCCGAGGATCGTGATGCCCTCGGGTGGTTGCAGGCCGTCGGGGTCCACATCCTGGCGGCCTAGGGCCAGGATTGCTTGGCGCACAGTCGCGCTGCCGGTGCGCACCGGTGCCGCGCCGAAGGCCGCCTGAGCACGATCTCCCCAGGGTTGAGCCGGTTTCATCGCGACCTCGATGACCTCGGCGCTCAAGATGAAGGCATCAGTGTGCAGGCCGGGGATCGGTGTCCGGTACAGCGGGTCGACACCGAGAAGGATGGCTTCGCCGAGTCGGAGTTCGTCGATCCGGCCGACGTCGTGGGTGTGCAGCGCCCAGTTCAGGTTCGCCGAGTTGCCGCCTGAGACGACGTCGAGCGAGATCCCGTGCAGCGACTCGATGTCGTTCGCGAGTCCGGTGAGGATGCCCATGTTCCGGTCGTCGGGCACGACACCGCTCTGACACGCGAGGTTGGCGCCGAGCCCGGCAAGCCGCAGTGAGGAGTGACCGAGAACGGCCCGCACCGCCTCGGGGGCGTCGGCCAGTGCGATGCCCTCGCGCAGGTCACCTAGCTCGATCATGAGCACCACGGCGTGTGTCCGTTTCTGCCGGGATGCGGCCTGATCGAGTGCCGTCAGCACGACGGCCTCGGTGTTCAGACTGATGTCGGCGACGTCAACGATGCGCGCCACTTGGCTGAGCATGGGCGAGCGGATCAACGTCCGTGGTGGCAATGGGTCGAGGTCGGCCAGTCGTGCGAGGTTCGGTATCCGGGAATCGCCGAGGCCACGGGCGCCGCCGCGCAGCATCGCCGCGCCCACTCCCGGCGAACCCAACACGGCCTTGGTGATGCCGGTGACCCTGACGCCCGCCCCGGCAAGCCGGTCAACCAGGGTCCGCGTGTTCTGCTCGACCTTGTCCAGATCGGTCTCGAGCCGGAGCGTCACACCCGGGTTGTCGTGTCGGCCTTCCCCGCGAGCTTCCTCTCGAGTTTTCCCGCGAGCACCGGGAATGCCGCCAACACCATGTCGACCAGATCCGACGAGGGGCGGGTCAGCGGGTCGGTGACCGGGAGTCCGAGCTCCGAATGATGCTCGGAGATAGCATCTTTCAGCTCGGCGTCGGTCATTTCCTCGTGGTTGATCGTGACCCCGATGACGCGGGTGTCGGCGAACGCCTCGATCAGTGCGATCTCGCTGGCGGCGGTGGGCATCGGCACCATCGGGAAGTCGCCGAGCACTTTGCGCTTGGGCGCGTGCTGCACGATCACGCCGGCCGGACGGCTGCCACGCAGGATGTGAGCCGAGGTGATGTACGCGGGGTGGCTGAGCGCGCCCTGGCCCTCGACCACGATGACGTCAGGATCCTCGCCCTCGAACGCGGCGACGACTTGGTGCTCGACCTCACCCGAGCAGAACTGGGGGACCAGCGCGTCCAGCGCGACGCCGTACTTCCCGCCCTGGATCAGGGTGGTCTGACCGGTGCCGACCATGACCGCCTTGATGCCGCACGCATTGAGGGCCTGAACCAGCAAGGTGGCGGTGGTGCGCTTCCCGATCGCCCCGTCCGTGCCGAGGATCGCGATCCTGGGGCAGGTGACGTCGAAGATCCGGCCGGAGAACAGATGCAGGTCGCGCTTGGCCTTCGGCTGGCGTACATCGGTGATGGTGACGCCGGCGATCACGGCTGCCGCCACGAACTCGGCATCGTCGTTGAGGAACTCGTGCAGGCCGTTGATGATGTGCATCCCGCGGGCGATGCCGTCGAGCAGTACGAGTCGCTGCTCATTCGACAGCAGTCCGTCGGCAGGGGCCAGCCCACAGATCAGGTAGTCGGGTACCTGACCCGCGTGAGCGATGGACTCGGCGAGCGAAGCCAACACCGGGATGCCGTTCGCGGTGTCGTCGAGGAATTGCCCGGCGTCGACTCCGGCCCGCAGGCTGTCGATGACGCTGAGGATCTCGTACTTCTCCGAGTGCCGGACCAGGCCGTTGGCGGTCTTGCCGTCCTGCTCGCCGAATTGGCCTTCGCAGTAGACGATTGCGGTGGAACCGGCAGGCATCGGCAGGGGAGCTGCGGGAAGGTTCCCTTCGCTCCGTTCGGACGCATGAAGAAAGGGAGTACCGCTTGCGAGTGAAGACATGGGATCCTCTGAGAAGTCTCAGAGAAGGCGACGGGATCGAGGCGGGGCGATGAGCCCAACGTCCAACGAGTGGTCTGCCCTGAGGGTCGGCAAGATTACCGACAAGTTAATGGTACCCGATCTGCGGTGACCGTCCCGCTTCCGGGCTTGCCCATCACCGCTGATGCACGCCGACCGCGGGCGCGTTGTCCACAGTTGCGTCCGTATCCACAGATCCCCGGAGGCACTGTCACGACGTGCGGTCGCCGTCGGCGCGATGACGGTCCTCGCTGTCACCGTGCGGCCATGACATCACTGATTCCCGGGCCCCCCGGACGCCCCGACTTTCGACTGAACCGACCCGCCGCTCTCATCGCCGCGCTTCCGGCGATGCTGGGCTTCATTCCCGAAGATTCGCTCGTGGTCGTCACGCTCGCCGATGGGTTGGTCGAGGCGATACTGCGCAGGGATCTGCATGACCTGGACGATCCTGAGCACGCGGCTTTCGAGGCGCTGGCAGAGGTGCTCGGCCCAGGGCCGGCCGACGCGGTGATCGCCGTGGTCATCAGTGCGGTCCTGCCCGATCTGGAGGCCGGCGATATCATCCGTCGGCTCGCCAAACATCTTAATTGCCAGGGTATTTCGCTGACCGCCGGCCATGTGGTGGACCGGGTTGGCTCCGACGGATGGTGGCGGTGCTATGACGGATGCGGTGCCGGTGGGCCCGTCGATGATCCGCAATGTTCACCGCTGACAGCGGCCGCGGTGTTGGCGGGCAGGACAGTGCATCGGCGCCGAGAAGACCTCGTGGCATTGATCGCGCCCACCGACACTCGCCGCACCGCCGTCCTGGCTGCCGCACTGCGGCGCCCATTGCCGGTGCGGCGTGACGATGCGGCGGCGGACCGGCGTGCCGTGAATCGGATCATGCGGGCGGCGTGCCAGGTGGCCGAATTCCGGCCGCTCTCGAATCGCGAGATGCTCGCCATCGCGCGTTCCCTGACCGTCCTGCGTGTTCGAGACACGGTGTGCGCGTTGGCTGCAGGCGTGTTGGCCGCAGATGTGGAGCGGCTTTGGTTGGCGCTGAGTCGGCTATTGCCCGCACCCTGGCGCGCCGAGCCGCTGGTGCTACTGGGTTTTAGCGCATATACGCGCGGCGACGGCCCGCTGGCAGGCGTTGCGCTGGACGCTGCGCTCACGGCCCAGCCAGAGCATCGACTGGGGCAACTGCTGCTCTCGGCGCTGCATTCCGGGATGCGGCCCGCTGAGATCGGCACCCTGGCCGACACGGGATTTCGGCTCGCCCACGAGTTGGGAATCAGCCTGCCGCCCAGAGAGATCCGGCGGGTGGTTAGACCTTTTCGACCATGACGGCATGAGCCATCTCGTGCGGCAGCTCGACGCTCTCGTGGCCGGGAATGATGATGATCACGCCGTCGGGGGACGGCTCCACGGTCACGCGTGCGTTCGGCACGACACCGGCGTCCTTGAGGCGGGACAGCAGGCCGGTATCGGCTTGCACATGCTCGGCCAGCCTGCGCACAACCACGGCGACCTGAGGGCCCGACGGGATGTCGGTGAGCCGTACCGCGCTGGCGCTCTCGGACCGGTCGGCAGGCACACCGAGCTCGGAGAGCCCGGGAATGGGATTGCCGAACGGTGAGGTGGTCGGGTTGTTGAGCACCGTGAGCAAACGACGCTCGACGTCTTCGCTCATCACGTGCTCCCAGCGGCATGCCTCGGCGTGCACGTCCTCCCACGGCAGCCCGATGATGTCCACCAGGAGGCACTCGGCCAAACGGTGCTTACGCATCACGGACACCGCGAGCGCACGACCCTTGTCGGTGAGTTCGAGGTGGCGGTCGCCGGCGACGTTCAGCAGGCCGTCGCGCTCCATACGGGCCACCGTCTGACTGACCGTCGGGCCACTCTGCTCCAGCCTTTCGGCGATGCGGGCCCGCAGCGGCACCACGCCCTCTTCTTCGAGGTCGTAGATCGTTCGCAGATACATCTCAGTCGTATCGACAAGATCGTTCACTACTCGCCCCTTACGGTCGTGCTCAGTCTACCGATCTACAACGCAATTCGGGGCGCTGCGCTTCCATAACGCAGCGCCCCGAGGGCAGGGTAGTAGGTCAACTAGCTCGCGTACGAACGCAGGCGCTCCGCACGGTCACCGTGGCGCAGCTTCGTCATGACTTCGCGCTCGATCTGGCGCACCCGCTCGCGGGACAGCCCGAACAGCTTGCCGATCTGATCCAGCGTGCGTGCCTGTCCGTCGTCGAGCCCATAGCGCAACCGAATGACCTGCTGCTCGCGTTCGTCCAGCGTGGACAGCACGCTGCGCACATCCGAGTGCAGCAGCTCGGCGATGACGGCGTTTTCCGCCGACATGGCCTCGGTGTCCTCGATGAAGTCACCCAGGGGTGCTTCCTCATCGGTCCCGACCGGCATGTCCAGGCTCACCGGATCCCGGCTGTGGTCCAACAGGTCGCCGATCTTTTCCACCGGAATGCCGGACTCCTCGGCCAGTTCCTCGTCGCTGGCTTCGCGACCGAGCCGTTGGTGCAGTTCACGCTTGATGCGCGCCAGCTTGTTCACCTGCTCCACCAGGTGCACAGGCAGGCGGATGGTGCGGCTCTGATCGGCCATGCCACGGGTGATGGCCTGACGAATCCACCAGGTGGCGTAGGTCGAGAACTTGAAGCCCTTGGCGTAATCGAACTTCTCCATGGCGCGGATCAGACCCAGGTTGCCTTCCTGGATGAGGTCCAGCAGCGGCATACCGCGGCCGGTGTAGCGCTTGGCGAGCGAGACCACCAGACGCAGGTTGGCCTCCAGCAGGTGGCTGCGCGCCGCGCTGCCCTCGCGCACGATCACCGCCAGATCCTTCTTGCGGGCCTCGCCGAGGCGTTTCTTGGTGTCGAGAAGGTGCTGGGCGTAGAGCCCCGCCTCGATCCGTTTGGCCAGCTCGACTTCGTCCTCCGCGGTGAGCAGAGCAGTCTTGCCGATGCCGTTCAAATACACCCTGACGAGGTCGGCGGCTGGACTCTGAGCGTCCAGATCCTCGGACTCGGTGGTGCGGGCCGGACGGGTCGTGGCGTTTGCCATCGCTGCCTCCTAGTTGATCCGTAAGTCTCATGTGTTGCAACGCCCGGTCGGCCCAGAAAGTTCCTGAGGTTCCCAAACGTCGCTGTCATTGACCTGCGGATTTGTCGTCGGCAGCTGAGAATGTCCTGAGAATTGACATAGCTGTCCCTAAGACGGGCCGGCGGAGTCCTCTGGCGGGGTGTGCGGTAGCGGTGGAGAAGCGGGATCAATCGCTCTGCGTTCTGCGGTGGGGAAAAGCGCATGATGCTGGGTCTGAGGTCCGTAGCGGCGTGGCTCCTCGGCCTTCCGGGGAGGCCGGTCGTTGGCGATCAGCACCGCCATCCACGGCAGTGGGATGGACGCGGCCAGGATGGCCAGTGATATCCACCCGTTGTGCCACACGCTGTAGGCCCAGCCGGCGCCGATGAGCGCCGGGAACCGGAACGCCATCAGCGTCAGATAACGGCGTACCCGAGCGCGATGCTGGTCCTCTACGGAGACGGAGGCCGCGGTGATGAGTACGGGTCGGCCGTCGTCATCGAACGACAGCTCTTTTCTCATATGTCCAGGATGTCACAATGGAGGTATGGACACGCAGACGATCGAGCGTCCCGACACCACCGTCGACGAGAGCACCGATAGCGATACGCCGAAGGTTTTCCACTACGTCAAGAAGGACAAGATCGTGGAGAGCGCGGTCATGGGAAACCATGTGATCGCCCTGTGCGGTGAGGTCTTCCCGGTGACTCGCTCGGCCAAGCCTGGCTCGCCGGTCTGCCCCGACTGCAAGCGCATCTACGAAATGATGAAGAGGGACTAACAGCCCTCGGGGGAGTCGGACGATGATGCCTCGGCATCATCGGCTTCCTTGCCATTCAGGCCATTCTGGCCATTGTTGGGGCTCAGCCATTCCCGCAGCTGCCGGGCGTGTGTTGCCCCGGCCGGCCAGTTCTCCTCGATCGCCGCATTGAGTTCTGCGCCCAACACGATCGCGAATCCGAGCATGAACGCGAACAGCAGGAACGCGATCGGGGTGGCCAACGCACCGTAGGTGTACCCGGTTCCGGTGATCCAGTTCAGATAGAACCGCAGCCCCAGACTGGCGATCACGAAGAACGTCACGGCAAGCAGCGCGCCGATCCACAGTCGGTGTGAAGGCAACGGTCGCGGTAGGGATACCCGGTACAGCAGCGTCACCAAGGCCACCAGTGCGATGCCCAGCAGCGGGAAGTAGCCGTACCGCAGCAGTGCGTTCCACGAATCGGGTACCACACCGGCGATCCGCTTGGGTCCCAGCGCGATCACCGGCAATGTCACGACGGCCATCGCCAACGCGGCGACATACAGCCCCAGTGCAAAGAACCGCTGACGAACGGGGTGGCGCAACGGTGTCTGGTCATGCGCCTCCACCACGGAGTCCACAAAACTCGATATCGCCGACGACCCCGCCCACAGTGAGATGACGAACCCGATCGACACCACCTCGCCACGCCCGTCGCGCATGATGTCGACAATTGTGGGCTCGATGATCTCGGTGACCACACTCTTGCTGAACACGCTGTTGGCCACCCGCAGGATGCGCTCCTGAATCTCGGGCAGCGTATCCGGACCGAACAGCGGCCCGACAAACGTCAAGCTGCCCAGGATGCCCAACAGCAGTGGTGGTAGTGACAACACCTGCCAAAAGGCGGCTTGGGCCGACTGCGCGAAAATTGAGTCGTCCCAACTCTTTACGGCAGTCCGCCGCATCACATGCAAGACGTCCCGACCGATCGAGACATGGCGCGGCTTCTCACTCATGGCCACACCAGCATTCCTGATGGGATGGTCAGTGGTGGCTACTGGGGGTGAAACCGCGGTGACTAATCCTCGAGCGGGCCGCTGATGTACAGCACGGCGGACATCGCGGACAGCTTCTCGGAGTGCTCGTTGGCGTGGTGCTGGCAAAAGAGCAGCTCGGCTCCCGACGGAAGCGTGGCGCGGACCCGGGCAGCCGCTCCGCAACGATCGCAGCGGTCAGCCTTCGTCAGCTCGGGACTGGTCAGAGTTGCGTTCATGGCTCCTCCGTATCTCTTCCGGAGCTTTGCGGTCCGGTGAACCGCTCGGCGCTTCCGTTTGTACCTGATATGTACATTGTCAGACGTTTGGGGGGTTTCGGTTGTTCCCCATGTGTGTTCGGTGTGTCGCGGCTCACGTCCGGTGCGTTACCGGGCCGGGGCGGGGCCGATGGGCCACCCGTGGGATGAGGATCAGATACTGGTGTGATGCAGTCGATGCCGCCGGACGAAGCCGAACTTGTTCACATCTGCACGGTGCAGGAGTGGTCCTCGGCGCGTGCGCGAGGGGAGCATCGGCCCAGTTCACTGGCCGAAACGGGATTTGTTCATCTCTCCGCGCCGTATCAGGTTCACCTGCCCGCCAATCGCTTGTATCGCGGAAGGTGTGATCTGGTCGTATTGTCTGTTGCCCTGAATCTGCTTGACTCTCCGGTACGTTGGGAACCAGGCGTGCCCAGCGACCCTGAATCGATGCTTTTTCCTCATCTGTACGGACCGCTGCCGATTGCCGCAGTTACTTCTGTGGCGAATTTCCGGCCGGGACCGGATGGCTTTTTTAAGCCGCTGGCACCAAGCACTTCCTAAGCTATCAACGTGGTAGCTAGACTGGCCTAGTTCGTCGGTCTTGAGATAAGGGGGTAACCGCGGTGGCCTCTTCAAATCACCCGCTTACGACCGTGCTGGCCGACGAGCCCGCGGTCGGCGCTTCCTGGCGGCCTGAGCTTGCTGCGATGTTCAGCCAGGGCGCCATCACCGACGATTCGCTCAACCTCTCGTTCACCGAGATCGTCGCCGAGAACTTCCGCCCCGGGCAGCTGCCCGTCGAACTGACCCGCCTACGCGAGGCGGGCACCGTTGTGGTGCCACACGGTGTGTCATTGGGTCTTGCGGGCGCCGATCTGCCGGACGCCAAGCGCGTCAAGCACCTGGCTGCCCTGGCCGCCGAGCTGAACGCCCCCATGGTCAGCGAGCATGTGGCTTTCGTACGGGCCGGTTTTGAGAACGGGCGGCACAGCGGTGTGCTCGAGGCGGGACACCTGATCGCTCCGCCGCGCACCACATTGGCTCTCGATGTGCTGGTGGACAACGTGTCCCGGGTGCAAGACGACCTCGGTGTGCCGTTGGCGCTGGAGAATGTGGCCACGACGCTGCAGTGGCCCGAGAATGAGCTCAGCGAGCCCGACTACCTGCGCGAACTGTCGCGACGTACCGACTGCTGGCTGGTGCTCGATATCCCCAACCTGTACGCGACGGCGGTGGCCTCGGGCACCGATCCGGTTGCGCTGCTGCGTCGTTTCCCCGTCGAGCGCGTCGCGTACGTGCACATCGCCGGTGGCCGCTTGGAGGGTGAGTTGTACTGGGATACCCACGCCGACACCATCATCGACCCGGTGGCCGATCTGCTGACCGAACTGGTGGTGCTCACCTCCGGGCGCAGCCTGGGCGTGCTGATCGAGCGTGACGGGTCGATCGACGAGGCCAGCGTGAGTGCCGACCTTTCGGTTGTCCGCCAGGCGATCAAGGCGGGTGTTGTTCATGCTTGACAACCGCGAGATGCTGCGGCGTCGCCAGTTGTCGGTGCTCTCGGATCTGTTGGCGGGCAAGGCCCCATCCGGTTTTGATGAGTACACGGCGCTGGCAGCGGGTGCGCAGCTGCGGGTCAAGCGACGCTACGACATCGCCAGGGTGGTGCCGTGGCTCGCGCAAACGCCCAACTGGGAGTACGAATTTGAGCAATACGCGCTGCTGCATTCGATGCAGTGCTGTGTGTTGTGCGATGCCAAGGAATTCCGCCACTATTCCTATGAACTGCCGCGCCTGCGCGACTGGGTGATGGATCGTGAGGTCTCCGAAGGACTGCGCCGCATCGCCCTGGTGCGCCGCGGTGGCCGTCGGGAGCTTCAGATCGCGTTCGGAAAGAAGCTACGTTACTTCGCGTTACGGCCGGAGCGAGCCGAGGCGTGATGACCGCCGTCATCGTCATTGCGACGGTGATCGTGCTGCTGGTCGTTGGGTTGGGCTTCTTCGTAGTCACAAATTCGGGTAGTAGACCGCGCAATCATGGTGATGGGCCGGACCATCAACAGACCGGTTATTCCGGTGCCAGCTGCGGTCCCGGTCCGGGAAACTAGCCAGTAATGCTGGGCGCGTGCAGATTTCGCACCGTCGGTGATGATTTGACCTGCTGTGGGTCCGGATAGGTTCCGAGTATCCGGTCGGCCGTTCCTGAGCTGGTGACGGTGAACCAGTAGTTCTCGTTCTTGAAGTGGTGGTATCGGTGGTTCCGCCAGACTGCGCGATAGATCGCATGTCGCGGTTTGTAATCGGTGTGAATGAGATAGTGCGTCCACTCATAGAACACCAGGAACAACGCCACGGTGAGGGCGAAGGTCAGCCCAAGTCCGGTGCGCGGGAACGCGAATAGCGCGATCGCGGTCAACCCGGCGATCACCACGATCAGGCTGGGCCACGGAATGAACACCAGCGGGATGTCCCGCGGGTCCTGATGATGTAGACGGTGGTCGCGGGCGAGCCGCGAGTCGATTTTCACCGGCCCCAACGCGCGCGGGCGCCAATGCAGGATCCCGACGTGGATCAGCCATTCGGCCACGGGGGAGATGGCCACCAGCGCGATGGGGACGATGACATCGGCGACTGTCCAGCTGCCCAACATGATTCGCGCGCCCAGTAGCGCGGCGGACCATATCAGGAGCATCCACGGGCTGGGGTGTTTGACGAATTCGACAAGGGCATCACGCAGGGTCATCGGCTTGCGTACGGTGCGGGTCATTGTCGGTTCTCCGATTCCACTGTGAGGTCTTCTGGGAGATCGTGCAGGAGTTTGTCAAAGGCTTTGGTGCCCAACGCGAGCATGGCGGCCGCGGCGGTCTGCGCGGCATCGGGATCGTTGGTCGCGATGGCGTTCGCGAGTGCGCGATAGTGGCCGATATCGCCGACCTCGGCGGCCATGACGTTCACCAGTACATCCAGCGCCCGCACGTATGAATCGCGCATGGTGTTGAACACCAGTCGGAAGGCAATCGAATCGGCGGTGTCGATGACCAGCTCCCAGAATCCGAGCGCCTGCCACATCCGTTGTAGCGGATCGCTTTCCGATTCCAGCTCGGAGGCCATCGCGCGCAGCCGTTCGGCCACACCCGGGGTTTGGTCCGACCGTTGTGCGGCCAATCGTGCGACCTGGGGGCCGATGATGGCGCGAGCCTCGATGACGCTGGCCAGCGTGCGCCGGTCTACATCTCCGCCGTAGGCGAGCAGCAGCGGCAGCACATCGAAGCCGGCGTCGCTGCGGTAGTCCCGGATCACCGTCGACCCGCCCTGGCGGATGTGGATCAGGCCCGAACGTTCCAGCCGGCCCAGCGCTTCGCGAACGGCGGTGCGTGAGACCCCGAGGGCTTCGGCGAGGGCGCGCTCACTGGGCAGGGTTTCGCCGGGAGTGCGGTCGCCGGTCAGGACCTGTGCCGCGAGCTGGCTGAATATCTCGTCGGGTATCGACTGACGAGCGATGGGCTGCAGTGCCATGCCGCAACCGTAGCACCCGAATTGGTAAGAGGTCTAGTGGTCTGACCAATTCACCGGCTGGTCGACAATGGCGTCGGCTTCGATCTCCACGAGCAGCGCCGGGTCGATGAGCGCCGACACCTCGACCATCGTGGCCGCCGGGCGGATATCGCCGAAAAACGCGCCGTGGGCCGAACCCACCTCACGCCACCGTCCGATATCGGTGACAAAGATGCGGGTGCGAACGACATCGCGCAACGAGGCGCCCGCCTGGCTAATCGCCGACTCGATGCGGCGCAGCACCTCGCGGGTCTGTTCGGCGATGTCATCGCCTCCGACCGGGGGCTGACCCGGGCGCGCTGCGGTGGTGCCGGCGACGGCGATATGGCCGCCGACCCGCACCGCGCGCGAGTATCCGACCGTTGCCTCCCACTCACTGCCCGACGAGATCTGCACGCGTGCCATGGCGGCAGCGTAAGTGTCGGGGAATACCGGCGGCGATCGATTAATTGGACTGCGATGTGACTGATCGCATTCGCATTGGAATCCAGCTCCGGCCCGCCAAGGCGCAGAACTACAAGCAGTGGCGCGATGCCGTGCTTCGAGCCGAAGACAAAGGTGCGGACGTCATCTTCGGCTACGACCATTTCCACTGGCCGGCCGGCACCCTCAGCAGCAACGGGGTGGTGCTCGATGAAGTGCAACCCGATGTCAACAACTTCGAGGGCTGGACCGCGCTGGGATCATGGGCCGAGATCACCTCGCGAGCAGAGATCGGGCTGCTCGTCACGGGTGTGGGATATCGCAATCCTGATCTGTTGGCCGATATGGCGCGCACGGTCGATCACATCAGTGATGGCCGGGTGATTCTCGGGGTCGGTGCCGGTTGGTACGAAAGGGACTACACCACCTACGGATACGAGTTCGGTACGGCGGGTTCACGTTTCGACCTGTTCGAGGACAGCCTGGGCCGGATCGAGAAACGATTGGGCCAGCTGTTGCCGCAGCCGGTGCGCCCCATCCCGATCTTGATCGGTGGTGGGGGTGAGAAGCGCACCATTCCGTTGGTGGCCCGGCACGCTCACATCTGGCATGCGTTCGGCGATATCGACACCTACCGGCGCAAGAACGACATTCTGATCGCCGAGGCCGACCGAATAGGCCGCGACCACAACGAGATCGAACGCTCCACCAGCTGGGGACTGGACCCCGCCCGCGGGCTCACCTCGGCGGAGGCCGATGCGTATGCCGAGGTGGGCGCCAGACTGTTCACCGTCGGGATCGACGCCGATAACGACTACGACCTGTCGGTGCTGGACGCGCCGCTGGCCTGGCGCGACTCGCGCTCCTGATTGGGCTGATCACTGCGGTTGAACGAGGTAGTGCTCGCTGATCCGCAGGGTGGTGGGCACGTCGGCTGTGACGACGGTGGGTGCGGCGGCCGGTGGTACCCGATTCTCCGGGCGCCAGGTGACGTCCGTGGGTACCAGGATGAACAGGCCATCGTGATCGCCCACCGGGCCGAACCCGGGTCCCGGTTCCCCGAACGGCAGTAGTCCGAGTGTGTCGTGCATCAGGGCCTGTGTGCCCAGCACGTCAGAAACCCCGAAGCCGACTTCACTCAGAGATCGGATATCGCCGACGCCGAAGGGGTGCGCGATTCGGTTGTCGAGGATGTTGCGTTCGATGAGTTCGAGCACCGCGTCATCGGGTCCGGCGAAGTAGAGGCTGCGCGCCTGCCAGTTGGGCGCACAGTCGAATTCGTCGTGCCATTGACCATCGGTCTGCAGGGTCACTCGTTGCGAGAGCCATTGCTTGGCTGGCGCCAGGCTTCCCGCAGGAATGGTGAAGGCGAGGTGATGTGCGCCGTGATACGCCGGTCCGGGAACCATTGTCAGCGTGCTTTCCCCGATGTGAACCGTGGCGCTGTCCGCATCCAGTTCCACTGGTAATTCCAGTGTTTCGGAGTAGAAGCGGGCGGCGCTCGCTACGTCGGTCGCGGTGATCTGCACATCGTGAATCCTCATGTCCCCGAGGCTAGAACCTCACGTGCACTTGAGGTCAAACGAGCGGCTGAAGCTCACCCAAGACCGTCGGCAGAAACTCCGCCACGGTGGGATGGATATGCACGGTGCGCTGAAGCTGCCGTGCGGGCACGCCGTACTGCATCGTGTCGAGCAGACAGTGCACCACCTCATCGCCGCCCACTCCCAGGATCGTCGCGCCGAGAATGAGATCGGTGTCGGCATCGACCAAAACCTGCATGTAACCGTCGGTCTCGCCCTTCTCGATGGCGCGGCCCACCTGACTCATCGGTTTGTGCCCGACAAGCACGGAGCGCCCCGACGCGCGGGCCTGCGTCTCGGTCATGCCTACCCGGCCCAGCGGTGGATCGGTGTACAGGGCATAGCAGGGGAGCCTGTCGGTGACCCGGCGCGGATCGTCGTCGAGCAGGTTCGCGGCGACGATCTCGAAGTCGTTGTACGAGGTGTGGGTGAATGCGCCACGGCCGTTGCAGTCTCCCAGCGCCCAGATTCCCGGCGCGGTCGTGCGTAACTGGTCGTCCACCGTGACGTACCCACGGTCGTCGGTGGACACCCCGGCGTTCTCCAGTCCCAAGTCGTCGGTGTTCGGCCGCCGCCCCACCGCCACCAACACATGAGACCCGACCACCTCGGGTGCGCCGTGCGTGCAGTCGACACCGACGGCGACCCCGCCGTCGTGGCGCGCCAAGTTGATACAGGAGGCGTTGAGGCGGAAGGAGATTCCCTCACGCTCCAGGAATTCCTGAATGATCGCCGACGCGGCCGGGTCTTCGCGCTCCACGAGCCGTGGGCCGCGGTGCACCACCGTGACCTGGCTGCCGAACCGGCGGTAGATCTGCGCGAATTCCAGTCCGACATAGCTGCCGCCGATCACGACCAGATGTTCGGGGATGCCGTCGTACTCGATCAGTGAGCTGTTGGTGAAGACGGGAACATCGTCGACACCGGGCCAGTCCGGCACCACCGCGCGGCCGCCGACGTTCAGGAAAATCCTTTCGGCGGAAATGGTTTCATCGCCCACAGCCAATTCGGTGGGGGATGTGAAGCGAGCGTGCTCGTGGTAGACCGTGCAGCCGAGATCCTTGAGCCACTTCTCGCCGCCGTTGCGCGACGGCAGAATCACCGAATCCTTCCGTTCTCTCACCCGGGCCATGTTCATATCTACCGAACCACCGACGACGACTCCCCAGCGTGCCGCGTTACGTGCCATGTGGGCGGCATGCGCACTGGCGACGAGCGCCTTGGTGGGCCGGCAGCCGGTATTGACACAGGTACCGCCGAACAGGTGTCGCTCCACGATCGCCACCGTCATCCCCGCGCCACGCAGACGGGCGGCCAGCGACGGGCCGGCCTGACCGGCGCCCACGACGACGGCATCAAAGTGAGTGCTCACGCGGCCAGCGCCAAGGTGATCGCCAGCGCCGCAGCGACGGTGACCGCGTCCTCGGTGAGCGCGGCGGGCAGATCCTTTCCGAAGGCCACGGCCAGCTGGCCGCGGGCCCACGCCCCGCCGAGCGTGCCGATGACCGCTCCGGCCGCGCCGAGTACCAGGCCGATGATGAGCCCGGGGCTGGTGCCGTCGGCCAGCGTGCCGAATACCGCACCGTAGAACGCGCCCAGCGCGACCCGTGCCGCGAACGCGGGTGGTGCCTTGCGGCTCGGTGTCTTGGGCAGTTTGTCGTTGACGATCTCGCCGACCGCCAGCACCGTGGCGATGATGGCCACGATCAGGCTCGCCAGGAACGATGCCCAGGTGCCTTCCACGAGAAGGCATTTGGCGAATGCGGCCCAGCTCAAGACGGCCAGTGGAGTCATCGCGCGCAAACCGGCGACGATTCCGATGAGGAGCGCAGCTACATACAGACCTGTCATGGGTTCTCCCGATGCGTAAGCCGGTGATCTTGCTAGAGCTGGGCTCGAGCGTAGACCCGCGATGTGGCTTTCGCTTCAGAACAGGGTGGGGTCATCGAAACCCGGGGCGTGCTCGAGTCTGAGCAGTTCGCGTTTGGTCATGACACCGCCGTAAGCGGAGAAGCCATGCAGGCTGTGATCGGCGGCGAGCACCCGGTGGCACGGGACGATCAGTGGAATAGGATTGCGCCCCAACGACTGTCCGACGGCCTGCGCGGCACCCGGCGCACCGACGATCGCCGCCACCTCACCGTAGCTGCGGGTCTTACCCGGCCCGATGGCGCGCGTCGCCGTGTACACCTCACGATCGAAATCGGTGGTGCCGTCCAGATCCAGCGGGATCCACTGCAGATCGTCGTCCTCGCCGGCGAGGACGCGTCGAATACCGTCAATCGCGTCAGATACGAACGGAGGCGGTGCAAGTTTGTCGCCGCCGGGGCGCCGGATCCTGGCCACGGTGGATGCGTCATCGCCCTCCGGAAGCTGAAGTGCCACGACACCCTCGGCGCTCCACGCGATGGCGCAGGTGCCGATCGCGGTGTGGAACAGGCAATGGCCGAGGGTGCTCACGGTGCCGAGTATGCCGTCCGGCACCGACAGGATGGCTAGGCTGGTCGCCATGGTCGGGGCGGGGCATCGTGCCAGGGGTTTGGCCGTCGCCGTGGGGCTGCTGGCGGTGGTTGTCGGTTGTACGGGCGCGCCGGACCGCCATGAGGAAGCCGCCCGTCTGGAATCGGCGATCACACAGATGCCCGGCGTGGATTCGGCATCGGTGTCCTACGAAAACGCCTTCGCGCGGGGAGCGACGCTGGGCATCGATGTGGCGATGCCGACGGCCACCGCGTCACAGATCGGCGATGTGGTCAGCGCCCTCGGACGGTTGAAGGGCCAGGATTTCGACGGGTTCTACCAATGGACCAACATCACGGTCACACCACGTCAGCGGCTGGTCGTCAGAATTGGCGGTGATCCGAATCTGGTCGCACTGACCACCCAGGTCGACCAGCTCCGGGGCGTGGAGGCCGCCTTCCCCGACGAAACAATCGAGCAGTACTCGGGGATCGATATCACCGATCTGACGATGCCGGTCCCTGAGGCGCTGGCCCGGGTGCGCACCGCGGTCGGCGGCGGGCAGGTCGAGGTGGTGCTCAAGCCGAAACAGGCCAGCAGCGAGCCACTCTGGGATGTCGAATTTCCGTTTCCCGTGAACCGTGAGAGGGCGATCCGCGAGCAGCTCGACCGGATGCCGGTCACACTCGACGGTGTCTGGATCGGGAAACAGGGATACCTGACGCGGTTGACCGCGGATGTCCGCCATCGCGAGAGGGCGTACGAGGACATCGTCGCCACCATTGCGGCGTCGGGTGCCGACAAGGACCGACCCATGAGTCTTCTCTGGGGAGCACAGGACGGTCCGCAGGATCGGAACGAGCCGACCTTCCACGGTGAGGTCTCGGTGGGTGCCTGCAGCTACGGACCCAACGACCAGGGTCAACCGGACCCGAAGTACTTCACCCCGGACGCGATCGACCTGCAGAAACGCGTCCGAGAGCGATTCGACACCTGCCCGCGCTGATCGTTCGGGAAGGGAGCCGTCCCCGCCCGCGCGGAAGGGGACTAGTCGAGGTAGTCCCGCAGCACCTGTGACCGGCTCGGGTGGCGCAGCTTCGACATGGTCTTGGATTCGATCTGCCGGATGCGCTCACGGGTGACCCCGTACACCTGACCGATCTCGTCGAGGGTGCGCGGTTGGCCGTCGGTGAGACCGAACCGCAGACGCACCACGCCGGCCTCACGCTCGGAGAGCGTCTCCAGCACCGACTGCAGCTGATCCTGCAACAGGGTGAAGGACACCGCATCCACGGCGACAACGGCTTCACTGTCTTCGATGAAATCGCCGAGCTGCGAATCGCCCTCGTCACCGATGGTCTGGTCCAGCGAGATGGGTTCACGCGCGTACTGCTGGATCTCCAGCACCTTCTCCGGCGTGATGTCCATTTCCTTGGCCAGCTCTTCGGGCGTGGGTTCGCGACCCAGGTCCTGCAGCAGCTCGCGCTGGATGCGGCCGAGCTTGTTGATGACCTCGACCATGTGCACCGGGATACGGATGGTGCGGGCCTGGTCGGCCATCGCGCGGGTGATGGCCTGGCGAATCCACCAGGTGGCGTACGTCGAGAACTTGTAACCCTTTGTGTAGTCGAACTTCTCGACCGCACGGATCAGGCCCAGGTTGCCTTCCTGGATGAGGTCCAGGAACGCCATGCCACGGCCGGTGTACCGCTTGGCCAGCGATACCACCAGACGCAGGTTCGCTTCCAACAGGTGGTTCTTCGCGCGGTCTCCGTCACGGCAGATCCAGGACATGTCACGACGCTGCGCGGCGGGAAGCTTCTCGCCCTTCTCGGTCAGCTCGGTGACGATCTGGGTCGCGTACAGGCCGGCCTCGATCCGCTTGGCCAGCTCGACTTCCTCTTCGGCGTTGAGCAGCGCCACCTTGCCGATCTGCTTGAGGTAGGCACGCACCGAGTCCGCGGAAGCGGTGAGCTCGGCGTCCTTACGGGCCTGCCGCAGCGCCTCGGATTCCTCTTCGTCCCAGACGAAATCGCCTGATGCCTTGTCCTTCTCCGAGGGCTCGTCGCTGTCGGCTTCCGCCTCGGGCTCGGGCTCGGGCTCGGCGGCAACCTCGGCGAGGTCGGCCTCGATGTCCGCGTCGTCGGCGAGGTCAACCTCGAGATCTTCACCGGGCTCGATATCGGCGTCTTCGGCACTGCCCTGCGGCTCGAGGGCGGGATCGGTTGCCTTCGCGGCAGCCTTCTTGGCCGGCGCCTTCTTCGCGGGTGCTTTCTTCGCGGGCGCCTTGGCGGCGGCCTTCGCGGGTGCCTTCTTGGCCGGCGCCTTCTTGGCGGGTGCCTTCTTGGCCGGCGCTGCCTTGGCGGCGGTCGTCTTCAACGGTGTCTCGGCGGTGGCCTGCGTTACCGGAGCTGCTTTCGTGGCTGCCACGTACGCCCTTTCCTGGCTACTTCGTCGACGCGCATGGGCATGCAAAATCGAGAATTTGGCTGTCTGCTTGATGTTCGTCGCTGCGGGGGAGCACCTGCGTGGCCCTGCGTGCGGCTATCTGAATGCCATTGTAACGACAAGAATGCATAACCTGTGAAAAAGCTAAGGCGAAACGCCAGCGTGTGCGGCCATCGCCGCGCCGACGATCCCCGCGCTGTTCTGCAGAGCAGCCGCCACCACCGGGGTGCGATTGGTCAGCAGCGGCACCCATTTGTCGGCCTTGCGGCTGATGCCGCCGCCCACGATGAACAGGTCGGGCCACAGCGCGTTCTCCACCGCCTCCAGGACCTTGGTGACCTCGGGCGCCCACTGCTTGTAGCTCCAGTCGTTCTTTTCCTTGACCGATGACGCCGCACGGTGCTCGGCCTCCATGCCGCCGACCTCGATATGCCCGAATTCGGTATTGGGCAACAGGATTCCGTTGTGCAGGACGGCGGACCCGATACCGGTTCCGAAGGTCAGCAGGACGATCACACCCGATTGGTCCTTGCCCGCGCCGTAGCGGTCCTCGGCCAGTCCGGCGGCATCGGCGTCGTTGAGCACGGTGACGGTTTGGCCGCCCAGCTCAGCGCTGATGATGTCGTGGACGTTGACGCCCAGCCACGATTTGTCGACGTTCGCGGCGGTGCGTGCCTCGCCGTGCACGATCACGCCGGGATACGTCACGCCGACGGGCCCTGTCCAGGAGAAATCACGCACGACTGTGGCGATGGTCTCTGCGACCGCCTTCGGTGTGGCGGGCTGCGGAGTGGGGTATTTGACCCGCTCGCCGATCATCTCGCCGGTCGTCAGGTCGATGACCGCGCCCTTGATGCCGCTGCCGCCGACGTCGATGCCGAACCCACGCTGCTCGGTATCGCCGCCTCCCGTTGCGGGTGCGGCCGGTCCGGAATCGGTGGCGGTCATCGGCGCTCCTTGGTCCTGGGTCTACGTGGCTGGCGAACGCGGGCGGCGAACACAGCCGGAACACACTGAATGCGAGTGACACCCTAGTGCCCACCGGGGCGCCGCGCGTGTTGCTCTCGGCTGTGCTGCGATAGGTGTGTGGGAATCGATCCGGGAGCATTACGTTCGGTGGCGGTGCGGCTGGCGTCCGAGGCCGCTGAATTCGTGCGGCATCGCCGCGGCACCGTCGACTGGACGGCATCGGTGCGTACCAAGAGCTCCGCGACCGATCCGGTGACACTCGTCGATACCGACTGTGAACGGCTGCTGCGCCGGCGATTGGCCTCCCTGCGACCTGAGGACGCGATCCTGGGTGAGGAGGACGGGGAAAGCGGCGGCTCGACGTCAGATGCCTTGCGGGCAAGCGACGCACCACAGGTGCGGTGGGTCATCGATCCGATCGACGGCACCGTCAATTTTGTCTACGGAATTCCGGCATACGCGGTGTCTGTGGCCGCTCAGGTGGACGGTGTGTCCGTGGCGGGTGCGGTAGCCGACGTCGTGGCGGATCGTGTCTTCTCGGCGGCCTCAGGCGGCGGCGCGACCGTACGCGAGGCGAATGGGCTGCAGCGGCCATTGACGTGCAATCCCGTTCGCGAAACGAATCTTGCCTTGGTGGCCACCGGTTTTGCGTATTCGACGGTGCGGCGCGAGCGTCAGGCGCAGCTGGTGGCGCAGCTATTGCCCCGGGTGCGCGATGTGCGGCGGATCGGGTCGGCCGCCCTTGACCTGTGCGGGGTGGCCGAGGGGCGTGTCGACGCGCAGTACGAACACGGCCTGGGGCCGTGGGACTGGGCCGCGGGTGCGCTCATCGCCCGCGAGGCGGGTGCGGTACTGGTGCTGCCCGATGCGAACGCGCGGAGCGCCGACGGCGCCCTCATCGCCGCGATGGCCCCCGGAATTGCCGACGAGCTTGGGCAGCTGCTGACCGACATCGGCGCGATGGCGCCGATTCCCGGCTAGCAGGTGCTCTGCCGCGCCCGGCTGATGAGATCCGAATTGGCCTGGCTGCCGGGTTTGAGGCTGTTCAGGGCCGACGTGACCGCGTTACCGGAGGCGAGCTCGGTGAAGCCGCTGCCGAGCGCCAGGTCCACGGAGTCATCGGACCGCTTGTCCTCCACGAACTCGACGCACGGAGCCACCAGCGACAACGTCAGCGCGTTGGCATATCCGGATTCTCCGAAGCGGATCTGCCCAACGCAGTTCAGGCGGGATCCGCTGGGGTAGAAGGGGTCGTTGTCGGCGGTTGGT
Source organism: Mycobacteroides franklinii (assembly GCF_001853795.1). Lineage (NCBI taxonomy): Bacteria > Bacillati > Actinomycetota > Actinomycetes > Mycobacteriales > Mycobacteriaceae > Mycobacteroides > Mycobacteroides franklinii. Next base: position 21,132 of record NZ_MLIK01000024.1, read on the forward strand.
GCGGGGAATCCCAGATCGCGCAGCGAGGCGGACACATCACCGGCCTGGCCGGCCTGGCCGTTGGCGTTCAGCACACGCAGCTTGACCGCGTTCAGTGTGGCGGGGCTGGTTCCCGCAAGCGCCGAGCGCGAGACCGGCTTGCCGATGGCGCCCGACCCGGGCTCGGCCTGCTGAGCGGGCGGGTTGCAGGCCGTCGCCTCTTTGACCGGCGCTTCGCGGGTGAGCGCCGAAGCCCACGCGAAAACGGTGACGGCCAGCAACGCGATGCCAAGGATCAGCGCTGGCAAATAGTTCCGGCGGCGGAACGGGCGTCCGTAGCTGTCTACGGAGGTGCCCTCGGTGATGTCTGCGACCACGGATGGCACTCTAGGCCAGCGGACTTCCTGGCGACAGACAGCGAAATAGACGGGGCGTCCACCACCGTGTGATGTAAATCACACAAAGAACCGGCGCGATACGGGCACTAATAGTTTGTGATGTCCGTTTCAGCCTGGTACAAAGCCTTGCTGCGCCTATGCAGAAGCTTGATGACGAGATGTTGATAAGGGGATGGACGCATGGCTACCGACTACGACGCTCCGAGGCGATCCGACGCCGACGATGTGTCAGAGGACTCGTTAGAGGAGCTCAAGGCTCGTCGTAACGAAGCACAGTCGGCGGTGGTCGATGTCGATGAAGCAGAAACCGCCGAATCGTTCGAGCTACCAGGCGCCGACCTGTCCGGCGAGGAACTTTCGGTCCGGGTTATCCCGAAGCAGGCCGACGAGTTCACCTGTTCGAGCTGCTTCCTGGTGCATCACCGCAGCCGCCTGGCCAGTGAGAAGAACGGCCAGCTGATCTGCACCGACTGCGCGGCCTGAGTGCGGAGCTAGTCGAGGACTAGCTCCGTAGGGCAGCCAACACCCGATCGGGGTGGCGGCTGCTCACCAGCCAGTACGGAGTGGGGTCGTCGGCATCGTCGAGGACCACCAGAACCATCGGGCCGATCCAGGCCCGGTGCACGACGAAGGCCGCCGGGTCGAGCTGGCGGCCGAGCGCCGCGCTCTTGGCGGTCGCGGGAATCTCCGCGGACTTGGCGATCACGCTGACCGGTAGATGCGCCGATCCGGCGCGCAGCTCGGTGGCGCCATCCGGTCCGGTGGTGACCTCCACGCGGATCCTGCTGAACCACAACAAGACTCCGGCGACGATCGCGAACAGGATCGGGTACGGAACCCAGCCGGGCAGCTGGCGCATGCTCTGATTGATTTCCAGCCCGATCAGCGTTGCCGCAACGAAGCCGGGCAGCGCCCACCACCATGGAACCCACAGCCGCTCGAGATAGCGGATGTTGGTCGTGTTGCTGGGGGAGTCCGTCACGCGGCCAAGGGTAGTCTGGGCGATCGTGCCCACATCTACGAGATTGGCGATCGTTCGCCTCGATCGAGAGCTTCCCCTGCCTTCCCGTGCGCATGCCGATGATGCGGGGGTCGATCTCTACAGCGCCGAGGACGTCGTGATCGAACCCGGCCGCCGGGCGCTGGTGGGTACCGGTATCGCCGTGGCCGTCCCGAGTGGGATGGTCGGGTTAGTGCATCCGCGTTCGGGCCTGGCTGCGCGCGTGGGCCTTTCGATCGTCAACAGTCCCGGCACGATCGATGCCGGGTACCGTGGCGAGGTGAAGCTCAGCCTGATCAACCTGGATCCGGAGACTCCGATCGTCATCGCCCGTGGCGATCGGATCGCACAGCTGCTGATCCAGCAGGTCGAGTTGCCCGAGCTGGTTGAGGTGGATTCCTTTGACGAGGCCGGTCTGGCCGTGACGACCCGAGGCGCGGGTGGGCACGGCTCTAGCGGCGGACATGCGAGTTTGTGATGGCTTTACACCGCAGCGGTGGTCTCAACGACCTAGATGACGCAGCCGACGCCTCCGCGTCGGGCTCGGGGCCGGACGAAACATTCGACGGCCCATACGAAATCGAGGACTTCGACAGCGCCGAGGATGCCGGAATCGGGCGCCTGGACCTGGGTTCGGTACTCATCCCGGTGCCCGAGGCCGGGCAGATCCAGGTCGAGTTGACCGCGGCGGGTACGCCCGGCGCGGTCTTCGTGCTGACACCCAACGGGCGCTATTCGGTGGCCGCCTATGCCGCCCCGAAATCCGCCGGTCTGTGGCGTGAGATCGCCGGCGAACTGGCTGAGTCGTTGCGCAAGGAAGCCGCCGAGGTCTCCATCACCGACGGCCCCTGGGGCCGCGAGGTCGTCGGAGTCGCCGAGGGCGGCTCCGTGCGGTTCATCGGCGTCGATGGCTACCGGTGGATGATCCGCTGTGTGCTGCAAGGACCCGCCGAGACCTTCGACGCGTTGGCACAGGAGGCGCGCGAGGCAGTCGCCGATACCGTCGTGCGTCGCGATGAGAGTCCCTACCCGGTGCGGACCCCGCTGCCGGTGGCGCTGCCCGCACCGATGCTGGAGCAGCTACAGCAGGCGCAGGCCCAGGCGATGGCCCAGGCCGAAACCGAGGCCCTCGCCCAGGAACCCGCGCCGCAAGATGATCCGACGCCGGTGGCACGCCGCAGCGTCTCCGGGTCGGCGATGCAGCAGTTGCGTTCCACCATCACCGGCGGCTAGATCGGAACCTAATCCGGATCGAACCGGAACACCGATAGCGTTCCGGCCAGCGCCTCGAACTCTTCGGGAGTTCCGTGCCGCACCAACCCGGCGCTCTTGGCGAACCGCACACCCACCGGAACCTTCAGGGCGAACTCCCGCAGCACGCGTCGTGCCGCCTCGGGTGGCACGGTGACGATCCTGACGTGCCGGACGCGGTTTCTTCTGGTGAGCGTTCCGGCACCGGCCGCGGCGGCATTACGCGCCCAGTCCGAGCCCGGATAGCCGCCGACAGCGAACAGCCGGCCGTCCATGTCGAACGGTGTGATCGGCGTGGGGCGAGGCTGACCGGTTTTCCTGCCGGGGACGGTGAGCACCATCGCCGGACCCGTGGGGATGCCGAGGCGGTGAAAGGCCCGCACGAGCTTGTTCATCGGTTTGAGCCACCGGGGTGGCTGCGCGCTCGTCATGGTCACCGTCCCTGCTGCGCCGCGAATTCGGCGGGTGCGAACTCGGCTCGAAATCTGTTGGCCCATGCCGCGAATGTCTCCGCGGGATGCCCGAGTATCCGGTCCACCTCGTGGGTCACCACGGCCGGTTCGGTGAGGGTGGCTGCCTGCATGGCCAGGTACGCGTCGGCGAAATCCACCGGAAATCCCAGACCAACGAAGCGCTGACGTACCAGATCATCGGCAACTTGCTGGTACTCCAGGGGGCGTCCCAATACGTTCCCCAGCACCGCGACCAGGCCGGCATTGGTGAACGCCTGTGGGCCGGTCAGCGGGATGCGCTGCCCGATCAGATCGTCTGTGAGCAGCGCACGGGCCGCGACGCCGGAGATATCGCGGTCGGAGATGGGTGCGGCCGAGGCTGCTGCGTACGGTCCACGGATCACATCACCCGCCGTCAGCTGGCTGCCCCACATGCCGAGAAAGTTGGAGGCGAACACGGTCGGGCGCAGACTCACCCACTCCAGCCCGGACTCGACGGCGTACCGTTCCACCTCCTTGTTCCGGTCGCCGCGAAGCCGGGATGGCTGGCGGGAGAAATCGTCCTCGCAGTTGATGGCGGACAGCGCGACGAGCCGCGTAACTCCCTCGTGCACAGCCTGATTCACGAAGTGGGGGAGATCGTCTCCCAATGCTCGTGAATTCAGGAAGACCGAAGTGGCGCCGCTGAGCCCGGCTCGGGCCGATTCGACGGTTGCGACCTGTGGCGAGAAGTTCGCGTGCGCGGGACGCCGGGTGACCGCACGTACGTCGGCGCCTGCCGCGGCGAGTAGGTCGACAAGTGGGCGTCCCACATTGCCTGTTGCGCCGGTGACGAGAATTGTCATGTCGGGTACTCCAATTCGGGAGGTTCGGGATGGTATTCAGCGGGGTTGGTGGCCCACATGAGTACGACGGGGCGCGAGCGCCGAAAGTTACCGGCGGCGGCGGTAACTTTCGGGGCCGCGGAATCGTCGTAGTGGCATGAGTTCTTCGAATACTCACGACGCGCTGGTGGACGCGGCCTGGCGCGACCATTACCCGTACCTGGTGAACCTGGCCTATCAAATGCTCGGAGACATCGGCGATGCCGAGGACGCGGCCCAGGAGGCGTTCGTTCGGCTGGCACGTGCCGACGAGGCGGAGATCGACGAGCCGCGTGCCTGGTTGTCGGTGGTGACGGGTCGGTTGTGTCTGGATCAGTTGCGTTCGGCGCGGATGCGCCGCGAGCGGACCAGTGCCGCATCCATGGTCGAATCATCTGCGCCACTGCATGTTTCGGTGAGTGAGGATCCCGCTGATCGGGTCACCCTGGACGATGAGGTGCGCGGCGCCCTGCTGGAGGTGCTGCGCTCGCTGAGCCCCGCTGAACGCGTCGCGTTCGTCCTGCACGACGTCTTCGGGGTCCCGTTCGAGGAGATCGCGTCGACGGTGGGCCGCCCGGTGGGCACCTGTCGCCAACTGGCCCGGCGCGCGCGTACCCGATTCCAGCAGTCCACATCGCGGGCCACTGATGTCACAGGTGCCGAGCACCAGCAGCTGATCGAGAAGTTCGTCGGTGCATGCGCCCACGGCGACCTGAGTGGGTTGATGGCGGTCCTAGATCCCAGCGTGTGGGGGATCGGCACCATCATCGGGGATCCCGCGCCCCCGCCGCAGGTCAACCGCGGGCGCACCGATGTCGCTACCAACTTGCTCATGTACCTGGGGCACGGCGCCACGCTGGTGGGTGGGCCGTTCGGGCAGCCGGTTCTTCTTGCCTTCGCACGGCGCCGGCTCTTCGCGGTGGTCACCCTGACGGTGCGCGATGGTCTGGTGCTCAAGATCGAGGCCACCGCCGACCCCGCGGCGCGTGGACTGTGACTCAGATATCACCGAGCGCGTCGACACACGCCCGTCCCAGGCACGTCGGGTCGACCCCCAATTGATCCAGGGTGAAGGTACGCAGCGCCGCGCGCGGTGCCCAGGACGCCCAGTCCTGGCCTACCGCGAGCGGGTGGATCGGGTCATCGGTGGCCGCTGCCACCGCCAAGGGCACGGTCAGCCCGCGGATATCGTCGGCGGACGGATTCACATAGGCCGAGACCTCCTCCATGGCATCGGGTAGACCCGGCCACTGGACGGCCCATGATCGGGTGAGCTCGGCAGCAAGCCAGCCGGGGCTGCTGGCCTGCATCGCGGCGGTTACCGCGGCCAGCCCGTCAGAGCGCAGCGATTCGGCGGTGACGCGCGCCGACACCGAGGCCGGCGAGTTTTCCGGCGCTCCGGTCCATGCGGGCATCGCCGCCAGCACCGCCACTGCCGCCCCGGGGTTCTGCAATGCCCACGTCAGAGCCACGGCGGTGCCGATGGACACCCCGCCCACCACGATCGGTCCACCCCGAGCGGCTCGGTCGAGCGCCCGCCGATACCCGTTGACCAGGTCATTCGGTTCTGGGCGCACCGCGATCAGGGTCGCTCCCGCCGTGGCGAGGGCGGGGCCGAAGGCCCGGTTGATGAAGTCGTCATCGGAACCCGTACCGGGCATCAGAACAGCGGTGTGGCCATCAAGTTTTGGGGATGAGCCGCGTGCGTGAAGAGCGTTGATGGACGTCACGCCCCTGATTTTGCCCCGTGCGTGAGACACCCCGGGGGTCGCCTGGCATCGCGGGGCACAAGGGTCTACCGTGGCGGATGCATCAACCGATTGCGCATGTTGAGAGGCCAGGACTGGAAGTGGCTACCACCGGCGGTTATCTGCGTCGACTTACCCGTCGACTGACGGAGGACCTGGATCAAGTAGACGCCGAGAAAATCGGTGACGACGCCGCCGCCACCGGTGCTCAGCGCGTCATCGATTGTCAACGCGGCCAAGAAGTCACCATGTGCGGAACGCTGCGTACTGTCGAAACCAATTCCAAGGGCTGTGTGGCCGGTGTGAAGGCCGAGCTGTTCGACGGCACCGACACCGTGATGCTGGTCTGGCTGGGCCAGCGCCGCATCCCCGGCATCGAATCGGGTCGCACCCTGCTGGTGCGCGGTCGCCTCGGCAAGCTGGAGAACGGCGGCAAGGTGATTCACAACCCGTACTACGAGATTCAGCGCTAAGTGCCGGAAACCTCAGCACACGAGCCCGAGGGCTCGGGTGCACTAGACGCGCACGAGGGCCCGCATCTGAAGATCAGCGTGCCTGGGACCAAACCCGAGGAACCGGGCAGCTCACCGCTGCACGAGATGTGGCACCAGGCCGGCGGATGGCAGGGCATCGTCTACTCGTCCATCCCGGTGATCGTCTTCGTCGTCGCGGTCAGCGTGTCCTCGCTCATCCCCGCGATCATCTCCGCACTGGTTGCCGCGACCCTCGTCCTGATCTGGCGGCTGGTACGGCGGGAATCGCTGCAGCCTGCGGTATCGGGTTTCATCAGTGTCGGTATCAGCGCGCTGATCGCCTATCTCCTCGGAGAGGCCAAGGGCTACTTCCTCATTGGCATCTGGGCCAACTTCTTCTGGGGCATCGTGTTCTTGGCGTCGGTCATCATCCGCCGCCCCATCGTCGGCTATGCGTACAGCTGGGCGACTGGGGGAGACATGTCCTGGCGCGGCAATCGGCGCATCGTGACGGCCTTTGATATCGCGACAGTGTCCTGGATCGCGTTGTTCGCCGTCAGATTCGTTGTGCAGGAGTGGCTGTACCTTGCGGGGAACACGGCCTGGCTGGGTGGGGCGAAGATCGCCATGGGCTGGCCCCTGACGGCAGTCGGTGCGTTGGTCACCCTGCTGGTGATCCGCTACGTGCGACGTCAGACCGATCAGTCGGTGCAGGACCAGACGGTCGGGCCCGAGCCGACCGCCTAGTGCGGGCTACTCGGGCAGCACTGCCCGATGCAGCTCGTCCTCGATCTCGGCGGTGGCCACCAGGATCAGCTCGTCGCCCCCCTCAAGGGGTTCGTCGGGCTGTGCCGGAATGACGCGTGATCCGCGCAGAATCGCCACCAGCACCGCGTCACGGGGCAGTTCCAGCTTGCGTATCGGCTTACCGCCCCACGGGGTGTCGTCGGGCAGCGTGATCTCCACCAGGTTCGCCTGTCCCTTGCGGAACTCCATGAGTCGCACCACGTCACCGACGGCGACCGCCTCTTCGACGAGGGAGGCCAGCATCCGTGGTGTGGACACCGCGACGTCAACGCCCCAGGCCTCGTCGAACAGCCACTCGTTGCGGGGATCGTTCACCCGGGCCACCACACGGGCAACCGCGAACTCGGTTTTGGCCAGCAGGCTCAGCACCAGATTGGCCTTGTCGTCACCCGTTGCCGCGATCACCACGTCGAAGGTGTGCAGCTCCTCGGCTTCCAGCAGGCTGATCTCACAGGCATCGCCGAGCCGCCATTGAGCCTCGGGCACCGCCTCCGGATCGATGTGGTCAGGGTTGCGTTCCAGCAGCGTGACGTCATGACGGCTCTCGATGAGCTCCCGCGCGATCGAGCGCCCGACGGCGCCGGCGCCTCCGATGGCGACCTTCATCGGGTACCTCCGTGGTCGTCGTCGGCATCCTCGCCCGGTGGCTGGGCCGCGATGGCCATCGCCTCGGCGGCGCGGCCCGATACCGCGGAGACGTAGACCTCGTCGCTGTCCTGGATCACCGTCTTGGCGTCAGGCAGCACGCCGGTGCCGAACCGAATGATGAAGGCCGCCCGCGCGCCGGTGGCGGTCTCCAGTGCCGTGACGCGCTTGCCAATCCAGTCTTCGTGCAGCGCGAGCTCGGTGACGACCACCGAACCCGACGGATCGCGCCATTTGGTGGTGTCGCTTTCGCGGGTGAGGGCGTGCAGCAGCCGATCGGTGGCCCATGGCACGGTGGCGACTGTGGGGATGCCCAGCCGTTCGTAGACCGCGGCGCGCTTGGCGTCGTAGATGCGGGCCACGACGCGCTCGACACCGAAGGTTTCGCGGGCCGCCCGGGCCGAGATGATGTTCGAGTTGTCACCGGAGGAAACTGCGGCGAACGCCTGGGCCCGTTCGATCCCGGCCCGCAACAGCACATCGCGATCAAAACCCATGCCGACGATGCGTTCGCCAGTGAACTCGGGGCCGAGCCGGTTGAACGCGGAGGCTTCCTTATCGATGATCGCCACCTCATGGCCGATCCTGGCCAGGCCGCAGGCTAACGCAGCGCCCACGCGCCCGCAGCCCATCACCACTACTCGCACCGGTTGACCTTTCTGGATACGGCTTCGTCGCAATAGTTGGACGCCGCGTCGCGTCGCCCGACACAGCGATGTCAAGTGAGACCGTACCGCGATTGCTCGCGTGGCCTAATGTTGGCGTTCGTGTCTACGCTTTCCAAGCTGTCGACGGCGGCTCGACGCCTGGTAATCGGCCGACCGTTTCGCAGTGACAGCCTTGGCCATACCCTGCTGCCGAAGCGCATCGCGTTACCGGTTTTCGCCTCGGACGCGCTGTCCTCGGTGGCGTATGCGCCCGAAGAAATCTTCCTGGTGCTCTCCGTGGCGGGCATGTCCGCCTATGCGATGACGCCATGGATCGGCCTCGCGGTCGCCGCGGTGATGATGGTGGTGGTCGCGAGCTACCGGCAGAACGTGCACGCCTACCCGTCGGGCGGTGGCGACTACGAGGTCGTCACCACCAATCTCGGGCCCACCGCGGGTCTGACGGTCGGCAGCGCCCTGCTGGTGGATTACGTGTTGACCGTTGCCGTTTCCATGTCCTCGGCGATGTCGAACATCGGTTCGGCGATTCCGCTTGTCGCGCAGCACAAGGTCACGTTCGCGGTGGTCGCGATTGTGATCCTGATGTCGATGAATCTGCGCGGAGTCCGCGAATCGGGCGCCGCGTTCGCGATTCCCACGTACGCCTTCATGGTCAGCATGTATCTCATGTTGGGCTGGGGGCTGTTCCAGATCTACGTACTCGGTACCCCGCTGAAGGCGGAGTCGGCCTCCTTCGAGATGCATGGCGAAGGCAGCGGCATCCTGGGCTTCGCGCTGGTGTTCCTTGTCGCGAGGGCTTTCTCGTCGGGATGTGCGGCGCTGACGGGTGTGGAAGCGATCAGCAATGGCGTGCCCGCCTTCCGGAAACCCAAGTCACGCAATGCGGCCACGACGCTGCTGCTTCTCGGCGGCATCGCCATCACCCTGTTCATGGGCATCATCCTGCTGGCCGAACGCACCGGTGCGAAGATTGCCGAGGACCCCGCCACGCAATTGGTGGGTGCGCCCGCCAACTACCACCAGAAGACCCTGGTCGCCCAGCTGGCCGAGGCGGTGTTCGGTGACTTCCGGATCGGCTTCGTGTTCATCACCGTGGTGACGGCGCTCATCTTGGTGCTGGCCGCCAACACCGCGTTCAACGGTTTCCCGGTGCTCGGATCGATTCTGGCGCAGGACCGTTACCTGCCACGCCAGCTGCACACCCGCGGTGACCGGCTGGCGTTCTCCAACGGCATCATTTTCCTATCGGCCGTCGCCATCCTGTTCGTGGTGGCGTTCAAGGCCGAGGTGACCGCGCTGATCCAGCTGTACATCGTCGGTGTCTTCGTGTCCTTCACGCTCAGCCAGATCGGCATGGTGCGGCACTGGACCCGGTTGCTCACGACCGAGACCGACCCGGCGATGCGCGGCAAGATGATCCGCTCACGGATCATCAACACCATCGGTTTCATCATGACCGGGGCGGTGCTGCTGGTCGTCCTGGTCACCAAATTCCTTGCCGGAGCCTGGATTGCGATCCTGGCAATGGGTCTGCTGTTCGTGCTCATGAAGATGATCCACAAGCACTACAACACGGTGGCCCGCGAGCTGGACAACCACGAGGGAGAAGTGGTGCTGCCCAGCCGTACCCATGCCGTCGTCCTCGTCTCCAAGGTGCACCAGCCCACGCTGCGCGCTCTGGCTTACGCCCGTGCCACTCGTCCGGATGTCTTGGAAGCGATCACCGTCAGTGTGGACGATCGGGACACCCGCGAGCTCGTACGTGATTGGGAGACGAGCGATCTCAGCACCCCGCTGAAGGTGATCGCCTCCCCGTACCGCGAAATCACCCGGCCGATCCTCGATTACGTCAGGCGCATCAGTAAGGAAGCGCCACGCACGGTCGTCTGCATCTTCATCCCCGAGTACGTGGTGGGGCATTGGTGGGAGCAGGTGCTGCACAACCAGAGTGCGCTGCGGCTCAAGGGGCGTCTGCTGTTCGTTCCCAACGTCATGGTCACATCCGTTCCCTGGCAACTTGATTCGTCCGAACGTCGGCGGGAGCTCGACGAGCAGTCCGCACCCGGGGACTCACGACGCGGTTTCGACTCGTAGATGGCTATCGGCGAAATCCTCGAAGTCCAGACCGGCGGGCCGGCCAACGGGGGCAGTGTGGTGGCCCGGCAGGATGGGCGCGTCATCTTCGTCAGATACGCGCTTCCCGGTGAGCGGGTGCGGGTGCAGATCACCGACGACCGGCAAGCCAGTTTCTGGCATGGTGCCGCGATCGAGGTCCTCGACCCATCGCCGCACCGCATCGAACCGTTGTGCCCGATCGCCCATGGCAGCGGCGAATCTGGTTGCTGCGATCTCTCTTTCGCTGATCCGGCGTATCTGCGCGAACTCAAGGGCGATGTGGTGAGCCAGCAGCTGGCGCGGCTCGGTAAGTACGACTGGCAGGGCGTGGCGCAACCGGTGGGAACCGGCGCCCCCACCGGATGGCGTACCCGGGTGCGTCTGGATGTCAATGCGTTGGGCCAACCGGGTTTTCACCGGTATCACAGTGACGAGTTGGTGACCGACCTGCGCTGTGCCCAGGTGGTGCCGGGATTACTCGACGGGCTGGATGAGCCGAATCTGGGTTCCGACGGGCCGCTGCACGCCGTGATAGACGATCAAGGACGGCGACATGTGTTGCGCGGGCGCACGATTGTCGAGGGTGAGGATGTCGCGGTCCAGAAAGTGGGGGACCGGCACTGGCTGGTTCCGGTAACGGCCTTCTGGCAGGCGCACCGCGACGCGGCAAGCACGTACAGCCAACTGGTCTCGGAATGGGCCGAGCTGGAACCGGGGATGAGTGCCTGGGACTTGTACGGCGGCGTCGGGGTTTTCGCCGCGGTGCTGGGGGAAGCGGTGGGACGCGCGGGACGTGTTGTCAGCGTGGATACCTCGCGGCCGGCGTTCCGTAGTGCCAAGGGCGCGTTGGGTGACCTGCGTCAGGTCACGATGATCTGTGGTTCGGTCCGCCACGCCATGCGCGATCTGGGCGCGGCGGATGTTGCGGTGCTGGATCCGCCCCGGGCGGGTGCCGGGCGTGAGGTGATCGGAAAAATCGCGGAGGCCAACGTGCCAAAGGTTATCCATATCGGCTGTGAGGCAGCGGCATTCGCGCGCGATGTGGGCCTTTACCTGGAACGTGGATATCGGGTCCGGGAGTTGCGGGTGTTCGACGCGTTTCCGCTGACTCACCACATCGAGAGCTTCGCCCTGCTCACCCGATAGACAGCAACGAGCGTAAAGATCTTATAAACTGGCTCCAGGTGTGCCGGGAAGTCTGGTCGGCGGTTATCGAGCCCTACCTGAAAAACGAACGGACACCGACTCATGCGACTTAGCCAGCGCGTCTTCACCCGCGGATCATGGGCGGAGTCGTCGCGCGTCGCCGAAATTCTGCGTAAGGAGACTGTCGGCGGCGTCCTGTTGGTGGTGGCGGCGTTGACCGCGCTGCTGTGGGCCAACTCGCCGTGGAGCTCCTGGTACTACCGGCTGGGTGCCATCACCGTCGGGCCCGAGCGCTTGCACCTGAACCTGACGTTGGCGGGCTGGGCCACCGACGGATTACTGGCGATTTTCTTCTTCGTGGTGGGGGTGGAACTCAAACGCGAATTCGTCGCGGGGGACCTGCGCGATCCGGGTCGGGCCGCGCTGCCGATCGTCGCGGCGGTGGGCGGCATGATCGCGCCCGCCGCCATCTATCTGGCGGTCAATGCCGCCGGTGGTGGCGAAGCGATGCGTGGCTGGGCCATCCCGACGGCCACGGATATCGCCTTCGCGCTCGCTGTGCTCGCGGTGATTTCTACCCACCTGCCCACGGCGCTGCGCACCTTTCTGCTCACCCTGGCGGTGGTCGACGATCTGCTGGCCGTCATCGTGATCGCCGTTTTCTACACCGATGAGCTGCACTGGGGTCCGTTGGGGCTGGCGCTCATCCCGCTCGGCCTGTTCACCCTGGCCGTGCAGCGCCGCCGCCGGGAATGGTGGTTACTGGTGCCGCTGGCGGTGGCCACCTGGGCGTTGGTGCATGCCTCGGGTGTGCACGCGACGGTGGCAGGGGTGCTCCTCGGGTTCGCCGTCCCGGTGTTGCGGCGTGATGGCCGCACCGACGTGCACGGTATGGCCGAGCAATTCGAGCATCGACTGCGGCCGCTGTCGGCGGGTGTTGCGGTGCCGGTATTCGCTTTCTTTGCCGCCGGTGTCACCCTCGGTGGCTTCGCCGGGCTCGGGCAAGCCTTACTCGATCCGGTGGCGCTCGGCGTGGTCCTGGGCCTGCTGGTGGGCAAACCGGTGGGGATCTTCCTGACCACCTATCTGCTGGCACGGTTCACCCGTGCCAGCCTCGATGACGACCTCAGTTGGCTGGATATCGCGGGTGTGGCCCTGCTCGCCGGGATCGGCTTCACGGTGTCGCTGCTGATCGGTGAACTGGCGTTTGGAGCCGCGGAGTCGGCGACATCCGGATTGGGCGCGGAAACCGCGTCTCACGTCAAGGTGGGCGTGCTCGCCGGCTCGTTGACATCGGCGGCGGTGGCCTCGGTGGTGCTCAGGCTCCGGAACCGGGCATATGAGCGCATCGAGGCGAAGGAGACTTTGGATGCCGATCACGACGGGGTGCCCGATGTCTTTGGGCCCGCTCCAAGCGACCGGATCTGAATCGCTGCGTAGACTGACGGGATGCTTGACGACATCAGGGGGCCGGGTGACCTGCAGGGTCTCTCGAAGCGAGAACTGGACTTGCTCGCTGACGAGATCCGCGAGTTCCTGATCCACAAGGTCGCCGCGACCGGCGGCCATCTCGGACCCAACCTGGGTGTCGTCGAACTCACGCTCGCCCTGCATCGCGTTTTCGAGTCACCGTATGACCCGATCATCTTCGACACCGGGCACCAGGCGTACGTCCACAAGATCCTCACCGGCCGTACCGGAGATTTCGACACGCTGCGCCAGAAGGACGGACTGTCGGGGTACCCGTCACGGGCCGAGAGTGAGCACGACTGGGTGGAATCGAGCCACGCGTCGTCGGCCTTGTCCTACGCCGACGGACTCGCCAAGGCCTTTGAGCTCACCGGGCAACGGCGCCGCCATGTCGTCGCGGTGGTCGGAGACGGTGCCCTCACCGGCGGGATGTGCTGGGAGGCGCTGAACAATATCGCCGCCGCGGCGCATCGGCGCATCATCATCGTCGTCAACGACAACGGGCGCAGCTACGCGCCCACCATTGGCGGGCTGGCTTCGCATCTGGCCGGGCTGCGGCTCACTCCCTCGTACGAGAAGGTTCTCGACGAGAGCAAGAGGTTGCTGCGCGGTATGCCGGTGGTGGGACCATTGGCATACGCGTTGATGCACAGCCTCAAGGTGGGGGTCAAGGACGCGGTATCGCCGCAGGTGATGTTCACCGATCTCGGGATGAAATACGTTGGGCCGGTTGATGGTCACGATGAGCAAGCGGTGGAAGACGCGCTGCGCCGTGCCCGCGGCTACGGCGGCCCGGTGATCGTGCACGTGATCACTCGCAAGGGCATGGGATACGGCCCGGCCGAGGACGACGAGGCCGAGCAGATGCATTCCACCGGCGTCATCGACCCGAAAACCGGTCGCGCCATTAAGGCTTCGGCTCCTGGTTGGACGTCAGTGTTCTCCGACGCACTCATCGATGTGGCCAGGGAGCATCGCAATATCGTGGCGATCACCGCGGCCATGCCGGGCCCGACCGGACTCAGCAAGTTCGGTGAGTGCTTCCCCGATCGGTTGTTCGATGTCGGCATCGCCGAGCAGCACGCCGTCACCTCGGCGGCCGGACTTGCGATGGGCGGCCTGCATCCCGTGGTGGCGATATACTCCACCTTCCTGAACCGCGCGTTTGATCAGGTGATGATGGATGTTGCGCTGCACCAGCTTCCGGTGACATTCGTACTGGACCGCGCCGGGATCACCGGAAGTGACGGGGCCAGCCACAACGGCATGTGGGATCTGTCGATCCTGAATGTGGTGCCCGGGATGCGGGTTGCCGCGCCTCGCGATGCGTCGCGGCTACGCGAAGAGCTCACCGAAGCCCTCGCGATCGACGACGGTCCGACCGCGCTGCGCTTCCCGAAGGGTGATGTCGGCGAGGATATCCCGGCGGTCGAGCGACGAGACGGCATCGACATACTGGCCCGGCCGGCCAGCGGTTTGCATGCCGATGTGCTGCTGGTGGCGGTCGGCCCATTCGCGTCGACGGCATTGGCGGCGGCCGAAAGGCTGGGCAAGCAGGGGATCGGGGTTACCGTCGTCGATCCGCGCTGGGTGTTCCCCGTCCCCGAACACGTGGTGGAACTGGCCGGGCAGCATCGCCTGGTGGTCACCGTGGAGGACAGCGGTGTGCACGGTGGTGCCGGCAGTGCGGTGACGGCCGCGTTGCAAGATGCCGACGTGGACGTGCCGAGCCGGGATATCGGTGTGCCGCAGCAGTTCCTGGATCACGCGTCGCGCGGGCAGATCCTCGAGCAGCTCGGTTTGACCGATCAGCACATCGCCCGCAAGATCACCGGCTGGGTGGCCGCGATGAGTCGCGAGATCGGCGACAGCACCGTGAACCCGGCGACACAACAGGTCGACTAGGGCCCAATCGAAACTACGGTTTACGACGCATTTCCCAAGTACTCGTCACCAGACGCGGGGTGTCGGTGGGTTAGCCCGCCAACGCCTCGGCGAGGATCGGGACGGTCAGCTCCCGTTGCCAGGGGCGCGCACCGTGTGCGGCCAGTTGTTCTTCGACGTCTCCGTGTCCGTCCCAGTCCCAGCAGATCCGTCGGATGATCTCCGGGGTGACGATGTTCTCCACGGGCACCGATATCTGCTCGGAGAGTGTCGACAGGGCCGCCCTTACGGTTTCCAGGCGGGCATAGGCCTCGGGCTTGCGCCGCGACCAGCGCGACACCGGCGGGGGGCCGATGGTGGGTTCGTTGACCGGTGGAGGAGCGGCCCCGCTGCGTGCTTTCGCGAGCGCCGCGAGCCAACGGTCGGCCTGCTGCTTCTGCCGGGGCCCGCCGAAGACCGGGAGGGCGACCAATTCGGCGCGCGTCTTGGGATCGGCCAGCGCGGCCTCGACGATTGCCGAATCGGGTAGGGTGCGGCCGGGGGCCACGTCGCGTGCGCGGGCCAATTCGTCACGGCTGAGCCATAATTCGCGAACAGCCGCCAATTGTCCGGGCTTGCGTACCTTGTGGACACCGGAGGTGCGACGCCAGTTGTCCCGCCGCGTGGTGGGCGCCGGTGTGTGCGCGAGATGCTCGAACTCCTGGCGCGCCCATTCCGTCTTTTCCTGCTTGGCGAGCACCTCGGCGATCTTCTCGCGCAGCTCGACGAGCACCTCGACGTCCAGCGCCGCGTAGTTGAGCCAATCGTCTGGCAGCGGACGCTTGGACCAGTCGGCGGCGCCATGGCCCTTGGCCAGCCCCAAGCCGAGCAGCCGGTGCACCATCGAGGCCAGGTTCACCTTCTCGAATCCGGCAAGGCGCCCGGCCAATTCGGTGTCGTAGAGCGACGGCGGTTTCATGTCCAATTCGGCCAGGCAGGGCAGATCCTGGTCGGCGGCGTGCAAGATCCATTCGTCGGCGCCCAGCGCCTCGACGATCGGACCGAGGGCGTCCGGAACATTGGTCGGATCCAGCAGCACGGTCCCCGCGCCGCGGCGGCGAATCTGGATCAGATAGGCCCGGTTGGAGTAGCGAAACCCCGAGGCCCGTTCGGCGTCGACGGCAAACGCGCCGGTGCCGGAAGTCAAACGTTGTGCGGCCGCGCGTATTTCATCCGTCGATGCGGTGATCGGCGGCACCCCTTCGGCGGGTCGCAGCAGCGGTGTTGGCTCGGGAAGCTCGGAGTCGGCGTCCATATCTTCGGTTTTCATATCTGAGTCAGCAGCGTATGCGCTAAGCGCGGTGGCGCGAACCCAGATCCGTCACACCGACCGGCGGCAGGCCCGCCGCATGCTCCAGCACCTCGCAGAACGCCTCGACATGGATGCCGATATCCGCGCCGGTGGCGGTCCAGGACGCACGTAGCTCCAGCTGGTGGGCGCGCCCCGGGCCGGCGATGTCGCCGTAGCGGACCGACGTGGTGGCGGTGACGGTTCCGCCCAACGCCGTCACATCCGCGGTGCGTGTGTTGAGCGCGTCGACGAGCCAGCTCCACGCAACTTCCGGCAGCAACGGATCCACGGCCTCGGAGGAGTCCAGGTCGGCCTGGATATAGGCGACCAGCCGCATGGTGCCGTTCCACGCCTCGTCACCGTCGGGGTCGTGCAGCAGGATTAGCCTGCCGAACGCGTCGCCCTCGGATTGTTCGGGCACGTTATCGGTGTCGCGGTGTTTGATCTCAGCGCCGAGTGCGTAGCTGAACGGGGCCAGCCGTTGCGGGGGACGAATAGTGCCCAGCTCGATTTCCGGACGCGCGGTCACGGAGTTCATCGCGTCGACCGCCGCGCGGAACGGGGCTGGTTCGGCAGACGTCACAGCAATGGACGGTAGCGCGCCGGGCCGACATGCTCCCGCAGGCGCGCCGTGCGACGGCGTCTGACGCTCTTCGCGTGTACGGCTCATCGCGGCCATGGCAGCATGGGCGGTGATGACCGGATTGAACGAAGATAGCGCGACGACGGCGCAAACCCCTTCGAAAACGCGGCGTGACCTGCCAACTTCGCCATATTTGGCGGCCGCCGCGGGTGGGCTGCCCAGCCACCCTCCGGTGTGGTTCATGCGACAGGCTGGACGTTCGCTGCCCGAGTACCGCGCGGTGCGCGCGGATCACGCCATGCTGGACGCCTGTTTCAACCCCGAACTGGTTTGCGAGATCACGTTGCAGCCGATCCGCAGGCACCACGTGGACGCTGCCATTTTGTTCTCGGACATCGTGGTCCCGCTGAAGGCCGCCGGAATCGATCTGGACATCGTTCCCGACGTCGGGCCGGTGATCGCCAACCCGGTGCGCACCACCGCCGATGTGGCGGGGCTGCCGCGCTTGGAGCCCGGTCAGGTCGAGGCCGTCAGCGCCGCGGTACGACTGCTGGTTACCGAACTCGGTGCCACCCCATTGATCGGCTTCGCGGGTGCGCCCTTCACGTTGGCCTCGTATCTGGTCGAGGGCGGCCCGAGTCGTCATCATCAGCGCACCAAGGCCTTGCTGTTGGGTGATCCGCAGACCTGGCATGCCTTGATGACCGCGCTGACCGATATCACCATCGAGTTCCTGCGCGCACAGCTCGATGCCGGCGTGGACGCACTGCAGCTGTTCGACTCGTGGGCGGGCGCACTGTCTCTGGCCGACTACCGATCCGCCGTATTGCCGCACAGCACAAGGATTTTCGAGGAATTCGCGGGCGCTGGTGTGCCGATGACGCACTTCGGGGTGGGCACCGCCGAACTGCTCGGTGCGATGGGGGAGGCGGGAGCCACGGTGGTAGGAGTGGACTGGCGGACTCCGCTGAACGTCGCCGCCACCCGGGTCGGTTCCGGAAAAGCCTTGCAGGGCAACCTCGATCCGGCCGTGCTGTTCGCCGGTTGGCCGGTGGTGGAGCGCGAGGTGCGCCGCATCGTCGCCGAGGGGCGCCAGGCGGTGGCCGACGGGGCAGCCGGACATATCTTCAATCTAGGCCACGGAGTGCTGCCGGACACCGATCCTGCGGTGCTCACCGATGCGGTGGCGCTGGTGCATTCCCTGTGATGTCTGTGGTATCCAGATGACGCCGCCGTCGGATTCTCCCTCCATTGCCATTGTGGGGGGCGGGATTTCGGGCCTGACGGCGGCCTATCGACTGCGCGGTGAACTCGACGGCCTAGGGGTAGGCGGAGCCCGCATCACCGTGTACGACCCCGCCGAGCAACTGGGCGGCATCCTGCGCACCATCACCCTGGGCGAGCACCGCATCGATATCGGTGCGGAAGCCTTCATCACCCGGCGCCCGGAGGTGCTGGACCTCCTGGACGAGCTGGGTTTGGCGGACCGCAGGATCGAGACCACCGGTGCGCGGCCCCTCGTCTACGCCGGCGGCAGCCTGCATCCGCTGCCCACGCGGACCGTCAACGGCATCCCCGCCTCGGCGTCATCGGTGATCGGCCTGGTCGACGACGAGACCGTCGCCCGCATCGACAGTGAACCTCAGCGCGATATGCCGTGGACCGTCGGAGCCGACCCCACCGTCGCCGACCTGGTGGCATTGCGGTTCGGGCCGCAGGTCGTCGCCAGGCTGGTTGATCCGCTGCTCGGTGGTGTGTACGCAGGCTCTGCCGCGACGACGGGTCTGCGCACGGCGGCCCCCGGTATCGCCCGGGCGCTCGACGAGGGTGCGGGCAGTCTGCTCGCGGCGGCCCGGCAGGCCTTGCCGCCGATATCTGCCACCGGCATCTTCGGTGCCATCGACGGCGGGTACGTGGTGTTGGTGGAAGAACTCTGGAGCCGCGCGCGCGCCGAACATCGGCAACTCGCGGTGACCGGTGTCGACCGCGACGGCGACGGCTGGACCGTCACCGCAGCGGGCGTGTCCGATCGCGTGGATGCGGTCATTGTCGCCGTGCCCGCACCCCGCGCGGCGGCCATTCTCGATGCGGTGGCACCGGAGTCGGCGGCCGCGGCGCGCTCGATCCCGGTGGCTTCGTCGGTGGTGGTGGCGCTGACCTTGCCCGGCGATGTCGAGCTTCCCGCCAATTCCGGTGTGCTTGTCGCGTCGGGAGAGTCGTTACACGCCAAGGCCATAACGTTCTCGACCAGCAAGTGGGGGATGCGTGGACGGAGCACCCAGGTGGTGCGGTTGTCCTACGGACGCTTCGGCGACACGGTGGCACGCGCCACCAGCGACGACCAGCTCCGGCATTGGGCCGTCGTGGATCTGGAAACCGTCCTCGGTGCTCCCGTCGCTCCGATCAATTCGGCGCTGGCCCGCTGGATTGACGCCATGCCGCAGTACGGGCCCGGCCACGCCGATGTCGTGGATGCCGTCCGCGCCGGATTGCCGTCCGGAATCGCGGTGGCGGGCTCCTACCTGGACGGGATAGGGGTGCCGGCTTGTGTGGCCTCCGCCTCTCGAGCCGTGCGGGACAGCGTGGCACGATGGAGGCATGGCTAGCCTCGATTTCGACACCCTCAACTCCACCATCCGCTACCTGATGTTCTCGGTATTCCAGGTACGCGACGGAGGGTTGGGCGAGGATCGCGACGGCGCCGCCGACGAGGTGGCCACCCTGATCAAGCGGCACGAGGATGACGGCGTCGTGGTGCGTGGCATTTATGACGTGGCCGGCCTGCGTGCCGATGCCGACTT
The DNA here is from genome assembly GCF_001853795.1 of Mycobacteroides franklinii. Lineage (NCBI taxonomy): Bacteria > Bacillati > Actinomycetota > Actinomycetes > Mycobacteriales > Mycobacteriaceae > Mycobacteroides > Mycobacteroides franklinii. The sequence continues at coordinate 40,745 of NZ_MLIK01000024.1, forward strand.
CATGATCTGGTCGCACGCCGAATCCATCGAGAAGCTCCAGGCGTTGTACAGCGACTTCCGGCGCACCACCGCCCTGGGCCGGGCCAGCACGCCGGTGTGGAGCAACGCGGCCCTGCACCGTCCCGCCGAGTTCAACAAGAGCCACATCCCGGCGTTCCTCGCGGGGGAGGAGCCGGGCGCCTACATCTGCGTGTATCCCTTTGTGCGGTCTTACGATTGGTACTTGCTGCCCGATGAGGAGCGGCGCAAGATGCTCGCCGATCACGGTATCGCTGCGCGTGCGTACAAGGATGTGCGTGCCAACACCGTTCCTGCGTTCGCGCTCGGCGACTACGAGTGGCTGCTGGCGTTCGAGGCCCCCGAGCTGTACCGCATCGTCGACCTGATGCGCGACCTGCGCGCCACCGAGGCGCGGCTGCATGTGCGCGAGGAGACGCCTTTCTTCACCGGCCCGCGGATCTCGGCCGAAGAGCTCGTCGCCCGCCTGCCCTAGCCGCCATCCCCGCGCCGACACGCCGTGGCATGCCGAGACACGCCCGCGCGACGCGGCGTGTCGACGGCAAGCGGGGTCAGGACGGCTGCAGCGTCAGTGAGATCGAGTTGATGCAGTAGCGCTGGTCGGTGGGCGTGGGATATCCCTCGCCCTCGAACACGTGCCCCAGGTGGCTGTGGCAGTTGGCGCACAGCACCTCCACGCGCCGCATGCCCATCGAGTCGTCGGGCTTGAGGATCACCGCGTCCGAATCGGCCGGGTCGAAGAACGACGGCCAGCCGCAATGGGATTCGAACTTCTCGGTGCTACGGAACAGCTCGGCGCCACATGCCCGGCAGGCGTATACGCCCTCGGTCTTGGTGTCGGTGTACTCGCCGACGAACGGTCGTTCGGTACCGGCACGGCGCAGCACCGCGAACTCGTCAGGAGTCAGTCGCTCCCGCCACTGCTCGTCGGTCAGATTCACCTTCGGGTCGTTCGATGTCGTCATCGTCCGCTGACTCCTTAGTGCCTATCGCAGCCCTCATCCAGTCTGGATCCAGCCCTTGTTCCAGTGTGCCAGCGGCCTTGGCGGTCCGGTATCGAAGCACCAGCACCATCATCACGACGATCAGCAGCAGACACCAGCCGTAGGTGATCTTCAGGTACTCCAGGGCGCGGCCGGTCGTCAGCCAGTGCACGAGCAACCAGCGGTCCATGGTGAAGAAACCGTAGATCGCCAGCCAGGCCGGCCAGTTCCGCAGCACCGAGTTGGGCAGCACGATTGTCATGACGAACGGGAACAGCGCCATCGAGTAGTAGCCCTGGCCCAATCCCAGCAGCAGGAATGACGCGGTCAGCACCACACCGCCGGTGGTCAATGCCCAGAACCTGGGGTCACGGCGGCGGTAGTACTTGTACAGCAGCCACACGCTCACCAGGGCGATCAGCAGGAACGCGATGCGCAGGAAACCGATCAGCGGCACGGGGAGCCCGTAGTACACGCCATTGCCGGCGATGGAGCTGTTGAAGTAGTCGCGGGTCTCACCGAGGTACCTCACGGTGCGCCGGAGATAGTCCCAGCCGTCCACGATCCGGACCTTGTGTGGGCCGAACATCGCCACCGCGTTGAAGAAGGCGGGGATGCCGAAGGCGGCCGCGAAAACCCGCCACTGCCGGTTCAGTAGCGGCAGTAACAGCAGCGGTAACAGCAGTGGTTTGATGACCAGCGTCAGGCCTATCGCGACGCCGGACAGCCATTCGGAGTTCTTGTTCCCGTCCAGTAGCCAGCGGAAGAACAGCACCTCCAGTAGTAGCATCACGCCATTGATGTTGGTGAAAACAATTGTGTTGGTGACACTTTCGGTGCAGAACATGGCCAGCAGCAGTGCCGGTGCGGCCACCGAGGCCAGCGTGAAGTTGAAAAGCCGGAGCAGGAAGTAGGCCGCGAGCACGATCGCGATGGCGTTGATGGTGATGAACCAGTACCGCGACGCATCCACCGGCAGATATCCGAAGGGCGCCAGCAGCAACGTGCCGCCGGGCGGATAGATGTAGTGCGGGTCCACGTAGGAGAAGTTCTCGTTGTAGACCGGCTGGTGCCGTTTGAAGGCGATGACGGCGCGGTAGACGGGCCCGAAGTCGTCGGTGATGTAGCCGTTGGTGCCCAGCACGTAGCTGCGGTGGATCACCGCCATGATGGCCACCGGCCACAGCACCGAACGCAGGATGGTCGCGATTGACGGCGGTGCGGTCGGCGGTTTCAGAGCCTGTGCGACGGAGTTCTTGAAGCCCTCGATCAGGCGTGAAAATGACGTATCGACTGACACCACGCAGGCACCGTACCTTGCGTGCCCAGTGCGGTTACCGCAAGTACGACTAGGCCGGGCAGAACGTGTCGGTGTCCGGGAGCTTCCCGTCGTTCAGGTAGGCCAGGGACGGGGGCTGCGCGCACGCGGTGTAGACGATGGCACCGTGGCCGATGCCCTGCCACATGACGCGCTTGCTGGCCGCCTTGGCGTTGATGATCACCGCGGCCGTCGCCGAGACGCCCTCGCTGCCGGAGATCGGATCGTGTTGCCCGCCGAGGATCAGCACGTTGATCTTCAGATCCTGTGGCGGGTTCGGCTTGGATCCGCTGGGCCACTGCAGGCAGTTCGCCAATTCCAGGGCGGAGGTGCGCCCGAACAGGGGGTACTGCTTGCCCCAGGCCACCACCAGCTCGCGGACCCGGTCGGGGGTGGGGCGGGCCAGCGCGTCGCTGCACGAGTTGACGAACTGCCCATCGGTATCGCGCAGCGCGTTGGCCCGGTCGACCAGCGGGGTCAACGCGCCACTGTCAGGACCGCGCGCGGCGTTGAGGGTGTTCGCAAGATTCTGCACGACGGCGGTGCTGTCGCCGACCGGATATGCCAGCGCCGTGGTGATCGCCCTGACGACCGTCGCCCGTGACCAGGGCAGGCCGCCGTTCTGTGCGCGGTTCAGCAGGTCACCGACGGCCCCGGCCGGATCGGGTCCCAGCGGGCAGTTGTTGGCGACGCACTGTGCGGCGAAGGCGTCGAACGCGGACTGCTGGCCCTTGAGCCGCTGTTCGGCGGCGGCCTCGGCGGCGATGTCGGCGGCCACCGGTGAGTCGAGCATCAGCCGGGCCACCTTGTTGGGGTGGGATCCGGCGTAGGCCAACGCGACCCGCGCGCCGCTGCCGATGCCGAGCAGCGCCAGGGCCGGCACGTCCCACTGGGCGCGTAGCGCCTCCAGGTCCTCGGCGGCATGCGCGTCGTTGTAGGCGGAGTCACCGGGGGAGATGGTGTCGGTGCAGTTGGTGGTCGCGGTTTCGACGATCTTGCCCAGGCTCGCGACGGGGTCATCGCCGCCGCGGTACTGCGCCTGGTCCCGCATGTCGCGCGTATCCCAGGTATCGCGGCAGGTGATGGCATCGGATCGCCCGATACCGCGGCGGTCGACGGCCACCACAGGGCGCTGCTTGAGCACCTGCGCGCCCGGCCCGTTGAGCCAGGTGGCCAGCTGGACCGAGGACGGGAGATCGGAGCCGGTGGTGAAGACGAGCGGGCCGGCATCGGCGGGTGTCTGCGAAGTCTTGGCGCGCACCGCGCCCAGCGTCACGCTGCCCGGGGCGCCGTTGATCGGGTCCAGCGGCGCCTTGTACTCGGCGCACTCGAGAGTGAACGTGGGCGAGGTGGTGATGTTGGCGCTGGCGAGCACCTCACGGGTGCAGTCCTGCCAGGACAGGTCGACCTTGGGCTTGTCGATCGAGGGGGGACCGCTCGGTGGCGGTGTCGTGGCGGGACCCACATTTCCGTGGCCCTCGTCCATCGCGAAATGCGGCCCGGCCGAGGGGCCGGGTGCACACCCAGCCAGTACCACGGCAACCGCCATCGCCCCCATCAGCCGTGCACGCATGCCGACCACAGTATCGGGTGAACATTGGCTAAGCCCGGACGTGCCGCGTGAACAGGTAGCCGTCCGCGTCTGCGAGCAGCAACACCCGCTGCCACGCCGTGGGTGCTTCGGTGGGGCTCGACACGATCCGGCCCCCGTCGCCGCCGACCGTGGTGGGCGCAACGGTCAGACACAGCTCGTCGACGAGACGTGCCGCAAGCAGCGTGCCGAGCAGTGACGGGCCGCCCTCGCACAGCACTCGGGACAGGCCCCGGCTGTGCAGTCCGGTCAGTGCCGCACGCAGATCGACCTTCCCGGCGTGCAGGTGGTTCTCGGCGACGAGAATCTGCGCTGCCGGAACCCGGGAAGCGACGTTCGCCGCTCCGGACGCCGTGGTGACCACGATCGGCGTGACCTCAGATTCGTTGAACAAGGGAATGCTCGGATCCACGGCTCCCGAGGCCGTGACCACCGCAATCACCGGAACCTCGCCCTGCCCGCGGGCCTGACGGCGCTGACGCACGCCGACCGGTAGATGTGCGCCGTGATAGCGCTCGGCGCGCGCGGTGCCGGACCCGACCAGAATCACATCGGCATTGGCGCGCATCGCGGCGAATACCGCCCGGTCGCCGTCGCCGCCGAGCCCACCGGACAAGCCGGTGACCGTCGCCGCCCCGTCCAGGCTGCCAATCATGTTGGCGCGCAGACAGATTTCATTGTTGGCGGGGTAGTCGTAGAGATCGACCAGCTCGCCGGAATCCACCGGGGCCCCGGTGGTCAGCTGTGTGAGCTGTATCCCAGTAGGGCCCGGAATCGCCTGTTCATCGTCACTGTCGGCCACAAGGAGATCTCAGCACGCCGTTACGCTGCCCGTGTGACTGATCCGCAATCTGGTGCCGTTACGGGCCATTCCCCGTCGCTTCGCTCGCCCGGGTTCCCCCAGCACCTTGCCGACAGGCACCCCACGGTCTCCAACGAGCGGCTCATCGCCCAGCTCGTGCCGCCGCCGACGTTCACCGCGGTGAGCTTTGACTCGTACCGGCCTGACCCCAACGAGCCGACGCAGACGGCGGCCGTGGAATCGTGCCGGGCCTTCGCCCAGGAGGCGACGATCCGCCGGGCGGGCAAGAAGAAGCTGTTCGGAAAGCGCGAGGTGCTGCCCGGAGTGGGGATCTATCTCGACGGCGGGTTCGGTGTCGGCAAGACCCACCTGCTGGCGTCCATCTATCACACGGTGCCCGGCCCCAAGGCGTTCGCGAGTTTCGGTGAATTGACTCAGGTGGCAAGTGTTTTCGGCTTCCTGGAGTGCATCGAACTGTTGGCCGACTACACAGTGGTGTGCATCGACGAGTTCGAGCTGGATGACCCCGGCAATACGACGCTGGTATCGCGGCTGCTTTCGGAGCTGGTGGCGCGCGGGGTATCGATCGCCGCGACCTCCAACACGCTGCCCGAGCAGCTCGGTGAGGGCCGGTTCGCGGCCCAGGACTTCCTGCGCGAGATCGCCGCGCTGTCGGCGATCTTCAACACGGTGCGGGTGGAGGGCCCGGACTACCGGCACCGTGACCTGCCGCCCGCTCCCGAGCCGCATTCCGACGAGCAGCTTCGCGAACTGGCGGCGTCCATCGATGGCGCGACCTTCGACCAGTTCGACGATCTGTGCCGCCACCTGGCGAGCATGCATCCATCGCGGTATCTGAGCCTCATCGAAGGCGTGACCGCGGTCTTCATCGCGGGGGTGGAGCAGGTGCACGATCAGTCGGTGGCGCTGCGGATCGTGGCCCTGACCGACCGGCTCTACGATGCCGGCATCCCGGTGCAGGCCTCCGGGATGAAGCTGGACAAGATCTTCGACGACGAGATGGTGGCCGGCGGTTTCCGCAAGAAGTATCTGCGTGCCACCTCGCGGCTGCTGGCGCTCAGCGCCGCGGCGCTACCGAACGCTGCATGACGTAATCGCTTTCCAGTCGCTCACCCACCCGGAAGGTCTTGGTGCCGCTGCGGGTGAAGCCGTGCTTGGTGTAAAAGCGTTGCGCGCGTTCATTTTCTTGGTTGACGCCGAGCCAAACCCCGGACGCGCCGGACGCGGCTGCCTCGGTAAGCGCCGCGCTCATCAGCACTGCCGCGACGCCGGCTTGGTGGAACTCGGGCAGCACGTACATCTTGGAGAGCTGTATCGCGGGCCGCAGCGTGACCGCGCGCTGCACGTCGGGGTCCTCGGCGACGCCCTCGACAAGCATCGCGTACCCGACGATCGCGGTGTCGTCGCGTGCCACCAGCACCCGGTTATCGAGGATGTATTCCTCGAACCTGTCGGCGCTGAGGTTGGCCGCGATGAATGCCGCGACGTTCGCCGGAGTCGACGACGGGGGACAGGCGAGCGGGAAGGTGCGGGCGGCGACAGTCGCCAGTTCGGTGCTGTCGTCGGCGGTCGCGATGCTGACCTGAATCGGCATGACCGGCAGGCTACCTATACTTGGCCCCGGTTCCAGACTCTGCGGCCCTATCGACGATCAATCCCGAGGAGCACCACATGACCGAGCCTGAGGCTCTTCGCCCAAGAGGCTCATCGCGTCGCGTTACCGCATTTGGCGAGATTCGTGATGCGGTAGTGGGACAAGGCCTGCGCACGCTGGCCCGCACCACCCCGTGGGTGGAGACCGAACTCGTCGGCATCGCCCAGGTGGTCAAGCCGGGCGACGTGTGCATCGACGTGGGTGCGGCGGCCGGTTTCTACACCGCGGAGCTGGCACGTCTGGTGGGTGCCGACGGCCTGGTGTACAGCCTGGAGCCGCTGCGGTTCGCGCACGCCACCTCGTCGGCGGCCCTGGGCCTGCGCAGCGCGCAAAACGTGCGCCGCCATGCCGTCGCACTGGGTACCAATGTCGGTGAGCAGGTGATGAGTGTGCCGCTGCGCAACGGCAAGCCCATCACCGGACGGTCGTTCGTCGATGCGGGTGCCGACGGGTTGGGTTCCAACGCCGAGTTCCATGAGCACATCCGGGTGGTGGTCGACACCGAGACTTTCGACGGTTTCTGTGAGCGGCTGAACATCACGAGGATCGACTTCGTGAAGATCGATGTCGAGGGTGCCGAACTCGATGTGCTGGTCAGCGGCGAGAAGACGATCGAGCGGACCCGTCCGGCGATGATGCTTGAGGTCGAGGACCGTCACATGGAGCGCTTCGGGCGTACCGCCGCCGACATCGTCGCGTGGTTCGCCGCGCGGGACTACCGGATGTCGGTGTGGAGTGCGGACTCGTGGCGGCCCGTGGACAAGGTCACCGAGACCTTCCGCAACTACTTGTTCCAGCCTCGCTGACTTCCTGCTCGCGGGGAAGAGTGAGGGCTCAGAGGTCCCACTGGGCCAGGTGGACCTGGGTCTGCGCCGAACGCAGCACGATGTGACGCACCGGTCCGCGGTAGACATCCCAGTACACCGCGCCGTTTACGGTCGACCCCTGCGGCGCGTTACGCAGCGCGTAGTTCAGATCGTCGGGTTCGTCGGTGCGCTGCGGCTCGTAGGCATCCCCGGTTTCCGGTGAGATGCCGCCGAGCTTGAGCGCCATCAACAGTGCGTACGCGTTGGGCACCGTGGTCGGCCGGATGGTGACGTATGCCTTCCAGATCACGCCGCGTGGGGTGGCCATGCCGGCCGGGACACCGGTGGGCTCGATGTTGTGCACGGTGACATCGGCACCGATGGTGCCGTAGTCGAAATGCAGCGTCTCGCCGATGTGCCCGATGGGGGTGACGCGATCGGGCAGCGCGGAGGCCGCCGGCGCCAGGGTCATGGCAATGGCGGTGAGAGCGGCGATGAGCGGTAAGGCGGGGCGTAGACGCACCCAGCGATCTTGGCACACCCCACATGGGGGTCGGTGCCGCATGGCTCTTCGATATTCGGCCTGCACAGGGGCCCCGACGACCTACGATGACCTGATCGGAGCGTGCGGCCCGGCCGGAGGGGACGTGAGGAATGCGCGTATTGGTCACTGGCGGTACCGGATTCGTGGGTGGGTGGACCGCGAAGGCGATGGCTGACGCCGGGCACCAGGTCCGCTTTCTGGTGCGTAAGGAAGCTCGTCTGCACACCACGGTGGCCACGCTCGGTGTCGACGTATCCGATTACGCCGTCGGGGATATCACCGACAGGGAATCGGTCCAGGCTGCGCTCGACGGATGCGATGCGGTGCTGCACAGCGCGGCCATGGTCAGCACGGACCTCAAAGAGGCCGAACGGATGATGGCCATCAACCTCGCGGGCACGCGCAACGTGCTGGGGACGGCGGTCGAGCGTGGCCTCGATCCGATAGTGCATGTTTCGAGCATCACCGCGCTTTTTCGGCCGGGTTTGCAGACCTTCGAGGCGGACCTGCCCGCGGCCGGTGGCAGCGATGGATACGGCCAGTCGAAGGCGCGGGTCGAGCTGTACGTGCGCGCATTGCAGGACTCCGGCGCGCCGGTCACCATCACCTATCCCGGCATGGTGCTGGGCCCACCCGTCGGCGATCAATTCGGTGAGGCCGCCGAGGGTGTGCGCTGGGTGCTGTTGATGCGATCGGTCCCGGGGCGCAGCGCGGCATGGTTGGTGGTCGACGTCCGCGACCTCGCGGCTCTGCACACCGCTCTTCTGGAACCCGGGCGCGGACCGCGGCGCTATACCGCGGGTGGTCATCGGCTGGAGGTCGACGAGCTGGTGGATCTGCTGGCCGACGCGTCGGACAGCACCGTGTTGGCTGTTCCGGTACCGGACTCGGTGCTGCGCGCGGCGGGGACGGTGATGGATCAGATTGGCCGCTATGTGCCACTGGAAACCCCGGTCACCGAGGCAGGTATGCAGTACTACACGCAGATGCCCGCCTCCGATGACACACCCAGTGAGCACGAACTCGGCGTCACCTATCGTGACCCGCGGGAAACGCTGGCGGACACCATCGTTGCCTTGCGCGCGGGGAAAGCAAACTCGAAACTGTTCGGACTATGGCCCTTCTCAGAATAGAGCGGCTCAGCGCGCTGCCCGCCGACGAGGCATTTGCGCGGATCACCGACTGGCCGCGGCACAGTGCGCACATCCCGTTGACCACCGTCGTCGTGACCAGCGACCCGCCGGATGGCGTCGGCACCACATTCGTGGGGCGAACGGGGCTGGGGCGTATCGGCTTCGAGGACCCGATGACGGTCACCCGGTGGGAGCCGCCGCGCGGCGGTGATCCCGGTCGTTGTCGGCTGGAGAAGACGGGAAAACTGATCGTGGGGTGGGCTGAGATCGAGGTGCGCGCCGAGGGCGCCGGTTCGCGCGTCATCTGGACCGAGCACGTGAGTGTGCGCGGTGTGCCACGCGTCGTAGACCCGCTGGCCAAGGCCGGCGGCCAGTGGATGTTCGGCCGCGCGATCGACCGCATGCTGCGCTAGCGGGCGGCGCGCCACTGCGCGATGGCGATTCCGATCTCGGTGGCGGGCGGCTCACCGTAAATCCACTCGCGGGCAATGCGATGCCAATTGCCGGTGACATTGAGCTGGCCCAGCACGCCGAACGTATAGAAGTCGGCGCGACGCGAGAATATGTGTTCCGGCGGCAGGTTTTGACGGCGCATACCGGCAAACTCGCTGGATCGCGGGTCCACCGCGAGAATCATTGCACTGGAGGCGATTTCCGGAGTAATGGTCATTTCCTCGTCGACGAGATTCCAGCCGGATGCCGCATGGCAATACTCCAGACAGTCCTGGGGGCTGACGTGCCCGTGGCGATCGATGATGCCGCGCGCGACCATCGCGTCGTACATGTCCTGGGCACGGCCTTCGGCGGCGGCGCGCATGATGTGTCGCTCGAATTCCACATGTTCGGGGTCCATCCGGTTGTACAGCCCGAAGTCCACGAATCCGAGGGTTCCCTCGGATGTGCGCAGGATGTTCCCCGGATGGGGGTCACCGCAGAAGTCGTTGTCCTGGAACAGCGACCCGATATAGAAGCGGAAAATGAGCTCGCCGATGCGGTTACGTTCCTCGTCGGCGAGCGTCTGCATATACGGGAACGGTTGGCCGTCAAGGAATTCGGTCACCAGGATCTGCGATGTGCACAGTTCTGGTATGCAATCGGGAATGACGATGAACGGGTGCCCGCGGTAACGTTCGGCGATCTCGTGTTGGGTGCGAGCTTCCCGGGGGTAGTCCAGCTCACTTTCCAAGTTCATGGAGATCTCGTCCATGAATGCCGAATTAGACAGTGTGGGAAGTGCTTTACGCCAAAACTTGGTGAACAGCGCCAGGTTCTGCATATCTGCGCGCACCGCTTCGTCCACTCCCGGATACTTCACCTTGACCGCAACCTCGCGTCCGTCGTGCAGCACGGCGCGGTATACCTGCCCGATGGATGCGGCTGCGACGGGAGTCTCGTCGAAATCGCGGAAGTTTTTCGGCAGCTTTCCCAGATTGGACTCGATGATCGGTCGCATCACCGAGAACGGTTCGCGTGGGGCCTGATCCCGCAACTTGGCCAGCTTCTGCCGGAAGCGCTCGCGGTGAGCTTCGGGCACCATATCCACTTCGAGCATCGAGAGCAGTTGACCGAGCTTCATCGCCGAACCCTTGAGGCTGCCCAGGACGGTCACGAGCTGGTCGGCTGCCTGCAGCGTGGAGCGCTCCGCGAGTAGTGCCCGTGCTTGCTCCGACCGGCCGATCATCGAGAGCCGGCTGCCGGCGGTGCGCACGGCCTGTCCGGCCGCCAACTTGCCGAGTGCACGGCCACGGGTGATACGTGCCAGGGGGATTCCGTCGGTCATGAGGTGCTGCCGCGCGCGCTGGTGAAGGCCAGGTGCAACGGCTGGTCGGGATCAAGGGTTAGTCCGTTGAACTCCGCGATCGACGCGGCGAGGCCGGACAGCACCGTGGTCAGGTACTCCACGAAGGTCTCGATGGACATCGGTTCGGCGCGCAGCTGATTAGGGCCCAGGAACCATTCGGTGGCGGTGCCGATCGCTCCGGCGGCCGAGCTCACCGCGAGGTCGGCGTCGTCGATGTCCACCGTCTCGTCGTCGATCGCACTGGACAGGATTTCGGCCATATCGTGCGTCATCTGCTGCGCGGTCGCCACCAGCCGCTCAGTGCCATCGCTGGAATTGACGAAGTGACCATGCACGATGAAGCGCAACACGTTCGGGTGATCCGAGATCATCTGCGCGTATTCGGTGGCACCGTGCTGAACCAACTCGCGGGCGGAATCGGTCATCAGGTTGATACGCGCCATGGCCGCGTTCCAGACCATGGCCTGCACGCGTTCCAGGACGGCGGTATGTAGGTCGGCCTTGTCTTCGAAGTACCGGTATAGCTTGGGCTTTGCAACGCCCGCCTCGCGGGCGATGTCGTCCATGCTGACGGTGGCGCCCAGGCTGTCGATGGCACGAAATGCCGCATCCAACAACTCTTCTCGGGCAATCTTGCGCCGGTCGCCACGCTTCGCTGCGGCCGGGGCTGCCTTGGACGCGACGGCTGTGCTCACGTTCTCCACGCCTCTCATCACCAGTGATGGTACGTGTGCCCGGCCGTTTGCTGTCCGCTTCGGGCGACACGTTCATGCTCCCTATTGTGCTCGTACCGTGCGGTATGGATACTAACAGTAGTACTCAGAGTACTACTAATAAATCGCCAGGTCAGACGTCAATGAAGACGTCGCAGGAAGGAGTTCCGTCATGGCTGTTGTGGAGCAGGGGCGGCGTGGAGTCGCGGCACGCGCATTGCCCAAGGTGCGCCGGATGAACTTCCGGTTCGGTGAACCGGCCCCCATGAAAAAGCACTACGTCGAGGGCGACATCGTCTTCAGCCACCTGGTCTCGCTCCTTTCCGGGGCGTTCCCTCCCGGTGAGGAGTCATTCATCCGGTCCGTGCGCAATTACTCCGACCAGATCACCGATCCGGTGCTGAAGAAGCGGGTCGCGGGCTTCATCGGTCAGGAGGCCATGCACGGCCGCGAGCACCGCAAGCTCAACGAGAAGATCATCGATATGGGCTACCCGCTGGTCCGCATCATGAACTTCGAGGAGGGGAGTCGGCGCGAGCGGTTGGTCATCGCGCTGGAGAAGCGTGCTCCCAGGATCGCGCATCTGGCAATGACGGCCGCCGCCGAGCACTACACGGCAGTTCTGGCCCAGCGGGTGCTTTCCAGTGCTGAGCTGCAAGAGATTCCGATGTCCAAAGAGATCCACCATCTCCTCAACTGGCATGCCATGGAGGAGATGGAACACAAGTCGGTCGCCTTCGACGTGTACCGCGCGGTGGGCGGCCCCGAGTCGGTACGCATCGGCGTGATGTCACTCATCTGGGCGGGAACGCTGCCGTTCATGACCCTTGCCGTACTGGCCTCGATCCTCACCGACCCGAGCGGCTGGAAACCGCTGGCGGTGCTGCGGCAGACCATCGACGTGTACCGCGGCCCGCTGGTCAAGGGGCTGATGCGCGATATCGCCGAATACATGCGGCCCGGATTCCACCCCGACGACATCGACACCGAAGAGCTGCTCGAGGACTGGCAGGCGATCCTGTTCGGAACCGATGGCGAGCTCAACGACCGCCTCCCGGGACGTCGCGCGGTGGGCCAGTGACAGCTGAGGCCATCCGAGTCGCGCGTACCGACGCCACCGGCAATACGGTGCTGGAGGTCGAAATTTACGGCAGCACACATGTTCTCGACTGGCCGCCGGGCAAGAAGCTGCTCGACGTGCTACTCGATGCGGGGATAGACGCGCCCTACGTGTGCCGGGAATCGGCCTGCGCCACCTGCATCTGTTCGGTGAAGTCGGGACAGACGCGCATGCTGATGAACGAGTCGCTCATCGACAGTGAGGTGGCCGACGGATTCACGCTCGCTTGCCAGACCCTGCCGGAATCAGATCGGGTGCAGATCTTTTTCGACGGGTGACGGTCGGCGCGGCGTCGGTCGATATGGTCAACCCAGTTCGTGCCGCAGGGAAGCATCAGCTGCGCAGTACCTGTGAACAGGCAACCGGGCCTTCCCGATAGGCACGAATGAGCAGCGATAAGCTGACTATCTGCTGATCGAATGAGGTGTATCGACTATGGCGACATATGACCTGCTGGTGCGCGGCGGCCTGGTATTCGACGGGACCGGAGCACCCGGTCGATCCGTGGACATCGGGGTGCGTGGCGGCAAAGTGGTGGCAATGGCGCCCGACCTCTCGAGTGCCGACGCCGACGAGGTCATCGACGCCGACGGTAAATGGGTCATCCCGGGCATGGTCGATGTGCACACCCATTACGACGCCGAGGTGCTCGTCAGCCCGGGGCTCGGGGAATCGGTGCGCCACGGCGTCACCTCGGTCATCTACGGCAACTGCTCGATGTCGGCGGTGTATGCCGATCCGGAGGATGTCGCCGATCTCTTCGCCCGAGTCGAGGCGCTGCCGTGGGATGCGGTCCACTCGGCGCTCAAAGAGCACAAGGACTGGGACGGGCCACGTGGGTACCGCAAGGTCATCGAGTCACTTCCGTTGGGTGCCAACGTCGCAACGCTGATCGGGCATTCGGATATCCGTGCCGCGGTCATGGGTCTCGCACGCGCGACCGACTACGCCGAGCGCCCCACGTCCGGGGAGTTGAGCCGGATGCGTGCCATGGTTACCGACGCCCTGGACGCCGGCTTTGTGGGCCTGTCCACCGACCGGCTGCGCTTCTCCAAGCTCGAGGGCACGCGTTTTGCGGGCCGCCAGTTGCCGTCCACCTATGCGACCTGGCGCGAATACGGCGCCCTCTACGACGTGGTGCGCCGGCGTGGCGCCGTGGTGCAGTCCAATCTCGACGTCGAAAAGCGGCCCGAGACGGTCATGCACTTCCTGCTGAGCGGTGCCCGGCCCTGGCGGCGTTCACTCAAGACGACACTCTTGGCCGCCTTCGATCTGAAGAGCAACCGTTCGGTCATCAGACTTCTCAAGGCCGCCACTGGTGCCCTCAACCCGCTGCTGCGGTCCCAGGTCAACTTCCAGCTGCTGGCGGTGCCCTTCCATCTGTACTCCGACGGCATGGACCTGGTCATCTTCGAGGAGTTCGCCTCCGGCACAGCGGCATTGGATATCCGCGATCAGCTGCAGCGGGTCGACCTGATCAAGGACGAGGGATATAGGCGACGGTTCCGCAAGGAGATGGCCCAGAAGTACGGGGTGGTGGCCTGGAACCGCGATATGTACGACACCGAGATCGTCGGCTGCCCCGACGAATCGGTGGTGGGCAAGTCATTCGGGCAGGTGGCCGACGCTCGCGGTGTGCAACCGGTGGATGCCTTCCTGGACCTTGTCTCGGAGTACCCCGGGAAAGTCCGCTGGCACACCACCATCGCCAATGACCGCACCGACGTGCTCAACGAGTCCATCAAGTACCGGCATTTCCAGCTGGGTAACAACGACTCCGGTGCCCACCTGCGGAATATGTCCTTCTACAACGCCGGGCTGCGGTTGCTCAAGCGCGTGAAGGAGGCCCGCGATGCAGGGGCTCCGTTCATGCCGCTGGAAGCCGCGGTGCATCGGCTCACCGGCGAGCTCGGTGAGTGGTACGGCCTGAACGCGGGGCAGCTGCGCATCGGCGATACCGCCGATATCGCGGTGATTGACCCTGCGGGCCTTGATGATTCGCTTGAGGAATACCACGAGCAGTACATGGAGGAGTTCGGGGTGTCTCGTCAGGTATGTCGCAATGACAAGGCGATTGCGGCCACGGTTGTCGGCGGGCAGCGGGTGTACTCCTACGGCACCTTCGTCGAGGGCTTCGGCAGCACGGTCAAAGCAGGCAGGTTCCTGGCCGCGGGCTAGCCGAGCCAGCCCATGTTCTTCCCGAAGGTCTCGGCCGCGGGGGAGAGCGAGCCCAGCTCCTTGCTGCGCTGTACATAACCCTGAATGGCGATCATGAATTGCATGGGGTTGTACACATCTTCCTCGTTGGCCCATTCGTTGTTGCCGGCGTACCGGAAGATGCTGATATTGGTTGCTTCCCAGATGCTTCCGTCGCCGGGGTCCCTCATTCTGTTGACCAGCTCGCAGATGATCCAACCGTGTTCCTCGTCGACGACGTGCCAGTTGGAGAAGTAGTGCGGCATCTCCACCCCGGGGAACTCCGACATCGTCTTGACCATGGATTCGCGAATGGACTCACGGCCCTCGAAGGTGCCATAGGTCGGTTCGATGTAGGTGGCGTCCGCGGCGAATAGATCGGCGTATTTGGCCCAGTCGCCCTTGGGGCCTATGTCGTCGACCACTCGAAGGTGATGATCGAACATGCCTTGCAGCTCGTCGCGTGACCACTGTCCCATGGCGGGGACATTAACACCGCCGACCGTTCGGCTTCCGGGGTTTCTTCGGTATTGGCGTGAAATTGAAAGCAGCGCACAGAAATTCGCGCGGCTACAGCAGGCCGAGCTGTTTCAGGTCGGTTGCGTACTTGACGATGAGATCCCGTGTGAGGTGTGGGATATCGGCGTTCTGCGCGGACTGGACACCCTCACGGAACCTGATCGCAGGCAGGAAAGCGCCGTTGTGTGCGTGTTGCGGATACCGGTACGCGTGGAGCAGCGGTAGCAGTGAGTGTTGCTTCTGCTTTTCGGGTAGGCCGCGGATGGCGGTGTCGAAGCGGCTGAACCATTCGTTGTAGTTGTCGATGCGCGCGATGGGGTATCCGGCTTCGATGAGCCAGTCGACGAAGTTGTCCAGCGAGATTCCGTCGGCATGCGGATTCACCGAATCGTAGGTGTGGAATCCTTCGATGGCACCGAGGGCGGTGATGGCAGACGCCGTGAAATCGGCTGGTAGCCCGTCATAATGGGCGAGTGGTCGTTCGTCGGTGGTCTGTGCTTGATAGAACGAGCCGGGGGCGATGCCGGTGGCGATGAGGCTGAGGATCAGGCGGGTGAATTGGTCGGGGACGTTGAGCTGTCCGGTGTAGCGGCTGTGGGCCAGGATCATGTCCGAGCGGAACACCGCGACCGGGAGGCCGCACAGGTCGTGTGCCTCACGCAGCAGCACCTCTCCGGCCCATTTCGCGTTGCCGTACCCGTTGGCGTAGCCATCGTCGATGGGACGGACCGCGCTGATGATGCGAATGTCGGACTCCTCGTCGAACACCTTGGGATCTACCGAGATTGCCACGGCAACTGTCGAGAGGTAGGTGACGGGCTTGATCGTGGTGGTCAGCGCCAGTTTGATGATTTCCGCGGTGCCCACGACATTGGGTCCGAAGAGCTGGCTGTAGGGCAACACGTGGTTCACCAGGGCGGCTGGGTGCACGATGACGTCCACGGTGTCGGCCAGACGCTGCCAGGTATCGATATCCAGCCCGAGGTTCGGGTCGCCGATGTCTCCGGGGATCACCTCGAGGTGCTTTTCCGCCAGCGCGCGGAAGTGCGCCAGCAGCTCGGCATCATCGCTGTCGAAGGCCTCCTCGAGGCGCCGGTAGGCGGCTTCGGCGTTCTTGCCGCGAACGATGACGATCAGCTTGCCGTCTGTCTTATGCAGGCGCTCAAGCCATTCCAGCGCCAGGAACCGTCCCAGGTAGCCGTTGGATCCGGTGAGCAACACGGTCTGCGGGATACCGACGGCCCGGGGTACCGAGGGCGCAGCCCGCAGGGTGGCTTCGTCGATGAACTTGTCCAGGGTCAGGTCGGCCGCGCGGATCTCGGTGTGGCCCGCGCCGTGCACCGATTCGGCGCTGGGACGTAGGGACAGCGCAGAGCCCGAGTCCCGGCGCGTCTCGACGATGCGTGCGACGGCGTTCAGGTCGTTGGCGGCGCTGACAATATCGCCGACCGGAATCTCGACGGCGAAGATATCGCGTAGTAGATCCGAGAAGGCAAGGGCCGACAGTGAATCGCCGCCGAGGTCGAGGAAGTGCGCATCCGGGCTCACCTCGGCCGCGGACAATCCCAGCAGCGCCGTGACCGCTCGCTGCACGGTGTCCAGGACGGGCTTGCCCTCGTGCCCGGCAGAATGCAGGGCCTGCAACTCAAGAGCTTGAGCGGTCGCGATATCGGAGTAGAGCTGTTCCAGGCGGGCGCCGTATTTCTCATGCAGTTTGGGGCGGGCCAGCTTTGCGATACCGGTCAGCAGTCCGTTGGCCGCCGTGAACGGCTCGGTCTCCACCAGGAAGTCGCGCGGCACTTCGTAGGGCTGCAGTTCGGCCTCGCGGGCAACCTGCTGGAGCGACTCCGCGATCAGGCGTCTGAGGAGATCGTCGTCTCCCCGGCTCTGTTCGAAAGCCTCGGAAGTGGGCACCACCACGGCGAGCAGGTACGACCGTTCACTGCTGCCGTAGACGCAAATCTGATGCACCAGCGGGCTGTTGGCGTACTCGGCTTCCAGGTTGGCGATCGCTACGAATTCACCCTGCGACAGTTTGATGACGTTGTTGCGCCGGTCCACGATCTGGATCTTGTCGCGCTCCAGCTCGGCGACAATGTCCCCGGTCTTGTAATAACCGTCGGGATCGAAGACGTCGGCGGTGACATCGGGGCGCTTGAAGTAGCCACCGAACACCGATTCCGCCTTCACCAGTAGCTCGCCACGCGGATGCGGCTTGTCGGTGGAGAAGTAGCCCAGCTCGGGAACGTCGACCAACTTGTAGTCGATGACGGGCGGGCGCTGGATCCGGCCGTTGCGCACGATCACACCGGCCTCGGTGGAACCGTAACCGTCGGTGATACGAGCATCCAGGCAGGATTCGATGAAGAAGGCCAGCTCCTCGGAGAGTGGGGCCGAGCCGCACACGATCGTCAAAACACGCCCGCCGAAGAGGTTTTCGCGGATGTCGGTCTTGACGTCGGCATCAAGGGTGGCGAGATCGGCTGCCGAATCCACCGCGGCGCGGCGTTCGACCTCGTTGCGATAGCGTTGAAAAAGCATGTCGCACACGCGGGGAACAAGAGTCACCACGGTGGGGCGAGTCAGGGTGATGTCCTCGAACAGAGTGGACATATCGCTGGATGCGGCGAAGTACGCCAGGCCGCCGCAGGCCAACGCCGTGACCAGGCTGCCGCGTCCCATGACATGGCTCATCGGCATGAAGTTGAGGTTGATCAAAGGAATTTCAGCCTTGGAGCTCAGCGTGTCGGCACGCAACCAGGGCTTGGCCACCATCTTCTCGGTGTACGTGGCGCCCTTGGGAGTGCCGGTGCTGCCTGAGGTGTAGATGACCAGCGCAAGCGGGTCGGTGCCCTCCGCCGCGGTGAACAGGGGGGCATCCGGGAGAGCACGCCCGTGCCCGATGACCACGGATATCGGGTCGACGGAAATGGGCACGCCCGCCTCGGCGATCCGGTGCTGCGCGGACTCGAGGCTTTCGCGCTGTGCGTCGACACCGGGGTGATAGTCGAAGACGATGATATGCCGCAGTGACGGTGTGGCGAGCACCGATTCCATTGCCGCATCGAGTAACTCGGCACTTACCGCCAGCACGGAGGGTTCGGATTCGGCCAGGATCGCGGTCCAGTTGGAGGCCGGCGCGCTGGTCTGCAGCGGAACCGCCACCGCGCCAAGGTGGATGCACGCGAGGTCGATCGCGGTGTAGTCGACGCTGGTGAAGCCGAGCATGGCGACGAAGTCCCCGGCCCGGACCGGGGTGACAGGGTCGTGATGCCAGGCGGAGGCCAGCGCGCGGCCCATGCCCCACAGCTCTCCGTAGGTCAAGGTCTCGAACTCGGGCAGTGGATGTAGCGTCGATCGGCCTGCGTCATCGGTGACGAGTTCCTGCGCCCGGTGCCCGAGCGCCGGACGGTCGGCGTAGCCGTCCATGATCGTGGCGACCACCTGCGCGAGCCGTAGTCCGGGAACGGCCACGGCAGCATCTACCGCGGTATCGGGTTTGGCGGCGCGGAACTGCGGATCCTCGGTGAAGAGGCGTCTGACCCGGTCTCCCAACCGCTGACGACGTGCTTCCTTGGTGTTGTTAGCGGCGGCGTCAATGGTCATATCGGCAGCTTACGAAACCCTGGATTCTGTAAGCGCGCGGGTCACAGCAGCCCGAGCTGTTCGAGGTCCTTGGCGTACTTCACGATCAGCTGCTGCGATAGGTGCGGGATATCGGTCGTGCCGTCCTGCCCGGCCGGGCCGATTCCAGCCGCCTGCACGGCATGCTGGAACCGCTTGGCCGGGACGACCCCGTGGTCTTCGGCGCCGGAGGGCTGCTCGAACGCGTGGAGCAGCGGTAGCAGTGAGTGTTGCTTCTGCTTTTCGGGTAGGCCGCGGATGGCGGTGTCGAAGCGGCTGAACCATTCGTTGTAGTTGTCGATGCGCGCGATGGGGTATCCGGCTTCGATGAGCCAGTCGACGAAGTTGTCCAGCGAGATTCCGTCGGCATGCGGATTCACACAGTCGTAGGTCTCGTAACTGTCCGTCACCTGGGTGCCCAACGTGGTGATCGCCTCGGCGGTGAAGTCACCTGGCAGCCCGTCGTAATGTGCCCGCGGGCGTTCGCCGGCGGCCTGTGCTTGATAGAACGAGCCGGGGGCGATGCCGGTGGCGATCACGCTGAGGATCAGGCGGGTGAATTGGTCGGGGACGTTGAGCTGTCCGGTGTAGCGGCTGTGGGCCAGGATCATGTCCGAGCGGAACACCGCGACCGGGAGGCCGCACAGATCGTGTGCCTCACGCAGCAGCACCTCTCCGGCCCACTTGCTGTTGCCGTAGCCGTTCGCGTACAGCTCGTCGATGGGACGCACCGCGCTGATGAGCCGGATATCGGACTCCTCATCGAATGTCGTCGGATCGACATACGCCGCGACCGCGACCGTCGAAAGATAGGTGACGGGCTTGATCGTGGTGGTCAGCGCCAGTTTGATGATTTCCGCGGTGCCAACGACATTCGGTCCGAACAACTGGCTGTAGGGCAACACGTGGTTCACCAGGGCGGCCGGGTGCACGATGACGTCCACGGTGTCGGCCAGACGCTGCCAGGTATCGACATCCAGCCCCAGGTCTGGGTCGCCGATATCGCCCGCCAGCACCTCGAGGTGCTTTTCCGCCAGTGATCGGAAAAGGGCCAACAGCTCCGTGTCGCCGGTATCGAAGGCCTCCTCGAGGCGCCGGTAGGCGGCTTCGGCGTTCTTGCCGCGAACGATGACGATCAGCTTGCCGTCTGTCTTATGCAGGCGCTCAAGCCATTCCAGCGCCAGGTAGTGGCCCAGATAGCCGTTCGATCCGGTGAGTAACACGGTGTTCGGGGTGCCGGCGGATCGGGGGAGTGACGGTGCCGCCTGCAGGGTGGCTTCGTCGATGAACTTGTCCAGGGTCAGGTCGGCCGCCCGGATCTCGGTGTGCCCGGCGCCGTGTACTGTCTCGGCGGTCGGCCGAGTGCCACCTGAATGGCGTTGTTCATCAATGAATTTCGCGACACCACTGAGATCGTTGGCGGCGCTGACGATCACGCCGACGGGTACTTCGACGGCGAAGATGTCGCGCAGCAGATCAGAGAAGGACAGTGCAGATAGCGAATCGCCACCCAAATCGGTGAAATGCGCGTCCGCGGCGAGCTCGGCGGAGGAGACCCCAAGCAACGCTTGCGCGGCCTTGAGCACCGTCTCCAGCGCGGGCTTGTCCGGATCGACACCGTGCAGCGCACGCAGTTCGGCGGCTTGCAGCTCGGCGATATCGGCGTACATCTGCTCCAGCCGTTCGCCATAGTGCGCCTTGAGGTTCGGGCGCGCCAGCTTGGCGATGCCGGTGAGTAGGCCGTTGCCCTGGGTGAACGGCTGCGGCTCGATGATGAAGTCGCGGGGAACCTCATAGGACTGCAACTGGATTTCCTTGGCGATGTCCTGCAGCGAGTCGGCGATGGTCGCCTTGAGCGCCGCGGCGTCGCCCTTGGCCGTGGCAACCGCCTCCGGTGTCGGCACCACGACGGCCAGCAGGTACGACCGCTCGCTGCTGCCGTACACGTAGATCTGATGCACCACAGGGCTGTTGGCATACTCGGCTTCCAGGGTGGCGACCGCGACGAACTCGCCCTGGGAGAGCTTGAGCACGTTGTTGCGGCGATCGATGATCTGGATGTTGTCGTGGGCTAGCTCCGTGACGATGTCGCCGGTCATGTAGAAACCGTCCTCATCGAAGACGCCGGCGGTCACCTCGGGGCGCTTGTAATAGCCAAGGAACATGCCGTCGGTCTTCAGCAGAAGCTCACCGCGCGGATGCGGCTTGTCGGTGGAGAAGTAGCCCAGTTCGGGCACGTCGACCAGCTTGTATTCGATGACAGGCGGGCGTTGCACGATGCCGTCGCGGAACACCATGCCGGCCTCGGTGGATCCGTAGCCATCGGTCAGGTTCAGCTCGAAGCAGGATTCGATGAACTCGCCCAACTCTTCAGAGAGTGGGGCGGAGCCCACCATGACCGCCAGCACGCGGCCACCGAAGAGGTTGTCGCGGATATCGGCCTTGACCTCTGCGGCAACCGCGTCGGCATCGGAGGAGTTGCCGGTGACGAGGCGGCGATCCACCTCGGTCTGGAATCGCTGGAACACCATGTCGCAGACGCGGGGAACCAGGGCCAGCGCTGTGGGGCGGATCAGCTCCATGTCTTCGAAAAGCGTTGACATGTCACTGGATGCGGCGAAGTATCCGAGGCCGCCCGTGGACAGGGTGGAGGTGAGCGTGCCACGACCCATGATGTGGCTCATCGGCATGAAGTTCAGCCCGATCATGGGCAAGTTTTCGGTCCCGGCCATGACGTCTTCGCGAATCCACCAGCGGCGCACGATGTTCTCGCTGTGCATGGCGCCCTTTGGGGCCCCGGTGCTGCCAGAGGTGTAGATGAGTAGCGCCAGTGGATCGTCTCCGGGGGAGGGCGCGTAGAGCGGAGCCGCGGGAAGCTGGGCGCCCCGGGCGATCACGGCGTCGAGGGTCTCGATGGCGATACCCGATCCTGCGAGCTCTGCGCTGGCCGCTTCGAAGGCGTCACGCTGGTCATCGACCTCGGGGGTGTAGTCAAACACCACGACCTGCTTGATAGACGGTGTGGCGCGCACGGATTCCAGTGCAGCGCCGATCAATTCGACGCTTACCGCAAGCGTGTTGGGCTCTGCCTCGGCCAGGATGGTGGTCCACTGCGAAGCCGGTGCGCTGGTCTGTAGGGGAACGGCGACGCCGCCGAGGATCATGATCGCCAGATCCAGCACGGTGTAGTCGATGCTGGTGAACCCCAGGGTCGCCACCAGGTCGCCGCCCCGGACGGGATGGCCGGTGTCATGATGCCAGGAGGCGGCTACTGACGTTGTGCGGGACCACAATTCGCCATAGGTAGTGGTGTCGAAGCGGGGAAGCAGGCGCAGCACGGTGCGGCCGTTATGGTCGGTGACCAGCTCGCGCGCACGCTCGCCCAGGGCGGGCCGCTCGGCGTATCCGGTCATCGAGGTCGCGATCGCTTCGGACAGGTGTAGGCCGGGGCGCAGTACTCGTTCGGCCACCGCGGTGTCGGGCTGGGTGGCGCGGAACTGGGGATCGCTCTCGCGCAGCTTCTCAATACGACGGGCCAGCTGCTCCTGCTGCGGGTCGGTTTCATTGGTCACGGTCATGGGCAGCCTCACATCAACAGGGTGTTCTTTGGAAGTCTGAAAAGTAGATTACCTAAACTAACGATATATCCAGATATGGTATTCCTCACAACTCAGTCTCCCGCTATCCGGGATGTAAATCCAGCATTGAGTCGCCCATAAAACAGTTGCGCAAGAGTCCCTCGACGCACAGGATTGTCCAGCGCCACGAGCCATGAAAGGAGGCGCCATGACACATCTAGAGGTTGCTAGTCAGAATCTTCCGGGCGCCACGTGCTCGGGTAGGCGGGTGAGGAACTGGGCATCGATGATCGAGCCCGGAACCCTGCGGCAGGCCGAGGAAGTGGCCGCCATGCCGTTCGTCGCGCCGTTTGTCGCGTTGATGCCCGACGCTCACGTCGGCATGGGTAGCTCGGTCGGCACCGTGATTCCCACCGTCGACGCGGTCATCCCGGCGGCGGTCGGAGTCGACATCGGCTGCGGCATGATCGGTATGCGTACCGGCTTCTCCAGATCAGATATCGATCGCCGGATCGCGACTGCGGGTACCACGTTGGCGGCCCTGCGGGAGTCCATCGAGGATGCGATTCCGCTCTCGCCGGGGAACTACAACACGGGGCGCGATCGATTCGCATTCACTCGCGGTCGATACGAGGAGCTGGCCGAACTGGCCGCAAGCACTGAGGTCGATCTGTCGCACTCGCCCAAGTGGCGTGAGCAGCTGGGCTCGCTCGGTGGTGGTAACCATTTCATCGAGCTGTGCCTGGATGAGGCCGATGCGGTGTGGCTGTTCCTGCACTCCGGTAGTCGGGGTGTCGGCAACAAGATCGCGCAGAGGCACATCAAGATCGCCCAGCGGCTGTGCAAGCGTTGGTATGTGCCGCTGCCGCACCAGGATCTGGCATTCCTGCCGCAGGGCACCGACGAGTTCCGGCGTTACCTGCTGGACCTGAAGTGGGCGCAACGATTCGCCTATCTCAACCGGGCCGAGATGATGGACCGGTTCGCTTCGGTTTTCGCCGAGTGGATGGGCGTTGCCGACGCGCAGGTAGTGGAGACCATTAACTGTCACCACAACTACACCCAGCGTGAGGAGCACTTCGGTAAGCAGGTGTGGCTGACCCGTAAGGGCGCCGTCGACGCGCATGAGGGTGTGAAGGCGATCATCCCCGGATCCATGGGAACGCGGTCATATGTGGTGCAGGGCAAGGGGAATCCGGAGTCGCTGTGCTCGGCACCGCATGGCGCCGGGCGTAGGTTCTCCCGAACCGAGGCGCGTAAGCGGTTCACGCAGGACGATCTGCGCAAGCGGATGGCAGGTATCGAGTATCGGGATGGCGCCGAGTTCATCGACGAGATCCCGGACGCGTACAAGGACATCGATCAGGTGATGGAGGACGCGCGGGATTTGGTGACCGTGCTGCATCAGCTGCGCCAGATCATGAACGTCAAGGGCACCTAGCAAGAGCATGGGGCGGTGGGTGGATTCAGACCGTCCCAATGCTGCTGTGTGCTAGGCGTCTTCGGTTCGGGTGAACTCCACGATGTCGCGCCATCGGCTTCCGGTCGCGGACGCGAAAGCGAATCCCTGGGGCTCGGTGAGGGCGCGGAGTTCCTTGATCCCCAGTCGATCGGGATCGAGGAAGATCTCGTGGAAGACCAATCGCCCGCCGGGTTTGAGCACCTGCCCCAGCGATCGGATGCATGCCTCCTTATCGGGGACCTCGCCGATCACGCTGGACAGGAACGCGACATCAAAGGTGTTGTCCGAAAAGGGAAGCCCGCCACTCGCATCGCCCGAGTAGAACCCGGCGTTGCGGTGTCCGGCCCGCTGAAGCTTGCGTCTTACCTTGTCGAGCATTTCTGGCTGTACATCGAACAGGTCCAGATGTCCGCGGGGGAGGCGCGATGCGATAGGCACGCTGAAGATGCCCGGGCCCGGGCCGATCTCCAGCACCCATTCGTCGCCGCGTAGCGCCAACTGCTGGGCGACCCCGGTGGGGTTCACGAATTTTCGGTGAATCGGGTTGTCGAGCATGAAGGCCGCCTGGTGTGGGAACGGAAAGTCGCCGGCCCGACGCACCTGGCGTACCACGGTGTCCATCCAAGTTGTAGGCATAGAGTAAGGGTACCCTTACTTCTGTCGCAGTGGGGCCCCTCGCTAGTGGTGGCCGCCGCCACCACTGCCGCTGCTGCCACTACTACTGCCGCCTCCGCCTGGGCTGGGTGCCTGGGTGGCGGTGCTGTATGTCGGTGCCTCCCGCGTGGGTGCTTCGCGCGTCGGAGCCTCCCGGCTGGGTGCTTCCCGGGTGGGCGCGGCCGGTTCAGCTGCCGGTGCGTGAGACGGAGCTGTCTCGACGGGTACCGGCTCTGCCGTTGCGCGCGGTGCGGGCGCCTCGGAGGTCGGGACCTCGTGCGTCGGTGTGTTGCGCTGCTTGGTTGGTTCGGGAGCCGTGGTGGGTTCCACCGTCTGTGACGGTGCCACGGTCGCCGTTTCGTGGGGAGTCGGCGTCGCCGGTGTCTCGTGCGTCGGAGCCGGCTGCGTCGTCACCGGAGCGGAGGTCTCCTCCTTGGGTGTGGGTGTCGGCGCGACCGAGGTGAGTGTGGGTCCCGGGGTGCTTGTGGTGGCGTTGGCCGGAGGCTCGGACGACGGCGCCGGTGTGTGCGACGGCTCGGTCGACGGCGCCGGGCTCGCGGTGCTGGATGTCGCGCGCGGCTCGGTCGTCGGCACAGGTGTCACCGGCGGAACGGTGGGCAGCGACGGAGGTGTGAAGTCGGCGGGCACTTCCTTCGGCGGAACTGTCGGCGCCGGAGCAGTCAATACCGGTGGAGCGGAAGGCTTTACGGTGGCAGGTGACTCCGGTCCGGAAGACTTCTCCGGCGCCGGGGGTTGGGCGGCGAGCTCCTTGCTGAAGTTGCGGGCTGACTTGGTCGACAGATCCTTGATCAGATCCTTCGACGGGCGGGCCGACTTGTCATCGGCAATGAACTGCGCGAGCGACGCGTCCAGGTTCACCACGGGCTCGGCCAGCACCGGCCGGTCGGCGATGCGGGCCACCGGCGACCAGTCGCGCTGTAACGGGTTGTCCCAGTTGCGATTCAGGTTCCAATCCCGGTACTGAGAGGGATCGATTCCATGCGACTGATCCCAGAGACTCCGGCTGTACACCGGATTGGTGTTCTGGAATTTCCAGTCGTAGTACTGCCGATACGGGTGGTATTTGTCGTACCAGCCCTGGTCGCGGGGGTCATTGTCGTTGACCTGGCCCCACTCATTGCGGCCGCCGCGATCCCGTCCGTCGCGGTTGTAGCCCGACCAGTTGTAGCCGTCCCAGTTGTAGCCCCACCGGTCGTAGCCCCACCGGTCGTAGCCCCAGCGGTCATAGCCCCACCGATCGAAGCCGGTGAAGTCGTATCCGTACCGGTTGAAACCGGAGAGCCCCCAGTTGAACCAGTCCAAGACGTTGTATCCGTACAGCAGCGACCACGACGGGTCATAGCCGCCCAGATCCTGAAGGTTGGGTGTCAATGGCGGCGCGATGGGCGCCGGCCAGTCG
This sequence comes from Mycobacteroides franklinii, assembly GCF_001853795.1. Classification (NCBI taxonomy): domain Bacteria; kingdom Bacillati; phylum Actinomycetota; class Actinomycetes; order Mycobacteriales; family Mycobacteriaceae; genus Mycobacteroides; species Mycobacteroides franklinii. The sequence continues at coordinate 66,702 of NZ_MLIK01000024.1, forward strand.
GCGACCGGATCGACCGGAATACCGGGAGGCGGGGGAACCGCGTAGGACGCGGGTGCGGCGGCAGGAGCGTTCGCCGCGGCGGTGTATCCCCAGCTGGGCGCGGGGGATGAGGCCGGTGCCGCCGGCCCCACATTGGCCGCCAGGTTCGTGTCGGTGTTCACCCCGGGAGGTGCCGGCAGCGCGGGAAGCTGTTGGGCCTGCTCGGGGGTGTATTGACGCAGCTGCTGGTTGAGCTGCAGATACAGATTCTGCAACGAGGTGCGCTCATCAGAGGTGGAGACGTACTCCAATCCCTGTTTGGCGTCATTGAGCGAGCTGCGGGCGTCGGTGAGCTGATCGGCTGAGGGCTGCTTGCCGTTGCCGAGGATGTCCTGGGCGTTCTTGAGGTCGGAGACCACCGCGCGCACGGCGATGTCCTGCGAATGGGTGGGGAAGACGGTCTTGTTCAATGACCACAGGGAAGCACCGGGCTGTGCGCTGTAGGCCGCGCCCATGAGAACCGCGAACAGGAGGCCAACCAGTGTGCCGAAGGCGGCTGCGCGCAGCTGCGGCTCGCCGGGCACGTACTTGCTCCATCGTGCGGGCGGTTCGGGATTCTCCTCGGGGAACTCCCAGGACCGCATGGCCGTGTCCTCGGTAGGAGGCGGAACAATCGTCATCTCAACCTTCTGTACTACCGGTGCCCCCGCCGAGCCGCGCGGGAACAACTACCAGCACTAAGTACACACCGAACTCTAGGTATTCCATCGCCAGCCTAGTCGTGGTCGTTACCGATTCTTAGTAATCCGGTAGTACCACGATCAGTGACGTTGGGGCGCAATCAGTCCCGGTACATCGCCCACAGGGATGGGCCGTTGGCCGTAGGTCTGATCTCTTCGACCACCTTGAAGCCGAAGCGTTCATAGAGCGGGTTGTTGCGGATGTTTGAACTCTCCAGATACGCCGGCCCCTCGATCTGATCGATCTGGTGCTTGAGGAGCTCGCTCCCGATGCCCCGGCCGGGAACGGCCGCGCCGATGGTCGCCAGATACCAATGCGGGTGAGTAGGGCGAACCGCCGCGGCGGCGCGCGCCAGCGCGACACCGCGAGCGATGCCCAGCCGCAGCCCGCCCAGTAGCAGCGGGACTGCCCGCATCCGCTGTGCGGCGGGCGGCTCCCAGCGAGGGGGATCCCAATGTGCGGCCCCGACCGCGACCCCGTCCTCGTACAGCAGGTACTCGCCCTGGCCGGAGCCGTGCAAGGCCAGCGAAACGCCGCGGAAGATCGTCTCGTCGCGTCGAGGATCGGAGTTCACCCAGCGGAGGACGGGATCCTCGGCGAACGCCGTGGCGATCACGCGGTGGGCAACGGCTTCATTGGTGGAGTCGAGCTCTCGGATCTCGCGGGTCATATGTTTTCTACGAGTCCGGGCCGCGGAAGGTTCCCGGCTGGGCTGTCCATCAGTCCTGGGTGCGGCGCATCACTACGCCGGCAGCGATGGCGATGGCCACCAGCAGCAGCGTCGAAACGCTGGCCACGGCGTGGATGCCGTCCGTCCATCCGGTGCGGGCGAGCTCGGCCGCGGCAGCGCCCGCCTCGCCGCCGATGTCCTGGGCGCGTGCCATCGCCTGGCCCAGCGTCTCGTGGACATGGGTGTGCGCCGTGAAGACGGCCGAGGCGAGTGCGCCGAACAAGGCCAGTCCGAAGGCGGTCCCGAGTTCGAAGCTCATCTCGGAGATGCCCGTGGCTTGTCCCGCCCTTTCTGTCGGGGCCGCGCCGAGCGCTATGGCGGAGACGAAGGTGAACATCACCCCGGCACCGGCGCCGACGATCACCGTCGCAGCGATGTAGACGCCGACCGGTCCATGCGGCCCCAGCGCGAGCAGCACCGCATTGCCGATGGCCATCGACAGCAGCGATGCCACGAACGTCCAGCGTTCACCCAGGATGCGTTCGATACGCGGTGCGTCCATGGAGAAGTAGGCGACGGTCACCGCCATCGGCAGTCCCAGGAATGCCGCGGCGAGCACATCGAACCCCAGAACGGACTGCACGTAGAGTCCGGTGAGGTAGGTAGTGGCGCCGAAAGTCGCCATGGCGCCGACGGTGCCGACGATCGCGACGGTAAAGGTGCGGTTTCGGAACAGATCGAGCGCGAGCAATGGATGTGGGTTGCGCATCTGCTGGCGGACGAACACCGCGAGGGTGAGCACGCCGATCGCGCCGGTGATGGCGACGGCCGTCGAGAATCCGTGTGTGGCCATGGCTTTCACCGAATAGACAAGTGTCATGATGCCGACCATGGACAACGCGACGCCAGCGAGGTCGAACGGCGCGCGCACCGGATTGCGGTACTCGGGGATCAGCGTGTTCGCGGTCAGCAGCAGCCCGATCAGTACCGGCACATTGATGAGGAACACCGAGCCCCACCAGAAGTGATGCAGGAGTATGCCGCCGATGACGGGCCCGACGGCCGCACCAAAGGAGAACGCCGCCGACCAGATGCCGATGGCGAGCGCCTTCTGGCGTGCGTTGGGGAACATGACCCCGATGAGTGAGAGGCTGGCGGGCAGCAGCGTCGCGCCGCCGACGCCCATCAGCGCCCGGGCGGCGATAAGTGCCAGCGGTGTGGGTGCGAATGCGGCGAGCACCGAGGCGGCAGCGAAAAGGGTTGCGCCCCAGAGCATGAGGCGACGTCGACCCCAGCGGTCGCCCAAGTTGCCCATGGTGATGAGCAGGCCTGCGAGTAGGAACCCGTAGACGTCCAGGATCCAGAGCTGTTCGGCTGCTGAAGGATTGAGTGACTCGGACAGTCGGGGCATGGCCAAGAACAGCACCGAGACGTCCATGGACACCAGGAACACGGGTAGCAGTAGGGATGCCAGACCGAACCACGTGCGGCGTCCAGCGCGGTCGCCCTCGGGGGCGGTCGCGTTTTCTGGCGCGGTGGACTTGCAGCTGGTCATGGGGTATCGCTCCGGTTATATTGAGGCGCGTACGGCGTACGCAGCAGACTGGGTACACTGTACGCAAATCGGCTAAAATGGTCAATCGAGTGTGAAGGGAGCGTCGTGACGGATCCGCGCCTGACGCTGGAGTCGATTGTTGCCAAGGCCATCGAGATCGCGGATTCGGATGGTCTATCCGGAGTGTCCATGCGCAAGATCGCCGATGCGCTCGGGGTGGGTGCCATGTCGCTGTACCGCCACGTGGCCGACAAGGATGCGCTCCTGGTCGAAATGACCGCCGAGGTCACCCGGCGATTCGCCTATCCCGACGACATGATGGGCGATCCGGATTGGCGGGCGCGGGTGCGCGTCGCCGTCGAGTACGACTTCAACCTGTACAGCACCCACCCCTGGGTGCTGCTGGCATACGCGGTGCCACGCAATGGGATGCAGCCGGAAACCCTGGTGTGTTTCGACTGGTTGCTCGAGGCATTCGGTCACTTACAGATTCCCGTACCCGAGGCCGCGGAATTGGCGTTTCAGGTATGGAGTTACTCGCAGGGCGTGGGCCTCGGTGCCGTCGGCGGGCAGCTCGTCTCGCCGGGGACGCGTACCGATTTCTCGGGGTTGTCGGAATTGATCGCCGGCACCGCCGATGTGCCGGAGTCTCCACGGTTGGCCGCCCTGGTGGGGTTGGGTGACCTGCCACAGGTAACCAACCCGCGTGAGGTGATCGTCAAGGGCGTGGAAATCCTCTGCGACGGCATCGCACGGCGATACCAGAAGCTATAGGTATTCGGAGAGAATCGTCGCCTCGACGCGCAGCTTTGCGGCGGCCCCGGGCTGCCCGAGTGCGTCGTAACGATCGGCCTCGGTGATCCGGTCGTCCACTTGCGCTTGCACGATGGTGCGGACGTCAGCGGGGGAGAGCGTGCGACGCGGAGCTTCGGTCGCACCAAGGCCCGTGGCCGCACCGGCTATGTGGGTGCTGTTCAGGGTGGTGTCCATGGTGCTGTCCACCGATTCGGCATTGTCGATCGCGGCGATCGCGGTGCGCAGCGCGCTGACGGCCTCGCTGTTGCGGGCCTTCAGTGCGACGCTGAGGTCGGTGCGCATGGTGGCGCGCAGTGCGTGTGGGTCGTGGTTCGATGTCATGGGATCACGAGCGTAACGGCGGGGATCGATGCCGGCCACCGAATAACCATTGGTGTCAGTGAGATTCGGGTACGCCGACGCCGTACGTGTGGACGTTCTTGAGCTCTTTCTGATACGACTCGGCCTTGCCGCGCACCGCCTCCATCAAGGTGGGGTACTGGCCGATCCCGTGGGGGCCGACTCCGCCGAGCTCGAAGACAACCCCCGGCTCATCGCTGAAATATGAATGCGCGACGGCAATGACCATGACGTAGTCGTCCTCGGTGCCGAAGACGGGAATGAGTTGATTGAAGGAATGGGCACCGAAGTACTCGGGAGTCAGGGATGCGCCTTCGATGTACGCCTTCATGCCCTCCCAATTCTTCGAGCCTGGCCCCGCGTCCGCGAGTGCGAACAAATCATCGAAACCGCAGAAGGCGCGCATGCCATCGGAGACCTGGAGTAGGTCGCGATGGTCGGCATCGAGGTAGAGGCCCCATTGCCGCTCGGTGGCACGAATATCGTCGCGTGTCGTCGGCCGGGCTGTGCCGGGCAGGTCGTAGCGGGTGTCCTTGTCGTGCAGGGTCTTCTGCTGATCGCCAAGCATCGACACCAGCGAGGACCATTCGTCCTGCCGGGCAGAGCTACTGGGGGAGACGCAGGCGCAGAGCAGCGCTGCGGTGAGAAAGACTATTGCGCCGAACCGCATACGTTCCCCAAAAATTGCACCTACCAGTCACGATAGCAAACGAAGACCGCAGTGGGGGGGCTTCGGCTAGTGCCTGTCGGATGGCCGGTGAACAGGCTGGGAAAAGGCGCGCAGCATCGCGGGGAAGGCGAGCCGCTCCAGCATGCGAGCCTCGACCGCGTCGGGCTCGACATAGACCTGCGCGGCGGCGCCTTCACGCAGTGCGGTGGCAAGCCGCGCGACGAGTTCGGTGTCGATGATCAACTCCCGATCGGCGATGGACATCAGCTCATTGATTACCCCGGCGGCTTCACGCCGTAGGCGGGCGTCATGTTCGGCCAGTACGGCAGCGGCCTTCGGTTCGCGAATCGCGTAGAGCGTGAACTCGGTGCTGATGAGGTACCAGCGACGCTGGTCGGGGCCTTTGTCATCGATGAGAGCGATGAAGGTGCCGACGGGATCGGGACTGGCGCGGCACTGCTCCAGTGCTGCGTGCAACTGCGTGATCAGCTGATCGCTGCTGGCATCGAACAGCGCGAAAAAAAGTTCATCCTTGCCCGAGAAGTTCGAGTAGAACGCGCCGCGGGTGAATCCTGCTCTCTCGCAGATATTCTCGATGCTCGCACCGTGGAAGCCGCGCTCGGCGAATACGTCAAGAGCGGCCTCGAGCAGGCGTGCGCGCGTGCGTTCACGCCGGTGAGTCCAGTCTTTCGGCATCGGCTTCCTTTCGCTTGTCGAAAATCTAGCACGGTAACAATACAACTGTGTATCTGAAATCATGGCGCCAGTCGCGGTGCGTCGCGTCTCGTCGCGGCGGCGGGGCCGAGGTAAGGCGGAGGTGAGAGTTGTTTATTTTCACCATATTGAGGTGCATTCTTTGCGTCTGACTCACTCTTGACGCGTTTCGCGCCCGGCGGTAGCCTGCGAAAAAGGATACAGATCTGTATCGAAAGGAGATGAGATGGCCGCCGGAGGGACCACAGTGAATGAGGAGATATCGGCCTACGCAGTCGGTTCCACGGGCACCGACTGGATGCACAGGCCTTCGACCACGACAGTCAGTGAGGAACGTGATCTCCGGTTGCGCGAACTGGCGGCAGCTTTCCGGATCTTCGGTGCCTTCGGTTTCTCCGAAGGCGTGGCTGGGCACATCACCGTCCGTGACCCCGAGTTCCCCGAGACGTTCTGGGTGAATCCGTTCGGCATGAACTTCCGGCACATCACGGTGTCGGACCTCGTCCACGTCGATCACGACGGAAACGTGCTCACCGGAGACCGGCCGGTCAACAGGGCGGCGTTCTGCATCCACTCGGAAGTGCACAAGGCGCGACCGGATGTGATCGCCGCCGCGCACGCACACTCGATACATGGAAAGGCGTTTTCGTCATTGGGCCAGCCATTGCTGCCGATCACCCAGGACGCGTGCGCCTTCTATCAGGATCACGCGGTGTACACCGACTACCTCGGGGTGGTGACCGACGTCGAGGAGGGGCGCGCCATCGGTGCGGCCCTGGGGCCGGCCAAGGCGGTCATACTGCAGAATCACGGGCTGCTGACCGTGGGACATTCCGTGGCCGAGGCGGCCTGGTGGTTCATCACCATGGAACGGTCATGTCAGGCGCAACTACTCGCCATGGCAGCGGGTGAGCCGCGGACGATCGCCCACGACACTGCGGTGTCGGTCTATGAGCAGATCGGCACGCCGCTGGCCGGATGGTTCCAGTTCCGCCCACTGTGGGACGACATCGTCCGGACTGCTCCCGAGGCCTTTCGTTGAGCGGCCAGGGGATCTCGACCGTCGACTTACACACTCACGGGCTGAGTATCGCGCCGCGGTGGCTACGGGCCGTGGCGGGCAAGGCCATCGACATGCCGTCCGAGCCGCTTTCCTCCCTTGAGAATGGCCGGTTGGCCGTCGTGACCGCGGTGGGGGACGCGGTACTCGGAACGGCATGGCGGCTCCGATCGCCGTGGAGCGGGGTCAAGGCACAGCTCGCCCTTGCCCGCGCCGAGGCCGCAGCGGCAGGTATTTCGGTGGTGAACAACGTCGAACAGGGACAGAACACCGATCGGCCATCGGTGATGTTGGGTATCGAAGGTGCTGATGTGGTTGGGGCGCAGCCTGATCGGCTGACCGATCTGTATCGCCTGGGCGTGCGTGTCCTCGGTCTGGTCCACTACGCGGACAATGGGCTCGGAACCATCAGTACCTCACTCACCGGAAGCCGCGGAAGCAGAAGCGTGCGGTCCGGGCGCTACGCCGCCGGCTTGACGGCGCTGGGTAGAGAGATTGTGGGAGAAGCGAACCGGCTCGGGATGCTCATCGACGTAGCCCACGCCGATGCGGCCACCACGCTGTCGGTCTGTGAGCACACGGCGGCTCCGGTCATCAGTTCTCACACCGGGGCAGCCGCCGTTCAAGAGTTTCCGCGCTATATCAGCGATGTCGAGGCCCGTGCGATAGCCGACACCGGTGGGCTGGTCGGGCTGTGGCCCATGGGCTTTCGGGGACTTGGTATGCGGGACCTGGACGATTTCGCGCGGCACGCTTCGCACCTGGCGGCGCTCGTCGGCCCCGATCATCTGTGCATAGGAACCGATATGAATGGCGTACCCGGATTCGTCGAAGGATTCGAGGTGCCCACCGGGTTCTCCACATTGGGCGATGCGCTACGGCGCACAGGATTCAGCGCGCCCGAGGTCGAAGGGATTCTCGGTGGCAACGCAGTGCGCGTCATGAGGAAGGTTGTGGACAAACCACAATCCTGACAGCCTGCCAATCACTTTCATGTAGAAAGGAATTCGACCGTGAAGACGCACATAGAAACGGCTCATGCGCCCCGGCCCGTAGGGCCCTACTCGCAGGCCGTCCGGATCGGCGACACCATTCAGGTAGCCGGGCAGGTAGGAATCGACCCCGAGACGGGTTCGCTGGCCGGCGCGACAGCCTACGAACAAACCGTGCAGGCGCTATGCAATATCCGGGCGATCCTGCGTGAAGCCGGCGCGGATTTCGATGATGTCTTGATGCTTCGGGTGTACCTGCAGGCGCCAGAGGAGTTCGGGGAGCTGAACCGGGCCTTCGAGGAGAACCTCAGTGCTCCCTATCCCGCACGCACCACACTTTTCGGTGGACTACCCACCGGCTTGCTGGTCGAGATCGATGCGCTGGCAATTCTTTCAGGGACAAGAGAGTAGCCGTGCGGATCCATCACCTGAACTGTGGCTCGATGGCTCCACTCGGCAAGCGTCTCCTGGAGGGCAAGGGAGCGCCGTGGCAGCGCGGGCGTTTGGTCTGCCATTGCCTGCTTATCGATACCGGCGCGAAATTGATTCTCGTCGACACCGGGTTCGGACTTCGGGATATCGCCGATCCGGTCGGCAGGATTGGACGTCCGCTTCAACTGCTGTTGAACCCCGCGTTCGCCGAAGGTGAGACCGCGGTGCGTCGGGTGGAGGCGCTGGGATACGACCCCGCCGATGTCAGCGATATCGTGCTGACCCACCACGATCACGACCATGTCGGTGGAGTCGATGACTTCCCGCATGCGCGTCTGCATGTGCACGCGCTGGAGGCCGAGTCCATTCGGTCGCAGCTCACTCTCCACGACCGTGTCAGATACAGCGGTCAGTCCGACTTGATGAACCGTAGGCGCGGCCGGGATCGCTGGGTCGAGTACTCGATCGGCGGTGACTGGTGGTTCGGGTTTGAGGCAGCCCGCCAGCTCTCCGGACTGTCAGAGGAGATCGCGATCATCCAGCTGGCGGGTCACAGTCGCGGGCATGTCGGAGTGGTGATCGACACCGGCGGAGTTGGCCGTCCGCGCTGGCTGGTACATGCGGGCGATGCCTTCATGCATCCCGGCGAGATGAGCCCCGACCCGCGATGCCCGATGGTGCTGCGGGTATTCCAGAATCTGGTGCAGGCTGACGCGACGTCGCGGTTGTACAACGCCCAGCGATTGCGGGAACTGGCGGTGCGTGAGGATGTGCAGATCATCAACGCACACAATCCTTATTACCTGGACCACGTCGCCGCGGCGGGGGAGCGCACGCAGGGGGCTGTCCGGTGAAGATCGCCATTGCGGGGGCCGGCAGCATCGGCTGTTACCTGGGTGGCCGATTGCAACTGGCGGGGCACGATGTTGTCTACATCGGCCGGGCACGGCTCGGGCAATCCATTGCCGAGCATGGCTTGACCGTCTCCGATTACCTCGGACTCTCGGAGACCATTCCGGGGCGAGACTGTGTCTTTACCGAAGACATTGACGCTGCGGGTGACGCCGACGCGGTCCTCGTCACAGTGAAATCAGCTGCCAGCGCAGGGATCGCGGAGTCGTTGGCGGGCGGATTGCGGCCCGGGGCGCACGTGGTCAGCCTGCAGAACGGGATACGAAACCCCGCAGTGATCGCGGAATACATCACGCAGCACAGTGTGATTGCGGGAATGGTCGGATTCAATGTCGCCCACATTGCGCCGGGGCACTTTCACCAGGGCACTCAGGGAAAGCTGGCGCTCGCCCGCGGTGCCGAATCCGTAGCGAATGCGTTGGGTGACAGTGGATTACCCACCGATCTGCATGATGACATGCTTGCCGTGCAGTGGGGAAAGCTCTTGGTGAACCTCAACAACGCGGTCAATGCGTTGTCCGGTCTGCCCTTGAAATCTGAACTGGAAGACAGGAACTTCCGCCGCGTGCTCGCGGCAGCGCAACGCGAAGCGCTTGAGTTGCTGCGACGCGTGGGTCAGGCGGTGGTGAGCCCGCTGGCCGCGCCGATTACGTTGATGCCGTGGGTGCTGCGTACACCCGACCCCATATTCAGCAGGCTGGCGCGCCAGATGGTCACCATCGATCCGCAGGCGCGCTCCTCGATGCTGGACGACCTCGAGGCGGGCCGGTCCACCGAAATCGATTACATCAATGGTGAAGTCGTGGCTCTCGCGGCACAGTTGGGCCGGAGCGCGCCGGTCAATGCCACGCTGGTCGACCTGGTCCGCGCGGCAACTGAGGGGAGTCGCACGCAGTGGGACGGTGCCGAACTGCTCCGTGAGATCGGTCGTGGTGTCGGGTGTGGCGAGAGGAGTGCACGGGCCTGAGGGCGTGATCGCGCCATCTTGACAACAAGCGGTGTCAACATCATCATTGCCTCCGAGTTGACGGGTGTCAGCTATGGGAGTCAGAGCTGTGGGAGACCGGATGCGCGCCGTCAGGCACATGATCAACGTCCTTACCAAGCCTGTGCGCGTGACGTATCCGTGGACGCCCACGCTCGCCGAGCGCGTTACCGGTCGAACCGTCGTGATCACCGGTGCGTCGAGCGGGATCGGCCGGCGGTTGGCGGAGCGAATCGCTGCGGCGGGTGCCATCGCGATCGTGACCGCGCGCCGTGCCGATGAGCTCGACGACGTGGTGCGCGGGATCATCGCTGCTGGCGGCGCCGCACACGCGGTGCCGGGTGACCTGTCGACGGCCGAAGGGGCCGAAGCTGTGGCCAACGAGGTGCTCGAACGCTTTGGCGCACCGGATATTCTGGTGCTGAACGCGGGCCGATCAATCATGCGATCGCTGGCGGACTCCGAGCGTCGGCTCCATGACTACGAGCGCACCGTTGCTATCAACTACCTCGGCGGTGTCGGCCTGGTGCTGCGCCTGCTGCCAGGCATGCGCGCTCGCGGCTCTGGTCACATCGTGCACAGCTCATCGATCGGAGTGCTGGGCAACCTGCCCGAATTTTCCGCGTACGTCGGATCGAAGGCGGCCATGGATGCGGTGCTGCGCATCGCGGGCATCGAGAGCCGTGCCGACGGAGTGCGGGTGACCAATATCCATCTGCCGTTGGTTTCGACCGACATGATCGCCCCGACGGATTGGAGTCACTACGCATCGCTCAGCCTGGAAGAGGGGGTCGACATGCTGGTCGACGCGATCCGTCGACAGCGTCGTGAGGTGAACAATCCGCTGGGCATCCTGTACCGCGACTCGTATCGCGTCGCACCCGGGATCGTCAGCCGGGTGCAAAACGACTACTACCGTTGGTATTCGTCGCGGGGCGGGAAGAGGGAACCGGCGCCTGTTGCCACTTCCGGTATCGGTTAATCCGAAGCGGGACCTATGAATTCGAGGCCGGCATTGATCGCCGGCCGGTGCCTCAAGATGCGGTAGTGCGCGAGCCGTCCCAGTCCCTTGGTTGCCATCAAACGCGCGCCGGGCCAGGAATCCGCCAGCCGTTGGCTCGATGCGTAGGGGGTGTCGGGGTCGTCCGGGTCGTGGATGAGCAGCAGCGGGGGGTGGCCGGCATCGGCGGCGACCCGTACCAGCTCGGTTTCCGGCAGCGTCATACCGATCCGTCGTTCGAGCTGTTTTTGCAGGCCCGCGCGTATCCGTGGGCCGAACCCGTGCCGCGCGGCGAACAGGTCGAGATACAGCGGGAAATCACCCATCGGTGCCAGGTAGACCACCCGGCCCACCGATGCTCCGTAGGAAGCGGCGAACGTGGTCGCGTTGGCCCCCAGGGAGTGCGCCACTACCGCGTGGGCGGGCCCGTGCTCCTCGATGACGGCGGCCACGGCGTGCGCGCATTCGATCAGCGTGGTGCGTCCGGGTGCCAGCGCACCGCGGTCGGATTCGTTGTGGCTGGGGAGGTCGAAGGCGATGACGCGGTATCCGGCCTGCAGAAGCGGCTTGATGAAGATCCCCAGGTGCGGGCGCTGCCCGCCCCAGCCGTGTACGAGGTAGACCGCCGGCCCTTCACCCCAGGACTCTCCGGCAATCCGGTGCCCATTCCAGTGAGCCTCCAGAGGCTCGCCGGGAGGCACCCCGGGTGGCATGCGCAGACTCGACTCGATGACGGGCGGGGTGCACCACAGTTCGACCGCCCAGCGCGATCCGATCGCCGGCGCGAGGCGCTCCAGCCACCAGAACGCGCGTCGTATGCGGGGCGAGACCGGGGGCTGAACTCCGGAGCCCTCCACGTCGAGCGTGGGCACCGCGTCTTGAGCCGGTGCGGATTCCGTCTTGTCTCGTTCGGTCACGTCGAAAGAGTCTATTGACGTCCGATACATGCGTGCGCGGTGTGGGCCGATCAGTGGTGCTCACTGTCCACACGGACGCGGCGTCGGGCGGCCCCCCGGCCGTTGCGATGACGGGTGAGCCCCTGCGGCCGCCCCGCTAGGCGGCCCGCTTGGACAGGCGCTCCCGGTGCCATCTGCTTCGCGCGGAATGGTGTGCCGAGAACCCCTCGTTGGGGTGCGTCCCCAGCCTGCCGTTGGGCTGGTCGAACTGAACGAACATGTCGAGATCTTCTGCGGACAAACTGAAATCGAAGATCTGGAGATTCTCGGCCAATCGATGGGGCGAGCAGGTCTTGGGTATCACCACGTGCCCCAGTTCAATATGCCAACGCAGGATCAGCTGCGCCGGCGTCTTGTTGTGCTTGGCGGCCAACGCAGCCAGCGGGGAATCGTCGGTGGCGCCGATTCCTTGGGCGAGGGGACTCCATGCCTCCGTGACGATTTCCCGCTCGGAGTTGAACTGCCGCAACTCTCGCTGCTGGAAGTACGGGTGTAGCTCCACCTGATTGATCACCGGCAGCACGCTGGTCGCGTCGACGATGGCCTGTACGTGCTCGGGTTCGAAGTTGGATACCCCGATGGCGCGGATGTCGCCCGCGAGATAGAGCTGGACGATCTGCTGCCATGCAGTCACATACTGGCCGTTATCCGGTGCAGGCCAATGGATCAGGAACAGATCCACGTAGTCGGTGCCTAGCATGTCAAGGCTGCGTGCGAAAGCGCCGGCGGCATCACAGAAATCGTCCACCCAGAGCTTCGTGGTGACGAAAACTTCTTCCCGGGGCACGCCCGAACGGGAAATGCCGAGACCAACCCCGCGTTCATTGCCATATCTGGTGGCGGTGTCGATATGTCGGTATCCGGCGTCAAGTGCTTGCCGCACAATGACTTCCGCCTCGACATCGGGTATGGCGGCGACACCTAGGCCCAACTGGGGGATGTCGACACCGTTGTGGAAACGAACTTTGGGGACAGTGCATGGTTGCACGAGGGACTCCAATCACTCTGCGGCTGAAGGAGCAGTGGAATTGATACCCGGGAGCGACACGTCCTTGTGACAGTTGAAACTGTAGAACTGTCAGTTGAAATTGGCATCTATGACGCGGCTCACATGATCGCTGTGAACTTCCTGAAACCGCTGAACAGCAAGGAGTTTCGGCGCCGTCGAGGCTTTCGGTTTTACACGATCCTTACACGGTGAGTGCGGAAAAGGCCTCGGCGCCAGGACGTATCCGCGGCCCGAAGCCCCATCGCGTGGCGCGTACGCCAGATGTCAACGGCTCTGGAGCTGGGCCCGCGCCGCTGCCGTGAGGTCACCGAAGAGGCGTAGACGCGAGAGCCCACCGTCGGGATAGATATCCAGGCGTACGTCGGTGACGGGCTGCTGGCCCGCCAGCAGGAAGCGGTGTCGGGTGTCGGGCTGCAGCGAGGTGCGCGGTAAGAGCGGCACCCAGTCACCCTGCGGGGTCAGACCCTGCAGTCCTGCCGCGCCGGGGCTATTGCCGACGAAATACGAGGTGTCGATTTCGGCCAGCCGGAGCACGCCCTCGCCGGCGAGCCGCACTTGCACCCAATCGTTGGCGCCGTCGCGGCGGCGGGCCGTCTCCCATCCGTCGCCCATGACCCGCGCAACCCCGGGGAACAGCAGATTCTGCGGTGAGCTGTAGAACCGGTTGGAGCAATCGGTCACCAGGCCGCCGTTTTCGATGGCGGCAAGATCGAACTGCCCGGCATCGAGGAATCGCGGGTCGGGCCGCCCATGGCCGTGCACACGCAGCCGTGCCACCCCGCCGTCGGGATGCATGGTCAGCCGCACGTGTGTCCACCGTCGCGGCGAATCGACATCGAAGACATTCCGGCTGTCGCCGTAGACCTTCGTGCGGCCGACGATGCTCTGCCAGTCGGTGTCACGGGCGATGTCGTCCGCGGACGGGTACCCGTCGATCTCTGCCGCGTCGATCGATATCTCCGGCGGATAGTTGCCCTTGAACCACGCGGTGTCGACGACGATGCCCGCGATCACTCCGGGCACACCCAAGCGGACGATGGCGGAGTCCTGGCCGGGCTCGCCGACGGGGTCGCGTCTGCGCCGGGTCTCCCATCCGTCGTAGACCTGCCCCTTGTGCCCGAAGGTCGCGGGCCGGTAATCGGCCGGCCCGGGTTTGATCAGATTTTCCTTCTCGGCGAACAGGTCGTCGTTGGCCCAGATCACCGCGCCACCCAGGGGGCGCAGTGCCAAGTCGGGCAGCATGGTGAAGTCGGGCAGTCCCGCGGGTGTGTTGCCGGTCATCTCTGGTCGGTTCCTCCTGTCATGCCACCGATGGTCGTGCGTTGCACGAGTTGGTTCAGGACCGCGCGGTTGCAGCCAGGCATCAGGGCGGCGACCTCATCGTCGGTGTAGGCGCCGCAGTCCAGGCCGCGCAGGACTCCGGCCGCCAGTGCCTGAGCCGTCGCCGGTTCATCGACGACACCACCGCCCTGGTGCTGCAGGTAGGCGACAATGCGGGGGCCGGCCACCGCCAACGCGCGCCGGTGGAACCCGTAGGTCGCCAGCCATCGGGTGACCAGGTGTCCCGGATGCATATCCCATCCCTGCCAATAGCCGCGCTCGAGCGCGCGGGTGACCAGCCGGTGGTGACGGGTGAGCGCCGCGGCCTGCTGCTCAGGGGAGCCGTCGGGATTCACCTGGGTGGAGCCGTCGCATACCCACACACCCGTCTGTGCCGCGGCCGCCAGCATCACCGCCTTGGCGTGGTCGGCCACGGGGTGTTCGAGTGACTGGTATTCGGCGGCTATCCCGCAGGCCGCGCTGTAGTCATAGGTTCCGTAATGCAATGCGGTCAGGCGTCCCCGCGCCAGGTGGATGGCCTTGGCCAGCGGGACTGTGCCGTCGGCGCCCAGCACGGCTTGCGGACTCTCGATCTGGAGTTCGAAACGCAGTGAGCCGCTGGGTAATCCGTGTACCTGCTCAAGTGTGTCGAACAGTCGGAGCGCGGCCTCGACCTGAGTCAGCGACCGGAATTTCGGGAGGGTGGTCACAAATCCCCGCGGTACTCCGGACGCGCCGTCCAATACCAGCTCCAGAGTCCGCACACTGCGCCGCAGATGTAGTGAGGTAAGGCCCTTAATCCGAATTCCCAGTGCTGCAGGAGGATTCGCGTCGATGGACAGAGTGCGCAGCACGCGTCCCGCCTTGCGCGCGTCGGCGTCCTCGGTGCTGTCTTCGCGCCAGCCGTAGCCGTCCTCGAAGTCCAGTCGCAAATCCTGGATGGGGGCGATGGCCAGCCGTTCCTTGACGCGGGGGAGTGCACCGTGTGTGTCGAGGACGGCCAGCGCCTTTTCATGGTGCTGGGCCAGGGCAAGCGCGGATGCTCCCCATTGCCCGGGTAGTTGGGCGTCGGCCAGCGCCGCGCTGAGGTAGACGGTGTGGATGGGCTGTGGTTCACCGGGGCCCTCAGGGTAGGCCGATGCCAGATCGGCATCGGCGGCCGCCACCAGTTCCACGATAGGAGCGAGCCAGCCGGGGCTACCGGCATCTGATGGGTTCGATGGGGATGCCGCTGACACGGCTCCCATGCTCGCAGACGCGTTACCGCAGCGCTCAATCGTGTGCAGCGGCGGACTCCTCGTCGGACTCGGACTCGGGCGCTTCACCAGCGAGAACCTTGTGCATGCGGTCCTGGTCCAGTTGACCCTCCCAATGGGCCACGACCAGCGTCGCCACGCAATTGCCCAGCAGGTTCACCGAGACCCGCATCGAGTCCATGATCCTGTCGGCGCCCAGTAGCAGAGCCACGGCGGCCACCGGGATGGCGCCGTGGCCTATGGCGGCAACGGTCGCGGAGAGCGCCAGGAATGACGAACCCGGCACGCCTGCCATGCCTTTGGATGTCAGCATCAGCACCAGCACGGCAGTGATCTGTTCGCCGATGGTCAGATTGACCCCCAGTGCCTGGGCGAGGAAGAGCACGCATATCGACAGGTACAGGGTGGCCCCATCGAGATTGAAGGAGTAGCCGGTGGGGATGACAAGTCCCGTCGTCGTCTTCGAACAGCCCGCATGGTTCAGCTTGGTCATGATGCGCGGCAACACCACCTCGGTGGAGGCTGTGCCGAGGGCCAGAAATAGTTCGTCCTTGATGTAGACAACGAATTTCCAGAGATTCACTCCTGCGAAGAGTCGCGCGATGACCGCAAGAACGCCGATGAACAGCAACGCGGCCGCATAACAGGCTGCGATGAGCTTGCCGTAGCTGCTCAACGAGCCGATGCCGTACTGGCCCACGATGTAGGCCATCGCACCGAGCGCCCCCAGCGGCGCCAGCCGCATGATCCACCCGATGACGGTGAAGAAGATGTGACTGAGTTGGTCGATGAATTCGAACACCACCGGTGGCCCCGATTCGCCGAACTTGGCCAGTGCCAGACCGAACAGCACCGCGAAGAACAACACCTGCAGCAGGGCGTTCTCGGCGAAGGCCGAGACGATGGAGGAAGGAATGATGCCGAGCAGGAACTCGACGGTGTGTGGCAGCTCCCCGTTGTTGGTTTTCTTGGCGATGGCATCGGCGCCGGTGGCCAGCGTCCCGGCGTCGATATGAAACCCCGCCCCAGGTTTGGCGAGGTTGCCGACGAGCAGGCCGAACAGTAGCGCGAAGGTGGTGACCGCCTCGAAGTAGACGAGGGCCTTGATGCCGATCCGGCCGACGGACTTGAGATCCCCGACGTGCGCGATGCCGAGCACCACCGTGCAGAAGATGATCGGTGCGATCAACATCTTGATCAGCTTGATGAAACCGTCGGCGAGGGGACGCAGATCGGCGCCGAAGGCCGGCCACTGCCAGCCAATGATCACGCCCGCGACGATGGCCACCAGCAGCTGGAGGAACAGCGACCGGTACCAGGGCGGCTTACTCGCTAAGCGCACCATCTCGCTGGCGGGTACCTCGATCGCGGCCGTCATGCGCGCGACCGTAACGACGGCCTGTTTAACGAATGTGAACGCGGGATGCAGCACGTATTACGCGGGCTGCGTTCATGAGGTTCGATAGGGTCATGCCATCCGCAGCGTCCCGTACCACGGCGGACGTCGTTGTCGGTGCGGTACTCGCGGCCGGAGCCGGCACCCGCTACGGCATGCCCAAGATCCTCGCCGAGAACGGACGCTGGCTCGAACTGGCTGTCGCGGCGCTGGACCGTGGCGGCTGCGATGAGATCTACGTGACGCAGGGCGCTGCGCGGGCCGAGATGCCTTTGCCCGCACAGAGTATCGACGTTGATCGATGGCAGGACGGTGTATCGCAGTCGGTGCGGGCGGTGCTCGAACGTGTGCGCTCGCGAACGGACGTGGCGGGGATCGTCATCCATTTGGTGGACCTGCCATCGGTAGGGCCGGAGGCGGTGCGTGCCGTGTTGCGAGCCGTCGGGCGCCGTCGGGTGGCACTTGTCCGTGCGACCTTCGGGGGCAGGCCCGGCCATCCTGTGTACATCGGTTCGGAACATTTCGGCCTGGTGCTGGGCGCGCTGGCAGGCGACCAGGGAGCCGGACCGTACCTGGCCGCACGTACCGATGTGATCGAGGTGCCGTGCGATCACCTCAGTGACGGCGTGGACCGGGACTGGCCGTAGATCAGGTGCGGCGGTACGTGTCGCATACCCAGCAGATAGATCCCGAAGCCGATTCCCGCGCCAAGGAACCAGGTGAAGCTCGCCATGTATGCGCTGCCCCAGACGACCATTGCGATAGCGATCAGCGCACCGACGAGCGTCGCGGCGACCGCCACCGGGTTGATGCCGCCTCGGTAGTAGTAGGCGCCCTCAGGGGAGAGGGTGAACAGGTCGTCGACCTCAATGGTGCGCCCGCGCACGAAGTAGAAGTCGGCGATGAGGATTCCGAACAATGGGCCGATGACGGCGCCCAGCATGTCCAGCGTGTAGTGGATGGTGTCCGGGTTGTTGTAGAGATTCCAGGGGGTGATCAGAATCGAACCAACCGCCGCGATCATGCCCCCGGCCCGCCAGCTGATCCGTGTCGGCGCGAGGTTGGAGAAATCGAATGCGGGCGAGACGAAATTGGCCACGATGTTGATCCCGACGGTGGCGATCGCAAAGGTGAGGACTCCCAGCACTGCCGCGGTGGTGTTGTCGATTTTGTCCACGATCAGCACCGGGTCGGTGATGACGGTGCCATCCGGGCCGTGGCCGATCACTGTTGCTCCCGCGGACACCGTGCACACCACCAGCACCGCGAAGAACAGGAAATTCAACGGCAATCCCAGGAAATTGCCGCGCTTGACCTCGTCGAAACTGCGCCCATACCGCGAGAAGTCGCCGAAGTTGAGCATGGGCCCCGAGAAATAGGAAACGACCAGCGCGATCGCGCTCAGCACTGCTGCCGCCGCGGCGAGGCCAGTCTTGGGCTCACCCGAGGACAGGTTGAAATGCACGTTCTGCCAGCCGGCCTCGGCGATCAGGTAGACGGCCAGGGCCAGCATCACGACGTACACCGCGGGCCCGCAGAAGTCGATGAACCGCCTGATGGCTTCCATGCCGTTCCAGAAGACGGCGGCCTGCAGCACCCACATCAGCAGGAAGCCGGCCCAGCCGAGCAGTGACAAACCCAGAAATCCGTAGTCGTCGGCATTGCCGTAGCGACTCAGGGAGGGCTCGAATTTTACCGCCAGCACCACGAAGGCCGATGAGGCCAAATAGGTTTGAATTCCATACCAGGCGACGGCGATAGCGCCCCGAATCACGGCGGGCAGATTGGCGCCACGCACACCGAACGCGATCCGTGCCGCCACCGGGTACGGCACACCGGCCTGCTGGGACGGCCGCGCCACCAGGTTGCACAACCAGTACACGGCCACGATGCCGATTGCCAGCGCCAGCAGCACCTGCCAGGCCGAGATGCCCAGCGCGAAAAGGCTTCCCGCGAAGACGTAGCCGCCGACGCTGTGGACATCGGACATCCAGAACGCGAAGAAGTTGTAGCCGGTCCACGTCTGTGTGCGCAGCGGCGCCAGGTCGTCGTTGGTCAGTGCCGGGTCGTACCCGGGTTTGATCACGCTGGCGCCTGCGGCACCATGCCCGCTGGGCGGGGCGATGGCATCAGCCGTGAGTACGCCGGTCACGCAACCTCCTGCGAATTGTCGGCCAGCCGGAAATGCTGGTGACACCCGAAGCTAAGCGGCCGGTGTTGCCGCCGTGTTGCACGGAAAGAATATTTTCCCGACTCGGAATTCCTCCGCTGGAAGGCGATTCGATGCGGTGATGCGGGGCGGCCTACTATCGTGCCCACGATGGCTCCTCACGAGACTGGACCGGCGGAACCCCGCGACATGGTGGGCTACGGGCGCAGGCCACCGCACCCGCGGTGGCCTGGCGACGCGCGGATCGCGGTGCAGTTTGTGCTCAATTACGAAGAAGGCGCCGAGAATAACGTTCTGGATGGGTCGGTGGCCTCGGAGACGTTCCTGTCGGAGATGGTCCCGGCCGAAGCGTTCCCCAATCGGCACATGAGCATGGAGTCGTTGTACGAGTACGGTTCGCGTGCAGGGCTCTGGCGGGTGTTGCGTGTCTTCGAGCGCCGCGGTCTGCCGCTGACGATCTTCGCGGTGGCGCAGGCGCTACGGCGCAATCCGGAGGCGGTGGCCGCATTCGGTGAGCTTGGGCACGAAATTGCCTGTCATGGGCTGCGCTGGCAGTCCTACCAGCTGGTGTCGCCGGATATCGAGCGTGAGCACATGGCGCAGGCGGTACAGATCCTGCGTGACCTGACCGGCGCGACCCCGCTGGGTTGGTACACCGGGCGGGATTCCCCGCAGACCCGGCAGCTGGTGGTCGAGCACGGCGGATTCGCTTACGATTCGGACTCCTACGCCGATGACCTGCCGTACTGGGTGCGGGTGTCTGCCGGTGGGGGTGTGGCCCAACACTTGGTGGTGCCCTACACCCTGGACACCAATGACATGCGGTTTGCCTCGGCCGCCGGATTCCCCAGTGGTGAACAATTTTTCACGCATCTGCGGGATGCTTTCGACTGCCTGTATTCCGAGGGGGAGGCGGGCAGCCCGAAGATGCTGTCGGTCGGTCTGCACTGCCGGCTGGTGGGCCGCCCGGCGCGCACCGTTGCGCTCGAACGATTTCTCGACCATGTGCAGGCCCATGACGGTGTGTGGATCGCCAAACGCATCGACATCGCCGAGCATTGGCGCACAGTTCACCCCGCCGGCACAGATCCAAACGAATCGAGCAGTCCGGCATAGCGTTTGATGGGCGGGGCGGCGAACTCACCCTGCCCCGATTTGCGCAGGCCCATCGACACCAACGACTGCACCAGGTTCACCGCGGCGGCCACCCCATCGATCACCGGTAATCCGATTTCCGACGAGATATCCCGGCATAGACTGGCCATCCCCGCGCAACCCAGCACGATCACATCGCTGCCGTCATCGTCGGCTGCGCGGCGGCAGTGCTCAACGAGAATTTCTCGGGTTCGCGGATTGCGTTCCAAGTCCAGCACCGCAATGTCGCAACCGTGTACCCCTCGGCAAAAGCGTGACATCCCATAGCGTTCGGCCAGGTCCCACGCGCGTCCCGCGGTACGTTCCAATGTGGTGACCACACTGAAGCCCCTGCCGAGGTGACTGGCCATGTGCATGGCTGCCTCCGCGATACCGAGCACGGGGCCGGTGGCCAGTTCCCGCGAGGCGTCGAGGCCGGGATCGCCGAAGCACGCGAGCACATACCCTTCGGCGCCTTCGGATTCGGCGCGGCGGATCTCGGCCAGCACACCGGGCACGCTCAACGCCTCGTCGTAGTGGCTCTCGATCGAGACCGGTCCCATCGCGGGATTGACCGTCGTGATGCTCGTCCCCGGCCAGGCCGCCGATTGCGCCACCGCGCCGATGGCCTTCGTCATGGCCTGGGTGGTGTTGGGGTTGATCACGCGTATGCGCATGGCCGACAGGGTACGTCGGTGACCGGCGGTGCGGGTGATCGTGCCCTCACCGGGCATCCCGCAATGAAACGTTCGCGTTAACTCTGTGTCGCCAGCGATGGCGGCCAGGCGCTACCACTGACAAGATCAGGGTCTGGCCGACGGCGATGGAGGGCGAATGTCACGCACGTTCCGCTACCGAAGGCTGATCAACGAGCTGCGCGCCACCCGGTCCGGGCATGATCAGACGAGCGTGCTCGATGGATTGCGCCGCGCCATCCTCGACGGCGCCGCGCCGCCGGGTTCGATGATCCCCATCGGTGAGGTGGCCGACACCTACCAAATCAGCCCCATCCCGGTGCGGGAAGCGCTCAAGACCCTTGTCGCCGAAGGACTTGTCGACCACCGTGCCAACGGGGGATATCGGGTAGCCCAGCTCACGCTGCCGGAGCTTCGTGAGATCTATTTCACCCGAGGCGTTCTCGAGCGTGCCGCGCTCGCACAGGCCGTGACGCTCGCAACGCCCGAGGACCTGGACCGCGCGCTCGCCGAACACGAGCTGCTGCAGCAGGCGACCGTCGAGGGCGACGCGCGGGCATTTCACCTGCATTCCCGGCGTTTTCACCGTGCCCTTGTGCTGCCCTGCGGCATGCACCGCTTGCTGCACATGTTCGAGGCCACGTGGAATCTGACCGAGCCGTTCCAGGTGATGCGGACAGTGTCCGCGTCAGATCAGCTGCAGTTACATGTCGATCATGAGGCGATGATCACAGCAGTGGCACGTCGCGATACCGAGGCCCTACTGGCCGTCGCGGCCACCCACCACGACCGCTTGGAATCGGTGATAGTCGCTGCCGCAGGACAATTGGATGTGGTCGCCGAAGCGTGACGACGTAGGATCACGGGAAAATATAGGCACCCGGCAACCTGGCGGCAACACGATCGCTCTAGCGTCGCTTTGCGCGTCCGGCGGGTCTGGGCGGCTGCACCGAGGCAGGGAGGTCCGTGATGAGGAAGGTCCATCCCGTCGACGAGGTGCCCTCCGCGGGCAAGCTCATCACGCTGGGTATCCAGCACGTGATCGCGTTCTATGCCGGCGCGGTGTTGGTACCCCTGCTCATCGCGCGCGCGATCGGTTTGGACGCCGAGGCGTTGACGATGTTGATCACCGCCGACCTGTTCACCTGCGGCATCGCCTCGATCCTGCAGGCGGTCGGATTCTGGAAGATCGGTGTGCGGCTGCCCCTGCTGCAGGGGGTCACCTTCGCCACCCTGGCGCCGGTGATCAAGATCGCCAACGATCACGGTGGGGGCCGGGTGGGACTGCTGACCGTGTACGGCGCCGTGATCGCCGCGGGAGCGTTCACCTTCCTCATCGCCCCGTTCTTCGCCCGCCTCATCCGGTTCTTTCCGCCGATCGTGACCGGCTCGGTCATCACGATCATCGGCGTATCACTGCTGCCGGTGGGTATCGGCGACGCCGTCCGTAACCCGCACAGCCCGGTGGCCGCGCACGATCCGGGCAATGGGCGTTGGCTCCTGTACGCCGTGGGCACCATCGCGGCGATCGTGTTGATGCAGCGATTCTTCCGGGGCTTTTGGAGCACCATCGCCGTGCTCCTGGGCCTGGTGGCCGGTACCGCCACTGCCTGGCTTGCCGGCGACACCGATTTCACCCGGGTAGGTGAGGCGGCATGGATCGGTTTCACCTCACCGTTCGCGTTCGGCGCGCCGCGCTTCGATGTCATCGCGGTGGTATCGCTGATCGTGGTGCTGTTGGTGACCGCGGTCGAATCCACCGGCGCGGTCTTCGCCACCGCGGAGATCGTCGGTAAGAGGGTGCGCGGAGCGGACATCGCCGCAACGGTCCGTGCCGACGGCATTGCCACCATGATCGGCGGCACCTTCAACTCCTTTCCCTATACCGCGTTCTCGGAGAATGTCGGGCTGGTGCGGCTCACCGGTGTCAAGAGCCGTTGGGTGGTAGCGGCCGCCGGGGTGATCATGATGGTCTTGGGTGTGCTGCCCAAGACCGCCAAGATCGTGGAGTCCATCCCGGCGCCGGTGTTGGGCGGGGCCGCCATGACGCTGTTCGCGACGGTGGCCGTGGTCGGTATTCAGACACTGGGCAAGGTGGACTTCAACGACCATCGCAACTTGATCATCGCCAGCACCTCGTTGGCCATGGGGATGTATGTGCAGTTCTCCCAGTCCTCGGGACCGTCGACGGTCCTGGAGCAGGGGCGCAGCATCGCGGTTCCCGCACTGCCCGGAATTGACCAGGCCGTACCGGGACTGCTGCAGATCCCGTTCAGCACCGGCATCACCATGGGTGCTATCACCGCAATCATCTTGAACCTGTTGTTCTTCCACACCGGCAGCCGTGGCGTGGCGGTGGCCGGGGGCGGCACCATTCGGCTCGCGCAGGTCAACGAGATGACTCTCGAACAGTTTCGGCATACCTTCGGAGGTCTGGTCCAGAACGTGAACTGGGTGGTAGACCGTGCCTACCGGCAGCGGCCCTTCGCCGACGCTCACGATCTGCGCAGCGCTTTCCAGGAGGCGATGCTTACCGGCAGCGACGAGGAACAGCTCGAACTCATCAGATCTTTCCCGGATCTGGGCGCCGAGGACGAAGCTGGAGAGATGGCGGCGGTCGACCACACTATTTTGCAGACTCTCGACGAGAGTGAGCTGAACAACGTGGTGAGCCTGGCCAATGCCTACCGCGAGCATTTCGGTTTCCCGCTGGTGATCTGTGCGCGCGAGACCGAGCGCTATGAGCGGCTGCTGCGCAACGGGTGGAGCCGCATGGAGAATTCCACCACGAGTGAGCGTTCCTTCGCGCTCATCGAGATCGCGAAGATCGCCAACTACCGGTTCGATGACTTGGTGGCCGACGCCAACCCCATCACCGCGGCACGTTTCGGGCGTTACGAGGACTTCCATGCGGCGCGTTGACTGGCGGGGAATCGAGAGTTTCAACGAGCTCAGCGATACCCAGGCGATCCACTGGCTGTACGAGTGCTGCTCATCGCGAATTTGGGCTTTACGAGTGGCGGCCGGGCGGCCCTTCCGTGACCAGGAGGCTCTGTTCAACCGGGCAGACCTGATCCTGGCCGAACTTACCGATGCCGACCTGGACGAGGCGCTCGACGGTCACCCGCGGATCGGGGAGCGGGCCGACAATGCGGCCTCGCGCCGCGAGCAGTCGGGTGTGACGGGTGCCGATACCGCGATCCTGGATCGGCTACGGGAACGCAACACCGAGTACGAGAAGCGGTTCGGTTACGTGTACCTGGTGTTCGCGAACGGTCGGCCCGCCGAGGAACTGCTGGCGATCTTGGAGGAACGGCTCAAGAACGATCCGCAGAACGAACGCCGGGTCATGAGAATGGAGTTGGGCAAGATCAACCGCAGCCGCCTGGCACGGATGCTCAGTCCGGCGGGCAGGCACGCCGACGATGTCGAGACGGAGGATGAATTGTGACGGGTCTGAGCACCCATGTTCTGGACGCGGTGACGGGTCGACCGGCGCGGGGCGTGCGGGTGACGCTGCTGGATGCCACCGGATCTGAGCTAGCAAGCGGGACAACCGATTCCGACGGGCGGATTGCGGAACTTGCCGGGTCGGTATTGGCTGCCGGGCGATACCGGCTGGTGTTCGATACCGGAACCTGGTTCAGCGATAACGCGATCGAGGGCTTCTATCCGGAAGTGGTCATCAGCTTCGAGGCGGACGGTACGGGGCACCTGCATGTCCCGCTGCTGCTGAGTCCGTACGCCTATTCGACCTATCGCGGCAGCTGAGAAAGGAAGCATCAATGGGAATCGTCCTCGGAGGCAACCAGTACGGCAAGGCCGAGAACCGCGTGGTACGGATCTATCGCGATAGGCCACGCCACGAAATCAAAGACCTGAACGTGGGCAGCGCACTGCGGGGAGATTTCGCCGCGGCGTATACCGACGGGGACCAGCGCAAGGTACTGCCCACCGACAGTCAGAAGCAGACCATCTACGCCTATGCCAAGGAGAAGGGCATCGAGACCATCGAGCAGTACGGTCTGGATCTGGCACACCACTTCGTGGATGAATACGAGCCGGTCACCGGGGCGCGTATCGAGATTGACGAGTATGCCTGGGAGCGAGTCGTTGTCGGGGGACGCGAACACGACCACACCTGGGTTCGCAAGGGCCAGGAGGTACGCACCGCCGAGATCACCGTGGACGGTGTCGGCGCCCAGCAGCGGACATGGGTGATCGGCGGGCTCAAGGACCTCGTCGTGTTGAAGTCGACCGGTTCGGAGTTCCACGACTTCTTCGAGGACAAGTACACCATCTTGCAGCCGACCTCGGATCGGGTGATGGCTACCTCGCTGGTGGCCAAGTGGCGTTTTGTCGATACCGACATCAACTGGGATGAAACATATCTCGGGGTGAAGGCGATCATTCTGGAACGGTTCGCCACCGTACATTCGCTTGCGCTGCAGCAGACGTTGTATGAGATCGGCAAGGCGATCCTGGAGACGTACCCGTCGATCGCGGAGGTCCGGCTCTCCGCGCCGAACAAGCACCACTTCGTCTATGACTTATCGCCTTTCGGATTGGAGAATCCGAACGAGGTCTTTCATGCCGACGATCGTCCGTACGGGCTGATACAGGCCACCGTGACCCGAGACGATGCCCCGGATGCCGGACCGGCATGGTCCCCGCATCTGTCGTGGTTGGTCTAGCGGTCGCCGTCGAGGTAGCCGGTGAGATCGCACCCCCGCACCAGCACGGAGCTGATGGCGGGTTCTCGCAGCCCCATCAACAGTCGAAATAATGTCTGTTCGGCCGCCAGCTGCTCATCATCGGATCTGACGCCGTGGGACAGACTGTCGGCCAAGGGTTCCCATCGGTCCGGCTCGATGATCAGAAAATCCGCGTCCTTGCCCGCGTCCAGATTGCCGAAGGTGTCCTCCCGGTCGAGTGCGCGCGCACCCGCAAGCGTCGCGGTGAATAACAGCTCGGCCGGATGCAGCGACACCGCCGCCGACGCCGGTTCGGACATGTGGACTTTGAAACAATCGTTCAGCACGCGGGTCAACAGCCATTCATCGCCGCCGCCCACATCGGTGCCCAGCGCGATGTTGACCCCGCTGGCGACGGTCCGACGCCACGGCATGGTGCCCGACCCCAGGAACAGCTGTGAGGTGGGGCAATGCGCGATGGAACTGCCCGTCTCTGCCAGGCGGGCCAGTTCCGCGTCTTGGCAGTGCACGGCGTGCGCCAGAATGCTCCTGCGGCCCAACAGAGTTGCGCCGCCCTTGCGGGAGCCGGCCAGAAAATGACCGTCATAGGTATCCAGGTAGCTCTTGACCCCATACGCGGTCAGGGTGGTGTCCACCTCGCCGGTGCCCGGCCGGGCGTTCTCATTGAGGTGGGAATGGAAGTAGACACCGTCGGCCCGCACGCCGTCGTAGAGTTCGCCGAGGGCTGCCAGGGTGTCGGCGGTGACGGACAGCGAGAACCGGGGCACCACCGCGACATCGGTGAGCGTGTCCCCGTGCCAGTTCTCGATTTCCGTGGAGCACAGCTCAATTGCGCGCTCTGTCGTGGTGAGCAGAGGTTGGGCGCTCTCGGGGCCCACGGTCTGCACACCGCGGCCGCTGACCAGCCGCAAGCCCGCCGCACGGGTCGCGGTGAACAACGCCTCCTGCGCCTGTGGGAAGGCCGAGCCCATCACCATCGCGGCGGTGGTGCCTGCGGCGATTCGGCGGCGGCAGAACGCTGCGGCCGCGCGCTGCGCCAGCACGGGGTCGGCCAAGCGGGCCTCTGCCGGAAAGATGCAGCGCTCGAGCCATTCCAACAGCTGGCCGCCGCCATAGGAATCGGTGCAGTACACCTGCGGGAAGTGCATATGGGTATCGATGAATCCGGGCAGCAGGAACCCGCCGCGATGATCGTGGATGGGCCACGTGGAATACGGCTGGGGCAGAGTCGCATACGGGCCGCAATAGGCGATCACACCATCGGCGCTGACCGCCAGTGCGCCGTCGGGAACCGACCGCAGATGCGTGGCCGCGTCGACCACCGTGGGGGACCCGGAGATGTGGAAGATGTGGCCGCGGTACACGGTGGCCGCAATCGGGTGCATCGCACCATAGTGCACACCACATGTCCTATCCGCAGCCCGAGGTACGGCAGCGAGTGCGGCCGATGAGCTCAATCACCTTGATCGAGAACGTATTCACGGCCACCCTCGATCCCGTCCGGCGAGAGCTCGACGGTGCGACGGTGGTCGTCGAGGGCGACCGCATCGCAGCCGTGCTGAGCGCGGACGAGCACAACGCGTGGCGGGGGTTGCCGGATGTTGAACGCGTGGATGGCAGAGGCTGCCTGCTCACACCGGGATTGGTCAACACACATCATCACCTGTATCAGTGGATCACCCGCGGGCTGGCGGCCGACCACACGCTGTTCCAATGGCTTACCGCGCTGTATCCGGTGTGGGAGGGCATCGATGCGGACGGTCTGCATGTGGCGGCCCAGGGCGCGCTGAGCTGGCTGGCGTTGTCGGGATGCACCACCACCACCGACCACCATTACGTATTTCCCTCCGGGGCAGGCGATCTGTTGGAGGCTGAGATCGCCGCGGCGCGGGAGGTCGGGCTGCGGTTCGATCCCACCCGCGGGTCGATGGATTTGGGACGGTCTGCCGGAGGCCTGCCGCCCGACAACCTGGTGGAGTCGATCGATACCGCCCTGGACGCCAGTGCCGCCGCCATCGCGCGGTGGCATGACCCGACGCCGGGTTCCATGGTCCGCATCGGTTTAGCGCCCTGTTCGCCCTTCTCGGTGAGCGGGGAGCTGTTGCGTCAGTCCGCGCTGTTGGCCCGCGAGCATGGGGTGCGGTTGCACACCCACCTGGCGGAAACCGAGGACGAGGGTAGATATTGCGCCGATCGTTTTGGCTGTAGCCCGCTCGACTACATGGAGCAGCTGGGCTGGCTGGGCCCCGACGTGTGGTTCGCGCACGGCATCCACCTCGATGACGCGGCCATCGCCCGGCTGGCCGGCACTGGAACCGGCATCGCGCACTGCCCGACCTCGAACGGGCGGCTGGGTGCGGGTATCGCCCGCACCCGGGAGCTGCTGGCGGCGGGGGTGCCGGTGGGTCTCGGGGTGGACGGTGCGGCCTCCAACGAGTCGGGGCGGCTGTTGGACGAGGCGCACCAGGCGCTGCTGCTGGCACGCGCGGTCGGAGGTCCTACCGCGCTGAGCACGCGGACCGCACTCGAGCTGGCGACGCTCGGGGGTGCCCGCCTGCTGGGCCGCGCCGACGAGATCGGCTCGATCGAGGTGGGTAAGTGCGCGGATCTGGTGCTGTGGGATCTGAGCACGCTGAGCCACAGCGGAATCGACGATCCGGTGGCCGCCTTGGTGCTGGGCGCGGTACCGCCGATCAAGTATTCGTGGGTCGACGGCAGACCTGTGGTCAGGAACGGGGAGATGCTCACCGTGGATACCGACCGGGTCGCCGCTGCCGTCGAGGCGGCGCATCATGGATTGATGAGCAGGGTGCGCTGATGGATCTGCACGCCATCGACTCGGTGCTGATTCCCCGGGACCGCGCTGACCTCAGCGGCCTCGGGGCACAGGACGCGGTGCTGGCGGGCGGCACCTGGCTGATGAGTGAGCCGCAGCCCGGGCTGCGGCGTCTGGTGGACCTGACCGGCATGCGGTGGCCCGACGTAGTGGTCGATACCGAGGGTCTGGAGGTGGCCGCCACCTGCAGCATCGAACGGCTCATCAACGCCCCGTACCCTCCGCACTGGAGAGCCACCGCCCTTTTCGGGCAGTGCGCGCGTGCCCTGCTGGCCTCGTTCAAGATCTGGCGCACGGCGACGGTCGGCGGCAATATCTGCCTGGGTCTGCCCGCGGGAGCCATGATCTCGCTGTGCGCCGCCCTCGATGCCGAGCTGCTCATCTGGCGACGTGACGGCACCGACGAGCGTTGCGACATCACCGAATTCGTGACAGACATCAACGAGACGGTGTTACACCCCGGTGATGTCTTGCGCGCCATCACCTTTTCCTCGGTCGCATTGTCGCAGCCAGCGGCGCTGCGCAAGATCGCCTACTCGGCTTTGGGGCGCTCCGGTGCGCTCGTCACCGGAAGGCTCGACGGCGCAGGCATTGTGCTGGGTATCACCGCGGCCACCCGCAGACCGATCGTGTTGCGGGTACCTGCCGACGCCGAGCACGCTGTGCAGGCTGCTGCGGCGATTCCCGATGCACAGTTCCACACCGACGCCCACGGCACCGCTCAGTGGCGCCGCGCGGTCACCGCACAGCTGGCCCGCGAGGTCACCGAGGAGCTGACGGGTGGGCGCTCATGAAGGTCAACGGCCAGATCATCGATGCCAGCCCGCGGCCCGGGCAGTGTCTGCGTACATTCCTGCGCGAGCACGGGCACATCGAGGTCAAGAAGGGCTGCGACGCCGGTGACTGTGGCGCCTGCACGGTGCTGGTGAACGGGGCGTCACAGCATTCGTGCATCGTTCCCGCGCACCGTGTCACCGAGGCAGAGATCCTCACCGTCCGGGGCCTGGGAGATGAGTGCACCCTGCATGCGATGCAGCGCGGCTTCATCGATCATGCCGGTTTCCAATGCGGATTCTGTACCGCTGGAATGGTATTGACGGCGGCCACTCTTACATCGGAGCAGACTGAAGATCTGGGTAACGCGCTGAAAGGCAATCTGTGCAGGTGCACCGGTTACCGGCCCATTCGCGCAGCCATCTGTGGTGTCGCGCCGCCACCGGGCACCGTCAGTGCCCCGGCCGCCGCGCGGGTGGTCACCGGCACCGAGCCGTACACCATGGACCAGTTACCTCTCGGTGTGGGACATATCGCGGTACTGGGCAGCCCGCACCCGTCGGCCCGCATCAGCCGGATCGATACGGACAGGGCCCTCGGCTTACCGGGGGTTCGCGCGGTGCTCTGCTACCGCGACGATCCCGGGGTGCCCTTCTCCACCGCTCGCCACCATGAGCGCGCCGACGACCCCGACGACACACTGGTTTTCGACCGTGTGCTGAGGTTCGCGGGCCAGCGGGTCGCGGCCGTGGTGGCGGACTCACCAACCATCGCGCACCGCGCACTGGAGCACATCGACGTCGAGTACGAGGTACTGCCGGCGGTATTCGATTCGGCACTGGCGCAGCAGCCCGGAGCGCATCTGGTGCACGGTGACAAGGGCCCCGGTGCCCGAATCGCCGACCCCGCACGCAACTTGGTGGCCGAGGTGCACGGTGAGGTCGGTGATATCGCGACGGCCGTAGACCGAGCCAGGGAATCGGGTGCCGTGGTCAGCGGCAGCTGGCACACCGCTCGGGTACAGCATGTTCACCTGGAGACCCACGGATCAGTGGGTTGGCAGGACGAGCGTGGACGCTATGTCCTGCGCACCAGCAGTCAAGTGCCATTCCTGGTGCGCGATGAGCTCTGTCATGTGTTTGGCCTTGCGCGCGAACAGGTCCGGGTGTTCGCACCGCGGGTCGGTGGTGGGTTCGGCGCCAAGCAGGAGATGCTCACCGAGGATCTGGTGCTGCTGGCGGTGCGCGCCACGGGTGCGCCGGCGGTCTACGAATTCACCCGCAGCGACCAGTTCACCATCGCCCCATGCCGCCATCCCATGCGGGTGAATGTCACCGCGGCAGCGGGTAGAGATGGTGTGTTGACGGCGCTGGCGGTCGACGTGCTCTCCGATGCCGGTGCCTATGGAAATCACAGCGTGGGTGTCATGTTCCATGGCTGTAACGAATCCATGGCCCAATACCGTTGTGCCAATAAACGAGTCGATGCGCAGGCGGTGTACACCAACAACATCCCGTCCGGTGCGTTCCGCGGCTATGGGCTGGGTCAGGTGCTGTTCGGGATCGAATCAGCCCTTGATGAATTGGCGCGCGAACTTGGCATCGACCCGTTCGAGTTCCGGCGTCGCAACGCGGTCGTGCCGGGGGACCGCTTTGTCAGCTGGGAAGTGGAGGAGGACGACCTGGGGTTCGGCAGCTACGGGCTCGACCAGTGCTTGGACCTGGCACAGAATGCGCTCGCAGGCGGTGCTGAGGACCCGGCGCGCAACGGGTCGGACCTACCCGCGGGCTGGCAGGTGGGCGAGGGTATGGCGATGGCCATGATCGCGACCGTGCCCCCGCGTGGGCACGTGGCCGATGCCCGCGCCACGCTGGACGAGCGGGGCCGCTACCGGATCTCGGTGGGGTCGGCTGAATTCGGCAACGGCACCACGACCGTGCACGCACAACTCGCCGCTGCCGTGCTGGGGTGTGCCCCGGACCAGATCGACATTCGCCAGGCCGATACCGACGAGGTGGGCCACGACACGGGTGCCTTCGGCTCGGCCGGGACCACCGTCGCCGGCCTGGCCGTATATCGCGCGGCTGAAATACTGCGTGACAAGATCATTCGGTTCGCCGCGGCGAAACTGGCGGTGCCGGAATCGCGGTGTGTGCTAGAACGGGACGGCGTGCGAATCGGCGAGGATCTGTTGAGCTTGGCCGATATCGCACGCTCGGCGGCGCTCCCGCTGGCAGCGGTGGGCCGCCACGAGGGCACGCCACGGTCGGTTGCCTTCAACGTCCAGGCATTTCGTGTCGGTGTCCATCCACAAACCGGCACGGTGCGCATCCTGCAGTCGGTGCAAACCGCCGATGCCGGAGTGGTCATCAACCCGCAACAATGCCGCGGACAGGTGGAAGGTGGTGTCGCCCAGGCAATCGGCTCGGCGCTGTACGAAGAGATCCTGGTGCACGATGGCCTCGTCAGCACCACGACGCTGCGTAACTACCACATTCCGCGGTCAGTGGACCTGCCCGAGACCGAGGTCTACTTCGCCGACACCTATGACACCCTCGGGCCGCTCGGGGCCAAGTCGATGAGCGAGTCCCCGTACAACCCGGTGGCGCCCGCGCTGGCCAATGCCATCCGCGATGCCGTCGGTGTACGGATGCACCGCCTGCCGATGAATGCCGCGCGAGTGTGGCAGGCCATCAACGAGTCCACGGAAGGAGCGTCATCGTGAAAGACATACTCGACGATCTCATTGCTCTGCTGGACAGTACGTGCCGCGTTGCGCTGGCCCGCGTCGTGGAGGTCAGTGGCGCGGTTCCGCGGGAGCCCGGCGCGGCGATGATCGTGACAGCCGATGGAGCGGTCATCGGATCACTGTCCGGTGGATGCGTGGAAGCGGCGATCATCGAGACCGCGCGTGAGGTCATGGAAACCGGAATGTGTGTCAGCGAGGGGTTCGGCGTCGACGATGGGTTCGCGCCGGGCCTCACCTGCGGAGGCGAGATCGAAATCGTCACCGAACGCGTTGGTGCCGAACAACTACCGCTGCTACACGAGTTACGGTACGGGCTTGACGCGGGGGAGCCGCTGGCTTTGGTGAGCACACTGTCGGGGGTGCCCGACTGGGCGCTGGCGCGCCCGGGCGAACCGTCGCCGTGGCCTGCGATCGACGGCGATATCGCATCACTGGTGCGGGCGGGCCGCAGCGCGATGGCGGGCGCCGACCGCTGCGAGCCAGATCAATCCGCCCTGCCACGGGTGTTCGTACAAGCATTCGCGGCCCCACCGCGGATGATCCTGGCGGGGGCCAACGCCTTTGTGCGGGCCCTGAGCCGCACCGGCAGCCAGCTCGGCTACCGGGTGACGGTCGTCGATGCCCGCGAGGTATTCGCGACCCCGGCACGATTCCCCCACGCACAGGAGGTGGTGGTCGACTGGCCACACCGGTATCTGTGCGCCGAGGCGGCGGCCGGGCGTGTCGATGGGCGCACCGTGGTGTGCGTGCTGACCCACGATCCGAAGTTCGATGTCCCGATGTTGGCGGCGGCGCTGAGGGCGCCGGTGGCATTTGTCGGCGCACTGGGTTCACGGCGCACCCACACAGATCGGTTGGCGCGCCTGCGTGAGGAGGGCATGACCGACGATCAGCTGCGGCGGCTGCGCAGCCCGCTGGGCCTGGATCTCAACGCCCGAACACCCGAGGAGACCGCGATATCCATTGCGGCACAGATCATCGCCGAAACCGCCGGAGGTTCCGGGCGCGCCTTGAATGACCTCGACGGGCCGATCCACCGATAAGGGGCACGGGCGTACCCGGAGGTATGACGAAACAGGGGTGTGGTGTTGGTTTTGGCGTGTGCGAGTTGATGAACTGTCATACTCGTTGTGTTCTATACGGTTTCAGCCCCGGTGAGGGAGTCCCATGCCAGCTGCTCGTATTCTCAGGCGGATCACTCGGTCCGATCGTGAGTTCGAAGCTCTGTGTCGTGGATGGAACCGGCGATTTCACGCGGACCCCCTGGAGATTGTGTTTCCGGCCAGCACCGACGAGGTGGCTGCGGCTCTGTTGGAGACGCAAGAGCGGGGAATACCGTTTCGAATCCGCTCGGGTGGACATTCAGTAGACGGCTTCTCGGGGATTGCGGACGGCATCGTTATCGACCTCAGAGATCTGAACACCGTTGACATCGGCGCTGAACGCACGAATGTCAGGGTTGGTGCTGGCGCACATCTGCACGACGTCTATGAAGTGCTAGGTCAGATCGACCGGGTAATACCGGGCGGGGTAGGTCGTTCGGTGGGTATGGGCGGTTTGATCACCGGCGGGGGACTGGGCGGACTGACGCGCTGGCTGGGCGCACTGGCTCACAACGTCGTCTCATTCGACCTGGTTGACGCACAAGGCGAGATCCACCGGGTGACGCCCGACAGTCACCCGGACTTGTACTGGGCTTGTCTTGGCGCCGGTGGAGGCAACTTCGGCATCATCACCGATTTCACGCTGCGGATGACGCCGCTATCTGCCGCTGTTTGGTACCGATTGTCGTGGCCCTGGAGTCAGTTCGAGGACGTATATGGAGCGTGGCAGCAGTGGGCGCCGACCGCCGATAGTCGGCTGACGCCGCTGCTGGTGATGTGGCCGACAACGTCGGCCAACCGCATCGATGTGGCCGGCATCTTTCCGGGCACTCCTGAACAACTCGAAGATTTGTTGGAGCCGCTACTCGAGTCGGTACCGCCGCCGAGTGAAAGGCAAATAACGCCAACAACATTTGTTGCCGCCATGGCGGCGCTACTGGAGAAGATTGGCGGTGAGTCATTTGGCGTCGGCACGCGGGCGGTGACCGCATCGCCGTTCTTTGACCGACCACTGGACCGGAATCTCATGCGCATACTTCGTGATTGGCATACCGGAGCGCCGGGTAATTCGTTTGTGTGGTGTCTTCCCGGTGGGGCAGAACTCGCAACCGCCGCCGCTCGGGGAATGCAATCGTTCGCTCACGGCCAGATGCAGCAGCTGATGCTCATCCGATCCGACTGGACCGACGTACGCGAGGATGACGCCTGCATCGCATGGGTCAGCGGCCTCTACGAACTGATGCAGCCGTACGCCTGCGGTGCCTATCTCAACTGGACCAACACCGACATCGAATCGCGGCCGCACCGGCTATACCGCGACAGCTATGCCAGATTGGTTCAGATCAAACACCGCTACGACCCGAACAGCACCTTCAGCTTCACGCACGCAATCCCGGCCTCGATATCCCGCGCACAAGCCCGTCAACTCCAACTACCGGACTCCACGCTCGCCGAGCTGTCCCACCGAGGCGTTCCTAGTCGACTAGAGCCGCCTCGCTGCCGTGGGTGCGCGGTCAGCGTCCGTAATTTCGTTGTCCCGGATGCGTGAGAGGCGCGTGTGCCTCACAGTGGTGAGAACGCCGTGTCAGCCGGAGGTTTGTCATTTCCACGAAACTAAGAGTCGCGGGCCTGCAGACTGCCGGAAATCCCGCCAACCCGGAGGCCAACCTTGCCGAGCTCGATCAGGTCGCGAAAAGACTAACGGGACAGGCAGATCTACTCATCACGCCCGAGCTGTTCGT
Organism: Mycobacteroides franklinii; assembly: GCF_001853795.1. Lineage (NCBI taxonomy): Bacteria > Bacillati > Actinomycetota > Actinomycetes > Mycobacteriales > Mycobacteriaceae > Mycobacteroides > Mycobacteroides franklinii. Next base: position 101,422 of record NZ_MLIK01000024.1, read on the forward strand.
GACCGGATACGACATCGGAGATCGCTTACGGGAACTTGTGCGCGCCGATCATCTCGACGCGGTCTGCTCCATCGCCGAACGGAACAGGATCGCCATCGTCGTGGGGCTGGCCGAATATGACGCGGCCGGGGCGCTGTACAACAACGCTGTCTTCATCGACGACCGGGGCGCGGTGCGTGGGCGGCACCAAAAGACTCACCTGTTCGGCGAGATAGATCGTGCGTACTTCACGCCAGGAAGCCAGCCGGCCACCGTGGTGCAGTACCGCGGCGTCAACATCGGCGTGATGATTTGTTACGACGTCGAGTTCCCCGAGAATGTCCGGATGAGCGCCCTTGCGGGGGCGCATCTGCTCGCGGTGCCGACGGCTCAGATGACGCCCTTCGCATTTGTCGCCGACGTGGTGATCCGGGCCCGCGCCTGGGAGAACCAGATTTATGTGGCGTATATCAACCACGACGGCGTCGAGAACGCGACGACCTATGTCGGACGCAGCAGCATCGTCGGTCCCGACGGGGGTGTACTTGACCGCATCGAATCGGGGAACGGCACGATCATCGCCGAGATCGACACGGAGGTGGTGCGGCAAGCGCAAGAGGCCAACCCTTACCTGGCCGATCTGCGTCCTGATCTGAATTCGCCTCTGGTTGCCCCGACGACGGACGGTTTTTCGCACAATCGGTGACCGAAGCAAGCGCGGTCCACGCGGGATTGGTCGTCATCTGGTGAGACTCCCGCCAGCGGGGGAGGAGGGGATCGTGCAATGCATCTCTGCAATGCCTCTACCTGCGAAAACTGTGGTGCGCGATACTGGGATTGAACCAGTGACCTCTTCCGTGTCAGGGAAGCGCTCTCCCGCTGAGCTAATCGCGCGGGTCTTTATGGAGGTGGAGACGGGAATCGAACCCGTGTGCACGGCTTTGCAGGCCGTTGCCTCACCACTCGGCCACTCCACCGCTAGGGATGACTGTCCACCCTTCGAGCGGATGACGGGATTCGAACCCGCGACCCTCACCTTGGCAAGGTGATGCGCTACCAACTGCGCTACATCCGCGCGCAACGGATGAGATCGTCATCCGGTGCGAATTGAAACAGTAGTCGAACGGGAGGTTTATTCACAAATCCCTTGCGTGAGCGGCCTCTAAGCCGCCGGACTACGGTGTTTCCGGCGGCTCGTGCTAGCCTTTCACCTCGATCGGTCAGCCTCCACGACCGATACACGGTCTCGTAGCTCAGCGGAAGAGCACTCGCCTCACACGCGAGGGGTCGCTGGTTCGAACCCAGCCGGGACCACCAGAAAGACATAGGTAGAAGACCTAACAAATGACCCGGTTGTGGCCCAATCTGGGCCTTCTACCCGGCCTGCTCACTGCAGTGGCACTTGTCGCCCGCCCGGCGGTGAGGACCACCGCCACACAAAGCCGTCATCGCGTTTCCCTGTGAACCACGCATGTTCGTTTCGTTGTTCACCTGAGCCGCACGTGCCGACGTATACCTGCCTGACGTCGACCGCGCCATCGGTCTGGCCGCCCGAATCGCGATCACAACTCTGCGAAATCGTCCCCAGGAGAAATCGTGCGGTTGCTCGCTCACGAAATCCTCACCGAGGGTGAAGATCCGGTCGGCGATTCCAACTTCGCCTTCTGCACCGCTCTTTTCGTGTGGGCCGGAGCACACAGCAGATGCCATTTTCCAGGCTTAGATTCGAGTTGTGGTCAGCTGGTGTCGAGACGGGGGAACAGTACTTCCTGTGCGATCAGTTGTAACGCGGCGGCGAGGGGGATGGCTATGAGTGCACCGAATACCCCCAGTAGTGCGGCGCCGACCAGTACTGCGATCACGGTCACCAGTGCGGGTACTTCGACGACGCGACCGATGATTCGCGGCACTAGCAGGTAGTCTTCGGCGAGGCGGAACACTACAAAGAAGGCTGCGGTGGTTATGCACACCGGCAGTGAAACCGTTAGTGCCACTGCGCAAACCACGATACCTGCGATTGTCGAGCCGACGACCGGCACCAAGTCCAGCAAAGCTACAAAGATACCGAGCAGCAGTGGATACGGCACACCGAAAGCTGCCAGCCACACTGCTGTCGCAGTCCCGGCGATTACGGAGATTACGAGGTTACCTAGCACGTACGCACCTACTTTGGTGAACACGTCGTCGCCGATGAGTATCACGCGTGGGCGGCGACTTTGAGGTGCCAAGCGGTACAGGGTCGCTCGTATGCGGGGAAAGTCGGCCAGAAGGTAAACCGTTAGTACCACCACGATGAGGGTGTCGGCGAGGGCGCCGAACACCACAGAGCTGGCCGTGACCACTCCGTTGAGCATTGAGGTTCCAGATCCGTTGACCGTCTCGGCGATTCGCTGCTGGATGTGAAAGCGATCATTGAGCTTTCCGATGGTGGATGAATGGCTTTGGGCCTGCTGAATGTAGTGGGGGGCTTGATCGATCAGCTGGCTAGCCTGCTGAGATAACGGCGGGATCGCTGCGGCGACGAAAGCCGCTATTACGGCCAGAACCACCAGGAACACAGTCGTGGTGGCGAGCCAGCGGGGCAAGCGATGGGCTACTAGCCACGAAACTGCAGGTTCGAGCCCGAGCGCCAGGAAGAATGATCCAGCAATCAACATCAGTACCGATCCGGCAGCGAGTACTACGTGAACGGCCGCGTACGTTGTCGCAACACCGGCGGTCGCGATCATTCCGAAGAAAAATGGGGACCCTCGATTGAACTTCGGTCCCAGTTGGCCGTGAGGGCTGTCCTCGGTTTGCATTGCTGCGGCCGCAGTTTCGGCTTCTGCAATCGAATCTGTAGCCGTTGCCTGGTTCTTGTCACTGCTTGCTGCAAGAGGTATGTCGCCGTTTGCGCCCACGAGTCACCTCCTTCATCAGCTACAACGCCCCGTGAGGATCTGTGGGTGCGTTCGGCCGACTCAGCGGGCGGCCTCTTTTGCAGCAGGCCGCTGCTGTGAACAGGCCTGACTGCCAGGCATGCCGCGGTTCGAAAAATTCAGAACCACACTTTGCGGCCTGCTACCGGCCGCCCTGTCGCCCCCAAAATCCACAAGACGGCGCCAACGAGTACGAGGATGCCGCCCACTGTTTCCAGGATGGGGATTGCCAAAAAATATCCCAAGATCGCCAACACGATACCCAAGATGATCATAAGGAAACTCCTTATTTTAAAGGCGGTGTTACGCCCGGTAAAACATAGTGTACGCCATAAACTATGTTGCGGAACGTAGAATTTTAGAGCTACTTTTCGCGTAGTGTCGGTGTAGTGCGAGGGAAGGATGCCCAATCCGTGGATGTCGATTCTGGCTCCTCCGCAGGCGAGTGCCGAATATTTCAACTATGACGAGAAGAGTTGCAAGACATGGGAATTGATGACGACGTCAAGAACAAATTCGATGACCTCAAAGGCCGCGCCAAGGAGGCTGCCGGCGCCGCCACTGATGATGACGACCTGAAGGCCGAGGGGCAGGCAGACCAGGGCATCGCCTCCATTAAGCAGAAAATTTCCGAAGCGGCCGACAAGGTCAAAGAAGGTGTCGACACGATCAAAGACAAGCTGACCGGAAACGACTAACTCAAAGGCGCAGGAGCAGTGCCGGTCGGGTCGTGAATTGTCGACATGCCTAGATCGGTTTCGCGAGAGCGCTTTGGGCCGTGAGCGAAAGCTCCTCCCCGGTGCTGCACGATTTTCACTGAACGAGTGGTGACAGATCGGACGCCGGCCCGCCAGGCGTACCTCGATCTGCAATGCCAAAAAGACAGCTGGGTGCGTGGCTTCTCGACATTCTTTGACGCAAGATCTCTTTCGTAAGTGATTCCGTCGCTCCCGAACTCGACGGAATCGTCGGCAGTTGAGACCTTTTTGGCCATTTCGGACATCGTGTCGAACGGAAGTGGTGCCACCCCTGGTCCCCGGGCATGCTTGGGCAGCCGGAACGCTATCGCTGTCGGCATCCAGTATGGACGGGATCTGCACGGACTGAGCCGCCTTGGGGGACAAGGGCAGCCCACGTCGCGCCGACCCGATCTCGTGTTGGCCCCAGAGAACCTGCGTGCTGCGTGCGTGCGATGCAACGGATCACAGGGCACGGACCGAGGATGAGGCGCAGCAAGGCTCCTAGTCCTTCCCGGCGCGGGCAGTACTTCCCGTGTTCTGGTAGATGACTCGGCGCCCGATCTCTACCGCGTGGTCAGCGAAACGTTCGTAGAAGCGGCCCAGCAAGGTCACATCCACTGCGGTCGCTGTTCCGTACGCCCAATGCGGATCGGCTAGAACCGTGAACAGGTGTTGATGGAGCCGGTTCATTGCTTCGTCGTCACGGCCCAATTGTTGTGCCTTCTCCGGATCACTTTCGAGCAGAACTGTTTTAGCGCTGTTGCCGATCGTGACAGCGATGTGGCCCATCTCGGAGAACACTTCGCGGACATCCTCGGGTAACGCATGGGCCGGGTGGCGTCGGCGGGCAGTCTTGGCCACATGCAGCGCCAGCGAGGCCATCCGGTCAACATCGGCGACGTTCTTCAATGCCGCTACCACCGCGCGCAGATCTCCTGCGACCGGAGCCTGGCGGGCCAGCAACACGAATGCATCTCCTTCGGTCCGAGAAGCCAGATTCACGATGTGATCGTGCTCGGCGAACACCTCCTCGGCCAGGAACAAGTCGGCTTGCAGCAGTGCGGCGGTTGCACATTCCATCGCATGTCCAGCTAATCCGCATGCATGAGCAATACCCGCATGTAGGGCATCGAGCTGCTGGTGAAAGACCGTGCGCATGCCTGAACTCTAGAAGCCTCTATGCCCGCGGCCAACGCCTCTGGTGGATACCCGGTGAACCGTTCCTCGCGTGTCTACTCGCACCCGTGTGAAACTGGCCAAAGCGGGTATCCTGACCAGCAGATATGGGTAGCGAGGCGGTTCCGCCCAGGATCCGGATGGCGAGGTGCGACATGGCGTTGCCTGATGTACTGGCCCGAATCGTGAAGTTCCTGCGTGCCGGGTATCCCAACGGGGTTCCCTCTACTGACTACATCCCGCTATTGGCGCTCCTCAAGCGGCGTCTCACAGACGACGAGATCGTCACTGTCGCTAACGAACTTGCGACTCACGGCCGCCTGCTGGTCGACGGCGGCGACATCCGCGTGGCCGTCACAAAAATGACCGACGATATGCCGGAACCCCAGGACATCGATCGCGTGACGGCTCAACTCGCATCGATCGGTTGGCCGGTTGCTGACGAGTTCAGACTGCCTCCGTCGTAGATACCTGCCTACCTCAGTTCGAGGGTGAGACATGGCGATTCGCCGCTCTCATAGAGTGGTTACGCCGGGCGAGCCGAGCTTACTCGCATCATCGGGATAAGAGATCCAGCTCGGCCAGAAAGTCGTCGATGGCCGGCCACGTCTCGTTGACGCCGGCCGACAATGCCACCAGTCCGAGATGGCTCGCCTCCACCGTGGTGAACCGAACGTCCGCCGACTTGAGCATGGCGACGCCGTTGTGCACGCACTGCCAGGGCGCGATGGCATCACGGTGGCTGCCGAATAGCTGGATCGGCAGCGTCAGTGCCGTCAGATCCAGGGTGTAACCCGCGACATTGACGACGCCTACGGCGATCTCATCGTGATAGATGAATCGGCCCCACATCTGCGACACCGCCCGCCCCGGATAGCCCGGGAAGGCGTCCTGAAAGCGGTCGATCACCTCGGCCTTGGCCAAAGCTTCGGTGTTGTCCAGATTGTTCAGGAGAAACCAGGGGCGTTTGATTTCACGGTCCCACGAGGTGGCGCGGTAGGCGGCCTGTACTACCGGAGCAGGAATACCGCCGAGTGCCCGCAGCACCGTGGTGACCGCATAGCCGTTGGTGGGCTTGGTGATTCGGCGCGCCTCGGGATATCCCGGGATTTGTCCGTAATCCAACGGGGTACCGATAGCAACGATTGAGCGGATCGGCAATTCGCGGTTGGCCGCGGCCGTCAAAAGACTCAGGGTGCCGCCGAGACTCCATCCGATCAGGTCGAGCTGTGGCTGTCCGGAATCGATGAGTACCCGCTCGATGGCCTGCGGAATGATATCGGCGAAGAAGGACTCAAGGCCCAGATATCTATCCGCCCAACCGATCTCACCATAGTCAACGACGTAAGGTGTGCGGCCTTGCTCGAGCAGGTGCGCCACCAGCGACTGGCCCGGGGCAAGGTCGTAGCACGTCGCCGATGCGGCCAGCGGCGGAACCAAGAGGACGGGGACGGCGCTGGATTCGCGCGGATCGTCGGTGCCGTAACGGCGCAACTGGCGATGCGGTTCGTCGAACAGCGAAACATGGCTGGTCGGCCGGGGTGGGCGCACGCCGTCGCCGAAAGTAATGGAGAACAAGTTTCTCGCCGACACCGGAATCGAGACCATAGGTAGTTCGCGCCCTCATTCTTGTTGTCACTGCCCGGACCATTGGTTGGTTCACCAAAAGCCTTTCAGTAGATCGTTGGACGTACAACGGTTTGTGGCATGCATGACACATGGGTGCGTTGGCCGCAGCGCCCGACTTAGTTCAGTCGTCGCGTTATTGATGACGGGGGAGCGGCAGCTGCGTGGCGGGAGAACTGAACGTTGACGAACGTTGCTTGGGTATCCGAGTCCCGCCTTTGGCTTGGTGCGATGCTCAGCCCGGATCCGACGTCGATTCTGCGTCCACTGTGGCCGCGTACAACGCCACCGCATCAGTCTTGCCCCGCAGCGGAATCGTCGGCCGCGCAGCGAAGATGGCGATGTCGGTGTTGTCCAGCCGTTGCAGGGTCTGTTCGCTCAGCAGAATGGCATCCCCGGTCAGCCGGGTAGCTGACTCGACCCGCGCCGCCACATTGACGGTGTCGCCAATTACGGTGAAATCGAATCGCCCGGCGCCACCGATATTTCCGGCAACGACAGGACCCGAGTTCAACCCGATACCCACCTGCGGCTCGTCGGGGCGCGCAGCCAGGGTCCGTGCGATCTCCAGTGCCGCCGCCAACGCCCTATCGGCGTGGTCGCGGTGCGGCTGCGGGGCGCCGAAGACGGCGAGAAGCCCGTCGCCGACGAATTTGTCCACGTGGCCGCCATGCTTGCTGATAATGGGCACGACGATGCCGAACAGATCATTGAGCATCGCCACGACTTCACTGGCCGGGCGGTGCTCTGAGTAGCCGGTGAATCCGCGGACGTCCAGGAACAGGGCAGTGATCTCGACCTCCTGACCGAGAGCCAGCGCCTCGTTTCCGCTGGTCAGAATGAGATCGGCGATGGCAGGGTCCAAATACGTTCCGAACGCCGCGCGGATGCGGTCGCGTTCTCGAAGGCCGGTGATCATGGTGTTGAACGACTGGGCAAGTACGCCGAGGTCGTCCGTGGCGGTCACCGGTACCCAGGTGTCGAGGTCGCCGCGTCCGACTCGATCGGCGGCGGCTCTCAGGTCGCGCACCGGTTCGGTGACGGAACGGGTGAGCAGCAGCACGAGAACGCCGGCAATGCTGACCGCCACCGCGATCGAGACTCCCACCGCAATCGCGAGGCTGGCCACGGTGTGGGGGCCGACGATTCCCGCCACGACGGTTCCGGCGACCACGGCGATAGCCAGGGTGACGACGAACATCCTCTGGGTCAAGGGAATTCGTACTCGAACGGGAATCCTCTGGTCGCCGGCGGCCGTGCTGAGGTCGGCCAGCACCGGACGCAGCATCTGTTCGGAGAGCATGGCACGCATTCCCATCCAGTACAGCCTGGTCAACAGCGTGCCGGGAATGAACAGCACGAGCGTGAGGATCGGGATCGACTGCAGCCATCCCAGCACGCCGATCCAGCCCAGGTTCAGAACCGCGACGAACAGCAGCCGGTCCCACTGCAACGGTGCCAGGGGAATCTGGGCGCCCACCTGCCACACCTGAACCGCGATGACGGGGTCCCGGGTCCGTGCCCAATCCTCGATGACCCGTAGCCGCGGTGCGATAGTGCGGAACGCCAGAAACCCGTCGACCAGGAAAATGGTGAATCCGAGGGCGATGAGCACAGTGACGTCCCGGAGCGTCAACCCAGGCACGAACAATCGGGCCAGCATCGTCCCGACGATCGCGAACAGCAGCGCAAGAGCGAACTGACAGAAAAGCATTGCGCGTCTGACGAAACCGACCCCCATGCGTGCATAGGCGATCTCGAACACCCTGATGGTGTCCGGATGCACGGTGTCCTCCCGGTACGCATCGCTCACAAGCACAACGCCTGCACGTCGACCTTCACGCTGTCAGTATTTCGCAACGCAGGTCTGGATAACCGGCATTTACGCCCCAACAGACCTGTTCGGAGCCGGTGCCGGCCCTATTTGGGCACGGTTGTATGTCGAACCTGTCTCGGATGGGTATTTAGCGCACGTAACGATTGAGTCCTTTGATTCGATCTGTGATTGTGAAGATTCTCGTAGGTATTGCAGCATCAGCAGCGATTGCCGCCAGCGGTTTGGGCCTTGCGGCCACCGCCAACGCAGCCCCTGCTCCGGCCTTCCCGGCGCCGAGCTATCACTGGTGCCCAGGCGAGTTCTGGAACCCGATCTGGGGGTTCAACTGGTTTGATCGCGAATGCCACGACGACAACTGGCGCGACAGCGGCTGGGATCGAGACGGATTCGACCGTGACGGCCGCGACCGTGACGGCTGGGACCGAAACGGTTGGGGACGCGACGGGCGGCAGCGGGATTGGCGCGATGGTGATCGTCACGATGATCGCGGTGACCACCGTGACGATCGCGGCGACCACCGAGGTGACAACCGCGGGGACCACCGCGGCGACGACTGGCGCCGTTAACACCCGAATAGCAACACACCCGATCGGTAGCGTTCCCGGTTCCGCCTGGCGGCGTGCTGGGGACGCTACCGAGGAGGTTGGTGCCGCCGCGCGGCCCGATCACCTTCGGCGCCACCAAGAGTTCACTTACGTCATCGCGGTCACTGCGTCAGGATGGCGGGATGGCCGAGATCGACTTCTCGCTGTTGGACGTTCCGCGCGCTGGACCTAACGTCGACCCAGAGGCGTATCTGAGTGCCGCGATTGCGTGGCATTTCGGTGCGGACACCGGTTCGCCCTTTTGGTTGCGGGCGGCGCAAAGCCTGGATTTCAACCCGCTGACCGACGTGCACGGGTTCGACGACCTGCGGCTATTTCCCAACCTCGTCAATGAGCTACGGAACGCGCCCGTCGAGGACCTCATTCCGCGCGGTTACGGGTCGCCGGCGCCCGTGCCGAAGGTGTTCGAATCGGGAGGCACCACCGGGGCGCCCAAACGTACCGCGCAGTTGCCCGACTGGGTTGAGCAGATCACCCAGTGGCAGATCGAGGACTTCACGGCGGGTGGCTTCGTGGACGGCCAGGGCCTGCTGTTCCTGATGCCCAGCGGTCCACATGGTGTGGGCCATTTTTCGCGCGCGGTGAGCGAACGGCTGGGTTCGGTGTTCTATCCGGTGGACCTGGACCCGCGGTGGGTCAAGAAGATCGCGGCGCGGGGCGCCACCGCGGAGGTGTCCGCATATGTGGAGCACGTGCTGGAGCAGGCAAGGTTCGTGCTGCACACCCAAAATGTGGCGAATCTGCATACCAGCCCACCGCTGTTGAGTGCGATTGCGCGCGACGACACCATGGCAGACCTGGTGAACCAGAAGATCCGCTACATACTGCTCAGCGGCGCTCATGTGGACCTGGACACCCTGGACCTGCTCCGCGAAATTTTCCCGGCGACGGCCATCGCGATGGCGTTCGGCAGCACAATGATCTTGTCCCAGGCCAAGACCCGCGTCGACGGCGACATCTATGTCTTCGACCCCCGCACGCCCTATGTCGTGTTCTGGGTCATCGACCCCGAGACGGGGGAGCGAGTGCCGCATGGCCACCGCGGTCAGGTGGTGATGAACCACATCAGCAAGGGCATGTTCATCCCCAACAACCTCGAACGCGATAGCGCGATCCGCAGACAGGGGCCCGACGGCCAGATCGGCGACTCGGTCAGCGAGGTCGCCCCGGTCGCGACCTTCGAGGGTGAAGCGGTCATCGAAGGCGTCTACTGAGATGGCGTCTGCGTTGCCCGAAAACATCAGTAGGACAATCTTTTCCCTTGATGCGTTGGGCCCCGGCGGTGAGTACCGCACCCGCACGCGCGAAGTGATCACCGATATCGCGGGGACACCGGTCGCCGACTTGAGCATCGTGCCGCCGCTGTATGTCAGCCGCAGCATCCGCGCCCAACGCAATGTTGCGCCGTTGCCGGCCGCCCGCCGGGAAGCCGCACTGGCCGGTGCTGCCGAGATCTTCGCCGACGCCGAGATCGCGGGCTACGGCTTTGATCAGTACGTCGACGTGGTCAGCCGGGTCTCAGGACTGCCCATCGCCGTGGCGCGGGCCAGCGCGATAGGCGTCGCCGAAGCCGTTCGCCACGCGATTGACGCGGTGACACCTGCCCGGCCGGTGGGCGCGACCCTCTACTGGCGCGATGAGTGCACCCGCCGGGGGAGCGCGGTCTGGACCCGGCGGGGTGAGGTGCTGGCTGTGCACGCGTCGGGGAACAGTCCGGGTGTACACGGCGGGTGGGTGCAGGCATTGGCATTGGGATATCGCGTGGCCATCCGTCCGTCGCGGCGCGAACCCTTCACGGGTCACCGGCTCGTCAACGCCTTGCGTCAGGCGGGATTTCGGCCCGAAGATGCCCTGTATCTGCCGACCGACCATGCGGGTGCGGCCGAGATCATCGCCGCGGCCGATCTCGCCGTCGTCTACGGCGGGCAGGACATCGTGGACAAGTACGCGGGCGATCCGGCGGTGATGGTGAACGGGCCAGGGCGCACCAAGATCCTCGTCACCGCTGAGCAGGATTGGCGCGACTATCTGGATGTCATCGTCGAGTCCATCAGCGGGCAGGGTGGGATGGCGTGCACCAACACCACAGCCGTTCTGTACGAAGGCGATCCGCGTCCGCTGGCGGAAGCCATCGCGGCCAGACTTGAGACGATCACGCCCCTGCCGATCTTCGACGAACGTGCCATCCTGCCGGTCCAGCCGCTCGCCGCCGCCGGACGGGTTGCCGAGTACCTGGCGGCGAAATCTCAGGGCGCCACTGCGCTGTTGGGTGCCGATCAGGTGGTTGCCGACCTCGGAGATGGGTCGGCCGCGCTGCGTCCGGCCGTACATCTGCTTGAACGGCCCGACGTCGACAAGCTCAACACCGAGTTGGCATTTCCCTGTGTGTGGGTCGCGCCGTGGACACGCACCGATGGCGTTGCGCCGCTGCGGCATTCGCTGGTGATCAACGCGATCACGAGTGACGGCGAGCTTATTGATGCCCTCGTCGACGATCCGACGGTGTCCAACGTCTACAGCGGCAGGCACCTCACCTCATACGCGGCCCCCGAAATCCCCCATGACGGATTCCTCGCGGATTTCCTGATGCGCACCAAGGGCTTCATCCGCGACTGAGATCAGACCCAGGCCCCGTTGCCGCCGATTGATTCGACGCGAATCCGGGTCAGGTAACCGTCCGGCGCATTGGGTGGCGGGAAATGCTCATCGGATCCCAGCAGCGCGGTAGCCAGCTGTTTGAGCAGCTCTGGTGCGCCTCCTTCGACCACGCGCGCCGAGCCGGTGACAGCCAGATACTCGCGCTGTTGCCCGAGCTGGCTAGGGGCAAGGATCGTCACGGCGACGTGAGGATCGCGCCGGATGTTGCGCAACTTCTTGTAGTCGCCCGACAGATGGGCTGCTACCAGCTCGTCGCCGTCCGGTGTGGATTGCAGAGCAACCCAGACCACGGACACCTGTGGGCTGCCGTCGGGGTTGATGGTGACGAGCGTGGCATCGGCGCCCGCTCCGATGAGGGCGCGCGCGGCGTCGTTGAGTTCCATGTGGGAGTTCTACCTCGCGGCGCCCGTTTTCATTCCCGTATCGCGGTCAGTGCGTCGGAAAGAAGCGGAAGTCTTCGGCAGGGGGCTAGCCGCTCCAGCACCAGTCCGTTGACGGCGGTGCCCGGCTGACAACGTTGTCAACCGGGCACCGCGTCGTTATGCGGTTACTGCAGAACGGTTGTGGTGTTGGTGCCGTATGGCACCTGCGGGTTGGTTCCCAGCGGAGTGCGTGGGTTTGCGCCCTCATGAGTGGGCTCGTGGAAACCGCGGTCGTAGAGATCGGTACCGGGTTGAGAGCAGGATCCACCCACGCGCGGGGCGCCGCCGGAGCATGCGGTGCGGCAGTTATGGGTATAGGGGGCTTCCCCTGAACCGCAGATGGGCGGCACCGGCGGCTGTGCAGCTGCGACCGGAGCCACGTACATCGCGGCCGAGGCGCTCAGGGCCCCGGCGAACAACGCGATGCGAGTGGGCAGTAAAACCATGAGGTTCAGAGCTCCTAATAATGCATGAATTGAAGTTGAACAAAAGGTTACACATCATAACGATTTAAAGCCTTCAAATATTTGCTGTTGAAGGCGTTTGAAGTGATATGAGTGGCAAAGTAGCAGGGACTCGCCTAATTCCGCGACACGCCGGGGCATAGCTAGATCCGAAGCCTAGCTAACCCGTAGGTTACCGGGGGAGGGTTCCGCTGATGAGTGGTGATGCGGTAGGAATCAGAGTGCGCGCAGATACCGCTGAGTTACTACTCGCTGCAGTTGCTTGACTATCACGTTGCCCGCCCTAACCCACCAGAACGACGGCTTCGAGAAAGCCGTAATCTCCACGGAAACAACGTCATTGGACGGATCGAAGCGCACGATGAACGCCTCCTCGCCGGTTTCCGGGTGTCCGTGAAGCGTGCCGTACGCAAAACCGCGCCGGTTCGGCTCGTCGACCACGTACACGATGCGGCACAACGCCCAGAATGGCCATAGCCGCGTCGCCACGTTCACGCCCGCGGAGGCCTCAGGTGCCGACGTCAGAACTCGCAGTCCGATCCCGCGTTGAATGCCAAACCGCATCAGGCTTGCCGCGGCTTCCTCGAACCGGGCCTTACCCGTCCCGATCTGCCGAGATTCCCGCACATGGTGATATCTGACCGGTAGTTCACCGGCCGTCGCACCGATCTCCGGGTAGGTGAACGGGAGCTGGCTTAGCCGTGCAATATCCACCCCAATAACGTAGGGGAGCATGACCACCGAGGAAGCACTAACTGCGCATGAGGGCGGCGGGTTCAACCCACCCGATCCCACCCTTAAGGGCGGCCCCGACTACGGCCGTTTCATCGACGCACTGCGGACCCTGCAGGACCGTGCCCGCGCCGCGCTGCCTCCCGACGAGGTGATCACAGAGCTGGCCGGCCAGCTCGAAGCCATGAACGAGCTGTTGGCTCCCTATGAGGTCTCGGAATGGGACTCGCCCTCGGGCCGGCGCACCGACCTGCCGCTGCGCGGCAACATCTTGCTGGTGCCGATGACCATCGACAGCTTCGATAACGGAGTTCTCGCCGGCACAGCCACTTTCAGTCGCTACCACCTGGGGCGCAATGGTGCGGTGCACGGCGGCTGCCTCGGGCTGCTCTTCGACACCATCTTCGGTACCGGCTCGCTGCTACTGACCGATCTGCGTAAGTTGCGCACCGCCTACCTGAACATCAACTATCGCAAGATCACGCCCATCGAGAAGGAACTGCGGTACGACTGCACCTTGGACCGGGTGGAGGGGCGCAAGGTGTTCATGACCGGCCGACTGCTCGACGGGGATGACGTGCTCGCCGAGGCGGAGGCGCTCTTCGTCAAGCTCAACCCCGGCCAGCCGTGACCGAAGCTCTAGGAACTGGCGACTGACTTTCTCCGCACGCGGTCGATAACACTGGTCCACAACACTTTTGAGCCTGCCGTGAGCTCTGCGCCGGCCGCGCGTGCCGAGATCATGCCCTTCATCATGCGCGCGGCATCGGCCTTGTTTCGGGCGGAGGCCTTGCTCATGTGGCCCGTATCGAACGGTGGCTGCGGGTCGTATTCGATGCACAGTTGCGTCGCCTCGGCCCGTGGCCGCCCGGCGATCTCACCCACAAGCCATAGTCCGAGATCGATCCCTGCGGAGACTCCAGCAGCGGTGATCACCTTGCCGTCGCGGACGATCCGCTTGTCCCGCTGGGGATTCGCACCGAAGGCGGCGAGCACCCGCTGTCCGGCCCAATGGCAGGTGGCGTCCTTGCCCTGGAGGATTCCGGCGGCGCCGAGAATGAGCGACCCGCTGCAGACGGACGTCGTCCACGTCGTGGTCTGATGCGCCTGCCGGAGCCAATTCACTACACCCTCGTCGGCGGCAGTGCTCATGGTGGCCGGTATCGAGCCGCCAACCAGGACGATGTCGGGCGACGGCGTCTCGGCGAAAGAGTGGGTAGCGCCGAGCGCCAGCACCCCGCTGTCAGTCAGTACCGGGCCGGACTCGTGCCAGACGAATCGAAATTCGGCATCGGAAAGCCCCCTGAGCACCTCATACGGGCCGACCGCGTCCAGTGCCGTCATACCCGGGTAGGTGAGGATCGCTATCTGCATGAACGCCATGGTTTCGCAGCGGCCATCTGCGCAGAAGTGGCCAGATAGCCAGTATCCAACGAGATATTGCCAGATGGGAGCTAGGCTGGTCGCGTGCATTCGGTGCCAACGGGTCGTTCGGGCCAGCCTCACTCCGTACCCAGGGGTCGTTCGGGCCAGCCTCACTCCGTCGTCGTTCTGGCGCTTCCCGAAACCGTCGGGTTCGATCTGGCCACCGCGGTCGAGGTGTTTCGGCGCGTGTATCTGGCCGATGGCACTCGGCCCTACCGTGTGCAGGTGTGTGGAACCGAGCCGGTTGTCTCCGCGGGACCGTTCGGCATTGCGACAGATCTTGGGCTCGAGGCGCTTTCGGAGGCCGACACCATCGTGGTGCCGGCGCGCGACAACCTCACCGACCCCCTGCCCGATGGTGTCATCGCGGCGCTACAGGCCGCCCATGAGCGTGGTGTCCGCATCGCCTCCATATGTGCCGGCGCCTTCACGCTCGCCGAGGCGGGAATTCTGGACGGTAAGCGGGTCACCACGCATTGGCTGGCTGCCGATCTGTTCCGGGAGATGTTCCCGGCGGTGCTCCTGGACGCCGACGTGCTCTACGTCGACGAGGGTCAGGTGCTTACCTCGGCCGGCGCGTCCGCCGGACTCGATCTGTGTCTGCACATCGTGGCGCGCGATCACGGTGCGGCGGTCGCCGCGGAGGCCGCGCGGGTGGCTGTGGCGCCGCTACACCGCGACGGCGGGCAGGCGCAGTACGTCATCCGGAACCGCCGACGCACCGAGGCCGGCCTCGGCGAGATGCTGGCGTGGATCGAACGCAACGCCCACCGTGAACTGTCCCTGGAGGACCTCGCGGCCCAGGCGTCGACCAGTGTGCGAAGCCTCAACCGGCGGTTTCGGGCCGAAACAGGGCAGACACCCATGCAGTGGCTGACGGGAGTCAGGGTCCGGCACGCCCAGCAGTTGTTGGAATGTTCGGTGGATTCGGTGGAGTGGATCGGGCGAGAGGTGGGGTTCGGTTCACCTGCGAATTTCCGGGAGCAGTTCCGCCGGCTCACCGGGGTCGCGCCGCTGGCGTATCGGAACACATTCCGCGCGCGATCGGCCTGAGCGCTCACGGTGCCCATCGGGCTGGGAAGTGGCTGGTGTGGACCGATAGCATGAGTTCGCAAACCCCCCGTCTCTGAATTGGAGAACTGCCGATGACTGCGCCCAACCCGTCTTCCCTTGTGGCCCCTATCCGGGTGCCGGCCGGGACGACGGCGGGGACCGCGGTCCGCGAGGCCGGCCTGCCGGGCAAGGGTGAGGACGCCGTCGTCGTCGTACGCGTGGACGGCGCGCTGAAGGATCTGTCCTGGACCCCGGACGTCGACACCGAGGTGGAGCCCGTCGCGGCCAACACCGACGACGGTCGCAGTGTCATCCGGCACTCGGCCGCCCACGTGCTGGCGCAGGCCGTGCAGGAACTGTTCCCGAAGGCCAAGCTTGGCATCGGCCCGCCGATCACCGACGGCTTCTACTACGACTTCGGTATCGACTACGCCTTCACTCCTGAGGATTTGACCGCCCTCGAGAAGAAGATGAAGCAGATCATCAAAGAGGGACAACGCTTTTCGCGCCGGGTATATGCATCGGTGGAAGAAGCGCAGGCCGAGTTGGCCAGTGAGCCGTTCAAGCTGGAACTGGTCTCCGACAAGTCGGGTGCCGATGATCCGGAGGTCATGGAGGTTGGCGGCGACGAGCTTTCCGCCTACGACAACCTGAATCCCCGCACCGGTGAACGGGAATGGTTCGACCTGTGTCGCGGCCCGCACATTCCCACCACCAAGCACATCCCGGCCTTCCGGCTCACCCGTAGCTCGGCCGCCTATTGGCGCGGCAACCAGGCCAATGCCAGCATGCAACGGGTCTACGGCACCGCCTGGGAATCCCAGGAAGCCCTCGACAAGCACCTCGAACTGCTGGAAGAGGCGCAGCGGCGTGACCACCGCAAGCTCGGTGTGGAGCTGGACCTGTTCAGCTTCCCCGACGAAATCGGTTCCGGCCTACCGGTTTTCCATCCCAAGGGCGGCATCATCCGCAAGGAGCTGGAGGACTACTCGCGGGCCAAGCACACCGCAGCCGGGTACGAGTTCGTCAACACCCCGCACATCACCAAGGAAAACCTGTACCAAACCTCGGGGCACTTGGACTGGTACTCCGACGGCATGTTCCCCCCGATGCAGATCGACGCCGAACTCAACGAGGACGGCACCGTGCGCAAGCCGGGGCAGAACTACTACCTCAAGCCCATGAACTGCCCGATGCACCATTTGATTTACCGTGCGCGCGGCCGCTCATACCGTGAATTGCCCTTGCGGCTCTTCGAATTCGGATCGGTGTACCGATACGAGAAGTCTGGCGTGGTGCACGGTCTGACCCGGGTGCGCGGTATGACGCAGGACGACGCACACATTTACACCACCCGTGAGCAGATGCACGAGGAGCTGACCTCGCTGCTGCGGTTCGTGCTCGACCTGCTGTCCGACTACGGCCTTGACGACTTCTACCTGGAGCTGTCCACCAAGGACGAGACGAAATTCGTTGGTTCCGATGAGGACTGGGAGGAAGCGACCAACACCCTGGAACAGGTGGCGCTCGATTCCGGGCTGCAGCTGGTGCCGGATCCGGGCGGTGCGGCCTTCTACGGTCCCAAGATCTCGGTGCAGGCCAAGGACGCGCTGGGCCGGTCCTGGCAGATGTCGACGATCCAGCTCGATTTCAACATGCCCGAACGGTTCAACCTCGAGTACACCGCCGCCGACGGCACCCGTAAGCAGCCGGTGTTAATCCATCGCGCTCTCTTCGGGTCCATCGAGCGCTTCTTCGGCGTGCTCACCGAGCACTACGCGGGAGCCTTCCCGGCTTGGCTGTCGCCGGTGCAGGCCGTCGGCATCCCGATCGCCGACGCGCACGCGCCGTACCTGAACGACATTGTGTCCCAGCTCAAATCGCAGGGCATCCGGGCCGAGGTCGACACCAGCGACGACCGCATGAACAAGAAGATCGTCAATCACACCAACCAGCGGGTGCCGTTCTTGCTGCTCGCCGGTGACCGTGACGTCGAGGCGGGTGCGGTGAGCTTCCGGTTCCGCGACCGCACCCAGGTCAACGGGGTTCCCCGCGACGAGGCCGTTGCTGCCATCGTCGACTGGGTCAACAGACGAGAGAATGTATCGCCGACGGCCGAACTGCTGAAGTTGGGTGCCAGTGACTGACGAGGACTCGACCATCATCGACCGCGGCGTGGGCGACCCGGATCACCTGCAGCGGCTGTGGAGCCCCCACCGGATGAGTTACATCGCCGAAGCGGTGAAGGCGCCCAGCCCGGATTCGGCTCCCTTCACCGAGATCCCGGAGATGGCTGATGAGGACGGTTTGGTCGTGGCCCGCGGCGAGCATGTCTACGCGGTCCTGAATCTTTACCCGTACAACCCCGGTCATCTCATGGTGGTGCCGTATCGCCAAGTCGCCGAGCTCGAAGACCTCACCGAGGGGGAGAGTCGCGAACTGATGGCCTTCACGCAGAAGGCGCTCCGGGTGATCAAGAAGGTCTCCCGGCCGCACGGTTTCAACGTGGGGCTCAATCTCGGCGCCGCCGCCGGCGGGTCCCTGGCCGAGCACTTGCATCAGCATGTGGTGCCGCGCTGGGGCGGCGACGCGAACTTCATCACCATCATCGGTGACTCCAAGGTGTTGCCGCAGCTGTTGCGGGACACCCGCAAACTGCTGGCCGACGCGTGGGAGCAATTGCCGTGAGCGGCCTGCTGTCGCGGGAGACGTTCGCGAAGATCATCAACCCGGTGGCCAATGCGCTACTGCGCGCCGGGTTTACCCCGGACACGGTCACCATCTTCGGAACCGCGGCGTCGGTTGTCGCGGCGCTGACGCTCTTCCCGACAGGGCACCTCTTCTGGGGTGGCATGGCGGTCTGGCTGTTCGCGATGTTCGACATGCTCGACGGGGCGATGGCCCGTGCACGCGGCGGCGGCACCCGGTTCGGTGCGGTGCTGGACGCGACGTGCGATCGGGTCGCCGACGGTGCGGTGTTCGCCGGTTTGGTCTGGTGGGCCGCATTCGGTTGGGGATCAACCTCTCTGGTGGTGGCCACGCTGATCTGCATGATCACCTCGCAGGTGATCTCGTATGTGAAGGCACGTGCCGAGGCATCCGGGCTTCGCGCCGACGGCGGGCTGATCGAACGGCCCGAACGGCTCATCATCGTGCTCGCCGGGGCGATATTCAGTGGGGGATTCGGGGTGCAGTGGCCGTTGCACACCGCGATGTGGGTGCTGGCCATTGCGAGTCTGGTCACGGTCGCTCAACGGATGCACGCCGTTCGCACGTCGCCTGGAGCGCTTGAACTGCTGCCCAATTCCGATGCCGGACAGGACACCGCGGAGAAGAATCAGCCATGAGTGTGTGGGGTGAACGCGCTGCCGACTGGGGCTATGCCGCTGGTTGGAATGTGACGCAGGCTACGCCGGATCTGCTTGCCCGGGCCATATTTGACGTGGGTGCCATGGTCGGTGCTCGTAAGGGCGGACCCGAGCAGTTGCGCAAGAACCTGGCGCGGGTGCTCGGTGTGCACCCCCGTGAGGTGCCCGATCGTCTGATGATCGACTCGATGCGTTCCTACGCGCGGTACTGGCGTGAAGCCTTCCGGCTGCCCTCGCAGAATATGGAGCGCCTTGCCGCCCGCCTGGACAGTTGTTTGTTCGGTCGCCGAAACCTCGATGCTTCCCAGGCCGAGGGGCGCGGAACGATTATCGCGCTGCCGCACAGTGGGAACTGGGACATGGCCGGGTTGTGGCTGGCGCAAACCTACGGCACCTTCACCACCGTCGCCGAGCGTCTGAAACCCGAGTCGCTGTATCGGCGCTTCCTGGACTACCGGGAGACTCTTGGGTTCGAAGTGCTTGCGTCAAGTGGTGACTCCACCGGGCCGTACGAGACCTTGGCGACGCGGCTGCGGGAGAACCGGGTCGTCTGTCTGATGGCCGATCGCGACCTGAGTCGCAGCGGTGTCCCCGTCAATTTCTTCGGTGCCGAAGCCCGAATGCCCGCAGGGCCCGCACGTTTGGCCATCGACACCGGCGCGCGCCTACTGCCTGCGCACTGCTGGTTCGAGGCACACGAACAATGGGGAGTACGGATCCAGTCGCCGATCGACACTTCGGCGGGCGATGTCGCCTTGGCCACCCAGGCGCTGGCCGACGCCTTCGCTGTCAATATCGCCGAGCGTCCGGCGGACTGGCACATGCTGCAGCCACTATGGCTCGACGACCTGTCCGAGGAGCGCCGCACCCGACTGCGTACGTCGCCGTCGCAGCCGGCGCCGTCCGGCGAGACTGAAACTGATGATTGTGCGGCCCCTCGGGAGACTGATCCTGTTGGTGGGCAGGCGTAATGCGCATCGGGATGGTCTGCCCGTACTCGTTTGACGTACCGGGCGGCGTCCAGTCCCATGTGGTGCAACTGGCAGAGGTCATGCGTGATCGCGGCCACCACGTCAGCCTGCTCGCACCGTCCTCATCGGACCTCGAGCTGCCCGAATTCGTGGTCTCGGGCGGCAAGGCTGTTCCGATTCCCTACAACGGATCGGTGGCGCGGCTGCGATTCGGCCCGGCGACCTATGCCAAGACCAGGCGCTGGCTCGTCGACGGTGACTTCGACGTGCTGCACCTGCATGAGCCGAACGCGCCGAGTCTGTCGATGCTGGCGCTGATGGTGGCAGAGGGTCCTATTGTCGCCACCTTCCACACCTCCACCACGAAGTCGTTGACGCTGAGCGTTTTTCAGGCGGTGCTGCGTCCCTGGCACGAGAAGATCGTCGGGCGGATCGCGGTCTCGGAACTGGCCCGGCGCTGGCAGATGGAGGCGCTCGGGTCCGACGCGGTCGAGATTCCCAACGGTGTCGACGTTCGATCCTTCGCCGCCGCACCCGTCCTTGAGGGCTATCCGAGAGCGGGCAAGACGGTGCTGTTCCTGGGCCGCTACGACGAGCCGCGCAAGGGCATGGACGTCCTGATGGGCGCGTTGCCGAAGATCGCGACCAGCTTCCCCGATGTGGAGATCTTGATCGTCGGACGCGGAGATGACGCCGAATTACGTACGCAGGCAGGACCGTTGGCCAAGCATCTGCGGTTCCTCGGCCAGGTCGACGATGCCACCAAGGCCTCGGCGATGCGTAGCGCCGACGTCTACTGCGCTCCCAATATCGGTGGCGAGAGCTTCGGCATCGTGCTGGTGGAGGCAATGGCGGCAGGAACGGCCGTCGTCGCGAGCTCACTGGATGCCTTCCGTCGGGTGCTCTTGGATGGCACGGCGGGCCGGTTGACGCCGACAGGCGACCCGGATGCCTTGGCGGCAACCCTCATCGACGTCCTCGGTGACGACGAGGAGCGGGCCCAGCTGGTCGCGGCCGGCACCGATGCGGTGCAGCGGTACGACTGGTCGGTCGTCGCCCAGCAGATCATGCTCGTGTACGAAACCGTCACGGCCTCCGGCGCACGCGTGAAGGTCGACAGTTGGTGACGTTCTCCGCGTTGACCGTCATCGTCATCGCCATCCTCGGCACGCTCCTCGCGTTTGGTCTGCTGTGGGCCTACCTGGTCGCCAACCGCCTCGACCGGTTGCACGTACGCAGCGACCTGTCCTGGCAGGCGCTCGACGCGGCTCTGGCCCGTCGTGCCGTCGTCGCGCGCGCGATAGGCGACGCACTCAAGGACGACCAACTGATCAAACTCGCGGCGAAAGCCGAACGTGCCGAACGTAACCGGCGCGAATATGCCGAGAACCAACTGGCCGCCGCGCTGTCTACCGTCGATCCGGAGCGGCTGCGCCCCGCCCTGGTGGCCGAGCTCGCCGACGCCGAGACGCGCGTGCTCATCGCACGACGCTTTCACAACGATGCCGTGCGCGACACTCTGGCGCTTCGTGTGCGCCGCCCGGTGCGATGGTTGCGTTTGGGTGGAACCGCGCCGATGCCAACATATTTCGAAATCGTCGATCGAACGGGTGCGGGCACCGAAGATCCAGCGCGGGCCAACTTCCGCACCTCGGCGCGCATCATCCTGCTCGACGAGGACGGGCGGGTGTTGCTGCTGCGCGGCTTCGACCCCGCGGCGCCGACCCCAGCGGTGCATTGGTGGTTCACCGTCGGCGGACAAACACTGCCGGGCGAGAAGCTCGCCGACGGTGCGGTACGCGAGCTGGTCGAGGAAACGGGACTATCCGTTCCCTCCGGGCGTCTGGTGGGCCCGCTCTGGCGTCGGGTGGCCGTCTTCGACTTCAACGGCACCACCATCCGGTCCGAGGAACTGTTCTTCGTGCACCGCACCAAACGGTTCGAACCGGCTACCGATGGCCGCACCAATCTGGAGCAGCGCTACATCACCGGACACCGCTGGTGCGATACGGAGGAGATCGCCGCCCTCATCGCGTCCGGTGAGCAGGTTTACCCGAATCAGCTGGGAGAACTGCTTGGTGAGGCCGCCACTGCCGCCGATGCGGTAGCCACCGGCGCTCG
This sequence comes from Mycobacteroides franklinii, assembly GCF_001853795.1. Classification (NCBI taxonomy): domain Bacteria; kingdom Bacillati; phylum Actinomycetota; class Actinomycetes; order Mycobacteriales; family Mycobacteriaceae; genus Mycobacteroides; species Mycobacteroides franklinii. Next base: position 123,517 of record NZ_MLIK01000024.1, read on the forward strand.
GCGCGAGCCAATCCAAATCGGGTGAGTCTGGTCACCGCCCCTCCCGCCACAAAATCGCTGGTGTGGGCGCATTAGACTGGTAGCAGACCCCGAGATTCAGGAGCCCCCAGTTGACTAGCACGACCAATGGAACGTCCCCCGAGACCGGCACCGGTACCGCGCGCGTGAAGCGCGGTATGGCCGAGATGCTCAAGGGGGGCGTCATCATGGACGTCGTCACGCCCGAGCAGGCAAAGATCGCTGAGGATGCCGGCGCGGTGGCCGTGATGGCGTTGGAGCGGGTGCCTGCGGACATCCGTGCCCAGGGTGGGGTGTCGCGGATGAGTGATCCGGACATGATCGACGGCATCATCAACACCGTCAGCATCCCTGTGATGGCCAAGGCGCGTATTGGGCATTTCGTGGAGGCGCAGATTCTGCAGAGCCTCGGTGTGGACTACATCGACGAGTCCGAGGTGCTCACGCCCGCCGATTACACCAACCACATCGACAAGTGGAAATTCACGGTGCCGTTTGTGTGTGGTGCCACGAATTTGGGTGAGGCGCTGCGCCGTATCACCGAGGGTGCGGCGATGATCCGTTCCAAGGGCGAGGCCGGCACCGGTGATGTGTCCAACGCGACCACGCATATGCGCAAGATCGGCGGCGAGATTCGTCGGCTCACCTCGTTGGCTGAGGACGAGTTGTATGTTGCGGCAAAGGAACTGCAGGCACCGTATGAGCTTGTGGTCGAGGTGGCTCGTGCCGGTAAGTTGCCGGTCACGTTGTTCACCGCTGGTGGTATCGCGACTCCGGCTGATGCGGCGATGATGATGCAGCTTGGTGCCGAGGGTGTGTTCGTGGGATCGGGCATTTTCAAGTCCGGTAATCCCGAGCAGCGCGCCGCGGCGATCGTGAAGGCCACCACTTTCTACGACGATCCGGATGTGCTGGCCAAGGTGTCGCGTGGTTTGGGTGAGGCGATGGTCGGTATCAACGTGGAGGACATCGCGCAGCCACACCGGCTCGCCGAGCGCGGCTGGTAAAACCATCTGATGGCCGATATCGAGGAGATCCTCACTCTCGAACAACTCGAGAAGGACATCTTCCGGGGCAATGTGACCCCCAGCAATCTTCGTCGGACTTTCGGAGGACAGGTTGCCGGGCAGTCGCTGGTCTCAGCGGTTCGTACCGTGGAACCGCAGTATCTCGTTCACTCGTTGCACGGATACTTCCTGCGGCCCGGAAATCCCAACGAGCCCACCGTGTTTCTTGTGGACCGGGTCCGCGATGGCAGGTCGTTCTGCACACGGCGCGTCACCGCGATCCAGGACGGGCAAGCGATTTTCAGCATGTCGGCGTCGTTCCAGACGCTTGATAGCGGTATCGAACATCAGGACCTCATGCCGCCGGTGCCCGATCCCGAGGATCTGCCGGATGCGCAGGACCAGGACTCTTTCAACCGTGACCTGTTCCGGCAGTTCGCCGAGTGGGACATCCGGATCGTGCCCGACGAGCTCATGGGCAGGAACCCGCGGCTGGCCGCCCAGCAGCGGGTGTGGTTCCGCTGCCGCAAGCACCTGCCCGACGACCCGGTGCTGCACATCTGCGCGCTGGCGTACATGAGCGATCTGACGCTGCTGAGCTCGTCGAAGGTGCCGCACCGGGATGCGGTGCTGCAGACCGCATCGCTGGATCATGCGCTGTGGTTCCTGCGGCCCTTCCGTGCCGACGAATGGATGCTGTACGACGAGACATCGCCGTCGGCCGGGTTCGGTCGGGCGCTGACGCAGGGCCGCATCTTCAATCGCGACGGAACCATGGTGGCTGCGGTGGTGCAGGAGGGACTTACCCGCATCGAGCGCAACCCCGAAGAGGCGTCGGTAGCCCGAGGGAACATGGCGTGAGCCCCCTCGTCGGTGTGCTGGCGTTGCAGGGCGATGTCAGGGAACATGTTGCTGCCCTGAAAGATTCGGGCGCAGACGTACTGGGTGTGCGCCGTCCCGAGGAACTCGGCAAGGTGGACGGGCTGGTCATTCCCGGCGGGGAGTCGACCACGATGAGCAATTTGCTGCGCGTGTTCGAACTGTTGGACCCGCTAACCGAACGCCTGCGTGATGGGCTGCCGGTCTACGGCTCGTGTGCCGGCATGATCCTGCTGGCCAGCGAGATATTGGATACCCGCCCGGACGCGGTCGCGCTCGGTGCCATCGATATGACGGTGCGGCGCAACGCATTCGGGCGCCAGGTGGATTCTTTCGAAGGTGATCTGGATTTTGCCGGGCTTGGCGATGCGATGCATGCGGTGTTCATCCGGGCGCCGTGGGTGGAACGCGTCGGTGACGATGTCGAGGTGCTGGCCAGCGCTCAGGGGCACCCGGTTGCGGTAAGGCAGGGGAGCGCGCTGGCGACGGCGTTTCACCCCGAGGTGACCGGCGACCGTCGGGTGCACGAGCTGTTTGTCGACATGGTGCGCGCGTCCTGATAGGTGCGGCGCGTGCCCACCTCTATGCGACAAACTGGGCGTATGGCGTTTTGTCGCATAGAGCTGGGCACTGGTGGGTGGTGTCTTCCAGCTGATCGGCGATCTTGACGCCTCGGTAGATGAGGCGCCGGAAGATCCGACACGCTGTACATCACCAGCGCAGCATGGGCATCGGCCGCAGCGGGTGCTTGAGCGTCCACTTTCCAGCCGTCCGCAACAAGAATCCGTGAAATCCGCCGTACGGCAACGCCTCTACGACCTCGCGTACATCCGAACGCTCCAGTCCGGTCCAGGCGTACAGCCCGTGGAACGCATCGACCCGGTCGCCCAACCGAAACATCTCGACCCATAGATCCTCGGCCGACCTCAGCTTGTGGTGGTCGGCCACCATCGCCTTGACCCGACCGGCGTCGGTAATTCCGAATTCGGGTGCCAACTGCTCGGCCAGCGTGACCGACGGATCCAGATAGTCCCAGGTTCCCGCCGTCCAGATGCCGATATCGTGCGTCGCCCACGCCAACGCGATCTCGGGCGGCGCCTCGGTCATGCCGAGAAGCCGCAGCTGGTAGTTCATGCCCCGATAGAGATGATTGCGGTAATCGGTGAGGCTGTCGCCGATCGTGGCCGCGTAACGGTCCAGCACCGTGTCGATGATCGGGTCTTCCACCAGTACGGTCATGCAGTTCACCCTATGTTCCCGCCGCTGGCCTGCTGCCCAGACTGAGTCGCGCCACGGATTGCGGCCGAAAAACGTCGTCAATTTCGGAGTCGGCACTCCCGGAAGCACTGGCCATCTGGGACTCGCGAGTACACTCGGGCAGCGCAAAGGACGACGAAAGAGGTACAGGGGTACATGAGCGGCCATTCCAAGTGGGCCACCACCAAGCATCAGAAGGCCGTCAAAGACGCGCGCCGTGGCAAAGAGTTCGCCAAGCTGATCAAGAACATCGAGGTCGCCGCGCGTACCGGCGGCGGCGATCCGGCTGGTAACCCCACGCTCTACGACGCCATCCAGAAGGCCAAGAAGACGTCGGTGCCCAACGACAACATCGAGCGGGCCCGCAAGCGCGGCGCCGGTGAAGAGGCTGGTGGTGCCGACTGGCAGACCATCATGTACGAGGGCTATGGCCCCAATGGTGTTGCGGTGCTTGTCGAATGCTTGACCGATAACCGCAACCGCGCCGCCGGCGAGGTCCGCGTCGCGATGACCCGCAACGGCGGCAGCATGGCGGACCCGGGTTCGGTGTCCTACCTGTTCTCCCGCAAGGGCATGGTCACCCTGGAGAAGGGGAGCCTGTCGGAGGACGACGTGCTGACGGCCGTGCTGGAAGCGGGTGCCGAGGAGGTCAATGACCTCGGCGAGAGCTTCGAAGTCGTCTCCGAGCCCACCGATCTGGTCGCGGTGCGTCAGGCGCTGCAGGATGCCGGCATCGATTACGACTCGGCGGAAGCCAGCTTCCAGCCGTCGGTGACGGTTCCGGCCGACGTCGACACCGCGCGCAAGGTGTTCAAGCTCGTCGACGCGCTGGAGGACAGCGACGACGTACAGAACGTCTACACCAACGTGGACTTGTCTGACGAGGTGCTGGCCGCGCTCGACGAAGACTGACCGTGCCCGCCGACCAATCGCGTTGGCGTGCTAGTCCACTCCGACGGGCGTCTTCTTCTCCGTTACCCCGGCGGCCCAGAACGCCAACACCACCACAGCAGTGGTGACGAGCACCGCACCAATGGTGTCGGTGAAGTAGTGGTACCCGCAGGCGACCTGCCCGAGCAGTCCGAGCATGCTGATGATTCCGGCGACGATGTATGCCCATAGGGCTCCGCCGGCGACCAGCACCAGCATCCCCATGACGGCCACGACGAAGGTGGTATGGCCGCTGGGGTAGGCGAGGTAACCGCTGCCCTTCTCGCGGCCAACCAGCATTTTGGTGCCTTGAGTGGTCCAATTCGCCACGAACGGGCATGCGAGCACCACAGCGGCGACCCGCCAGTGCCGTCGATACAGCTCGAACCCGAGGCACACCACGAGCACCGGAACAAGAAACTCCCAGTCGGTGAAGAACAGCAGCCAACGCGGCTGCACCCCGAATACAACCTGGGTCACATCGAAAAACCGCGCGTCGAAAGGTGTCGAACCCTTCCCGACGGAGAATCCGAGCACCAGCATCGCGAGGACGCCGAGGGGCGGCCACCACTGAATCGTTTTCTCGCTGGGCAGTTTTCCGGCAGACACTCCGACGACAGTAATCGGCCGCAGACCTCGACCCCGAATCGTGTCGGCCGACGGGAATCAAACGTCGCGGGGCGGCGTTATTGTGATGTCAACGACTGTTGGTCAACAAGTGTTGACAGTGTATGTCAGGCAGGCGTACATCTAAGACATCCACAAAAGTGAGGGGAGGCCCGTCATGGCCACACAAACCGTCGCCCCGGCGCCTGAATCGACAACAACCCTATGGCGCACCACGCGCGCCGTTCTCGCATTGCCGTTCACCGTGGCGGTCCTGGTTCCACTGGTCATCCTCTACGGAGTGGGCGTCGAAGTGCCCTCCTGGATGTCGGATCAGATGTCCATGACGGCAACCGTGATCGGCACCCTGCTGATCGCCGCGGGCTTGTTCCTGGTGACCCGCACCGTCGCACTCTTCGATCAGCCGGGCAGTCGACATGTACGCAGCCCGCTGGTCACCGGCGTCGTCGCCATCCTGCTGGGCGAGGCGTTCGCCGTGAACTCGGTGGGACTACTGATCTGGACCGCGGTGTTTGTGGTGATGAGCGCCCTCTACTTCGCGGTGGTCGACGAGCACGGGGCGTTGAAGGTTCGGTCCTGACCACGCTGAGCGCGTGCTAGGGCGCCGGAATGTCGACGTAGTGCTGAATGATCGGCGCCATCCAGTTCACGATGTCCTGGTGCGTCATATCGATGACGGGGCTGAGTCGCAGAATGTAGCGGCCGACGGCAAATCCGATCATCTGGGCGCCGATCAGCGCGGCCCGCTCCGCGGCGTGATCGGCTAAGAGCGCCTCGAATGCGGGCAGGGACTGGTCGGTGAAGATCTCGACCATGCGCAGTCTGGCCTCTTCGTTGGATACCGCGGCGCGCAGCAGCGCCACCATGGTGTCGTCCACCTCCCAGCGCTCCAGGAAGTGCTGAACGATGACTGTGCCCAGCTCTTTGTGGGGTACGTCGCTCAGTTCGGGGAGGCATAGATCGAAGTTGGCGGCGGCCGCGAACAACTTGCCCTTATTGCCGTAGTACCGCATGACCAGTGATGGGTCGATGCCCGCGGTTGCGGCGATGGCCCGGATGGTGGCCTTCTCGTAGCCGACGCTGGCGAATTGCTCCTGAGCAGCCTCGAGGATGGCCGCGCGGGTGGCGTCCGATCGCCGAGGTTCGGGGGGCATGCGCTGAGCTTAGGCCAACGAGTGTTGACATTTGCAGTGCCCTCGCGTGTTGCTCGCCCGATGGCCCGGACACCTCGATATGCTGATCGAACAACTGTTCTACAGCGAGAGGGCTGGCACGTGCGAGTAATGGGAGTCGACCCGGGTCTCACTCGGTGCGGTCTGTCCATGGTTGAGGCATCTTCGGGCCGCAAGGTGGTGGCGCTGGATGTCGATGTCGTGCGCACCCCCGCCAATCAAGCTCTGCCGCAACGACTTCTAGCGATCAGCGAGGTCGTCGAACACTGGATGGACACCCATCGACCCGATGTGATCGCCATCGAGCGCGTCTTCGCTCAGCAGAACGTGTCCACCGTGATGGGCACCGCTCAAGCCGGCGGGGTGATCGCGCTTTGTGCCGCCAAACGGGGGATCGAGGTGTATTTCCACACGCCGTCGGAGGTCAAGGCTGCGGTCACCGGCAACGGGCGGGCAGATAAATCCCAAGTGACCGCAATGGTCACCCGCATCCTCAACCTGCAGACCGCACCGAAGCCCGCCGACGCCGCCGATGCACTGGCCCTGGCAATCTGTCACTGCTGGCGTGCGCCCATGCTGGCGAGAATGGCCAAAGCGGAAGCGGCGGCGGAAGCGCAACGGAAGGCCTTCGCGGCGCGGATGAAAGCGGCGGTTCGGTGATGGCCGGCCGGCGCGAAGAACGGAGTGCGGCGTGATTGCATCGGTCAACGGCGAGGTCATCGACATCGCGCTCGATCACGTGGTGATCGAGGCTGCCGGGGTGGGATACCGCGTCAACGCCACCCCTGCGACGCTCTCGACGCTGCGGCGCGGCACCCAGATGCGGCTGATCACGGCGATGATTGTCCGCGAAGATTCGATGACGCTCTATGGCTTCACCGACACCGATGCCCGCGACCTGTTTCTGACGCTGCTCGGTGTCTCCGGTGTGGGGCCCAAGATCGCCATGGCCACCCTTGCGGTCTACGACGCGCCCACCCTGCGGCAGGCGTTGGCCGACGGGGATGTCGCCGCGCTGACCCGTGTGCCCGGCATCGGTAAGCGTGGCGCCGAGCGTCTGGTGCTGGAGTTGCGTGAGAAGGTGGCAGTCGCGCCCGGCGGATCCACCGAGCTGGGCCGCGGCACCGCGTCGCTGGTGCGCACCCAGGTCATCGAGGCGCTCATCGGCCTCGGGTTCGCTGCCAAACAAGCCGAACAAGCCACCGATACCGTTCTGGCCCAAGATGATCGGGGCGAGGCACCCACGGATGTTTCCGGCGTGCTGCGATCGGCGTTGGGGCTGCTGGGTAAGACGCGATGAGTTCTTACGACGAGTTCGGCCACCTCGACAGCGGTGAGGACGACGGTTTCGACGACGCCCCCATGTCCGGTGCCCTCACCGTCGGGGAGAACGACGTAGACGCGGGGTTGCGCCCGAAATCGCTGCGCGAGTTCATCGGTCAGCCGCGCGTACGGGAGCAGCTGGACCTGGTGCTCTCCGGCGCCAAGAACCGCGGCGGCACCCCGGATCACATCCTGTTGTCGGGCCCGCCCGGACTGGGAAAGACTTCCCTGGCCATGATCATCGCCGCCGAGCTGGGCTCCTCGCTGCGGGTGACCTCCGGTCCCGCCTTGGAACGCGCGGGCGACCTGGCGGCGATGCTGAGCAACCTCGTGGAACACGACGTGCTGTTCATCGACGAGATCCACCGCATCGCCCGACCCGCCGAGGAAATGCTGTATCTGGCCATGGAGGACTTCCGGGTCGACGTCGTGGTCGGCAAGGGGCCCGGCGCGACCTCCATCCCCCTGGAAGTGGCGCCGTTCACGCTGGTGGGTGCCACAACACGATCGGGATCGCTGACCGGCCCACTGCGCGACCGGTTCGGTTTCACCGCCCACATGGACTTCTACGAGCCCGACGAGCTCGAACTCGTGTTGGCTCGCTCGGCGGGCATCCTCGGTATCGAGCTGGGAGCCGACGCCGGCACGGAGATCGCGCGGCGGTCACGCGGCACACCGCGTATCGCCAACCGGTTGCTGCGCCGGGTCCGCGATTATGCGGAAGTGCGCGCGGACGGCGTGATCACCGTGGACGTCGCCAAGTCCGCCCTGGCCGTGTACGACGTCGATGAGCTGGGGCTGGACCGCCTGGACCGGGCGGTCCTCTCGGCACTGACCCGCAGTTTCGGCGGCGGCCCGGTCGGCCTGTCGACATTGGCGGTGGCGGTCGGGGAGGAGTCGACCACCGTGGAAGAGGTGTGTGAGCCGTTCCTGGTGCGCGCCGGGATGCTGGCGCGCACACCACGCGGACGAGTGGCGACACCGTTGGCGTGGACCCACCTGGGTCTGACCCCGCCGCCGCAGCTGCTCGGGCAGGCCGGGCTGTTCGAATGACGGGGCACTAGAGCTCCGGCGGGCACGGGGTTCGCGTCGATTCCACAGAGTCGGATGGCACACTGGTGACCTGTCGCGTGCTCATTTCACGCTGACCGCGCTCGACCTCGTGAAGAACCAAACGGAAAGAACCCCGAAAGCCGCCATGGAATCGATCATCGTCTTCTTGCCGCTCATCCTTGTTATGGGCGCATTCCTCTTCTTCGCGAACCGGCGGCAGCGCAAGGCTCTCGACGCCACCATCGAGTTGCATGAGTCTTTGACGATCGGCGACCGGGTACACACCACCTCTGGCCTGCAGGGCACCATCACCGATGTCAATGACGACACGGTGGATCTGGAGATCGCGCCGGGCGTTGTGACCCGCTGGATGAAGCTCGCCATCCGCGACAAGATCGTGGACCAGGACGAAGACGGTACAGACGCCGACGAGGAGACCTCACGCGAGGTCGAGAGCAGCGGGGTCGAGCTGACCAAGGAGTAGCGGCTTTCGCCTGTGCTCCTCAATCCCTGAAAGCCCCCCCGACCCGCCCTCGACAAGCAAGGAGACCGGAGACGTGGCCTCGCCATCGGCCCCTGTGCATCCCATCCGCTACCTGGCTGCCTTCCTGGTGCTGCTCATCGGCGCCTACCTGCTGGTGTTCCTGACCGGCGACAAGCAGCCCAAACCCAAGCTCGGTATCGACCTGCAAGGCGGAACCCGCGTCACCCTGACGGCCCGCACCCCGGACGGTTCCAAGCCGACCAAGGAAGCGTTGACGCAGGCGCAGCAGATCATCAACGCGCGTGTCAACGGTCTCGGTGTATCCGGGTCCGAGGTCATCATCGACGGTGACAACCTCGTCATCACCGTGCCCGGTAACGATGGCAGCGAGGCCCGCAACCTCGGTCAGACCGCCAAGCTCTACATCCGGCCTGTCGTACAGGCAGTGCCGGCGCAGCCCAAGGAAAGCCCGGCAGAGCCCGGTGCGGGCGCGGGCGCGCCTCAGGGACGTCAGCCGGCTCCGGGGAACGAGGCAACGCCGCCGGGACCCGGCGCAGGAAAGTCCACTCCGCCTGCCGCACCGCCGTCGCCGAAACCGCAGCCACGGCCCTATCCGGCGCAGACGACCACGCCGCCAACGCCGCCGCCACCTCCTCCGGCGACGCAGCCCGCGACGCCGAATGCCACAGCGGCTCCCGCTCCTCCCGCCGATCTGCCGCCGAAGCCGGGCAGCGGTGAGGAACGCAAGCAGCTGATCGACTTTGAGAAGCAGATCAGGCAGAGCGAGGACCCGCGGATTCAGATGCTGGCCCTTCAGGTGCAGTCCTCACGCTGCTACGACCCCGACGATCCCCTCGCTGGTAACGACGACCCGAACCTGCCGCTGGTCACCTGCGGTGACGACAGCCAGGGCGGAAAGGCCGCCTACCTGCTGGACAAGTCGATCATCAGCGGTGAGGAGATCAAGGACGCCAGCTCGGGTCTGGATCAGCAGCGCGGTATCTACGTGGTGAGCATGGAATTCAAGCCCACCGGCGCGAAGGTCTGGGCCGACTACACCTCCGCGCACTGGCAGCAGGGCACCCAAACCGCATTCACGTTGGACTCCAAGGTGATCAGTGCGCCGGCTATTCGTGAGCCCATCCCCGGTGGCAAGACCGAGATCAGTGGCCAGTTCACGTCCGCTTCGGCCAAGCAACTCGCCGCCGCGCTCAAGTACGGCTCATTGCCGCTCTCGTTCGAGTCGTCCGATGCCGAAACCGTTTCGGCCACACTCGGATTGACCTCGCTCAAGGCCGGTTTGATCGCCGGTGGCATCGGATTGGCGATCGTGCTGCTGTACTCGCTGATCTACTACCGGGTGCTGGGCCTGCTGACCGCACTGTCCCTGGTGGCCTCCGGGGCCATGGTCTTCGCGATCCTGGTCCTGCTGGGCAGATACATCTCGTACACCCTCGATCTCGCGGGTATCGCCGGTCTGATCATTGGTATCGGCACCACCGCCGACTCGTTCGTGGTGTTCTTCGAACGCATCAAGGACGAGATACGAGAAGGCCGGTCCTACCGTTCGGCGGTGCCGCGCGGTTGGGCGCGTGCCCGTAAGACGATCCTGTCGGGCAACGCGGTGACCCTGTTGGCTGCCGTGGTGCTCTATGTCCTGGCCATCGGACAGGTGAAGGGCTTCGCCTTCACCCTGGGGCTCACCACCATCCTGGATGTCGTGGTGGTCTTCCTGGTGACGTGGCCGCTTGTCTATCTGTCCTCGAAGTCCGCGACCCTGTCCAAGCCCGCATACAACGGGCTGGGCGCGGTCCAGCAGATTGCCCGCGAACGTAAGGCGGCAGCACACGCATGAGCACTAGCAACGGCACAGTGAGCAACGGAAACGGCACCGACAAGGACGTCGTGGACGACACCACCGAAGCAGCGGAAAGCACCGCGAAAGAACCCACGTCGACTGCGATTGAAACCGGCAGCCCCGCACCCGAGCACGGGTTTCTGTACCGCCTGTACACCGGTACCGGCGCCGTCGACGTCGTCGGTAAGCGCAAGCTGTGGTTCGGCATCAGTGGTGCCTTCATGGTCATCGCGATTGTGTCGATCGCCATCAACTGGTTTGCGTTCGGCATCGACTTCAAGGGCGGCACGAAGGTGTCGTTCCCGAAGGGTGAGGCCACCGTCCAGCAGGCCGAGGACGTTTTCAGCCAGGCGCTGGGTCGCGACGCCGAATCGGTGGTCATCACCGGCAGTGGCGCCACCGCCTCGATTCAGATCCGCACGGAGACACTCGACAACGACGAATCCGCCAAGCTTCACAAGGCGCTTTTCGACAAGTTCGCGCCGAAGGGGCCGGACGGTAAGCCGTCCATCAACGCCATCAGCGATTCCACGGTGTCCGGGACCTGGGGCAGCCAGATCACCAATAAGGCGCTGTGGGCGCTGGGCGTGTTCCTGGTGCTCGCCGGCATCTACATCGCCGTCCGCTACGAGCGTTACATGTCGCTGGCCGCGCTGGCCGCGCTGGTCTTCGATCTGCTGGTCACCGCGGGTGTGTACTCGCTGGTGGGCTTCGAGGTCACCCCGGCGACGGTGATCGGTCTGCTGACCATCCTTGGATTCTCCTTGTACGACACCGTGATCGTGTTCGACAAGGTGGAGGAGAACACCCACGGCTTCCAGCACACCTCGCGACGCACGTTCGCCGAACACGCCAACCTGGCCGTGAACCAGACCTTCATGCGTTCCATCAACACCAGCCTTATCTCGGCCATCCCGGTGCTCTCGCTCATCGTGGTCGCCATCTGGCTGCTGGGTGTCGGCACGCTGAAAGACCTGGCACTGGTGCAGCTGGTCGGCATCCTGGTGGGCACGTATTCGTCGATCTTCTTCGCGACACCGCTGCTGGTGGCGTTGCGTGAGCGCACGGATCTTGTTGCGGGCCATACCAAGAAGGTGCTCAGCCGCCGTAAGCCCGACGCCGCACCTCTGGCCGACACGGGTTCGGTAAGCAAGGCCGCCAAGGTGGCAACGTCGGCAACATCCGATGCCGCCACCACCGCAGTGCGTCCCGCCAAACCCAGGCCCGGTGCCCGCCCTCAAGGTAAGCGAAACGCACGGCGGCACTGATGGATTCACGGGGTCCAGCACGGGCCGGGGCAAGACGAATCGCGCGTATCGGCGCCATCGCGACCACGGTGCTGCTCGCGGCGGGGCTATTGACCTCCTGTTGGACCTCGGCGGCGAAAACGCTGGACTACGCCGTCGACGGTCGCCTCATCACGTACAACGTCAATAGCGTCGCGGGTAACGCCTCGGCCGGAGCGCAGGCGTTCAACCGTGTGCTCACCGGTTTCGGCTTCCATGGACCGGACGGTCAGGTGATCGCCGACCACGACTTCGGCTCCGTCGAGGTCGTGGGCCGCATACCGCTGGTGCTCGACTACACCATCAACGAAAAGGCCGTCTACTCCGACGGCAAGCCAGTTACCTGCGAAGACATGGTGCTGTCCTGGTTCGCGCAATCCGGCAGGCTGCCCGATTTCGATGCCGCCAGCACGGCGGGATACGCCGATATCTCCACGGTCGACTGCAAGCCGGGACAGAAGACCGCCCGGGTCACCTTCGCACCCGATCGCGCGTTCACCGACTGGACGCAGTTGTTCACTGCCACAACAATGTTGCCGTGGCATGTGATCGCCGACAAGCTGGGCGGGAACGTCGATCTGATCGGTGCCATCGCCTCCAACGACGTGCCGACGCTGGAGAAGATCGCCGATTTCTGGAACAACCAGTGGAACCTCGGGTCCGATCTGGATCTGGCGAAGTTCCCGTCGTCGGGTCCCTACAAACTCGATGGGTACAACGACGACGGATCCGTGGTGCTCGTCGCCAATGACAAGTGGTGGGGCAACCCGCCGGTGACCAAGCGGGTCACCGTGTGGCCGAGCGGGATCGACGTGCAAAAGCGGCTGTCCGACGGTGATCTGGAGGTGGTCGACGTCGCCGCCGGATCGGCCGGGACCCTCACCGCCCCTGATGGCTTCGTACGCACCGAGGAGCCCGGTTCGGGTGTGGAGCAACTCATCTTCGGTGCCGGCGGATCGGTCGGAGCGCCCGATCTGCGCCGCGCCGTCTCGTTGTGCACGCCGCGCGATGCCATCGCGGGAATCGCCGGGGTGCCGGTGATGAACGCACGGCTGGACAGCAGCATCGGGGACTCGTTCGCATCGGTGGAGGCCGCCGCCGAGGCGGGGCGGTTCATGCACTCGGACCCGATCGCGGCCCGTGCCGCCGCCGCCAACCACCCGTTGATACTCCGCGTGGGGTATCAGGCGCCCAATCCGCGTCGCGCGGCCATCGTGTCCGCCATGGCGCAGGCCTGCGAACCCGCAGGGATCACCGTGCAGGACGTCAGCTCTCCCGAGATCGGGCCACACTCGTTGCGGGACAATCAGGTTGATGCGTTGCTCAGCTCGATCGGTGGTGCTCCCGGAAGTGGGTCGACCGGTTCGTGGCTCATGGATGCGTATGCGCTGCGCTCGCGCGAAGGAAAGAACCCGGCGAACTACGCCAACGGTCAGATCGACGGCATCATTGCCGCGCTGGCGGTGACCACCAACGCCAAGGACCAGAGCCGGCTGCTCGGTGACGCCTCGGCGATCCTGTGGAACGACCTGCCGACGCTGCCGCTGTACCGGCAGCCGCGTGTGTTGATCGCGCCGAAGTCGATGTACGCCGCCACACCGAGCGTGACCCGATGGGGTGCGGGCTGGAACATGGATCGTTGGGTGCTTCCCGCATGACATCTGCGGACGCCGTCACGGCGCTCATCGACAGGCTCACCCGGAAGGTCGCCGACTTCCCCGAACCCGGGGTGCAGTTCAAGGATCTGACGCCGCTGTTCGCGGACGCCGACGGACTGTCGCGCGTCACCGATGCGTTGGCGGAGGCGGCGTCGGGCGCCACGCTCATCGCCGGGATCGATGCGCGTGGCTTTCTGCTCGGGGCCGCCGTGGCGATCCGGCTCGGCGTGGGCGTGCTGGCAGTGCGCAAGGCCGGGAAGTTGCCACCGCCGGTGCATTCGCAGACCTACAAGCTTGAGTACGGCTCCGCGGCGCTGGAGATCCCCGCTGACGGGGTGCAACTCGCCGGCCATCGGGTGGCGATCATCGACGATGTGCTGGCCACCGGGGGAACGCTGGCGGCAACCGCGAGGCTGCTGAGCACGGCCGGAGCCGAAGTGATCAGTGCGGGTGTGGTGCTGGAATTGTCGGATCTGGGTGGCCGTGCGGCCGTGGCGCCGCTGCCATTAACTGCGCTGCGCGCGATCTGAGAGATAATCTATTGCGGTAGGAGGTGAACCGTGGCTGACGAGCACGTGCCCAGCGAGAATCCGGTCGCGGTCGAATCCCTGCCTGCCCTGAACGATCCCGGTCCGGTCACCGAGTCCCTGCGGGTAAGCGGCACCATGAGCGCATCGCGCCGGGTGCGGGCGCGGCTGGCGCGGCGGATGACCGCGCAGCGCGGCGGAGTCAGCCCGGTCCTCGAACCGCTCATCTCCGTCCATCGCGAGTTCTACCCCAAGGCCGACCGGGCGGTGCTGCAGCGTGCCTACGAGGTGGCAGAGAGCCGGCACGCCGAACAATTCCGCAAGTCCGGTGACCCCTACATCACCCATCCGGTCGCCGTGGCGAACATCCTGGCCGAGCTGGGCATGGATACCACCACGCTGGTAGCCGCGATCCTGCACGATACCGTCGAAGACACCGGCTACAGCCTGGAGCAGCTGACCGCCGAATTCGGCACCGAGGTGGCCCACCTCGTGGACGGTGTGACCAAGCTCGACAAGGTGGTGCTGGGCAACGCCGCCGAAGGCGAAACCATCCGCAAGATGATCATCGCCATGGCGCGCGACCCGCGGGTGCTCGTCATCAAGGTGGCCGATCGGCTGCACAACATGCGCACCATGCGGTTCCTGCCGCCCGAGAAACAGGCCCGCAAGGCCCGCGAGACGCTGGAAGTGATTGCCCCGCTGGCGCACCGGCTGGGTATGGCCACCGTCAAGTGGGAGCTCGAAGACCTGTCCTTCGCGATCCTGCACCCCAAGAAGTACGAAGAGATCGTGCGGCTGGTGGCAGACCGGGCACCGTCGCGCGATACCTATCTGGCCAAGGTGCGTGCGGAAATCGTTGCTACCCTTAATGGTTCGCGCATCAGCGCCACTGTCGAGGGGCGTCCCAAGCATTACTGGTCGATCTACCAGAAGATGATCGTCAAGGGTCGCGACTTCGACGATATCCACGACTTGGTGGGTGTGCGCATCTTGTGCGACGAGATTCGCGACTGTTACGCGGCGGTCGGCGTGGTGCACTCGCTGTGGCAGCCCATGGCGGGCCGATTCAAGGACTACATCGCCCAACCACGGTTCGGCGTCTACCAGTCCTTGCACACCACGGTGGTCGGTCCGGAGGGCAAGCCCCTGGAAGTGCAGATCCGCACTCGGGATATGCACCGCACTGCCGAGTACGGCATCGCCGCGCACTGGCGATACAAGGAGGCCAAGGGCCGCAACGCGGTTCCGCCTACCCATGCCGCCGCCGAGATCGACGACATGGCGTGGATGCGTCAGCTGCTCGACTGGCAGCGTGAGGCGGCCGACCCCGGCGAGTTCCTGGAGTCGCTGCGCTACGACCTGGCGGTGCAGGAGATCTTCGTCTTTACCCCTAAGGGCGACGTCATCACCCTGCCTGCCGGTTCGACCCCGGTGGACTTCGCGTACGCGGTGCACACCGAGGTGGGTCACCGTTGCATCGGTGCGCGCGTCAACGGCCGCTTGGTGGCACTGGAACGCAAGCTCGAAAACGGGGAAGTGGTGGAGGTTTTCACCTCCAAGGCCGCCAACGCGGGACCTTCGCGGGACTGGCAGACCTTTGTGGTGTCGCCGCGCGCCAAGGCCAAGATTCGCCAGTGGTTCGCCAAGGAGCGCCGCGAGGAGGCGCTCGAGGCCGGTAAGGATGCCATCGCGCGCGAGGTGCGCCGCGGCGGTCTTCCGTTGCAGCGCTTGGTCAATGGCGAGGGCATGGCCTCGTTGGCCCGAGAGCTGCGCTACCAGGACACCTCACAGCTCTACACCGCGGTCGGCGAGGGGCATGTCTCGGCCCGGCACGTGGTACAGCGTCTTGTCGCACAGCTCGGAGGCGTGGACAGCGCCGAGGAGGAGCTGGCGGAGCGCTCCACCCCGTCGACCATGCCCATCCGGCAGCGGCGTTCCGAGGATGTCGGGGTGGCGGTGCCCGGCGCGCCGGGCGTGCTGACCAAGCTTGCCAAGTGCTGCACCCCGGTACCGGGGGATCAGATTCTCGGATTCGTCACCCGGGGTGGGGGAGTCAGCGTGCACCGCACCGACTGCACCAATGCCGAATCGCTGCAGCAGCAGTCGGAACGGATCATCGAGGTGCACTGGGCGCCATCGGCGTCCTCTGTCTTCCTGGTGGCCATCCAGGTCGAGGCACTGGACCGGCACCGGCTGCTCTCCGATGTGACCCGGGCCCTGGCCGATGAACGAGTGAACATCTTGTCGGCCTCGGTGACCACCTCGAACGACCGGGTTGCCATCAGCCGGTTCACCTTTGAGATGGGCGACCCCAAGCACCTCGGCCATGTCCTCAACGTTGTGCGCAACGTCGAGGGTGTCTACGACGTGTACCGGGTGACCAGCGCCGCCTAACCGCCCGGTTAGGTGCTGAACGCCTTGAGTGCGATCCGGGTGGCCGCGGCGATGGTCGGCTTACCTTTCGTCGACTTCGGATCGTCGGGAATCGCCAGCACCGCAACGACAATCGGCGCACGCCCCGGCGGCCAGATCACCGCGATGTCGTTGGTTTCACCCTTGAACCCGCCGCCGGTCTTGTCGCCGACAGTCCATCCGGCGGGAACTCCGGCGCGGACCGACTGGTCACCGGTGGTGTTGCGCTTCAACCAGTCGGTGAGTAGATCGCGCCCCTGCGCATCCAGCCCTTCGTCGAGGGCCAGCCTGCGCAGGTTGGTCGCCAGCTGCAACGGCGTCGAGGTGTCCAAATCGCCATCGGGGATGTTCAAATCCTCCTCGAGGCGATCCATGCGAGAAACGTTGTCGCCCAGGCTTCGGACGTATTTCTCCGTCTCCTTCGGACCGCCGAGCTCGGCGATCAGCAAATTGGCGCCGGTGTTGTCGCTGTAGCGGATCGTCGCATCACACAACTCCGCAATGGTCATGCCCTCGCCAACGTGCTGGGACGCGATGGGCGCCCACTCCATGACGTCGGCCTGTCTGTACTGAATTCGCTTGTCCAGCAGGCCTGGTTCGCTGAGACGACGGTGCAAGATGGCCGACACGATGAACGTCTTCACCGTCGAGCACATGATGAAACGTTCATTGGCCCGGTGGCTCAGCGTATCACCCGATCCGGTGTCCAATGCGTGCACGCCGAGGCGCCCACCGAAATCATTTTCCAGCGCGGCCAGTTCGGTCGATTTCTGTTGGCGGTCGTCGGCGCGTGAACACCCGACGGCCGCCACACCGACTGCCGAGAGACCACCGACGAGCACCGCGCGACGCGAAATCATGTCAGTCGAGCTGCAGGTCGATGATCTTCACTTCCTGGGCAGGCTCGCCGTCGCTCGAGCCACGTGCGCCCGGCTTGATGCCGTTCTTGGCGATCTTGGCCAGGGTGTCCAGGCCGGTCTTGTCGATGGTGCCGAATTTGGTGTAGTTCGGTGGCAACTTCGAGTCGGCGTACACCATGAAGAACTGACTGCCGTTGGTGTTGGGCCCCGAGTTGGCCATGGCCAGCGTGCCGGCCGGGTAGTCGATGGGGCTGCTGCTCGAATCGCCCGGCGTCACCGGGTACTCGTCAGTGAACTGGTATCCGGGGCCGCCTGTGCCGGTCCCGGTGGGATCACCGCACTGCAGGACCGAAAGCTGGCCGCCACCGGTGATGCGATGGCAGGTGGTGTTGTCGAAGAACCCCTTCTGGGCCAGGCTGACGAAGCTGTTGACGGTGCAGGTGGCCCGCGCGTTATCCAGTTCCAGACCGATGTTGCCCTGGTTGGTCTTCATGCTCATGCTGATCTGCGCCGGGGTGTTAGGGATCTTGCCCGAGCGCGGCGGGTCCACCTTCTTTGCGGCCGAGCCGGCGGCCGGATACGTGCATTCGACCTCGCCGGCCGCCGGGGCAGGCTGCGCCTGCTCGGTCGGCTTATCGCCCTTGTTGATGGCGAACCACGCGGTGATGGCTACGGCAGCTACGACGGCGACGACCGCGACACCGCTGATCGCCCAGATCCGCTGCTTGCGGGCGCGTTCGGCACGGTTCTCCAGCTGTCGTTCCAGCTTGCGCTTGGCAGTCTGACGTCGCTGCTCGTTGGTCGGCACCGTCTCTCCTTCTAGGGCTTCCGTTGAAGAATCAATGAAGAATCTAGGTCGCCAGAGAGTGTGCCAGCCACACCTGAGAGAAGGTGCAGGACCCGCCGCCTAAGCTGGTCGGGTGCTGATCACCGGATTTCCCGCGGGCATGTTCGCCACGAACTGCTACATCGTGGCGCCTCATGAGGGCGGCCCTGCCGTCATTGTCGACCCAGGCCAGGACGCCATCCCCGGCGTCAAGGAGATCCTCGCCGAACACGACCTCACTCCCGCGGCCGTGCTGCTGACGCACGGGCATCTGGATCACACCTGGACGGCGCAGCCGCTTGCCGACGAATACGGGATCCCGGTCTACATCCATCCCGACGACCGCGCGATGCTCGCCGACCCGCTCGCCGGGATCGGCCCGGGGCTGGGCCAGTTCATTCAAGGCCAGGAATTCACCGAGCCCAAGGAGCTCGTCGAGATCGGTGACGGCGACAAACTGGAGCTCGCCGGGATCACGCTCACCGTCGATCACACGCCGGGGCACACCCGCGGCTCCGTCGTCTTCGGTATCGAAGTGGACAGCGACAACGGACCCATTGACGTGGTGTTCAGCGGCGACACCCTCTTCCAGATGTCGATCGGGCGCACCGATCTGCCCGGCGGAAACCATCAGCAGCTGCTCGACTCGATCGCGGCCAAATTACTGACCCGCGACGACTCCACCGTCGTGCTGCCAGGCCATGGCAACGCCACGAGCATCGGCGATGAGCGGCGCGCCAACCCATTCCTCGAGGAAATCCAGTGAGCGAAAAGACTTTTAGCGCCCCCAAGGGCATTCCGGATTACACACCACCCGATTCGGCGCAGTTCCTGGCCGTCCGCGACGGACTGTTGGAGCAGGCACGGCTGGCCGGATACGGCTACATCGAGCTGCCGATCTTCGAGGACACCGGACTGTTCGCCCGCGGGGTGGGCGAGTCCACCGATGTGGTCAGCAAGGAGATGTACACCTTCGCCGATCGTGGTGATCGGTCGGTGACGCTGCGTCCCGAGGGCACGGCGTCGGTGATGCGCGCCGTCATCGAGCACGGACTGGACCGCGGCCAGCTTCCGGCGAAACTTCGTTACGCCGGGCCCTTTTTTCGGTATGAACGCCCGCAAGCGGGCCGCTACCGCCAGCTGCAGCAGGTGGGGGTGGAAGCCATCGGTGTCGACGATCCGGCGTTGGACGCCGAGGTGATCGCGATCGCCGATGCCGGGTACCGCTCCCTGGGCCTGACGGGCTTTCGCCTGGAGATCAGCTCGTTGGGCGACGCCTCCTGTCGCCCGCAATACCGAGAGCTGTTGCAAGAATTCCTCTTCGGCCTGGACCTGGATGCGGCAACGCGGGAACGCGCCCGTATCAACCCCATTCGGGTGCTCGACGACAAGCGACCCGAGGTACGCGAGATGACGGCCAACGCGCCGCTCATGCTCGACCACCTCTCCGAGGAGGCCAAGGCCCACTTCGACCAGGTCCTCGGTCATTTGGACGCGCTGGGGGTGCAGTACGTGGTGAGCCCGCGTCTGGTGCGCGGCCTGGACTACTACACCAAGACCACCTTCGAGTTCGTGCACGACGGGCTGGGCGCGCAATCCGGTATCGGTGGCGGAGGGCGCTACGACGGGCTGATGGCGCAGCTCGGCGGACAGTCGTTGTCGGGTATCGGGTTTGGGCTCGGTGTGGATAGAACTCTGCTCGCGTTGCGCGCCGAGGGTGTCACGGTGGGAGATGGCGGGCGCTGCGAAGTGTTCTGTGTCCCGCTGGGGCAGGACGCCAAATCGGTACTGGTGAAGGTGGCGGCACAGCTGCGGAGCGCGGGGATTCGCACCGATATCGCGTACGGAGATCGCGGACTCAAGGGTGCGATGCGCGGTGCGGACCGTTCGGGTGCCTCGATTGCACTCGTGGCGGGGGATCGGGAAATCGCTGAGGGAAACATCGAGCTCAAGACGCTGGCCGACGGCGTGCAGCAGCCCGTGTCGATCGGTTCGATTGTCGGCGAAGTAACGGCGCGGCTAGCATCGCGGATATGACAGGCATGGGACGTATCACAGGAACACTGCTCGCCACCGCAAGTACCGCAACCCTGACGCTGTCGTCGATGGCCATGGCCCCGATGGCGGAGGCGGCCCCGCACCAGGTGAAATACGTCATCAGCTCCGATCGTGACTTCCTGTCGCAGACCCTGGTCCTGCAGAACGAGCCGCCGAACAAGGCTGCGTACGACTCGGAGTCGAGCAAGTACCTGGTGCGCAACTCGACCCGCATCGCACCCGATGCGCCGTTCGTCGTCGAGACCACGCTGAACGACCCGACACAATGGGCATACGTCAGCGCCAGCGCGGCGGCCAAGGCCGTTACCGGCGCGCCCGTCTTCCACTGCGAGGTCTACGTGGACGGCACTCTCGCCACCCAGGCTGATGGAGAGACCGCGGTCACCTGCTCGCTGCGCCAGTGGTGACTCACTAGTTCTCAACTCGAAAACTCTGTCGCACCCCTGGCTTTGAGCACGAGGGTGCGACTGAGTTTTTTTGTGCGGCCCGAGCACACCATGTGCCGCCTGCTTTCTGGCTGGGGCCGCTAGTCCTGGGGCAGCGCCCGGTATTTCTCGGGCCGGGTACGCCGGACACGTTCGGCCACGAGCGCCCCGGAAATGAAGATCGCCGCGACGAGCCCGCCCAGCACCAATGCCGTTGTGGTGCTCCCCACCAGCAGCGGGAAGTTCTTGATCACCAGTAGCAGGACCGCGGTGAGCCCGACGAACGAGAGCCCCGGCGCGATGGCGGTATGCCAGCGACTCGGCCCGCCTTCCACGTTCCGGAAGAACACGATCACCGCCAGACTGGTCATCGCCATGAGGGCCACGAGGCCAAGTGTTGATGCGCCCGTGCACCACATGTAGGTCTGTGTGATCGGGTCCCATCCGGCTGCTCCGACCGCGATCATCGCCGTCAGGGAAATCGCCGTGAAGGTCAGCGATGACCGCGATGGTGTGCGGTGGCGGCGATCGATCACTGCCAATGTACGGGGCAATAAACCCTTTGTGGCCAAGGTGAATTGATACCGGGTGATGACGTTGTGGAAGGACAGTACGCACGCGAAGAAGCTCGTCACCAGCAGCACCTGGATCACGTCGGTCAGAATGGGCGAGACATAACTGCGAGCCAGATTCTGTACTACGGCCTCCGGCTCCGCCGATGCCACGCCGACCGCGTTGTCCGTACCCAGCCCCGTGACCACTGCCCATGCGGCCAGGGCGTAGAACAGGCCGATGAAGACCACCGCGATGAATGTCGCACGGGGGATGGTCCGATCGGGGTCCTTGGCCTCGTTGCGAAAGACTGCCGTGGCCTCGAACCCGATGAAGGAGAAGAATCCGAACATCAGGCCCAGACTGGGCGCGCCTGTCGCGAATGCTTTGGGCGACAACGGTTCCAGCGTAAGTCCGGCGGCTCCGCCGCCGGAGATGATGCCGATGTCGACGAGGACGACGGCGAGTGTCTCGGCGATGAGCAAGACACCCAGCACTTTCGAGCTGAGTTCGATATCGCGGTACCCGAGAATCCCGACCAACGAGATCCATCCGAGAGCGCTGGCCCACCACGGCACGCCGACGTGGACAGTCGTGAGCAACGCGGAGGTCGCGACGCCCAGATAGGCGTAGAGCCCCAGGAGCATCACCGCATACGAACCCAGCGCCAGCGCGGCGGCGCCGACACCGATATGGCGGCCCAGTCCGCATTGGATGTACGAGTAGAACGCGCCGGCATTCGGCACGTACGTGCTCATCGAGGTGAAGCCGACCGAAAACAGTGCCAGCACGATCATTGCCACCAGAAAGAACTGCGGTGCCGCGGTGCTGGCGCTGACCGCGATGACGATGGGAATGCTGGCGGTCACGACGGCGAGAGGGGCAGCCGCCGCGACGACCATGAACACGATTGACCCGACCCCGAGCCCACGGTTCAGCATGCTGGGGGAGTCGACGGTTTCCTGGGATTCAGTGTGCGATGCGTTGATCATCGTTGTCACCTTCTGACGGCATTGTCGGACAGTGCGGGCGTGTGCGGTGGCATTTCACTCGGAGTCGAGTACCCCGCGTAGCACGATGCTTTTGACTTGGGTGAATTCGTCAAGGGTGTAGGCGATTCCCTCGCGACCCAGGCCACTTTTCTTGTATCCGCCGAACGCCGCCACATCTGGCCGATAGGTGTTGCCGCCGTTGACCGAAACGATGCCTGCCTTGATTCGCCGCCCGGCGTCGATGGCGCGATGGAGATCGTTGGTGAAAACTGCCGCGTTCAAGCCGAACTGCGAGGAGTTGGCGATGTCGATGGCCGCATCGAGATCGTCCACCGCCAGGACCGCGAACACCGGGCCGAAGATCTCTGTGTCCGTGGCGATACCAACGTTGGTGTCGATCTCCAACAGCGCGGGGTCGATGAAGGCGCCCCGCCGAGTGCCCCCGACCAGCAGGCGTGCGCCCTGCTCGACCGCGTCCAGGATCTGCCGCTCGACGGTACATGCGGCCTCCATGGTGATCAGCGGGCCTACGTCGGTGGTTTCGCATGATGGATCGCCCACGCGCAGGGCACCGACTCGGCTGCTCAGCAGGGCAAGGAATTCCTCGTACCGGGAGCGCACCACCATGATGCGCTTGGTGGCGACGCAGACCTGGCCGTTGGCATAGGTGCGGCCCGCGATGGCGTGATCCGCCGCCGCATCGAGATCGGCGTCCTCGCAGACGATGAACGCGTCGTTGCCGCTCAATTCGAGGAACACCCGCACGATGTTCCTGCCCGCGTTGGCCGCGATGATCGCGCCGACCGCGGTGCTGCCGGTGAACGTGACAGCCGCGATATCCGGGCTCTTGGACAGGTGGTCGCCGACGATGTCGCCGTAGCCTGTCACCAATTGCAGTGCGGCACCGGGGACTCCGGCGCGGTGCAGGATCTCCGTCAGCATGATGGTGACGAGTGGGTCGTCCTCCGGGGATTTGACGATCATGGCATTGCCGGCGGCGAGCGCAGCCCCGACCTTGTGCGCGTAGAGCTCGGCGGGAAAGTTGAACGGGACGATGCCGACCATGATCCCCAGCGGTTCACGGATCGTCACCATCAGATCACTCTGCATGCCGTCCTGGATGTCGAGCGGAATGGTCTGCCCGAACAGCCGTTTGGACTCCTCGGCGAAGCCGTCAAAGATGCGCGCCGTCGTGTCGATCTCCAGCTGAGCGTGAGTGAATGTCTTGCCGTTCTCGGCCGAAAGCATCGCGCTGAGCTCATCCCGACGAGAACGGATCTGTGCCGCAGCCTCCTTGAGGATCGCAGCCCTGCGGAATGTCGGTGTCTCGGACCAGGCTTGGAATCCGTCAGGGGCGGCGTCCAGAGCATCCTGGGCGTCCTGGACAGTACCGGCGGGCACGGTGCCGATGAGGTTGTCATCAAACTTGTTCCGGATCTCGATGACCTCGCCGGAGGCGCTGTCGCGCGCCTGGCCGGCTATCGACATTCGGTGTCTGATCAGCGTGTGCATCGGTGCGCTCATTCGTGAGTTCCTCTCGCGGGCATGGCCTACGCACTCACGCGTTGGGCCGACGCGCCCATGATGCGAAATATGCGCCCACGGCGGACGAACTCCGAACATCGTGCCCGGCCCGAGCCTCATGTCGCGAAGAATTTCGGTCTGATGGGGCCCGGGGAGGGCGCTGGCCGAATGTTCTTCGGTGATTAGTGGATCGGCCGCCGCATTTCCTCGTAGCCACTGACGTACTCCATGTGCTGCACGCCGATGTAATGGTCGAAGACAATGCTGGTGGTGGTGGCGGCGACGGGGCCGGAGCTGAGCTTGGCGGCGACGAAATCACGCAGCTGGCTCGTGGACGTACAGGCCACATGAATCAGGAAATCATCGGGCCCGCCCATGTGAAACACGTTGAGCACCTGGGGAAACTGAATCACCCGACTGGCGTAGTCCTTGACCTGATCCCGGGCTGGGGGAGGTAGCCGGACAAACACGATGGCTTGCACCGGGAACCCGAGGGCCTCGTAGTCCACAAAGGCGTTGATCGACTTGATCAAACCCAGTTGTTCGAGTCGCTTGATACGTGCGTGGCAGGTCGATGGCGCGATTCCCGCCTTGCGCGATAGCTCGTTGTTGGGGATACGACCGTTGGCGTTGAGCTCCCACAGGAGCAACTCGTCAATCTCGTCGGTCTTGATGTCGCGTGCCCGTTCGTCTTCATACCGCTGCATGCATGACCTCCTGATCGGCCGGATTGATGTAGGTACCGCTCCGGTTCGGATGCGGCAATTCGTTCGGATTCACCTGGACGATACGGATGGCCGACGAAAAAAGTACTTGGTTTGGGTGGAATTCCGAAGGAAGTTCAGCATGTCGGGTATCCGTTCGAAGCATATCCCACCATAGCGGGGTGCCGGCTGAATCAGGCCGGGATAAGAAATCGCACCTGTTGCGCCACAACACCGTTGGCGATCGAGGTGGCATCCAAGCCTCGTCACCTGCAAAGGAGCAGAAACCGATGATTCCGACCAAGGGAACGCCCGACCGCGCCGCCCTGGTGAAACACCTTGCCGACCGCGCCAAGTTCGTCCGTCTGGAGACGGTGCGCCTGTCCAGGATCGCGGGCGCCGGCCACTACACATCCTCGTTCTCGGCGGCGGAGCTCTTCTCGGCGCTGTATTACGAGATCTTGCAATACAACTCCGCCGATGCGAAGTGGCCTGACCGTGACCGGTTCGTCCTCAGCAAGGGCCACGCGGCAATCGGGCTGTACCCGATTCTGGCCGATGTCGGCTACTTCGATCCCTCGGAGCTCGAGAGCTACACCCGGTTGGGTAGCCCCTTCGGCGACCACCCCGATATGAAAAAGGTACGCGGCGTGGACTTCAGCTCGGGTTCGCTCGGGCACGGGCTCTCGATCGCCGTCGGGATGGCCTTGGCCGGACGCGTGGGCAAGCGACTGTATAGGACCTTCTGCATGCTCGGCGATGGCGAGCTGCACGAGGGACAGATATGGGAGGCGGCAAATGCCGCGGGTCACTATCGGCTGGGGCGCCTGGTCGCCATCGT
The DNA here is from genome assembly GCF_001853795.1 of Mycobacteroides franklinii. Taxonomy (NCBI): domain Bacteria; kingdom Bacillati; phylum Actinomycetota; class Actinomycetes; order Mycobacteriales; family Mycobacteriaceae; genus Mycobacteroides; species Mycobacteroides franklinii. Next base: position 148,793 of record NZ_MLIK01000024.1, read on the forward strand.
CGATCGCAACATGTTGTGCATCGACGGATTCACCGATGACGTGATGGCCGTCGAGCCCATCGAAGACCGTTTTGGTGCTTTTGGCTGGCAGACACATCGGGTGGACGGTCACGACCTGGATGCGCTGCTCGATGTGTTCGACAGTCTGCCGAACGTGGCGGACGGCCCGCCGCAACTGATTGTGGCGGACACCGTGAAGGGACGCGGAGTGCGGCTCATGGAATACAACCCCGACTGGCATGTCGGCAATCTTGTTGGGGCCGACTACGACAACGTGATCGCGGAGCTGGAAGCCGGCCTGCTCCCGCTGGAGGCAGTGAAATGACCGAGACTCAGGATCAGGCAGAGATTTTCGGGGGCGGCGCCACCGAGCTGCGCGACAAACGTTCGTTCGACGGCAGTGATGTCAGTTCGATCCCGGCGTTCGTGTTCGGTGACGAGCTCGCCGACCTCGCGGACGCGGACCCACGCGTCGTGGTGCTCACCGCGGACCTTGCCAGTGCGAACCGTGCCACCGATTTTGCCGAACGGCACCCGGATCGGTTCTTCAACATGGGGATTGCCGAGAAGGGCATGATCACCACGGCGGCAGGCATCGCCTCGTGCGGCTATGTGCCTTTCGCGGCGACCTTCGCCTCGTTCTCGGCGTTGTTGTGCGCCGAGCAGATTCGGACCGACTGCGCCTATCCGCGGATGCCGGTGCGCATCGTCGGTCACCACTCGGGCATGTCGATGGGGTTCTACGGCACCAGTCACCACGCGCTGGAAGACCTGGGCGTGTTGCGCACATTCGCCGAGTTGACCGTCGTATGCGCCACCGATGCCAACCACCTGCGGGCCATTCTGCGTGCGGCCGTGGACCATCCCGGCGCCATGTACATCCGGTTGGGCCGTGGTCGTGATCCTGAGGTCTATCCGGCGGTTCCGCAGATCACGTTCGGTCGGGCCATCAGAGTCCGGGAGGGCACGGACCTGACCATCATCGCCACCGGAACCGAGGTACATCCCGCGTTGGAGGCGGCTGCGGAGCTGGCCGAATGCGGTATCAGCACAAGGGTTGTCGATATGCACACGGTGAGTCGAGTGGATACCGACGAGGTGCTCGTCGCCGCGCTCGAGACCGGCGCCATCCTGACTGTTGAGGAGCACAACATCACCAATGGGCTCGGCTCGGCGGTGGCGGAGGCCTTGTTCGCGGCTGGTGTTCAGGGCGTGCGGTTCCGTAAGCATGGTGTACCCGACGAATACATCCCGGTCGGGCCGCCGGCCGCGCTGTACGCGGCGTACCGTTTGGACGCGCCGGGTATCGCCGAGGTCGCCAAGGAGCTGCTCCGGTGACCGCCGACAATGACACCGGCCTGTCCAAGCGCGCGTCGGCCGTCATCCCCGGGGGAATCTACGGACATATGAATGTCCGCGGATTCTCGGACACCTTGCCGCAGTACATGGTTAGCGGTGAGGGCTGCCGCCTGACAGACACCGAGGGCAAAACCTACCTCGATTTCATGTGTGGCTGGGGTCCGGTGGTCCTGGGCCATCGTCACCCAGGCGTGCAGCGTGCGGTCGAGCGTCAGATTGCGCGCGGTGACTGTCTCAACGGGGCCGCGCCCGTCATGGTGGAACTGGCCGAGCTGTTGGTCGACACCATTGCGCATGCGGATTGGGCACTGTTGGCCAAAAACGGGACCGATGCCACCACTGCGTGTCTGACCATTGCCCGCGCAGCGACCGGACGGCGCAAAGTGCTGATGGCGCGCGGTGCGTATCACGGGGCTGTGCCGTGGTGCACACCGGTGAATGCCGGTGTCACCCATGAGGACCGGGCCCACTTGGACTACTTCGAATTCAACGATCTGCCTTCGGTATACGCCGCCGCCGAGCGCGCCGGTGACGATCTCGCGGCCATCATCGTCTGTCCATTCCGGCATGACATGTACCGCGATCAGGAGCTCGTCGATCCGGAATTCGCGTGTGGACTACGCGCACTGTGTGACAGGACGGGGGCGGCGCTGATCCTTGACGATGTGCGCTGTGGATTCCGGCTCGCGCTGGCGGGCAGCTGGGAGCCGCTGGGCGTGCGCCCCGATCTGTCTGCGTGGTCGAAGGCGATCGCGAACGGATACGCATTGGCGGCCGTCACCGGAACCGATGCGTTGCGCGAGGCGGCGACGCAGATTTTTACCACGGGTTCCTTCTGGTTCTCCGCGGTGTCGATGGCGGCGGGAATCGCCACCATCACCGAGCTGCGGGATACCGACGCGTTGCAGGACATCCGGCGGGCCGGGCAGCGTCTACGGGACGGGCTTGCCGCGCAGGCACACTCCCACGGATTCGAGATCACCCAGTCCGGCCCGGTGCAGATGCCGTTGCTTCACTTCGCCGATGACGACGACTTCGCCCTCACCCGGCGCTGGTGTGACGAGGCCGGTGCTCGCGGTATCTACGTGCATCCGTACCACAACTGGTTCCTCGGCGCCGCACACACCGATGCCGATATCGATGAAGCATTGCGGCACACCGATGCGGCATTCGAGTCCTTGGCGCGGAATCGGTGACCTCGATGAAGGTCACTGCCGCCGTACTTGAAGAATCCGGTCGGGCAAGGCCTTTCGCACTGTCACGGCCGATCTCCGTCGGTGAGGTCGACCTGGCCGAACCGGGGCCGACAGAGCTACTCGTCCGGATCGAAGCGGCGGGTGTCTGTCATTCGGATCTCAGTGTGGTCGACGGCAACCGGATCCGCCCGTTGCCCATGCTGCTTGGGCACGAAGCGGCAGGAATCGTGGTGGACGTGGGAACCGCGGTGACGGACATCCGGTGCGGTCAGCGTGTGGTGATGACCTTTCTGCCTCGATGCGAACAATGCGAGGCCTGCGCCGAGAACGGGCGGTTGCCATGCTCGGCCGGCTCGGCGACGAACAACGCGGGCCGGCTGTTGGGTAACGGTCTGCGTCTGCACCGCGCGGGTGCGCCCATCCACCATCACCTCGGGGTATCGGCCTTTGCGACTCACGCGGTGGTCGATCGGGCCTCTGTGGTGCCGGTCGGCATGGACATACCCCCCGATATCGCGGCGGTTCTCGGCTGCGCGGTGCTCACCGGGGGTGGCGCGGTGCTCAATGTCGCGAAACCTGAACCGAAGGACGCGGTCATGGTGGTGGGGCTGGGCGGCGTCGGGATGGCCGCGATCATCACCGCCAAGGCGATAGGGGTGGAGAGAATCATCGCCGTGGACACCGTTGGGCAAAAACGCGTCCGTGCCGTAGAGCTCGGCGCCACCGAGGCATACCTACCCGATGAGCTTGCGGAACAAGGAATTACGGCGCGCTATGTGATTGAATGCGCCGGGCATCCGCGGGCCTTCGAGATGGCTTTCGCCGCCACCCGACCGGGCGGGACGACCGTTACCGTTGGACTGCCCGCCCCGGCGGCACGGGCGTACGTCTCTCCGCTGACGCTGACCGCGGAGGCGCGCACCGTGGTGGGTAGCTACCTGGGGACGGCTGTGCCGTCCCGGGACATTCCGCGCTACGCGCAACTGTGGCGAGCGGGGAAATTGCCTGTGGAGAAACTTATTTCGTCCCGGATAGAACTCGCACACATCAACGAGGCAATGGATCTGCTTGCCGACGGGCTGGCCATCCGTCAAGTGATCATGTTCGATCAGCCGGCGAATACGTAGACCCAGGCCGTGGCGCCGGAGCGCAGCGGCACCGAAATACGCCGGTAGTCATCGACTTCGTACTCGTCGGCAGCGGCCAGCTGTTCGGCCGTGATGGAGAAAACCGTCCCGGGAACCTCCGCCGCGGCATCGGCCGACGGGCGCAGGATGGGATGGCGATCGCTGCCACTGCTCGCGATGACATGCGGGTCGGTGATGGTCACGTAGTCCAGATCGAATCCGACGATGGCATCGGTATGTCCGTCGAGTTCCTGCCCGAAGGTGGTGCGCTGCACTTCGGGCTGCTGCAGGGTGCCGTAGGAAAACAGGAGTTCGGTCGCGGTATCCGTCACGCCCTAAGTCAATCAGGCCGCCGTCGGGGACGCGTATGGTGTCAGCCGCCGAGGTGCACGGATCCGTCGGGATCGACCCGCCAACCGGGGTTGTGGGCGATTTCCCAGATCAGCCCGTTGGGGTCCTGGATGTGAGCATGGAAGACCCCGCCGAACTGGCTGGGCTGCGGAGCTTTGAGGATCGTGCCGCCGGCGGCAGCCATGACGTCGGCCAACGCACTCACATCTGCCGCGGAATAGACGTTGTGCGCCAACGTGATTCCCGAGACTCGTGCATGATCGCCGGACGTGGCGAGATCCTCGTTGAACTTGTCCGCGAGGAAGAAGCCCAGCAATTGTCCCGGCGCGCTTTGGTAGAAGATGATTTCACCCTCGACATCCAGCAGCGGGGCCCAGCCCAGCGCGCCATAGAAATCGCGGGTGGCATCCAGATCCGTTGCGGCGATGGTGACAAAGTGCAACTGCTGCTTCATGGCGCCAAGCCTAGATTCGCGTTCTGACAGGGCGCGGGGGATTGACAGGGCATCGAACATATGTTCGCATAGAGGCATGCGGTGGCACGGTCAGACGCTGGACGCCGAGGATGGCGCGCTCCCTGGCTTGGAGCGTATCGGTCTGGTGCGCAGTGTGCGCACACCCGAATTCGAGGGCATCACATTCCATGAGGTGCTGTGCAAATCTGCGCTCAACAAGGTTCCGGCCGTGTCGATGCTGCCGTTTCGGTTCACGGTCAATGCGTTTCGCGGTTGTGCGCATGCCTGCCGCTATTGTTTCGCCCGGCCGACACATGAGTACCTGGAGTTCGACAGCGGCGCTGATTTCGACAACCAGATCGTGGTGAAAACCAATCTGGTTCCGGTGCTCAGAAAGGAACTGGCGCGCAAGTCATGGGGCCGTGAGACGGTCGCGCTCGGCACCAACACCGATCCGTATCAGCGGGCCGAAGGGCGCTATCAGCTGATGCCGGGCGTCATTGCGGTGCTGGCAGATTCGGGCACGCCCATATCAATTCTGACCAAAGGTACCCTGCTGCGCAGGGACCTACCGCTGCTGGCCGAGGCGGCCCAGCAGGTCCCGGTGAGTCTGGGGATATCACTGGCCATAGGCGATGAGGTACTACATCAGGAAGTTGAGTCCGGAGTGCCCTCGCCGCAAGCGCGACTGTCGCTGATCGCCGCGGCACGTGAGGCCGGATTCGAACCGCATGTGATGGTGGCGCCGGTGCTTCCGTTTCTGACTGACACGGTGGAGCACCTCGACGATCTGTTGAGCCGCATCGCGGATGCCGGCGCGGCGGGTGTGACGGTCTTCCCTCTGCATTTACGCGGGACGACACGCGGCTGGTTCATGTCCTGGATATCGGACTCCCACCCCGAGCTTGTCGGCCGATATCGCGAGCTGTACCGCAAGGGTGCATACGTACCCGCCGAGTATCGGGCATGGTTGCGTGAGCGAGTGGCGCCGCTGGTCAGCAAGTACGGGCTGGCGTCACGCCGGGAGGAAACTCCGGCGAGGACACCGAAAACGGCGCCCGTGCTGGAGCCCACCCTGTTCTAGCGGGCCCCTGAATCTAGTTCAGGCTCTGGGCATTGAAGGTGTCGCAGGTGCGGTAGTCGCCGGTGCTGTATCCCTGTGTGAACCACCGCTGGCGCTGCTCGGACGAGCCATGGGACCACGCCTCGGGGTTGACCCGTCCGGTCGCCCGCTTCTGGATGCGGTCATCGCCGACCGATGACGCCGCCGACAGCGCGTCCCGAATGTCCTGATCTGTCAAGGGCTTCAGGAAGGGAACACCGGTGTTTTCCTGGACGGTGGTCGACGCGTGCTTCGCCCAGACGCCGGCGTAGCAGTCGGCCTGCAACTCGGTGCAGACGCCGCCGCCGGCCTGCCCCTCCGCGCAGCGATGGTTCTTGCCCAGCACGCCGAACAGGTTCTGGACATGGTGACCGAACTCGTGGGCCACCACGTACTCCTGTGCCAACGGGCCTCCGCTGGAACCGAACTGGTCAACCAGAACCTGGAAGAAACTGGTGTCGAAGTAGGCGGTGCGGTCGGCGGGGCAGTAGAAGGGGCCCACCTCGGTGGTGGCCGCACCGCATCCGGTATTCACCTGGTTGCTGAACAGCTTGACGTTCGGTCGCGGGTACTTCGGGCCGAGGATCTGTGTCCAGACGGCGTCCACCGAGTTGCCGGTGGCGATGATGCGGCAGTCCAGCGCCTTGTTCGCGTCAGCACCGGTCTTGCAGTGGCTGAAATCCTGGGTCTGCTCCTGGGCCGGGCCCACCTGCTGTTGGCCCTGTTGCTGCAGGACCTGGCTGGGGTCGCCGCCGAGCAGCATCACCACCACCGCGATCAGTAACCCGCCCACGCCACCGCCGATGGCCATCTTGGGGCCGCGGCCCATGCCACCGCCCGAGGTGGTGCTGGTGTCGATCTGCATGCCTTCGTTGAAGGTCATTGGTCTGCCACTCCCATGTGTTCCGGGGCGATCGTTGCTCGCGCTGCCGCCCACCTTTGCATACTCCAGCGACGCCCGGGTCGCTAGAGGGTCGGCGAGTTTTTCACCCACGGCTCGGCTTGTCGTCACCGGCAGCTCGCCCCCACCCGCACTACGATTCGATACGTGGCCGTTGACGTCGCCCTACCGACAATCGTCCGCACGCCATTGGGGGATCTGCGCGGCACCATCGACGGTGGGGTTTCGGTCTGGCGCGGGGTGCCGTACGCGCAGCAGCCCGTCGAGCAGCTTCGATTCCTGGCACCCGTGCCGTTGGAGCCCTGGGACGGCGTGCGCGATGCCATCGAGCACGCTCCATTGCCCCCACAAGGAAAATCGTTCGTGGGCGCCGGACGCGATGACCCGAAGATTCGGGGCGAAGAGTGCCTGACTCTCACCGTGTGGTCGCCGGACGTGCGCGCCAGCCTGCCGGTGATGGTGTGGATACCCGGCGGTGCCTTCGTGTTCGGCGCCGGCCAACTGGAGTTGTACAGCGGGGCGCGGCTCGCCGCCAACGGCAACGTCGTCGTCGTCAATGTCACCTACCGCATCGGAGCCCTGGGCGGGTTGGAACTCAGCGCGCTGGGGGAGGGCTTCGACGACAACCTGGCCCTACGCGATCAGATCGCCGCGCTCACGTGGGTGCGGGACAACATCGCGGCCTTCGGCGGCGACCCCGAGCACGTCACGATCTTCGGTGAGTCGGCCGGAGCGACATCGGTGCTGGCGCTGCTGGCGAGTCCGGCGGCGGAAGGACTGTTCGGCCGCGCCATCGCACAGAGTCCGGCACTGCCACTGATCGCCGACAAGGCGCTGCGTGACCGGCGTGCACATCGGTACCTCGAGCTACTCGACGTCACCGACCCGAGCAGACTCAAGGTCCTGCCGCAGCGCGAACTGCGCCGCGGCGCGGCCAAACTGCAGATTGAGAGCGCGACCGACACCCCGGTCCTCGGATACGGGCTCGCGCACGGCACCGAGCTGCTGCCGCATCACCCAATCGAGGCGGCTCGGCGCGGCGAAGTGCATCAGGTGCCGCTCATCATCGGGTCCAACAGCCATGAGGCATCGATGTTCGCCCGTGTGAAACCGCCGATGCTGCCCACCACGGAACCGACGGTCAACGGCTACTTCAATCGAGTGGGCCCGGAGTATCAAGACGCGATCATCGCCTCCTACCCGGGATATCCGAGCCGCCAGGCGCTCGTCGCGGTGGGCTCCGATGCCATGTTCGCCGCCCCCATGTGGGCCTTCGCCGACGCCTACAGCGCCTTCGTCGATACCTACATGTACCGCTTCGATCACACCGCGTGGGGACTCAAGCTCCTTGGCCTGGGCGCCACCCACGGCAGCGAGATCGTGCACGTCCAGCACAGCTATGGATCCTTCGTGGGCATGTTGTTGAGCCCCTTGGGCGCGCGGATGATGCCGTCTGTCGGGCGGCGCATGCAACGGGCCTGGCTGGACTTCGCCACCGGAGCGGGGCCGCAGGACTGGCCCACTTACGGCGCGGACGGTCGACGAACCCGGATCATCCGGTCACGATCCGATGTCACCATCGAAGACCCGGACTCGGTGCGCCGCATCGCCTGGGCTCAGGTGCACTGAGCCGTCTCAGAACACCCAGCTGCCCGCGGGCGCGATGACGAATCCGTGGTCGGCCTTCGATGAGTAGGTGGTGGGCTTGAATCGGCAGGCGAGCACTCCGTCGCCCGGGATCCCACAGGTGAAATCGGGGCCCAGCACCCGTAGCTGTTGCCCCGGTTCGAGCAGTGGAACATCTTCGGCCGCAGGGAATCTCGGCGTGAGATGGGTGCGGAAGCTCGCGGGCCCGAGGTCATTGTCGAATGTGATCTGACTCAGGTCCACGCCCACCGTGCCCGCCGGTGCGCCCGGCACAGGGCCCTGGCAGATCAGCGTGCCGGAGACCTTCCAGAAGAAATTCGCGCACACCACACCCTCTTTGGTGCGAAATTGCAGGTCCCAGTCCAAATCAGCAGGCGGCTGCCCGCCGTACTGGTGGCGTTGGTCGGGGTTCGCGAAGGTGGCGGCAGGAACCACTTCGAGCTTGTAGATATCCGGGAATTTCGGATCAGCAGAGGACGCGGGTAGGTTGCTCAGGCCGGTCAGCGTCGCCGTCCCGATAAGCACCGTCAACCACCGGTAAAGCGGGCGCCAAGCGCCGGGTCTGCGCACGCGTCAACATTAGCTGAGCGGACGTCGGTATTTGGCCTACTGCGGTGTCCTGGGCCCGAGCGCGGACCGCTAGGCTCAAATGTCTCAACACTGATTTTTTTCGAAGGGATCTTTCGTGCTGCGCACTCATGACGCCGGTTCGTTGCGGGAGTCGAACGCCGGGCAGAGAGTGACGCTTGCCGGCTGGGTAGCCCGGCGGCGTGACCACGGTGGCGTCATCTTCATCGATCTGCGTGACGCCTCCGGCGTATCCCAGGTCGTGTTCCGCGATGACGCGGTGCTCGAGCAGGCCCATCGGTTGCGCGCCGAGTTCTGCGTCGAGGTCACCGGTGTCGTGGAGGTCCGGCCCGATGGCAACGCCAACGACGAGATCGCCACCGGTCAGATCGAGGTCAACGCCGCCGAACTGAAGGTGCTCAACGAGAGCGCGCCGCTGCCGTTCCAGCTCGACGAGACCGCGGGCGAAGAAGCGCGCCTGCGGTACCGCTACCTGGACCTGCGCCGCGAGGGGCCCGGCAACGCAATCAGGTTGCGTTCCAAGGCGAACACCGCGGCACGCACCGTGCTGTCCCGCCACGATTTCGTCGAGGTGGAGACCCCGACACTGACGCGGTCGACACCGGAGGGAGCACGCGACTTCCTGGTCCCGGCGCGTCTGCAGCCGGGCAGCTTCTATGCGCTGCCGCAAAGCCCGCAGCTGTTCAAGCAGCTGCTCATGGTCGCCGGCATGGAGCGGTACTACCAGATCGCGCGCTGCTACCGGGATGAGGATTTCCGCGCGGACCGGCAGCCCGAGTTCACCCAGCTCGACATCGAGATGAGCTTCGTGGACCAGGACGATGTCATCGCGCTGGCCGAGGAGATCCTCGTCGCACTGTGGGACCTGATCGGCTATCACGTGCCGACGCCCATCGCCCGCATCACGTATGCCGAGGCGATGCGCCGCTACGGCAGTGACAAGCCGGACCTGCGGTTCGGGCTGGAGCTGGTGGAGTGCACCGACTACTTCTCCGAGACCAGCTTCCGGGTGTTCCAGGCGCCGTACGTGGGCGCGGTGGTGATGCCCGGCGGTGCCGATCAGCCACGCCGCACCCTGGACGGCTGGCAGGAGTTCGCCAAGCAGCGCGGGCACAAGGGGCTGGCATATGTGCTGGTGGCCGAGGACGGCACCCTCGGCGGACCCGTCGCCAAGAATCTGTCCGACGCGGAACGTGACGGGCTGGCCGCGCATGTCGGCGCCAACCCGGGTGACTGCATCTTCTTCTCGGCAGGCGCCGCCAAGTCGTCGCGCGCGTTGTTGGGCTCGGTGCGTGGTGAGGTAGCGCAGCGCCTCGGGCTGATCGACCCCGACGCCTGGGCCTTCACCTGGGTGGTGGACGCTCCGCTCTTCGAACCCGCCGGTGACGCGACTGCCGCCGGTGACGTGGCCGTCGGCTCGGGTGCGTGGACTGCGGTGCACCACGCCTTCACTTCGCCGAAACCGGAGTCGGAGAACACCTTTGACACCGATCCGGGGTCGGCACTGGCCTACGCCTACGACATCGTGTGCAACGGGCATGAGATCGGTGGCGGTTCGATCCGTATTCACCGTCGCGACGTTCAGGAACGGGTGTTCCAGGTGATGGGCATCAGCAACGAGGATGCTCAGGAGAAATTCGGGTTCCTGTTGGACGCTTTCGCCTTCGGTGCGCCTCCGCACGGTGGCATCGCCTTCGGCTGGGACCGGGTAACCGCGTTGCTGGCCGGTACATCCTCGATCCGTGAGGTCATCGCCTTCCCGAAGTCCGGTGGCGGCGTGGATCCACTGACCGACGCGCCGGCCCCGATCACGGCGGCCCAGCGCAAGGAATCCGGGATTGACGCCAAACCCGAAAAGGCCGACAAAGTGAGCGAGCCGGCGGACGCGTAGCGCCCGTGCTGCACGTCAGGGTGATCGCGCCTGCCGACCTGTCGGATCAGGTGGTGGAATTCCTGTCCACCACCACCGGCGTCGCGCACATCGTCCGCGTGCCCAAGGCTGCGATCAGCCCGGCCGGCGATGTCATCACTGCCGATGTCGCTCGCGAGACCGCCAATGAGGTGCTCGACGGGCTCAAGTCGATCGATATCGACAAGCGTGGATCGATCACCGCGGAGGTGCTCGACACGGTCATCTCGCAGACCGCCTATGAGGCCGAGGACGACGCCGAAGGCGACCCTGCCGACGCCGTCATCTGGGACGAGCTGATCGGGCGCACCCGCGAGGAGTCCACCCTCAACCTGACATTTCTGGCCTTCTTATGCCTGGCCTGCCTGATCGCCGCTGTCGGTGTGGTCACCGATTCGCCGGTCACCATCGTGGGTGCGATGGTGGTTGGACCCGAGTTCGGTCCGCTTGCCGCGTTGGCGGTTTCGATTGTGCGGCGCACATGGCCGCTGGCCCGGCGGTCGCTACTGGCGTTGCTTGTCGGTTTCCCGGTGGCGATGGGGGTCACCGCCGTTGGCACGCTGGCCGCCGAGGCCGCCGGGTGGGTCACGTTGAAGAGTGTGCGTGAGCTGCAGCAGGTCGACTTCGTGTTCCAGGTGGGGCCGTTCTCATTGGTGGTCGCGTTGTTGGCCGGTGCCGCGGGCATGCTCTCGTTGATGTCGGCGAAATCGGCAGCCCTGGTGGGCGTGTTCATCTCGGTTACCACTGTGCCAGCGGCGGGACTTGCGGTGGTGGCGGCCACGGTGGGGGAATGGGATATCGCCGGGTTGTCCGCGCTGCAGCTGGCGGTCAACCTTTTTGGCATCGTTCTGGCGGGGGTGTTGGTGTTGCTGGTGCGGCCGCGAGGGCTGCGCTAGACGATCTCGCCGATGTCGGTGACTCGCTGATCGAACTCCGCATCGGGATCGGTGTGAGCGAATGCGGGGTCACCGTATTCGTCCGGTCGTGAGACGAAGACAGTGCCCATACCGATGTCTCGTGCGGCCCGCAGGTCATATGGATGCGCCGCCACCATCGCCGCCTCACCGGGCTCCACCCCCAGGTAGCGCAGCGCATGCCGGTACACCATCGGGTGCGGCTTGAAGTGCCCGAACACCTCGGCGGTCAGCACCGCGTCCCACGAAATGCCCAGGCGTTTGAACAGATTCACCATGGTGGCCATATCGGTGTTGGAGAGCGTCGCGATGGCGGCCCGCGACCGCAGGGCCGACAGGCCGGCGGGCACGTCGGGCCACGGAACCAGCCGTTGCCAGCTGGATGCGACCGCATTCGCGGTGGCATGCTCCGGGCGCGCCAGTCCGAATGTCCCGCAGACATCGGCGAAACCGGCCGCATACAGATCCTGCACCCGGGTCCAGTCGTCGACCGACTGAGTCAGACTCGAGACACGCTCGAAATAGTCTGTGCGCCAGGCCCGCGTGAATGCCGCGGCGTCGACGTCGGGGGCGTACTCGGCAACCGCGTGTGACACCGGCTCGAAGAAGTCGAGCAGCGTGCCCTGCACGTCGAACAGGTATGCCTTGTAGCGCAACGAGACTCCCTCTAGTAGGTGCTCTTGGGCGGATCGGTGCGAGTTACCCCGGTGACCTCGATGACGGGAATCGACGAGGGGCCACGATAGCTCTGCCCGTCCGGCACGGTTCCGGTCACCGACACCCAGGTGTTCTCCGGAAGCGCAGACGCGGAAACCGCGGCGGGCCCAGACATCTGCAAGCGCGCCAACTGTGCATCCGCGGCACAACAGACGATGACGATCTTGGCCAGGTCGGTGCGTTCGCCCTCTTTGAACGTGAATCCTGTGACGGTGATCGTGCGGCCCTTCAGGGTGTCCGAGGAGCCGGCGGCAATGCGCATCAGCACCTCCGGCAGCGACACCGTGGGCGCGTCGCCCGGCGGCAGTGGGGGAAAGGCACGCCGGGGCGTATTGACGGAAGCAGTGATGTTGGCCGGAGCGATGGAGCGCGCGCTGAGGGCCGGCGGCACGATGAAGATCAGCAGAACGACGGGCAGCACCAAAAACCATGTGGCGCCGTGCTTGTGGGTGTGACCATCGTGACCGTCGTGATCGTGGTCGGTGTGGCCGTTGCGGACATCGCGGATGACGGCGGCCAGCCCGAGACCGATCACGACGACCGCCGACCCGGCCAGCCACGGCAATAGCCCGGGTTTGACGTAGCGGGTGAACGTTCCGGTCGCCGCGATCATCGCCACGCTGACCCCCAACAGGATCAGTAGCGTGTTCTCGGTATCGCGTCTCATGAGGCCTCCAACACCGCGACGCCGACACCAGTGGCGACCAGGGTGGCCACCACGAATGTCAGCGGCGCGAAACGGGCCGCGAAGGCCCGCCCAAACATGCCCGACTGCATCGCGATGAGCTTCACGTCGACAGCCGGTCCCACCACGAGAAACACCAGCCTCGGAATCAGCGGCATCATCGTGATGCTCGCGGCCACGAAGGCGTCGGCCTCCGAACACAACGCCAGCACCACCGCCAGCAGTGCCATGGTCACCACGCCGACCACCAGATTGCCCGCCAGATGCTCGAACACCCACGTGGGCACCAGCACATGCAAAGCCGCCGCGGCGACTGCCCCGATGGCCAAGTACGAGGCCGCCTGCAGGAAATCGTGCCGCGCCGCCTCGGTGAATGTCGTCCAGCGCGAGGAGGATCCGGCGTGCGCGGTGGGCAGCCTGCGCGTCACCCAACTGTCCCGGCCCCAGCGCGACCAGGCCATGCCCATCACCATCGCGGTCAACAGGGATGCCACCGCACGTGCCAACACCATCTTCGGCTGACCGGGGAAGGCCACGGCCGTGGCGACCAACACCACCGGATTGATGGCCGGTGCCGACAGCATGAACGTGAGTGCGGCCGCACCGACGGATCCGGGTCCGTACAGCCGGCGCGCCACGGGAACCGAACCACATTCACAGCCGGGCAGTGCGGCACCGCTGATGCCGGCCACCGCGACCGCGGCGGCGGACCGATTCGGCAGCCACCGGGCTAGCCGTTCCGGGGTGACGAATGTCGCGACGAGGCCACTCACGATCACGCCGAGTGCAAGGAAGGGGACGGCCTGGACGAACACCCCGCAGAACACCGTTCCGGCGGTAGCGAGCTTCTCGTTGCCGTCGACGATCCCACGTAACCAGCCCGCTGCCAGGGCCATCGATATGAGTGCCACCACCAGGACTTCGGTCGAACCGAACCAACGTCGATCCTGAGAGGTGGCCACCGTCACCCAGCCATCCTGACAGTGCAACCTGAGAACGCGGCGCAGCAGTGGCACTCTGGTGGGGTGACCGATGACACACCCTTCAACGAGCAGCCCGCCGCCGTGATCAACGAATTCAACGACGGGATCGCCCGGGAGTTCCATGCCAATGGCGGCGACGTCGGCGGACAGTTCGCCGGCGTGCCGATCTTGCTGCTGACGAACACCGGCGCCAAGAGCGGGCAGAAACGCCTAAATCCGCTGGCCTACTTCGACATCGACGAGACGATCTACATCGTCGGTTCGTTCGGTGGTGCCGACAAGGATCCCGCCTGGGTGCACAACCTGCGTGCGAACCCACATGCGCATATCGACATCGGCACCGACGGATACGACGTCGCCGCGCACGAGCTTTCGCTTGACGAGCGCGACGCGCTGTATCCGAAGGTGGTCGAGCAGGTCCCCGTGTTCGCGGAGTACCAGGAGAAGACCGCCAGGCCCATCCCGATCTTCGAGCTGCGCCGGACCTAACCGAACCGCCCCGGCCGCGTCCTCATGAGTGACACGCTGTCGGGGTGACCGATGACCTCGATCCACACTGGATCCCCGATAGGGAAACTGTGCTGGCCTACAACGAGCAACTCGCCCGGGAATTCCGTCAGAACGATGGGCGAGTGGACTCGTTCGGCGACGGCGACCTGCTGCTGCTGACTACGACGGGCGCGAAGACCGGCGCGACGCGGATGAGTCCGTTGGTGTACCTCACTGTTGACGGGAAAACCCTCATCATCGGCTCTTTCCGCGGATCGCCCAGGGATCCCGGTTGGGTGCACAACTTGCGCGCCCAACCGGTGGCCCAGGTCGAGGTCGGATCGGAGACCTACGCGGTTGATGCCGTCGAGCTGGACGGACCGGACCGTGAGCAGGCCTACGCGGAGATTGTCGCGCTCGCACCGATTTTCGGTGAGTACCAGGGGAAGGTTGAACGCGTCATCCCGATTTTCGAGCTGCGCCGCCGCTAGCCGGGAACTGTCGCACCGAGTGTGCGCATGGTGTCGGTTCTCGGCCAATTTTCAACCGAATGCGCACGCTCGAGCTACATGCCGTCGTCCCCGCGCCACTCCGGGTGGACGGTGATGGGCCGTGCCCTGATTCACTGACCAAGCGGGTGAGCCCAGGTTATGGTGGGATCAGCCGATGGGCATCAAGGTGGCGCTGGAGCATCGGACCAGCTACGCATTCGACAGACTCGTGCAGGTGCACCCGCACGAGATTCGGTTGCGCCCAGCTCCGCATACCCGAACTCCCATTGAGGCGTACTCGCTGCGGATCG
This sequence comes from Mycobacteroides franklinii, assembly GCF_001853795.1. Lineage (NCBI taxonomy): Bacteria > Bacillati > Actinomycetota > Actinomycetes > Mycobacteriales > Mycobacteriaceae > Mycobacteroides > Mycobacteroides franklinii. Next base: position 164,017 of record NZ_MLIK01000024.1, read on the forward strand.
CCCCGGAAGATCATTTCATCAACTGGCAACAGGATGCCTTCGGTAATTTCCTTGCCCGCGTCGTATTTCCGAACCGCACCCGACAGCTGTCCATCACCGTCGGACTCATCGCCGATCTGAAGTCGGTCAACCCATTCGACTTCTTCATCGAGGAATGGGCCGAGCACATCGGATTCGGGTATCCGCCCGCGTTGTTGGCCGATCTCGAGCCCTATCTCAAACCGGTAGACGAATCCGATCCCGGCTCTGGGCCGGGTGAATTGGTTCGGGCCTGGGTCGCCAACTTCACCATGGCACCCACCACCCGCATCATCGATTATCTCGTCACGCTCAACCAGGCACTGTGTGCGGACGTCGGTTACGCGGTGCGGTTGGAGCCGGGGGTTCAGAGCCCCGACACCACGCTGGCCGTTGGCATCGGTTCATGTCGCGACACCGCCTGGCTGCTGGTGTCCATCCTGCGGCAGAAGGGGCTGGCCGCCCGTTTTGTGTCCGGGTACCTGGTCCAGTTGACCTCGGATATCGCGGCAATCGATGGGCCCTCGGGGCCGGTTGCGGATTTCACCGACCTGCACGCCTGGGCCGAGGTGTACATTCCGGGCGCCGGATGGGTGGGTCTGGATCCCACCTCGGGACTGCTCGCGGGCGAGGGCCACATACCGCTCTCGGCCACTCCGCATCCGTCGACATCCGCCGCGATTACCGGCGCCACCGATATGTGCGAGTCCACCCTCGACTTCTCCAACACCGTCACCCGTGTCCACGAAGATCCGCGCGTGACCCTGCCGTACGCCGCGTCGGCATGGGAGGCCGTCACCGCGCTGGGAGCGGAGATAGATGCCCGGCTCGACTCGGCCGGGGTCGGGTTGACGATGGGTGGTGAGCCGACCTTCGTGTCGATCGACGACCAGGTCTCCGAACAATGGACCACCGCCGCGGATGGGGACCACAAACGGGTACTTGCCAGCGGCCTTGCTGCTCGCCTCAAAGAGGTCTGGGCACCAAGGGGTTTGGTGCAGCGCAGTCAGGGAAAGTGGTATCCCGGCGAACCCCTGCCGCGGTGGCAGATCGGTTTGCATTGGCGCCGCGACGGCCAACCGCTCTGGTCTGACCCCGAGCTGCTGGCCGACCCGTGGGCCGAAGATCGCGAGTGGTCCACACCCGAAGGGGCCGACCGTGCGCTGCTCGCCGCGCTCGCGGCTGATCTCGGGCTGCCCGATAGTCAGGTGCGCGCGGCATACGAGGACCCGCTGAGTCGGCTGGCCGCATCGGTCCGGCGCCCCGCGGGAGATCCGGTGACAGCGGTCGATGACCTTGCGCCGCACGAGGATGCGACGGATCGGCGATCAGACCTGCTGCACCGGCTGGATGAGCCGGTCACCGAGCCGGCGGCCTACGTGCTGCCACTGCATCGGGGCGAGGACGGCTGGGAAAGCGCCGACTGGAGACTGCGCCGCGGCCGGATCGTGTTGGCAGACGGCGACTCTCCCGCCGGGCTGCGGCTCCCACTGAAGGCGGTCTCCTGGCAGCCTGCGCCGCACCCGACGGAGGCGGACCCGCTCAGCGCCGCCGCCGAACTCGAGGCACCGCGCCCCGGCGCCGCGGCTGCGGTGGTGCCCGCCGAGGGTGCGCCCACCACGGCGCTGGTCGCGGAGATCCGTGACGGTCTGCTCTATCTGTTCCTGCCGCCGCTGGAACACGTTGACGACTTCGTGGATCTCATCGCACGTATCGAGGCGGCGGTGACCTGTCCGCTGGTGATCGAAGGGTATGGACCACCGCCCGATTCGCGTCTGGAGACGATGAGCGTCACTCCCGATCCGGGGGTGATCGAGGTCAACGTGACCCCGACCGCCAGTTTCGCCGAGCAGGCCGCGCAGTTGCAGGTGCTGTACGACGAGGCACGCAAAGCGCGGCTGACCACCGAGTCTTTCGACGTGGACGGGACCCACACCGGCACAGGTGGTGGCAACCACATCACGTTGGGGGGTCGTACCCCGGCGACGTCACCGCTGTTGCGCCGGCCCGATCTGCTGGTATCCCTGCTGACGTATTGGCAGCATCACCCGGCGTTGTCGTACTTGTTCTCCGGCCGTTTCGTCGGCACCACATCGCAGGCCCCCCGCGTTGACGAAGGGCGCGAAGAGGCGTTGTACGAGTTGGAAATTGCCTTCGCCGAGATCGATAGATTGACCAAGGCGCCCGATCATGATGGTCGCTCCGCAGGCGACGCATCCGATGAGGGCGGCTCCGCTAGCGCCGCGCCGTGGCATGTCGATCGGGCGCTGCGGCATCTTCTTACCGACATCACCGGAAACACCCATCGCGCCGAGTTCTGCATCGACAAGCTGTACAGCCCGGACAGCGCTCGTGGACGTCTGGGCCTGCTGGAGTTGCGTGGGTTCGAGATGCCGCCGCATTTCCAGATGGCTATGGTGCAGTCGCTACTGGTCCGCGCTCTGGTCGCCCGGTTCTGGGAGCAGCCCTTGCGTGCTCCGTTGATCCGCCACGGGGAAAACCTGCACGGTCGCTACTTGTTGCCGCACTTCATTATTCACGACATCGCGCAGGTCGCGGCCGATCTGCGCGCGCATGGCATCGCCTTCGAGACCAGCTGGCTCGATCCGTTCACCGAGTTTCGGTTCCCGCGGATCGGCACCGCGGTGTTCGACGGTATCGAGATCGAACTGCGCGGGGCCATCGAACCGTGGCGGGTGCTGGGGGAGGAGGCCACCGCGGGAGGCGCCGCGCGATACGTGGACTCCTCGATCGAGCGCGTGCAGGTGCGGGTGATCGGAGCCGATCGCTCCCGGTACGTCGTCACCTGCAACGGCGAACCCATCCCGTTGCTCTCCACCGCCAACCCGGATGTGCAGGTGGCCGGAGTCCGGTACCGGGCGTGGCAGCCGCCCAGTGCGCTGCACCCGAGCATCACCGTCGACGAACCGCTGCGCTTCGAGCTCATCGACACGGCCAACGCCCTGTCTCGCGGCGGCTGTACGTACCACGTGTCGCACCCGGGGGGCCGGTCCTACGACGACCCTCCCGTCAACGCGGTGGCAGCCGAAGCACGCCGTGGTCGGCGCTTCGATGCCACCGGTTACACCACCGGCCGCGTCGATTTGTCAGACTTGCGCGAGAAACAAGCGCGCATGTCCACCGATGCGGTGGCGCCTGGCATCCTGGATCTACGCCGTGCGAGAACCGTGGGACGCAGGTAGGACCGCATGAACGGGAAGGAAGGTACGGCCGGTGGCAGCACCTGCTTCGGGGGCTCCCATCGGACCCGGCTTCGGTTCGGGCGATAACCCGTTGATAGAGCAGTACCGCAGTGCTCGCGCCCAGGGAGCACTGTTCGAGGTCGGGCGCCGGGGTACCCAGGCGGGTTATGACGAATTTCTGGCGCCGGACGGCACCGTCCGCCCGGGCTGGACCGACCTGGCCGACGCTATCGCGCAGCGCGGCCGTGCTGGCCTGGACCGTCTGCTGGACCGAGTCCGCACCCTCGTCGACAGCGACGGCATCACCTACATGGATCCGCGGCGCGTCGCGGGGGGCGTGCCCGGACCCGACACGCCGGCGCTACCGGTGCCCTGGCGTCTGGATGGGCTGCCACTGCTGCTGGACCCGGAGGACTGGAACGACCTGGAGGTGGGCCTCACTCAGCGGGCCACGCTGCTGGACGCCATCCTCAGCGACCTCTACGGTCCGCAGGAACTGATCAGTTCCGGTGCGTTGCCGCCGCAGCTGCTGTTCGCCCATCCCGGGTACCTGCGTGCGGCTCACGGCATGGCGCTGCCCGGGCGGCATCAGCTCTTTCTGCTCGGGTCCGATGTCGGGCGCACCGCCGCCGGTGACTTCCGGGTGAACGCGGACTGGACGCAGGCCCCGTCGGGTGCCGGTTACGCGATGGCGGACCGGCGGGTGGTCGCACACGCCGCCCCGGACCTTTACGAGAAGGTGGCTCCGCGGCCGACTTCGTCCTTCGCGCAGACACTGCGGCTGGCGCTCATCGACGTCGCTCCCGAGTCGGTGGAGGATCCGGCGGTGGTGGTGCTGAGCCCCGGTATCCACTCGGAGACCTCCTTCGATCAGGCCTATCTGGCGTCGGTGCTGGGTTTCCCGCTGGTCGAGTCCGCGGATCTGGTGGTACGCGACGGCAAGCTCTGGATGCGGTCGCTGGGCACCTTGCGCCGGGTGGACGTGGTGCTGCGCCGCGTAGATGCCGACTATTCCGATCCGTTGGATCTGCGGGCCGACTCACGATTGGGAGTTGTCGGGCTGGTCGAGGTGATCCGGCGCGGCGCGGTGACCGTCGTCAACTCGCTGGGCAGCGGCGTGCTGGAAAACCCCGGATTGGCTCGTTTCCTGCCGGGTCTGTCACAGCGGCTGCTCGATGAGCCACTCGCCTTGCCCGGCGCTCAATCCTGGTGGGGCGGTATCGACGCGGAGCGCTCGCATCTGCTCGCGCACCTGGGCTCCTTGCTGGTGAAATCGACAGTGGGGGAAGAGGTCTACACGGGTCCATTGCAGTCTGCCCAGACCCTGGAAACGCTGCGGGCGCGTATCGAGGCGGCTCCCTGGCGCTGGGTCGGTCAAGAACTCCCCGAACTGTCGGTGGCCCCCACCTATCTGCGCTCCGGCGCGCTCACCGCGGCGCCGGTGGGTATGCGGCTGTTCACGGTCGCGCAGCGTGGCGGATACGCCCCAATGATCGGTGGGCTCGGCTATGTCGCAGCCACCGGCTACTCCGGTGCGACGCTCAATAGCTTTGCCGCCAAAGATATTTGGGTTCAACAGCCGGATCGTGATCAGACCGAGCGCGCGTTGACAGTCGCCCCACTGGATCTGCCCGCCGGGCGATCGGTGGGATCGGACGCGGTCAGCTCACCGCGCGTGCTGTCCGATCTGTTCTGGCTGGGGCGGTACGGGGAGCGTGCGGAGAATCTGGTCAGGCTGCTGTCAGTCACTCGGGAACGCTTCCACGAGTACCGGTATCGGCAGTTCATGGAGGCCAGCGAATGTGTCCCGGTACTGTTGAAGGCGTTGGGAGACATCACCGGAACCGACACCACGGCAGAGGATCTGGGAACCCAGCTGTGGTCCTTGACGGTGGACAAGGAACGGGCCGGATCACTGGCGCAATCGCTGGAGCGGCTCGGACTGGCTGCTCGCGCGGTCCGTGACCAGATGTCCAACGACACCTGGATGGTGCTCGGCGGAATGGATCGGGCCGTCGCGTCCGCCGCGGCGGAGTACGACGAGTTCACCCGATCCGGCGACACCCCGACGCGTATGGATGACACCGTGCTCGCCGCGACGCAAACCCAAGTACTGGCGGGGCTGCTCGCGCTATCCGGGCTCGCAGCAGAATCGACGGTCCACGACATCGGTTGGACCATCATGGATATCGGTAAACGCATCGAGCGTGGCCTCGGCCTGACTGCTCTGTTGCGTTCCACTCTCACCGCGGTCCGAGGCCGTGCGGCCGACCAGTCGGTCACCGAATCCACGCTGGTGGCCTGCGAGTCTTCGGTGATGTACCGCCGCCGCACCCGCGGCAAGATCAGTCTGGAGGCCGTCGCCGATCTGTTGCTTTTCGACGCCGACAATCCCAGATCGCTGCTGTATCAGGTGGAGTCGCTACGCAACGACCTCAAATCGCTACCCAGTGCCTCGGGTACCTCACGCCCCGAACGGCTGGTGGAAGACTTGGTGACCCAACTCCGGCGAATTGACCCGTCGGATCTGGACACCGCGAACGAGGAGGGGCAGCGAGACACGCTGGCCGAAACTCTCGACAACGTCCACCAGGCGCTACGCGAACTGTCCACCGTGATCACCGCGACCCATCTGTCCATGCCGACCGGCATGCAGCCACTGTGGGGTCCCGACCCAAGGCGGAAGCTGCCGTGACCGATGATATTGGCGCCGGTGGCTCATCCGTGATCCGCTATCGGGTGACGCACCGCACCCTGTATCGGTACTCCGATGACGTCACCAGCTCGTACGGGCGTGGCTATCTCACGCCACGTGACACCGAGTGGCAGCGTTGTGAATCGAGTGAGCTGATCGTCGAGCCCGAGCCCTCGGACAGTTCGACCGGCAGAGATCTGTACGGGAACCTGAGCTCCTACTTCCACGTCACCACGCCGCACCGGGAGCTGAGCGTGACGGGGCACTCGGTTGTCGACGTCGAAAACCCGGCGCCGCCGGGAGCCGGGTGGCACCAGGCATGGGAGCTTGCCCGCCCGGCGTACGGGGAGCCGACCGGGGCAGCGGCGTTGGCCACGGAGTTTGTCTTGGACTTGGCGACTCCGGAGATCACCGATGAGGTATGTGACTACGCCGCAGTGAGTTTCACCCCCGGGCGGCCGCTCGGTGAGGCGGTCGTGGATCTGATGGGGCGGATCTATCACGACTTCGAGTACCGTTCTGGGTCGACCACCATCTCCACCAAGGTCAGCGAGGTTCTGGCCGCCCGCGAAGGTGTGTGTCAGGACTTCGCCCGTATCGCTGCCACCGCGCTGCGAAGCCAGGGACTGGCGTCCCGCTACGTATCCGGTTATCTGGCCACCAATCCGCCGCCCGGACAGGCCCGCCTTGTCGGCGCCGACGCCACCCATGCCTGGGCGGCGGTGTGGGTCCCGCCCGAGGGCTGGGTCGCCTTCGACCCCACCAACAACACGGTTGCCGACGAACGGTATGTCACCGTTGCCTGGGGGCGCGATTACGCCGATGTTCCACCGCTGCGCGGGATCATCTACACCGACTCCGAGAGCAGCACCATCAAGGTGTCGGTCGATGTCGCGCCCTGTGAGGAGAGTCCTGCCCATGCGTGACTTCATCTGCCCGCAGTGCGGCCAGCATCTGGCGTTCGAGAACTCGGTATGCCTGTCCTGTGGCAGTCATGTCGGTTTCTCGCTTGAACAGAAGGCACTGCTCGTCCTCGCCGAGGATGAGGGGCCTGGATTCGTCGATGCCGATAGTCATCAGCTGTGCGCAAATTTGCATGTGGCCGAATGCAATTGGTTGGTGAATGGCACCGGGGCGGGAACGATATGTGCCTCGTGTGCGCTCACTCGCACCCGGCCCAACGACTCCGACACGATCGCCATGCCGGCATTCGCCGACGCGGAGAAGGCAAAGCGCCGGCTCATCGCCGAGCTTGCCGAGCTGCGGCTACCCGTCACGGGCCGGGACACGGATCCCCAGTTCGGATTGGCGTTCGACCTGCTCTCCAGCGAGCACGAGCAGGTGATGACCGGCCATCACAACGGGGTGATCACCCTGGACCTCGCCGAAGGGGATGACGTCCACCGCGAGCAGCTTCGCATCTCCATGGACGAGCCGTACCGCACCCTGCTCGGACACTTCCGCCACGAGATCGGGCATTACTTTTACTACCGGCTCATCGGGAGCTCACCGGACTACGCCGAGAGGTTCCGTGCACTCTTCGGTGATGCGGACGCCGATTACCAGGCGGCCCTCGATCGTCATTACCAACAAGGCGCTCCGGAGGACTGGGAGGCGAACTTCGTTTCTTCTTACGCGAGCATGCATCCGGCTGAGGACTGGGCTGAGACCTTCGCGCACTATCTGCATATCCGCGACACCCTGGACACCGCCGCATCCTTCGCGCTGGCCCCGGCCGGCGGCACCTTCGATCGTAGGGTGTTGGGGCCGAGCGGATTCGACACCATCATCGAGATGTGGCTGCCGCTGGCGTGGTCGCTCAACATGGTCAATCGTTCGATGGGGCACGGCGATCTGTACCCCTTCGTGTTGCCCGGTCCCGTCCTGGACAAGATGCGGTTGATTCACGAGATTGTCATGGCCGCGGGGGATCCCGAGGGGTGACTACCCGCCCGGGGTGGCGAACACAAACAAGGCCATAAATGCCACGTTGATGAAGAATGTCGCCTCCACCAGGCTGACGGTGATGAAAAACGGTGTGAATAACCGGTTCTGAGATTCCGGCTGGCGGGCCACCCCGGCGATGAGCTGTGCCCCGGCCATGCCGTCGCCGATACCCGCCCCGATGGCACCGCCTGCCAGCGTGATCGCTCCAGCCAGCAGCGCGTTGCCCATCAGAAGTTCAGTAGCCATGATCCCTATCCTTCGTCGTGGTATCCAGCAGTGCGGCGATGACGGCCACCGCCGCCCCAGCGCCGTCTTCGCCACGAATGAGCCGTGAGAGACGTTGGGTTTCTTCGCGATACCGCGGTTCCCCGACCACCCGCGCGATCGAGGCCGAGAGCTCTTGGGCTCCCAGCGATGAACGCGGTAGCGGGGTGCAGGCGGCACCCAGTTGGGCCAGTCGATTGGCCCAGAACGGTTGGTCCATGATGCCGGGCACCGGGATAGAGGGGACCCCTGCTCGCAGTGCGGCGGCCGCGGTTCCTGCCCCGCAGTGATGGATGACCGCGGCCATCTTCGGAAACAGCCAAGAGTGCGGTACGTCATCCACACTGATGACGTTCTCGCCCCGGCCGACGAGCCCAGCCCACCCGCGTTGCACCACCGCGCGCACCCCGGCCCTGTGTGTCGCGGCAGCGATGGTCTCTGACAACTCGCGCCCCTTGGAAGTGGCGGTGCTGCCCAGACCGACGAAGACGGGAGCGGGACCGCTGTCTAGGAAGTCTGCTAGTTCTTTTGGGGGAAGCCAGGTTTCGTCATCATCAGGCCACCAGTAACCGGTCTGGTGCCAGTGCGGCAGCCAATCGTCGGGGCGTGCGACGACGTGACCGCTATAGCCGTGGATGACGGGCCAGCTCCTGGTACGGGCTTGGTGATAGCTGTGCAGCGACGACGGAACCAGGCCGAGGTTGTGGCGGAGAGCATCAATGAGCGGGGTATAGATCCGTTCCCCGGACTGGGCGAGGCGCCATGTCAACCGGTTTCCATATCTGCCAAACGATCGGACCGTGAGCGGTGGCGGTGCGAAGTTCCCAGTGGGACAGGATGGTTGAAGCGACAGTCCGGCGCTGGGTACGCAGAGTGCTTCGGCCACGTGATATCCCAACAGGGTCCCCACCGGCCCCTCGGCCAGTAGCACATCGGCATCGTGCGCTGCTTCGGCCATGGCCTCGCCGACTCCTGCAAGTCCGGCACGCATCTCGGTGAGGGCCGCTCGTGAGGGTTGCATCCGCGTGCCGTCCACGAGTGCCTGGCCATGTGCCGAATCTCGCGTTGCCGTCTCGGTGTCGCCGGGCAAGGCGCGAAATTCCAGACCGGAGGCACGCACCATCTCCGCATAGGGCTGCTGCGCGGCGATGACGACGCGGGCGGGCAGGTTGTCGCGCAGCCGACCGGCCATTCCTGTCAGGGGTGCCACGTCTCCGCGGGTCCCGTAGGCGCAGATCACGACCGTGGTCACGGTGCGCCACCAACAGCCTTGGTGAACATATCGACCAGCTGCTCGCCGTAGCCGACAGCGTCGTAGTCAGGGTCGCGTCCCAGCTCCCATACCGCCCCGTCCAATGCGGCGCGTAAGGCGTTCTTCATGAATCGCGGTGAAACGGGCTGGAACTCACCGGACGTGACACCGTCGGTGAAGATCGACTCGGGATCCATCGCGGCGAACTCGGCGGGCGGCTCCGTACCCGCTGCTGCTTGGTCGAACCGCAGGCCGTCTTGACTGCGGTAGCCGGTGATGATCTCCAACAGGGCTATCGCGGCCACCCGGTTGTTTACGACGAACTCGATATTCGCTCTGATGTATGCCGTGAGCCGTCGCGTCGGGGTGCGTTCCGCGTGCACCGCGGGCACGATCATGGCTGCGGCCCGAGTGAAGACTTCGAGCATCACGGACTCGATGACATCCGTTTTTGATGCGAAGTGATACAGCACCGCGCTCTTGGCTACCCCCACGTGCTCGGCGATCTTGGCCAGCGATGTCTGCGGATAGCCCGCGTCGGCGAGTACCTCGATGGCACCCGCCACTATTTGTGCTCGCCGGGCGCGTTCGGTGAACGTCAACGACTTCTCAGACCGCATGGTCATAAATTAGACCGATCGGTCAGTGAAGGCAAGAGCAATCTTCTGTACGTGGACTGGCAAATACCGGGATGCGAATATCGTGATGAGTGTGTGCCGCCCCACAGTCTTATAAAGACGGGGTATGGTGAGACGGTAATGACGACATTATTGGCAGACCCCGTCGCGCAGGTTATCGCCACAGCCGAGGAGTTGCTCTCCAGGCGCGCGGGGGCAACGGTCACGCTTGCCGAACCGGAAGATCTCGGTGGCAGTGGGCCTGCGATCGTCATTCGGGTCCGCGCCGTGCAGAACCCGTTCGCGTTGCCGAAGTCCATGGTGATCAAGCAGGTCCCCGAGGGCGGATCCGACGCCGCAGTGCTCCGCGAGGTGGTGTCATACCAGTTCGCAAACTCCTTGACGGCCAAGCATCGGCCCGGTCCAGAGCTGGTTGCCTACTCCATCGCCGAACGCCTCATCGTGCTGACCGACCTAGGTTCGGCTCCGACGATGTCCGAGCTGCTTGCGGAGCGCAATCGTGCGGCGATAAACCATGCGCTGATGGCATGGGCGCAAGCCCTGGGGCGCATGCATGTCGCGACGGTTGGCCGCGAGGGCGACTTTGCTGCGCTGCTCCGCCGCCTTGATGTCAAGAAGATTGATGTGGACCCGGCGCAGCAGCGTCTCGGGGGAGCGGAAGCCATCTCACCACTGCAGCAGATCCTGAGAAGCGAGTACTCCCTAGAGGTTCCGCCGACCCTTATCTCTCGCCTGCAGCAAACAGCGGAGCTTTTCGAGAGGGGCGGCGTTCGGGCCTTCAGCCCCTCCGAGGTTGCCCCGGACAACATCCTCGTCACCGAACACGGCGTCCGAATTCTTGACTACGAATGGGGCGGTTTCCGCGACATCGTGCTGGATATCGCGCACGCGCTGACCGTCTACCCGGAGTTTCTGGGCGCGACCGAGCGTGAGGAAGTCGCCGAGCTCGATGATGCGATGACCGAAGCGTGGCGGTCCGATGTCGTGTCGATCGCGCCGGGACTGGCCGACGACGACAACCTCTCGCGGCGCATTCTTGACGCGCGCCTGATGTGGGTGTGGCTGGCCACCCACGAATACTTCACGGTGGACGTGGGCTTGGACGACGACACCGAAGATTCCGATGACACCGTCGTGTTCGAGAACCCCGCACCCAGTCACTCCGCGCTGCTGGGGCGATGGGTGGCACTGCACGCGGCCGCCGAGCGTGTCGACGATGACGTTGTGGCCGCACACGCCTCCGATGTCATCGGCGGGTTGCGCGGCGAAACCTTCACCGAGGGCTGAGTTCTCCGGGTCTCTGTCTAGACGTAGCGGACATGCCATGTCTTGCTGGGTACGTCGAGGATTGGGCCACTCGCACCCACGCACGCGCCGTCCCGGTCACGGTCTAGTCACGCGGGCGCGTCGTAGCCGGACGCGGCTCCGCCGCATTCCTACGATCGCCGGGTGGCTGATCGCTATGGCACCGATATCTTGTCCAACAACCCGCATTCCCCGCGGCGTCCTCAATCAACCGAGGTCGCGGCCATCAAGGGCTTGGTAGTCGAGGATGCCCAGACCGGGTTCGTGGGCGCCGTCGTGCGCATCGAGTACGGCCGGATGGATCTGGAGGACCGACACGGTCGGGTCCGCGGATTCCCGGTGGGCCCGGGATATCTCATCGACGGTAAGCCGGTGATCCTCAAGGAGCCACTGCGGCACACGCCGACCAAGCAGACCCGAAGCGCATCGGGATCGGTTGCGGTCCACGGTCTTAAGGCACGCACCGCGTTGGCCAGCCGGATCTACGTGGAGGGTCGCCACGATGCCGAGCTCGTAGAGCAGGTGTGGGGACACGACTTGCGCGTCGAGGGCGTCGTCGTGGAGTACCTGGGCGGGGTGGACGACTTGGCTGCCATCGTGAAGGAATTCCAGCCCGGTCCGGGCCGTCGGCTCGGGGTGCTGGTCGATCACCTGGTCAAGGGGTCCAAGGAGTCGCGGATCGCCGAGACGGTGCAAAAGGGCCCCTATGGCGCGCACACCCTGGTGGTGGGGCACCCTTTCGTGGACATCTGGCAGGCGGTGAAGCCCGAGCGGATCGGCCTGCATGCCTGGCCCACCGTCCCGCGCGATATCGAATGGAAGCACGGCATCTGTCAGGCCCTCGGCTGGCCGCACGGCAGCCAGACCGAGATCGCCGAGGCGTGGCGCCAAATCCGCGGCAAGGTGCGCACCTGGACGGACCTGGAGCCGGCCCTGATCGGCCGTGTCGAGGAACTGATCGATTTCGTCACGCAACCGGCGAGCTGAAGCCGTCGGCCCGACGTGGTAAGCCTGAGACGTGTCAGACAGCCTGTTCGACGTGCCCGGAGGCGATTTTGGCTCGGCGCCCATTGCCCCAGGGGTGCCGCCCAACGCGCCGCTGGCCGTCCGGATGCGCCCCGCAACGCTCGATGAGGTGGTGGGGCAGGGGCATCTGCTCAAACAGGGCTCGCCGTTGCGTCGTCTGGTCGACGGATCCGGGGCCGCCTCGGTCATCCTGTACGGCCCCCCGGGCACCGGGAAAACAACTCTCGCATCGTTGATTTCGGGCGTCACCGGGCGCCGGTTCGAGGCGCTGTCGGCGCTGTCCGCCGGAGTGAAAGAGGTGCGGGCGGTCATCGACGAGGCCCGCCGCGCCGCCGTCCACGGGCGCCAGACGGTGCTCTTCATCGATGAGGTGCACCGGTTCTCCAAGACACAGCAGGATGCGCTGCTCGCGGCCGTCGAGAATCGGGTGGTGCTGTTGGTGGCCGCGACCACCGAGAACCCCTCCTTCTCCGTCGTGGCCCCGCTGCTCTCGCGCTCACTGATCCTGCAGCTGCAGCCGTTGGGCGACAGCGATATTCGTGAAGTGCTCACCCGCGCGATCACCGATGAGCGCGGGCTCGGCGGTGCGGTGGCGGTAGATCCCGAGGCGCTCAGCCTGCTGGCACAGCTCGCGGCGGGCGACGCGCGGCGAGCGTTGACGGCTCTGGAAGTAGCGGCGGAGACCGCGGGGGGAGCCGGCGGGACCGTGACCGTCGAGGTGGTCGAGCAGTCGGTGGATCGGGCCGCGGTGCGCTACGACCGCGATGGCGACCAGCACTACGACGTGGTGAGCGCCTTCATCAAATCGATCCGTGGCTCCGATGTGGATGCCGCGCTGCACTACCTGGCACGCATGCTGATAGCGGGCGAGGATCCGCGCTTCGTCGCCCGGCGGCTGATGATCCTGGCCAGTGAGGATGTCGGCATGGCCGATCCCACGGCATTACCTCTGGCGGTGGCGGCGGCGCAGACGGTGCAGCTGATCGGGATGCCGGAGGCACAGCTGACCCTGACACACGCCGTCATACATCTGGCCACGGCGCCGAAATCGGGAGCGGTCCCGGCGGCGCTGGGCGCGGCGATGGGCGATATCCGCGCGGGGAAGGCAGGGTTGGTGCCACCGCATCTGCGTGACGGCCATTACAGCGGGGCAGCCAAACTCGGTAATGCGGTGGGCTATGTGTATCCGCACAACGACCGCGATGGCGTGGTGGCGCAGCAATACCCACCCGATGAGCTGATGGGTGCCGACTACTACCAGCCCACCGATCACGGCAACGAACGCGAGATCGCATCGCGGCTGGACAAGTTGCGCGCCATCATTCGGCGCGGCCTCAAGCGATGAACCGCACACTCGGCATACTGAAGGCATGACGTTACGTATGCGTTTGGCTGCGGGCGGATTACTCGCATCGTTGGCCGTGATAGCAGCACCCGCACAGGCCTGGGCGGACCCGGACCCAGATCCGGGAACCGATCCGGCCTTCGAAGATCCCGGCCCACCGCCACCTGCGCCGGTCGATCCATGGGTGGAGCAGTACGGACGCGATGTCGGGGCGGGAGCCGCGGGAAACGCCGCCGAGACGGGCGCGGGCATCCTGCTGGGCCCATTCCTGGGCCCGTTCACCGGGTTGGCCACCGCACCCATCGGTGATGCCGTCGACAGCTCTATCCGCGACGCGCCGACCGCCCCGTAGCGGCTGCGCTACCGACCGAACAGGCCGCGAATGCCTCGGCGCCTTGGCGCCTCTGGGGCGGGGGTTGGACGTTGCTCGGTCGAGAGGAAGGCCGCTCGGTCGATCAGATCTTGCAGTCCGCTGCTCGATTCCACATCGGGAGAATACGGTTTCGCATGCCGGGAAGGTCCGGATCCGGTGGCGCACGCGAGCGCCCGACGACCACGTACAGGGGCGCAATTGCTGTGCTCGTAGTCGATGCCCGTCCGTACCTATCAGGGGTCGATTTCCGGTTAGCTCGGCGCAGTGTGACGGATCAGATACTCGGTGGCGGTACCGCCTGACCTTGGCGTATACCGGCCATAGGCGGGCGCACCGGTAGGGTGGTCCGGTCAGATTCCCCAGCTACACGCAAGGACGACATGCAGACACACGAGATCCGGAAGCGATTCCTGGACCACTTCGTGAACGCCGGTCACACCGAGGTACCGAGCGCTTCGGTGATCCTCGACGACCCCAACCTGCTGTTCGTCAACGCCGGCATGGTCCAGTTCGTGCCGTTCTTCCTGGGGCAGCGCACCCCGCCGTACAACACGGCCACCAGCGTCCAGAAGTGCATTCGCACCCCGGACATCGACGAGGTGGGCATCACCACCCGGCACAACACCTTCTTCCAGATGGCCGGCAACTTCTCGTTCGGTGACTACTTCAAGCGGGAGGCGATCCGGCTCGCCTGGACGCTGCTGACCAACCCCGTGTCCGAAGGTGGCTACGGGTTCGATCCGGAGAAGTTATGGGCCACCGTCTATCTCGATGACGACGAGGCCATCGAGCTGTGGCAGGAGATCGCCGGACTGCCGCTGGATCGGATTCAGCGCCGCGGAATGGCCGACAACTACTGGTCCATGGGCATCCCCGGCCCGTGCGGCCCGTGTTCGGAGATCTACTACGACCGCGGCCCCGAGTACGGCATCGAGGGTGGCCCCGAGGCCAACGAGGACCGCTATATCGAGATCTGGAATCTCGTGTTCATGCAGAACGAGCGTGGCGAGGGCACCTCCAAGACGGACTTCGAGATCCTCGGGCCGCTGCCGCGTCAGAACATCGATACCGGGATGGGCGTCGAGCGCATCGCGTGTCTGCTGCAGGGTGTCGACAACGTCTACGAGACCGACCTCGTGCGGCCGGTCATCGACTGTGTGGCGGCCGTTGCCCCGCGCGGGTACGGGCAAGGCAGCCACGAGGACGACGTCCGCTACCGCGTCATCGGCGATCACGCTCGCACCGCGGCGATCATCATCGGTGACGGGGTCAGTCCCGGCAACGAAGGTCGCGGCTATGTGCTGCGCCGCCTGCTGCGCCGGATCATCCGCTCCACCAAGTTGCTCGGCGTCGAACAGCCCATGATGGGCGAGCTGATGGCCGTGGTGCGTGACGAGATGGGCCCGTCGTACCCAGAGTTGGTGACCGACTTCGAACGCATCAGCCGCATCGCCGTCGCCGAGGAGACCGCGTTCAACCGCACCCTGGCTTCCGGGTCGAAGCTGTTCGAGGACGCCGCGGACAAGACGAAAACGGCCGGAAAGAGCACGCTTTCGGGTAGCGATGCGTTCACCCTGCACGACACGTACGGATTCCCCATCGAGCTGACCCTCGAAATGGCGGCCGAGGCCGGGCTTTCGGTGGACGAGAACGGCTTCCGGGATCTGATGAACGAGCAGCGGCAGCGCGCCAAGGCCGACGCTGCCGCGCGCAAGCACGCCCATGCGGACCTGACGGCGTACCGCGAACTGGTCGATGCGGGCCCCACCGAGTTCACCGGGTTCGACGAATTGGATTCCCAGGCAACGATCCTGGGCATCTTCGTCGACGGTGCCCGGGTGCCTGTTGCCTCGGCGGGAGCCGACGCCGAAATCGTGCTCGATCGCACACCGCTGTATGCCGAATCGGGCGGGCAGATCGCCGATATCGGTTCCATTCGTGGAGACGGGACCAACGCGACATCGCAGGCGAAGGTGTCCGATGTCCAGAAGATCGCCAAAACGTTGTTCGTGCACAAGGTCACCGTGGAATCCGGCGAATTCGTCGAGGGTGACCAGGTGGTGGCCTCGGTGGACCGGCACTGGCGGCACGGCGCCACGCAGGGC
The DNA here is from genome assembly GCF_001853795.1 of Mycobacteroides franklinii. NCBI lineage: Bacteria > Bacillati > Actinomycetota > Actinomycetes > Mycobacteriales > Mycobacteriaceae > Mycobacteroides > Mycobacteroides franklinii. The sequence goes on from NZ_MLIK01000024.1 coordinate 180,188, forward strand.
CACTCGGGCACGCACATGGTGCATGGCGCACTGCGGCAGGTGTTGGGCCCCAACGCTGTTCAGGCGGGGTCGCTGAACCGGCCCGGATATCTGCGTTTCGACTTCAGTTGGCAGGGCGCGCTCTCGGAGGCGCAGCGGCAAGAAGTAGAAGACGTTGCCAACAAGGCGGTCGAGGCCAACTACCCCGTCAATACCTTCGTCACCGATCTGGACCAGGCCAAGTCGATGGGTGCGATGGCACTGTTCGGCGAGAACTACGGTGATCGGGTCCGCGTCGTCGATATCGGCGGACCGTTCTCCCTGGAGCTGTGCGGTGGTACCCATGTCGCGCATTCCTCGCAGATCGGACCCGTGACGCTGCTGGGCGAGTCCTCGGTGGGCTCCGGTGTTCGCCGTGTGGAGGCGTACGTCGGCCTCGACGCGTTCCGGTACCTCTCGAAGGAACGCGCGTTGATGGCGGCGCTTTCCTCGAGTCTGAAGGTGCCCTCCGAGGAGGTGCCAGGCCGGGTCGCCACGCTGGTGGAGCGCCTCAAGGTGGCCGAAAAGGAGCTGGAACAAACACGTTTGGCCTCGGTGAAGGCCTCCATCGCGACATTGGTGGCCAACGCAGAACGCATCGGCGACACCACGGTGGTGGCACACCGGCTACCGGACGGAACCGGTGCGGGTGACCTGCGCAGTCTGGTGGGTGACATCCGCGGCCGCCTCGGCAGTGACCCCGCTGTCGTCGCATTGATCGCCGCCGGCGATGGTTCGGTGCCCTTCGTGGTGTCGGTCAACCAGGCCGCCCAAGACTCCGGGCTGCGCGCCAATGACCTCGTCGGCGCCATCGGTCAGGCGGTGGACGGCCGCGGCGGCGGTAAACCCGATACGGCGCAGGGCTCCGGTAAGAATCCGGCAGGCATCGACGCGGCGCTCCATGCGCTGCGTGAACAGATCCGCCGGGCTTGAGCCGAGTGCCCGACAGCATGGATGAGCCGCTTGCGGAAAACCCGACAAGCGAAGCCCCAACCCCGGATCGTCCCGGCCCCGACGACCCGGGCCGAGGCCGTCGGCTGGGTGTAGATGTGGGTACCGTCAGGATCGGGATCGCATCGAGTGACCCCGATGGAATTCTTGCTACGCCGGTCGAGACCGTCGCGCGGGATGCTAAGGACGACAGTGATTTCCGGCGTATCGCGGAACTGGTCGAGGAGATGAGCGTGGTCGAGGTCGTCGTCGGCCTGCCACGCAACCTGCGTGTGGGTACTGGGTCGTCGGCGCGCGACGCGCTGGCGTTCGCCCGCGAGTTGGGCGCACGGATCGCCCCGGTACCGGTGCGGTTAGTGGACGAGCGTTTCACTACTACTACCGCCCAGCGTTCTCTGCGTGAGGCAGGAGTACGGTCTCGTCAGCAGCGCGGCATCATCGACCAGGCTGCAGCGGTGGCCATTCTGCAGGATTGGCTCGAGCAGCGGCGCCGGTGTGGCAGTGAAGGGGACACGCGTTGAGCGACCGGCGCGACTGGGACGATCGCCAGGAGCACGTTGACGATGACTGGGGAGTCGGCCGCCGGGCCGTCCCGGTCGCTGTCGGCCCCCGGCCCCGAGAGACTCGCCGGGAACGGGCGCGGCGCAGGGCAGCGGCCCGGCGTCGTCGCAACGCCGGAATCCTGGGGCTGGCGGCGGTTGTCATCATCACGGTCGCTGCCGTCGTCGGTGGAGCGAAGCTGTGGGACAGCCTGTTCGGTGCCGACCACCCCGTCGCCGACTACTCGGGGTCCGGGGTCAAGGACTTCGTGTTCGAGGTGCACCGCGGCGACACCACCAAAGTTATCGGTCAGCGCCTGAAGGATGAGGGTGTGGTGGCGACCCCCAGTGCCTTCACCGACGCCGCTCAGGGCAATCAGGCCATTGCCGCGATCCAGCCCGGCTTCTACAAGCTGCGCACCAAGATTCCCGGTAAGGACGCCGTCGCGCGCCTTGCCGAGCAAGAAAACCGAGTCGGGCTGCTGGTCATCCCCGAGGGCCGACAGCTCGATGACGTCTCCGCGGTAGCCAACGGAGCGGTCACCGAAGGCATCTTCACCCTGATCGCCCGCGCCTCCTGTGTGGATCTGGACGGAGACAAACACTGTGTCGCCGCCTCGGATCTACGGCAGGCCGCCACGACGGCGTCGCAGTCCGAGCTCGCCGTGCCGGAATGGGCGTCCAACGGAGTCAACGCCGTGCGCGACGACCATCGCCGCATCGAAGGGCTGATCGCCGCTGGACGGTGGGATTTCGATCCGATGGCCGAACCGGAGCAGATCCTGGCCTCCCTGATCCGCGAGAGCAACGCGCAGTACCAGCAGCTCGGACTGTTGAACGCCGACGCGGCGGGATTGTCGCCCTACGAGGTGCTGGTGGTGGCCTCGCTGCTACAGAGGGAAGCGAAACCGCGCGACTTCGCGAAGGTGGCGCGGGTCGTCTACAACCGGCTGGCCAAACATCAGAAACTGGAATTCGACTCCACGGTGAACTACCCGCTGGACCGGCAGGAAGTCGCGACTACCGACCACGATCGGGAAAGTAAGACACTGTGGAATACCTATGTGTCGCAGGGTCTTCCGGTCACGCCGATCAGTTCTCCCAGTCCGGAGGCGCTGCAGGCGGCCGAGCATCCCGAGGCGGGGGATTGGCTGTACTTCGTCACCATCGACTCCGAGGGCACCACGCTGTTCACTGCGGATTACAACGAGCATCTGGCAAACATCGAGCTGGCCAAGAAGAACGGCATCTTGGACAGTGCGCGCTGACGTTCGCCGCGCTGCGGTCCTGGGCTCGCCGATCGGGCATTCGCGTTCACCCGATCTGCACCTGGCCGCCTACCGCGAGCTGGGTCTGAGCGGGTGGATCTACGAACGAATTGAGTGCACGGCCGAGCAACTGCCCGATGTGGTCGGTGGCGCCGGGCCCGAGTGGGTGGGTTTCTCGGTGACCATGCCCGGCAAGTTCGCCGCTCTGGAGGTCGCATCGAGCGCGACCGACCGCGCGCGGTCGATTGGCGCGGCCAATACGTTGGTGCGCTCGGGTGAGGGCTGGCATGCCGACAACACCGATGTCGATGGAGTATCTGGAGCGTTGACGGGAGCCGGCATAGACCCGGCCGGACAGCCCGCGGTGATCTTGGGTGCCGGTGGCACCGCGCGTCCGGCGATCGTGGCGCTCGCGGCGATGGGTGTGCAGTCTCTGACGGTGGTGGCCCGTGACGCGGGCCGGGCACAGGGCGTTCTTGACCTTGCCGAGCAGGTGGGTCTGCCGGCCTCGGTGGTCGGATTCGAGGATGAAGCCCTGTCCTCGCTCTGCCGCGCATCGGGTGTGTTGGTGAGTACGGTGCCCGCCGAAGCTGCCGCGCCACACGTGCAGTCCCTGGCGACGGCACCGGCGATTCTCGACGTCATCTATCACCCGTGGCCCACCACTCTGGCCGAAGCAGCGCAGCGCCGCGGCGCGACAGTGGTTGGTGGTCTGGAAATGCTGCTCAACCAGGCGTTCACCCAGGTGGAGCTGTTTACCGGGCAGCCTGCGCCGCGGGCGGCGATGGCCGCCGCCCTGCGCTGAACATTCGGCAATCCGGCGTTATCGGCCAGTTGCGGTCGTGAGGTTCAGACTCGCGAATGCCGGTAGGACCTGCGGGAATCAAATTCATGGGACTTTTGGTCCCATCAGGTGTTGCATGGGATGCTGCGTCCCAGTAAATTGGAGGGTAATTCGAGGAGGAAGCAATGCCGCTTTACACCGTCCCCGGGCCTAGCGATTTCGACGCGGAGTACTTGCAGACCCTGCACACGCTGTCCGAAGGCTCGGTGCGCCTGCACTTCGATCCCTTCACGGACATCGACTGGGATGCGCCCGATTACCAAATCGATCGCAACGATCCGCGCTGGGTTCTGAATCCAGAGCTGGACACGCTCGGCGCCACGCAGTGGTACCGGGATCTGCCGTTGGACCGTCAAATCGAGATCGGCCGCTGGCGGCTGGCCAATAGCGTCAAGGTAGGGCTTGCCTTCGAGAGCATCCTGATCCGCGGCATGATGCAGTACCTCATGAAGCTGCCAAACGGCTCGCCGGAGTTCCGCTACTGCCTCCACGAGATGACCGAGGAGTGCAACCACATCCAGATGTTCCAGGAGCTCGTCAACCGTATCGGTGACGATGTCCCGGGCATGCGCAAGTGGTTCCGCAGGCTGTCGCCGATCATCGGCGTGGCGGGCGGCTGGGCCCATGTGGTGCTCTTCATTGGCATCCTTGGTGGCGAGGAGCCCATCGACCACTACCAGAAGTCGTTGATCCGCAAGGACGTCGACCTACCGCCGGCTGTCCGTCGCACGATGGAGATCCACGTCGCCGAAGAGGCGCGGCACATCTCCTTCGCCGGTGAATTCCTGCGCGTGCACATGCCGCTGATGAGCGCGCGTAAGCGCGCCCTGTGCACCCTCTTGTTCCCGATTGTCATGAAGCTACTGGCGAACGAGATCATGATTCCGCCGCGGTCCTTCGCCGCCGAGTTCGGTATCCCGCGTGAAGTTTTCAAACAGGCCTTCTGGCGTAGCGCGCACGCTCGGCACACCCTTTCCGAGTATTTCGGGGATATGCGCAAGCTCACCGAGGACATCGGAATGCGTCCGTGGTGGGTTCGCCCGTTGTGGAAGGTGCTGCACATCGACGGTCGTCCGTCGCGGTACCGCAGCGAGCCCGACCGCTCACATGCGGGCGCGCCGCTAGCGGTTGGCGCCTGACAGCTTGGCCAGTGCGGCCATCAGGTCGGTCGTCGGGTCCAACGACACGCCGACTGAGCCGCCCGCGCCGTCCAATACGTACCAGACGTAGTTCGCCAGATCCTCGACGATCTCGGTGCGCGTGCGTACGGGTTCGGTTTCCCGTAGCCACCGGGAGAGACTTCCTTCGACCATGGTCACCACGGCATAGGTGACCGATTCGAAGGGGCTGTAGTCAATTCCGAGTAGCTCGGTGATCGGAACCAAGACCCCGCGTACACGTTGTTCCATGCGCACCTTGACCGTGCTGATGGCGTCGACGGCCGGATCGTCATCGGTGGCCCCGGACCGCATGAACTCGTAGCGATGCGGGTAGTCGGTCATCCAATCCAAAACGGCCCGAATGGTTCTGGTGGCGATGTCGATGATCGAACCCTCGGTGACATCGAGCTGCGAGGAGATGGTCGTATCGAAGTCCTCGAGCAGATGTGAGCGGATCCGGCGGTCCAGATCCTCGCGGCCTTCGAACTGCCGGTACACCACGGACTTGGCCAGTCCGGCCCGCTTGGCGATCGATTGCACGGGAATCTCGGTGCCGGGCTGTGTTTCGTCGAGCAGCGCGACGGCGGACTCCACGATCCGGGTCTGTCGAGCGGAGTTATGCCGTTCCCAACGTGCCTCGTGCCCGGTTCGTGAGCGCTCTTGGGCATCGCTATCCGGCACCGGTTGAGTCTATCGACCCGAATCAGGCTTCGATGCCACACAGAAGATCCGGTGGAATCCGAACGGTGTCACATCGCCGGAGCGCGGGTAGGCGTGCCGAAGCAGCGTTGCGTATTCCACCTCGAACTCTGCGAATTCATCGGCCGTAAGTGCCGAGATGACGGGCCGTAGACCGGTGCCGTGCACCCACCGCAGGACGGGATCATCGCCGTCGAGTAGATGCACATACGTGGTCTCCCAGGCATCTGGAACCAGGCCGGCGGAAATCGCCAGGCGCGCATAATCTTCAGCGCTGTCGGTGCTCTCGGTCCCACGCAGTACCCCGCCCAGACGGGCTGCCCAGCGCGGCGATTCGGCGACCTGACGCATCAACACGTGCGAGGGTGCGCCGAAATTGCCCGGCACCTGGAAGGCCAGCCACCCTCCGGGATTGAGCTGCTGGGCCCATCCGGCAATGAGGTCGCGATGCTGCGGAAGCCATTGCAACGCGGCATTTGTGAACACCACGTCCACACCATCGGCGCGGAAGTTGGCGATATCGCCTTGTTCGAGACGCAGGTTGGCGGGCAGGTCTGCGGGGGCGGTGGCGAGCAACTCGGCAGAAGAATCCAGGCCGAGCACCGAGGCGTTCGGCCAGCGGTGTGCCAACTCGACCGTCAGGACTCCACTGGCGCAACCCAAATCAACGACGGTGCGCGGATCAGAGGTTGGGATACGTGAAAGAAGTTCGAAGAACGGGCGACTGCGTTCATCGCCGAAACGGCTGTATTCCTGCGGGCTCCACTGGGTTTTCGGGGTACTCGTCACTGTTCCGAATCTAGCCTCGCGGCGTTACATTCCCCACATGATTTACGGGGCGGGGGTGGCGGTGCTGTGCTGGATGGCGGCATTGTCGTATTTCGATATCAGGTATCGCAGGCTGCCGAACTGGCTGACCCTGCCCGCAGCGGTGGCGGTGGTCGCGGTGGCGTTGATCGGGCGCAGCCCGTCGATGGTGGCGGGCGCGGCAGTGCTGACGGGCCTGTACCTGGCCGCACACCTGCTGTCGCCGCGCGCGATGGGTGCCGGTGACGTGAAGCTCGCCTTCGGGACCGGCGGCCTGACCGGGGCGTTCGGATTGGACGCGTGGTTCCTGGCAGCCATTGGAGCGCCGCTGGTGACAGGGCTGATCGGCATCGTGCTCATGGCCTTCGGGCGTCGGAGAGTATCGGTTCCACATGGGCCGTCGATGTGCCTGGCGACGGTTGTGGCGGTCGGGTTGTGCGCACTGACGCCGGGTATCTGACAGAGAAGCATCCGCTGCGCCGATCGATTTGGAGGACCGACCTGCCCGCATGGGACAATGGTGCACGTGTTGCGCTGGATCACGGCAGGTGAATCGCACGGACGCGCGCTGGTCGCGGTCTTGGAAGGCATGGTCGCTGGTGTCGAACTGACATCGGACGACATCGGCAGGCAGCTGGCGCGTCGTCGCCTGGGCTATGGCCGCGGTGCCCGTATGGCATTTGAGGCCGATCAGGTCACGATGCTCGGCGGCGTACGCCACGGCCTGACCTTGGGCGGTCCGTTGGCGATCGAGGTCGGCAACACCGAATGGCCCAAGTGGGAGACCGTGATGTCCCCGGACCCGGTCGATCCCGCCGAGCTGGAGAACATCGCGCGCAATGCGCCGCTCACCCGGCCCCGGCCCGGGCACGCCGACTACGCGGGCATGCTCAAGTACGGATTCGACGACGCCCGCCCGGTGCTTGAACGCGCCAGCGCGCGTGAGACCGCGGCACGTGTAGCGGTGGGCACCGTCGCCAAGGCCTTCCTCAAGCAGGCATTGGGCGTCGACGTGATCTCGCACGTCATCTCCATCGGTGACTCGGAGCCGTATGACGGGCCGGTTCCCGGCGCCGCGGACCTGGCCGCCATCGACGCCAGCCCGGTGCGGGCGTTCGACGCGCAGGCCGAACAATCGATGATCAGCGAGATCGAGGCCGCCAAGAAGGACGGCGACACCCTCGGTGGTGTCGTTGAGGTCGTGGTTGCCGGACTGCCCGTCGGTCTCGGGTCGTTCATCAGCGGAGATGACCGGCTGGACAGCCAGCTGGCCGCGGCCATCATGGGCATCCAGGCCATCAAGGGTGTCGAGATCGGCGACGGGTTCACCACCGCGCGCCGCCGCGGCAGCGCCGCTCACGACGAGATTTACCCCGGCCCCGACGGCATCCTGCGCTCGACCAATCGCGCCGGCGGCCTGGAAGGCGGTATGACCAACGGGCAGCCACTGCGAGTGCGGGCGGCCATGAAACCCATCTCGACCGTCCCGCGAGCGTTGGCGACGGTGGACATGTCCACCGGCGACGAGGCCGTCGCGATTCACCAGCGTTCGGACGTGTGCGCGGTTCCGGCCGCCGGAGTGGTCGCCGAGGCGATGGTCGCGCTGGTGCTGGCCCGCGCCGCATTGGAGAAGTTCGGCGGAGATTCCCTGTCCGAGACCACCACCAATGTCGGTGCGTACCTTGATGCGGTGGCGCAGCGGGAGCCACGCCGAGAATCCTCCACGGGATGAGCCCCAAAGCCGTCCTCGTCGGGCTGCCCGGATCGGGTAAGTCCACCATCGGACGTCGGCTGGCAAAAGCGTTGGACGTCAACATCTATGACACCGATGCCGGTATTGAAACCGAGGCCGGGCGCACCATCGCCGATATCTTCGCCACCGACGGTGAACCGGAGTTCCGGCGTCTGGAGGAATCGGTGATTCGGCAGGCTCTGGACCAACAAGATGGGGTCGTCTCGCTGGGCGGCGGTGCCGTGCTCACCCCGGGCGTTCGTGAAGCGCTCTCCGGACACACCGTGGTGTATCTGGAAATCAGTGCTGCCGAAGGCATTCGGCGCACCGGTGGCAGCGTGGTGCGTCCACTGCTGGCGGGGCCGGACCGCGCCGAGAAATATCACGCACTCATGTCGCAGCGGGTGCCGCTGTACCGCGAGGTCGCCACCATCAAGGTGAACACCGACAGGAGAAACCCGGGCGCCGTGGTGCGAATGATCGTCTCCCGGTTGGAGAACCCCGAGGGGAGTACCGGATCGACCTCGTCCCGGCGACGACGCCCGCGTCGACGCCCCCGTTCACGGCGGCGTAGCTCGGGCGCCGCGGCGGCAACCCAAACCAATACCTCCGGAACCGAAACCAAGGAAAGAGCCGACAATGACTAGCGCCAACCCGACGACGATCAACGTCGAGGTGAACCCGCCCTACCCGGTGATCGTGGGCACGGGCCTGCTGGGTGAGCTGGTGGACGCGCTCAAGGGGTCCGACAAGGTGGCGATCCTGCACCAGCCGACCCTGGCGGTCACCGCCGAGGAGATTCGGAAAACTCTGGCCGACACCGGAATCGAGGCGCATCGCGTCGAAATCCCGGATGCGGAGGCGGGTAAGGATCTGGCCGTGCTCGGCTTCATCTGGGAAGTGATGGGCCGCATCGGGATCGGACGCAAAGACGCCGTCGTCAGTCTCGGGGGAGGGGCTGCCACCGACACCGCCGGATTCGCCGCCGCCACCTGGCTGCGCGGCGTGAAGGTAGTGCACGTGCCCACCACATTGCTCGCCATGGTTGACGCCGCGGTCGGTGGAAAGACCGGTATCAACACCGAGGCGGGCAAGAACCTCGTCGGCGCATTCCATCAGCCGGGGGCGGTACTGGTGGACTTGGCGACTCTCGACTCATTGCCGCGCAACGAGATCGTCGCCGGAATGGCCGAAGTGGTGAAGGCGGGCTTCATCGCCGACCCGGTGATCCTGGACCTCATCGAGGCCGACCCGGCGGCGGCGATCGACCCGTCCAAGCCAGTGCTGCGTGAGCTCATCGAACGCTCTATCGCGGTGAAGGCCAAGGTGGTGGCGGCCGATGAGAAGGAAGCCGAGCTGCGCGAGATCCTCAACTACGGCCACACGCTTGGTCACGCCATCGAGCGGCGCGAGCGCTACCGGTGGCGTCACGGCGCGGCGGTGTCGGTCGGTTTGGTGTTCGCCGCCGAGCTGGGACGTTTGGCCGGGCGCCTGGACGACGAGACCGCCGATCGCCATGCGCGGGTGCTTTCGGCGCTGGGGCTGCCGATCAGTTACGACGCCGACGCGCTGGGGCAGCTTGTCGAATATATGCAGGGCGATAAGAAGACCCGTTCGGGCATACTGCGTTTCGTGGTGCTTGACGGGTTGGCCAAGCCGGGACGTTTGGAAGGTCCCGATCCGTCGCTGCTCGCCGCCGCCTACTCGGTGGTCGCGGGCGAGGCGCGTGGCGAAGGAGTGTTCCTGTGACGGTTCAGGTTCTCAACGGCCCCAATTTGGGACGCCTCGGCAAGCGAGAGGCCGCCGTCTACGGCAGCGCCACCTACGCGGACCTGGTAACTCTCATCGAGGCCGAGGCCGGCGCATTGGGTGTGGACGTTCAGGTGCGGCAGACCGACAGCGAAGCCGAACTGCTCGGCTGGGTTCACGACGCTGCTGACGCCAAGGATCCGGTCATCCTCAACGCCGGCGCGTTGACCCACACGTCGGTGGCGCTGCGGGATGCGTGCGCCGAGCTGACCGCCGGATTGATCGAGGTGCATATCTCGAATGTGCATGCCCGCGAAGAGTTCCGGCACCACTCGTATCTCAGTGCGCTGGCGACCGGAGTGATCGTCGGGCTCGGTGTACAGGGGTACCTGCTCGCCTTGCGCTACATCGCCGGAAATCTGACAGGCTAGAAGACCGCCTCTTCTTCCTGAACCGCCTGGAATACGTCGGTATCGGACTGCTGCAAAGCGGCGTGCTCTTTGTGCTTGCGGTCCACGAGTAGCCGGCCGACGAAGACGCCGACCATGGCGGTCATGAACACCAGCAGCGCGACGAACGCCGCGGTCGTGGTGAGTTCGGCGAGGATGCTCGCGGCATAGATGCCGTCGTTGAAGAGGCTGATCAGCCAGATCAAAAGGCCGCTTACGACGCCGGCGAAGATGCCGCCCAGCAGCCACCACATGGCCAGATCGTCGCGGCGGTCCGGGTCGGGGTTGCGCTGGGCATCGCCGCGGCCGTCGGCGATGGCCCATGCCGACACCGCCGCCAGGAACACCACGACCAGCACGATGTTGATGGCGGTGCCGTGGGTCTCCCAGAGACTGATGGCCAAACCTTGCACCACACGGATCAACACCATGAGGACTGCGAAGACGGCGCCACGGGTGAGCCATCGGGTCGTCATAGAACGTGTTCCAGCCTCGGGCATGGGGTCAGCGTATCGCGGTAGCGTCGACACCTGTGAAGAGTGATGAGCCGCTTGCGCGAAGAACAGCGGGTTCAGGCCCCAGACATATCGACCGCAGAGAGCGGCTCCGGGAGCAGCTACGTACGGACGGGCTCGATGCACTCTTGGTCACCGACCTGCTCAATATTCGCTATCTGACGGGTTTTACCGGATCCGCCGCCGCGCTCTGGGTCGCCGCCGGTGATGGGCCGGACGAGACGGACACCGTGCTGTGCACCGATGGCCGGTATCGGACCCAGGCTGCCGCACAGGTTTCGGATTTGCGCGCCGTGATCGACCGCAGATACGGCGCGGCCTTGGTTGCCCTCGCCGCGTCGGGGCGTGCGGGTTTCGAAAGCCACGTGGTGACGGTCGACGGATTCGACAGGCTGGCGGAAGCGGCCGGAGATGTTGAATTGGTGCGGGCACCGAACCGAGTGGAAAAACTGCGAGAAGTCAAAGACGAGTCGGAGATTCTCTCACTCGAAAGAGCCTGTGCGGCAGCGGATACCGCGTTGTCGGCGCTTATCGAGACTGGCGGGATTCGGCCTGGGCGCACCGAGCGTGAGGTGGCACGTGAGCTGGAAAGCCTCATGGCTGAGCACGGAGCGGACGGCCCATCCTTTGAAACCATCGTCGCCGCAGGGCCGAACTCGGCGATACCGCATCACCGGCCCACCGGTGCGGTGCTGGCGCACGGCGACTTCGTCAAGATCGACTTCGGCGCGCTGGTTGCCGGGTATCACTCCGATATGACCAGGACCCTGGTGCTGGGGGCAGTCGCTCCCTGGCAGCAGGAGATCTACGACCTGGTGCTGACCGCGCAGGCGGCGGGACGCGAGGCATTGGCGCCAGGCGCGTCGCTGAAGGATGTCGATGCCGCCGCACGGGACATCATCACCGTCGCAGGGTACGGAGAGAACTTCGGGCATGGCCTTGGGCATGGCGTTGGTTTACAGATCCATGAAGCACCGGGCATCGGATCGACAGCCACCGGTACACTGCTTGCTGGCTCGGCGGTGACAGTCGAGCCCGGGGTCTACCTGCCCGACCGCGGCGGAGTCCGGATTGAGGACACGCTTGTGGTGCGGCCCGATGGGCCGGAGCTGTTGACCCGGTTCCCCAAGGAACTCACCGTTATCGACTGAGCAGTTATAAGAGGAGACTGAACACGTGGCTTCAACCGCCGATTTCAAGAACGGCCTGGTGCTCAACATCGATGGTCAGCTGTGGCAGATCACCGAGTTCCAGCACGTGAAGCCCGGTAAGGGACCGGCCTTCGTGCGCACGAAGCTCAAGAACGTGCTCTCGGGCAAGGTTGTCGACAAGACCTTCAACGCCGGCGTCAAGGTGGAGACCGCGACCGTCGACCGCCGCGACACCACGTACCTGTACCGCGATGGCGACTCGTTCGTGTTCATGGACAGCCAGGACTACGAGCAGCACCACCTGTCTCCGGAGCTCGTCGGCGATGCCCACCGCTTCCTGCTGGAGAGCATGACCGTGCAGGTCGCTTTCAACGAGGGTGCCGCGCTGTACGTCGAGCTGCCGGTCTCGGTTGAGCTGGTGGTCACCCACACCGAGCCGGGTCTGCAGGGCGACCGTTCCAGCGCAGGCACCAAGCCCGCCACGATGGAGACCGGCGCCGAGATCCAGGTGCCGCTGTTCATCAACACCGGTGACCGCCTGAAGGTGGACACGCGCGACGCCAGCTACCTCGGCCGTGTGAATGGCTGAAACCGGCCCAGCCGGGCGAGTGTCCGGCAAGGGAGGGCGCCGAAAGGCCCGCAAGCGGGCCGTAGACCTGCTGTTCGAGGCCGAGGCGCGCGATATGACGGCCGCCGCGGTCGCCGACGAGCGTCGTGCGTTGGCGGCGTCGAAGCCGGACGTCGAGCCGTTGAACCCATACACGGTGACCGTCGCGCACGGCGTCACCGAGCACATCACGCACATCGACGAGCTGATCTCCTCGCATCTGCAGGGCTGGACGTTGGCCCGGCTGCCCGCCGTGGACCGCGCGATCATGCGGGTCGCGGTGTGGGAGCTGCTGCACGCCGAGGACGTACCCGAAGTGGTGGCTGTCGATGAGGCGGTCGAGTTGGCCAAGCAGCTCTCGACCGATGAATCACCGGCGTTTGTGAACGGGGTGCTGGGTCAGCTCATGCTGGTGACCCCGCACATCCGTGGTGGTGCGGCAAGGCCGTCCGACTAACCGTCGATATCCAGGGCGTCGGCCAGTCGGGACGGGACTTTCGCTTCGGCGAAATCCGGATACCAGCGGATCGTGATGTCGCGTAGGGCGATCTGGGCCTCAAGCTGGCATGCCACCCCGACGAGACCGGCCAGGGTGCGGAACATCATCACGTGCTCGGTGGGGATTTCCAGTACTGCACCGCCCATGAACTCCTGGCCCCGTGCGAGCCCTGGTATCTGTGCGGCGTTGCGCTGTAACCAGCGCCGGTCGAATTGGAATGTCGACGCCCAGAGCGGCTCTGCGAACGGTCCGAAGTAGGCCAGCAGATCCTCGGGTGACACCTGTGCGCCAGGCCGGCTGAATCCGGCCGCGCTCAGCGCGGTGTTCACCTCATCGAATACCAGTTTCCTCAGGTCATCGGGAAGCTCATCGAATCGCACCTGCTCGGCAAGCTCCGCCTGCCGCAGCGCATCCAGATATCGCAGCGCGGTGCGATGCACTGTGGTGACCGCGCCAAAATCGAGGACCGCTAGCCGGCCGTCCGGGGTGAGCTGGTAATTGCCAGGGTGCGGGTCGGCATGCATCAGTCCGATGCCCGACATCGAGGCGCCACAGAATTCGAACAGCAGCCGGGCGGCGGTATTCCGGGTTTCCTGACTGCCATTTCGGATGATGTCGGCGAACGGGCGACCGGTTACCCATTCGGTGACGAGGACATTGGGCGAGGAAGCGACCACCCTCGGCACCAGAAACGTCGGACTGTCGGCGAAAGCGGCGGCGAATGTGCGCTGGTTGTCCGCCTCGTTGCGGTAGTCGAGTTCCTCGGCGATCCGTTTGCGTACCTCGGCCAGCATTGGTCGCACGGCGATCCCGGGAAACACTCGATCCATGAATCGACTGATCTGGCCGACCCGTCGCAGGTCCGACCGAAGGGCGGCGTCCACCCCTGGGTACTGAACTTTGACGGCCACCAGCCGGCCGTCGTGCCACCGGGCATGGTGCACCTGGCCGATGCTGGCAGCAGCGGCGGGTTCGTTGTCGAACTCGGCGAATCGATCACCCCAGCGTGTGCCCAACTGCTCAGCGAGTACCCGATGCACCTGCTTGCTTGAGATGGGAGGCGCCGAGGCCTGTAGTCCCGTCAACGCGGCCCGGTACGGCTGGGCGTACTGCTCGGGTATCACGGCTTCGAAGATGCTCATCATCTGGCCGAATTTCATCGCGCCACCCTTGAGTCCCCCGAGTACCGCAAAGAGCTGTTCGGCATTGTCGGCAGACCACTGCGCGGCGATGGTCTCCGCATCGCCTCCGGCTATCCGGCGTCCCAGCCCTTTGACAGCTCGTCCCGCCGCTCCCAACGGCAGGCTTGCCAGCTTCGCGGTGCGACGTACGGATCCCCGGGCGATGTCCTCCACGCCCACATTGTGCGCTCGCTGTCGGTTCAGCCGAGCTGGATCTCGAACACCGGGATCACTCGGTCGGTCAAGGTTTCGTACTCGGCGAACCCCGGCGCGCGCTGTTTCACGATTTCGAATACGCGATCGCGCTCGGCGCGGGGGAGTTCCACAGCGGTGGCGTTCGTCTTGGGATGGGAGCCGATCTCCACCTCGATGCTCGGATTGGCGCGCAGGTTCGCGACCCAGGCAGGATTCTTCGGCCGGCCCGCCGATGAGCCGACGATGTAAGTCTTGCCGTCGATATCGAAGTAGGCCAAGGGATTAACACGTTCTGCGCCCGACTTCGCCCCGGTGCTCGTGAGAAGCAGCAACGGAAAGCCCTCGAACTGGCCGCCCACCTTGCCGTCGTTGGCCCGGAACTCGGCGATGTTCGCCTCGTTGAATGATTGCTCGGTGCCTGATGGTTCGCTCATCATCATCTCGATTCATTTGGGTTGGACTGGTTCCATTGATGTCAATGCCATTGACATCAATGGGTATTCCTGGCACCGTGAAAGCATGACCGAGAACTTGCAAGAAATGTTCGAATCCTCCTATCGCGGTGAGGTACCCGAGCAGCTCGCCGCTCGGCCGCCATGGAGCATTGGGCAGCCGCAGCCCGAAATTCTGACGCTTATCGAGCAGGGCAAGGTGCACGGTGACGTGCTCGACGCCGGCTGCGGAGAGGCCGCGACGGCCCTGTACCTCGCGGAACGGGGCCACACCGCCGTAGGCCTGGATGCCGCGCCCACCGCGATCCAGCTGGCCAAGGGTTACGCGGCCGAACGCGGTCTGACCAACGTCACCTTCGACGTCGCCGACATCTCGAACTTCACCGGGTATGACGGTCGTTTCGGAACGATCATCGATTCCACGCTGTTCCACTCGATGCCCGTCGGGTTGCGGGAGGGGTACCAGCAGTCGATCATTCGCGCCGCGGCGCCGGGTGCCAATTACATCGTGCTGGTCTTCGACAAGGCGGGCTTCCCGCCGGATGTCGACGGGCCGTACCCGGTCACCGAGCCAGAGCTGCGGGGGATCGTGTCGAAATACTGGACCATTGACGACATCAGCCCGGCACGGCTGTATGCCAATGCCGACGGTTTCCAGCGGGGCGGTGCGCAGAGCTTCGCCGAGGTCCGTGCGGAATCCAACGGCCGGGTCTCGATGGCGGGCTGGCTGCTCCAGGCGCACCTGGACTGACGCGGCAGCTACAGCGCGGCGTAGACCGCCTGCCCGAACTGCACGTGCAGCAGCTGCAGTCGGAGCGTCGAAGTGCGTGCCAGAGCAGCCTTCGGGTCAAGTTCGGGCATGCGCCACTGCGGCAGGAACATCAGGATGGAGTCGGCCTTGGGATCGGCGTGCCACCAGGTGCCGAATGCGCCCGGCCAGCCGAAGGTGCCGGCCCCGCCGGGCCCGAACAGCGCGGCCTCGTTGGGATCCATGACAACCGACAGGCCGAGGCCGAACCCGCGTCCGGTCCAGTACGGCAGGCCGAAGGCCGGTAGTCGCCGCTGAGCCGGGGTTAGCCGGTTGGTGCGCAGCGCGCGGGTTGATTCGGGGGACAGGATGCGCACGCCGTCGGCCTGGCCGTCGCCCAGCAGTGCACGCGCAAAGGTCAGGTAATCGCGGGCAGTACTGGCCAATGCGCCTCCACCGCGGCACAGCGCGGGCGCTGACGTGGGCATAGCGGTCAGATAGCCGCTGTCTGCCACCTCGATCGTGTCGTCGTCGCCGATGCCATACAGGCGTGCCAAACGGTTCGCCTTGTGCTCGGGGACGAAGAAGTCGGTGTCGTTCATGCCGAGCGGGTCCAGGATCCGTTGGCGTAGAAGCTTGTTCAGCGGTAGTCCGACCGCACGGGCGATGAGCAGGCCGAGTACATCGGTGGAATGGCCGTAGTGGAAACGCTCGCCGGGCGGGTACACCAGCGGCAGTGCGGCGATGGCGGCGAGCCACTCGTCGGGCTCGCTGAACGCCGCGGTGTGCAGCGGGTGGTAGGCCTTGGCGATAGGCCCGGTGGAGATGAAGTCATAGGTCAGCCCGCTGCGATGGGTCAACAGATCCTCGACCGTTATCGCACGCGGCGCCCGGAACGTGTCCTCCAGGGAACCGTCTGGGTCTTTGAGCACCCGCATATCGCCGAACTCGGGCAGCCAGGTGGTGATCGGGTCATTCAAGTGAATCGTGCCCTCGTCCACCAAGCTCATGGTTGCCGCACTGATCACCGGTTTTGTCATGGAGGCGATGCGAAAAATGGTGTTTTCGGCCATCGACAGGCCCGCGTCGATATCGCGATAGCCGGTGGCACCCAGGTGTCTGAGCTGCCCGCCCTGCCACACCAGCGTTACGGCTCCGGCGAGAATGCGGTCGTCGACCGCGGCACGGATCGGGGCGAGGGCGTGGTCGAACGTGTCGTCGAGGTCCGGCATCACTCCATCCTGTCAGCCGAGGCCGATGGGTGCCCGGATGCTAAGCTCCCTGGCGGTAAGTGACATCCTTTAACGATCCGTCCAGTGAGGCGGAGAAGGAGGTCTCGCGTAAGCGTGGGCGCAGTATCAGAAGGACGCGAGTTGTTGTCCGCCGCAGATGTCGGCAGGACCATCTCGCGTATCGCGCATCAAATCATCGAGAAGACCGCGCTTTCCGACTCCAGTGACGCCCCGCGCGTCGTACTGGTCGGCATCCCGACTCGCGGCGCCACCCTTGCCAAGCGGCTGGCCGCCCACATCACCGAATTCTCCGGCGTCGAGGTGCCCGCGGGATTCCTGGACATCACGCTGTACCGCGACGATTTGCGCAACAAACCGCATCGTCCGCTCGAACGCACCTCCATCCCCGAGGGCGGTGTCGACGGTGCGCTGGTTGTCCTGGTCGACGACGTGCTGTTCTCCGGACGTACCGTGCGCTCGGCGCTCGACGCACTGCGAGACTTGGGTCGCCCACGTGCGGTGCAGCTCGCGGTGCTGGTTGATCGCGGGCACAGGGAACTGCCGCTGCGCGCAGACTACGTCGGCAAGAACGTGCCGACCGCACGCTCGGAAGACGTCAAGGTCCTGCTGACCGAACATGACGGCCGCGACTCCGTGGTGATCAACAGCGGAGAGGGAGCGGCCTCGTGAAGCACCTGCTGTCCGCGGCTGACCTGACCCGCGACGAGGCTACCGCCATCCTCGATGACGCCGACCGGTTCCTGCAGGCGCTAGCGGGGCGTGAGGTCAAGAAGCTGCCGACCCTGCGCGGGCGCACCATCATCACGATGTTCTACGAGAACTCCACGCGGACAAGGGTTTCCTTCGAAGTTGCGGGTAAGTGGATGAGCGCCGACGTGATCAATGTCAGTGCCTCCGGTTCCTCGGTGGCCAAGGGCGAGTCACTGCGCGATACCGCGTTGACCTTGCGGGCGATCGGTGCCGATGCGTTGATCGTCCGTCACCCGGCATCGGGTGTCGCCGCCCAGCTGGCTCAGTGGACTGCCGAAGGTGAGGGTGGCCCGGCAGTCATCAACGCCGGCGACGGAACCCATGAACACCCCACGCAGGCGCTGTTGGATGCGCTCACCATCCGTCAGCGGTTGGGTGGGCTGGAAGGCTGTCGCGTCGTGATCGTCGGGGATATCCTGCACAGCCGGGTTGCGCGGTCAAATGCCCTGCTGCTCAATACTCTTGGTGCCGAGGTGGTGCTGGTGGCGCCGCCGACGCTACTGCCCGTCGGTGTTGAGACCTGGCCGGTGACGGTCACCCATGACTTGGATGCGGAGCTGCCGGGCGCCGATGCGGTGCTGATGCTACGGGTGCAGGCCGAACGCATGACGGGTGGATTCTTCCCGTCGGCACGCGAGTACTCGGTGCTGTACGGCTTGTCCGAGGCTCGACGGCGCCTCCTCCCCGAACACGCGGTGGTGCTGCATCCGGGTCCGATGCTGCGTGGCATGGAAATCGCTTCCTCCGTGGCGGATTCTTCGCAATCCGCTGTTCTGCAACAGGTATCGAATGGAGTGCATATCCGTATGGCCGTGCTTTTCCACCTGCTGGTCGGTTCCTCCGATGGCTCAGAGGCGGTGCCCGCATGAGTGTCTTGATCAAGGGCGTACTGCTGTACGGGGAGGGCGAGCAGGTCGACGTCCTCGTCGAGGACGGGCAGATCACCCGCATCGAGGCCGGTATCGGGCCGGGCATCGAGACTGAGGTCGATACGGCCATCGAAGCGCCCGGTCAGGTGCTGCTGCCCGGATTCGTCGACCTGCACACACATTTGCGTGAGCCGGGCCGTGAAGACACCGAGACCATCGACTCCGGTTCGGCCGCAGCGGCGCTGGGTGGCTACACCGCGGTCTTCGCGATGGCCAACACCAATCCGGTGGCCGATAGCCCCGTGGTGACCGACCACGTGTGGCACCGCGGCCAGCAGGTGGGTCTCGTTGACGTGCATCCGGTCGGTGCCGTCACCGTCGGGCTGGAGGGCAAACAACTCACCGAGATGGCGATGATGGCCCGCGGGGCCGGCCGGGTGCGGATGTTCTCCGATGACGGTAAGTGCGTGCACGATCCGCTGGTGATGCGGCGTGCCCTGGAATACGCGAAGGGCCTGGGTGTGTTGATCGCCCAGCATGCCGAGGAGCCACGGCTCACCGTCGGCTCGGTAGCGCATGAGGGTGCCAACGCGGCCCGGTTGGGCCTGACCGGTTGGCCGCGCGCTGCCGAGGAATCCATCGTCGCGCGGGACGCCATCTTGTCCCGCGATACCGGCGCCCCGGTGCACATCTGCCACGCCTCCACCGCCGGTACCGTCGAGCTGCTCAAATGGGCCAAGGGACAAGGGATTTCCATCACCGCCGAGGTGACCCCGCATCACCTGTTGCTCGATGACGGTCGGTTGGCTTCCTATGACGGGGTGTACCGGGTGAACCCGCCGCTGCGCGAGTCCAGCGATGCCGAAGCATTGCGCCAGGCCCTCGCCGACGGCGTGATCGACTGTGTGGCAACCGATCACGCGCCCCACGCCGATCACGAGAAATGCTGCGAGTTCGCCGCGGCCCGACCTGGAATGCTCGGGCTGCAGACCGCGCTATCGGTAGTGGTGCAGACGATGGTGAAACCCGGGTTGCTCACGTGGCGCGATATCGCCAGGGTGATGAGCGGGCGCCCGGCGCAGATCGTCGGCCTGCCCGATCAGGGGCGTCCGATTGCCGTCGGCGAGCCCGCCAACCTGACCATCGTGGACCCCGATGCCACCTGGACTGTCACGGGCGACGGATTGGCCAGCAAGTCGGCCAACACCCCATTCGAATCAATGACATTGCCTGCCACGGTGACCGCCACGCTATTGCGTGGCCGTGTCACGGCACGGGACGGGAAGGTGGTCGAGTGAACCACGGGGACTTCATCGGTGCGCTCATCATGGCGGGTGCCTCACTGACCTTGACAGTGCTGCTCTTTCGTCTGATGTGGCGCGGCTGGCATGCCCGCGCGCAACGGCAGACCGATGCCGTCGGAGAACTGCCGGTCATCCCGACAGACCGCGGCGACATGGTCATCGAACCCGTCGAAGGCCTCTATGTCGGTAGCACCATCGCGCCGGACTGGCAGGACCGCATCGCCGTCGGTGACCTGGGCTACCGGGCCAATGCCACTCTTACTCGATACTCTCAGGGAATCCTGTTGGAGCGCAGTGGAACCGGAGACATCTGGATACCGGCCGATGTCGTCACCGAGATCCGTACGGCCAAGGCGCTGGCGGGCAAGGTGCTCACCCACGACGGGATTCTCGCGATTCGGTGGCGGCTGCCTTCGGGCACCGAGATTGACACAGGTTTTTTGGCCCGACCGCGCAGTGAATATGAGGAATGGAAGCAGGCGTCATGAGTGACAAGGCGGTGCTCGTTCTCGAAGACGGGCGGGTATTCACCGGTAAGCCGTTCGGCGCGGTGGGTGAAACCCTCGGCGAGGCGGTCTTCTGCACGGCCATGTCGGGGTACCAAGAAACCCTGACCGACCCGAGTTACCACCGGCAGATCGTGGTGGCGACGGCCCCGCAGATCGGCAACACCGGGTGGAACGACGAGGATGACGAGAGCCGCGGCGGCAAGATCTGGGTGGCCGGTTACGCCGTGCGCGATCCCTCGAACCGGGTCTCTAACTGGCGTGCCACCGGGTCCCTGGACGACGCCCTCAAGGGGCAGCACATCGTCGGCATCGCAGGCATCGACACCCGCGCCGTGGTCCGGCACCTACGCACCCGGGGGTCGATGAAGGCCGGCATCTTCAGCGGTACCGTCGCCGACGCGCCCACCGACTTCCTGCTGTCGCGCGTCAACGGCCAGCCCTCGATGCTGGGCGCGGACCTGGCGGGGGAGGTGAGCACCGACGACACCTACATCGTGGAACCCGATGGCGCGCATCGCTTCACCGTGGCCGCGCTGGATCTGGGGATCAAGACCAATACCCCCCGAAACTTCACACAACGCGGTATCCGTGTACAGGTGGTGCCCTCGTCCATCAGCCCGGACGAGCTGCTCGCACTTGCGCCTGACGGGGTGTTCCTGTCCAACGGGCCGGGTGACCCGGCCACCGCGGACCACGTGGTGGCGGTGACACAGTCGGTGCTGCAACAGAAGATCCCGCTGTTCGGCATCTGCTTCGGCAATCAGCTGCTGGGCCGGGCACTGGGCAGGTCCACCTACAAGATGACCTTCGGGCATCGCGGCATCAACATTCCGGTCATCGATCACGCGACGGGCCGGGTCGCGATCACCGCGCAGAACCATGGCTTTGCCCTCGAAGGTGAGGCGGGTGAGCAGTTCGATACGCCGTTCGGGCGCGCTGAGGTCAGCCACACGTGCGCCAACGATGGCACGGTGGAAGGGATCCGGCTGTTGGACGGATCGGCTTTCTCGGTGCAGTACCACCCGGAGGCGGCGGCGGGACCTCATGACGCCGAGTACCTCTTTGACCAGTTCGTCACGGCACTTGAGAATCGGGGTAACCGCTGATGCCACGTCGCACAGACCTCAACCACATCCTGGTCATCGGTTCCGGGCCCATCGTGATCGGTCAGGCCTGCGAGTTCGACTACTCGGGTACCCAGGCTTGCCGGGTGCTGCGGTCAGAGGGGTTGCAGGTCAGCCTCGTCAACTCGAACCCGGCAACGATCATGACCGATCCGGAGTACGCCGACAACACCTATGTCGAGCCCATCACTGCCGAGTTTGTGGAGAAAGTACTTGCCGCACAGGCGGAAAAGGGCAACAAGATCGACGCCCTGCTGCCGACGCTGGGCGGCCAGACCGCGTTGAACACCGCGGTCGCGCTCTACGAGAACGGTGCACTGGACCGGTACAACGTAGAGCTCATCGGCGCCAACTTCGAGGCCATCCAGCGCGGCGAGGACCGGCAGCGGTTCAAGGACATCGTCGCGAAGGTCGGTGGCGAGTCGGCGAAGTCGCGCGTCTGTTTCACCATGGACGAGGTCCGCGATACCGTTGCCGACCTCGGATTGCCGGTCGTGGTGCGCCCGTCCTTCACGATGGGCGGCTTGGGCTCCGGCATGGCCTACACCCCCGAGGATGTCGAGCGGATGGCGGGCGAGGGACTCTCGGCGTCGCCGTCGGCGAATGTGCTGATCGAGGAATCCATCTACGGGTGGAAGGAATTCGAGCTCGAGCTGATGCGCGACAGCCGTGACAACGTGGTGGTGGTGTGCTCGATCGAGAATGTCGACCCGATGGGTGTGCACACCGGCGATTCGGTGACGGTCGCTCCCGCGATGACGCTCACCGACCGCGAGTACCAGAAGATGCGCGATCTGGGTATCGCGATCCTGCGTGAGGTCGGCGTGGACACCGGCGGCTGCAATATTCAGTTCGCCATCAATCCGCGCGACGGTCGCCTGATCGTCATCGAGATGAACCCGCGTGTGTCGCGCTCAAGTGCGTTGGCCTCCAAGGCAACCGGTTTCCCGATCGCCAAGATTGCGGCCAAGCTGGCCATCGGGTACACGCTCGACGAGATCGTCAACGACATCACCAAGGAGACCCCGGCCTGTTTCGAGCCGACCCTGGACTACGTCGTTGTCAAGGCACCCCGGTTCGCCTTCGAGAAGTTCCCCGGTGCCGACGCCACCTTGACCACCACCATGAAATCGGTGGGTGAGGCGATGTCCCTGGGCCGCAACTTCGCCGAGGCGCTCGGGAAGGTCATGCGCTCCCTGGAGACGACCGCGGCGGGCTTCTGGACCGATAATGCCGGGCCCATCGAGGATCTGGACGCGTTCCTGCAGGAGCTGCGAGTGCCGCGTGACGGCCGGCTCTACGGCATCGAGCGCGCGCTGGCCGCGGGTGTTCCCGTCGAGCAGGTCGCCGAGATCACGGGTGTCGACCCGTGGTTCGTCGAAGAGATAGCGCAGATCAACCGTTTGGGCACCGAGCTGCGTGATGCGCCGATCCTCGACGAGGAGTTACTGCGCCGCGGCAAGCACTACGGGCTCTCCGATCGCCAGATCGCGGCGCTACGGCCGGAGTTGGCGGGGGAGAACGGCGTTCGATCGTTGCGCCACCGGATGGGTATCCGCCCGGTGTACAAGACTGTCGACACCTGCGCCGCTGAATTCGAGGCCAAGACGCCGTATCACTACTCCAGTTACGAGCTGGATCCGGCCGCGGAGTCTGAGGTGGCCCCTCAGACCGAGCGTCCCAAGGTGCTCATCCTCGGCTCGGGCCCCAACCGCATCGGGCAGGGCATCGAATTCGACTACAGCTGCGTACATGCGGCGACCACATTGTCGGAGGCCGGATTCGAGACCATCATGGTCAACTGCAACCCGGAGACGGTGTCCACCGACTACGACACCGCCGACCGCCTCTACTTCGAACCGCTGACGTTCGAGGACGTGCTGGAGATCTACCACGCCGAATCCGAATCGGGTCGCGGCGGACCGGGTGTCGTCGGCGTGATCGTGCAGCTCGGTGGGCAGACTCCGCTGGGGCTGGCCAAGCGTCTGGCCGACGCCGGAGTGCCGGTGGTGGGCACCAGCCCGGCGGCCATCGACCGTGCCGAGGATCGCGGTGTGTTCGGTGACCTGCTGGTGTCGGCCGGGCTGCCGGCGCCACGGTTCGGTACCGCAACGACTTTCGAGCAGGCCAAGCAGATCGCCGCCGACATCGGCTACCCGGTGCTGGTGCGCCCGTCCTACGTGTTGGGCGGACGCGGCATGGAGATCGTCTACGACGAGGACACCCTGCACGGCTACATTGCCCGCGCTACCCAGCTCTCACCCGAGCATCCGGTGTTGGTTGACCGCTTCCTCGAAGACGCCATCGAGATCGACGTGGACGCGCTGTGCGACGGCACCGAGGTCTACCTCGGCGGCGTGATGGAACACATCGAGGAGGCCGGTATTCACTCCGGCGACTCCGCGTGTGCGCTGCCGCCGGTCACGCTGGGGCGCAGCGATATCGAAAAGGTGCGCACGGCCACCGAGGCCATCGCGCACGGCATCGGCGTGGTCGGTCTGCTCAATGTGCAGTACGCGCTCAAGGACGATGTGCTCTACGTCCTGGAGGCGAACCCACGCGCCAGCCGCACGGTGCCGTTCGTGTCCAAGGCCACGGCGGTTCCGCTGGCCAAGGCATGCTCCCGCATCATGTTGGGCGCCACCATCGCCGGTCTGCGTGAGGAGGGTCTGCTGCCCGCCGAGGGCGACGGCGCCACCTCGCCGCCCGGGGCGCCGGTTGCGGTCAAGGAGGCCGTGCTGCCGTTCCACCGGTTCCGCAAGGCCGACGGCAGCCAAGTGGACTCCCTGCTCGGGCCGGAGATGAAGTCGACCGGCGAGGTCATGGGCATCGACGCCGACTTCGGCAGCGCGTTCGCCAAGAGCCAGACCGCCGCGTACGGTTCGCTGCCCAAGGAGGGCACCATCTTTGTCTCGGTGGCCAACCGTGACAAGCGCTCCCTGGTGTTCCCGGTGAAGCGGCTCGCGGACCTCGGATTCAAGGTGCTGGCTACCGAAGGTACGGCAGAGATGCTGCGCCGCAACGGAATACCGTGTGAAGAGGTGCGCAAGCACTATCAGGAGCCAGGCGGGACGCTGCCCGCCAAGTCGGCGGTTGACGTCATCAAGGCCGGCGAGGTTGCGATGGTCATCAACACCCCGTACGGGAACTCCGGGCCACGTGTCGACGGCTACGAGATCCGTTCCGCCGCCGTATCGATGAACATCCCGTGCATCACCACGGTGCAAGGCGCGTCGGCTGCCGTGCAGGGTATCGAGGCAGGTATCCGCGGTGATATCGGCGTGCGTTCACTTCAGGAACTGCACGCGGGCTTGCGATGAGCCCTTTGGGTGAAGAGCGTTCGGCGGCGATGAGCCCTTTGGGTGAAGAGCGTCGAACTGCGGTGACGTTCGGGGCACGGTTGCAGGCGTCCGCCGCATCTCGCGGTCCGCTGTGTGTGGGCATTGATCCGCATCCGGAGCTGTTGCGCTCCTGGGGATTCGATGCCGATGCCGCAGGCCTGGCCAGGTTCAGCGATATTTGCGTGGAGGCCTTCGCGGATGTCGCGATCGTCAAACCGCAGGTGGCTTTCTTTGAAACCTACGGCGCCGCAGGGTATTCGGTCCTTGAGCGGGCTATCGCGGGATTGCGCGAGGCGGGCGTGCTGGTGCTCGCCGACGCCAAGCGCGGCGATATCGGTTCGACCATGGCCGCCTATGCGCAGGCCTGGCTAGGTGATTCACCGTTGAGCTCCGATGCGGTGACCGCGTCCCCGTACCTGGGGTTCGGGTCGTTGTCCCCGCTGCTGGAACTCGCGCACGAACGTGAGCGTGGCGTCTTCGTCCTGGCTGCCACCTCCAACCCGGAAGCGCCTCCTGTGCAGCGGGCACGCGCCGGGGAACTGACCGTCGCGCAGGCGATGGTGGATCAGGTGGCCGCGCTGAACGCCCAGGAGGCCGGGCCGGGTTCCGTGGGTGTGGTGGTCGGCGTGACCGTCACCGATCCGCCGAATTTGGCGGCGATCGGTGGCCCCGTGCTTGTTCCGGGGCTGGGCGCGCAGGGTGGCAAGCCCGAGGATCTGCGTGGCCTGGGCGGTGCCCCGGGATCGCTGCTGCTGCCCGCGGTCTCACGCGAGGTGCTGCGCGCCGGACCGGATGTCGCGGCGCTGCGTGCCGAGGTTGATCGCTTGCGCGACAGCGTCGCCTACCTGCTCGACTGAGCGGCCCCGGGTCGGTCGCCGATTCTCGTGCTGCGCGCGCAGGTCTGTGCGCTCATAATGCTGCAGAGACACGGCACCCAGCCGGCAGAAAGTGGGTCCAGCATGCAGGTCAGGATGAAGATGCCCGCCCGGTCACTGACGGTGGCGGTGACGGTTACGGCCGCCCTCGGAGTGTGGGTGCCGACCGCATCGGCACACGTGACGGTGGTGTCGACGACCCCGACGCAGGGATCCACGGTCACCAGCGCGCCCACCGAGGTGAAGATGGTGTTCAGCGAGGCGCCCACCAAGCCCGCGGTGAGCGTCGCGGGCCCGGACGGCAAGACGTATTCAACGGGAAGCACTCAAGCCACCGATGCGGTTGTCGGCATAGGGCTTTCGAGCGCAACACTGCCGTCTGGGGTCTACACCGTGACCTGGTCACTCACCGCTCCGGACGGAGACGCGCAGAACGGGACCTGGACATACTTCTACCAGCCGCCGATCCAGCCCAAGCCGCCTATCCCGGCACCGCCTGCTTAGTCGCCACGCCTGCGGAATGATCCGGTGGTCGACTATCGGCCTTGCTGGACAACGGATTTCGACACAGGAATCGGGCCGCGACCAAGGGTACGAGCGAGGCCGCCACGATCCATCTGCCGATTGGGGTGAATCCGCCCCAGTGTGGATCGATGACGTAGATCCGGGTGTAGATCAGTGTCAGCACCGCGCCGATCAGTACCAGGGCGCCGACCGCGATATCGCGCCCACCCTTCATCAGTGGGACAGGGCGGTCCCACCACGGCAGCGGCCGGCGTTCGGTGGCTCGCAGCGGGACGAAGAAGACCGCCACGATGGCGCACACGATGGTCAGTCGCAGCACGTTTCCCGGCCAGTACCAAACGTCATGTTGGCTCACCAGCCCGATGCGAAAGGCCAGGTAAATCCCGTAAGACAGCAGGAACGTGACCACCCAGTGCCATAGGTAGATCGTCATGCTGCCGCTATTGCACAGCTCGAGGAACCGCCAGGTCCTGGCGCCCTGTGCCCAGCGATTGATGGCCGGCGCGCACACGATCACCGCCAGGCATTCCACGATCGCGCTGGTGGCCAGCAGCAATGTTGGCGGCATGTTGGCGATCAGCCCCGACGGATACGGCCCGAGGGAGGCCAGCACCACGGTGGCGGCCAGAGCGGCGGCTGCGTACGCCAACGCGACCCGGCGGGGGACAAGCCTGCGCTGATAGGCGATGCCCAGCGCGGCGGGGATGAGCCACATGAAGATCATGTTGATCCAGCCGGTAGTCACCCAGGTGTCGGTGATGAGGCTGACGGTGTCGATCAGGGCTGTGAACAGGCACATTGCCGCAACGAACCAGCCGAGTTGGCCTGCGGTTCGGATGCGCGCCAGCCACGGCAGGAACGCCAATGTCAGCAAGTATGCCCCCACGTACCAGAGCAGTTCGATATGCCGCATCTCGAGGTACAGCAGCTGAGGGGAGTTGCCCATGGTGATGCGCAGCAAGGTGGTCACCAGCGCGACGAACGCCAGGAAATAGAACACGGGGCGATAGAGCCGCGTCGCCCGTCCCATTAGGAACTGTCCCCAGGATCTGCCGGACTCCCAGGAGTGAAGATTTGCCGCTGCACCCGCGAAGAAGAACAGTGGCATGAGCGGGATCAGCCAGAACAGCCAATGCACGTTGTAGTTGGATGCCATCGCCGGTTTGCCTTTGACGAGGGTGGGGCTACCCGCGAGGACGTGGTAGGCCACCACGGTGGCCAGCGACACGAGCCTCACGGCGTCCAATACCCGATCACGATCACGTGATGGGCGCAGCAGGTCACCCATATTTCGCACCCTACCCAGCAACTGGTGCGCCTTGCTAAGCAACTTCACGGGCACCCGGTCTGCGGTGCCCTCACCTGCGTCTCTTCAACTGAACGTTGACGGGTCGCGACACGCGCAACACGAGATTCACACAAGATTTTCAGTTTGCCCTCACGGCAATCACGGTTTGCTTGTCTCCGGTTCCGGCACAGGAATCGGTGGTGTTGTCAACTCTGAATGAAATATGTTGTGCAACAGCGTTATTCAATCTCGACCTGCGCAAATGCCGGGTGGGAACGCGCGGATGTGATGGTTGCTCGGCGGGATCGCTCGCGGCCCCTCTAGCAGGCGATTTTCACCGAGAAGAGGGGGGTGGGGTTCACATATGTCGGTTGGCGTGGGTACGGTCGCTGTCGCTGGCTGGTTGTTTTCCAGCCGTATAGAAAAACCGACGAGTTTCGTATGAGACGGAGGAATCGTGGCCCTTCCACAGTTGACTGACGAGCAGCGCGCCGCCGCGTTGGCGAAGGCGGCTGCCGCCCGACGCGCCCGGGCCGAGCTCAAGGAGAAGCTCAAGAAAGGCGGCACCAATCTCAAGCAGGTGCTCAAGGACGCCGAGACCGACGAGGTCCTGGGCAAGATGAAGGTTTCCGCACTGTTGGAAGCCCTGCCCAAGGTCGGCAAGGTCAAGGCGCAGGAGATCATGACCGAGCTGGAGATCGCTCCGACCCGCCGTCTGCGGGGCCTGGGTGACCGTCAGCGCAAGGCGCTGCTGGAGCGGTTCGACTTCTCCTGATCTTCTCCAGATGACAGCTTCGACGAGGGGCCGGGTAGTAGTCCTATCCGGCCCCTCCGCCGTCGGTAAATCCACCGTTGTACGCCGGCTACGCGATGACGTTGACGGCCTGTTCTTCAGCGTCTCCGCCACCACCAGGGCCCCTAGACCAGGTGAGGTCGACGGCGTGGACTATCACTTCGTCACGGCCGAGGAGTTCCAGCGGCTGATCGATACCGGTGCGCTGCTGGAATGGGCCGATATCCACCGCGGTCTGCAGCGCTCGGGAACCCCCGCCGCACCTGTTCGTGAGGCGATGGAGGCCGGTCGCCCGACCCTCATCGAGGTCGACCTGGCCGGTGCGCGTGCCATCAAGGCCGCACTTCCGCAGGCCCTGACGGTCTTCCTGGCCCCGCCGAGCTGGGAGGCGCTGGTACAGCGGCTCACCGGTCGGGGCACCGAATCGGAGGACGTGATCGCTCGGCGATTGGAAACCGCCGAGGTCGAGATGGCGGCTCAAAGCGACTTTGATGTCGTCGTCGTCAATGACCAGTTGGAAAATGCCAGCGCACAGTTGGTATCGTTATTGGTCGGACGTTAATCGGCAGCGCAGTACAACACGCAGTGCCAATACCGCGCCAGCCATATTCAGCGCCATCTACCTATCCAGGAGATTTCTTAGTGAGCACCTCCCAGACCGACGTCATCGTCGAACCGGGCACCGACAGCTACGACGCCGCTCTCGACACGCCGCTGGGTATCACCAACCCGCCGATCGACGAGCTACTCGCCCGGGCATCGAGCAAGTACGCGCTGGTGATCTACGCAGCCAAGCGCGCCCGCCAGATCAACGACTACTACAACCAGTTGGGCGACGGCATCCTTGAGTACGTGGGACCGCTGGTCGAGCCTGGCCTGCAGGAGAAACCGCTGTCGATCGCGCTGCGCGAGATCCACGGCGACCTGCTCGAGCACACCGAAGGCGAGTAGACGCTGCGATGAGCGGCTGGCGCGAAGAGCATCGGGCCTGAGGTCCGGGCTATGTCGCGGATCATCGTCGGAGTGGGCGGGGGAATCGCCGCCTACAAGGCCTGCACCGTGGTGCGCCAGCTCGCCGAGGCTGGGCACAACGTCCGGGTCATTCCCACCGAATCGGCCCTGCAGTTCGTGGGGGCCGCGACCTTCGAAGCACTGTCGGGTGAGCCGGCCCGCACCGGGGTGTTCGACGATGTTCCCGAGGTTCCGCATGTGCGTCTCGGGCAGGACGCCGACCTGGTCGTGGTTGCGCCCGCCACCGCGGATCTGCTGGCCCGCGCCGCCACGGGCCGCGCGGACGATCTGCTGACCGCGACGCTGTTGACCGCGCGTTGTCCGGTCTTGTTCGCCCCCGCGATGCATACCGAGATGTGGCTGCACCCGGCGACGCAGCAGAATGTCGCGACATTGCGGAGCCATGGCGCCGTTGTCTTAGAGCCCGCATCGGGTCGACTTACCGGCGCCGACACCGGTCCGGGGCGTCTTCCCGAGGCCGAGGAGATCACCACCCTGGCCCAACTGCTGCTGGCTCGCGCCGACGCGCTGCCGCATGATCTGGCCGGGGTGCGCGTCCTGGTGACTGCCGGTGGTACCCGGGAGCCCCTGGACCCCGTCCGTTTCATCGGAAACCGCAGTTCAGGCAAGCAGGGATACGCGATTGCCCGGGTCGCCGCGCAGCGCGGCGCCGAGGTCACGCTCATCGCGGGGCATACCGTGGGGCTGCCCGATCCCGCTGGGGTCGAGGTGGTGCACATCAGCTCCGCGGCGCAATTGCAGGACTCGGTCACCAAACACGCTCCCGCGGCGGAGGCGCTGATCATGGCGGCGGCGGTGGCAGATTTCCGTCCCGCCCATGTTGCGACCAGCAAGATCAAAAAGAGCCACGGCGCCGACGGTGAAAACCCTGTCGACGCTCCTATCGAATTGCTGCGCAACGCCGATGTATTGGCCGGTGTGGTCCGTGCGCGCGCAGACGGGCAGCTGCCCAGGATGCGGGCAATTGTCGGATTTGCCGCCGAAACCGGCGACGCGAATGGGGATGTGCTGTTCCATGCTCGCGCGAAGTTGCAGCGCAAGGGCTGTGATCTCTTGGTAGTCAACGCGGTTGGCGAGGGGCGGGCCTTCGAAGTGGACAGCAATGACGGTTGGCTGCTCTCGGCTCAGGCCGGCGGCGAGGTCACCGAAGTCGTCCTCGAACACGGCACCAAAGTTCTGATGGCAAGCCGTATTGTGGATGCCGTTGCCGGGCTTTGTCAGAGAAACTGACAACCGGGCATGGCCCCGATCTTGGTTCGTCGGCCATAATGATTAGGTATCAAAACGACCTTAAAAGGATCTGAAAGGGGCTGCGCTGTGAGCTCAGCTGGACGGCTTTTCACCAGTGAATCGGTTACCGAGGGACATCCGGACAAGATCTGTGATGCCATCAGTGACTCGATCCTGGATGCCATGCTCGCGCAGGACCCGAAGTCCCGGGTGGCGGTGGAGACGTTGGTGACCACCGGCCAGGTCCACGTCGCGGGTGAGGTGACCACCTCCGCGTACGTCGACATCCCACATATCGTCCGCGAGCGGGTGCTGGAGATCGGCTACGACTCCTCCTCGAAGGGCTTCGACGGCAACTCCTGTGGCGTGAACATCGCCATCGGTGCGCAGTCGCCCGATATCGCGCAGGGTGTGGACACGGCCCACGAGGCGCGAGTCGAGGGTGCCGCGGATCCGCTGGACGCCCAGGGCGCCGGCGACCAGGGCCTGATGTTCGGCTACGCGATCAACGACACCCCCGAGCTGATGCCGCTGCCCATCGCGCTGGCGCACCGGCTGTCCCGCCGCCTCACCGAGGTGCGCAAGGAGGGCCTGCTCCCGTACCTGCGTCCCGACGGTAAGACTCAGGTCACCATCGAGTACGACGGCGACAAGGCGGTGCGCCTCGACACCGTCGTACTGTCCACGCAGCACGCCGCGGACATCGACCTGGACAACCTGCTGACTCCGGATATCCGCGAGAAGGTGGTCCAGGTGGTGCTTGACGAGTTGAACCAGGACGACCTGGACATCTCCGACTACCGGCTGCTGGTCAACCCGACGGGCAAGTTCGTGCTCGGCGGTCCGATGGGTGACGCCGGATTGACCGGTCGCAAGATCATCGTCGACACCTATGGCGGCTGGGCCCGCCACGGCGGCGGCGCCTTCTCCGGCAAGGACCCGTCAAAGGTGGACCGCTCGGCCGCCTACGCGATGCGCTGGGTTGCCAAGAATGTTGTCGCGGCCGGACTCGCTGAGCGCGCAGAGGTGCAGGTCGCCTATGCCATCGGTAAGGCGGCCCCGGTGGGTCTGTTCGTCGACACGTTCGGCACCGCCACCGTTGACCAGGTCAAGATCGAGAAGGCCATCAACGAGGTGTTCGATCTGCGTCCGGGCGCGATCATCCGCGACCTGGACCTGCTGCGTCCGATCTACGCGCAGACGGCGGCATACGGCCACTTTGGCCGCACCGATATCGAGCTGCCCTGGGAACAGACCAATCGCGTCGACGCCCTCAAGGCTGCCATCTAGCCCTTTCTGTCCAGCACACGTAAAAGCCCCCGACACCGCTGAGTGTTCGGGGGCTTTTGCGTGTGCTCGACGCCTAGAGGACGCCGGGAATCAGCGCTTTTCGGTTGGCCGGGTAGTCGACGAACTTCTCCTGATACCAGCGGTGTGTGGCCAGCGCGCGGGGGATCAGGTTGCCGGCGGTGATCAGCAGGATGACGACACCGGGCAGTGCCCAGGTAAGCAGCGCGAAGCCGGACCAGGCGATGAGCTCGCCGAGATACGCCGGGCTGGTGACGAACCGGAAGCCGCCGCCGAACGGAATGCGGTACTCGGATTCGCCACCGCCGGGGTTCTTCTTGTCGCGGAGATTGCGCACGATCGACTCGGAGCTGAGTAGTAGCGCGAAGCCGCACAGGTAGAGCACCAGGCCCACCACGAAGCGTGGGTCGTGCAGCCACGCGTTGTCGTACTGCCCGAAAAAGTCATGACTGAACAGAGTCCCGTTGAGGTATCCGTGCATCGATGTCACCAGCATGCCCATCACGACCACCGACACGTTGAAGGTGCTGCGCTTGCCGGGCACCTGACGAATGGAGAGCGGGAAGAACCAGCCGCGGTTGGCATAATGCAGCATCCATATCCCGGCGAGCACCAGTGACACCGGCTCGAAGCGGGCGGGCCCAGTCAGGTAGCAGATCAAGAACACGACGGTCGCCGGGATTTCCATCAGCCACCAACCGAGCTTCGGATTCAGGTTGAGCCCGAGTTTTGTGGTGGAGAAACGCCCGTACGAGCTCTGGGCGAAAAAGCCCCCGATGATCACGAATGCCGCGAAGCCGAAGGCAGCCGTCAGCACGGTGTCGTAAACGGTGTTGCCGGTGTACCAGTGCATGACTTTCCCTTTACGTGAGTAGGCGGATCCGCCCGAATGCCGGCCGCAAAACTGTAACGTGTTCTACCATGTGCTCGCGGGGGTCGGGCCACGTGGTCAGTCGTCGGGGTGGGACCGGCCGTTGTGCCGTTTGGCGCGCGCGAGGAGCGCCGTGCGCATAAAGTCGGTCAATGACGGTGATCAGAGCCGCACTGACGCAAGCGACTTGGACTGGCGACAAGGAATCCATGCTCGTCAAACACGAGCGTTTCGTCGCGGAGGCCGCGTCCCAGGGCGCCCAGGTGATCTGCTTCCAAGAACTGTTCTACGGCCCGTACTTCGGCATCGTGCAGGACAAGAAGTATTACGGCTATGCCGAACCCGTGCCCGGCCCGGTCACGGAGCGGTTCGCGGCGCTCGCCAGGCAACACCACATGGTGATGGTGTTACCGGTGTACGAGGAGGAGCAACCCGGCGTCCTCTACAACACCGCCGCCGTCGTCGATTCCGACGGCACGTACCTGGGTAAGTACCGCAAACACCACATACCGCATCTCGATCGGTTTTGGGAGAAGTTCTATTTCCGGCCAGGCAATCTGGGCTACCCTGTGTTCGACACCGCTGTCGGCAAGATCGGCGTCTACATCTGTTACGACCGGCATTTCCCGGAGGGCTGGCGCAACTACGGGCTCGGGGGAGCGGAACTGGTCTTCAATCCGTCGGCTACCAAACCGGGTCTGTCCAATAGGCTTTGGGAACTTGAGCAGCCCGCTGCCGCAGCGGCCAACCAGTATTTCGTCGGGGCCAACAACCGGATAGGTAGCGAAACGGACGAGTTTGGCGACCAGGCGGTGACGTTCTACGGCAGTTCGTACTTCGTGGACCCGCACGGTAACTATGTCGGTGAAATCGCTTCCGAGAGCGACGAAGAGATCGTGATACGGGATCTGGACCTGTCTCTGGTCCGCCAGGTTCGGGATGACTGGCAGTTCTACCGGGACCGCCGTCCTGACACCTACGGCCCGATCGTCGCGCCGTAGGAGGCCGCCATGGCAACGACTTTGATCAGAGGCGGCACCGTGGTGTCGGCGACCGGGCGCGGCGCCGCGGACGTCCTGGTCGACGGTGAGAAGATCGCGGCGGTCGTTCTGCCCGGCAGCACGCTGCTCGGGATGGACCTGACCACAACCGTCGACACGGTGATCGAGGCGGGCGGCAAGTACGTCATTCCCGGTGGTATCGACGCACACACCCACATGTCGATGCCGTTCGGCGGCACCACGGCATCCGATGACTTCGAGACGGGGACGCGCGCCGCGGCCTGGGGTGGTACCACGACCATCATCGACTTCGCGGTCCAAAAATTTGGTGAGCGGCTGCAGGATTCGCTGCAGACCTGGCATGAGATGGCGGCCGGCCAATGTGCGGTCGACTACTCCTTTCACCAGATTGTGGGCGATGTCAACGATGCCTCACTGGCGGCGCTGCGGGGACTGGCCGACGAGGGCATCACCAGTTACAAGATGTTCATGGCGTACCCCGGGGTCTTCTACAGCGATGACGCCCAGATACTGCGGGCCATGCAGGTGGGGGCCGACACCGGGCTGATGACGATGATGCACGCCGAGAATGGCCCTGCGATAGACGTTTTAGTGGCCCAGCTGGTTGCCGCGGGCAAGACGGATCCTTACTACCACGGCATCGCCCGAGCCTGGCAGCTGGAGGAGGAGGCCACGCACCGCGCCATCATGCTGTCCAATCTGACGGGCGCACCGTTGTACGTCGTGCACGTCTCGGCCAAACAGGCTGTCGCGCAACTGGCCGCCGCACGTGACGCCGGACAGAATGTGTACGGGGAGACCTGCCCGCAATACCTGTATCTGTCGCTGGAGGACAACCTGGGCGCGCCGGGATTCGAGGGCGCCCAGTGGGTGTGCTCCACACCGCTGCGGTCCAAACGCGAGCATCATCAGGATGAAATGTGGCGCGCATTGCGCACCAACGATATCCAGATGGTGTCGACCGATCACTGCCCGTTTTGTATGAAGGGGCAAAAGGACATGGGCATCGGGGATTTCTCCAAGATTCCCAACGGAATCGGATCGATCGAGCATCGGATGGACCTGCTGTATCAGGGAGTGGTGGACGGTCGGATCACCGTCGAGCGATGGGTGGAGATCACGTCGACCACGCCGGCCCGGATGTTTGGGCTCTACGGGCGTAAGGGGGTGATCGCTCCGGGCGCGGACGCGGACATCGTCGTCTACGACCCCAACGGGCACACCTCGATCGGCCTGGGCAAGACCCACCACATGAACATGGACCACTCGGCGTGGGAAGGGTACGAGATCGACGGGCACGTCGACACCGTGCTGTCCCGCGGAAAGGTGATCGTCGACGGCGACGAGTATCTCGGCAGCAAGGGGGACGGCGCGTTCCTGCGTCGCGACCTGTGTCAATACCTCATCTGAGGACGGTTGATGGAGAGGGCCCCACGGATGGATTTCGGAGTTGTCCTGCAATGTGATCCACCGGCGGCACGAACGGTGCAGCTGGCGAAACTCGCCGAGGCTCATGGCTTCAGTCATCTGTGGACATTTGATTCTCACCTGTTGTGGCAAGAGCCCTATGTGCTGTACAGCCAGATCCTGCACGAAACGCGGCGCATTGTGGTGGGCCCCATGGTCACCAATCCGGCGACGCGGGATTGGACTGTGACCGCATCGCTGTACGCGACCTTGAACGACATGTACGGCAACCGCACCATCTGCGGTATCGGTCGTGGCGATTCGGCGGTCCGGGTAACGGGTGGAGCGCCGACCACGCTGGCCACGTTGCGTGAATCAATACATGTCATCCGGGAGCTCGCGAATTCGCGCGCCGTCGAATATCGGGGTGCCACTCTGCAATTCCCGTGGAGCCGGGGCTCCGAGCTCGAGGTATGGGTAGCCGCATATGGCCCCAAGGCCCTCGCTCTGACCGGACAGGTCGCCGACGGCTTCATCTTGCAGCTTGCCGATATCGATATCGCGCGTTGGATGATCGGGGCGGTGCGCGAGGCCGCCATCGCCGCCGGGCGTGACCCTGCCGAGGTGCGGATCTGCGTGGCAGCACCCATGTACGTGGGATCGGATTGGGCGCATATGCGCGACCAATGCCGGTGGTTCGGCGGCATGGTGGGTAACCACGTCGCCGATATCGTGGGCAGGTATGGTGCGAACGGTCAAGTCCCGCAATCTCTTACCGAGTACATCGCCGGTCGCGAGGGGTACGACTACAACCAGCACGGTCGGGCGGGCAACACCCACGCAGAATTCGTCAGTGACGACATCGTGGACCGCTTCTGTGTGCTGGGCACCGCCGACGATCACATTGCCAAGCTGTCCGAGCTCAAGGCGCTGGGGGTGGACCAGTTCTCCGGATACCTGCAGCACGACAACAAGGAAGAGACGCTGCGGGTCTACGGGGAAACGGTGATTCCCGCGTTGTCGCAACACATCACGGCGAAGAGCGACTGATGGTGGTGCAGGCCGAAGGCCCAGCGGAGACGCCGGGCAGATTGAGCAACGCGGACCTGGCACCCACCACGGCAGCACAGGCCACCTGGCGCACCTGGGACATCTTCTGTCTGTGGATGACCTCGGCGCACAGCCTGGGCAGTTACGGATTTGCCGTGGGGATGCTGGCGCTGGGGCTGACGGGATGGCAGACCCTGCTGGCACTTTTCACTGGGGTGTTGGTGCTCTGGGCGGGTAGCAATCTGATCGGGGTGGCGGGCCAACGGGTGGGAGTGCCCTTCCCGGTCTTCGCACGCGCCACCTTCGGGGTCTTCGGCGCCAACATCCCGGCGCTGCTGCGCGGGCTGGTGGCCATTTTCTGGTACGGCATCCAGACCTACCTGGCGTCCACCGCGGTCATCGTGCTGCTCTTGCGACTGGATCCGGGATTGCGCTCCTGGACGGAACCGACCTTCCTGGGCCTACATGCGTTGGGATGGGCCGCGTTCCTTTCCTTGTGGACCGTGCAGTTGGTGATCCTGAACTACGGCATGGAGGTGGTGCGCAAGGTATCGGATGTGGCAGGCCCGGTGGTCTGGATCGGGATGATTGCCCTGGCGATCTGGATGTTGGACGGTGTGGGCTGGAGCATCGACTTCGGTGCCCGCGCCGGAGCGCCGTTGTCGGCCGGCTCCGCGGTGTTGGCCTTCACCGGCGTGGTGTTCCTGATGGTTGCCTTCATGGCGGGCCCGCTGGTGAACTACGCGGATTTCGCAAGATTCGCGCCGAGTAGACGTGCGATTCTGCGGGGGAACGCCTTGGGCATACCGTTCAACGAGACCGCCTTCGTGGTGATCTCGATCGTCATTTCGCTTGCCGCGCTGAAGAAGTACGGCAGTGCGATGACCGACCCGGTGGCGCTGGTCGCGGATATCGACTCGGATGCCATCGTCGTGGTCGCCGCAATTCTCTTCGCGATCGCCACCGTTGGTATCAACGTGGTGCTCAACTTCGTCTCGCCGTCGTACGACATCTCCAATGTCGCACCGAAATACATCTCATTCCGTACCGGCGGCATCATCACCGCGCTGCTGTCGGTCGCGGTGCTGCCCTGGAAAATCTGGGGGAACGAGGCCGCCATCGTGTACTTCTTGGGCGGTGTGGGTGCCTTGATGGGGCCAGTCTTCGGGATTCTGGTCGTCGACTATTACCTGCTGCGCCGACAGCACACCGATACCACCGACTTGTACTCGGAATCCTCCGGCGGCGCGTACTTCTACACGCGGGGCTTCAACCCGGCGGCATTGATCGCGCTGGGCATTTCCGGTGCCGCAGCGATCGCTATCGCACTCCTGCCGCGGGCCCAGAGCATGACGGCACTCTCATGGCCGGCGGGTGCTGTGCTGGGCGGCGCCCTGATGTACGCACTGGGCCGCGGTAGGCGCGGGGCTAGCCGTGCAGCGCCTTCTTGAGTGCCGAGAGCGACAGATCGCGCTCCTCGGTGGCGGCGGGCACGATATCGGCGTACCCGAGGTAGCCGTGGATCATCGTCGGCGCGTTGTGCAGCTGCACCGGCACACCAGCGCCGCTCAACAGCTCGGCGTATTTGGCGCCGTCATCGCGCAGCGGATCGAACTGTGCGGTGCCGATGAATGCCGGAGCCAATCCCTCAAAGCTCTCCGCCCGGGCCGGGACCAGCGTCGGGCCCGCGGTGGTCGGATCGGTGTCCCCGAGGTACCACTTGCTCAGTGCACCCACGGTCTTGAAATCCAGGACGGGTGCCTCGGCGTTCTCGACCATCGACGGTAGCGTCACGTCGAAGGTCGTGGCCGGGTACCACAGCACCTGGAAGGCCAGCTCAATACCGTGGTCGCGGGCCAGTTGCGCCATGACCGCCGACAGGTTTCCGCCCGCGGAATCACCGCCCACGGCAAGACGGCTCGCGTCGCCGCCGATCTCGGCAGCGTGCTCATGCACCCACTGCAGCGCAGCCCAGCAGTCCTCGACGGCGGCGGGGTAGGGGTGCTCGGGTGCCAATCGATAGTCCACCGACACCACCACGGCGTCGGCCTGTACCGCTGCGGCACGGGCCACCGCGTCGTGGGTATCCAGGTCGCCGATGACCCAGCCACCGCCATGGATCAGCACGAAGACGGGACGTACGCCGCCCTCGGCGGGGGAGTAGATCCGGACCGGTATCTCGCCGGCGGGGCCCGGAATGGTGCGGTCTTCGACCTTGGCCACCTCGATCCACGGCGGGCGCGCCGTGGCGATCGCCCGATACGCGTCCCGGGATGCCTGCGGTCCGTCCGGCGAAACGAGTTGAATCGGAACAGCTTCCAGAATCTTGATGATGATCGGGTCGATGCCGGTTTCGGTGGCGGTCATGTCGTCACTGTATCGGGTGCCGACCTGCAAGTCAGGGGCGTCTGCTAGAACCACCAGGTGACTGCGACGCGGGTGGTGGCCGAACACGAGCCGGTTGCTCGGGTGCTGCCGTTGCTCACCGTGCCCCATCTGGATCGCGAATTCGACTATCTGGTGTCCGTGGAGCAATCAGACGATGCTCAGCCTGGTGTGCGCGTGCGGGTACGGTTCCACGGCCGCCTGGTGGACGCCATCCTGCTGGAGCGCCGTTCGGAAAGTGACCACCCCGGCAAGCTCGGGTGGCTGGATCGTGTCGTATCGCCCACCCAGGTGCTCACGCCGGACGTGCGCCGGCTCGTTGACGCGGTGGCGGCGCGGTACGCGGGAAGCCGCGCGGACGTGCTGCGCCTGGCTCTCCCGCCCCGGCACGCGCGCGTCGAGAAGGAAACCCGTGCGGCGGTCGTCGACGACTTCGAGGCGCCGGCGTTGGATGGCTCCGGTTGGGCTCGCTATCAGCGTGGCGAGCGGTTCCTGGAGGCGCTATCGCACGGCCGTGCCGCGCGTGCGGTGTGGCAGGCGCTGCCGGGCGAGTCTTGGTGCACGCGACTCGCCGAGGCCGCGGCGGCGACGGCGAGCACCGGCAGGGGAGTGCTGGCGATCGTCCCGGACCAGCGAGATATCGATGCGTTGTCCGCCGAATGCGTGAAACATGTTGGTGCACATCGTGTCGTGGCACTCTCGGCTGAGCTGGGACCCGCCGAGCGGTACCGCCGGTGGTTGGCGGTCCTGCGCGGTGCGGCAACCGTGGTGATCGGTACCAGGGCCGCGGTGTTCGCGCCGGTGGCCGATGTGGGATTGGTGATGGTGTGGGACGACGGCGACGACAATCTCGCCGAACCTCGGTCTCCTTATCCACATGCCCGGGATGTGGCGATGCTGCGCGCACATCAGCTGCGCTGCGCCGCGGTCATCGGAGGATACGCGCGCACCGCAGAGTCGCAGGCGCTCGTCGAGAGCGGCTGGGCGCATGACCTGGTCGCCGCCCGGTCCGCGGTGCGGAAGGCATCCGCGCGTATCAGCGCTCTCGATGACAGCGGGTATGCGCAGGAACGCGATCCTGCGGCACGCTCGGCACGCCTGCCGATGGTGGCACTCACGGCGGCCCGGGACGCGCTCAAGCGGGGGCACTCGGTGTTGGTGCAGGTGCCACGCCGTGGGTACGTGCCCGCGCTGGCCTGCACAAAATGCCGGACTGTCGCCCGCTGTCGGCATTGCACCGGACCGCTGGCGCTGGAGGGACCGGGTGGGGCTTCGAACGTCGTGAGCCCCAGCTGCCGGTGGTGCGGACGGGTCGACGCGGACCTGCGGTGCGCCCGCTGCGGCTCTACCTCGGTGCGCGCCGTGGTGGTGGGTGCGCGCCGGACGGCCGAGGAGCTGGGTAGGGCGCTACCGGGTGTTCCGGTGGTGACGTCCGGCGGCGGCGAGGTACATGCCACGGTCACCGGTCCGCCCACCTTGGTGGTGTGCACGCCGGGTGCAGAACCGTTGACGCCCAACGGGTATGGCGCGGCATTGCTGTTGGACGCGTGGGCCCTGCTGGGCCGTCAGGACCTACGCGCCGCGGAGGACACCTTGCGCAAGTGGATGGCGGCCGCCGCGCTGGTGCGCGGGCGTGAGGAGGGCGGAACCGTGGTGGTGGTTGCCGATGCCACCCTGCCCACGGTGCAGTCGCTGATCCGGTGGGATCCGGTGGGACATGCCGCCGCTGAACTGGCGGCACGCGCCGAAGTCGGGCTGCCGCCGCAGGTGCACATCGCCGCCATCGACGGGCCTTCTGCCGCGGTGGCCGCACTCATCGAGACCGCTGATCTTCCCGTGGGGGCCGAGCTACTGGGACCCGTCGACCTTCCGATGGGAGCGCGCCGCCCGGCCGGAATATCCGATGGTGTCGAGGTGGTGCGCATCCTGGTCCGAGTCGAACGCACCGCGGGGCTGGAATTGGCGGCGGCTTTGCGCCGGGGCGTCGCAACGCTGAGCGCGCGGCGCGACGCCGAGCCCGTCCGGATTCAGATCGATCCACTGCACGTGGGGTGACCCGGCGAATTTCAGGTGTTTGCGGCGGCAAGTCGAGATCGGTCGCCGATGCCTTCGGCGAAGGTGTCGACGATGTAGCCGATGAGGTCGTCGCGAGTCATGGTGCGTGCCGCGCTCCACCAGTTGATGGTCATCAATACGCCGCCGACCGCGAGGCGCGACCAGATGGGTGCCAACGGGATCATCTCGTCGCCAGGAAACTGGGCGTGCAAATGCTCCTCTGTTACTTGAGCGATGAGGTCGAAGACTCCGTGGTCGAGCTGTTCCTGCGCAGTGAGATCGCGGTCGAGGGCGATGTACAGCTCCGGCTCCGCGCTGATCCAGTCGATCACCAGAGCGGAAAAGGCCCGGATCTGGTCGCGTGTGGTGCCGACCATGCTGTGCTGCCACGCGCCGGAAATCAATCGGTCGGCATGGCGCCGACTCAACGAGCGCAGTAGGTCGGCCTTGGTGGGGAATATGGCGTAACACGCCGACCTGGCGAACCCGGCCTCCCTGGCCACCTCCGCGATGGAGACGGCCCCGCCGCTGTTGCGAATCGCCCGTTCCGCAGCGTCAAGTAACTCCTCGGTGCGCAGTTTGCGATCGTAAGGAGCGCCACTCGGCCGGCCTCGTCCTCTGGTAGCCATCGAGATTATGGTATCGGATGTATCCAGACTTCTTCCCGCTATCCTTGGCGAAGCCAGTGCCCCGTCCGGGCCGCGCCGGTCCGAGCGGGATTCGATGTGCGCGGTGCATCCTTCCTAGACTGGCGCGGTGCGCATAGTGTTCGCCGGTACTCCGGCCCCGGCGTTGCCGTCGCTAGAGAGGCTGTTGGCGTCTCGTCATGAGGTGGTCGCGGTGCTGACCCGACCCGACGCTCGCGCGGGCAGGGGGCGGGCATCGGCGGCTTCGCCGGTGGCGGAGCTGGCGCGCGAACACGGACTCCCGGTGCTCACCCCGGCGCGCCCCAACGATCCCGCGTTCGTCGGCGATTTAGCGGAACTCGATGTCGATTGCTGCGCCGTCGTGGCCTACGGGGCCTTGCTCAAACCGGAGCTGCTGGCAGTGCCCAGGCACGGCTGGGTAAATCTGCATTTCTCGTTGCTTCCCGCCTGGCGTGGGGCGGCTCCGGTACAAGCTTCTATCGCCGCTGGCGATGAGATCACAGGCGCCACAACATTTCTCATTGAGCCCGCGCTGGACAGTGGGCCCGTGTACGGGGTGGTGACCGAGCGAATCTTGCCGGCTGACACCGCCGGTGCGTTGTTGGGCAGGCTGGCCGAGTCCGGTGCGGGATTGCTCGAATCGACGATGGACGGGATCGAGGAAGGGGCGTTGGTGGCCGTGCCGCAAGCCGCTGACGGCGTGAGTACCGCGCCGAAAATCACGGTGGAGCAGGCACGCATCCGCTGGGAGCTGCCCGCACACGCGATTGATCGCCATATACGGGCCATGACGCCCG
Organism: Mycobacteroides franklinii; assembly: GCF_001853795.1. NCBI lineage: Bacteria > Bacillati > Actinomycetota > Actinomycetes > Mycobacteriales > Mycobacteriaceae > Mycobacteroides > Mycobacteroides franklinii. Next base: position 222,187 of record NZ_MLIK01000024.1, read on the forward strand.
AGCCGGGAGCCTGGACCACGATTGGCGAGACACGGGTCAAGGTTGGACCGGTCGGGATCGAGGCCGATGAGCAATTGCCGCCCGGCGCGGTTGCGGTCCGCAAACGTGACGTGTTGGTGGGCACCGGAACCGTCGCGATCGCACTCAATGAGGTACAGCCCCAGGGCAAGAAATTGATGAACGCCGCCGATTGGGCGCGCGGCGCGCGACTGGACTCGGAGGTTCACGCACTATGAGCACACGTCCGCCGCGCCGACGGCCCAATCCGGATTCGCGTCAGGGTCCTCGCCAGGATTCACGCTCGCCGGAGCGTGCGCGCAACAAACTCGACCCGCCGCGCCAGGCCGCGCTCGACGTCCTGCGTGCGGTGTCTCGGCACGATGCGTATGCCAATCTGGCATTGCCCGCACTGCTGCGTGAACGCGGTATCACCGGGCGTGATGCCGCCTTTGCCACCGAGCTCACCTATGGAACATGTAGGGCCCGTGGGCTTCTCGATGCGGTGATCGCGTCGGCGGCGGATCGCCCGATCGATCAGGTTGACGAGGGTCTGCGCGACCCGCTGCGACTGGGTGCCTATCAGTTGTTGCGGACCCGTGTGGAGCCCCATGCCGCCCTATCGACCACCGTGGACGCGGTTGCCGTCGAATTTGACCAGGGTAGAGCGGGTTTCGTGAATGCGGTGTTGCGGACCATCTCCCGACGCGATGAGTCGGGATGGGTGGACGAGTTGTCCCCGCCGGAATCCGATCGGATCGGACGGCTTGCCTTTGCGACGGCTCACCCCCGGTGGATTGCGCAGGCCTTCTCCGATGCGCTCGGACCGGCAGGCTCGGAGCTCGCCGACGTGCTCGCCAGTGACGACGAGCGCCCCGTGGTTCACCTCGCCGCACGTCCGGGTCATATCGACGCGGCAACGCTGGCCGAAGAGGTGGGCGGCACCGTCGGTCGCTACTCGCCCTATGCGGTGTACCTGCCCGGTGGCAACCCGGGCCGGCTGGAGTCGGTCCGCGACGGCCTGGCGCAGGTACAGGACGAAGGTAGTCAGCTGGTCGCCCGCGCGACCGCGTTGGCTCCGCTGGATGGCGCCGACGAGCAGTGGCTCGATCTATGCGCCGGGCCGGGCGGCAAAACCGCACTGCTGGGGGCGCTGGCAGCCGAGCGTGGTGCTCATGTCACGGCGGTCGAGGTCGCTGCCCATCGGGCCCAGTTGGTGGCCACGGCCGCGAAATCCTTGCCGGTGACCGTGCTCACCGTCGACGGGCGCGAGAGCGGGCTGCCGTCGGCGTCCTTCGATCGTGTGCTGGTCGACGCGCCGTGCACGGGGCTCGGAGCGCTGCGCCGTCGTCCGGAGGCTCGCTGGCGCCGGCAGCCGGGTGACATCCCGGCACTGGTGAAACTGCAGCGTGAATTGCTCTCCAGTGCCATCGAATTGACTCGGCCGGGCGGCATCATCGTGTACAGCACCTGCTCGCCGCACCTGGCGGAGACGGTCGGGGTGGTCTCGGATGCGGTGCGACGTCATGCGGTGACTGCCGAGGATGCTCGCGCGGTGTTCCCCGGTGTGGACGGGCTGGGCGACACGGATGCGGTGCAGCTGTGGCCGCACCGGCACGGTACTGACGCGATGTTCACCGCCCTGCTGCGCAAACACGCATAAAGCGGCACATAAGCTGAACGACATGTCTCTTCGCGCTCCCATGATTGCCCCGTCGATCCTGTCCGCTGATTTCGCGCGTCTCGCCGACGAGATGGCGGCCGTGGCCGGAGCCGACTGGTTGCACGTGGACGTGATGGACGGGCATTTCGTCCCGAACCTGACGCTCGGCCTTCCTGTTGTCGACAGCCTGCTGGCCGCGACCGATATCCCCATCGATTGCCACCTGATGATCGACAACCCGGATCGTTGGGCACCCGGATACGCCGAGGCGGGGGCACACAACGTGACGTTCCATGCCGAGGCCACCGAGAATCCTGTCGCCGTCGCCCGCGACATTCGGGCCGCGGGAGCCAAGGCGGGCCTGAGCATCAAGCCGGGTACGCCGCTGGAGCCATATCTCGAGGTACTCAAGGACTTTGACACGCTGTTGGTGATGTCGGTCGAGCCCGGATTCGGCGGACAGTCGTTTATCGCAGGTGTGCTGGACAAGGTGCGCACGGTGCGCAAGCTCGTCGATTCTGGTGAGCTGACCGTGCTGGTGGAGATCGACGGCGGCATCAACGCCGACACGATCGAGCAGGCAGCGGAGGCGGGCGTCGACTGTTTCGTGGCCGGTTCCGCGGTCTACGGGGCACAGGACCCCGAAGCGGCGGTGCGGGCGCTGCGTGAGCAGGCCGCCAGGGCCGCAGCACATTTGGCTCGTTGATATGAGCAACCCGATCGACCTCGATGTCGCCATGGATCTGGCGATCAGGGCTGCCGAGGAGGTCAAGGGCAGTACCTATCCGAATCCGCCTGTGGGCGCAGTCATCCTGGATGCGGCGGGAGCGGTCGTCGGCGTGGGTGGCACTCGTCCGCCAGGTCAGGAGCATGCCGAGGTGGTCGCATTGGCGGCGGCCGGCGCCAATGCGCGGGGCGGCACCGCCATTGTCACCCTGGAGCCGTGCAACCACCAGGGCAGAACCGGCCCATGCGTGGATGCACTTGTCGCGGCAGGTGTTTCGCGTGTCGTCTACGCGGTGGCTGACCCGAATCCGCAGGCCGCCGGGGGAGCCGAGCGGCTACGCGCGCTGGGTGTTGACGTCATCGACGGTCTCGCCGCCGACCGGGTGTCGGCGGGGCCGCTGCGAGAGTGGCTGTACAAACAACGCACCGGACGTCCCCATGTCACCTGGAAGTATGGCGCCAGTGTCGACGGTCGCAGTGCCGCCAATGACGGCACCAGCCAATGGATCACCAGCGAGCAGTCGCGGGCCGACGTGCATCGGCGGAGAGCCTTCGCCGATGCCATTCTGGTGGGCACCGGCACCGTCTTCGCCGACGACCCGCAGCTCACCGCGCGCACCCCCGATAACGAGCTGGTGGCGCATCAGCCACTGCGCGTCGTGGTTGGTATGCGCGAAGTGTCCATGGACGCAAAGGTTTTGAACGACGATTCGCACACGATGGTGATCCGGACGCACGATCCGGCCGAGGTGCTCGCGGCCCTGGCGGACCGCACCGACATCATCCTGGAGGGCGGACCCACACTGGCGGGGGCCTTCCTGCGCGCCGGCCTGGTGGACCGGATTCTGGCCTACCTTGCCCCGATGCTGTTGGGTGGCAACGTCCCCGCTGTGGAGGACGTTGGCGTCACCACCCTCTCACGCGCGTTGCACTGGGAGTACGACCAGATCGAGCGGATGGGGCCCGACGTGCTACTGAGCCTCGTTCCCCGCCTTGCGGTGTGAACCAATAAATATCGCGATGACCGCGGCGACCACACAGACGACTGCCGTGATGGCGAACATCTCGCTGTACATCTGGCTGTAGGCGTGGATGCTCCGGTCCAGGAGCTGCTGTTGCAGCACAAAGAGATTCGGCTTGCCTTCCGGCTTGGGCTCCTTGGCGGCCAGTGCGTCGAAGTTCTGGTAGAAGCGGTGAATGCCCCAGCCGCCGAGCGCGGCCATGCCGATGAGCATTCCCGTCATTCGGGCCACCACCACAAGTGCCGAGGCGATGCCGTGCTGGGCAGCGGGCACCACGCGTAGCGCTGCCGAGGACAGCGGGCCGATCACCAGGCCCAGACCCACACCGGCGACCACCAGGTCCGTGTCCAACCGCGGCAGCGTGAAGAAACCGAAGTTGTGCACGGCCGACAACACGTCGACGGGCCAGCCGGAGATCAGGTAGTACCCGAACGCGGCGATGAGCAAGCCGATCACCGCGATGATCCGGTCGCCGAATCGGGTGGCCAACCAGCCGCCGATGACCGCGCCGATCGGCAGTGCGACGAGGAACCTGGACAACAAGAAGACCGCGTCGGCCTTGTCCATCTGCAGCACGCCCTGCCCGAGGAGCTCGATGTTGACCAGTGTCACCATCAGGGCCGCGCCGGCCGCCAGGGATGCGCCCAAGGCCGCGAAGAACGGCCCGAACCGAACGCCTTCGGGTTTGATCAGCCGGGTCGTGGCCCGCGATTCCCACAGGATGAACGTCGCGAATGCGACGCCGGATCCGATCAGGACCGGCAACGCCCATTCGGGCAGCGCGGAGACCTTGGGGTCGGGGCTGTACAGCCCGACGACCAGCAGAGCCAGCGCGACGGCCAGCAGCGCGCCACCGACGACGTCGACCTTCGGACGATTCGGGTCGTGTTGATGTGCCGGAACACTGAACTGCACCAACACGATGGCGATGATCGCCAGCGGCACGTTGACCCAGAAGATCGCGGTCCATGAACCGAACAGCCATACGCACAGCACGCCGTAGAGCGGGCCCAGCACGCTGCCGAGCTCCTGCGCGGCACCAATGCCACCGAGAACGGTCGCACGGTTGCGTTGCGACCACAGATCGGCACCCAGGGCCAGGGTGACCGGAAGCAGCGCGCCGCTGGCCACACCTTGGATGACGCGGCCGGTGACCAGCATCGTCAGATCGGTGGACATGGCGGTGACGACGGAACCTATCGCGAAGCCGGCCAGTGCCAGTTGCAGGATGAGTCGTCGACCGAATCGGTCGGAGGCCTGTCCGAGTAGCGGCATCGCGGCGATGTACCCGAGCAGATAGCCCGTGACGATCGGGGTGACCTGCTGGATGTTGTTGAGCGCGATACCGACGGTGGTCATGATGTCGGTGATGACGCTGACCACGACGTACGTGTCGAGGGCGCCCAACAGCACCGCCAGGCTTCCGGCGCCTATTGCGATGCTGCGATGCCGCAGCGGGAGTGCGGTGTCCTGGGCTGTGGCCGTCACGAGGCGGGCTTGTCGACAGTGACCGGCTTACCCCAGTCGGACAGCGACATCTCGATGGTGTTGCCCGGGGAGGTGTCGACGCTGATCTTGGTCAGCGCGTGGTTGCCGTCCTTGGCGATCCAAGCCTTCGCGGGAATGTCGGCGGTGAGCTTGGAGCCGGCGAAGGTGTTCAGCGCGTCCTTGCTCATCGTTCCACTCACCAGAACGGAGTCGACACCGTCGATGGTCTCGGTCTTCTCCGACTTGGCGTTGGTGATATTCGACAGCAGGTTGGCCAGGCCCTTGTTCGGGTCGAGGATCAGCCCGATGTCGTAGATGTCCTTGACGGGCCCCATGCTGGTGTAAGCGGTGCCGAGCTGGGCGAACAGCTCGCCGTCCACGACGACGAACGGCAGCTCCAGTCCGCCGGTCTTGGCGGTGCCCTTGGCGGCCACGGCGGGTGTGGTGGTCAGGTCGCCGGTGAGGTCGGAGAGCTTGAGCGTGGGCTTGTCGCCGGTGACCTTGAGCACGATGTGCGTGCTGGTCTGTGTCTTGGTGGTGGCCGCCGATTCGCTGAGTAGCGTGGCGGCCTCGGGCAGATTGGGGTCGGCCTTGTCGGTCTTGGAGCAGCCGGCCAATGCGATGGCGGCGACTGCGACAGGAATCAGAGCGAGGCGGATGCGGTTGCGCATGAGTCCGATCGTAGAGGCTGAGCGCGACACCGGGGAGGCTCGTGACACCTCGACGTTGCTGGCGATGAAATTGACACTCCAGCAATCCGCCGCCATGCTCGTTTGCAGGGCGGGATTGTCAACCGAGGGCTGGTTGTTGTGAAAAACGTGAGCAGAGCACTGGCATGTGGTGTGTCCGCTGTCGCCGCGGTTGCCGGCGTTCTTGTTGCTTCACCTGCGCTTTCGGCCGCCGATCCAGTCTCTGAAACTGCTCCCAAGATTGTCGCTTTCCCGGGCATGTCGATTGTTCAGGGGGACAGTCGGTGCACTCTTGGCTATGTCGATCCGGTATCTCGGATCGGCCTGACGGCAGGTCACTGCAATGCCACCGGATCGATTGTCGATCTGGCAGGCAATCGCGTCGGCGAGGTGCTGTTGATGAGCCGGAACCTGCCCACCGGTGGTGCGATCGGCCCCGGCGATGTCGTCTCGGACTATGAGGGCATGGCTTTCGCACCTGGTGTGGAGCTGAGCAGCAACTTGCCCAATGGTCTGGCGCTGCGGATGGCGCAGAATGCGGGTCCCGAGCCAGGCCTGCCGGTATGTCTGATGGGATCGGTGTCCGGCGAGACCTGCGGCAAGGTCGACGCGATCAACAACGGTTGGTTCACCATGACGGATGTCGGTGGGCAGCACGGTGATTCAGGCGGACCGGTGTACACGATCACCCAACCCGGCCAGGCGCTGTTGGTAGGTATCTATTCGTTGCGCTGGGGCGGGAGGCCCGCCGCCATGTCGTGGTCGGCGATATCGGCTCAGATGCAGTCGCAATTGGTGGCGCAGATGCCGGCCGCCGGGCCTGGTAACGGTGGTCCGGAACTGCCTGCCCCGCCTGTCCCGTCGGCGGTCCCCGCGGCTTCGTAGGTTTCGCCTACTCGTTTTCACGGTCTGCAGGTTGGGCGCATTGCGCTTTTCCTTCTGATATTGTGGCGCCGTTCTGGGGCCATATTACAATTTGCTGAGCCTTCAGATATTGCACAATGTCAACCATTGTGATCACGCTGAATTTGAAAGGCTGACATGAAGCGCATCGCTATTTTTCTTGCCGCACTCGCGACAGTCATGGGAGGTGCCGCGTGCTCTGGTAGCGATGGAGGCGGTGGAAACATCGTGCGTATCGGGACAACTGAGGCGGGGAAGGACTCGTGGGACGTCTTCGTCGACGAGGCAGGGAAGGCGGGAATCAAACTCGTCACCACTAACTTCACGGACTATGGCCAGCCGAACGTGGCACTGACGCAAAAACAGATCGATGTAAATTTATTTCAGCATCTTCGTTTCCTGGGTGAATACAACGTCGCCAGTAATGCAACGCTTGCACCGGTGGGCGCCACCTATGTGGTGCCGCTTGGTCTGTATTCGCAAAAGCACCGGGCACTCGCCGATATCCCTCAGGGCGGGCAGATAGCGATCCCCAACGATCCGCCGAATCAGGCCCGCGCCCTGTTTGTGCTGAAAGCGGCCGGACTCATCGCCCTCAAGGGTGGACGTGCGACACCGAGTGCCGCCGATATCGACAAGGGGGCCTCGAGGGTCACGGTGGCACTTGTCGACGCGGCTCAGACGCCGTTGTCGCTGAAGTCGATTGACGGTGCCGTCATCAACAACACCTATTTGGCGCAGTCGGATATCGATCCGAAGAGTGCGCTGTACGCGGACGATCCGACAAGTCCAGGCGCCGAGCCTTACATCAACGTCATCGTGGCGCGCGCCGAGGAGAAGGACAACCCCACCTATCAGAAACTCGTCGATGTCTTCCATTCTCCGGCCGTCACCGAGGCATATGCCAAGGAAAGCAAGGGAACTCAACTGACGGTGACCAAGAGTGGGCCGGACTGCGCGGCGATCCTGGGAAGGATCGAACAGCAGATCCGCAACGAGAAGTGATCAGGGAAATGACCGGCACCGCGCCGCTCATCCGGTTCGAGAACGTCACCAAGACCTTCCGGGTGGGCAAGAAAACGGTGGCCGCGATTGATGACGTATCCCTCGATATTGCCGGAGGCGAGGTGTTCGCCATGATCGGCTACTCCGGGGCGGGAAAGAGCACGCTGGTGCGCCTCATCAACGGGCTGGAGCGGCCCACCTCGGGTCGCGTTATCGTGGACGGCGCCGAGGTGAGCGCGCTGCGAGAGCGTGAATTGCGTCGCCTGCGTCGCGATATCGGCATGATCTTTCAACAGTTCAATCTGTTCAGGTCGCGCACGGTGGCGGGAAACATTGCCTATCCGCTCCGGGTGGCCGGATGGGCCGCCGAGAAGCGAAATGCGCGGGTCGCCGAGCTGCTCGAGTTCGTCGGGCTCGGCGACAAGGCGAAGAGTTATCCGGACCAGCTCTCCGGCGGCCAGAAGCAACGCGTCGGCATCGCACGGGCGCTGGCGACATCGCCTTCGGTCTTGTTGGCCGACGAGGCCACCAGTGCCTTGGACCCGGAAACCACCGGCGATGTACTGCGACTGTTACGCGCGGTCAACGATGAGTTCGGGGTGACCATCGTGGTGATCACCCATGAAATGGACGTGGTTCGCACTGTTGCCGATCGTGTGGCCGTGCTCGCCGACGGCAGGGTGGTGGAGACCGGAAGCGTCTTCGACGTCTTTTCCGCACCGCAGAGCGAGGCGGGCAAGCGGTTCGTCGGAACGGTGCTGCAGAACACTCCGAGCGGTGCCGATGTAGAACGAATAACACAGCGGCACAAGGGAAATATCGTCTCGGTCGAGATCAGTGAGGGTGTGCACATCGGCCCGGCGCTAGCGCACGCCACTGAGCTGGGTGTGCGTTTCGAAGTAGTTTACGGCGGCATCACCACGTTGCAATCCCGCTCCTTCGGCAATCTCACACTCGAACTCGAAGGTGCCGATGATCAAGTGGCTCAGGTTATCTCGGACCTATCCGAAGTGACGACGGTTCAACAGGTGGCACGATGACGACAAATTGGGACCGGTTGCGACCGCAACTGTTCGAGGCGTTTGGCGACACCCTGTACATGGTGTCGATCACCCTGGTGGTGGGCGGCCTCATCGGTTTGGGGCTGGGAGTGTTGTTGTACACCACCAGGTCCGGTGGGCTGCTGCAGAACCGGGTATTGCACACCCTGCTCAATGTCGTGGTGAACATCATCCGGCCCATACCGTTCGTGGTGCTGATCGCCGCGCTTGGTCCCATCACCCTCGGGGTGGTGGGGACGACGATCGGTACCACGGCGGTGGTGTTCGTGATGATCGTCGCGGCATCCTTCGCGATTGCCCGCATCGTCGAACAGAATCTGGTGACCATCGACCCCGGGGTCATCGAAGCGGCTCGCGCCGTCGGTGCCGGACCGTTGCGCATCATCCTGACGCTCTTGGTGCCGGAAGCGCTGGGGCCGTTGATCCTCGGCTATACCTTCGTGCTGATCGGCATCGTCGATATGTCCGCGATGGCGGGGCTGGTCGGCGGCGGCGGCCTCGGTGACTTCGCCATCGTGCAGGGTTACCAGCGCTTCAATTGGCAGGTGACGATCGTGTCTACTGTCATCATCATCGCGCTGGTCCAGGCGGCCCAATTCCTCGGAAACTATCTGGCGCGCAAGGCGCTGCGGCGGTAGTTACCCGGCAGGAGCCGGCGCGGGCGGTGCCGCGGGAGGCGGGGGTGTGCCAGGTGCTGCCGGCGCTGCTCCCTCGGGAGCCTCGGGGGGTGTCCAGTGCCATTGCTCGGGTGGAGGCGCCTGAGAGTCGTCGCCGAGGCCCGGAATCCGGGTGCCGGGCGGCGGGGCGGTGCCCGGGAGCGGCTCGTTGAGTGTCTCTTTGTTCCCGCGGTTGACGAAGCCGCCTCGATACTGACCGTTTTGGTATCCGTGCCAGAGGTGCTTGAGGGCCTCGGTCTTGGTCAGGTCGGCGTTCTCCTCGCCGGGCTCGACGTCAAACAGCTGTCCCTGCCCGGGTGCCGCGGGCTTGATGTTCTGCGGCATCAGGTATTGGTTGTTGAGCGCATTCGTATTGGGCGCTTGTTGTGTGTCGGGCGATGTGCCGGGTGCGGACGGGGTGCTGTTCTGCGCCAGCACGAATTCGTTGACCGCACCCTGCTTGAGGTCCGGCAGCGGCGTCGGCAGGCCGGCAGGCCCCTCGCCGCGGCCGGTGCTCTGTTCGAGGGGAGAGAAGAGGCCCTGCTGCGGCGGCAGATTCGCCGGCACATCGGGTGAATAGGCATCGCTGGTACCGGTCATGCCGGGCACCGGGGCCGGCGGGGGAGCCGGGTCGGCGGATGCAACCGCCGGGAACGCGAATATCGAACCCAGGGCGAACGCCCCCGCCGCCATCCGTGGGGTAGGTGACTTCCTGGCTGAGCGGCGGTGACTGCCCGTCACTGGCTTCTCCTCTGGGTTCGATACACGCTGTGTCTTCTGTTCTCCGTGAAAATCGAAAGACGTTGTATCAGAACGTCTTTGTCACACCGTAGTAGGCGACGATGTCATCGTTGTCCTTCGACGAGCTGGTCATCACCGCGTAGGAACGCAGGAAGGACTGCCCGACGCAACCATCGATCTTGATATGGACATCCTTCAGCGTGACGCGGGCTTCCTTGCCCTTGTACTTCTTCTTGTCGACGCTGACGTTGATGACCTCACCCGGCTGCGGGTGGACTTCGATGGAACCGGTGATACCCGCGCTCAGTGTGGGGACACCGGCGGCGCTGATCGCCGGTGTGATGCTGGCACCGCCGTTGAGCTTGACCCACGCCAGGCTGATACCGCAACCGATCTGGTAGCCGGCTTCCAGGGTGCCGCCGCCCAGGGTGGTGCTACCCGCTCCGGTCACCGACCCGGTGAAGGTACCGCCCACCAGGTACTCACGCGAGGACAGCGAGGTGGTCAGCGGGGGGATGGGCAGCTGGGTTTCGTCCTTGGCGGCGACCTTCAGGTTCCAGCCGTCGGGCGTGGTGACGATGCCCGGGTCCTCCGAGGCGACGATGCCGTTGTCCGGTGGCGGACCATCGGCGACCGGTGGCGCGTCGGCGACCGGCTGCACCGGGGCCGGTGGATCGCCGGGATCTGCGAGGGCGAACGGCGCGGTAACGGCCAGCGCGCACACGGCGGTGGCGGCGGCAAGGCTCTTCAACATGGGGGTGGCACCTCTCGTGCTCAGGAATGAGGAGTTCTGATGTGTGTCGTTCATCTGTCAGACAGCCTTGGTGACGCCCATGTAGGTGACCACGTCGTCGGTGTTGTCAGTGGAGCTGGTCATCGTCGCGTACGACCGGATGAAGGATTGACCCACGCAGCTATCGATCTTGATACGGAACCCGGTGATGGTGGTTCGGGTGGTCTTGCCCTCAAAAGTCTTCTTGTTGACCGGGACAATGGTGACCTGTCCCGGCTTGAGGTCGACCTTGACCAGGCCGTTGATCGGGAGGGAAACGCTCGTCAGGCCACCGGTTCCGAAACCGCCGGTGAGGCCGATACCGGCGGTCAGCTCGACGGGGCCACCCATGATGCCGCAGCCGATCTGGTAACCGGCTTCCAGCGATCCACCGGCGAGCTTGGTCTTGCCGGCACCCGAGACGGCACCAATGAAGCTTCCGCCCACGATGTACTCGCGGGACGAGAGCGCCGTGGTCAGCGGCGCGACCGGCAACAAGGTCTCGTTCTTTCCGGCAACGGTAACGGTCCAGCCGTCGGGGGTGATCAAGTTTCCTGGCTCGGCAGAAGCAATGAAGCCATCCGGCGGCGGAGGCGCATCATTGGCAACAGGCTGTGCGGGAACTGGGGCCGGATCTTCGGGATCGGCAAACGCGAGGGGCGCTGTCAGCGCGAGCGCGCAAACAGTAGTCAGCGAGACGAGACTTTTCAGCATGGGCGATAGGGCCTCTCAGGTCCGTTTGTCCGATATGGGAGCTGTCCCGACGAATGATTGGGTGGCTTTATGTCGGAACGGTAAAGGGACAGATAACAGTTAGCGCCCAATGTCTATCTATTTCGAACGTCTGCCCACACCGTTCGAACCGGCGTGATCGGAAGTTGAAAACTCATCTGCCTGGGAAATCATGTTCAAGGTGACAGATACCTCACTGTAAGCAATGTGACTGCTGAGGACGCTGGGGGTGCTAGTCGCAGATCACTTTCAACGCGTAGTGGAAATCCTTGCTGCCATCAGTTGTTAATTTGGCATTCAGGCTAGCGCCAGTCAGGGCGCCGTGGATTCCCTATAGTCAGATCCGAACGGCATCGCGTGGGTCCCACTTATGTGTCTTATGGTCTGTGGGCGGCGAGGCCGCTGGTCTGTCACGCAGTGTCGCGGAGTCCGCCCTCGTGCAGCCGATCATCTGGAGAGGAATCGATGAGGCTACTGAATATCCGCCGCTACCTGGCGGTTCCCGCCGTCGCCGCGTTTGCCGCGGGTCTTGCCGTAGCGCCCGGCTCTTATGCGGATCCCAACGACACCGGCCCCGGCGTGCCCATCCCGCCTCCGGCTCCCGCGCAGGTGGTGGATCAGCCCATCGCCGCGGGGCAGCCACCGGCCAGCGCCGAAGCTCCCGCGCAGCCTCTCGAGGTCCCGGCCGGCGACAGTGACGCGGCTGTCATCGCGTGTTCGAAGATGTCCAACGCAATGGCCTACGCCGCCACCAACTACTCGGATTTCGCTAACGAGATGTCGGTAGCTCAGGGTGACTACTCGAACGCCATTGCCGCCAATACGAATGTGGTCGGCCGGACCGCTGTGCGCGAAGCCGCAGAGGTGGCCAACGATGCCGCTAACACGCCCGGATTGGCTCCAGAGCTTGCGACACCCATGCACGCGTGGTCCGGTGACGCGTACAAGCTCGTGGTCCTGATGGGCCTGCGCATTGGGCAGGACTCTGTCAACGGCAAGGCCGGCGACCTCAACAAGGATGCCAACGATGTGCAGGTCGCCTGTGCCGCGGCGGGAACCCGAGCCTGAACGGGATTGCCCGATAAGGCCATCAAGAGGGGCGTGGCGGCAACGCTAGGCTTGTCGAATGTTCACAGGAATCGTTGAGGAGCTGGGCGAGATCCTGGGCAGGGAAGATCTAGGCGACGCTGCCCGTCTCACCGTGCTCGGCCCCCTCGTCGTCGAAGACGCGAAACATGGCGACTCGATCGCCGTCAACGGCGTCTGCCTGACGGTGGTCGACGTGCGCGAGGGAGGCGTCTTCACCACTGACGTGATGGGCGAGACGCTGTCGCGGTCCAGCCTGGACAAGATCGATACGGGCGCCAAGGTCAATCTGGAACGGGCGGCGGCGGTGAACAGCCGCCTCGGCGGCCACATCGTCCAGGGGCATGTCGACGGCACTGCGAACGTGCTGTCGCGCACACCGTCGGAGAACTGGGAAGTAGTGCGGGTCTCACTACCCGAGTCGGTGGCCAAGTATGTCGTCGAAAAGGGCTCGATCACCGTGGACGGGGTGTCGCTGACGGTCTCGGCGCTGGGACGGGACTGGTTCGAGGTGTCGCTCATCCCCACCACGCTGGGCTTGACCACCTTGGGGGCCGCGGTGGTGGGAACCGCGGTCAATCTCGAGGTGGATGTGATCGCCAAGTACGTCGAACGCCTGCTCGAACACCGGTGAGGCGCCCAACCCCCGGCGCACGCGGAAAGCATCAAGCCCGCTGCTAGTTCCACTGAGTGAACAGCGCGCGAATCGACGAAACCGCGGTGGTTCATAATTGAGATGCCCACACGCCCCTAACGAGAGTGGTCCCCATGACCAGGTTGGACAGCATCGAACGCGCTGTCGCCGATATCGCCGCCGGTAAGGCCATCGTCGTCGTCGACGATGAGGATCGGGAGAACGAAGGCGATCTGATTTTCGCTGCCGAGAAAGCCACCCCAGAGTTGGTGGCCTTCATGGTGCGGTACACCTCGGGGTACCTGTGCGTACCGCTGGCGGGGGAGGATTGCGATCGCCTCGGCCTGCTGCCCCAATATGCGGTGAATCAGGACAAGCACGGCACCGCCTACACCGTCACCGTTGACGCGAAAAACGGTATCGGAACCGGGATTTCGGCTTCCGACCGCGCGGCCACCATGCGACTGTTGGCAGATGCCGCAAGTGCCCCCGATGACTTCACGAAACCCGGGCACGTGGTTCCATTGCGCGCCAAGGAAGGTGGGGTGCTGCGTCGCCCCGGCCACACCGAGGCATCGGTTGACCTCGCCAAGCTCGCGGGACTACGTCCGGCCGCGGTGATTTGCGAGATCGTCAGCCAAAAGGACGAGGGCGCGATGGCCCAGACCGAAGAGCTACGGGTCTTTGCCGACGAACACAACCTGGCGCTGGTGTCGATCGCCGATTTGATCGAGTGGCGGCGCAAGCACGAGAAGCATGTGGAGCGGATCGCCGAGGCGCGCATCCCCACCCAACACGGTGAGTTCCGGGCAGTGGGATACACCAGCATCTATGACGACGTGGAACACGTGGCCTTGGTGCTCGGAGATATCTCGGGCCCCGAGGGCGACGGAAACGACGTGCTGGTGCGCGTGCACTCCGAGTGTTTGACCGGTGACGTATTCGGTTCGCGCCGTTGCGATTGCGGTCCGCAGTTGGATGCCGCGATGGAGATGGTGGCCAAGGAAGGCCGCGGCATTGTGCTGTACATGCGCGGCCACGAGGGCCGCGGCATCGGTCTCATGCACAAGTTGCAGGCTTACCAGTTACAGGATGCCGGCGAGGACACCGTGGACGCCAATCTGAAGCTCGGCCTGCCTGCCGACGCACGCGATTACGGTTTGGGTGCACAGATTCTGGTCGACCTGGGCGTGAAGTCGATGCGGCTGTTGACGAACAACCCCGCCAAGCGTGTGGGGCTGGACGGCTATGGATTGCACATCATCGAGCGGGTACCGCTGCCCGTGCGGGCGAACTCGGAGAACATCCGCTATCTGCGCACCAAGCGGGACCGGATGGGGCATGACCTCGCCGATCTCGACGATCACCCCGAGGCTGATGGCGCGTGAGCGGCGAGGGAATCCCGTCACTGAAGGTCGGTGACGCGTCCGGTATCAGTCTGGCGATCGTGGCCAGCACGTGGCATGAGCAGATCTGCACCGCGCTGCTTGAGGGCGCACAGCGGGTGGCCACCGAGGCGGGTATCGATCGTCCGACCGTGGTGCGGGTGCTGGGCGCCATCGAGATTCCGGTGGTCGCGCAGGCGTTGGCGCGCACGCACGACGCGGTCGTCGCACTCGGAGTTGTGATCCAAGGCGGGACACCGCATTTCGGCTACGTCTGCGACGCGGTGACCACAGGTCTGACGCGAGTCTCCTTGGATACCAGTACGCCGGTCGCCAACGGTGTGCTCACCGTGAACAACGAACAGCAGGCGATCGACCGTGCCGGACTGCCGGGCTCTGCCGAGGACAAGGGCGCCCAGGCGGCGGCCGCCGCTCTGGACACCGCGCTGACCCTGCGCCGGCTCCGTCAGCCGTGGGTGTGAGGCGTGGCCGACGCTGACTGGGACATTGTCCTCAAACCGCACTTGTCGCCGTATTTCGTGTACGGGGCCGCCTTCATCATCACGGCGGCGCATATCGCCGTAGGTGTGTTGTTGAAGATCTCGCCCAGCGGCGTCATCTTCAAGACCTCGGACCAGGTTGGCATCGCCCTGGTGGGCATCGTCATCGCCTGTGTGGTTCTGATGTTCGCGCGTCCGCGTGTGCGCGCTGGGGCGTCCGGCATCGAGGTGCGCAACGTGTTGGGGCCCAAGCTCATTCCGTGGCCCGAGGTGGTCGGGGTGTCGTTTCCGCCGGGTGCGCAGTGGGCGCGCCTGGATTTGGAGGACTTCGAGTACGAGCCGATGATGGCCATCCAGGCGATCGACAAGCAACGCGCTGTCGACGCGATGGATGCGCTCCGGGAAGTACTGGGCAAGTACCGCGGCTAGCTTCGCGGCCACCTGTGCGGAGGTTCTCCTATCCGCGGCCGATCAGTTATCTCGTGCAGTTTCCCCTCCCGGCGCCGAGGGCCAAGTATCGTGTGAATACCGGCCGTGCCTGCAAGAATGACAACGGCAGAGAGCTTGGAGATCGTGGCGACTACGAGAACAACAGGGCGTCGTGGGTTTGCCCGCGCGTCGCTGACGTCCGTACGTGACGCGCACGACCTCTTCGTGGCGGGCCGGGTAGATGGTTCGTACCTCGAGTCGATACCCCTGCCGCGTCTGGTGACCGAGAGCTGGCAGCGCAGCCTCGCGACCGGGGTCGACCCCGATCGCGGGCCTGGTGAAGCGGCTGCTGCGACGCACCTGACCGAATTGCGCAGCAGTCACCCGCTTGCCGGGGCCCTGCCCGTCATCCGTCGCCTGCTCGTGGATCACGCCACCGATTCGGGTGTGCTCGTCGGGGTCACTGCTGCCGACGGCGCGCTGCTCTGGGTGGAGGGTGATTCCGGGGCGGGCCGTAAGGCCGCGGCGATGAACTTTGTACCCGGTGCCGACTGGAGTGAACGAGCGGTGGGCACCAATGCCCCGGGTACCGCCCTGGCGCTGGATCGCGAGGTACAGATCAGCGGTAGTGAACACTTCTGCAGGCTTGTCCGGCCGTGGTCGTGCACCGCAGTCCCGATACATGATCCGCTGACCGGGACGCCGTTGGGCAGTCTCGATCTGACGGGCGGCGTGGAAGTGGCTTCGGCCCAAACCTTGGCCCTGGTGCGCGCCACCGCGGTTGCCGTCGAGCATTTCATCGCCCTGGAGTACCCCCGAAGCAGCCGACCAGAGGCCGAGACCGGCCCCCGGCTGACCGTGCTCGGCGCCAACCGTCCGGTTCTGCATATCGCCGACGGTGGGCACGCACATCGTCTATCCGGACGTCATGCCGAGATCTTGGCGCTGTTACTCCGGCATCCCGAGGGGCTGAGTGCAGACCATCTCGCGATGCTGCTCGACGAGAACGATCTCGACGTGGTGACCATCCGCGCGGAAATGTCGCGACTGCGCCGCATCGTGGGCGATGAGTTGATCGGGTCCCGGCCATATCGGCTGCTCAAGCACGTGCGAAGCGATATGGGCGACGTCTTCTCGGCGCTCCGGGCCGGTGATATCGCCACAGCCATGGATCACTACGCGGGGCAGCTGTTGCCTCGTTCGGCCGCACCGGCGGTGGGGCGGCTACGCCTGGAACTGAGTTCGAGCCTTCGCGGCGCCGTCCTGGTCAGCGGTGATCTGCATCTGCTGCGCCGGTGGCTCGACCTGCCTGAGGCGCGTGATGATCGCGAGGGATGGCAGGGGTTATACGACCATCCCGGCGTAGGCGCGATCATGCAGTCGGAAGCCCGCGGTCACCTCATCGCCCTGGATTCCGATCTGGCCTGAGTGCGGGCCCGAGCCGGGCCTAGAAAGTTGCAACCGTGCTGCAACGGGCCGAAACCTACCTTCAGTGATCACCGACACATCTGTCGCTTGAAGGTAGGAGACCTCCGTGACTGTTTATGCCCGCCCGGGTGCGCAGGGATCGCTGATGACTTTCGCATCCCGCTACGAGAATTTCATTGGCGGGCAATGGGTTCCCCCGGCCGAGGGGCGGTACTTCGAAAACCGCACCCCCGTGACAGGGGAGGTGTTCTGCGAGATACCGCGCTCGGGTGAAGTCGATGTGGAGAAGGCACTCGATGCCGCGCATGCCGCCGCGCCAGGCTGGGCCAAGACCTCACCGGCCGACAGGGCGCTCATCCTCAACCGGATCGCCGACCGAATGGAATCCAACCTGGAGTCCATCGCCGTGGCCGAGTCGTGGGACAACGGCAAGCCCATCCGCGAAACCCTGAACGCCGATATCCCCCTGGCCGTCGATCACTTCCGGTACTTCGCCGGTGTACTTCGGGCACAGGAGGGTTCACTATCGGAAATCGACGAGGACACCGTCGCCTACCATTTCCACGAGCCCCTCGGCGTCGTCGGACAGATCATCCCGTGGAACTTTCCGCTGTTGATGGCGAGCTGGAAATTGGCCCCCGCCATTGCCGCGGGCAACACGGTGGTGCTCAAGCCCGCCGAACAAACCCCGGCGTCGATTCTCTACTTGTTCTCGCTCATCGGCGATCTGCTACCGCCGGGTGTGGTGAACATCGTCAACGGATTCGGCGTGGAAGCGGGCAAGCCGCTGGCCTCCAGCAGCCGGATCGCCAAGATCGCGTTCACCGGCGAGACCAGCACGGGCCGCTTGATCATGCAGTACGCCAGCCAGAACCTGATCCCGGTCACCCTGGAGCTCGGTGGCAAGAGCCCCAACCTGTTCTTCTCCGACGTGATGTCTGCCAGTGACGATTTCCAGGACAAAGCCCTGGAGGGGTTCACGATGTTCGCATTCAATCAGGGCGAGGTCTGCACCTGTCCCTCGCGCAGTGTGATCCAGGCTGACATCTTCGACGACTTCTTGGGGCTGGCCGCCATCCGCACCAAGGCCATCCGTCAGGGCAATCCGCTGGACACCGAGACCATGATGGGTGCGCAGGCGTCTCATGAGCAGCTCGAGAAGATCCTGTCCTACATCGATATCGGTAAAGCCGAAGGGGCGCGGCTGGTTACCGGCGGTGAGCGCGCGGATCTGGGAGGCGACCTGGCGGGCGGGTACTACGTCACGCCGACGGTCTTCGCCGGGAACAACTCGATGCGAATCTTCCAGGAGGAGATTTTCGGGCCGGTGTTGGCCGTGACCTCGTTCGCGGATTACGACGACGCCATCTCCATCGCCAACGACACCCCGTATGGGTTGGGGGCGGGCGTATGGAGCCGCAACGGCAACATCGCCTACCGCGCCGGCCGGGATATCAAGGCGGGCCGCGTGTGGACCAACTGCTATCACCAGTACCCCGCGCACGCTGCCTTCGGTGGATACAAGCGGTCCGGCATCGGCCGCGAGAACCACAAGATGATGCTCGACCACTACCAGCAGACCAAGAATCTGCTGGTGTCCTACAGCTCCAAGGCCCAGGGATTCTTCTGATAGCCATGCGCAATATAGCCCGAAAGTGAAGTCATCCAACTGAATTGATCTGCAGAGAGCAAGGAAACAATATGGCGACCACCAGGAACGGCCTCGTCGAGGAGCATCTCGAGAGCGCGGACTATCTACGCAAGCGCCAACTCAAATCGGGCAGCGCGGGCTGGCTGCTGCTCGCCGGCCTCGGCGTGAGTTATGTGGTGTCAGGCGACTATTCGGGCTGGAACTTCGGTCTTGGCCAGGGCGGGTTCGGCGGGCTGGCCATCGCCACCGTGGTGATCGCCGGCATGTACCTGGCACTGGTGCTGGGCATGGCGGAGCTCTCGTCGGCGCTACCGACTGCCGGCGGCGGCTACACCTTCGCGCGGCGTGCGCTGGGGCCGTGGGGTGGATTCGCCACGGGTACAGCCATTCTCATCGAGTACTCGATC
The DNA here is from genome assembly GCF_001853795.1 of Mycobacteroides franklinii. Taxonomy (NCBI): domain Bacteria; kingdom Bacillati; phylum Actinomycetota; class Actinomycetes; order Mycobacteriales; family Mycobacteriaceae; genus Mycobacteroides; species Mycobacteroides franklinii. The sequence goes on from NZ_MLIK01000024.1 coordinate 241,162, forward strand.
GCCCCAGCCGCCATAGCCACCTTCATCGGCGCCTACGTGCAGTCTCTGGGGCTGTTCGGCATCACCAACGGATGGTGGGTCTACCTGGCGGCCTACGCCCTTTTCATCGGGATCCATTTGTCGGGTGTCGGAGAGGCGCTGAAGGTGATGTTCGCCATCACGGCCATTGCCTTGCTCGGCCTGCTGATCTTCGCGGTCGCCGCCGCCGCTCATTTCGATATCCACAACCTGACCAACATCGCGGTGGACGAAAGTGCGGCCGGGGCCTCCAGCATCCTGCCGCACGGATACCTGGGTATCTGGGCCGCCATTCCGTTCGCCATCTGGTTCTTCCTCGCGGTGGAGGGTGTTCCGCTGGCCGCCGAGGAGACGGCGAACCCGGAACGCAATGTGCCGCGCGGGATTATCGCTGCCATCGCGGTGCTATTGGTTACCTGTGCGACGGCGCTGGTGCTCACCACCGGAGCAGGTGGTGCGGAGCAGATGTCGGATTCGGGCAATCCGCTGGTTGAGGCGCTCGGTCACGGTACCGCCGCCAAGCTGGTCAACTACATCGGGCTGGCCGGGCTCATCGCGAGCTTCTTCTCGATCATCTACGCGTACTCACGGCAGCTGTTCGCACTCTCTCGCGCGGGTTATCTCCCGACGGTTCTGTCGGTGACCAACTCGCGCAAGGCGCCCACGCTGGCCTTGATCGTCCCCGGCATCGTCGGATTCGCGCTGTCCTTGACCGGACACGGTGACCTGCTACTGAACATGGCGGTCTTCGGTGCCGCCCTCAGCTATGTGCTGATGATGGTCAGCCATATCGCGCTGCGGGTGCGTGAGCCGAATATGCCGCGGCCCTATCGCACGCCGGGTGGAATCGCGACCACCAGCTTCGCCCTCGTGGTCGCGGTGTTGGCCGTCATCGCAACATTCCTGGTCAATCCGGTCGCGGCGGGACTGTGCCTGGCAGTGTTCGCGGCGTTCATGCTGTACTTCGCCCTGTACAGCCGCCATCGGCTGGTGGCGAACTCGCCGGACGAGGAATTCGCGATGCTGGCGGAGGCGGAAAGCGAGCTCACGTGAAATATCGGCAGCAGGTCGCCGGGGCGAACTACGCCTTCGACGGGCTTGTGGATGTCATGGCCAAGGCGACGCCGCTGCGGTCGGGTGATGAGCTTGCCGGATGTGCGGCGGCCTCGGATGCCGAACGGGCCGCCGCGGCCTGGGTTCTCGCGGACCTGCCGCTCGACACCTTCCTCAACGAGGCGGTGGTGCCCTACGAAAGCGATGAGGTCACCAGGCTGATCATCGATAGCCACGACCGCCGGGCCTACGGTGCCATCTCGCACCTGACGGTCGGTGGTTTTCGGGATTGGTTGTTGGACAACGCGTCCCGAGATGATGGCGCCGAGCGGATTACCGCCGCCTCCGCGGGAATCACCCCGGAGATGGCGGCGGCGGTCAGCAAGATCATGCGCAATCAGGATCTGGTCGCGGTGGGCGCCGCCATGCAGGTGAGTGCGGCCTTCCGCACCACCGTCGGCGGCAAGGGCACACTGGCCACCCGCTTGCAACCGAACCACCCCACCGACGATCCGCGCGGAGTCGCCGCCGCGGTGCTGGACGGGCTACTTCTGGGATGTGGTGACGCCGTCATCGGCATCAACCCGGCGACCGATTCACCGGAGGCCACATCGGATTTGCTTCATCTGCTCGACTCCATCAGATCGCGTTACGAGATCCCGACCCAGTCATGCGTTCTCTCGCACATCACGACGACGATCGGACTCATCGAGCGGGGAGCGCCGGTAGATCTGACGTTCCAATCGATTGCCGGCACCGAGGGCGCCAATTCTGCTTTCGGAGTGGATATTGCGCTGCTGCGCGAGGGGCGCGATGCCACCAGGGCCCTACACCGGGGGACCGTCGGGGACAATGTCATGTACCTCGAAACCGGTCAGGGATCGGCCTTGAGTTCAGGTGCTCACCTGGGTACCAGCGGTAAACCCGTCGACCAGCAGACCCTGGAGACGCGCGCTTACGCGGTGGCCCGTGACCTCGAGCCGTTCCTGGTCAACACCGTCGTCGGATTCATTGGGCCCGAATACCTCTATGACGGCAAACAGATCATTCGCGCCGGATTGGAAGACCATTTCTGCGGCAAGCTGCTGGGACTGCCGATGGGTGTCGACGTCTGCTACACCAATCATGCCGAAGCCGATCAGAACGATATGGACACGCTGCTGATCCTGCTCGCCGCCGCGGGCGTGGCGTTTGTCATCACCGTTCCCGGCGCCGACGACGTCATGCTGGGCTATCAGAGTCTGTCGTTTCACGATGTCCTGCAGGCGCGCCGGACGCTGGGCCTGCGCCCGGCGCCAGAGTTCGAGCAGTGGCTGCATACCATCGGAATGGTCGACGATGACGGTCGCCTGACACCCTTCGACGTGACCAGCTCACCGTTGCGCGCACTGACCATGTCGGGCGCTCGATGACAACCGGTGATGTTGACCGCCAGAGGTTTTGGACAGAGCTGAGACTGAACACCCAGGCCCGGATCGGTTTGGACAGGGCGGGCAACGCGCTGCACACTCGCGACGTGCTGGACTTGGCTGCCGCCCACGCGACCGCTCGAGACGCTGTGCACGTGCCGCTGGATGCCGAGCGCCTCGCCGCCGAGGTCACCGGTATCGGCTTGGGGACGCCCGCCGTGGTCACCAGCCAAGTGAGTTCTCGGGCAGAGTATCTGCGTAGACCCGACCTCGGCCGGTTGCCCGCCGATTTGTCCGCGGTGCCGCCTCAGGCTGCTGACATCGGAATCGTACTGGCGGACGGTCTTTCGCCCACCGCCCTCATGCGCCACGGGGTTCCGCTGGTGCGCGAGCTCGTGCTGCGGCTTGGCGACTCGTACACGCTGGCCGCACCGGTGATCGCCACCCAGGCCCGGGTCGCGCTGGGCGATCACATCGCCGCGCAAGGGCGGTACCGCACGCTGATCGTCGTCATCGGGGAGCGGCCCGGGCTCAGCGTTGTCGACAGCCTCGGCATTTATCTCACGCATCTGCCCCGGCCCGGTTGTACCGACGCGGACCGCAATTGCATCTCCAACATCCACCCACCCGACGGGCTCAGCTATCGGGAAGCCGCGCACATCGCGGCCAGCCTGGTCAGTGGCGCGCGCCAGCTGGGGCGGTCCGGGGTGGCGCTCAAGGACACCTCGCGCGCCTCGGCCATCGACGACGCCGGGCAGGGCGCGCTGGGCTGATCGGACTGTTAGCCGGTGTCGCCCATGACGAGGCCCTCGCGGCGAGGGTCCGCACCGCCAATCCAGCCGGCTCCCCGCCGCACCAGTGCGGACAGGCCGCTGGATTGATCGGCGACGTCAACGGTATGCCCACGTGCGCGCAGACCTTGGACCAGTGAATCGTTGGCGCCACCATCAGCGGCATCGATATTGGGGTGCTCACCACCGACGTTCGTCTTGGGGGAGTTGTTGGCGCCGAAATCCACCATCGACACCGCCTGCTGTGGATCGAGTCCCCAGTCAAGAATGCCGACAAGGGTTTTCACGACGAACTGGATGATGACCGCGCCGCCCGGCGACCCGAGTGCCAACAACAGCGCGCCCCGCTTGCCGGACTCCGTGCGTTCGAAAACCAGGGTAGGCGCCATCGAACTGCGCGGCCGCTTTCCTGGTTGCAGTCGGTTGGCAACCGGAAGCCCGTCCTTGCCCACGGGCTCGACCGAGAAGTCGGTGAGCTGGTTGTTGAGGAAGAACCCGTCGACCATATGGAACGAGCCGAACGCGGATTCCACTGTCGTGGTGAGCGATGCGGCGTTGCCCTGGGCGTCGACGACGGTCACCTGGCTGGTGCCGTGTTCGGGGGTGGATACCGCGGCCGATGCCGGTACATCGAATTCACCGGGCTTGGCCACACCCATCGTCTTCTCGCCGGAGATCAGTTTCGCCCGTCCGGCCAGGTATGTCGGGTTGAGTAGCGTGGTCGGTGAATTGCCGGGTAGCGCAACAAAATCGGTGTCCGCAACGTACTTGTCGCGGTCGGCATAGGCCAGGCGTTCGGCCTCGGCTATGTAGTGCACCCCGTCAACTGTCGGCTTGCCGCCGTCGAGGTCGATATCGGTGGGCCGAAAGGACGCCATCGGGAAGTTCTGCAGGATCCCCAATGTCGCGGCTACCGCGATACCGCCCGAAGAGGGCGCCGGCATTCCACAGATTTCGTGGTCGCGGTACGTGGTGCACAGCGCTTGCCGTTTCTTGGTGGTGTATCCGGACAAGTCGGCGGTGGTCATCATGCTCGGGGTGCGCCCCGACGAAGTGTCTGCCGCCGCGGCGACGATGCCCTCGGCGATGGCGCCTTTGTAGAAGGCGTCGGGGCCATTGGTAGCAACGGCACCAAGGGTTTTCGCGTATGCGGGGTTGGTGATTCTTGTTCCCGCGGACTTGGCCGATCCGTCGGTGTTGAGGAAGTACGAGTCGGCTTCGGGGTCGAAGGCAAGGCTGGCGGCGGAATCTGTGATCGCGGCGGCGAGCCGGGGACTGATCTCGAAACCATCATCGGCCAACTGGACTGCCGGAGTGAACAAGTCGCGCCACGGTGTGGTGCCGTGCTCGGCGTGGACGTCGTGGAGCATCCGAAGGATTCCGGGTACCCCGATCGAACGTCCCGATGAGCGCACATCGGGCTTGGGCGTGGTCCGGTTGGCGTCGTCAACCCACCGCAGATAATTCTCGGTCGCGGCGGCAGGTGCGACCTCCCGACCGTCGTAGGTCTGCACGGCTCCGGTGCCGGCGTCGTAGTAAACGAGGAAACCGCCGCCCCCGATACCCGAGGACTGCGGTTCGACCAGTCCAAGCACTGCTTGCGCGGCGATAACAGCATCGGCGGCCGACCCTCCATCGCGCAGCACCTTGCATGCGGCCTGCGTGGCCAGCGGGTTGGCGGTGGCGACCGCATAACTCGCGGTACGTACCGCGGTCATCCCGGTTCGATAGCCCGTTGCCACTTCGGGGTTGGTGGAGATGTCTCGTTCGGGAGTGGCCTGGGCCGCACCGGTTTTCGTGATGGGGACACCGTTTGCGGTGATCCCGCAGGGTTCCGTCGTGCCACCCGGCCTGGTCTTCACGTCGCTGGCGCAGCCCGCGGACGCTAGGAGGGTGATCGAGGCGATGGCTAGCGCTCTGGTCAGGGCTCTCACAGTGCCATCACGTTATGCCATGGCGGGGTGAGTGGTCGACCTCCGTGATAGGTTCCGCGCGTGTTCGGAGGCGTGCCCCAGAGATCCGGATTCTCCGGACGGCAGCGATCAGCGTCCATCGCCGCGGTGCTGGCGACGGCTCTTGTCGTCGCGGGGTGTGGTTCGTCGCCCGCGCCCGCCCCAACCACGCGCCCCGGTGATGCGGGCGAGGTCGGCGGTGCCGCGGTCCCGATGACACTGCGTGTATCGGTCGACCAGCCGATGCGGGCCGTATTCAGTGAGCTGGCCAAACGATTCCAGATCGACCACCCGGGCACCCAGATACAACTGACGTTCAAACGCTCGCAAGAACTTGTCGACGCGCTGGATCAGGGCCCGGCCCCTGATGTGCTTGTCGTGGAAGAGCCCGACATGAACAAGGCGGTGCACGCGGGTCAGGTGAGTGATCCGGCAGCGTTCGCTGCCAACAGACTGGTGCTGGTCACGCCGCCCGGGAATCCGAATCACGTGGCCACGCTCAACGACGTGGCCCGGCCCGGGACGCGGATTGCCGTGTGTGCGCCGGAGCTTGCCTGCGGCGCGGCCACGGCGCGCGTTGCTTCGTCGCTTTCGGTTCAGCTCACTCCGGCGCTGACCGCGGATACCGCGAGTGCGGTAGTGGATGCGGTAGCCGAGGGACGGGCCGACGTGGGGCTCACCTACTCGTCCTATGCCAAGGGTGCCGACACCCGTGTGACGACACTGAGCTTTCCCGGTGACGCGGTATCGGTGGAGCGGTACTCGATTGCCGTCACCACGAAGTCGGAGAATCAAAACCGGGCCAAGCAGCTTGTCGACTCGGTGCGCAGCGGCGACGGCCACCGGTTCATGGCGAGCTTCGGTTTCGGTGCGCCGTGACCGGCGCTTCGGTGACGGGTTCGGCTACGTCGTGACGTCCACGGGGTGGTAGGAGAAACCGATCTCAACCGGCGTGTTGACGAGTTCGGGGCTTCGCGCGGAAAGCTTCACCCCGGCATCGGGATCGATCTTGACGGTCAAGGGGATATCAGTCCCACGGTCGGTGGTGACCTTGGGTGAGGCGAACATTCCCACCAGCGTCGACGGGCTTTCCCCCGCACCATCGGATTCGATCAGCAAGGTGGTGCCGTAGCGGACCCAGTGGGTGCCGGCGGGCAACTCGAGGCGCAGGTTGTATTCGAAGGAATCGGTCGGGTTCTTCTTCGCGATGGTGAAATACTCGCCGCCGTCGATCAGGGGTGTGATCGTGTAATCGGTGTCCGTCGACCGATACGTCGCCTCCCCGTCGGGTCCCCACTGTGCGGGAGACAGCGGAACGTCGTCGGGCAACTGGATCGTCAGCAGCTCGCCAGGCTTCCCGGTTCTCACGCGGATACCTTCCTGCGCAAAGACCGGGAGTATCGCTGTCCGGGAGGCGGTTTCGGATGCCGGTGCCGGCGTGGGGATTTCCGGGTCGGCCGAACCGATCGCGGGGGACGCAACAATCCCGCCCATCGCGATCAGGGCAACTGCCAGTGGGCCAGCGCTGAATTTCATCCAACTCGTCCTTATCTGTCAGCACGCCAGCGTGACGTGAGCGACCTTGGTGGACACGGGAACCGATGTGGGTCGATTGCGCATATCGCGTGCACCGGCCACATTGGATACGGGCGACTGCTGATTGACGGACTGGACTACGCAGTTGTCCTGATGTCCCGAGCCGATCCTCGTCACCGTCACGCGGTAGCCACTGGCCTGCAAGCTGTTGATGACGGCGTCGGCGTCATTGGCCGGAACGGCCAGCGCCTGAACCGCCGTGACGAGAGACAGGCCCGCCACCGCGGCGAGCAGTACGGGTATGGACCCCGCGGCGTATCTACGCACCGTTGCTACTCCTTCGCCCCTGCGTTGAGGTACCCCCCGAGGGTAGCAGTGGATCGCGGAAATAGTGCGCCGCCTGGTGAGTGGGGTTGTCGGTCCGTCGATGGGATTGGTCGTCGGACCACCGGACTAGCCTGGATACGTGCCCGATCCCTCGACCTATCGACCGGCTCCCGGCTCGATACCCGTCGAGCCGGGCGTTTACCGATTCCGTGATCCGCACGGACGTGTCATCTATGTCGGCAAGGCCAAGAGTCTTCGCAGCCGCCTCACCTCGTACTTCGCCGACGTCACCAGCCTGCATCCGCGCACCCGGCAGATGGTCACCACTGCGGGCAGCGTCGAGTGGACCGTGGTGGGCACCGAGGTCGAGGCCCTGCAGCTCGAATACAACTGGATCAAGGAATTCGATCCGCGCTTCAACGTCCGCTACCGCGATGACAAGTCGTATCCGGTGCTGGCTGTCACCCTCAATGAGGAGTATCCACGGCTGTTCGTCTACCGGGGTCCTCGCCGCAAGGGTGTGCGCTACTTCGGTCCGTACTCGCATGCGTGGGCCATCAGGGAAACGCTCGATCTGCTCACCCGGGTGTTCCCGGCGCGCACCTGCTCCAATGGAGTATTCAAGCGGCACAAGCAGATTGACCGTCCCTGTTTGTTGGGGTACATCGACAAGTGCTCCGCGCCGTGCGTGGGGCGCGTCAGCGCCGAGGAGCACCGCGAGATCGTGCTGGATTTCTGCGATTTCCTGTCGGGTAAGACCGATCGTCTGGCCCGCGACATGGAACGTGAAATGAACCGTGCCGCCCAGGAACTGAACTTTGAGCGGGCTGCCCGGTTGCGCGACAACATCTCCGCGCTGCAGCGGGCGTTGGAACGGCAGACCGTGGTGTTCGGCGATGGCACCGATGCCGATGTGGTGGCCTTCGCGGACGACGAGCTGGAAGCCGCCGTCCAGGTGTTCCACGTGCGCGGAGGCCGGGTGCGTGGCCAACGCGGCTGGATTGTCGAAAAGACAGGGGATCCGGGCGATTCCGATCTCGAGGGTCTGGTTGAGCAGTTCCTCACCCAGTTCTACGGGGATCAGGCCGATCTCGCCCGTGCGGCAGACAAGGATGCCGATGTGGTGCCGGTGCCGCGCGAGGTCCTGGTGCCGGTTCTGCCTCGGGACGCCGACGGGATGACCTCATGGTTGACCGGGCTGCGGGGTTCGCGGGTCTCCCTGCGGGTGCCGCAGCGCGGCGATAAGAAGGCGCTGGCAGAGACGGTGGAGCGCAACGCGAAAGAGTCGCTGGCGCAACACAAGCTCAAGCGCGCGGGAGATCTCACCACGAGATCGGCGGCATTGCAGGAGCTTCAGGACGCACTCGGTTTGGAGCAGGCGCCGCTACGCATCGAGTGCATCGACATCAGCCATGTCCAGGGCACCGACGTGGTGGCCTCGCTGGTGGTGTTCGAGGACGGGCTGTCCCGGCGATCGGACTATCGCCACTACAGCATCAAGGAGGCTGCCGGTGACGGTCGCTCCGATGACGTCGCCTCCATTGCGGAGGTCACCCGGCGCCGATTTGCCCGGCACGTGCAAGACGCACAACTCGATACCGCCGAACAGGCTCCAGAAGGTAGATCGCGTAAGTTCGCCTATCCGCCAAACCTTTTCGTTGTCGACGGCGGGGCGCCACAGGTCAATGCGGCCGCTGCGGAATTGAGTGAGCTGGGAGTCACCGATGTCGCGGTGATCGGTCTGGCCAAGCGACTCGAAGAGGTGTGGGTGCCGGGGGAGCCAGACCCGGTGATCCTGCCGCGAACCAGCGAGGCGCTGTACTTGCTGCAACGGGTGCGTGACGAGGCGCACCGATTCGCCATCACGTTCCACCGCAGTAAGCGGTCCCGGCGGATGACGGCTTCGGTGCTCGACGGCATTCCGGGGCTCGGGGAGGCGCGCCGGGCCGCGCTTGTCTCGCACTTCGGCTCGGTGGCGCAGCTCAAGAAGGCCAGCGTGGAGGAGATCACCGCGGTGCCGGGCATCGGCGCGGCAACCGCCGTCGCGGTGCGCGAGGCGCTCGTCGGAACTGACAGCTCGCCGGCGACTTCCGGTGCAACCGAAGCGGCACTGCCCGTCATGGTCGAAAATGGAGTCGATGACACTCGATCCCCCTAATCTCGCCAGCGCACCCGCAAACGCCGATATCGACGTCGTGCTGGTCACGGGCCTATCGGGCGCGGGACGCGGCACCACCGCCAAGGTGCTCGAAGACCTCGGGTGGTACGTCGCCGACAACCTTCCGCCGGAACTGATCACCCGAATGGTCGATCTGGGCCTGGCGGCCGGATCACGCATCACCCAGCTCGCCGTGGTGATGGACGTTCGATCCAGGGGCTTCACCGGCAACCTGGAGTCGGTGCGGGCTGATTTGGCCACGCGCGGAATCAGCCCTCGGGTGTTGTTCCTGGAAGCATCCGACGAGAGCCTGGTCCGGCGATATGAAAACAACCGGCGCAGTCACCCGCTACAGGGCGGCCAGACCCTAGCGGAGGGCATCGCTGCGGAGCGCGCCTTGCTCTCCTCAATACGGGCCTCCGCAGACCTGGTGATAGACACCTCGTCACTGCCCGTCCCGGCGCTGCGTGCGGCGATCGAGCGCGCTTTCAGCAGCGAGTCCGTCGCCCATATCAGCGTCACGGTCGAATCTTTTGGTTTCAAGTACGGCCTGCCGATGGACGCGGATATGGTCGTCGACGTCCGTTTCCTACCGAACCCGCACTGGGTGGATGAGCTGCGACCGCACACTGGCCAGCATCCTTCAGTGAGCCAGTACGTGTTGAGCCAACCCGGCGCGGACGAGTTCTTGGACACTTACCATCGGCTGCTGAACCTCGTGATCGACGGCTACCGGCGAGAGGGAAAGCGCTACATGACCATCGCGGTGGGCTGCACCGGCGGCAAGCATCGAAGTGTCGCGATCACCGAGGCGCTGGCCGCATCGTTGGCGCCCGATGATGACTTGTCGGTGCGTGTACTGCACCGCGACCTGGGGCGCGAATGAGCTCCGGTGTCGGTCAGGACCCCCAGCTGGCCCGGCGCGAGCCGCGCATCGTCGCACTCGGCGGCGGGCACGGTCTCTACGCGACGCTTTCGGCGGCGCGGCGGCTCACCCACGACATCACCGCCGTGGTCACGGTCTCCGACGACGGCGGTTCGTCCGGGAGAATCCGCTCCGAGCTGGGAATCGTTCCACCGGGCGATCTGCGGATGGCGTTGGCGGCGCTGGCCTCCGACAGCCCCCGTGGGCGGATGTGGGCCACGGCGATCCAACACCGGCTGGGCGGCAGCGGTGGCCTGGCGGGGCACCCCATCGGGAACTTGATTTTGGCCGGCCTCACCGACATGCTCGCCGACCCCGTCTCCGCGCTCGACGAGATGGGCCGCATGCTCGGTATCACCGGGCGGGTGCTGCCGATGTGTCCGATTCCCTTGCAGATCGAGGCCGATGTCTCCGGCCTGGAGTCCGACCCGCGGATGAGCCGGGTGATTCGCGGCCAGGTGGCATTGGCGACCACACCGGGCAAGGTACGCCGGGTGCGTCTGCATCCGGGCAATCCGCCGGCCACCCGGCAGGCGATCGACGCCATCATGGCCGCCGACCTGGTGGTTTTGGGGCCGGGATCTTGGTTCACAAGCGTGATCCCGCATGTGCTGGTGCCCGAGCTCTTCGCCGCGTTGCAACAGACACAGGCCCGCAAAGCATTGATCTTGAACCTTGCTCCGGAGCCGGGGGAGACGGCGGGCTTTTCCGCTGAGCGGCATTTGCACGTACTCTCGCAACACGCTCCCGAGTTCGGAGTGCACGACATCGTTGTCGAATCCGCATCGGCAGATGACACTGAACGCGATCATCTGACCAGGGCAGCCGCCTTGTTCAATGCGCAGGTTCAATTCGCTGACGTGTCGCGCCCTGGTACACATTTACATGACCCTGCGAAACTGGCGGCGGTCTTGGATCGGGTACGGACAGGTAGTGCGGCCGCGGCCGCTGGAACAGATGCCGAATCCACGGTGCGCCTGGCCGCGGGTGGCGGACGCACACAGCATGGAAGCCAGAGAGGGGACGCCACGTGGCGATGACCGCCGAGGTCAAGGACGAACTGAGCCGCCTGGTGGTGACTCAGGTCAGTAGCCGTCGCGCGGAGGTTGCGTCGCTGCTGCGGTTTGCCGGCGGACTGCATATCGTCAGTGGCCGCGTCGTCGTCGAGGCGGAGGTCGACCAGGGCAGCATCGCGCGCCGTCTGCGCAAGGACATCTTCGATCTGTACGGCTACAACGCCGTGGTGCATGTGCTGTCTGCCGGTGGTATCCGCAAGACAACGCGGTATGTGGTGCGCGTCGCCAAAGACGGAGAAGCGTTGGCGAGGCAAACAGGGCTGCTCGATCTGCGGGGTCGCCCGGTGCGCGGACTGCCCGCGCAGGTGGTCGGCGGCAGCGTCGCCGACGCGGAAGCCGCGTGGCGCGGAGCGTTCCTGGCGCACGGATCGTTGACCGAACCCGGCCGGTCCTCCGCACTGGAGGTCAGCTGCCCGGGACCCGAGGCCGCGCTGGCGCTGGTGGGCGCGGCCCGACGGCTCGGCGTGAGTGCCAAGGCCCGCGAGGTGCGGGGGAGCGATCGCGTGGTGGTTCGCGATGGTGAGGCCATTGGCGCCTTGCTTACCCGGATGGGCGCTCAAGACACCCGGCTGACGTGGGAAGAGCGCCGCATGCGCCGTGAGGTGCGGGCAACGGCGAACCGGCTGGCCAATTTCGACGACGCGAACTTGCGCCGGTCTGCGCGTGCCGCGGTCGCGGCCGCCGCGCGTGTGGAGCGGGCGCTGGAAATCCTCGGTGACACCGTCCCCGACCATCTGGCGGCCGCCGGGAAACTGCGTGTCGAGCACCGGCAGGCATCACTTGAGGAGCTGGGTCGCCTCGCCGAGCCGGTGATGACCAAAGACGCTGTCGCCGGCAGAATCCGGCGTCTGCTGTCCATGGCCGATCGAAAGGCCAAGACGGACGGCATCCCCGATACCGAATCGGCGGTCACCCCGGAACTGCTGGAAGACGCCTAACTGCTTGTTTTTTCGGTGTCCCTCGGGCGCTGTCGTGATCTTGTACTGTGTGGCGACGAAACGGTCGCCAAACCCGGGATGAGGCAACGGTCGCGATGAGATTGATCCTCGAACTGATCCGGCCCTATCGAAGGCTGATTGCCTGGATTTTCGCCGTTCTGGTGGTGCAGATCGCCGTGGGTCTGGCGGCTCCCTGGCCGCTGAAGGTTGTGCTCGACAGCGTGGTCGGGAACCACCCGCTGCCGGGTTGGTTGCACGGCCTTCTGCAGCCGATGCTCGGCGGCGAGGGACGGATGCACGTTGCCGGACTGGCCGCGATCATGTTGGTCGCCATTGCCGTGGTGGCCGCGATCGCGACATACGCGGCCAACTATCTGACCGAGACGGTCGGACAGCGCATCGGTAACGACCTGCGGACCCGGGCATACCACCACCTGCAGCAGCTGTCCCTGAACTATTTCGACACCCACCGCGTCGGACCCATCCTGAGCACCCTCACCGACGATGTCGACACCATCCAGGACTTCGCCTCGGCCTCCACGCTCGGCATCGCGACAGACCTGCTGACCATCGCCGGAATGTTGGTCCTGATGCTGTGGCTGCAGTGGGATTTCACCCTCGTGGCACTCGCGGTCGCGCCGCTGCTGTTGTTGTTCGTGTCTCGCATCCGCAAGTCCGTCAAGGCAGCCACTCATGAAGTGCGTCAACGGGAATCGGACATTGTGGCGGTCGCCGAGGAAGGCTTGCAGTCCATCCGCGTTGTCAAGGCATTCGACAGGGAAGAACTTCAGGAGCGTCAGCTGGCCATCGTCGGCCAGCAGGCGGTGAACGCGGCGCTGAACGCGCGACGGGTGAAATCGGTGGTGTCGCCCATTGTCGCCGTCGTGGTGGCCGCCTGCACCGCACTGGTGCTGTGGCGGGGATCGGCTCTCATCCTGGCAGGGGTGATGACCGCGGGGACCCTGACGGTGTTCATCGCCTATCTGACCTCGTTCTTCAAACCCGTGCAGGACCTGGCCAAGCTCACCAACACCATCGCCATGGCGTCGGTCGGGGTCGACCGCGTCAATGCCCTCCTCAACGCGGAGACGGCGATAGAGGAGAAGGCCGACGCGGTCGATCCGGGGCGTATCAGAGGCGCACTCAGTTTCGAGCGCGTGGCATTCAGCTACGACAGTGCAACCCCGGTGTTGCGTGACGTGACCTTCGAGGTGGAGCCCGGTCAGCTGGTCGGCGTCGTCGGGCATACCGGAAGCGGAAAATCCAGTCTGGTCAGTCTGATTCCGCGCTTCTACGATCCGAGCATGGGCACCGTCCGGATCGACGGTGTCGACTTGCGCGACTACAAGCTTCACGAGCTTCGCCGCCACATCGCCTACGTACTGCAGGACACGGTGCTGTTCCGCGGGACCATCCGCGACAACATTGCCTTCGGCCGGCCCGACGCCGATCACGAAGAGGTCGTCGAGATGGCCAAACTGGCCAACGCACACGAGTTCATTTCGGAGATGGCGCAGGGCTACGACAGCCCGGTCGGGGAGCGTGGACTAACCCTTTCGGGCGGGCAGCGGCAGCGCATCGGTATCGCCCGCGCACTCATCCGGGACAGTCCGATCCTCATCCTCGATGAACCGACTGCCGCGCTCGACGCGGAGTCCGAGCGCCTGGTCATGTCCGCGCTACAGCGGCTGATGCGAGACCGCACGGTGATCACGATCGCCCACCGCCTCAGCACGATTCGCGAGGCGGACAAGATCGTCGTGTTGGAGGAGGGGCGTGTCGTGGAGCAGGGCACGCATAAGGACCTGCTGACCGCGGGTGGCAGATACGCTGACCTGCATCGCATCCAATACGAGGACGAGACACCGTGACACGTTCGCTGATCATCCTGCCTGACGACTCCGCGAAGCCGGTTCTCGACGCGATCCACGCTTCCACCCGGTCGGTGCGCATCAAGATGTTCGCCTTCAGCCATCTGCCGCTGTTGGACGCCGTGGTCGCGGCCCACCGGCGTGGTGTCGACGTGAAGGTGATGCTCAACCCGGAACGTCGGGACGGAGAGACAGATAATGACGCCGCCCGGGACATGTTGCGGCAGTTCGGGATCGATGTGCGGGAGAGCAATCCCGCCTTCGATCTGACGCACGAGAAATCAATGGTCGTGGACGATGAGCATGCTTTCGTCGAATCACTGAACTGGACCGAGGAGAACTTCACCGTCACCCGCGACTACGCCGTCGTCACCCCCAGCGCCTACGAGGTCGCCGAGATCGTCGACTGCTTCGAAGCCGATTGGGCGCGTGAGGATTTCGATCCCGGCGCGGGGGCGCACCTGATCTGGTGCCCGTTCAACGGCAGGCACCGCATCGCCGATTTCATCGACAGCGCCAAGCACACCTTGTTCCTGCAGAACGAGCGTTACCAGGACCCGGTGATTATCGAGCGCCTGGTGCGGGCCGCGCATCGCGGGGTGAAGGTGCATGTCATGGCGCGCGCGGCGCATCACCTGAAGTCGGGAAAGCTACTCGAGGGCGTCAGTGGGATGCGGATCCTTGACGATGTGGGCATCAAGATCCACCGCCTCAAGCATATGAAACTGCACGCGAAGATGATCCTCGCCGATCACGAGCGGGCGGTGGTGGGTTCGATCAACTTCTCCCCAGGCAGTTTCGATCATCGACGCGAACTCGCCATCGAGGTGACCGACCACCACCTGATCAAGCGGTTGAACGAGGTGGCGCACCACGACTGGAAGTTCTCCGAGCCGATGGATCTGTCGGACGCCGGGTTGATCGCCGACCTGGTCGGTAGCGATTCGCGCGATGTCGACCAACTCGCCCTGCACGACCAGGACATCGATGGGTGAGCGGTAACTAAAACTATTGGCGAATTGTCGGAGCGCTTTCGTACTCTGGGTTGATGGGCTCCGCCAAGCAGTTGAAAACTGAAGGGGTCCTTGGGGAAATCCCCGGGGGCTCTTCGGGCGAGGAGCCACACCATCAGGCGTCTCGGCTCCCGCGCGCGTTGCGGCCCATGAGGCACCGTGATTATCGACTGTTGACGCTCGGCCTGGCGGTCACATTGCTGGGCAACGGAATGTGGACGGTCGCGCTCGTCTGGCAGGTCATCCGGATGGGATTGGGGCCGGCGCAGGTGGCTGTTGTCGGGACCACGTTCAGCGTGGGCCTGCTGATCAGCGTGCTGCCCGCGGGTGTGGCGGCCGATCGCCTGCCCAAGCTGTGGGTGATGCGGTGCTCACTGGCCATGCAGACCGCGTTGATGTTCACCACCGCGACGCTCGCTCTGACCGGCGTGGCGCACATCTGGCATCTGGCACTCAACTCGCTGTTGTTCGGTATCGCCGAGGGCTTCTACATCCCGGCCTACACCGCGTTGTTGCCACGCTTGCTTCCCTCCGAGGAATTGTTGGCCGCCAACGGTATTGAAGGTGTTCTGCGGCCGGTGATGCAGCTGGCCGCCGGGCCCGCGGTCAGTGCGGCCATCGTCAGTGTGTGGTCGCCGGGTGGGGCATTTCTGCTAGAGGGCATGCTCGTCGCCGCAGGACTGTGCTGTCTGCTGCTGGTTCGGCAGAAGCACGAGCCGCCGGCGTCGGCGGATGTGCGTCAGCATCCGTTGCGCCGGGCCCTCGCCGATTTGGCCGAGGGGTTCCGATACATGGTGCACACCACCTGGTTCTTCGCCATACTGCTGTTCGCGATCGGCTATGTGCTGGTGGTCGTCGGCCCCATCGAGATCCTGCTGCCGTTCGTCATCCGTGATCATGGCGGTGACCCCGGCACCCATGCCACGGTGCTGGCGCTGTTCGGTCTCGCGGGGGCGGTCGGTTCGTTCATCGTGTCGTCACTGCCGCTGGCCCGCCGATACTTGACGGTGATGATCCTGATGTGGGGAGCCGGCTCGTTGCCCCTGGTGTTCATCGGATTCACCGGACATGTCTGGATGATGGCCGTCGCCATGATCATCGTGGGCGGCACCATGCAGTCGGCCAACGTCATCTGGGGCACGTTGATGCAGCGCCGGGTGCCCGAGGAGATGCTGGGTCGCGCCGCCAGCATGGACTTCTTCGTGTCCCTGGTCGGTCTGCCGGCGTCCTTCGCGCTGGTGGTTCCCGTGGCCCATGTCATCGGCAACACGACGGTGTTCTTCATCGCTGGAGCCGCGCCTCTGGTGTTGGCGGTCCTCGCCCACATCGTCGCGCGACTGGGCCGGGACGAAATGGCACACCCCCTGGGCTAATGTGAGTGCCGATAACGGGTACACCACATCTCACACCGACAAAGAGGGAGCGCTACGTGACTGTCCGGGTAGGCGTAAACGGGTTTGGCCGGATCGGCCGGAACTTCTTTCGGGCACTGGACGCGCAGAAGGCTCAAGGGATCAACACCGACATCGAGATCGTCGCGGTCAACGACCTGACCGATAACGCCACCCTGGCCCACCTGCTGAAGTTTGACTCCATCCTGGGCCGGCTGCCGTATGACGTCAGCCTGGAGGGTGACGACACCATCGTTGTCGGCGACCACAAGATCAAGGCCCTGGAGGTCCGCGAGGGCCCGGCGGCACTGCCCTGGGGCGACCTGGGTGTTGACGTCGTCGTCGAATCGACCGGCATTTTCACGAAGCGTGACAAGGCGCAGGGCCACCTGGACGCGGGAGCCAAGAAGGTCATCATCTCCGCGCCGGCCAGCGACGAAGACATCACCATCGTGCTGGGCGTCAACGACGACAAGTACGACGGCAGCCAGAACATCATCTCCAACGCCTCGTGCACCACGAACTGCCTCGGACCGCTGGCCAAGGTGCTCAACGACGAGTTCGGCATCGTCAAGGGCCTGATGACCACCATCCACGCCTACACGCAGGACCAGAACCTGCAGGACGGCCCGCACAGCGACCTGCGTCGCGCCCGCGCCGCGGCCCTGAACATCGTGCCGACCTCGACCGGTGCCGCCAAGGCCATCGGCCTGGTGTTGCCCGAGCTCAAGGGCAAGCTCGACGGCTACGCCCTGCGCGTCCCGATCCCAACCGGATCCGCCACCGACCTCACTGTCGAACTCGCCAAGGCAGCCAGTGCCGACGAGATCAACGCCGCCATGAAGGCTGCCGCCGAGGGCAAGCTCAAGGGCATCCTGAAGTACTACGACGCACCGATCGTGTCCTCGGACATCGTCACCGACCCGCACAGCTCGATTTTCGACGCGGGATTGACCAAGGTGATCGACAACCAGGCCAAGGTGGTCTCCTGGTACGACAACGAGTGGGGTTACTCGAACCGCCTCGTCGACCTGGTCGGCCTGGTCGGCAAGTCGCTCTAGCCTCATGAGCATCAAGTCGCTCAACGACCTGCTGGCCGAGGGAGTTTCGGGCAAGGGCGTGCTGGTCCGGTCGGACCTGAACGTCCCGCTCGAGTACCTGGACGGCAACATCGCCCATATTTCCGATCCCGGCCGCATCGTGGCCTCGGTCCCGACCATCCGTGCACTCGCGGGTGCCGGGGCCAAGGTCATCGTGACCGCGCACCTGGGCCGCCCGGACGGCAAGCCGGATCCGAAGCTGTCGCTGGGGCCGGTCGGGGCCGCGCTGGGTGAACTGCTGGGTCAGCACGTGCAGGTGGCCGGCGACGTCGTCGGGACCGATGCGCTGGCGCGAGCCGAAGGTCTGACCGACGGTGATGTGCTGCTGCTGGAGAACATCCGCTTCGATCCTCGCGAGACCAGTAAGGACGACGCACAGCGGCTGGCGCTTGCGCAGGAACTGGCCGAGCTGGTCGGTGGCCCCACCGGTACCGGCGGCGCGTTCGTCTCCGACGGTTTCGGGGTGGTGCACCGCAAGCAGGCGTCCGTGTACGACGTGGCGACCTTGCTGCCGCATTACGCCGGCGGCCTGGTGGCCGCCGAGGTGGAAGTTCTGCGGGTGCTCACGGCCAGTACCGAGCGGCCATACGCGGTGGTCCTCGGCGGGTCGAAGGTCTCCGACAAGCTGGCTGTCATCGAATCACTGGCCACCAAGGCCGACAGTCTGGTCATCGGTGGCGGCATGTGTTTCACGTTCCTGGCCGCACAAGGGCTGCCGGTGGGCAAGTCGCTGGTGCAGCCCGAACAGATCGAGACCTGCCGCGACCTTCTGGACAGGTACGCGGACGTCATCCATCTGCCGATGGACATTGTGGCTGCCGACGCCTTCGCCGCTGATTCGCCTTCGGAGATCGTTGCTGCCGATGCAATTCCGGACGGCAAGATGGGCCTGGACATCGGGCCGGAGTCGGTCAAACGATTCGCTGCCGTGTTGTCCAATGCCAAGACCATCTTCTGGAACGGTCCCATGGGTGTGTTCGAGTTCCCGGCATTCGCCGCGGGCACTCGGGGGGTCGCCGAGGCGATCATCGCGGCCACCGAGAAGGGTGCGTTCAGCGTGGTGGGCGGTGGAGATTCGGCCGCCGCGGTGCGCGCGCTGGACCTGCCGGACGACGGCTTCTCCCATATCTCCACCGGTGGCGGCGCATCCCTGGAATACCTTGAGGGCAAAGCGCTTCCGGGTATCGAAGTACTCGAAAGCTAGAGGAGCTCCGCATGAGCCGCAAGCCGCTGATCGCTGGCAACTGGAAGATGAACCTCAACCATTTTGAGGCCATCGCCCTGGTCCAGAAGATCGCGTTTTCCTTGCCGGATAAGTACTTCGACAAGGTGGACGTGACGGTCATTCCGCCGTTCACGGACATTCGGAGCGTGCAGACCCTGGTCGACGGCGACAAGTTGCGTCTTACCTATGGCGCGCAGGACTTGTCGGTGCATGATTCGGGCGCTTACACCGGTGAGATCAGCGGTGCGTTCCTGGCCAAGCTGGGCGTCACCTACGTCGTCGTCGGACATTCCGAGCGTCGGCAGTACCACGCCGAGGATGACGCGCTGGTCGCCGCGAAAGCGGCCGCGGCGCTCAAGCACGGCCTGACACCGATCGTGTGCATCGGCGAAGCCCTCGATATCCGCGAAGCCGGGGACCATGTCCAACACAATGTGGACTCCCTCCGTGGGTCGCTGGCGGGGCTGAGTGCCGATCAGGTCGCGCAGGTTGTGATTGCCTATGAGCCGGTATGGGCCATTGGTACCGGCCGGGTGGCCAGCGCCGCCGACGCCCAGGAAGTGTGTGCGGCGATCCGGGCGGAGCTGGCACAGATCGCGAATGCCGATGTGGCGGCGTCCGTGCGAGTCCTGTACGGCGGCTCGGCCAATGCCAAGAACGTCGGCGAGATCGTCTCGCAGGATGATGTCGACGGCGCGCTGGTCGGCGGTGCCTCACTGGACGGTGAGCAGTTCGCCCAGATGTCGGCGATCGCCGCGGGCGGGCCGCTGCTGTAGCTCAGTGGTGCGGCAGATTTCGTAGGTGCGCACTGCGCGCCAGCACCCCGTCGAGTGTGGTGAGGAAGGCAGGCAGATTCGCCGTGATGTCGGCGGCGTCTGCTGAGCCCTCCTCGTCGCCGGAAGTGATGTCGTACCAATCGATTCCGGGTGAACCGTCGGCGGCGCTGTCGAGCGTTTCCATTGCCCTGAGCCATGGGCCGAGCTGCCCGAGGACGATGGCATAGGGTGCGGCCCGGGTCAGTACGATCTCGCGGTCGGCGGCCTCCAAGCCCTCAAGATTGAGCTCGCCCAGGTAGCGGCGCAGCGCGGCCACGTGCGCCACCAGCAGATGACCGCGTGCGGTGCGGACCGGAAGTAGCATGCCGGCCAGCGCGCAGACGGTGCCCACTCCGCATATCGCGACGCCGATCAAGGCGCTGCCGATGCTCAATGCCAACACGGCGGTGACCACGAGACCGGCCAGCAGCACGCCGATTCCGTAGCGAGTCAAGGTGCCGAGGTGCTCGGGTGCGCGGCGGAACCATCGATTGAGTTGCGCGTCGGCATACATCGTCTCGGGGATGCCGCTGAGATCCAGTCGCGATCCCGGTATTTGGAGGCTGGACAGGAACATCGTCGGGCTGTCGTCGGGAAGCAGTACGCCCAGCAGTCGGGTCTCGTAGGCGGTCAAGAGGCCGTCCGCCGCAGCACGGCGAGATATCTGCCAATCGGGTTGCGCGCCAGGGCCGGTGGTTTCGGCGATCCACAGATATCCGCGCACTGCCAGATCGACGACGGTCGCGGTGAGGTCCACGGCATCGACATGCAGATCGATGACGGTGCCCACCTGCCCGGGAAGAACGCCGTCGGGTGCCGCGAATCGTGTTCCCGCGCCGTCGCGCAGCAAGGGATCGGCCATGGCCACCACGATTTCAGTGGCACCCGCATCACGGCGGCGCGCGACGATCACCCAGCCGGTCATGGCGACCGCGAGGACACCCATGGCCACCAGCGCGGCGATCGACGGCGATGTCAGGGCGAACCGGCCCTGCGGACCGGGAGCGGTGGAGAAGGTGGCATTCGGCGGGACGGTACCGGGCGGCACCATGACGGTGAAGGTTGTCGTCGCGTCCGGCGGCAGCTCGTCTTGCTGGACGCGGACCACCCCGGTGTGATCGACCTGAGCTGCGGTGCAACGTATTTGGGAACCCGGCACGCCGAGAGCGCACGCGGGGGAGCTGGGCTTGGTGCTCGGTGAAACGAACGAGGCCGTTACCTGGTGCAGGCCTGAATCCCAGCCGGAGGCAAACGGCCAGGCCACCTGCTGATGATCGGCGGTATCGGCGACAGTGCCGCGAACCGTGTATGTGACGGTCGCCGGTCCGCGGGCGGTGATGGTTAGCGCGTTCCCGGCGAGTGCGGCCGTCGCGTCACCGGTACTGGCTACGGCGCCGACCTCGAAATGCTGAATCCTGTTGCCCTCAACCGGCATATCGAGGGGGACATGCCGTTGCAGCACATGGTCTTTCGCGGGCGTAATGGTCTCGGCGACCTTCAGCGTGCCGTCGTCGGACAGGTCCATCGCGACAGCGACGGTGCCTTCGGGACCGTCCGCGCCCGCAGGTGCCGCGGTGAGAAGCCATCCGACGCACACCGATAAACACAACGCCCACCGCGACGCCGCCCCGCGACTCATCTCTCCCACGGCGGTAACCCTAGGTGAGGGTCTATATGCTGGCGCGCATTCACAGAATGTGTTCGGGGGGTGTACGACGTGGGGCCGCAGCCGTACTACCAACCCAGGTCGGTACCGGCCTGGGCCGCGCCGTTGCCACCGCCCGCCCGAACCCAGCTGACGCCACCTCCACGAGGTTGGCGTCCGCCGCCCTTCCCGGCCTTTCCTGGATACCCGGTTGCTCAACCGCCGCCCGGATATCCAGTGCCGCCGGTGCGTCCGGTGTATCTGCCGCCTGTTGCGTACGGGCAGCGTCCGAAGGTGCGGCGCCGCTCGTATCGCGGTCTGGTTATCGGCGGCGCTGCCTTCGTGTTAGTCGCGGTATTGATGCTGGGAACGGCGGTGCTCTGGGCTCTCCATTCGGGCCCCGGGAGACGCCAACCGGTGCGGGCCACCGCGACATGGCAATACCCCGCGACCACACCTCGCGGCGTATCCGCGTGGACCCCATCGCAGACCAGTCCCACTGTGGCGCCGACGGAGTCGGCGCCACCGCTGCCTCCGCCCGCGCAGCCGGTGTTTGCGCTCGGCGATCACCCGCTGTTCCGGAACCGGGACGCGGGATTCACCAACGCGCCGTGCTCGACCAGCACATGGCCGCAGAATGCCGCCCAGGGTGAGGTGTTCTACGGGGAATTGCGTGCGTGTCTGGATGTGGAGTGGCGGCGGCAGCTCGACGCACTCACGCTGCCGTGGTCACCGCCGGGCCTCGTGGTGGCGCAGGGTGACTACGTCGACTCACCCTGCGGGGGTAACTCCTTCGAACCGGGCGGTTCGGCGGGTTTTTACTGCTCGTCGAACAACACCATCTACATGTCGATTGTGGCGCTGTCGCCGGGCAGGTATGGAAATCACGATGGTCCCTATTTGGCCGCCTACGCCCACGAATACGCACATCACGGGCAGGAGTTGAGCGGGATGATGGGCGAGCAGTGGCGCCGGCGCAGAGCGGCGGGAATTGATTCGCCGGCGGGCCTGGAGCTGTCTCGACGGTTGGAACTCCAGGCTCAGTGCTTTTCCGGAATGTTTGTAGGGTCTCGGCGCGGGGGGACGATCACCGAGGACGAGTACCAGCGGGCCGGCGCCGATCAGTATCGGGGTGACCGTCCGGGGGATCCACGTGATCATGGCACCTTCCAGCACGGTTCTGATTGGTGGTGGCACGGGGCGATGAAGAACCGCAATTGGGAGTGCAACACCTGGATGTCGCCGAGCGACCAGGTGAGCTGAACCGGCGCCGTGATATCCCTGCGCGGTTGACCGGCGGGGAGCCGGTAGGCTAACCCCCATGGAATTGGCGTTGCAGATCGTCCTGGTGATCACGAGCTTGCTGGTGGTCCTGCTGGTGCTGTTGCACCGCGCGAAGGGTGGCGGTCTGTCCACGCTGTTCGGCGGCGGTGTTCAGTCCAGCCTCTCCGGTTCGACCGTGGTGGAGAAGAACCTGGATCGGCTCACGTACTTCGTGACCGCCATCTGGGTGATCTCGATCATCGGTGTCGGGCTGCAGATCAAGCTCGGCGGATAGCGCCAGAACGTTTCACCACAGCGGACTACTGCACAGGTAGTCCGCTGTTTTGTCTCTGTGGCGGGTGTTCTTGCAGGTAATTGATGTTTCATCCATTTGCCGAGAAATTTCTTCAAAATTCATGGAACCGATTCACGTCCTCGACCCATCAATCTCTATGTATGGCACAGAAGTCGACAGATGCCATCAGCGATTGGTGGACCGGGGACGCGGAGGGGACGTTCCCGTTTCACCGATCGTGTCCCCGGAAAGGAGCCCCTCGTCATGTCGGAATGCCGTGGTGACCCCCGCCAATGGATTCGTGAGTATCAGGATCGCCTGGAGGTTCTTGGGCAACGCGCCCAGTATGTGCAGCAGACCGTGGGGTTGGTCCGCGGCCATGCGAAGGATGACGTGGGGGTAGCGGTGACCGTCGGGTCGGGGGGCCGCATCGAGGCACTGGACCTTGATGAATCGACGCTGTCGATGGATGCGAGGGATCTGTCGGCCATCATCACCAGGACGATTGCCGCGGCGCAGGTCAATGCCGCCAGCCAGATACACAGCACACTGCATGACCTCACCGGCGACGGGCCGGCGATGGACTACGTCAAGGGCTACCTGGACGGGGGGCACCTTGGGGAGGGTGAGCATCTGGGAACGACCTCATGAGCGATGAGACGAGTGGAACTCTCCGGTTTGACCGCGATGTGGTGTTGCGTGAGGCGGCGAATCTGGAAAGCGCCGGAGAATCGGTGCGGTTCCTGCTCGATCATCACGGAGAGGGGCTCGGTGAGCGAGACCTGGGGGCGGTCTCGTCGGACTTCGTGACGTCGGTGCGGGGGAGCGTTGACCAGCTGACCGATGCGATCCGGACCCTTGGCGACGTCATCGTGGAGACGGGGCAGCGTCTGCACGATCAGGCCCGGCGGATCGCCGAGAACGAGGATCAGGCCGTCGCCGCAATGACGAAGATTGGTGAAGGGTTCGGTGGACACCCTTGATGCCGAGCTGAAACCGCTCACTCGCCTATACGACGCCGGATTGGGCTTCGTGGTTGAGCATGTGCAGTTCCTCGAAGAGCCACTGGATGCGTTACGCGGTGATCCGGCCGCTGCTTCTGTCGAAGCAACCTTCTGGCGGTACTGCATTGCCGACGTGACCAACGTCCAGCAGGAACTCTCCGCTGTTCTCAGTGCGCTCGGCGACGGCCACAGTGGCGCGGCAGCAACAGGATTCAGAGAAGCATCTGGTCCGATCGACGATGCTCTGCAGGAGCTACGTCTTGTCGCGGCCAACATCAATCAACGCATCAACGTGGTGACGGATCTGGTCACTCACACTCGAAGCATGCTCGGGCAGTGGGTTGAAGGTTACGTCGATGACGTGATCACCGAGTTCACCGCAGCGCGTGCGGCATCGCCCATCACCCAGGGCGGCAGCGTCGCGACCACGATCGCTTCCGTCGTGGCCGACGCCTCCGAACTCGGAAACAAGATGGGGCGCACGCTCTCTCAGCTCCTTGACCGTCTTGACGAGCACGCCGCCGCGATCCGGGACGGCGTCGCCGAGTTCGCGATCAACGTAGAGCGCCTGCGAACCCCGGCGCCTGGGCCCGCAGTTGCCGCTCCGGTCCCGGTCGCCGCGGTCAGTCACTCACAGCCGGCGACGGCACCGACCGAACATGGTCTTCCCGTCGATCCTGATGCGCTGTTCGCGGCGGGCCAGGGGAACGAGAGCTAGATCGCCGCGCACAGGGTGTACGTCAGGATTCCGAAGACGACGATGCCCCAGGCGGCACACAATGATTGCAGCCACCCCGGGGCGCGGCTGATCTCCATGTAGGACGCGATGATCAGCGCCACCTTGATTGCGGTCAGCGACAGCACGATCAGAATCACCAGAGTCGAAGGACGCCCTGCGGGACTCTCGTACCATGACAGCACGGTGCAGCCCGCCAATATCAACCAGGTGGGCAGTGCGATGCCGCGCATATGTGTCGTAAGCGTGGAGATGGTCATTGGTTGCTCACTATCTAGATCAGGTAGATCAACGAGAACAGCACGACCCACAGCACATCCACCATGTGCCAGTACACGCCGATCCCTTCCAGCAGGGCAGTGCTGTAACGACGCGGCGCGTGGGGGCGCATCGATCGCGCGGCGGCGCTCAAGCCGAGCAGACCGACCAGCACATGCAGCAGGTGGATTCCGGTGAAAACGAAGTAGTACATGTAGAACTCGCCCGCAAGCGCATGGGAGCCGACGCTCAGATGGTGACTGTATTCAATGGCTTTCAACACCACGAACACGGCGCCGAATCCGATCGCGGCCAGATACCAGCGATACGCGCGGGACCATTGTTCCCATCGTGCATGAGTAAGGGCGATCACCACCGCAGCGGAACTGCTTATGAGGGTGAGGGTTTCGGCCAACCCGATCGATTGCGACATGCTCGCGCGGCCGAGCTCGAACAGTGCGGGATGCTGGGCATAGTTCCATCCCCAGATTGCGAAGAAGACGCCGAATACGGTGAGGTCTCCCAAGATGAAGATCCACAGCTCGGCTTCGCCGGGTACGTGGCCGGCGGTGCGGAGTCGGTGAACTGACGCCCGCGGACGGGCTTCTACGGTCACGAAGCGTATTCCGCAGCCGGGGCCATTTCTGCGGACTCAGACGCCAGCCGCCGTACCGCGGGGACCAGGATTACCGGCGAGACAGCGAAATAGATGATGAAGAGGATCGCGGGAATCCAGAATCCCACGACGCCATTCCATGCGAAGGGGCCGGAATGGAAGAAGAACACCAAAAGCTCAGGCAGATAAAGGATTGCGATCCACAGGTTCAGGTATCCGAACCAGCGGGGAACCAGGGGATCGTGGCGAGGGCTCAAAACGAGGACGGCGTACGCGGTCAGCACCCAGACCATCAGAAACATCGGGATGCCGCCGATGAACTGCAGGAATCCGTAATCGCTCGCGTACTGAACAAGGGCCGGGTCGCGCTCTGTTCGAAAGGCGGCCATGGCGAACGAGAACGGCGTGTAGAAGTTCATGACGAGGTATGTCGCCAGGGTCAGACCCATCATCACGGTCACCATGCCAACGTGGCGCTCGATCCTGCGTGCGATCAGCACCAATAGTGCCGAGACGGGGAGCAGGGCAAACGTAGAACACATCATCAGCACCGCTGCCAGCATCAGCCAGACATGCCGCTGCGTGAACTGGGACGCCACTTCCGCGGGCCCAGCAGCGGGGGGAATCGGCGGCATGAAACGTGCGACCAACAGCCAGCCGGTGCCGAATAGAAGCAGGTAAATCAGGCCAGACCATGCGCTCGCGCGCTCCAGCATCCGGTTTTGCATCCGTCGAACTCCTTACCAGGTAGCCGCGATGGGCGCGGCTGTTGACCCGGCATGATCCGGTTGTGGCGTCCGTGCCCGCAATACGCCGCCAGAGCGGCAGCGAATTGAATAATCGGTAATATATGCCGCCTGGCTTCGGCAGGTCAATACCCTGTTGCGGTGATCTGAGGACGCCGAATCTCTCTTGGGTGTGCCTACGGCACTCCCAAGAGCGGCGTTCAGCGCGGTGCGGCCTACCCCGCGCAAGGGAGATCAGCGAATGTTGTTGCCCGAAATGTTCGCGGGCTAGCCCAGCTGGCTTGCGGCCGCGTCATCGAGCAGCCACACCGTACGCTCGGTGCCCTTGGCGCCGGCGGCGGGCACATCGATCGGGTCGGCGCCGCCGATGGCCGCAGCTACCGCCTCGGCCTTGGCCTCGCCGGACACAACCAGCCACACCTCACGGGAACGCTGAATGGCAGGCAATGTCAACGTGATCCGCTGCGGCGGCGGCTTGGGGGAGTCGGGCACCGCCACCACAAGCCGTTGTGTCTCCTTGACGGCGTCGGTGTGCGGGAACAATGAATTGATGTGGCCCTCGCCGCCCATACCCAGCAAGTGGACATCGAAGGCGGGGCAGTCCTGGCCGGGTTCGGCATTGGCCGCCAGCAGCTGTTCGTATGCGAGAGCGGCCGCGTCCAGGTCGGTGCCGTACTCGCTCTCGCTGTTGGGCATGGCATGCATGTTGCGCAGTGGGAAGTTCACATGCTCCAGCAGGGCCTCCCACGCCTGCCAGGCATTGCGTTCCGGATCGGTCTTGGGAACGTACCGGTCATCGCCCCAGAACACGTGGACATTGTCCCAGTCGAGATCGCTCGCGACATCACGCAAATGCTTGAGCAGGGCAATGCCGGTACCGCCGCCGGTCAGCACGATCATCGCCTTACCGCGTTCGGTGAGGGCACCGGCGATTGCCAATGCCAGCCGATCACCGGCTGCGGCCACTAAAGCATCAGTGTCCGCGTACTTTTCGATGATCGTCTCACTCATACGTATTGCACCTTCGCGATTCCCTCGAGCGCCGTACGGTAGATCTCGTCGGGATCGAGGCGGCGCAGATCCTCGGCCAAACAATCTCGTGTCTCCCTGCGCGGCAACGGAAGTGATGCCGATGGGCGTCCGGTGCGGGCCAACGTTGCGATGGCTCCGGTCTGCGGACGGCTCAGCGTGACGATCTCGCTGTCCCGGTGTAGTTCCACCTTCAGGTCGCCGACCAGCCGGGTGACGGGTCCGTTGATGCGTGAGGCCAGCCATCCCGCGGTGACATCGAGCGCGGGTTCGTTGGCCAGGCCGGATACCACCGCCGAATTGATGCCCTCGTACGGCGGCTGATCCAGCGCCGAGGCGAGCAAGGCCCGCCAGTAGGTGATGCGGCTCCATGACAGATCGGTGTCGCCCGGGGTGTAGCCGGTGAGGCGGTTCTTGATGGCGGTCAGGGGATCCGGTGCGGTCGTGGCATCGGTGATCCGGCGAATCGCCAAACGACCCAGCGGATCTTGCGCGGGAATGGCAGGAGCCTGGTTCGGCCACCACGCCACCACGGGCGTGTCTGGCAGCAGAAACGGAATCACCACACTGTGTTCGTGAGCGGCGAGCGGACCACGCAGCCGCAACACGACGACCTCCCCGGCCCCGGCATCGCCGCCGACACGGATCTGTGCGCTCAATCCGGTATCCGGGGCAAGAGGATTGCGTTCCAGCACGATCACCCGACACGGATGCTCGTGGCTGGCGCCGTTGGCTGCCTCGATCACCTCTTCGACATTGTCCCCGGCGTCGGTGATGACGACGAGGGTCAGCACACGGGCCATGGTGACGGCGCCACCGGTCTCGCGCAGCTCCACCAGCTTCTTGTTGACGTCGTTGGTGGTGGTGTTGGGTAGGTCGATGATCATGGCCGCCTCCATTCCCGGCCACTGCGGGCCAGCATTTCCACGGCCGACTGCGGCCCCCAGGTACCCGATTCGTACGTGTCCGGTTTGCCTTCCGATGCCCAGAAGTCCAGTGCGGGATCCAGAATCCGCCAGGACAATTCGACTTCGGCGTTGACCGGGAACAGCGACGGTTCTCCCAACAGCACGTCGAGGATCAACCGCTCGTAGGCCTCCGGTGATTCCTCGGTGAAGGCCTGTTCGTACGAGAAGTCCATGTTGACGTCCCGCACCTCCATGGCGGTACCGGGGACCTTCGAGCCGAACCGCAGTGTGACGCCCTCGTCGGGCTGCACCCGGATGACCAGCGCATTGGCGCCGAGCTCCTCGGTCATCGTGGAGTCGAAGGGCAGATGCGGGGCCCGCTTGAACACCAACGCGATCTCCGTGACCCTGCGGCCCAACCGCTTTCCGGTGCGCAAGTAGAACGGGACCCCCGCCCAGCGCCGACTGTCCACTTCCAGGGTGATGGCCGCGAACGTCTCGGTGGTGGAGGTCTTGGAGAAGCCTTCCTCCTCCAAGAGGCCCGGAACCTGCTGACTGCCTTGCCATCCCGGTCCGTACTGGCCACGGGCGGTGGTTTCGGCGAGCGGTTCGGCCAGCCGGGTGGCCGAGAGCACCTTGATCTTCTCGGCCTGCAGCTCGGCGGGGGAGAAGTTGATGGGCTCTTCCATCGCAGTGAAGGCCAGCAGCTGCAGCAGATGGTTCTGGATGACATCGCGGGCTGCTCCGATGCCGTCGTAATAGCCTGCGCGCCCGCCGAGCCCGATGTCTTCGGCCATGGTGATCTGCACGTGGTCGACGAAGTGTGCGTTCCAGATGGGGTCAAACAACTGGTTCGCGAAACGCAACGCCAAAATGTTCTGCACTGTCTCCTTGCCGAGGTAGTGGTCGATGCGGAAGACCGACTCCTCGGGGAACACCTCGTTGACCACCGCGTTCAGCTCGCGGGCGCTCTTGAGGTCATGGCCGAAGGGTTTCTCGATCACCACCCGGCGCCAGGCCCCGTCCACTGGTTGTGCGAGGCCGGATTTGGACAGCTGCTCGCAGACCGTGGGAAAGGCCTTCGGCGGAATCGACAGGTAGAAGGCGTGATTGCCGCCGGTGCCGCGCTCCTCGTCGAGCGTCTGCAGCGTCTTCTTGAGCTGCTCGAAGGCCGCGTCATCGTCGAAACTGCCTTGTACAAACCGGATTCCCTCGGCAAGGCGATCCCATACATGCTGGCGGAACGGCGTGCGCGAGTGTGCCTTGACGGCGTCGAGCACGATCTGCCCGAAGTCCTCGTTGGCCCAGTCGCGGCGGGCGAATCCAACCAATGCGAACGACGGAGGCAAGAGCCCGCGATTGGCCAGGTCGTAGATGGCCGGCATCAGCTTCTTACGGGCCAGATCGCCGGTGACGCCGAAAATCACCAGCGAGCAGGGTCCCGCAATGCGGGGCAAACGCTTATCGCGCTTGTCCCGCAACGGGTTTTTCGCGGACGAGCCGTTCGCGGGGAGAACATCAGTCATGGATGAGCCTTTCGTGTGAAGACCGTCATCCACGCTCAGTCCTTGGTGGATACCGCGTCGAGTTGGGCTTGGGTGGCGTCGATGAGCTCGTTCCATGCGACCTCGAACTTCTCGACACCCTCGGTTTCGAGCACCTCGAACACGTCATCGAGATCGATGCCGGCGCGAGTCAGCTCATGGAACACCGCGTGCGCACCGTCATAGGTGCCGTGAATGGTGTTACCGGTGACAATGCCGTGATCGGCAACTGCCTCCAGTGTCTTCTCGGGCATGGTGTTCACCGTGTGCGGAGCCACCAGGTCCACGACATACATTGTGTCGTCATACTCGGGGTTCTTGACTCCGGTCGAGGCCCATAGCGGACGTTGCACCCGAGCACCGGCGCCCTTGAGCGCGGCGAAGCGGTGTCCGTGGTCGAAGACCTTCTCGTAGGCCTGGTAGGCCAGTCGGGCGTTGGCGACGCCGGCCCGGCCGCGCAGCGAGAGTGCCTGACCGCTGCCGATGTCTTCGAGGCGCTTGTCGATCTCGGTGTCCACTCGCGATACGAAGAACGAGGCCACCGAGTGGATCTTGGACAGGTCGCGGCCGGCTTCCTTCGCGGCCTCCAGGCCGGTCAGGTAGGCGTCCATGACTTCCTTGTGGCGGTCCACCGAGAAGATCAGGGTGACGTTCACCGAGATGCCCTCGGCGATCACGGCCGAGATCGCGGGCAGGCCCGCCTTGGTCGCCGGAATCTTGATCAGCACGTTCGGCCGGTCGACGATCTTCCACAACTCGATCGCCTGCAGGATGGACTTGTCGGTGTCATGAGCCAGACGGGGGTCCACCTCGATGGAAACCCGGCCATCCACACCCTCGGAGGCCTCGTACTGCGGGGCCAGCACATCGCAGGCGGCGCGCACGTCGTCGGTGGTGGCGGTGCGAATTGCCGAATCGACGTCGGCGCCACGCTCGGCCAGCTCCGCGATCTGCGCGTCGTAGGCCTGTCCCTTGGACAGGGCGGCCTGGAAGATCGCCGGGTTGGTGGTCACCCCGACGACGCTCCTGGTCGCAATCAGCTCGGCAAGGTTGCCCGAGTTGAGCCGGTCCCGGGAGAGATCGTCGAGCCAGACGGCGACTCCGGCCTCGCTCAGTTCGGCGAGATTAGCGTTCTGATCAGTCATCGATCTATCCCTTCAGATTCGGGTTATTGAGCTGCTGCGATTGACCTTTCGGCGGCCGCAGCCACTGCATCCGGGGTGAAGCCGAACTCGCGGAACAATGTCTTGTCGTCGGCGGAAGCCCCGAAGTGCTCCAGGGAGACAATCTGGCCGGCGTCGCCGACGAACTTGTACCAGCCCTGAGCGATTCCGGCTTCCACCGAGACACGCGCGCGTACTGACGGCGGCAGCACGCTGTCGCGGTATTCCTGAGACTGCGCCTCGAACCATTCCACACAGGGGAACGACACCACGGACGCCGAGATTCCCTTGGCGGCGAGAAGTTTCTTCGCCTCCACTGCCAGCTGCAGTTCCGAGCCGGTCCCGATGAGCACCACATCGGGAGTGCCATCAGCGGCGTCCAGCACATAACCGCCCTTGGCCACACCGTCGCGGCTGGTGCCCTCCAGGATCGGCACGCCCTGGCGCGTCAACGCCAGACCGACCGGACCGGTGCTGGAACGACGCTCGAGAATGGTAGCCCAGGCGTAGGCCGTTTCGTTGGCGTCACCGGGACGGACCACCGACAGGTTCGGGATCGCACGCAGGGCTGCCAGGTGCTCCACCGGCTGGTGCGTGGGGCCGTCCTCGCCGAGACCGATCGAGTCGTGCGTCCAGACGTAAATCGGGTCGATGTTCATCAGCGCGGCCAGACGCACCGCGGGACGCATGTAGTCGGCGAACTGCAGGAACGTTCCGCCGTAGGCGCGGGTGGGACCGTGCAACACGATGCCGGACAGAATGGAACCCATCGCGTGCTCGCGGATACCGAAATGCAGTGTGCGACCGTATGGCTGGGCATTCCAGTCGGACGTCGCGATGGACCGCGGGCCGAAGGAATCGGCGCCCTTGATGGTGGTGTTGTTGCTGCCGGCGAGGTCCGCGGAGCCGCCCCACAGCTCGGGTAGCTTGGCCCCGAGCGCGGAGAGGGTGTCGCCGGACGCGGCACGGGTGGCGACGCCCTTGGATCCGGGCTCCCAGGACGGCAGATCTGCGTCCCAGCCTTCGGGCAGCACGCGCGCCTCAAGCCGATCCAGCAGTGCCTTGCGCTCGGGCTCGCGGGCGGCCCAGGCGCCAAAGCCCTTGTCCCACTCGGTGTGTGCTTCCTTACCGCGCTGCACCAGCTCGCGGGTGTGGGCGATGACCTCGGGGGCCACATCGAAGGATTTCTCCGGATCGAAGCCCAGGATCTTCTTGGTGGCGGCCACCTCGTCGGCCCCCAGGGCCGAGCCGTGCACGCCACCGGTGTTCATCTTGGTGGGGGCGGGGTAACCGATGATCGTGCGCAGCGCGATGAACGACGGCCGGTCCGTGACGGCACGCGCGTTGGCCAGTGCTTCCTCGATGCCGGTGACGTTCTCTCCGCCGACAACGGTCTGCACGTGCCAGCCATACGCCTCGTAACGGGCCGCGGTGTCCTCGCTGAGCGCGATCTTGGTGTCGTGCTCGATGGAGATCTTGTTGTCGTCCCAGATGACGATGAGGTTGCCAAGCTGCTGGGTACCCGCCAGGGAAGATGCCTCGGAGGTGACGCCCTCCTCGATGTCGCCGTCGGAGGCGATGACGTAGATGAAGTGATCGAACGGGCTGGCGCCGGGCGCGGCGTCGGGATCGAACAGGCCGCGCTCGTACCGAGAGGCCATCGCCATGCCGACCGCAGAGGCCAGGCCCTGGCCAAGCGGGCCGGTGGTGATCTCCACACCCTTGGTGTGGTGGTACTCCGGGTGGCCGGGAGTCAGGGAACCCCAGGTACGCAGCGCCTCGATGTCGGAGAGTTCCAGGCCGAACCCGCCCAAGTACAGCTGCAAGTACAGGGTCAGACTGCTGTGCCCGCAGGACAGCACGAATCGGTCGCGGCCGATCCAGGTGGTGTCACTGGGGTCGTGGCGCAGCTGCCGCTGAAAGAGCGTGTACGCCAAGGGCGCAAGGCTCATCGCGGTGCCGGGGTGGCCGTTGCCGACCTTCTGCACGGCGTCGGCCGCGAGCACCCGCGCGGTGTCCACCGCACGCGTGTCCAGCTCTGTCCAGTCATCCGGGTGGTTGGCCCGGGTGAGGGTTGGGATATCGGTCGGGATTTCCGCCAGTTCATGCGAGATCGCGGTCACGGGCCCATCGTAGTGCTGCCGATTTCCCGCCGCTGCCTCAAGGCCGGGTGACGCCGCGCCAGCAATGTGATAGTTCGATGGTGGACAACCTATGTTCACTTCAATGGGCCGACCTTGGTTGTCGACGCCCGACCCTGGCGGTCTACCATCGTGTGTAGTAGAGCGCTCAGTGCCGCGGGTCGGCTGGCTCACCAGAAAAGCTACCCAGGAGGATCAGCGCGGTGCGGATGCGAGAGACGCAAGACGCGCAAGGCCATGGCCGTAACGCACCGCCCTTTCTCCGCATGATCCTCGCCTATGTTGCGCTGACCAAGCCGCGGGTGATCGAGCTGTTGCTGGTCACCACCATCCCGGCGATGTTGTTGGCCGATCGCGGTCACGTGAATCCGCTGCTGATCCTGAATACGCTGCTCGGTGGAATCATGGCCGCGGCCAGCGCCAACACCCTGAACTGTGTCGCCGACGCGGATATCGACAAGGTCATGAAACGCACCGCGCGGCGGCCGCTGGCTACCTCCTCGGTGAGCACTCGCAACGCCCTGATCTTCGGGGTTGTGCTCGGTGTCGGGGCGTTCGCATGGCTGTGGTGGACCGCGAACCTGCTTTCGGGCGTACTTGCGGTGGCCACCATCGCGTTCTACGTCTTCGTCTACACGTTGGTGCTCAAGCGCCGTACTGCCCAGAACGTGGTGTGGGGCGGGGCCGCCGGATGTATGCCGGTGATGATCGGCTGGTCGGCGGTTACCGGCACGATTCAGTGGCCGGCATTGGTGATGTTCGCGATCATCTTCTTCTGGACGCCGCCGCACACCTGGGCTCTAGCGATGCGGTACAAGGAGGACTACCGCGCTGCCGGCGTCCCGATGCTGCCCGTGATCGCCACCGAGGAGAAGGTCACCACACTGATCCTGGTCTACACCTGGCTCACGGTGCTGGCGACGTTGGCGCTCGCGCTGGCTGCCGGCGTCATCTACGCGGTGGTCGCGTTCGTGGCCGGGGTGTGGTTCCTGGCGATGGCGCACCAGCTGTACTCGGGTGTGCGCAAGGGTCAGCCCATCAGGCCGCTACGTTTGTTCCTGCAGTCGAACAACTATCTGGCCGTCGTGTTCTGCGCGCTGGCGGTCGACTCCGTTGTCGGCTGGCCGACGCTGCTCGGCTACTAGATTCCAGATCCCCGTCGCAAGCATGACGCTCAGCGGCCCTAGGGAATCAGAACCACCGACCCGGTGGTCTTGCGTGCCTCGAGGTCGCTATGGGCCTGCGCAGCCTGATCCAACGGGTAGCTAGCGCCGACGGTGATCTTCAACGTGCCGCGTGACACCAGGTCAAGGACATCATCGGCACGCCACGCGAACTCTTCGGGGGTCCGGATGAAATGGCCCATCGTGGGACGAGTCAGCACCGCCGACTTGGCGGTGAGGCGCTGCGGATCGAAGGGCGGCACCTGACCGCTGGCGGCGCCGTACAGAGCTATCAGACCGCGCACACGGACGGCTGCCAAGCTGGCTTCGAAAGTCGACTTGCCGACGCCGTCGTAGGCCACTGCGACGCCCTCGCCCGAGGTCAATTCCAGGATGCGTGAAGCGAATTCAGATGGGTCGGCAGGATCCGGATAGGGCAGCACCTCTGCGGCGCCCGCTTCGCGGGAAAGTTTCTCCTTGGCCTCGCTCGACACCGTGGTGATGACCCGGACACCGCGATAGGTCGCCCACTGCGTCAGCAGCAAGCCCATGCCGCCGGCGCCGGCATGCACCAACACGGTGTCGCCGGCCGCGACGGGATAGACCGAGGTGAGTAGGTAATGCGCGGTGATTCCCTGCAGCAGGGCGCTCGCCGCCACCTCGCCGGACAGTCCCTCGGGCACCTTGGCGGTGAAATCGGCTGGCGAGGTGGTCAATTCGGCGTATCCCCAGGCTGCTACCGGGCTGGCGACGCGGTCTCCTGGGACCAGGTTCTCGACGCCTTCCCCGACTGCGCTCACCACTCCGCTGACCTCCGACCCGGGGATATGGGGGAGCGGGGCCGCGTAGCTGCCGTTGCGCAGATAGACATCGCGGAAGTTGACACCCACGGCCTCGACCTCGATCAGCACCTCGCCGGGACCCGGTACCGGGTCTGCCTTTTCGACGAGGGTGAGGACGTCGGGTCCGCCGGTCACTGGTACTTCGATGGCGCGCATAAGTACCAGTATCCAGGCCACGTACGCTCTACCTATGACCGACGAAGCTCAGCCGGCCGCTCAGGAGCGGAAGGTGTCTGTCCCGTCAACCGTGCACCGGGCGCTCACCGCATTCGTGAAGGCGCACCACATGCCCACCAAGGCGGTGTTGCAGCCGGTTGGAGAGGCCGGTGTCCGGATCACCCTCGTGGGCGCCGACGGGATCCTCGGTGATCAGGTTGTCGCCGATCTTGCCACCGCGCATGCTGCCGTGGCGGCGGTCGAAGGCATAGAGATCGCCGAGGGATGGGACCGTGAACTGGTCAGCACGGCCAACCCGGCACCGGGTCACGCCAAGAAGATGGCCGGGTGGGTCGCCCGGACGTAAGGCTGGGACGGCCGGATATCTTCCATCCGCGCATCGTTCTGGCCGGTTGTCCTCAGCTCGTCTCCGGTGACGGTGACGACGCCGAACTTGTTTCCGCGCTGCGTGTTCGCGATCTGCATGCACGGTGGCTGTCCTGGGACGACCCGGAGGTCGCACAGGCAGATCTGGTGATTTTGCGTGCGACGTGGGACTACCCCGAACGCCTGGATGAATTCCTGTGTTGGGCCGGATCGGTCCGCAACATACTCAACCCGCTGCCGGTGGTGCGTTGGAATACCGACAAGCGTTACTTGAATGACCTTGCTGCCGCCGGTGTTTCGACGGTGCCGAGCACGTTTTTCGCGCCCGATGAGCCCATCGTGCTGCCCGACGGGGAACTCGTCATCAAGCCTGCGGTAGCGGGCGGTTCTCGAGGTGCGGGCCGCTTCACCTGCCCGGAGACCGCGCGCGATCACGCGGAGGCACTGCAGGACGAGGGCCGCACGGTGCTCATCCAGCCCTACGATCCGCGGGTCGATCAGCATGGTGAGACGGCTCTGGTCTTCCTCAACGGTGAACCCTCGCACGCGTTCACCAAGGGTGCGCTGTTGCCTCCGCCGGGTACCGCGGCCAAGGTCGACGACTCTGGGCTGTTCCATTCCGAACACTTGGCGCCGGTGAAGCCGTCGTCGGCGCTGTGGAAGTTTGGTGCTACCGCGCTGGCGGCGGCGGCGACGAGATCCGGTGTGGCCATGGGCGAGTTGCTCTACGCACGCGTTGATGTGATCGGTGGGGTGCATGACAACGATCCGCGACTGTTGGAGCTCGAGCTGGTCGAGCCGTCCCTGGGCTGGCGCCAGTTGGAGACCGAGGAACGTGACCTCGCGCAGCGAAAGTTCGTGATCGGTGTCGAGGAGGCGTTAGAGCGTTTGGGTCTTGGCCCGCTGGGGCAGGGCGGTCGCGGCTAGCTCCGGAGTGGTGAGCGCGGCCCAGAGCGCGGCGGTGGCGGCGGTGCAGGCTGCGGCACCCGCGACGTGAACCGCGACGAGCACGGCGGGCACCCCGGTGTAGAACTGCACGATTCCGATCAGCGCCTGCGCCGCGGTGAGCGACAGCACTACCGTGAAGCGCGCCCACACATTTCGGGTCACGCCGACGGCGGCCAGGCCGAATCCCAGGCCTAGTAGCAGCGCCAGGTAGGCGACGAGCAGTGTGCCGTGCAGGTGCACCAATGTGGTGATCTCGACCTGCAGCCGGGGAACCACGCGGGTGATGCTCTTGTCTCCGGCGTGCGGTCCGGCACCGGTGACCAGCGTTCCGGCCACCAGAACCCCGGCCAGCGTCACGCCGATCAACGCGGTGAGCCGACTCAGCGGTGCGGGAGGCGGTGGCACGGTGGGTAGATCGGAAACAACATCGGGCTCACCGACTTTCACGTACAGCAGCGTCGCCAACCACACCATGCCCATCGAGACGAGCAGGTGGATCGCGACTGTCCACCACAGCAGGCCGGTGCGCACCGTGATGCCGCCGATGATCGCCTGCAGCACGGTAGAGGCCGGCATCAGCCAGGCGTACACCAGGACTTCGCGACGGCGGCGCGCGCGGGTGACCGCGAGTACCGCCAGCGCCGCGGTGATAACCACCAGGAAACTGATCATCCGATTGCCGAATTCCACGGCCTGATGGATACGTGGCACCTCCGCGACGGCGACGGGAGTGAAGCTCCCCGGGAAGCATTGGGGCCAGGTGGGGCAACCAAGCCCGGAAGCGGTCACGCGCACGACGGCGCCGGTGACGGCAATGCCACCTTGCGTGAGCACCACCGCGGCGGCGATGAGTCGCTGCGTCCGCAGGCTCGGCATCGGCAGCAGATCGACTACCCGCAGGAACGCTCGATATAGCACGTGCTGAGTCTATGCCACACCCAACTACGCCCTGTAGTAATCACTGCCCATCTCGTGTGCGTGCGCGGTTCGGGCGGGTGGATCGATTGGTTGACGCTTGACCCCTTGACGTAAGCGATTCCATCCTGAATCCTACGCTGTGTAGAAAAATCCTACAGACCGTAGGATTGCTGGCGCAGAGGGAGCGGGCCTGTGAGTGTGATCCGGGAGTGGCTGTCATTGCCGAAGGTTGAACCTGCTGAGGACTACGGCTTCTTTGGCCCCGAATCGGTGTCCTGGCGTGTGTGGAGCTATCCGACGTCGCTGTCCATTGGATTTCAGCGTGCCGTGGTAATCGAGGAACTCGATCCCGGACTGATTGCGGCCGTGGACAAGACCCATGAAATCTATGCGCGGCCAAGGACTCGTTACGACCGAACCTTGCGATACTTCGCGATGGTTGCATTCGACGACAGCAGGTCGACAGCCAGGGCGGCCGATGTCCTGGTCAAAATTCACTCCAAGGCCATCGGTGTCGATCCGGTGACCGGAGAAAACTACGACGCGAACAATCCCGAATCGCAGTTGTGGATCCACCTCACGGCCTGGCATTCGATTCTGCTCGCCTACGAGAAGTACGGCCCAGGGCGGCTTTCCCACAACGAAGAAGCCCAGTTCTGGAGTGAATGTGCCCGTGCGGCGGAATTGCAGACCTGCGACCCGGGCGATATCCCCCGAACGCGTGAGGGGATAAGCGAGTACTTCGAAAAGATGCGCCCGCAGCTCATCGGCTCTGATATCGCCCAGCAGGCCATGCGGCACTTGCTCAGTGCCGAGGTGATGCTGCCGCCGATGCCACTGCTGTTGCGGCCGTTCACCAAGGTGATCACATGGTTTTTGCGCCGGGGCACCCTGGCCACCATGCCCCGGTGGATGCGGGAGATGGCGGGGCTAAGCGTTGCACCCGTGCTTGATGCGGTGATCGTGCCACCGATAAGTGCCGCATTCACCGCGATCAGCATGAGCAAGCGGCTGCAATTGATCCTGCTCCGGTTGATCTCACCAGCCACCGTGCCCATCGGCGCCCGCGTGCTCCTGTCGATCCCGCCGAAAAGCTCGATCACCATGACGCCCAGACAGGCTCAGGAACTGTACGGCTATGAGATTCCGAGCCGGGCGCATCGCGACCTTCGGGAACGGCAGAAAGCCCGTGTGTTCGGAGAGGGACAAGCTCCCAGCGACGAGGGAATTAGAGAGTCCGAGCCGATTCTCGGCACCGTTGGATGATTCAGAAGGAACACGCCATGATCAAGGACCTGCTCGACCGCCGTCTCAGCATCCGCCAGCTGGTCTATCTGGCGATCGTCATCGGTTTGCCGTACTTCGTGATCGGGTTGATTTGGGCAATGACCCACCGTGGCCACCTTGAACAACTCACCGGATTGGACTGGCTCTTCTCTATGCTGGGAGAAATTGTCGCCTGGCCGGTGCTCATCATCGCCAACGTGTATCTGCAGTAGCCGGGCCAGTCGTGCCAGCCGTAGGAGGACACCGTCACTGCGCCG
Source organism: Mycobacteroides franklinii (assembly GCF_001853795.1). Classification (NCBI taxonomy): domain Bacteria; kingdom Bacillati; phylum Actinomycetota; class Actinomycetes; order Mycobacteriales; family Mycobacteriaceae; genus Mycobacteroides; species Mycobacteroides franklinii. The sequence goes on from NZ_MLIK01000024.1 coordinate 280,066, forward strand.
CCAGCCTCGACCAATCCCCGCGCCCGGGCCGAACACCTCGGACCGGAGCGGAGGCGGGCGCAGGTGCTGGACACGGCCCTGCAGATCGCCGCTGAACAAGGCGTGGCGAATGTGACGATGGCTGCCATCGCCACGCGCATGGGCGTCACCCGCCCCGTTGTGTATGCGTGCTACAACGGGCGAAGTGAGGTACTGACGCAACTGCTGGAACGCGAAACGCGACGAGCCCTGGCCAGCTTGCGTGCGGTACTTCCGCCACCACGGACGGGCTCCGTTGAGCAGATGTTCGTCGACGGATTCGGCGCCCTGCTCGCCGACGTTGGCGCGCGCCCGGCCTCATGGCAGATCATCGCGGCGGCGCAGTCAGATCCCGTTCTGGCCGAGGCTATTTCGCAAGGGCGGTCCCAGATCCGGGCACAGATCTGCGAAGTCATGCGACCCCTGCTGCAGCGCTGGCAGGTCCGCGATGTGGACTTCGTGATGCCCCCGCTGGTCGAAACACTCCTGGCGATCAGCGAGGGGGCCATACGGTTGATGCTGAGCCCCGAGCCGCGATGGTCAGCCACGGATCTGGCCGATATCGTCGGCCGGGCCGCGTACCGGGCATTGCGGGCGACTCCTCCCAATCTTCTTGACGGCCATAGGGTGTGAGGTCGAGCAGCATGAAGTCCAGGCGCATCTTGTCCCCGCCCCTGTCGGTGCTGAAGTGGCTCAGGTGAATTTGAACCAGCGCAGCGCTCCGTAACTCGCGAGCGCACCCCATACCGCGAGCACAGCGATGGCGAACCAGTCCACCGACAGGGTCATCGCGGCGGCCAGCGCCTCCGAGAGAGCACCGGAGGGAGACAGCCGTGCCAACAGCACCACGGCATGCGGAATGGCATCGGTGGTGCGACCGTCTTCGAGTGTCAGTGCACCCAACCCCGCGAAGATGAACCACAGCAGATTCGCCAGCGCCAGCACGATTTCCGCACGCAGCGTGCCGCCCAGCAGCAGGCCCATCGCGACGAACGTCGCGGTGCCGATCGCGATGACTACCGCGCCGAGCAACAGCCCGACCGGGGGCGGGCGCCAGCCCAGTGCGCCACCGATCGCACCGATGACGGCTGCCTGTAGCACCACCACCGTGACCACGGCCAGTGCCTTGCCGGCGATGATTCCCCACACCGGTAAGGCGGTGGCCCCCAAACGTTTCAGCGCGCCGTATCGACGATCGAACCCGACCGCGATGGCTTGCCCGGTGAAGGCGGTGGAAATGACTGCCAGGGCCATGATGGCGGGCACGAAGATATCGGTGCGCGAGCCGGGAAATTGGCCCAGCGGCAGCAGCGTCAATCCGATGAGCAGTGTTATCGGAATGAACATCGTCAATAGCAGCTGCTCACCGTTGCGCAGCAGCAGCTTGAGTTCCAGCCAGAACTGCGCGAAAAGCATGGTGTGCACGGCGCTTGGCCGGGGATCGGGAGCGAAGGTGCCCGGATCGAAGCGGGGTGTGGTGGTGTCGGTCATCGCAATTCCCTGCCGGTCAGATCGAGGAACACATCCTCAAGGCTGCGCTTCTCCACGCGCAGATCGGTGGTCAGCACATCCATCCGTGCGCACCACGCGGTGACGGTGGCCAGCACCTGCGGGTCGACGACCCCTTCGACCCGATACTCGCCCGGAGTCACCTCGGCGACCTTGTAGCCCTCGGGCAGCGCGGAAGTGAGCAAGGTCAGGTCCAGTCGCGGTGGCGCGGAGAAGCGCAGTTGGTTCTCTGCACCGGATTGCATCAGCTCTGCGGGCGTGCCGGCGGCCACCACCGAACCGTGGTCGATGATCATCAGCTGATCGGCCAACTCCTCGGCCTCCTTCATGTGGTGCGTGGTCAGCACCACGGACACGCCGTCACGGCGCAGGCAGTCGATCAGCTCCCACACCACCAGCCGCGCGTGTGCGTCCATGCCGGCGGTCGGCTCGTCGAGGAAAACCAGCTCGGGTCGCCCGACCAGCGCGCAGGCCAGCGCGAGGCGCTGTTGTTGCCCTCCGGAGAGCCGCCGGTACGGGGTGCGGGCAGCGTCGGTCAGCCCGAGAGTGTCCAGAAGCCACTGTGGGTCAAGAGGATTGGCGGAGTAGGAGGCCACCAGTCCAAGCATTTCGCTGGCCCGGGCGGTGGGGTAGGCGCCGCCGCCCTGCAGCATCACCCCGATACGTGCGCGCACCGCTGAGTTCTTGGCGACAGGATCCATCCCCAACACCTCGACGGTGCCCTCGTCGGGATGTAGGAAACCCTCGCACAACTCGACGGTCGTGGTCTTTCCGGCGCCGTTGGGTCCGAGCAGCGCGAAGACCTGCGCCTCCTGGACCTCAAGATCGAGGCTGTCCAACGCTGTGATCGGGGCCGTGGCCGTCCCGTATCGCTTCGTCACTGACCGCATTCGCACTGGTGGTGCTGTCCTGGTCGGTGGTTGCGTCACGGTCAGTCAGAGTATGCGGCGCGTCTTGGTGACCGTTAGGCAGCCGACGCCATGGCAGATAGTCGTGCGTGATAGCGATGAGCAAGACGGCGATGATCGCGCTGGCAACGGTGGCGTCGATGATCTGGAACAGAGCGAATCTGTCGCCGTTGGCGGTGGGCCCGAAAATGCCCACGAGCAGGGTGATCCCGATCGCGGTGCCGCGGAAGGCGGGCCGGGTGGCCCAGGCTGCCAGCGGGATGATCGCCCACAGCAGGTACCAGGGCTGTACCACCGGGAACAGCAGCACCGTGATGCCGAGCGCGACGCCCAGCCCGCCGACGGGGTGCAGCCGTCCACGCAATACGGCGAACAGCAGCCATGAGACCGCGATGGCGATGATGCCGATGCCGATGCCACGGGTCAGCGACAGGATGGCGGTGGTGTGATCGCCCAGCCCGAGCAGGATGCCGACCTGTCCGGTGCCCAGGGCGACGAGTGTCGGTGGTGACATCCAGCTGCGCACCGCGTTCGCGGTGCCGAGCGTGTAAATCCAGCCGAAGCCCAGGCCGCTGGCCCATCCGATCAGCACCGTGCAGGCGCCGGTGATGATGCCCAGCAACGCTCCGGCTTGGAAGAGGCCGCGAATCCCGCCACCCCACCTGCGTGCCAGGGCCATCCCGACGAACCCCAGCGCCAACAGGGACGGCAGTTTGACCTGTGATGACGCGGTGATCAGCACGGCTCCGGCGAGGAGATTGCCCATCGGCGCCCAGCTGGCCCATTGCGCGCGTGTGCGTGGCCGCAGCGGATTCAACCTGGGCGTGACGCCGGCGAGTGAGCGGGTGGAATCGATACCCCGCATGGCCAGTTCGGTGCCGGCCAGCATCAGGCCCAACATGAGGGCCTCGTTGTGAATCCCGGCGACCAGGTGCATCAACAACAGTGGATTGGCGGCTCCCAGCCACAGCGCGCTGACCTCCGCGACGCCACAGCGCTGGGCCAGCCGCGGCGTGGCCCAGATGATCAGCAGCACGCCGAGAAGCTCGACGAGTCGATGGCAGAGCGCCCCCGCGACGATGTCGTCGCCGGTGAGCCGCGAGATGCCCTTGCCGATCCACAGGAACAACGGACCGTAGGGGGCGGGTGTTTCTCGCCACAGGCTCGGTACGGACAAGGTGAAGACGTGGTCAAGGCCAAGGGCTACCGCTGGACCTTCGGTATACGGGTCCTTGCCCAGCCTCGCGATCTGGCTTTGCGCCAGATACGAGTACACGTCTTTGGAGTACATCGGCGGGGCGATGAGCAGCGGCAGGATCCACAGCAGCAGGGTCCGGTCGAGCTGGCCCCGCGACATCCTGCGCACCGGACCTCTGGGCCCATCCGGACGCCCGTCCGGACCTTTGTTGCGCAGGCTGCCGATCGCGAAGCGGCCCAACATGAGCCAGGCCAGCGTCATCATCACGGCGCCGGTGGTCGTCATCGTCAGTGACACCGTTTGGATCCGTGACGGCAGGTTCAGCAGCCGGACCCCGAAGATCGGATCCTGGATGACGGGGCGTGCTCCGGCCCCGAGCGCGCCGATGGCCATCAGGGCGGTTCCGGTGGCACCGAACAGCCGCGTTCGGTTCATGGCCGTGAGCTCGCGCTCATTGAGGGGAGCCGACGAGCGCTCGTCGTCATGCAGATGCGAGAGCGACGAGCTCAGCCATTGCCCACGTACCGACACGCCAGCAGCGTATCGGCCCGTCGTGCCCGCTCCGTGGAACCGGCCGGGCAGGGCCTGTCCAGCCGGCACGGCGCCGCTCAACATAGGTAACCCTTGCTAGACGCGGCATTCCGAATTGCGTCACACTGGTGTTGTGAAATTCGGTTCGGGTGTCTCAGCTGGGGCTGCCGCCACGGCAGTGCCGCCGCTGGACGCTGCGCCGGCCGCATCCGCGGAGGGGCAGACCCGGGCCGCGGTGGTTCGCCTGCTGCTCGAATCTGGGCCCGTTACCGCAGGTGAGATCGGTGAGCGGCTCGGCCTGTCGGCCGCGGGCGTGCGCAGGCACCTGGACGCACTGATCGATGCCGGTGACGCGGTGGCCAATCCCGCGGCTGCCTGGCAGCACAACGGACGGGGACGTCCGGCAAAACGCTTTCAGCTCACGGCCGCTGGCCGGGCCAAGCTCAACCACGCCTACGACGATCTTGCCTCCGCGGCCATGCGCCAGCTGCGCGAGATCGGCGGCGACGATGCGGTGCGCACGTTCGCGCGGCGCCGCATCGACGCGATCCTGGGCGATCTGACGATCGGAGCGGCCGATGAGGATCTGCCGGCGGCCGTCGGCCAGGTGGCCGAGGCGCTCACCCGTGCGGGATATGCCGCCTCTACCCAAAAGGTAGGCGGATCCGCTGGGTTTTTACAGGGCGTGCAGATCTGCCAACATCATTGCCCGGTGTCGCATGTCGCCGCCGAGTTCCCGGAATTGTGCGAGGCGGAACAGGAGGCCTTCGCCGCGGTGTTGGGAACACATGTACAGCGTTTGGCGACCATCGCCAACGGTGACTGCGCCTGTACCACCCACGTGCCACTGCAGACGTCCTCCCCGGACAGCAGCCCAGAAACATCCCCCCTGCACGGCAGCCCCGTCCCGGTGCCCAGCCCGCACCGGATGTCTAACGAGTAGAAGGAGTCACGATGACACTCGAACGTGAGGTCATGACCCAGGACGAAACCATTGCGTCTTTGGGCACTTACGGCTACGGCTGGTCGGACTCCGACGTCGCGGGGGCCAGCGCGCAGCGCGGTCTGTCCGAGGCCGTGGTCCGTGACATCTCGGCCAAGAAGAGCGAGCCCGAATGGATGCTCGATATCCGTCTCAAGGCGCTGCGCACCTTCGACAAGAAGCCGATGCCGAACTGGGGCTCGAACCTTGAGGGCATCGATTTCGACAACATCAAGTACTTCGTGCGGTCCAGCGAGAAGCAGGCAGCCACGTGGGACGATCTGCCCGCCGACATCAAGAACACCTACGATCGCCTCGGTATCCCCGAAGCCGAGAAGCAGCGCCTGGTGTCCGGTGTCGCCGCACAGTACGAGTCCGAAGTCGTCTATCACTCGATCCGCGAGGACCTCGAGGCCCAGGGCGTGATCTTCCTGGACACCGACTCTGGCCTGCGTGAGCACCCGGAGATCTTCAAGGAGTACTTCGGCAGCGTCATCCCGGCCGGGGACAACAAGTTCTCCGCGCTCAACACCGCGGTGTGGTCGGGTGGCTCGTTTATCTACGTGCCGCCGGGCGTCAAGGTCGATATCCCGCTGCAGGCCTACTTCCGTATCAACACCGAGAACATGGGCCAGTTCGAGCGGACGCTCATCATCGTCGACGAGGGCGCCTACGTGCACTACGTCGAGGGATGTACTGCACCGATCTACAAGTCCGATTCGTTGCACTCGGCCGTGGTGGAAATCATCGTCAAGCCGGGCGGGCGCTGCCGCTACACAACCATCCAGAACTGGTCGAACAACGTGTTCAACCTGGTGACCAAGCGGGCGCGCGCCGAGGCGGGGGCCACCATGGAATGGGTCGACGGCAACATCGGCTCCAAGGTCACCATGAAGTACCCGGCCGTGTGGATGACCGGCGAGCACGCCAAGGGCGAGGTGCTTTCGGTGGCGTTCGCCGGCGAGGGCCAGCACCAGGACACCGGTGCCAAGATGCTGCACCTGGCGCCGAACACGTCGAGCAACATCGTTTCCAAGTCGGTGGCGCGTGGTGGCGGTCGTGCCTCTTACCGTGGCCTGGTCCAGGTCAACAAGGGGGCGCACGGCTCCCGCTCGACGGTGAAATGCGATGCGCTACTTGTCGACTCGATCAGTCGCAGCGACACCTATCCGTACGTCGACATCCGCGAAGACGACGTCACCATGGGGCACGAGGCGACGGTCTCGAAGGTCAGTGACGATCAGTTGTTCTATCTGATGAGCCGCGGCATGACCGAAGACGAGGCCATGGCCATGGTGGTGCGCGGGTTCGTCGAGCCCATCGCCAAGGAACTGCCGATGGAGTACGCGCTCGAACTCAACCGTCTCATCGAACTGCAAATGGAAGGCGCGGTCGGTTAGTTATGACGCAGTTGACTCAAGCTGTCGAAGGCTCCAACAAGGGCGAACTGTTCAGCTCCTACGATGTCGAGGCCTTCGAGGTTCCCGGCGGCCGTGACGAGCTGTGGCGGTTCACCCCGCTGCGCCGCCTGCGCGGTCTGCACGACGGATCCGCTGTCGCCACGGCAGATCCGGCCGTGGGAGTCACCGCTGGTGATGGCGTCACGGTCGAGACGGTCGATCGCGCCGACGAACGGCTCGGAAAGGGTGGCGTTCCGTCGGATCGAGTTGCCGCACAGGCATACTCCGCGTTCGGATCCGCCACCGTGGTGTCGGTTGGTAAGCAGGAAGTGGTCGCAGAGCCGATCGAGATCGCCGTGACCGGCCCCGGCGAGGGAGCGGTGGCCTACGGACATCTGCAGGTACGAGCCGCTGAATTGTCGGAGTCACTGGTGGTCATCGACTACCGCGGCAGCGGAACATACGCCGAGAATGTCGAATTCCTGCTCGAGGACGCATCGCGTTTGACTGTCGTCTCGATCGCCGACTGGGCCGACGACGCCGTACATGTCAGTGCGCACCACGCCAAACTGGGCAAGGATGCGGTGTTGCGGCATATCGCCGTCACACTCGGTGGCGATCTGGTTCGCCTCACCGGCACTGTCCGGTTCGAGGCGCCGGGAGGCGACGCCGAGCTGCTGGGTCTCTACTACGCCGACGACGGTCAGTTCTTTGAGCATCGGCTGCTGGTCGATCACGCGCAACCCAACTGCCGTTCGCATGTCACGTATAAGGGTGCGCTGCAGGGAGACCCCGAATCTGGTCGTCCAGACGCGCACACCGTCTGGATCGGCGACGTGCTCATCCGTGCCGAGGCCACGGGGACCGATACCTTCGAACTGAACCGCAACCTGATCCTCACCGACGGGGCACGGGCGGACTCGGTGCCCAACCTGGAGATTGAGACCGGCGAGATCGCCGGCGCCGGACACGCCAGTGCCACCGGTCGATTCGATGACGAGCAGCTGTTCTACCTGCGCTCGCGCGGTATTCCGGAGGAGGATGCCCGCCGCCTGGTGGTGCGCGGTTTCTTCCAGGACATCATTGGCCGGATCGGGATCGAGTCGGTACGCGACCGGCTCACCGAAGCCATCGAACACGAACTCGCCCAGACCAATTCGTAGATAGAGAAAGCAACTCATGACCACGCTAGAAATCAAGGATCTGCACGTCAGCATCTCGCCGAACGAGGGCGAATCCATCGAGATCCTCAAGGGCGTCAACCTCACCGTGAACTCGGGGGAGACCCATGCGGTGATGGGCCCCAACGGCTCTGGCAAGTCCACGCTGTCGTACGCCATCGCCGGCCATCCCAAGTACGAGGTGACCTCCGGGTCGATCACCCTGGACGGACAAGATGTGCTGGAGCTGTCTGTCGATGAGCGCGCACGTGCCGGCCTCTTCCTGGCCATGCAGTACCCGATCGAGGTGCCCGGGGTATCGATGTCGAACTTCCTGCGTACCGCGGCAACCGCCGTGCGCGGTGAGGCTCCCAAGCTGCGCCACTGGGTCAAGGAAGTCAAGGAAGCCATGGGGGAGTTGGAGATCGACTCCGCCTTCGCCGAGCGCAGCGTCAACGAAGGATTCTCGGGCGGCGAGAAGAAGCGCCACGAGATTCTGCAGCTGGGCCTGCTCAAGCCGAAGATCGCTATTCTGGATGAGACGGACTCCGGTCTTGATGTGGACGCCCTGCGGATCGTGTCCGAGGGAGTGAATCGGTACGCCGAGCGCGAGCACGGTGGCGTGCTGCTCATCACCCACTACACCCGGATTCTCCGTTACATCCAGCCGCAGTTCGTGCACGTCTTCGTGGGCGGGCGCATCGTCGAGTCGGGCGGGCCCGAGCTGGCCGACGAGTTGGAAGAGAACGGCTACGAGCGTTTTACCCAAACGGTGGGAGCCTGACCGTGACGGCCACTGTGCCGCTGAACACCACTCGGATCTCGGGGATCAGGGATGACTTCCCGATCCTGAGCCGGACGGTGCGCGGCGGTAAACCGTTGGCGTATTTGGATTCCGGGGCCACCTCGCAGCGCCCCGTGCAGGTCCTCGAAGCCGAGCGTCGCTTCCTCACCGAGCACAACGCTGCCGTGCACCGCGGCGCCCACCAGTTGGCGGAGGAAGCCACCGACGCCTACGAGGGCGCGCGCAATGCGATCGCCCACTTCGTGGGTGTCGACGACGGCGAGATCGTCTTCACCAAGAACGCCACCGAATCGCTGAACCTCGTGGCTTACACCCTTGGCGACGAGCGGTTCGACCGTGCGGTGGGACCCGGCGATGAGATCGTCATCACGGAGCTGGAACACCACGCGAATCTGGTGCCCTGGCAAGAGCTGTGCCGCCGCACGGGTGCCACTTTGCGTTGGTATGGCGTCACCGACGACGGCCGTATCGATCTCGATTCGCTCGATCTCACCGAGGCCGTGAAGGTCGTTTCCTTCACCCATCAATCCAATGTGACGGGTGCGGTAGCTCCCGTCGCGGAGCTGGTGAGTCGCGCCAAATCCGTGGGTGCTCTTGTGGTCTTGGATGCCTGCCAGTCCGTTCCGCACATGCCGGTGAACTTCCGGGAACTGGGCGTGGATTACGCGGCGTTCTCCGGACACAAGATGCTCGGCCCGTCGGGCGTCGGCGTGCTGTATGGCCGTCGCGAGCTGCTGGAGGCCATGCCCCCGTTCATCACCGGCGGTTCGATGATCGAGACCGTCACCATGGAGATCAGTACCTATGCGCCGCCCCCGCAGCGTTTTGAGGCTGGTGTCCCGATGACCTCCCAGGTGGTGGGCCTCGGCGCCGCTGTGGATTACCTGAACGCGATTGGTATGGAAGCTGTTGCCGCACACGAGCATCAGTTGGTTGAGGCGGCGCTTGCCGGGCTCGGAAGTATCGAAGGCGTTCGCATCGTCGGCCCCGCGGAGAACATCGACCGGGGAGGCGCAGTCTCCTTCGTGGTGGACGGCATTCACGCACACGACCTGGGCCAGGTGCTCGACGACGGGGGTGTGGCGATACGGGTCGGGCATCACTGCGCGTGGCCCCTGCACCGACGCTTCGGTATCGCGGCGAGCGCCCGCGCATCCTTCGCGGTCTACAACACGCTGGACGAAGTCGACCGATTGGTGGCCGGCGTCCGTCATGCGCAGGAGTTCTTCCTGTGAGGCTGGAGCAGATGTACCAGGAAGTCATCCTGGATCACTACAAGCATCCGCATCATCGCGGGCTGCGTGAGCCGTTCGCGGCCGAGGTGCACCATGTGAACCCGACCTGTGGTGATGAGATCACACTTCGAATTTCTTTGGAAGACAACACGATTACCGATGTGTCCTATGACGGGCAGGGATGTTCCATCAGTCAGGCCGCGACCTCGGTGCTCACGGACCAGGTGATCGGGCTGACGGTGGATGAGGCGCTCAAGACGGTGTCCTCGTTCAACGAGATGATCTCCTCGCGGGGCACCATCGACGGAGACGAGGACATCATCGGCGACGGCATAGCCTTCGCGGGGGTTTCGCGCTATCCCGCCCGCGTCAAGTGCGCGCTCCTAGGATGGATGGCGTTCAAGGACGCGTTGGTACAGGCAACCGAACATCACGAGGTGAACCGATGACCGAGGTAACAGAAGAAGTAAAGCTTCTCGAGGATCTCGAGGAGGCCATGCGCGATGTCGTTGACCCCGAGCTCGGTATCAACGTGGTCGACCTGGGCCTGGTGTACGGGCTCAATGTGGAGGAGAGCGAGAGCGGCAAGGTCGCCATCATCGACATGACGCTCACCTCGGCGGCGTGTCCGCTCACCGATGTCATCGAGGATCAGTCGCGCAACGCCCTCGTCGGCGCGGGACTGGTCAAAGAAATCAAGATCAATTGGGTGTGGGTGCCGCCGTGGGGCCCGGACAAGATCACCGACGATGGTCGGGAGCAACTCCGGGCCCTCGGCTTCACCGTCTAGCGCTGGTGATGGCCTTCGTGGCCGCCTTCACATGAGCCATCCTTTGCGGCACGCAGGGTGATTGTCGCAGCCTGAAGGTTTCCCGATGCGTCGTTGGCGCCGTGAGCGGCGATGCACTTGCCTGCGACGATGGCGCTCTGATTCGCCGGTGCGCGCTTGGCATAGGCGGTCTCGTTGTTGACCGTCACGGTGGTGGGGGCTGTCGTCCCGCTGCTCGGATCGGTACTGCTCACGGTGATGGTGTTACCGCTGACCGAGGCGACAGTTCCGCGAATGGCTTCGTGCTCGGGCCGTTTACCTGATGACGGCGTGGGGGATGAGGACTGCTGTTGCTCCTTCGGGTGTTCCTTCTCGCAGTTACCGTCTTTGGCCGGCCAGATCATCACTCGCCGGGCGGTCGGTGGGTTCGAGTCCTGTTGCGCCATCGCGGCAATACAACTCCCTGCGGTGACATCCGACAATTGTCCGGCCGTGATCTCGGAGACCTTCGTGGACTGGGTGAAGCCGACGGTCGCGTTGCCGTCCTTCTTGGTCACCTGGATGGTGTTACCCGATACGGACGCGATAAGTCCGGCGACCCGGTCCTTTCCGTCGTGCTCGCCGTTGTGGGCTGCCGAAGTCGTGGGCGCCGCAGAGCTTGTGGAGGCACCGTTGGTCTCGTTGTGCGAGCCGCACGCGGCCACCGAGAGCGCGGTCAGTCCGGCGAGTGCCAACAGTGCCCCGCGGGCGAATCGTGGTTGGGCAAGTGTCTGAGTTGGGGACATCAATGTTCTCCATGGTCGACGAATAGGACACCTCAGCGTGCTTGCGTTGGCTGAGGTTGTGCTCCGGCGTGTGTACGAAGTTGCTGTGTGTTGCGCAAAGTTCACGCCAAGTCCATCCAGGCTCACCGTGGCGGCGGTCCGCACTTGTCATCAGTGGCGGGACCGAGGTCGATCTTGGTGGCCTGCAGCACTCCGTGGGCATCCTTGGTGCCGCGGGCATCCGCACATTTTCCGGTGGTGATCGCGATGGCCTCTGCGGGCTGGCGCTTGTCGTACTTGGTGTCGGCGGTCACGGTCACATTGGTCTGAATTTCCGCTGCGCCGCTGGGGTCAGTGTTGGCGATGACGATGGTGTTGCCGTTCACGGAGGCAACCGCGCCATGCACGTTCGGGCCACCGAACGGAGGCGGCGCGCCAGGTCCAGCCGGCGGCGGGCCGTCGGGACCGGCGGGTGGTGGTGCGCCCCCGGCGGGCGTATCCACCGCGCACGTGTTGTTCTCGGCGGTGCTGATCAGCACGCGTTGTGCCGTGGTCTGGTCCGATGCCTCCGCAGCCGGTGCGGCGAGCACGCTCACGCAACTGCCCACGATCACGTCCGAAAGCTCTGCGGGCTGCACCTCGGTGAGCTTCGTCATGGTGTTGAAGTCGATATCGGCGGTGCCGTCCGGGGTGTTCACCTGAACCGTGTGTCCGGTCACCGAGGAGATCAGCCCTCCGGCCCGGTCCTTACCACCGGCATGCCGTGTCACGGTTGTCGATGCGGGGCCGGGCGACGATGCCGTGGGTTTGTCCGAAGCCCCTCCGCATGCGGTACCGGATAGGGCGACTGCACCGGCGATCACCAGTAACGCGGGCCGGGGCCAGAGATTTGGTGACATGGTTGACCACGTTATCCGGAATGGATGCGGCCTCGGCGTAGTTTGACACCTCGTGACCGACGTGAGACCAGACGTAGCACCGCTCTTCGAGCCCTTCACCGTCAAATCGCTGACCGCTCCCAATCGGTTCGCGATGGCGCCGATGACGCGGTCGGCCTCGCCCGGTGGGGTACCCGGTGAGAATGTGGCCGCGTACTACCGCCGCCGCGCTGCCGGAGGTGTGGGGCTGATCATCACCGAGGGCGTCTTCATTCCTCATGATGCCGCCGGTGGACAGTCCAGCGTTCCGCGGTTGACCGGCGATGATTCGCTGGCAGGTTGGTCCTCGGTCACCGACGCAGTGCACCAGGAAGGATCGGTGATCGCCGCGCAGCTCTGGCATCAGGGTGTGGAGCGCGGTGTCGATCCGGAATTCAATCCGGACGTGGAGTCGGTGAGCCCATCGGGTTTGGCCGGTGACGCATCTCCGCGCGGGCGCGCGTTGCAGACCGGTGAGCTGGCCCCGCTTGCCGAGCAATACGCGACGGCGGCCCTCAATGCGCGGAATGCGGGCTTCGATGCCGTCGAGTTGCACGGCGCCCACGGCTACCTGCTCGACCAGTTCTTGTGGGAGCGCACCAATGTTCGGGCCGACGGGTACGGAGGCTCGGCCACCGATCGGGTGCGATTCCCGGTCGAGGTGGTGCGCGCGGTACGCGCCGCCGTCGGGCCGGACTTCCCTGTCTTGTACCGGTTCTCGCAGTGGAAGCAGGCCGATTACGCGGCTACGCTCGCCGATACTCCAGCGGAGCTGGAACGGCTGCTCGAGCCTCTTGTCGAGGCGGGAGTGGACGTCTTCCATCCGTCCACGCGGCGGCACTATCTACCGGCGTTCCCGGATCTGGAGGGAGCCGACGGGCAACTGAGCCTGGCGGGTTGGACCAAACGTGTCACGGGGCTGCCGGCCATCGCCGTCGGCTCGGTGGGGTTGCAGACCGAGTTCAAGCCCTCCGAGGTTCGCGATATCGAGCCCGCGCCGGTGGAGGCGGTGTTGCGCCAATTCGCCAACAGCGAATTCGACGTCATCGCGGTCGGTCGTGCGCTGCTGTCGGATCCCGAATGGGTGAACAAGCTGCGGTTTGGCCGGCAGGACGAGTTCGTCGGATTCAATATGGGCAAGGCGCTGTCCGCGCTCTATTGAGAGCCAACGGAACATCGCGCATCCCGGCAACGTTGAGGACGACATGGCAACACGTGACATCAGTGCAGACGCATTCAATGACTTGATCCACGACAACGACATCGTGCTGGTCGACTTCTGGGCGTCGTGGTGCGGGCCGTGCCGTCAGTTCGGTCCGGTCTTCGAGGCGTCCTCGGAAGCGAACCCCGATGTGGTTCATGCCAAGGTGGACACAGAGGCGGAGCAGGCGCTGGCATCGGCGGCCAATGTCCGCTCGATTCCTACGCTGATGGTCTTCAAGCAGGGCCAGCTGGTGTTCAACCAGGCCGGCGCGCTGCCCCCGGCCTCATTGGCGGACCTACTGCAGCAGGTCCGCGATCTCGACGTCGAAGCGGCACTGCGCGAACAAGAGGTCTAGCCCGTATCCGTGGTGCACGTGGCAGGTAAGCCTAGGCTAGGCTTAGGTGCCGTGGCTGAGCATATTCCTGTCGATGGCGCTGACTCCTTGGGCGAAGGCGTTGACGAAGGTGTTGAGGCGCCGACCAGCCTGAGGGAGTACGTCAGGACCACCGCGATCAATACGCTGCCCCCGCTTATCGCGTACTACGCGCTTCGCGCGTTCGGGGTCACGCCTTACCTGGCCTTGGCCGGCGCGATCATCACGGCCGTCGTGCAGGGGATCTTGAACATGGTGATCAAGCGCAAGTTCGAGCCCGTGAACGGCGTGGTGATCGTCGCCGCGGCGTGTTCGCTGACCGTCGCGTTCACCACAAAAAATCCCCGCATAGTGCAGGTCACCGAGCTCATCCCGGTGTCCTTGATCGTGTGGTCCCTAGTGGTGAGTGCGCTTCTCCGCAGGCCCGCCTCGAAGAAGTTCGCCAGCGCCATTTCGCCGAATCTCGCGGATGGGGCATTGCCCCGGCGCGGGTGGACCGACCAGGACATCACGGACTGGCACACGCTGCACACCCGGATCTGCCTGTGGCTGGGGCTGCTCTGCGGGATGTTTCCGGCCCTGGCGATCTTTCTGATCTTCACGCTGTCGGTCGATGTCTCGCAGATTCTGATAGTCGCTATCGGCCCCACACTGTTGCTCGTGTCGATCACGAGTGCCGTGACGCTGCTGCAACAGTTCGTCCGACGGCGCGATCAGGCGGCGGCCGAGCGTGCTGCGGCGCTCGAGGACGGCGCCGAGCGTCCGGTGGGGGCGGGCTGACCACGCGGATCGGGCGGCTGAACGCTCCGCGGCGCAACGATTTGGTGCAGCCCCGTGCGGTCGGTTATATGGACGCATGAGTTTCGTCCTGGTGGACCGTCCGCGTCCGGAAATTGCCCTGGTCACTTTGAACCGGCCCGAGCGGATGAACGCCATGGCATTCGATGTGATGCTGCCGTTCAAGCAGCTGCTCGTGGATATCAGCAATGACAACGAGGTGCGCGCTGTTGTCATCACCGGGGCAGGTAAAGGTTTCTGCTCGGGCGCCGATCAGAAATCCGCCGGGCCCATTCCGCATATTGGGGGACTGACTCAGCCGACGATCGCATTGCGGTCGATGGAGTTGCTCGACGAGGTCATTCTCACCCTGCGCCGGATGCATCAGCCGGTGATCGCCGCCATCAACGGCGCGGCCATCGGTGGCGGTCTGTGCTTGGCGCTGGCATGCGATGTCCGGGTGGCATCGGATGCCGCCTACTTCCGGGCAGCCGGCATCAACAACGGATTGACGGCCAGCGAGCTGGGCCTGAGCTATCTGCTGCCGCGCGCCATTGGCACCTCGCGCGCCTCTGACATCATGCTGACCGGCCGCGACGTCGATGCCGATGAGGCCGAGCGCATCGGTTTGGTATCCCGGAAGGTGTCCTCCGAGTCGCTGCTGGAAGAGTGTTACGCGATCGGGGAACGCATCGCCGGGTTCTCCCGTCCAGGAATCGAGTTGACCAAGCGCACCATTTGGAGTGGGCTGGACGCCGCTAGCCTGGAAAGTCACATGCACCAAGAGGGTCTGGGCCAGCTGTATGTCCGGCTGCTCACCGACAACTTCGAAGAAGCCACCGCCGCCCGCAAGGAGCAGCGCAAAGCGACCTTTAGAGACAAGCGCTGAAAGTGCGAGACACGCACACAGCATCCAAGGAGTAAGTAGTGATTACCGCGACGGACCTCGAGGTCCGCGCCGGCGCCCGCACGCTCGTCTATGCGCCGGGCCCCGCGTTACGTATCCAGCCCGGCGACCGCATTGGGTTGGTCGGCCGTAACGGGGCCGGCAAGACTACCTCGATGAGAATTCTGGCGGGGGAGGGTGAGCCATACGCCGGATCGGTTTCTCGCATCGGTGAAATCGGTTATCTGCCACAGGATCCCAAGGAAGGCAACTTGGATCTGTTGGCCCGCGATCGGGTGCTGTCGGCCCGGGGCCTGGACACCATCATCAGCGAGATGGAGAAGCAGCAGACGCTGATGGCTGAGCTGGCCGACGAGGGGCAGCGCGACAAGGCCGTGCGCCGCTACGGACAGCTGGAGGAGCGTTTCTCGTCACTGGGCGGGTACGTCGCGGAAAGCGAGGCCGCCCGGATCTGTTCGAGCCTCGGTTTGCCCGAGCGCGTACTGATCCAACCGCTGCGGACACTGTCGGGTGGTCAGCGCAGGCGTGTGGAGTTGGCGCGGATTCTGTTCGGTGCGGCCGAGGGTGGTGCGGGATCGAGCATGACGTTGCTGCTCGACGAGCCGACCAACCACCTCGATGCCGACTCGATCGGTTGGTTGCGCGGCTTCCTGCAGAACCATGACGGCGGACTGGTGGTGATCAGTCACAACGTCGATCTGCTGGCCGATGTCGTGAACAAGGTGTGGTTCCTGGACGCGGTGCGTGGCGAGGTCGACGTCTACAACATGGGTTGGCAGAAGTACTTGGACGCGCGGTCGCTCGACGAACAGCGCCGCCGCCGCGAGCGTGCTAATGCGGAGAAAAAGGCCTCGGCCCTGCGCACCCAGGCGGCCAAGATGGGCGCCAAGGCGACTAAAGCTGTTGCCGCGCAGAATATGTTGCGCCGCGCCGAAAAGATGTTGTCCGGGCTCGATGAGGAACGCGTGGCCGACAAGGTGGCCCGCATCAAGTTCCCGACACCCGCCGCGTGTGGGCGAGTGCCGTTGGTGGCCAAGGGATTGACCAAGAACTACGGGTCGCTGGAGATTTTCACCGGGGTGGACCTGGCCATCGATCGTGGTTCACGCGTCGTGGTCCTGGGGCTCAACGGTGCCGGCAAGACGACACTGCTGCGGCTGTTGGCGGGTGCGGAGACCCCAGACTCCGGAGAGCTGGAACCGGGCCACGGTCTCAAACTTGGATATTTCGCCCAGGAGCACGACACCCTGGACGATCATGCGACGGTCTGGGAGAACATCCGCCACGCCGCCCCGGACACGGGGGAGCAGGAGTTGCGCGGAATCCTGGGCGCGTTCATGTTCAGTGGCCCACAGTTGGAGCAGCCGGCAGGGACGCTCTCCGGTGGTGAAAAGACCCGCCTGGCCCTTGCCGGACTGGTCGCCTCGACCGCGAATGTGTTGCTGCTCGACGAGCCCACCAACAACTTGGATCCCGCCTCGCGTGAGCAGGTATTGGACGCGCTGCGTAGTTACCTCGGGGCGGTTGTTCTCGTGACGCACGATCCCGGGGCCGCCGAAGCCTTGAATCCGCAGCGCGTCGTGTTGTTGCCGGACGGCACCGAGGACTACTGGTCGGACGAGTATCGGGACCTCATCGAGCTGGCCTAACCTTTTCTCTCCCCACCTTCCGCGTCTCGTGTACATGCGTGATCACATTTGCGCTATGGTGCAACCGGGTCGAGTTGCCCATAGGGGCCGCGGAGTGAAGTCGGGAGAGAGGTCGCGATGGCCAAAACGCGCGACGAGGAGCGTGCCGAGCTGAAGGCCGGATACGAGAAGGGCGCGAGCATTCGCACGCTCGCCGCGGCAACGGGCCGCTCGTATGGCTATGTGCATCGCGCTCTCGTGGAATCGGGTGTGGCCCTACGCGGCCGAGGGGGGCCGAACCGGCGGAGCCGCAAGGCCGAGTAGGCGTTCGACACGCAGTGTGCGCGTTGAGCTTTCGGGCGACAATTGTTGCTACCGTGGTGCGATGCGAGGACAAGGCGGTATCCGGAACATCGGCGTGCTGGCGCTGGCGGCGTTGACGGCATCCGGTTGTGGCGGTGAGGCACGCCAGTTGGGTGAGTTGGTGTCGCCAGTGGCGACGACGACGGCGCTACCGCAAACATCGACACCGGCCCCGGAAACCTTCCGTGTCACCGCCTGCGAGACGAGTAGCGGAGGTGGTGGCAAGAATGTGGCCACACTGCTGCGCGATGTCCGGGTGGGAAAGCAGGACGACTACGACAGGGTCACCTTCGAATTCGGGGCGGACCCGAAGATCGACCCCAAGAACACGGTGCCGCTGGATGAGCTGGTCGTTCCCAAATACTCGGTGGACAGCCCGGCGAGTGTTTCCGCGGGTCCCAAGGGGGACAACGTCGTTGTTGCCGGTACCGCGTTACTCGGCGTGCTCTTCACCGGCGCCTCCGCGCACGAGAGTGACAAGCCGATCCGGTCGTACCCGGGGCCCAATGAGATCACGCCGAAGGATTTCCCGATTCTCGCGGAAGCCAAGCAGGGCGAGGATTCCGAGGGAAAGGTGCGGTGGGCGCTGGGGCTGAACAAGCAGCGCTGTCCTCAGGTGAGCACGCTGACCAACCCGCCGCGTCTTGTGGTGGATCTACCGCACTAGCCGCCCTTGTGACCGATCACCATGCATCGGTGCGTGGTTGACCACCGGGGACAATCCCTGGTCGAACGCCAGCGGTCAGGTGTCGAAGGCCGTACATTCGCTAACCATGCATCGATACCTGGTACCGCTTGTACTAGTAGTCGGCTCGTTGGTCCCCGTGCCGCAGGTGGCGGCCGCGCCGACGTGTCCCACGTTGACCGATGGCGGCGCGGAGAATTACGCCAACATCCTGCATGATGTGCGCATCGAATCCTTCGATGACCTCGACAGGGTCACGTTCACCTTCGGGCCCGACAGGCTGGCACCGCCGGTGGGGCCGGTGACCTACTGGCAGGCACCGCCGTTCTCGGTAACACCGGTGGACGGGGGATACGCGGTGGCCTTCCGCGGCGCCGCGGCACACAACACCGTGATGGGGACCTTCGATCGCCCGGAGAACAAGCTGGTGAAGTCGTTTCCGCAGCCCGACGAATTCGGGGCACCGGCCGGCTCCCCGGTGGTGCGATCGGCCCGTCTTCTGCAGGACCCCGATATTTTCAAAGACAAGAATGGCGTGATGGCGTGGAAGGTCGTCGCGCAACCGTCCAGATGTCCGGTGGCCCATGTCGATGACACGCCCTCACGGGCCGTGATCGACTTCCCGCACTAATCGGCAGGCAGGCGAGAAACATCGTGCAGATGGTGTACCGGGTCGTGCACAAAGTACAGCCCGAGCGTGGCGACGGTGAAAACCGAACCGTTGCTTCGCCTTCCGCGACGTTCTAGCGCGTTCTGCGGCACCTGGGCGAAGTCGTTGGCGATGGCTTCGCCGGCCGAGGCGAGTTCGGCGGCAACCGTCCCGGGGTCTTGCTCGCCGTAGCGGTCCTCAACGGCCGTCTTGTCCTGGTCCCAGTTCTCGAACAGGGGGTTGTCCTCGTCGAGCATCAGGTGTAGTCGGGTCCGGAAGATGCGAAACACATCGCGCACGTGCGCTCCGTATTCCAGCGGTGACCACGTCTGCTCGTCGGGGCGCGAACGCACCTCGGGACGGGCCAGCACCGGCTGCCAGGCCGACAGATTCTGCCGCACGATGTTCGGTATCTGTTCGAACGATGTTGCAGCGGGATCAAATCCGCATTCACCGCACCGGCTCTCGAGAACCCAGGTCCAGTCTTTGGTGTCAGGAGTGATCGGCACGGCGCACCGAGTCCTCCACGAGATCAAGGACACGGCTGAGGCTTTCGGTCGACTCGCCGGCTGCCAAGCGGGCGACCAAGCCATCGAGGACCAAATCCAGATATCCCAGGATGACCTCGCTGGGCACGTCCTCACGCAACCGGCCGGCCTTCTTCTGGCGTTGCAGCCGGGCCAGGGTGGCGGTGTTGAGCTCTTCGGAACGCTGATTCCAGCCCCGCCGGAACTCCGGATCGTTGCGCAGCTTGCGGGCGATCTCCAAACGGGTTGCCAGCCAATCGAATTGATTGGGATCGGCGAGCATGTCGCGCATCACCTGCACCAGACCCTCGCGGCTGGCGACATTGGCCATCCGCTCGGCATCCTCGCGCGCCAGCGCGAAGAACAGGGTGTCCTTGTCGCGGAAATGGTGGAAGATGGCTCCCCGCGACATGCCGATGGTGTGCTCCAGGCGGCGCACGGTGGCGCCGTCGTACCCGTATTCGGCAAAACAGCGCCGCGCGCCATCGAGGATCTGGCGGCGACGAGCCGCGAGGTGGTCCTCGCTAACGCGCGGCACTGTGTTGGCCCCTAGTCCTGGCGGAGTTAGCCGGCCAGCATGTTCCGCAGCACGTACTGCAGGATGCCGCCATTGCGGTAGTAGTCGGCTTCACCGGGGGTGTCGATCCGGACCACCGCGTCGAACTCGGTACGAGACCCGTCCTGCTTGGTGGCCGTCACGTGCACGGTCTTCGGCGTTGTGCCCTCGTTGAGCTTCTCGATACCACTGATGTCGAAGGTCTCGGTGCCATCGAGCTTGAGCGAGGCCGCCGACTCCCCGGCCGGGAACTGCAGCGGAATGACGCCCATACCAATCAGATTCGACCGGTGGATGCGCTCGAAGGACTCGGTGATGACGGCCTTCACGCCCAGCAGACGTGTGCCCTTGGCGGCCCAGTCGCGGGATGAGCCGGAGCCGTACTCCTTGCCGCCCAGCACCACCAGCGGGATGCCGGCCTTCTGGTAGTTGACCGAGGCGTCGTAGATGAACGACTGGGGTCCACCCTCCTGGGTGAAGTCGCGGGTGTAACCGCCCGAAACGTCGTCCAGCAACTGGTTGCGCAGCCGGATGTTCGCGAAGGTGCCGCGCACCATCACCTCATGGTTACCGCGGCGCGAGCCCAGCGAGTTGTAGTCCTTGCGGGCCACACCATGCTCGTCGAGATACTGCGCGGCAGGCGTGCCGGACTTGATGGAACCGGCCGGCGAGATGTGGTCGGTGGTCACCGAGTCACCGAGCAGAGCCAGTACGCGGGCACCCTTGATGTCGGTGACAGCCGTCGGCTCCAGCGGCATCCCGTCGAAGTACGGGGCCTTGCGCACGTAGGTGGACGTGTCGACCCACTCGAAGGTGTTGCCCTCCGGCGTGGGCAGCCCGCGCCAGCGCTCGTCGCCCTTGAAGACATCGGCGTAGGAGTCGGTGAACATCTCACGGTTGATCGACGACGCGATGGTCTCCTCGATCTCGGACGCCGTGGGCCAGATGTCCTTGAGGAACACGTCGTTACCGTCGTGGTCCTTGCCCAGCGGGTCGGTGTCGAAGTCGAAGTCCATGGTGCCCGCGATGCCGTAGGCGATGACCAGCGGCGGCGACGCCAGGTAGTTCATCTTGACGTCGGGGGAGATGCGGCCTTCGAAGTTGCGGTTGCCGGAGAGCACCGCGGTCACCGACAGGTCGTTGTCGTTGATGGCCTTGGAGATCTCGTCGGGCAGTGGGCCGGTGTTGCCGATGCACGTGGTGCAGCCGTAGCCGCCCAGGTAGTACCCCAGCTTCTCCAAGTACGGCCATAGCGCGGCCTTGTTGTAGTAGTCGGTGACGACCTGTGACCCGGGGGCCATGTTGGTCTTGACCCACGGCTTGGTGGTCAGGCCCTTCTCGACGGCCTTCTTGGCCAGCAGGGCAGCGCCCAGCATCACCGACGGGTTGGAGGTGTTGGTGCAGGAGGTGATACCCGCGACCACGACCGCGCCGTGGTCCAGGACAAAGTTGCCGCGCTCGGCGGACTGCACCTTGACCGGCTTGGACGGGCGACCCTCGCCACCGTTGGCCGCGGACGGGATGACGGCGTCATCCTCGGCGAAGGACAGCACGGCGGAATCACTGGCCGGGAACGACTCCTCAACGGCCTCATCGAGGTTCGTGTGCGGTGCCGGGTGGTTCTCTTCCACGTAGTTGTGGATGTCCTTGCGGAAGGCGTTCTTCGCGTCCGACAGCTCGATGCGGTCCTGGGGCCGCTTGGGTCCGGCGATCGACGGCACGACGGTGGAGAGGTCGAGTTCCAGGTACTCCGAGAAGGCGGGCTCGTGGTCAGCGTCGTGCCACATGCCCTGTTCCTTGGCGTACGCCTCGACAAGCGCCAGCTGCTGGTCGTCGCGACCGGTCAGGCGCAGGTAGTTGATGGTCTCGTCATCGATCGGGAAAATCGCTGCGGTAGAACCGAATTCGGGGCTCATGTTGCCCAGTGTGGCGCGGTTCGCCAGTGGCACCTCGGCCACGCCCTTGCCGTAGAACTCGACGAACTTGCCCACCACGCCGTGCTTGCGCAGCATGTCGGTGACGGTCAACACCACGTCGGTGGCAGTGACGCCGGGCTGGATTTCACCGGTCAGCTTGAAGCCGACGACGCGGGGGATCAGCATCGACACCGGCTGGCCGAGCATGGCGGCCTCCGCCTCGATACCGCCGACACCCCAACCGAGGACGCCGAGGCCGTTGACCATCGTGGTGTGCGAGTCGGTGCCCACGCAGGTGTCGGGGTAGGCCTGGCCGTTCCGGGTGAAGATGGTGCGGGCCAGGTACTCGATGTTGACCTGGTGCACGATGCCGGTGCCCGGGGGGACCACCTTGAA
Organism: Mycobacteroides franklinii; assembly: GCF_001853795.1. Taxonomy (NCBI): domain Bacteria; kingdom Bacillati; phylum Actinomycetota; class Actinomycetes; order Mycobacteriales; family Mycobacteriaceae; genus Mycobacteroides; species Mycobacteroides franklinii. The sequence continues at coordinate 302,243 of NZ_MLIK01000024.1, forward strand.
GTCATCGAAAGCGCCTTGGCCCCAACGCAAGAACTGGTAGCGCTCGGCGTTGCGCTCGTACTCGAGCTCGACGTTGCGCTCGAACGCGTCGGCGGTGCCGAAGACGTCAAGAATCACTGAGTGGTCGATGACCATTTCGGCGGGAGACAGCGGGTTCACCTTGTCGGGGTCGCCGCCGAGGGCCGCGACCGCTTCGCGCATGGTGGCCAGGTCGACCACACAGGGCACACCCGTGAAGTCCTGCATCACCACACGGGCCGGGGTGAACTGGATCTCCACGCTCGGCTCGGCCGAAGGATCCCAGTTGGCCAGCGCCAGGACATGGTCCTTGGTGATGTTCGCACCGTCTTCGGTGCGTAATAGGTTCTCCGCCAACACCTTCAGGCTGTAGGGCAGTTTCTCGGTACCCGGCACGGCGTTGAGTCGGAAGATCTCGTACGACTCATCGCCAACCTGCAGAGTGCCGCGCGCGCCGAAGGAATTCACCGATTCATTGCTAGTCACATCAGCTCCAAAGCTCGAGGGTCACCCGCCGGCGGGCTGTGCCAGGCGGGGTTCCGGAGGCGCCACCGCAGATGGCTGCCTTCCATCCCTAGTCTAACAGTACGCTTGTCCCGTAATAAGGGGGATGCCCAAATTTCACGCGCCATTTCCACGGTGGCATTCGCCACTCTCGGCGAAGGCGGCGTTACGCACGTCAAATAGGGCGTGTCCGGGTGCGCAACTCGGCGCTCGGCGCGGGTTAGATTGATCGCGTGACGCCGCAGCACCTGCCGACCTTCATCCCCGCTGAGTTGTGCCAGGCGGTGGGTGTCTCCATCCAGACGGCGGGAACCGATCCCATCGGGTGGTCGGCCAAGTGCCTGGAGATGGCGCGCGCGGATGTCAACAAGGACGGGATCGCGGCTCAGCCGGCCGACGTCCCGGGGCTGAAGGACGTGGTCGCGAAGGCGCACGCCAAGAACATCGATCTGAAGGTCATCGCACTTCCCGGCAATCCCTGGATCGACACCCCGCTGCGCGATATCGCGACCGAGATCGGCAAGGACCACCCGGACTCGACCATCCTTGTCATCAGCCCGTCGTACGCGGGTACTTATAGCGCCAAATACGACAGGGTGACGCTGGAAGCGGGTCAGGACGTCGCAAAGACGGGCAACCCCGTGCTCTCGGCCAACAACTTCGTGGACGAGCTGGGGCGTGAGCACTTCTCGTGGACCACGCTGACCATTGCACTCGTCGTGCTCGTTGCGGTTGTTTGCGCCGGAATTACCCTCGTTCGCGGCCGCTTCGCGAATGACTCGGTTAAGTAACGCTTTGCAAACCATTCGCACATCCGGTTCCGCCGCGAAATAGCCGCGCGCACTATAGAACCCGGATGAACTGCCGGTATTCAATTCACATCAATTAACCGCCAGAAGACGTCTGCGGAATTGTCTGTCAGAGGGCAATTAATTACACATATGTAATTTGTGACTAAAGTTTCATTAGGTGCAAAAGTGACGTACGGTGCAAGTGGCGCCAATGTTGTTAGTGCGTCTGATGTGACAACTGGGAGCGCGTCGGGGAAGGGCCGCTGATGACCGAGAAGGCTCGACGAGCGCCGAGGATCGAGGAGGCGGCAGAAGCGATGAAGCGGACATTCCCGCAGAGTTTCGCGGTTCCTGGCAAACGAACCATGGTGGCCACGCTGGTGGTGCCGCCGCTGCTGGCCGCCAGCCTGATGATGGTGCCCCCGACCATTGCCGTCACGTCTGCCGAGCCCAATGACATGGCGTCGTTGATCACCCAGCTCGCCGATACCAATCAGCAGATCGAGCAGCTCACCGCCGATGTCCAGACCCAGCAGGAGTCCATCAACAAGGGATTGGTCGATTTGCAGGACGCCCGCGACAACGCGTCGAGCGCCGCCGCGGCGGTGGACGAGGGACAGCGCGCTGTCGATGTCGCCAACGGTGCCATCACCGAAGCGCAGGGCAAGTTCGACCGGATGGCCGCGGCGACCTACATGGCAGGCCCGTCGACCTCATACCTGACCGCGACCAACCCCGATGACGTCGTGCGGCTGGCCGCTGTGACCAAGAGCGTAGAGGCGAGTTCGCAGACCGTGATGGACAATCTGCGCCGGGCCCGTACCGAGCAGGTCAACAAAGAGTCGCAGGCGCGCGCCATCAAGGAAAAGGCCGACCAGGCCGCCGCGGATGCGCAGCAGCAGCAGGACGACCTGGTGTCGGCGATGCAGGACGTACAGAAGAAGCTCGAGGCTCAGCGCGGTGTCGCCTCGGATCTGGCCGCCAAGAAGAAGAGTGCCGAGGCGCAGCTCGCCGCCGCGCGCGGTCCCGCCTACGCCGCCTCGACAGCAACGGCGCGGGTGGTGAACCCGAGCGCTGCCATCGCGGGCAACGGCAACGAGTGGACCGAGGGTCCGGCACCGGCCGCTGCCGCCGGCGGTGAATGGGATACCACGCTCCCGATGATCGCCAGCGCCAACGTGCCCACCGATCCGACGCAGACGATCAACATGGTGTTGGGCATCGGCAACACGGCGGCCAATGTCGGCCAGTCCGCGGTGTGTGGTGTGATCGGCATCTTCTGCCCCAAGGCTGCCCCGGCGGCGGCATCTTCTGGCGAGGGTGGCGAGTACCTCCCGAAGGTCTACGGCCGCGAGAACGTGGAGCGAGTCATCGCCCGTGCCGGCAGTGCCATGGGCACGCCATACTCCTGGGGCGGTGGCTCATACAATGGCCCGACGCGCGGAATCGATTCCGGCGCAGGAACTGTCGGCTATGACTGCTCCGGGCTGATGATGTACGGCTTCGCGGCGGTCGGCATCAGGCTGCGGCACTACACCGGATACCAGTACAACTCCGGGCGCAAGGTGCCCAGTGCCGAGATGAAGCGCGGCGACATGATCTTCTACGGCCCCAACGCAAGCCAGCACGTTGCGCTGTACCTGGGCAACGGCCAGATGCTCGAAGCGCCGAACACCGGCGACGTGGTCAAGGTGTCGCCGGTCCGCACCAGCGGCATGACGCCCTATGTAACCCGGATGATTGAGTGGTAGAAGTGGTGAAAACGGCAAAGGTGCTAAAAGCGCAGGGGCTCTTCCTATTACGGTCGGCCATCGCAGTGACTATCGCGATTGCACTGGTCCTCTTCATGGGTGTCCCGCGGGCCACCGCCGATGACAACCCGCTCGGGCCCAATGTCGGAACGGCCTTCCTGAATGCGCTCGGACTGAACCCGACGGGCGGCCAATACGACAACACGTTGCCGTTCTCCGGCCCGAGCCAGGGTGCGGATCCCACGAAGATCATGAACGGTGTCATGGGGGTCGGTCAGACCGCTCTGGGTGCGCTGGGAATCGGCGGAGGCAGTGCCGCGGGCGCGGGGCGTCCGCTGGTCTACGGCCGCGCTGCCGTGGAACGCGTGATCCAGCGCGGCGGCACCCAACTGGGTGTGCCGTACTCCTGGGGCGGTGGCACGGTGCGCGGACCGAGCGGTGGCGTGGACTACGACTCCGGCAAGGTCGGCTTCGACTGCTCGGGTTTCACGATGTTCTCCTATGCGGCCGCGGGCGTGAAGCTGCCGAAGTACTCCGGTGACCAATACAACTCCGGCCAGAAGGTTCCGGTCTCGCAGGCCAAACGCGGAGACCTTCTCTTCTACGGGCCGGGTGGTTCGCAGCACGTGGTGATCTACCTCGGCAATGGTCAGATGCTGGAAGCCAGCGGCAGTGCGGCCAAGGTGACGGTGTCTCCGGTGCGCACGGGCGGTATGACTCCTTACGCGGTTCGTATCATCGCGTGGTAGAGCTTCTGATCCTGCGGGTCAGCTAGAAGCGGCGCGCCAGCGAACGGGTACGTGGACCAAATCCCGGGATGCTGGAATAGTGGACCGAAGGCGCCGCCCAGGGTTGGGTGCCGCTCGTATGAACCGCGCCACCAACATGGCATGAAATCGTCAGGCAGAGCCGGAGGGAAGTTGATGTCATCACCAGGGCAACCAGGGGGAGGTGCCGGGTACTCCGGCGGAAGCGCCGGCCCCGTGCCGCACGCCCCGCAGGGTGCGACGTCACCGGCCCTGGCCGCAGAGGTACAGAACCTTGAGCGCGCCATCTTCGAAGTCAAGCGCGTCATCGTGGGCCAGGACCGGCTCGTCGAGCGAATTCTGGTCGGGCTGCTTGCCAAGGGGCACGTCTTGCTCGAAGGTGTGCCCGGTGTCGCCAAGACGCTGGCGGTCGAAACCTTCGCCAAGGTGGTGGGCGGCTCGTTCTCACGTGTTCAGTTCACCCCCGACTTGGTGCCCACCGACATCATCGGCACCCGCATCTACCGCCAGGGCAAGGAAGAGTTCGATATCGAGCTCGGTCCGGTGGTCGCGAACTTCCTGCTGGCAGACGAGATCAACCGTGCGCCCGCCAAGGTGCAGTCGGCATTGCTCGAAGTCATGGCCGAACGGCATGTCTCCATCGGCGGTAAGACCTACCCGATGCCCAAGCCGTTCCTGGTGATGGCGACCCAGAACCCCATCGAGAACGAGGGTGTGTACCCGCTGCCGGAAGCCCAGCGCGACCGCTTCCTGTTCAAGATCAACGTGGATTACCCGACGGTCGAAGAAGAGCGCGAAATCATCTACCGCATGGGTGTCACGCCGCCGGAGCCCAAGCAGATTCTGTCGGCCGAAGCACTGCTGCGCCTGCAGGACCTTGCCGCCAACAACTTCGTGCACCACGCACTGGTCGACTATGTGGTCCGGGTCATCTCGGCAACCCGTAACCCAGCCCAGTTCGGCCTCGGTGACGTCGCCAACTGGATCTCCTACGGAGCGAGCCCCCGCGCGTCGCTGGGCATCATCGCGTCGTCGCGTGCGCTGGCTCTGGTGCGTGGGCGCGATTACGTGATTCCTCAGGACGTCATCGAGGTCATCCCGGACGTGCTGCGGCACCGCCTGGTGATGAGCTACGACGCCCTGGCAGACGAGGTTTCCGCCGACACCGCGATCAACCGGATTCTGCAGACAGTGGGCCTACCGCAGGTGAATGCTGTTCCGCAACAAGGAAATTCGGTGCCGCCTGCGATGGTTGGGACCAACAATCCGGTCCCGGCCGCCCATAACGCCGCACCCAGGTGAGCACGCCAAGTCCGGCCAACGGCCGGCCGGTGGACATCCCGTCACTGCGTCGTGGCGAGATCCGTGATCCGCAGTTGTCGGCGGCACTGCGGACGCTGGAACTGAAGATCCGACGCAAGCTTGACGGGGTGCTGCACGGCAACCACCTCGGCTTGATCCCTGGACCGGGATCGGAGCCGGGGGAGTCGCGGCTGTACCAGCCCGGCGACGACGTGCGCCGGATGGACTGGTCGGTGACGGCGCGGACGACCAGTCCGCACGTCCGGCAGATGATCGCCGATCGCGAGCTGGAGACGTGGTTGGTGGTCGACATGTCGGCGAGCCTGGACTTCGGCACCACCAACTGCGAGAAGCGTGATCTCGCGGTGGCGGCCGCAGCGGCGATCATCTTCCTCAACAGCGGTGGCGGAAACCGGCTTGGTGCGATCATCGCCAACGGCGACAAGATTGTTCGGTTGCCTGCCCGCTCGGGTCGCGCCCATGAGCAGGACATCCTGCGCAGCATCGCGACCATGCCCAAGGCGCCCCAGGGGGTGCGTGGCGATCTCTCGGTAGCCATCGACGCCCTGCGCCGACCGGAACGCCGCCGCGGCATGGCCGTGATCATCAGTGACTTTCTTGGCCCCATCAACTGGATGCGGCCGTTGCGTGCCATCGGCGGCCGGCACGAGGTGCTGGGTATCGAGGTGCTCGATCCGCGTGATGTGGAACTTCCGGACGTCGGCGAGGTGCTGCTACAGGATGCCGAGACCGGCGTCACCAAGGAGTACCGGATCGACGAGAACCTGCGCCGTGATTTCGAACAGGCGGCGGCAAGGCATCATGAAGAGGTGGCACGCACATTACGTCGTTGCGGTGCACCGATTTTGAGCTTGCGGACCGACCGTGACTGGATCAGCGACATCGTGAGATTCGTCTCTCAACAGCGCCGTGGTGCGGTGGCTGGAACAGGGGCGGCGACGCGATGAACGACGTGCCATTCTTCGGGCCGATGACTCTGACGGGCTTCGCCCACCCGTGGTTCTTCCTGGTGCTACTGCTGGTGGTGGGCCTGGTCGCCCTCTATGTGGTGGCTCAGTATCTGCGCCAGAAGCGGGTGCTGCGCTTCGCGAACACCGAACTGCTGGACTCGGTGGCCCCGACGCGGCCCCGTACCTGGCGCCATGCCGCGACGGCCTTGCTGGTGGTGGGTCTCATGGTTTTGACCATCGCCTTGGCCGGCCCGACACATGACGTGCGGATTCCGCGTAACCGTGCCGTCGTGATGCTCGTCGTCGACGTCTCGCGCTCCATGGAGTCGACCGACGTGGCGCCCAGCCGGTTGGGCGCCGCGAAGGAAGCCGGTAAGGAGTTCGCGCGCAATCTCACTCCGGGTATCAACCTGGGTCTCATCGCCTACGCGGGCACCGCGACGGTGCTGGTCTCGCCGACCACGAACCGGGACGCCACCGTGAATGCCCTGGATAACCTGCAGCTTGCGGATCGCACCGCCACCGGCGAGGGCATCTTCACGGCGCTGCAGGCCATCGCCACGGTGGGTGCGGTCATCGGAGGCGGCGACAAGCCGCCTCCAGCGCGCATCGTGTTGATGTCCGACGGTAAGGAAACGGTGCCGTCGAACCCCGATAACCCGAAGGGTGCCTACACCGCCGCGCGCACGGCCAAGGATCAGCAGGTGCCGATTTCGACGATCGCGTTCGGCACCAAGGACGGGTACGTCGAGATCAACGGACAGCGTCAGAACGTTCCGTATGCCCCCGACATGATGGAGAAGGTGGCCAAGCTCTCGGGCGGGGAGACGTACACGGCGTCTACCTTGGGGCAGCTCAAGGAGGTGTACGCCAATCTGCAGCAGCAGATCGGGTACGAGACGATCCGCGGTGATGCAAGCGTCGGGTGGCTACGCCTGGGTGCGCTGCTGGTATTGGCGGCGGCCTTCGTCGGCCTGGTCATCAACCGGCGCCTACCCAACTAATTCGGTACCTGGTCGGCGGGTTCGTTGAGCCTTTTGTTTGGGCCAGTCGGTTAGGCCAAAGTCTAAGAAGACGATAAGTTGACTCCTATGTCTGATGCTGTGGGCGCTAGCGTCGCCCGTCCCGACTTTGTCTCTCGCTCTGTTCTGGTCACCGGTGGCAACCGGGGTATTGGCCTTGCGATCGCACAACGTCTTGCCGCTGACGGGCACAAGGTGGCAGTGACCCACCGCGGGTCCGGTGTGCCGGAGGGCTTGTTCGGCGTGGAGTGCGATGTCACCGATAACGACGCCGTCGACCGTGCCTTCAAAGAGGTCGAGGAGCACCAGGGCCCCGTCGAGGTATTGGTGTCCAATGCCGGCATCACACAGGACGCGTTCCTGATGCGCATGACCGAGGAGAAGTTCGAGCAAGTCATCAACGCGAACCTGACCGGGGCGTTCCGGGTGGCCCAGCGGGCCTCGCGCAGCATGCAGCGGAAGCGTTTCGGCCGGATGATCTTCATCGGTTCGGTCTCCGGTACCTGGGGAATCGGCAACCAGGCCAACTACGCGGCCTCCAAGGCCGGTGTCATCGGCTTGGCGCGCTCGATTGCCCGAGAGCTCTCCAAGGCAGGTGTCACCGCCAACGTGGTCGCACCCGGTTTCGTCGACACCGAGATGACCCGCGCGCTCGATGAGCGGATCCAGGAGGGCGCACTGGAGTTCATTCCGGCGAAGCGGATAGGCACGGCCGCCGAGGTCGCCGGGGCGGTCAGCTTCCTGGCCTCCGAGGACGCCAGTTACATCTCCGGTGCAGTGATCCCGGTTGATGGCGGCATGGGCATGGGCCACTAGGAACCCCGCTAGGAACTTTGTCGGACGTCCCCCAGCGTGCGCATGAGCGCAGGCAATTACCTAAGGAGAATCGTGGCAGGACTACTTGAGGGCAAGCGCATCCTGGTGACGGGCATCATCACCGATTCGTCCATCGCCTTCCACATCGCGAAGGTCGCGCAGGAGCAGGGCGCGCAGCTGGTACTCACCGGGTTCGATCGGTTGCGCCTCATCGAGCGCATCACCCAGCGACTGCCGCAGCCGGCGCCGCTGCTGGAGCTGAACGTGCAAGACGAGGAGCACCTGGCCAGCCTGGCGGGTCGGGTCTCCGAGGTGATCGGGGAGGGCAACAAGCTCGACGGTGTCGTCCACTCGATCGGCTTCATGCCGCAGACCGGTATGGGACTCAACCCGTTCTTCGAGGCCCCCTTCGAGGATGTGGCCAAGGGTTTCCACATCTCGGCGTTCTCGTATGCGTCGCTGGCCAAGGCATTGCTGCCCATCATCAATCCGGGCGGCAGCATCGTAGGCATGGACTTCGACCCGACCCGGGCGATGCCGTTCTACAACTGGATGACGGTGGCCAAGAGCGCACTCGAGTCGGTCAACCGGTTCGTGGCGCGTGAGGCGGGTGCTGCCGGTGTTCGTTCGAATCTCGTTGCGGCCGGTCCCATCCGGACGCTGGCGATGAGCGCCATCGTCGGTGGTGCACTGGGCGAAGAAGCCGGCCAGCAGATGAGTGTGCTGGAGGACGGCTGGGATCAGCGTGCCCCGATCGGCTGGGACATGAAGGACCCGACTCCGGTCGCCAAGACGGTGTGCGCGCTGCTCTCCGATTGGCTGCCCGCCACCACCGGCGACATCATCTTCGCCGACGGCGGCGCTCACACCCAGCTCCTTTAGCGGACTTCTGTGTTATTTGACGCGGTGCTCCTGCTGTCCTTCGGTGGACCCGAAGGGCCGCAGGAGGTTCGGCCGTTTCTGGAGAATGTGACGCGTGGTCGCGGGATTCCGCCCGAACGCCTCGACGAGGTCGCCGAACACTATTTCCATTTCGGCGGAGTCTCTCCGATCAACGGCATCAACCGGGCGCTGGTTGACCAGATCTCGCGTCAGCTCGAACTGACCGGGCATCCGCTGCCGGTGTTCTTCGGCAACCGGAACTGGTACCCCATGGTGGAAGACACCGTCGCCGACATGCGGGACAAGGGAATTCGGCGTGCCGCAGTATTCACCACCTCGGCATGGGGCGGCTACTCGGGCTGTACCCAGTACGTGGAGGACATTGCCCGTGCGCGCGCCGCGGTGGGCGACGGAGCGCCGGAGCTGGTGAAGCTCCGCCAGTACTTCGACCATCCGGCATTGGTGCGGCTGTACGCCGACGCCGTGTCGGCCGCGATGTCTGGTCTGCGGGGGGAGCCGCGGCTGGTCTTCACCGCGCACTCCATTCCCATCGCGGCGGACGGGAGACACGGTCCCGAGCTCTATAGCCGTCAGGTGCACTATCTTGCGCAATTGGTCGCCGCCGCAACCGGTCACCAGGATTACGACGTGGTGTGGCAGTCGCGCTCGGGGCCGCCTCAGGTTCCGTGGCTCGAACCGGACATCGTGGACCATCTTGCTACCCTGCGGGATCGGGGGACCCGATCTGTGGTAGTCGCCCCCATCGGGTTCGTCGCGGACCACCTGGAAGTGGTGTGGGACTTGGACAACGAGGCGCGCGAGTTCGCCGCCGAGCACGATATCGAGTTCACGCGCGCGGCAACGCCTGGGGCCGATGAGCGCTTCGCCCGCCTCGCGGTCGACCTGATCTCAGAGGTCGTGGAAGGTAGATCCCCGCTGCGGGCCGACGGGGTAAATCCAGTCCCCGGGTACGGATTCAGTGTGAACGGTGCCCCGTGTTCACCCCTGTGCTGCGGTCGGTTGGACGTTTAGCGCGCGGCCTCGATGATGGCGGCCGCGGCCGCCATCCGTGCCTCACGTACCACGACGACGAGGGGCCGCAACGCGTCGCTTACGGCGCCGTCGTCGAGGGCGCCGGGTAGCTCCATGATCTCGGCTGCCGCCGTCGCTATCGCTTCCACCTGATTGGCCGAGTCGAGCACCCTGATGGCGCGGTGCGGTGCGTAATCCGGCAGGGAATGTCCGCGCAGCGTGGACAGCACCTCTTCGACCAACGCGCGGGGATCGGCGTCGATCGCGCCCACGGCCCGGTCCAGGCGATTGAGCGTTGAGGTAGCCGAACGAACCGCCTGACGCAGTTGGAACTCCGCCTCGCCGAGGTCCGGCCCGGGCTGTAAGGGGATCTGTGCGGGCAGCGAATACACCGTCCAGGACAGTCCGACGGTTTCGTCACGATCCTCGTCGTACTCTACGGCGGGAACCAATCCTATTGCTGTGGAATCATTCTGGCGATCGCTGAGCACAATCGCCTCGCTGGCCTCGAGCGCGTCGCGCTGGAACTGGGTTCCGGCGGGCAGGCCCCGGGGGTCCCCGGGTGCGGGCAGGATCACATGGATATCGGGTATACCGTGTGGTTGACCGGTTGCGGTGCGGATGGTCTGAAGTAGGCCGATGGGGCCGTTGTCGTCCATATCCGGCCAGGAGAGTCCGGTGTGGCCCGCCGCGACCGCATCGTAGGCCGTGACTAAATGCCTTGGTGCCCAGGCAATGAGCGCGTCAATGACATCATCGGGCGCCGCGCGGCCCGCCAGCCACGCGCTTGCCCACACTGCCAGGGACACACTCGGATTCGCCATGATGATCGCAGTGTAAGGCGCCGCATCCGCCCCCACCAGTTGCCCACGCGGGCTAGTGTGGATACATGCCGATTGTGTGGCTCGTGGCAGGCATCTTGCTCGCGGCTGCCGAGCTGATGACAGGGGATATGTTCCTGTTGATGCTGGGCGGATCGGCCCTGGTTACGGCGGGTGCCGGGTGGGCCTTCAGCATGCCGTTGTGGGCCGAGGGGCTGGTCTTCGTCATCAGTTCGGTGGTTCTGCTGGTCGGTGTGCGGCCGGCGCTGCGCAAGCGGCTGACTTCCGGTCCGATTCTGCACACCAACGCCAGGGCGTTGGAGGGTAAGAGCGCCATTGTGATTGAACCCGTCGACGATATCCACGGGCTGATTCGGCTGGGAGGCGAGATGTGGTCCGCCCGCAGCCTGGAGAAGTCGGGTCGATTCGAACAGGGCGAGACGGTGACAGTTGTCCAAATCGACGGCGCCACGGCAGTTGTCGAGAAGATCTGAGAATCTCACTAAGGGAGTACGGATATGGGAGTAGCGGCCGGAGCCTTTGTGCTGATCGTGTTGATCATCCTGGGCGTCACCATTGTGCTGAAATCTGTGGCACTCGTCCCGCAGGCAGAGGCTGCGGTCATCGAGCGGTTGGGCCGGTATTCCAAGACGGTGAGTGGGCAATTGACCATTCTGGTGCCGTTCGTCGACCGCATCCGCGCCAAGGTTGATCTGCGTGAACGCGTCGTGTCCTTTCCGCCGCAACCGGTGATCACCGAGGACAACCTGACGGTCAACATCGACACCGTTGTCTATTTCCAGGTCACCAGCCCCCAGGCCGCGGTGTATGAGATCAGCAACTACATCGTGGGTGTCGAGCAGCTCACCACCACGACGCTGCGCAACGTCGTCGGTGGTATGACCCTGGAGCAGACGCTCACGTCACGCGATCAGATCAACGGTCAGCTGCGTGGGGTGCTCGACGAGGCCACCGGCCGCTGGGGGCTGCGGGTGGCTCGCGTGGAGCTGCGGTCGATCGATCCACCGCCTTCGGTGCAGGAGTCGATGGAGAAGCAGATGAAGGCCGACCGGGAGAAGCGCGCCATGATCCTGTCGGCCGAAGGTGCCAGGCAGGCGGCGATTCTGTCGGCGCAGGGGCAGAAGCAGGCCCAGATCCTCGCCGCCGAAGGTTCCAGGCAATCGGCGATCTTGGCTGCCGAAGGTGAACGCCAGTCCCGCATCCTGCGGGCCGAGGGTGAGCGCGCCGCACAGTATCTGCAAGCACAGGGGCAGGCGAAGGCCATCGAAAAGGTTTTTGCCGCAGTGAAATCCGGTAAACCCACGCCAGAGTTGTTGGCCTATCAGTATTTACAGACGTTGCCCAAGATGGCCCAGGGCGAGGCGAACAAGGTCTGGCTTATTCCGAGTGACTTCGGCTCTGCTCTGCAGGGATTCACCAAGCTGCTGGGCGCGCCAGGCGAAGACGGTGTATTCCGTTACCAACCGTCTCCGGCGGACGAACCGGCGGAGCGTCCGGAGGACGACTCTGCGGATGTTGCCGGATGGTTCGAGACGAAGACCACTCCCGAGGTCGCTGCGGCAGTCGCCGAGGCGCAGTCCGCCGCCCAGGAGATCGGCCAGTTCGATCCGGCGAGCCGCCATCAGCTGCCGGAGGCGTGACACGGGCATTGCCCGCTTGACAAGGCGATTTCCCAGGCTCATCATGGGTACCGGTTCAGCACCTTGCTAGGTGAGGCTCCTACGTGAATACAGGCCACTGATCTGACGACGTCGAGAGACGCCCAAGGTTAGGACAGGTCTTCCCGGACTAAGGGATGACCCGAAGTGGCTTCCGCCCGCGGACACGTCACGTAGTGCCGAAGCCCTGACGAGAGGGGTGCGTGCCGGGCGGCGTCGCTGTCCGGCTTTTCCTTCTCGTGGTCGCTGTTCCCACAGTTGGCGCCCGCGTGCGCCCCGACGGCAAGGAGGTGAGGCACAACCGTGATATCCGGCGAAAGTCCGCATAGACAACAGCTGCCGCATACCTTGTCGTTTGTTCGAGGGTGAATCCTCGCTTGAATCAACGTTTTTGACACCTGCGCTCGGGTATGCGGCTCTCCCCAGAAGGAGCCTCATCATGACCACAACATTCAACGCAGTCCGCCGCATGTGGATTCGGCACCGGCTGACGCCGCAAGAGCGCGCCAACCTGCAATTGGCGTACTCACCGCTTGCCGTTGTTTCGGCATCGCTCGGGGCGCACCCGCCGCGGTAATCCGGCGGATTCATCATCTCGACCACGCACAGCTGATTCACAGTGCGTGGTCATTCGGAATTCATTCGAGGCCAATACGCTTCGCCCGCCCAACCGGGCGGACGGAGCGTATTGGTTCAAACGCTGAGGAGTCGGCATGGCTACTTCCAATAAGGCGGCTACGCCGCGAGTAATTCAATTTTCGGATCTGTTGAAGGCTCCGGTCATCGCGCGTTCCGGCGACACCATTGGCCGGTTGGAGGATGTGATCGTTCGGCTCCGCGGATCGGATGAGTACCCGATCGTCACGGGATACGTGGTGGATATGGGCGGGCGCACCGTCTTTGTCTCCTCGGACGTGGTGTCTGTGGTGGCGCCGCATCGTATTGAGTTGAGCAAGAACAAGGTTGATCTTCGGGGCTTCGAGCGACGGGACGGTGAGTACCTGCTTGACGAGGACGTGCTCGACCACCGGTTCATCGATGTGGACAACGCCGAGTTGGTGCATGCCTATGACATCGAGTTGGTGGAATCGGCCGAGGGGTGGGTTCTGGCCCGTCTCGATACCCGGCGTCCCGCAAGGTTTTTCGGTCTGATCAAGGCCGGTGCGGGCCAGGCGGGCAGGGACTGGAAGGCATTCGAGCCGATGATCGGTCATGGCGGGTCGCTGTTGGCGCGCCGTGTCGGGGGACGAGTGAACACGCTCAAGCCCGCCGAGATCGCGGATCTGCTGGAGGAGGCCACCAAGGAGGAGGGCGGCGAGATCCTCGATCGCGTTCGTGCCAACCCCGAGCTTGAGGCCGATGTGTTCGAGGAACTCGACTCGGAGAAGGCCAGCAAGTTGTTCGAAGACATGTCGGACGCGGATGTCGCGGCCCTCCTGGGCCGCATGCGTGCGGATGACGCGGCAGATGCCATCTTCGACCTGCGGCAGTCTCGTCGCCGTGCGGTGCTGGACTTGATGCCGGCACCGCAACGCACCAAGGTGGTCACCTTGATGGGGTTCAGCCCCGAATCGGCCGGCGGCCTGATGAATGTCGACATCGTGTCCTGTGTGCTTGGCAGCACCGTTGGCGATGCGATTGGGGTGATTTCGGAGGCGAAGTCTCTGCAGCCGGAGGCGCTGCTGAAGGTGCATGTGCTCGCTGACAATGGCGAACTGGTGGGTGTGGTGTCGGTGATCCGGCTGTTGCAGGCCGACCAGGCTGCCGTTGTGGAATCGATCATGGATGACGACCCGGTGCGGGTGGCGCCGGAGGCCGATCTCACCGACGTCGCCCTGCTGATGGCCGACTACAACCTGGCTCTCATTCCGGTTGTCGACGAAGGCGAAAAGGTACTTGGCGTGGTCACCTACGACGATGTGCTGGCTGCGCTCATTCCCGAGGATTGGCGCCGTCGTGAGCCGGCGCCTCGTCCGGTGCGCCAGGTCGCATCGGGCCCAGATGGGGTCACGCCATGAGCGAAAACGGAATCGTCGGCGGCCCCGTGAATGGGACGGAAACTGCGGCCGCGCCGCTCAAAGCGGCACCCCCGCAACCAAAGAGCGCTGTACTTGATTCGGCGCATCTGGGTGACATCGAAGGTGCATTCGGCAAGATCAGCGTGAGCGATCCCGGCCAGGCGCGCACGTTCAAGACGCGGATGGCAACGATGGCCGCCATTCTTGGGCCGGGCATCATCGTCATGGTCGGCGACAACGATGCGGGTGGTGTCGCCACCTACGCTCAAGCCGGTCAGAGCTACGGGTACAGCCTGCTGTGGGTGTTGTTGCTACTCATTCCCGTTCTGATCGTGAACCAGGAGATGGTGGTTCGGCTCGGCGCCGTCACCGGGGTTGGGCATGCCCGGTTGATCAATGAGCGGTTCGGCCGTGGCTGGGGCTGGTTCTCTGTCGGCGACTTGTTCATCCTGAACTTCCTGACTCTGGTCACCGAGTTCATCGGTGTCGCACTGGCTTCCGAGTATCTGGGAATCTCGAAGTACTACACGGTGCCCTTCGCGGCGATTGCCCTGATTTTGATCATGGCCACCGGGAGCTTCCGGCGCTGGGAGCGCGCCATGTTCGTGTTCATTGCGATCACGCTGCTGCAGATCCCGATGTTCTTGATGTCGGATCCACAGTGGGGCAGGGCCGCACACGATTTCGTGGTTCCGGGCATCGACGGCGGCATCACCTCGGGTGCGGTGTTGCTGATCATCGCGATGGTGGGAACCACCGTCGCGCCGTGGCAACTGTTCTTCCAGCAGTCCAACATCGTCGACAAGCGCATCACGCCGCGGTTCATCGGGTACGAGCGCGCTGACACCGTCATCGGTTCGCTCGTCGTGGTGATCGGTGCTGCCGCACTGGTGATGACGGCCGATTACGCGGCACGTGCGACGGGCAACTCGGGCCCGGACAAGTGGGGCGACGACGGCGATGCCGGCATGATCGCCCATTGGCTGGGACAGGTTGAGCCGCTGCTGGGCAAGGTCTTCGCAATCGTCTTGCTGGACGCGTCGATCATCGGTGCGGCCGCCGTCACCCTGGCCACCAGCTACGCGTTCGGTGACACCTTCGGGCTCAAGCACTCGTTGCACCGCAGCTTCAAGGACGCCAAGCCGTTCTATCTGTCGTACACCGTGATGGTCGGAGTAGGCGCCGCCATCGTGCTGATCCCGAATGCGCCGCTCGGGCTCATGACCACCGCGGTGCAGGCACTGGCGGGTCTGCTGTTGCCCAGTGCCAGTGTGTTCCTGCTGTTGCTGTGCAATGACAAATCAGTGTTGGGCCCGTGGGTCAACAAGACCTGGCTCAACATCGTCGCCGGGCTCATCGTCGGTGTGCTGCTCTTTCTTTCCGGCATCCTGATGGCCACCACGTTGTTCCCGGATTTGGACGTCGTGGAGGTCTCCCGGTATCTGGCCGTAGTTGTCACAATTCTGGCGATACTGATCGGGATCGGCCTGTGGTGGGTTTCGAGCAGGCAACGCACGGATCCGGCGGTCGCCGCACTGAACAAGGCTCTGGAAGGCGTCGATGCGCGCACCTGGCGCATGCCGCCTCTCGCCTTGCTCGAACCGGTCAAATGGAGTCCGGGAACCAAACTGGGCATGCTCGCACTTCGCGGCTATCTGGTTGTCGGGGCCATTCTGTTGGTGGTGAAGGCAATTCAACTCGCACACGGGAGTTGATCGAACCTCTCCGGATGGCCCGTGACGAGAATGCGTAATGAATTCGTTGGGATAGCGCGGCCGCGCTGGTGTATGCCGGCGCGGCCGCGTCCAATGGAGACATGAGTATTCGCGCGTTGCGACGTTTCTGGGAACGTCGTCGGCTTACCCCACAAGAGCGCGCCAACATGCAGCTGTCTCTGTCACCGTTGGCCGTCATATCTGCGTCTTTGGGTGCGCACGCGCCGCACTAGCGGGAATCGGTCGTGCCATCGTCGGCCCGGCGCAGTAGTGGTTCACTGGAGTGATGAGCAATGACGCTTTGGTATCTCCCCGAGTTTTGGCGAACCCCAAGGTCTTGGCGGCGCTGGCAGCCTTGCAGGTCGCGGACGCGGCGGCATGCGTCGGTCCGATCAAGCCGGTCAAGGAATCGCTGGAGACAGTCGGTCTCCCACAACGCATCTGGTGGGTGCTTCCCGTCGTGAAAACGGCGTCAGCCGTGGGACTCCTCGGTGGAATCCGGTGGTCGGCATTGGGTCGGCTGACGACGTTCATGTTGGCCGTCTACTTCACCTTGGCGGTCGGTGCGCATGTACGGGTACATGACAAGGTGCTGCATGCCCTGCCGGCAGCGGGTCTGCTCACTCTCTTCGCCGTACTGGCGAGCAAGGGATTCGACGAACGGAACCGCAGGCAGGTCTAGCTGCCGACGCGTTCGGGCTCATCGGAGATCTCCGGGCCCGCGATCTCGGTGTGGGTACGTTTGTAGCGCCGGATCTCGTAGAGGATTCCCAGCACGCCGAGCGCCGAGGTAGTCAGGGACACCGCGAAGAGCGTGCCACTGATGTGCCCGGTGAGTGCATCGCCGAGTACGACGACTGCCAGCGTGCCCGGAAGCAGACCCGCGAAGGTGGCCAACGTATACGGCACGGCGCGCACCGCGGAGGCTCCCGCCGCGTAGTTGAGAACCGAGAACGGCACCGCCGGGATGAGCCGCATCGACATCACCGCGATCCATCCGCGGCGGCGCAATTGATCGTCGACGTTCTTCACACCGGGGCGGTGGTGCAGCGTACTGAGTTTCCATCCCAACGCCCGCACGCCCCACAGAGCCAAGACGGCGCTCGCGGTGCTGGCGACGACGGCCAGCAGCACGCCGAGCTGGGTCCCGAACAGCAATCCGGCGGCGAGGGTGAAGGCGGTCCGCGGGAAGGGCAGCACCGTCACGATCGTGTGTGCTGCCAGGAAGGCGAGTGGGAACCACGGACCGAGGTCACCGGCCCAATCCCGCATCTGGAGGGCGGTCGGCAGCGGAAGGAACAGCAGGGCCGCAGCCACGATGACAACGGCCACTCCGGTCCACAGCAGCTGACGGCGCGGGAGCCGTCGCAGTGCCGCGGCGGCCGCGCTCCCTATCTGCCGGATCCCCATGGTGCACAAGCCTACGGAGCCTGCGTGAATGGTGAACATCAGGACGCGGAGGCTGCGGTGGCGCGGCCCCCGTACTGGGCAGTAGTAGACGGCGTCATTTAGCCTGATGAGTAAGTGTGATAGGCATTTCGGCATGGAGTGCCATATGTGTCGCTCGATGACGAGCAGCTGGGAGCAGTTCTGTGACTGTTGAGGTACCCGAAATTCGGCGTGACTTCGCGCGATGGCAGCAGGGTGTCGCCGGCGTGCTGGCGAAATCCTCCCGTAAGGCGGTCGAGGATCTACCCGCTGACCCGGAGCGGCTGCTCGACTCGCCCACATATGACGGGATCGCGATTCGCCCGTTGTACACGGCACTGGATGAGCTTCCCGAACCCTCGCTGCCGGGGCAGTGGCCGTTCGTACGTGGCGGCGATCCGCGCCGCGACGTGAACAGCGGGTGGAAGGTGGCCGAGGTGTTCGGCGGCGCGGCCGACGCGGCGCTGGTGAACGAGAGCATCCTGGACGCGCTGGGGCAGGGGACCAGCGCCATCGTGCTGGCGGGCCTGCGGCCGGCGGCGGTAGAACGGGCCCTGCAGGGTGTCTACCTGGACTTGGCGCCCATCCAGGTGGAAGCCGGAGCCGAGCTGACCGCGGTGGCCGCGGCCATTCTCGCGACACTTGATGACTATGAAGGAGACGCCACCGGGGTCGTGGTCGACCTCGGTGCCGACCCACTGGGTGATGCCTTCGCCGGCCGCGCCGGCGTTTCGGTTGACGAGGCTGTTGCGTTGGCACGGCAGGCGATGGCCCGCACCGAGCGGATCCGCGCGATTACGGTCGACGGCACGGTTGCGCACGATTTGGGTGCCAGTGACAGCCAGGAACTCGCAGTGGCGGTGGCTGCCGGCGTCGCGTATCTGCGGGTGTTGCAGAACGCGGGCCTGAGCGTGGCGGAAGCGCTGCAGCAGATCAGCTTCCGGTTCGCCGCAACCGATGATCAGTTCCTGTCCATCGCCAAGTTCCGCGCCGCGCGGGTGCTGTGGGCCCGGGTGGCCGAGGTGGCGGGCGTGCCGGACGCTGGTGGCGCCGTCGTGCACGCGGTGACCTCCGAACCGATGATGGCTCAACGTGATCCGTGGGTGAACATGCTACGTACCACCTTGGCTGCCTTCGGCGCCGGAGTTGGCGGCGCGGACAGCGTTCGGGTTCGGCAGTTCGATGACGCGATTCCTGGCGGCCTGAGTTCGGTGTCGCCTGCGTTCTCTGCCCGTATCGCACGCAATACGCAGCTGCTGCTCATCGAGGAGTCGCATGTGGGGCGGGTGCTCGATCCCGGCGGCGGCTCGTGGTTCATCGAGGACCTGACGGAAACCCTTGCGCAGCAAGCGTGGTCTCTGTTCACGGAGATCGAGGGCGCGGGTGGATTCGAAGCCGCGGGCGCACTGATCCGGGAACGCATTGCCACGACCCGTGCCTCGCGTGCCGATGACATCGCCCATCGGCGTACCTCGGTGACGGGGGTTAACGAGTTCCCGAACTTGGGGGAGGAGCCGCTGCCGCCGCGTCCCAGCGCGGGCTACCGGTACGCCGCTGATTTCGAGGCGCTTCGGGACCGTTCGGACGCCTTCTTGGCTTCCTCGGGTGCGCGTCCGGCAGCATTGCTCGTTCCCTTGGGCCCGCTGTCCGAGCACAATGTGCGCACCACCTTCGCCTCGAACCTATTGGCCTCCGGTGGTATCGAGACCGTCAATCCCGGTGTGCTGGATGCCGGCACCGTCGCCGGCGCGGTGGCGGATGCGGGGGCGCGGATCGCCGTGATCTGCGGCACCGATGCGCGATACGCCGCCGAAGCGGGTGCCGTCGTGGACGCGGCCCGGGCGGCAGGCGTCACCGATATCTACCTCGCCGGGCCGGAGAAGGCCGTTGTCGAGGTCGCGGAGACTTCACGGCCGGACGGTTACCTGACCATGAAAATCAATGCGGTCGAAGCGCTTTCGGCCATGCTGACCAAGTTGGGGGCGTGACATGACTGACCTCACCGATCTTTCGGTATCCGAGGCTGTTCTGGGCAGCTTTGCCGACGTGCCGCTCCGTGGCGACCGCGCATCAGTCGCACCGGATGCCGCGGCCGTGGCCGCGGCGGTGGGTGAGGCCGCGGACGCCCACGGATACACCCCCGAGCAGCTCGACTGGGAGACGCCGGAGGCGATCACCGTCAAGCCGATCTACACCGCCGCCGACCGTGAAGCGGTGCGGGCGGAGGGATATCCGTTGGATACCTTCCCGGGCCAGGTGCCATTCCTGCGCGGGCCGTACCCGACGATGTACGTGAACCAGCCGTGGACCATCCGCCAGTACGCCGGCTTCTCCACGGCCGCCGAATCCAATGCGTTCTATCGCCGCAACCTCGCCGCCGGCCAGAAGGGCCTGTCGGTCGCCTTCGACCTGGCGACTCACCGCGGGTACGACTCGGACCACCCGCGGGTGCAAGGTGATGTGGGAATGGCCGGTGTGGCCATCGATTCCATCCTCGACATGCGTCAGCTGTTCGACGGTATCGACCTGGGCTCGGTGTCGGTATCCATGACCATGAACGGCGCGGTGCTCCCGATCTTGGCCTTGTATGTGGTGGCCGCCGAGGAGCAGGGCGTCTCGCCACAGCAGTTGGCGGGGACCATCCAGAACGACATCCTCAAAGAGTTCATGGTCCGCAACACCTACATCTATCCGCCGAAGCCGTCGATGCGGATCATCTCGGACATCTTCTCCTACACCAGTGCCAAGATGCCGAAGTTCAACTCCATCTCGATCTCCGGCTACCACATCCAAGAGGCCGGCGCCACAGCCGATTTGGAGCTCGCGTACACCCTGGCCGACGGAGTCGAGTACATCAAGGCAGGCCTGGAGGGTGGCCTGGACATCGACGTATTCGCCCCCCGTCTGTCGTTCTTCTGGGCCATCGGCATGAACTTCTTCATGGAGGTCGCCAAGCTGCGGGCCGGGCGTCTGTTGTGGAGCGAACTCGTCGCGCAATTCGACCCGAAGAGCTCCAAATCGCAGTCCCTGCGCACGCATTCGCAGACCTCCGGGTGGTCACTGACCGCACAGGATGTCTTCAACAACGTGGCCCGCACCTGCATCGAGGCGATGGCCGCGACCCAGGGACACACCCAATCGCTGCATACCAACGCCCTCGACGAAGCGTTGGCGCTGCCCACAGACTTCTCGGCACGCATCGCTCGCAACACCCAGCTGCTCATCCAGCAGGAGTCGGGTACCTGCCGCCCGATCGACCCGTGGGGTGGCTCCTACTACGTGGAATGGCTTACCCACCAGCTCGCTTCCCGTGCCCGCGAACACATCCGTGAGGTCACCGAGGCCGGCGGGATGGCGCAGGCCATCGACCAGGGCATTCCGAAGCTTCGTATCGAAGAGGCCGCCGCGCGCACCCAGGCACGGATCGACTCGGGCCGTCAGCCGGTGATCGGCGTCAACAAGTATCAGGTCACCGAGGACCAGCAGATCGAAGTCCTCAAGGTCGAAAATTCCCGCGTGCGCACCGAGCAGCTGGCCAAGTTGCAGCAACTGCGTGCCGAACGCGACGACCAAGCGGTACAGCGTGCACTCGATGAATTGACGCGGGCGGCAGCCGATTCGAGCCGGGTCGGAGAAGACGGCTTGGGTAACAACTTGATGGCGCTGGCCATCGACGCCGCGCGGCACAAGGCCACCGTGGGAGAGATCTCCGACGCGTTGGAGAAGGTCTACGGGCGGCATCAGGCCGAAATCCGTACCATCAGCGGGGTGTATCGGGACGAGGTAGGGCGCGACGGTCCTGTCGGAGCCGTCGTTCAAGCTACCGAACTCGTGCAGAAGTTCGCCGACGCCGACGGCCGCCGGCCCCGTGTGCTGGTCGCGAAGATGGGTCAGGACGGACACGACCGCGGACAGAAGGTGATCGCAACGGCCTTCGCCGACATCGGTTTCGACGTTGACGTGGGTCCGCTGTTCCAGACACCCGAGGAAGTCGCGCGGCAGGCTGCTGACAACGATGTGCACGTGGTCGGGGTGTCCTCGCTGGCAGCGGGTCACCTCACCTTGGTGCCGGCGCTGCGCGAGGCGCTGACCGGGGTAGGCCGCCCCGACATCATGATCGTGGTGGGTGGCGTGATTCCGCCCGGCGATTTCGATGAGCTGTATGAGGCGGGCGCCGCGGCCATCTTCCCTCCGGGAACGGTGATTTCGGAGGCCGCCATTGGCTTGTTGCACAAGTTGGCTGAGCGGCTCGGCTACGACCTATCCTGATGCCGGAAACATTGTCACCTGGCAACCTGGCAGCACTGATCCGGTCGGGAGACCGTTCTGGGCTGGCCCGAGCCATCACGCTGGTCGAGTCGACTCGCCAAGACCACCGAGCGCAGGCCCAGCAGTTGCTGCTGGAACTGTCGCCCGAGGGCGGAAACGCGCTGCGCGTGGGGATTACCGGTGTGCCGGGGGTGGGGAAGTCGACCACCATCGAGGCACTCGGGATGTATCTCATCGAGCAGGGGCATCGGGTGGCCGTGCTGGCGGTGGACCCCTCATCGACGCGCACCGGCGGATCGATCCTGGGCGACAAGACGCGCATGGGCCGGCTGTCGGTACATCCTGACGCGTACATCCGGCCATCTCCGACGTCGGGCACGTTGGGCGGGGTGGCCAAGGCCACCCGCGAGACGGTCGTGCTGTTGGAGGGCGCCGGATTCGACATCATCCTGATCGAGACCGTCGGCGTTGGGCAGTCCGAGGTCACTGTCGCCAACATGGTTGACACCTTTGTGTTCTTGACGCTGGCGCGCACCGGCGATCAGCTGCAGGGCATCAAGAAGGGTGTGCTCGAGCTCGCGGATATCGTGGTGGTGAACAAGGCTGATGGTGCGCATGCCATCGAGGCAAAAAAGGCCGCACGCGAGTTGTCGGGAGCGTTGCGCCTGATCTACCCGCATGACACCCTGTGGCGCCCACCGGTTCTCACCATGAGCGCGCTGGAGAACGACGGGGTGTCCGAGATGTGGGACACGGTGCTGCAGCATCGCGCGGTGCTGACCGAGGCGGGGGAGTTCGAGGTCAAACGCCGTCGTCAGCAAGTGGACTGGATGTGGGCGATGGTGCGCGATGCGGTCCTGGATCGGGTGCTCAACGCACCCGATGTCAAGGCGTCGCGGGCGGATATCGAGCAGCAGGTGCGCGAGGGCACCCTGACACCCGCGCTGGCCGCCGAGCGGCTACTCGACCTCAGTTCTTAGGTCCGCATGGCCAACGAAGCAAGCCCTCTGGTATTTCTCGATACCGAGACCACCGGGCTTCATCGCGAGCGTCAGCCGTGGGAAATCGCGATCATCCGGCGGACCGATGAGGGGCAGCGGCAACTGCACCTGTGTATCGACGTCCAAGACCTGGATCTGGATTCGGCCGATCCGGCGGGGCTGGAAATCAGCGGCTTTCACAAGCGTCATCCGCAGGTTCGCCTGCGGCCCTTGCAGTTCCCCCGTGTTTTCCGTGCCGCCGAGGCTGTTTCACTCATCGAGGAATGGACATCCGGGGCCACCATTGTCGGGGTGATCCCAGCGTTCGATACCGAGTGTCTGACACAGATGTTTGCATCCCATGGGGTCAGTCCGACATGGAATCCGGACGTCTTCGATGTTGTCACCGCCACCGCGGCACGGATCCGGGACCGCGGGTTGATACCGGATGCCGACTATTCCAATCTCTCCTTGCAATTCGGTGTGAAAACCCCGAGCGCCGGCCAGCGGCATACGGCCCTGGGAGATGCGCAGTGGGCGATGCGCTGGTACGACCGTTTATCGGAATGAGGATGTCGACGATAGGTAGATCAGTTTGCGCCTGATGCCGGCGATCTCACGCGCGATACCCCGCAACACCGCACGTTCCTGCGGGGCCAGGGCGGACAGCGAGACGGTGTCGGACGTCTGCTGTCCGTCCTGTAACGACGCCGCAGCAGACCGCCACCGAAATCGCAGAAGCCAGCCGAAACAATCGTGCAGCGTCGAGACGTCATCCGGATCCAGAACGTCGGCGGCCGCCGCCGCATCCAGCCGAGCCGGTGTGGCGAGCGCATCCGAACCGGCCGACAACGCAGCCCAGCGCGCGATCTTGACCACCGGGTCGATCGCGGCGACCTTGAGATCCACGGTGTCGGATTGTGTGGCGAATATCCGCAATCGCGAAGGGAATCCGGCGCGCACGGCCACCGCGTCCTGCAACATGGCCAACCGGATGGGGTAGTGGCGCTGTGCGCAGCGGGCGTTCTCGCGGCGAAGGGCGTTGTCGGGTACCAACGCCCCCGGGCCCACTCCTTGAGAATCGGCCAGTAACCCCGTCATCACGACTCCCCGGTCTTCCGGCGGATTGGCGCACCAGCGTTCGATTCCCTCGTACCAGTTGGTGGTTCGGCGACAGAATCGGCCACGACTTGCCAGGACTCCGTTGGAATCGCTGCCGATGCCGGTGCGCTCGAGCATCGCGTGCACCTGGGCTGCCAGTTCCATGAGGCGAGCTTTCCCGTCGCCGTCGACCTCGTCGTCAATGGCGAGCATGGTCTCGATATCGGAACCAGGTGCCGCCTCGCCGCGGGCCACACTTCCCGAAACGAACCAGGTCCAGCCCGGGTTCACCGCATCGGTCAGTAGTCGTGCCGCCGTCCGGACGCTGTGCCGCAAGGCCTCCGACCACGCGGCGGCAAGCGTTGCCTCCGGGGTGCGTGCCCTGGCCTCGTGCGCTATCACCGTCCGGGCCGCCCCCACCGCCGCGTAGAACGCCGATTCATCGGCGGCGGTGTCGATCTGCCCGATGGCATGGGCTATCCCATTCTCGGGCGGCACTTCGACAGACATGCAGATGATTGTGGCCTACGTCGACGCAACGGCGTGGGATATGAAATCTCGGACGGGCCGCGACAGCGGCTGCCCGGAGCTCCAGATGATGCCGACGTCCCGGTGCGCGTCGGCATCGACGAGACGTAACAGCCTCAAGTCCGACGGGTACGTGGTGGCATCGACAGGGAGCACGGCGATGCCCAGGCCCGCCGCCACCAGGCCCGCGACCGTTGTCAAATTGCTTGATTCGAGCACGATGCGTGGCTGGAATTGCGCAGCGGCGCAGAGCTCTTCGAGCAGGCGGCGCATACCGAATCCCCGAGGCATCGCGACAAATGGCTCGTCGGCAAGATCGGCCATGGATACGTCTTCGGCCTGCGCCAGACGATGATCGGTGGGTACGGCGATACCGAGGCGTTGCCGGAAGAGATTGCGCCACCCAAGATTTGCGCGACGTGGGCGAGGAGAGACGATCGCGACGTCAAGATCGCCGTTCGCGACGAGATCATCGAGGCTGCCCGCGGCGCCCTGCTCCAGCACGAACCGCACATGCGGTGACGTCGCCGCGAATCCCGCGATCAACCCGGCGACCAGCGTGGGGCCGAAGGTGTGCAGGAACCCCAGGCGGATCTCACCCTCGGCGGGGTTCGCGAGGTCGTCGATGGCGCGACGTGCGGAGTCCAGCTCCATTTGAGCCCGCCGGGCGTGCTGATAGAAGATCCGCCCAAACGGATTCAAGGTGATCCGCTTGCCGTGCCGGTCGAAGAGCTGCACATTGAGGCGGTGTTCCAGCCGGGCCAGCATTCGGGTGAGCGTCGGCTGCGCGATCTGGAGCTGGTCGGCGGCGGCGGTGACGTTTTGTAGCTCGGCGAGTGTGATGTACCACTCGTAGTCTCCGTCTGCCACGCCTTCACCTCCATTTATGTCTTTTCTGAATTATAAAGCGACAAATTGCTCATTTCCGCAATATGCAGGGTTCGGAGCAACATTGAGACCCATGGCGATGGCTCCGAGTACTCAGGGCACTCCGGCGATCTGCGGCGCAGACCCGGTGCCCCACCAGACGGGCACTGCCGGATATCGGCGTCTGACCGGCGCGCTCTTTGCCGCCGGGCTTGCGACCTTCGCCGCCCTCTACGGCACGCAGGCGGTGCTCCCGGCGCTCTCCGCGGATTTCAGGGTGAGCCCCGCCGCTGCCGCGCTGACGGTCTCGGTGACCACCGGAATGCTCGCGTTGTCGATCATTCCGGCGAGTGCACTCTCGGAACGGTTCGGCCGCACCCGGGTCATGCTGGTCTCGGCGATCGCCACGACGATCATCGGGCTGCTGCTACCGGCCAGCCCCACCTTCACGGTGTTGCTGATCGGCCGCGCTGCCGAAGGTGTCGCGCTGGCTGGAATTCCGGCAGTGGCAATGGCATTTCTGGCTGAGGAGGTGCACCCGGGCTCGCTGGGTTCGGCGATGGGCAGATACATCGCGGGCACGACGGTGGGTGGGCTCGCCGGACGGCTGGTGGCGTCCTCGGTGCTCGACGTGAGCAACTGGCGGATCGCGCTACTGGGCAGCGGCGCAATGACTTTGGTGTGCACAGTGCTGTTCGCGGTGCTGCTTCCGAAGTCGCAGTTCTTCGTGCCGAAAAGGGTCAGGGTCGGCACCACGATGCGAGTCCTCGGCGTACACCTGCGAAACCCGGTCCTGCTCATCATGTTCGGACTGGCATTCGTGCTCATGGGTGGGTTTGTCACCGTCTACAACTACCTGGGCTATCGCCTCGTCGCGCCGCCGTTCGGATTACCGACGGCCATAGCCGGGCTGCTCTTCCTGCTCTACCTGGCCGGAACCGCGTCGTCGGCGGTGGCCGGTCGGCTGGCGGACCGCCGTGGCCGGGGACTGGTCCTGATCTGCGCGGTCGTCATCACTGCCGTCGGGCTCGCGCTGACCATCCCGGATTCACTGGTCACCGTGATCATCGGCGTGGGTGTGTTCACCGCCGGCTTCTTCGCCGCCCATACCGTCGCGAGTGGATGGGTTGGCGCCGTTGCACAGCGTGACCGGGCCGAGGCGTCGGCCCTGTACTTGTTCAGCTACTACTTGGGCAGCTCGGTGGCAGGGGCCGCAGGCGGTCTGGCTTACCAAGCAGGTGGCTGGGGATTGACGGTGCTCTTCGTGGGCGCGCTGTTGGCAATGGCCCTGGTCTTGGCCGCCGTGATGATGCTTCGAAACCGGTTTGTCCATATCAGCGCACCCGAATAGAATTGCCGTCACAGACACCGATCCGGCCATCACCGGGGAGTCTCCGGAAGAAAAGTTCCGTGCCGAGCGCGGATAACCCAGTAGAACCGGACGGGTAGGCCCGTCACAGCCATTGCGAGAGGCCCCGCACAGGTCGGGGCAAGCGGGGTGGTACCGCGGAGGTGCGCCGACGGCGTCCCATCGTCCCCGTGCCAGCGAGCACAGGGAGATGTACCGATATGTCTGATGGTCTTCGCGCAAGCGGCTCATCCACAGACGCGTACCCGCGGACCGCGCTAGGCGCCGATCAGCGCAGCGGATCGCCGAATCTTCCCGAGCTGGAAAAGCAGGTGTTGCGCTACTGGGACGAGGACGACACGTTCCGCGCCAGTATCGAGAACCGGGACGGCTCCCCGGAATACGTCTTCTACGACGGGCCGCCGTTCGCGAACGGGCTGCCACATTACGGGCACCTGCTCACCGGCTACGTCAAAGACATCGTCCCGCGCTACCAGACCATGCGCGGATATCAGGTGGATCGCCGATTCGGTTGGGACACCCACGGTTTGCCCGCAGAACTGGAAGTCGAACGACAGCTGGGCATCACCGACAAGTCCCAGATCGATTCGATGGGTATTGCCGAGTTCAACGAAGCTTGCCGCGAATCGGTGCTGCGCTACACCAAGGAATGGCGCGAGTATGTGACGCGGCAGGCGCGCTGGGTGGACTTCGACAACGATTACAAGACGCTGGACCCAACCTTCATGGAATCGGTCATTTGGGCGTTCAAACAGCTGTGGGACAAGGGCTTGGCCTACGAGGGCTACCGCGTATTGCCGTACTGCTGGCGCGATGAGACGCCGCTTTCCAACCACGAACTGCGCATGGACGACGATGTGTACCAGAGTCGTCAGGATCCCGCCGTCACCGTCGGCTACCGGATTGCCGGCAACGAGGGCACACGGTGGGCGGCCCTCGATGGGGCGCGGTTGCTGATCTGGACCACAACGCCCTGGACGCTGCCATCCAACTTGGCGGTCGCGGTGAACCCCGAGGTGACCTACGTGGTCGTGGCGACCGAGGGTCGTGATGGCACAACGGACCGTTACGTGTTGGCGCAGGCACGGGTTGGCGCGTACGCGCGGGAACTGGGCGAGGAGCCCACCGTGTTGGACACCTATACCGGTGAGGACCTACTGGGTCTGCGATATCTTCCGCCGTTTCCGTATTTCCAGGAAGGCAACGCGCCCGCTGCTTTTACCGTGTTGCCTGCCGACTACGTCACCACCGAGGACGGCACGGGCATTGTGCATATGGCGCCCGCCTACGGTGAAGAGGACAAGAACGTCACCGACAAGGCGGGAATCACTCCGGTCACCCCGGTGGACTCCAAGGGGCGATTCGATGCCACAGTGCCCGACTACCAGGGGCAACAGGTATTCGATGCCAACGCGCAGATCATCAAGGACCTCAAGCAGGGGACGGGGGCCGCTGCCGCCAATGGCGCGGTGCTGTTGCGCCATGAGACCTACGACCACTCGTATCCGCACTGCTGGCGCTGCCGCAACCCGTTGATCTACCGGGCGGTGTCGTCCTGGTTCATCAAGGTGACGGAGTTCCGGGATCGGATGGTCGAGCTCAATGAGCAGATCACCTGGTATCCGGAGCATGTCAAGCACGGCCAGTTCGGCAAGTGGCTGGAAGGCGCGCGCGACTGGTCGGTCTCTCGTAACCGATACTGGGGCAGCCCCATTCCGGTGTGGAAGTCCGACGATCCGGCGTATCCGCGGATCGACGTCTACGGCAGCCTCGACGAGCTGGAACGCGACTTCGGGGTTCGGCCGACCAACCTGCACCGGCCATACATCGACGAGCTGACCCGGCCCAATCCCGATGACCCGACCGGCAAGTCCGTCATGCGCCGCATCCCGGATATCTTCGACGTCTGGTTCGACTCGGGTTCAATGCCTTACGCACAGGTGCACTACCCATTCGAGAACGCCGAGTGGTTCGAGAATCATTTCCCGGCCGATTTCATCGTGGAGTACATCGGCCAGACTCGAGGCTGGTTCTACGTCATGCATGTGCTGGCGACCGCGATCTTCGACCGTCCGGCCTTCAGAACCTGTGTGTCCCACGGCATTGTCCTGGGCAACGACGGCCAGAAGATGAGCAAGTCGCTACGCAACTATCCAGACGTCAACGAGGTGTTCGACCGTGACGGATCCGATGCGATGCGCTGGTTCCTCATGGCCTCGCCCATCTTGCGCGGCGGCAATCTGATCGTCACCGAGCAGGGCATCCGGGAAGGCGTACGGCAGGTCCTGCTGCCGCTGTGGAACGCGTGGAGCTTCCTGCAGTTGTACGCACCCAAACCCGGGACCTGGCGGACCGATTCGACACAGGTGCTCGACAAGTACATTCTGGCCAAGTTGGCGCAGCTGCGTGATGACCTCACCAAGGCCATGGATGACTGCGATGTCTCGGGCGCCTGCGAACAGTTACGGCAATTCACCGACGCCCTCACCAATTGGTATGTGCGAC
Source organism: Mycobacteroides franklinii (assembly GCF_001853795.1). Lineage (NCBI taxonomy): Bacteria > Bacillati > Actinomycetota > Actinomycetes > Mycobacteriales > Mycobacteriaceae > Mycobacteroides > Mycobacteroides franklinii. The sequence continues at coordinate 331,379 of NZ_MLIK01000024.1, forward strand.
GGTCGCGATCGCGGTTCTGGGATGAAGATGCTGATGCGATCGACACCCTGCACACCGTGCTGGAGACGATCTGCCGCCTGGCAGCGCCGCTGTTGCCGCTGACCACCGAGGTCATCTGGCGGGGACTGACGGGGGAGCGGTCGGTGCACCTGACCGATTGGGTGCCCGAATCCGTACTGCCCGCTGATCCGGATCTGGTGGCGGCCATGGACGAGGTCAGGAAGGTCGCCTCCACCGGGTCTTCCCTGCGTAAGGCCAAGAAGTTGCGGGTCCGGCTGCCGCTGCGCAAGCTCACGGTGGCGGTGCCCGATCCGAAGCGTTTGGAGCCGTACACCGCACTCATCGCCGACGAGCTCAATGTGAAATCCGTTGAGCTGACCGACGACATCGCTGTCTACGGCAAGTTCGAGCTGACGGTCAACGCACGCGCCGCAGGCCCGCGGTTGGGCAAGGACGTGCAGACGGTCATTCGCGCGGTCAAGTCCGGCGACTGGGAACAACGCAGCGACGGCACCGTCGTCGCTGCGGGTATCACCCTGCAGGAAGGCGAGTTCGATTCGAAACTGGTTGCCGCTGAGCCGGATTCGACAGCAGCGCTTCCCGAAGGTGGTGGACTGGTCATACTCGATGACACCGTCACCGAGGAGTTGGAAGCAGAGGGCTGGGCGCGCGATCTCATCCGCGAGCTGCAGGACCTACGCAAATCTACGGGCCTGGAGGTCTCGGACCGCATCGAGGTCGTCCTCGACGTGCCTGCCGAGCATCGCGCGTGGGCGGAACGCCACCGCGATCTGATCGCGGGCGAAATCTTGGCCACCACACTGGAAATCGGTGAAGCCGGTCAGGATGTGCGGACGCCCGCTACCGATCTCGGTGACGGGGTCCGGGTGTCCTTGAAGAAGGCAGCGGGTTAGGCCCGGTCCGGTTGATGTCTCCTGTGCCCGGCTGGGAGCGACAACGATGCAACGCCAAGGCGTTGGTCGCTCCCAGCCGGGCACCCTGGCAACCTCTGCGCCAGACCCCCGGTTCTATGCGGCCTTGACCGCGCGCCAGCGCTGATTGCCGCCGTCGAGGTGATGCTCGATATCGGTGAAGCCCGCGGCGCGCAGGCGATCCGGCAGTGATGTGGTCGGCACCGGGTTGTAGGTGTCGCCGATGTGCAACAGCCGGAAGAACGTGGAGTGCACGCCATCGCTGCCGGCGAAGACACCTCCCGGGGCCAGCACCCTGTGTGCCTGTGCGAACAGCTGATCCTGCAGATCGGATGTCGGGACATGATGCAACATGGTGAAGCACACCACGGAGCTGAAGCGATCGTCGTCGAACCCCAGCCGGGTGCCATCGCCCTGGATCACGGTTGCCTGATCGCCATAGAGCCGTTGGAGCCGCGACGCCATGGTTTCGTCGATCTCCACCGCGGTGAGCTGCGGAGTGCGCTTGGTCAGCACGCGCAGATTCGCGCCATAACCGGGACCGATCTCCAGAGTGTCCGCACCGAGCTCAACCCCCTGCAGCGCCCACGGGAGGAGCTGCGACTCGGTCTTGCGTGCCCACATATCCGAGCTACAACACCACCGGTGCACCAAATTCATTGCCATAACCCCAGGCTAGGGGCCCTGCAGGCATGCGACTACCGGGATTCGGCCAATCCATATCGAGCTTCCGACAGACTGGATGGAACGGAATCCGCGCTCGGGCCGCCGTACCCCACTGGCTGAGAGTTCTGACCGGTCAGTAGCCCGCAATACGATGATCGCGTGTGTGCTGCCGGTCGATGGGTTCTGCACCTCGACATGGATGCCTTCTTCGCCTCCGTCGAGCAGTTGACCAGGCCCACCCTGCGTGACCGGCCGGTTCTCGTCGGCGGTGCCGGAGGCCGGGGCGTTGTCGCCGGTGCGAGCTATGAGGCCAGGGTGTTCGGGGCCCGGTCGGCCATGCCGATGCACCAGGCGCGTCGCCTGGTGGGCATCAACGCCGTTGTCTTGCCGCCGCGGGGCTCGGTATACGGAGTGGCCAGCAGGCGGGTATTCGCGACGGTGCGGTCGATGATCCCCATTCTGGAGCAGCTGTCCTTCGACGAGGCGTTCGGAGAGCCTGCCGAATTAGCCGGTGCTGCAACAAGTTCAGTCGCGGAATACATCGAGGAGCTTCGCGCGCGTGTGCTCAGCGAGACCGGTCTCACCGCATCGGTTGGGGCGGGTTCGGGGAAACAGATCGCCAAGATCGCTTCGGGGCTGGCCAAACCCGACGGCATGCGGATCATCGCACCGGATGAGGAACGGTCGCTGCTCGATGACCTGCCGGTGCGCAAGTTATGGGGCATCGGCCCTGTCGCCGAAGAGCGCCTGAACAGGCTGGGAATCAACACCATTGGTCAGTTCGCCGCATTGCGGACCAGTGAGGCGGCCTCGGTATTGGGCGGCACGATCGGCCCTGCGCTGCACCAGCTTGCGCGCGGTATCGACGAGCGTCCGGTGGCCGAACGTGCCGAAACCAAACAGATCAGCGCGGAGTCCACCTTCCCGGATGATCTGACCACTCTGGATCAACTGCGCGAGGCCATCGAGCCCATCGGTCTGCACGCCCATCAGCGCCTCATCAAGCACGGTCGTGCCGTGCGCACCGTCACGGTCAAACTGCGGCGCTCGGATATGAGCATCCTCACCAGGTCGGCGACCATGCCGTATGCCACCACGGAACGCGCCGTGCTGATGTCAGCCGCCCGCAGGCTGCTGCTTGACCCCGTAGAGATCGGTCCCATCCGTCTTGTCGGCGTCGGATTTTCGGGATTCTCGGATGTACAGCAGACCTCGCTGTTCCCCGATTTGGATCAGACCGAACCCGTTGCCGAAACCGACGAGGCGCCGTCCCTGGCGAAATCTGTTCCACACAAATCCCATTGGGGCGTCGGCGACGATGTCGACCATCACGAATTCGGCCACGGCTGGATACAGGGCACCGGCCACGGCGTGATGACGGTGAGGTTCGAGACACGCAGTAGCGGGCCGGGTATCGCACGTACCTTCGCGGTAGACGATCCCGGTGTCACCCGCGCCGACCCGGTGGCGAGTTTGGATTGGCTGGGGGAGTCAGCCGAGCCGCTCGACGACGGAGACGAGATCGGAGCCGGTGGCTAGCGCCGCCATCAACAGCACGCGTGCCTGCCCGGCACGTAGGTGAGGCACCATCACCGCGCCGGAATCGACCAGTTTCTGCCCCGGTGCGTAGCCTGCGGCCAGTACGCCACCCGGTACCCGAGTGGTCACCACGACGCGGATGCCATTCTCGATGTGGCGGGAAACCGATTCGATGACAACGTCATTGGCATTCCCTGCGCCCATGGACTCCAGCACCAGGCCCTGCGCGCCGGCCCGTGCGTAGGCGTCCAGCGCCACGCCGTCGGTACCGGGGTAGAGGCTCACGACATCAACACGTGGCAGCGCCGGGCGGGTCACGGTGCCCAGAAATGCCGAGGGCGAGTCGGCGACACGTAAGAACTGGCCTTCGCGTACGTGCCCGACGGGGGACACACCGGCGAACCCGTCCGGGGCGGCCAGATCGACCTTGCGGATGCCCACGGCCGGGTACACCTGGCCGGCGAAGCACACCACGACGCCCAGCACGGCGCCGCTCGCGGCCACCGTCAAGGCATCACGCAGATTGCCCGGACCATCGGATTCGGGGTGGTCGCCGCTGCGCTGCGCCCCGGTGAGCACCACGGGTACCGGCACCGCGCACGTCAACGCGAGCCACAAGGCCGTTTCCTCGAGGGTGTCGGTGCCGTGCGCGATGACGATTCCGGTCGCGCCGCGGGCCACATGCCCACGAACGGACGCGGCGATCTGCTGCCAGCGTTGCGGTGTCATCTCCGCGCTGTCGATCGTCATCAGGTCATCGACCAGGACCTCGCCGTAGCCGCTCGCCGCCAGCAGATCGTCCCCCGAACTGGCGTGCCGGGCGATGCCGTCACCGTCCACCTCGGTCGCGATGGTTCCGCCGGTCGTCAACAGCACGAGAGTCGGTGATGAGGCTTTCGGGCCAAGAGCAGGGGACACAGCCGCGATCATCGCAGACAGGCTGCGCAAAGCGCCCCGCCGAGTAAGGGATGATGGGGGGCGTGAGTGATGAGCCCGAGACCGCCCCGAAGCCCAAGCGGCGGATAAAACTGCTGCTCATCGTGGCGGCGGTGGTGCTTGTGCTGGATGTCGTCTCCAAGGTGATTGCCGTCAGGCTGCTACAGCCGGGCAAACCCGTGCCGATCTTCGGCGACACCGTCAGCTGGACTCTGGTGCGCAATTCGGGTGCGGCGTTCTCGTTCGCGACGGGCTACACCTGGGTCCTGACCCTCATCGCCATTTCGGTTGTGGTGGGAATCCTGTTCATCGGTCGCCGGTTGGTCTCGACGTGGTGGGCAATCGGCTTGGGCATGATTCTTGGCGGGGCGTTGGGCAATCTGGTCGACAGGTTCTTCCGCGGACCCGGGCCGCTACGCGGCCATGTGGTCGATTTTCTGTCGGTGGGCTGGTGGCCGGTCTTCAACGTCGCCGACCCGTCAGTGGTGGGTGGAGCGATCCTGCTGGTGGCGCTGTCGCTGTTCGGTTACGACTACGACCGGGAAGGACGCTCGCAGCCGCAGGAATCCAGCAGCGAGGACGCGACTCCGGACCACGACGTGAATCCGGACCACGAGGACGCCGAGAGCGCGGACGCGCAGTCTTCCCAGACCAAGCCATCATGACCTCGCGTTCCCTGCCTGTTCCCGATGGCTTGTCCGGTATGCGCGTCGACGCGGGATTGGCTCGGCTCCTGGGACTTTCGCGCACCGCCGCGGCCACCCTCGCCGAGGAGGGTGCGGTGCTCCTGGACGGCGTCGTCGTCGCCAAATCCGAGAAGCTGACCGCCGGCACCTGGCTGGAGGTCACGCTGCCCGAACCCAAGGCCCCTCCGGAGAACCGTGTCGAGGTCATCGAGGGCATGAAGATCCTCTACGCCGATGACGACCTGGTTGCCGTCGACAAACCGGCAGGTGTCGCCGCCCACGCCTCGGTCGGCTGGACGGGTCCCACTGTGCTCGGTGGGCTCGCCGCCGCCGGGTTCCGGATGACCACCTCCGGGGTTCCCGAACGCAAGGGGATCGTGCACCGTCTGGATGTCGGAACGTCCGGGGTGATGGTCGTGGCGCTGTCGGAGAAGGCGTACACCGAGCTCAAGCGCGCCTTCAAATACCGGCGCGTCGAGAAGCGGTATCACGCTCTCGTGCAAGGACATCCGGACCCATCCAGCGGCACTATCGACGCCCCCATTGGCAGGCATCGCGGACACGATTGGAAATTCGCCGTCGTCGAAGACGGTCGACACTCCATTACCCACTACGACACCGTCGAGGCGTTTGTCGCGGCCAGCTTGCTCGACGTACACCTGGAAACCGGTCGTACCCACCAGATCCGGGTGCATTTCTCGGCCATCAAACATCCCTGCTGTGGAGATCTGACGTACGGTGCGGATCCCACGCTGGCCGCCAAGCTCGGGTTGGAACGGCAATGGCTGCATGCCAAATCGTTGGCCTTCGCCCACCCGACGGACGGCCGCTGGATGGAGATCACCAGCGAATACCCGGAGGATCTGGCGCACGCGCTCGACGTTTTGCGATGAGCGCGGCCGTTACCGCTCCCGAGCAGAACCGTCGTCTGAAGTCCGGCTACCTATTCGGCGCTGCCGCCTACTTGATGTGGGGATTGTTCCCGGCGTTCTTCCCTCTGCTGCAACCGGCGAGCGCGGTGGAGATCCTGGCACATCGCATGATCTGGACCCTGCTGCTGATGGTGATTGTCGTTGCCGTCTCTCGTCGGCTGCGTGATCTGGCCACCATGGGCCTGCGCAACTGGGGGCTGCTTGTCGGTGCCTCGGTGCTGATCGCCCTCAACTGGGGTGTCTACATCTACGCCGTCAACTCCGGGCATGTGCTGGACGCCGCACTCGGGTACTTCATCAATCCGTTGGTGACGGTGTTGTTGGGTGTGCTGATCTTCCGGGAGTCATTGAGTCGATGGCAGATGGTGGCGCTCGTGCTGGCCTTCAGCGCGGTTGCGGTGCTGACCGTCAATTACGGGCAGCTACCCGTCATCACGTTGATACTTGCTGTTTCGTTCGCGGGATACGGCGCCATCAAGAAAACCGTCACCGTCGACCCGCGGGTGAGTCTGACCGCCGAGGGGATCGTCGCCGCACCGTTCGCGATCGCCTACCTGGTGTTCCTCGGCGCGACGGGGCAGCAGCACTTCCTCGGCTACGCCCACGGTCATACGGCGCTGATGGTGCTCAGCGGCGTGGTGACGGCTCTGCCGTTGCTGTTGTTCGGCGTAGCGGCACAACGCATTCCGCTGGTGACCCTCGGGCTACTGCAGTACCTGACGCCGACGTTGCAGATGCTGTGGGGCGTGCTGGTCAAGCATGAGGCGATGTCGCCGGAGCGTTGGGCGGGCTTTGTCCTGATTTGGGTGGCGCTGGCGATCTTCACGGTCGACACCGTGCGCGGCTCGCTGATCTTGCAGCGCCCGATGGGCCGGCAGGCTACCGTTTCGCAGAGCGATATGGCGCCGATCAACGGGAGGGATTGAGTGTTGCGACACATGATCATCGGGGCGGCAGTGATCGCCATGGCGCTGTCCGGTTGTGCTTCGGGCGCGGGGCAGCCGAGCGCAGAGGAACTGAGGGCCGCGGACGCGAACATCGTGGCTGCCGCCGCGGGTGCGATGCCACCGCAGAGAACGGTGAAAGCGCTGAGGACCGGGGGCGGACACCCGACCATCATCCAGTCGGGCACGGCCAGGGTCACGGTCGACGGCACGCTGTTGAACATGCCCGGCCCGGTCTACTGCTTTACCAACCAAGGCGTGACCCAGCTACTCATCAACGTCGGACCGAAGAGGGTCTCCGGGGGGCATGCGATGGTGAAGCTTGACCCGAGTTCGCTGGCGGTCCAGATGTTCGATATTCAGACACCTGAGCTCATCATTTTGCTTCACGAGGAAGACAACGTCGGTGAGCAGATCAAGGCGACCAGGAACGACGACAGCTTTCATATCGAGGGGGAAGGTTCCGGCCGGGACGGCACTGTCGTGAAGACCATGACGTACGTGGTCGACGTCGACTGCGCGCCGGGCTGGGCCTCGGCATAACCGTTGCTGGCGGGGCTTTTGTGACCGCTGGGAATCGGGTTGCTGGATGAGCGCGACGACACACCCCCGACACGCCCGGGTCTGTCAGACCGTCGCCATAAACTGACCCCTCTAACGATTGACGCCCCCATCGTGGGTCGGTACGAAAGGCACGTGTGAGCTCCTCGAATTCTTCGTTCGTGCACCTGCACAACCACACCGAGTACTCGATGCTCGACGGTGCGGCGAAGATCAAGCCGATGCTTGCCGAGGTGGAGCGCCTGGGCATGACGGCGGTCGGTATGACCGACCACGGCAACATGTACGGCGCCAGCGAGTTCTACAACGTGGCCACCGCCACCGGGGTCAAACCGATCATCGGTATCGAGGCCTATATCGCCCCGGCGTCGCGGTTCGACACCAAACGCGTGTTCTGGGGTGATCCCGGCCAGAAATCCGACGACGTGTCCGGTTCGGGCTCCTACACCCACATGACGATGGTGGCCGAGAACGCGACGGGCCTGCGCAACCTGTTCAAGCTGTCCTCGCTGGCCTCCTTCGAGGGTCAGCTGGGTAAGTGGGCGCGCATGGACGCCGAGCTCATCGCCGAACACGCCAGCGGTGTCATCGCCACCACGGGATGTCCGTCCGGTGAAGTGCAGACCAGGCTTCGCCTCGGGCAGGAGAACGAGGCGGTGGCCGCGGCGGCCAAGTGGCAGGAGATCTTCGGCAAGGACAACTTCTTCCTGGAACTGATGGACCACGGGCTGTCCATCGAACGCCGGGTGCGCGAGGGTCTGCTGGAGGTCGGCAAGAAACTCGGCATCCCGCCGCTGGCCACCAACGACTGTCACTACGTCACCAAGGACCATGCACACAACCACGAGGCGTTGTTGTGTGTGCAGACCGGCAAGACGTTGTCGGATCCCACCCGCTTCAAGTTCGACGGCGACGGCTACTTCCTGAAACCCGCGTCCGAGATGCGGGAGCTGTGGGATGACGCCGTCCCCGGAGCCTGCGACAACACGTTGCTGATCGCCGAACGCGTGCAGTCGTACGAGGATGTCTGGAACTTCAAGGACCGGATGCCGGTCTTCCCGGTACCCGAGGGCGAAGATCAAGATTCCTGGCTGCGCAAGGAAGTGGACCGTGGACTGGAGCGCCGCTTCGAGGGGGTTCCGGGGGGAGTCCCCGACGAGTACTTCACCCGTGCTCATTACGAGCTGGATGTCATCAAGCAAAAGGGCTTCCCCGCATACTTTCTCGTCGTCGGTGACCTCGTCTCGCACGCGAAGGAGGTCGGCATCCGGGTCGGACCGGGCCGTGGCTCGGCCGCGGGTTCGCTCGTCGCCTACGCGCTCGGCATCACCAACATCGACCCCATCCCACACGGCCTGCTGTTCGAACGATTCCTCAACCCGGAGCGGCCCTCGGCCCCCGATATCGATATCGACTTCGACGACCGCCGCCGCGGTGAGATGGTGCGCTACGCCACGGACAAGTGGGGTAGCGACCGGGTCGCACAGGTCATCACCTTCGGCACCATCAAGACCAAGGCGGCCCTGAAGGATTCGGCGCGAATCCACTACGGGCAGCCTGGTTTCGCGATCGCGGACCGCATCACCAAGGCACTTCCGCCGCCGATCATGGCCAAGGACATCCCGGTGTGGGGTATCACCAACCCCGAGCACGAGCGGTACAAGGAGGCCGCCGAGGTCCGCACCCTGATCGACACCGATCCGGATGTGCGCAACATCTACCAGACAGCGCTCGGCCTCGAGGGCTTGATCCGCAACGCCGGCGTGCACGCCTGCGCGGTCATCATGAGCTCGGAGCCGCTGACCGAGGCCATCCCGCTCTGGAAGCGCGCCCAGGACGGCGCCATCATCACCGGCTGGGACTATCCCTCGTGTGAGGCCATCGGCCTGCTGAAGATGGACTTTCTGGGCCTGCGCAACCTCACCGTCATCGGGGATGCACTGGACAACATCAAGGCCAATCGTGGCATCGATCTGGACCTGGATCATCTGCCGCTCGACGACCCGGCAACCTACGAATTGCTTTCCCGGGGTGACACTCTCGGTGTATTCCAGCTCGATGGCGGGCCGATGCGAGACCTGCTGCGGCGCATGCAGCCCACCGGGTTCAACGACATCGTCGCCGTGCTGGCCCTGTACCGCCCGGGCCCGATGGGCATGAATGCGCACAACGACTACGCCGACCGTAAGAACGGTCGGCAGCCGATCAAGCCCATCCACCCGGAGCTTGAGGAGCCGCTCAAGGAGATCCTGTCCGAAACCTACGGCTTGATCGTTTACCAAGAGCAGATCATGTTCATCGCCCAGAAGGTCGCCTCGTATTCGATGGGTAAGGCCGACGCGCTCCGTAAGGCCATGGGTAAGAAGAAGCTCGAAGTGCTGGAGGCCGAGTACAAGGGCTTCTATGAGGGCATGACCAACAACGGCTTCTCCGAGAAGGCCGTGAAGGCGTTGTGGGACACCATTCTTCCGTTCGCCGGCTACGCGTTCAATAAATCGCACGCCGCCGGTTATGGGCTGGTGTCTTTCTGGACGGCCTACCTCAAGGCCAACTACCCGGGCGAATACATGGCGGGCCTCCTCACGTCCGTCGGCGACGACAAGGACAAGGCCGCCGTCTACCTTGCCGATTGCCGCCGCCTGGGCATCACCGTGCTCCCACCGGACGTCAACGAATCCGTGCATAACTTTGCTTCCGTGGGGGAGGACATCCGCTACGGGCTCGGCGGTGTGCGAAATGTCGGTGCCAACGTGGTGCAGTCGCTCATCGCCACGCGCGAGGAAAAGGGTGCCTTCACCGACTTCTCGGATTACCTGCACAAGATCGATATCGCGGCCTGCAACAAGAAGGTGACTGAATCGCTGGTGAAGGCGGGTGCCTTCGACTCACTCGGGCATCCCCGCAAGGGGCTCTTTCTTGTGCAGTCCGACGCGGTGGATTCGGTGCTCGGCACCAAGAAGGCCGAAGCCATGGGGCAGTTCGATCTGTTCGGGGGCGGGGACGACCCGGCCACCTCGGAGGTCTTCGCCATCAAGGTTCCCGACGACGAGTGGGAAGAAAAGCACAAACTGGCCCTGGAGCGAGAGATGCTGGGCCTGTATGTGTCCGGGCACCCCCTCAACGGCGTGGCGCACCTGTTGGGCCGTCAGACCGACACCCAGATTCCCACGATCCTCGAGGGCGATATCGCCAACGACACCCAGGTGCGCGTCGGCGGCATCCTGGCCTCGGTCAACCGCCGCGTCAACAAGAACGGCATGCCCTGGGCTTCGGCGCAACTGGAGGACCTCACGGGCGGTATCGAGGTGCTCTTCTTCCCGCAGGCCTACTCGGTGTACGGCGCCGAGATAGCCGACGATGCCGTGGTTCTGGTCAACGCGAAGGTGGCGATCCGTGATGATCGGATCTCCCTGATCGCCAATGACCTTGTGGTGCCTGATTTTTCGCAGGCATCCGACGACCGTCCGGTGGCCGTGACACTGCCCACGCGGCAGTGCACCATCGACAAGGTGACGGCACTCAAGCAGGTGCTGGCACGCCATCCCGGTACCAATCAGGTGCATCTGCGGTTGATCAGCGGCGAACGTGTCACCACGCTGGAACTCGATCAGTCGCTGCGGGTTACCCCGTCCTCGGCGCTGATGGGGGATCTCAAGGCGTTACTCGGACCGGGCTGCCTGGGGGGTTAGCTCGCCGCGTCGGTGCCGTCGAGCCATTCGGCTTGATCGGCCACCACACCGGTGAGGATCTTGCGCGCGGTCGCCAGCAGCTCTGCCACACGGGGCGAGGTCAAGGTGTAGAGCACCGACTGGCCTTCGCGGCGGGCAGTCACCAGGCCTGCGCGTCGCAGCACGGCCAGCTGCTGTGAGAGGTTGGCTGCCTCGATGCCGACTTCGGGCAGCATCTCCGACACGGCCTGATCGCGCTCGCTGAGCAGTTCCAGTACGCGTATGCGCACCGGATGGCCCAGCGTCTTGAAGAAATCCGCCTTCATCCGATACAGCGGCTGACGTGCATCCATATCGAGTCCATCTCACCACATGACAACTTGCAAAGATTAGCAACCCGGCAACAATGCTGGACAGGGGCACGTCTATAGTTCCTGACGGCTCTCGCCGGGGCCTTACCTGTATTCCAGCAGGGCTGTCTGCTGTCCACTCCGGCGAGAGCCGTCTAGCGCCCAGGAGCTCTGTATGACGACCGACCGGCCCAGCATCGGGCAGTTCATCACCTACGCCTATGGACGGCGCTTACCGGACTCGATGCGGGAATGGGTGGCCAACGACCTGTCCGGGCCGGGCGCCGTCCGCCGGCACATGATCCGGTACGTGATTCCGCCGCACTTCATCCTGGCGCCATTCTGGCTTCTGCCCGGCGGAACGCTGCTGCATGTGGCGATTACCCTGCCCATCTACGTCTGGGCAATTCTGATGACCCACGCCCTCAACAAGATCTGGCGCCGTTACCGGTTGGCCCAGCACGATCTGGATCCGAAACTCGCTGACATCGGCAACCGCGAGAAGCACGCGCGCAAGCACGAGGCGTACGCCCAGCGCTACGGTGCCCGTCCTGAGTCGAACGACACCTACTCCAGTAGCGATCCCATCTGATAGACGGTTAATGCCTCGCCGCGGACCACGGTTCTTCGTTTTTCTTGCGCCGCGCGGCCTCATCGCGCCGATCCTTGGCCCATTGCTCCTCGAAGGTCAGTCCGGGGCGGGCGCTGGGGATGCGGTTCATCGCTCGGCTGAGCCAGCGCGGCGGGGTGGCCGGCTCCCATTGCGGGAAGGTGGTGCTCAACGAGTACATGGTCTTCAGGGCAACGAACACTCCGAATAGTGCGGAGGACGCATCGGTGACCGCGACCGCGAACATCCCGAAGATCAGGGTGAGGTGCACGACGGCGACTCGTAGGAACCCGCGGCTTGCCATCGTCTCCAGCTGCCAGAAGGACCAGCGGCGCAGGGAGGGCAGATCCACCAGAAAGTCGACAGCCAGGGCGATGGATACCTGCAGGCAACCGAATACCACACTGCGCCAGTCGATACCGATGAGTGCGGCCTTGCCGTTATGGGTGAGTAGAAACAGGATGATGGCCAAGAAGAAGCCGTGGGCGGCAGAGAAGACGAGGGTGGTGAAAAGGAACCCCGTGACGAAGGAATCGCGCGAGCGGCTACGGTCCGGTCCCGGCGCCTGGTATTGGAAATGGCCCCGACGCGGACTCCACCGTTTGTGAAGGACGGTCCGAAGGGCGACGAACAGTGAGGCCACCACGGTCTCGAACCAGTAGACCGCGAGTGTGGTGCCGGCCGACCACCCTCCGGCGAACCAGCCGGCCAGGGGAATGGCATTGACCACGATCATCGTGGCCAGATGAAGGATGCGATTGAGGGTGTCGGGTGCGTCCGAGGATGAGTCGGAATCCCGGGCGATCACCGCTAGCTCAGAATGTTCACGGCACGGGCGAGTACCAATGCGACGGTGGAGAGCGCCACCATCGACTGCACAGTCATCAGCATCTTGGCCCACCGTGACAGCGGCATGGTGTCCGTTGGGGAGAAGGCGACGACGTTGGTGAAACTCACGTAGAGGTAGTCGGGGAACTTCGGACGCCAATCCGGCGGTGCGAGTTCGGGATTGGACATCTGCGGAAACATGAAGTCCGGATGTGGCCTTTCCGGCGTGCGGCGCGCGAATGGACCGCCCCGGTCAAACTCCCAGTACCACATGCCGAATACGATCACGTTGGTGATGAAGATCGCCAGGCCGCTGCCCAGGAGCACGCGCGGATTGTCGCCCATCTGCCCCGACACGATCTTGTAATCCAGCAGGACTGCCGAGATGGTGTTGTCGGCGGTGATGGCGGCGATCAGTAGATACGTCGCCCAGCGCCCGAGAGTCGTTGAACGCGTGAACTTTATTGGGTTGAGGACAACCAGGACCACCAGCAGCGCGGACTCCAGGACGGGCAGCGGCCAGCGCGGAGTGAGGTTGAACTGGGCCGGGATGGCCAACTGCAGGCAGATCGCCGCGACAAGAGCGATGAGAACCGGTATCCGGCTTTCCGGAGCGCCGGGACGCAGCCAGGACGGCAGGTGTTTTTCGGCGGCCAGCACGTCGTCGGACACTTCGTGGGCGAGTCGTTCAATACGGTGCCCGGCCGGGTGCCCGGCGGCCGATTCGGTTGGCGAAGACATGGGGATGTACTACACCCCGCAGCGAGATTCTGCTCAGTGAATGAGCGAGCCTGTGAGCCAGACAAGGCTGGCTACCGCAGAAGCGGAGAACAGCGCGGTCGACATCGATGCCACGACCATGAGCGTGACCAGGAAGACTGCGGTACCGATTCCGAGAGCGAGCAGTTTGTAGGCGGGCGATGCCACCGCGGCGACGTCCAGGGACCGCACCTGATCTGCTGCGCGCTCGAAGGTCGTCATGAAATACAGGATATGCCTAATGAGGAAGTTCGGTCAACCGAACACGCGGCTACGGGTGTGGAAAGACGGACTAGCTGGTCTTCCTCATCCCGCCCCGGTAGTAGTCGATCAGATCCGACTCCGATATCGACTCCGGCGCCTTTCGGCCCAGGAAGAAGACACTGCTGGCGCCGTCCAAACTGTGTCCTGGGTCGAGGATGCGATCGGCGTAGCTGAGCCAGAAGAACAGCAGCGATGCCACCCGGCCAAGACGAACAGATCGCGTCAGGGCCCGTACGAAGTAGTCGATCGACCATCGCAGCGCGGTTCCGGCGCCGGCCACCGCTCCGGAATCGATCCGTTCGAACGAGCGGAACAGATATCGATGCCCGCTATCGGTGAAGCGGGTGAAGTCGTAGGGCCCCTCGTGTACCTGCTGCAGGAAGGGGGTGTCGGCATAGACGATTCCACCGCTGCGCAGCACCCGGTGGATTTCCTGTGCCACCTGCCGCGGCTCCACAACGTGCTCGAGCACGGCCTGCACGATGACGCCGTCCATCGACCCGTCGGCCAGCGGAATCGCGTGGCCATCGCCCACGAATTGCACCACCGGGCTGACGTAGACGTCGAAGGCGATCAGATCGATTGCCTCGTCGGCATACAACGCTTCCAGGCCGCCGCCCACGGTGCCACCGCCGATCACCAACACCCTGGGCCGGCGGCCATGCCCCGGCTCGTCGGCGCGAAGGGCCTGCAGCATGTGGGCGACAGCGGTCGGTGCGACCGTGTTGTCGGGGTGTACGAGTCGCTGCGCCACCTGAAACAACCCCGACCGTTTGAGCGCGGATGCCCCATCGACGGCCTGGAGCCGATCGGCGTTCAGGACGCTGCGGGTGAAGTCGACGAGCGCCGGCAGGCCGCCCACCACCGGGAATGACGCCGTGTGGAGCTCGCACGCCGAACTGGCGCAGCGCCACACATTCTCCGCACTGTCTATCGACGCCCCGCAGCGCGGACAGATGAAGAGATTCTGGTTAACCATCGTCTCCAAAGAAAGCACGGCGCAACTATATGCGTGGAAGTACGTCGCAGCGCGGCGATACAGTTGTCGGCATGCCATTAACCGGTGAATACGAACCCAGTGGACTCGATTGGTCGCAGAAGCAGGTGACCAAGATTATTGAGAGCGGGACCACCGATGGCATCACCATCGCTGATATGCCGGTGATCCTGCTGACCTCGCTGGGCGCCAAGTCCGGCAAGCTGCGCAAGATCGCCCTGATGCGGGTCGAGCACGATGGCGAGTACGCGATTGTCGCTTCACTGGGCGGTGCACCCAAGAATCCCGTGTGGTATTACAACGTCAAAGAGAACCCGCTCGTGGAGCTGCAAGACGGCAGCACCACCAAGGACTACCAGGCGCGCGAGGTCTTCGGTGACGAGAAGGCACCGTGGTGGGATCGCGCCGTCGAGGCCTACCCGCCGTATGCGGAGTACCAGACCAAGACCGACCGTCAGATCCCGGTTTTCGTGCTGACACCGGTCTCTTGAGCGCGCCCGAGGTGGTGACGGCAGCCGATATCGATGCCGCGGCCAAGCGCATCGACGAGGTGGTGCACCCGACTCCCGTCCAGCATGCGGATCGGCTTTCGGCCCTCACCGGCGCCAACGTGTACCTCAAACGTGAAGATCTGCAATCGGTCCGGTCGTACAAACTGCGTGGAGCCTTCAATCTGCTGATGCAGCTCAGCGACGAGGAAAAGGCTGCCGGCGTGGTGTGCTCCAGTGCCGGCAATCACGCCCAGGGCTTCGCGCTGGCGTGTAAGTCGATGGGCGTGCATGGCCGGGTATACATCCCGAGCAAGACGCCCAAACAGAAGCGGCAGCGAATCATCTACCACGGCAACGGCTTCGTGGAATTGATCGCCGTCGGGCACGGCTACGACGAGGCCGCGGCGGCGGCCAAGGCCGACGCCGCACGTACCGGCGCCACTTTGGTACCGGCCTTCGACGATGTGCGGACCATCGCGGGCCAGGGCACCATCGCCGCCGAGATCCTCGACCAATTGGACAACCCGCCGGACGTGGTGGTGGTGCCGGTCGGCGGTGGAGGCTGCATCTCGGGAATCGTCACCTATCTGCGGGAGCGTGCCCCGCAGGTTCGCGTGGTGGGCGTGGAACCTGCCGGTGCCGCTTGCATGGCCGCGGCCATGCGTGCCGGTGGCCCGGTTCCGCTCGACCACGTGGATCCGTTCGTCGACGGCTGCGCCGTGCAGGTCGCCGGCGCTGCCCCGTATCGGCTGCTGGCCGCGGCGGGGGAGATGCTCTCGCTCACCACGGTTGATGAGGGCGCTGCCTGCACCGCGATGCTGGAGCTGTATCAGAACGAGGGGATCATCGCGGAACCCGCCGGTGCACTGTCGGTTGCGGCGTTGGCCGACATGTCGATCGAGCCGCGATCCACCGTGGTATGCCTGATTTCCGGTGGCAACAACGATGTTTCGCGATACGGCGAGATCCTGGAACGCTCGCTGGTGCACCTGGGGCTCAAGCACTACTTCCTGGTCGACTTCCCGCAGGAGCCGGGTGCGCTGCGGCGTTTCCTCGGCGAGATACTCGGCCCCAACGATGACATCACGCTGTTCGAGTACGTCAAGCGGAACAACCGTGAAATGGGCGCCGCGCTGGTGGGCATCGAGCTCAGCAACCCCGACGATCTAGCGGGTCTGCTGGATCGGATGCAGGTCTCGGATCTGGATATCGAACGGCTGGAACCAGATTCGGCGGCCTTCCGCTATCTGACGTAACGGCGACTAGCCGCTCTTGCGCAGCACCACAAGGGCGCGGTCCTGCACTCGCACCGCCTTGCCCGCATCGACCACGGCCGAGCATTGGCCGTCGGGCTCGGCGGTGTCGAGTACCGCGGTCCACTGGGCCGCGTAATCGCCGTCGGGTGTCACGAAATCCAGTGGTTCGTCGTAGGCGTTGAAGCACAACAGGAACGAGTCGCCGGACACCCGTTCGCCGCGGGCGTTCGGCTCTGGAATCGCGTCACCGTTGAGGAAGACGGCGAGGCTCTTGCCGAACCCGCTATCCCAGTCGGCGGTGGTCATCTCCTCGCCGGCCGGGGTCAGCCACGCGATATCGCGTACCTCCTCGCCCTCACGGATCGGGCGTCCCGCGAAGAACCGTCGGCGCCGAAACACCGGGTGCTGTTTGCGCAGCGCGATCACCGTTCGCGCGAATTGAAGGAGATCGGCGTTGGTCGCGGCCAGTTCCCAATCCATCCAGGACAGCGGCGAATCCTGGCAGTAGACGTTATTGTTGCCCTGTTGGGTCCGGCCGATCTCGTCGCCGTGGGACAGCATGGGAGTGCCCTGGCTCAGTACCAGGGTCGCGAAGATATTGCGCATCTGCCGGGCGCGCAGCGCGAGTATTCGCGGGTCATCGGTGGGCCCCTCCACACCGCAGTTCCACGAGCGGTTGTAGGTTTCACCGTCCTTGTTGTTCTCTCCGTTGGCCTCATTGTGTTTGTCGTTGTAGGAGACCAGATCTCGCAAGGTAAAGCCATCGTGTGCGGTGACGAAGTTGATGCTCGCGCTGGGCCGGCGCCCGGTGGCCTCATACAGGTCGGAGGAGCCGGTAAGCCGGGAGGCGAACTCTCCGAGAGTGGCGGGCTGTCCGCGCCAATAATCGCGGACGGTGTCACGGAACTTGCCGTTCCATTCGGTCCACAGTCCGGGGAAGTTGCCCACCTGATATCCGCCCTCGCCGATATCCCACGGCTCAGCGATCAGCTTGACCTGGCTGACAACCGGATCCTGCTGAACCAGATCGAAGAACGCCGAGAGGCGGTCGACATCATGCAGCTCACGGGCCAGCGTGGAGGCCAGATCAAAGCGGAACCCGTCGACGTGCATCTCGGTCACCCAGTAGCGCAGCGAATCCATGATGAGCTGCAAGGTATGCGGATTGCGGGCGTTGAGGCTGTTCCCGGTGCCGGTGTAGTCGGTGTACCGAGCGAGGTTGTCGTCGTTGAGCTTGTAGTAGGCGCGATTGTCGATGCCGCGGAAACTGAGAGTCGGGCCGATGTGGTCGCCCTCGGCGGTGTGGTTGTAGACAACGTCGAGGATGACCTCGATACCGGCCTCGTGAAATGCGCGCACCATTGCCTTGAACTCGGCGACGGCGCCACCGGCATGTGGAGAAGACGCGTACCCGGCGTGTGGCGCCAGATATCCGAAGGTGTTGTACCCCCAGTAATTTCGCAGCCCTAAGGCGATCAACCGGCTGTCGTGGAAGAACTGGTGCACGGGCATCAGTTCGATGGCGGTGACGCCCAGGGAACGCAGGTGGTCGATGACGGCCGGATGGGCCAGACCCGCGTACGTTCCCCTGAGCTCCTCGGGCACCCCGGGGTGTGACTGCGTCATGCCCTTGACATGCGCCTCATAGATGACGGTCTCGTGATACGGGGTGCGCGGACGGCGATCCGAGCCCCAGTCGAAGTACGGATTGATGACGACGGTGGTCATGGTGTGGCCCAGCGAGTCTCGCGCAACGAGCGCCTCGGTGTCCAGGGGATCTATCTGATAGGACAGCAGCGGCGGCGCGGTGTCGGGGCCGTAGTCGAATTCGCCGTGGAAGGCCTTGCCGTACGGATCGAGCAGCAGCTTGTTCGGGTCGCAGCGATGCCCGTTGTCGGGATCCCACGGCCCGTGCACCCGGAAGCCGTAACGCTGGCCGGGGGAGATGGTCGGCAAGTAGCAGTGCCAGACGTACCCGTCGACCTCCTCGAGGGGCACCCGGGTTTCGGTGCCATCCTTGGCGATCAGACACAGCTCGACGGACGTGGCCACCTCGGAGAACAACGAAAAGTTGGTGCCCGCCCCGTCGTAGGTGGCGCCCAGCGGATATGGGTTACCCGGCCATACCTGAAGCGGTGGCAGGGTCATGGTGAAGACCCTATCGGGCGCAGGCCCAGATCGCGCGCCTCACTGGCCCGGCTGAACCGGTCGCCACCATCCGGTGGCCAGAGCGATCTGTCGCCCCAGCTCCCGGGTCATGGTGCGCATGTAGGTGGCCGAGATGTGGTGAGAATCGTGATACACCAACACGTTTCCTTCCACGACGCGGCATTTGTCGGGCCGGCAGACAGCGCGAGTCATATCGAGGATCTTCAACAGTGGGAACCGGTTCGCAATGGCCAGGGTGGGGTTCACATCGTCGAGAGCGCGGTTGCGATCCATGGCGCACGAATCGGCGTTTCCGCCCGCGGAGATGCAGTCGGCCGCGGTGTAGGTGGTGCCGTCCTTGTCGATGAGCCATGGGGTGTCGCGCATCCCGAGGACCGGGATACCGGCCTCATCGAATGCCGACCAGATGCCCATGTAGCTATCGGGCATCACGTCGCCGGTGCCAAGAGCCGAGCGGGGGCGGGTGGTCGTGGTGAACACGTAATCGGGATGCTCCTGGATCAATCGCGACATCACCTCGTCGACCCATTTCTTGCAGTCCGGGTACGGGTCATTGGACCCGGCGATACGGGGGACCTCTTCGGTGCTGAGCGGGCAGCCCATCTTCAGATAGGTGGTGATCTTGAAGTTGTGCTGGCGCCCCAGGATGTCGAGTGCGGTGATCCAGTGCTCGGCATGTGAGCCGCCGGCCAGTGCGATGGTTCGGGTGGCATGTGGGTTGCCGTACGTACAGGTGATCACCGCGCGGTTGCGGAAATCGCTGATGCAGTCCTGCTCGGTGGTGATCGGCAGATCGTCGGAGGCCTCGAGGGTGGTGGGCCGCATCGGCAGCTCCGGTACGCGGTCGCCGTACAGCAGTGCCCCCGCGCCGGGGTAGTCCCGCGGGCGCAGACCTGAGAGTTCCTTGCCGTTGGAACGCTGCACCGTGACGTGCTCAAGCCAGGTGAATGAGGTCGCGGTGAGGGCCACGGCCATCAGCACGATCGCGGTGCCCAGCGCCAGCGTGGGGCGGCGTAAACGAGTCCACAGGGACGAGGACTTCGGTGAGACCCTCGGGTACCGCAGGGGAGTCTCCACGTACTTGTTGGTCAGATAGGCCAACGCCAGCGAGATGCCGAGGATCGCGGCGCCCTCCCAGAGGGAAACCTTGGGCTCGCCGCTGTACACCAACCAATAGACCAACAGCGGCCAGTGCCAGAGGTACAGCGAGTAGGCCAGCGCCCCCAGCTCGACCAGCGGGCGGGAGGCGAGGAACCGGTTGGCCGCCGGCTGTGGGGTCTCCGCCGGCAGGTTCGCCGCCGACAAGATGAGAACGAGGGTCGCGACCACGGGCACCAGGGCCAAGGGGCCGGGGAACTCGCGTACACCGTTGATGAGCGCGCCACAGGAGAGGATCGTCGCGACGGCCACGACGGCCAGGAGCTGCCGCAGCCACATCGGCCAGCGCGTGCCGGCGACCAGTGCGCCCACCAGTACCCCGAGCAGTAACTCCCAGGCCCGGGCAAAGGTGTTGTAGTAGGCGATCGACTGGAAGTCGAGATGGGCGTAGATCGCGTAGCCGAAGGATGCCAGCGACAGAGCTGCGATCACGGTGATGAGGACGGTGCGCATGTGCCGGCCGAGCGGTTTGCGCAGCAGGACTGCCAAGAGATACACCAACGCCAGGAAGCCGACGTAGAACTGTCCCTGCACCGACATCGACCACAGATGCTGTAGCGGGCTCACCGACTCGCTGGCCGCCAGGTAGTCGGCGGCGGTGTTGGCGAGCTCCCAGTTCTGGTAGTAACCCAGGCTGGCCAGGCTCTGTTCGGCAAACGTTTCCCAGCGGGTTTCCGGTTGCACCAGCACGGTGAGTACGGCGCAGGCCGCCAGCACCAGGATGAGTGCGGGCAGCAGCCGTCGCACTAGTCGTTTCAGGACCGGCACCGGGTTGAGCGATGCTCCCTGTGTAGTCGCTGTGCGTAGTAGCTTGCTGCCGTAAAAAAAGCCCGAAAGGGTTAAGAAGACGTCAACTCCACCCGACACCCGGCCGAACCACACGTGAAAGACGGCGACCAGAAAGATTGCGATACCGCGCAGGCCATCGAGGTCGTAGCGGTAAAATGCCTTGTCGCCCTTGGTCTTCGGGGCGGCATCCATCGCCGCGGCGGGTGGCACCTCGGGATCGGTCATTGGCTTAGTTGCTGAGACGAAGAACATTTTCGGCCCCCAATGTACCTATGGTTGCCGAGAGTCTTGGCAGATGCGCGCCAACGGCGTGTGCGGATGACCCGAATGGCCCCGATCAGAGGGTCTGTGACAGGCTCGCTGACTGTGCCGAAGTTGACGCCGGAAGAGGTCGGAGCCGTCGATGCCGCCCATTTGTGGCATCCGTACAGCGGGATCGGCGCCCCCGACATGGCCCAGAGACCGCTGGTGGTGACCGGCGCAGACGGTCCGAACATCACCGTCGTGCGCGACGGGCAACCGACCGACGTGCTCGACGGCATGAGTTCATGGTGGTCCTGCATTCACGGCCACGGTCACCCGGTACTGGACCGCGCCGTAACCGAGCAGGTGGCGTCGATGAGCCATGTCATGTTCGGGGGACTCACCCACGAACCCGCCGCCCGGTTGGCACAGCTGCTGGTGGAGGTGACGCCACCGGCGCTGCAGACGGTCTTCTTCTGTGACTCCGGATCGGTGTCGGTGGAAGTGGCGATCAAGATGGCGCTGCAGTATTGGCGCAGCCTCGGGTTGCCCGCCAAACACCGCCTGATGACCTGGCGCGGCGGCTACCACGGGGACACCTTCGCGCCGATGAGCGTCTGCGACCCCCAGGGGGGCATGCACTCGTTGTGGACCGATGTGTTGGTCGAGCAGATCTTCGCCGACCGGGTCCCCAGTGCCTACGACGACGAGTACATGCGGCGTTTCGAAGCGGAACTGACAGAACACGCCGCCGAACTCGCGGCCGTCATCGTCGAGCCCGTGGTGCAAGGCGCCGGGGGCATGCGATTTCACGACCCGCGTTACCTGGCCGAGCTGCGCGCCATCTGCGATCGCCATGGGGTGCTGCTGATCTTTGATGAGATCGCGACGGGATTCGGGCGCACCGGTGAGCTCTTCGCCGCCGATCACGCCGGGGTGAGTCCCGACATCATGTGTGTCGGCAAGGCCATCACGGGCGGTTATCTGACGCTGGCTGCCACGTTGTGTACCGCCAAGATCGCGCAGACCATCAGTGACGGCCCGGCGGGCGCACTGATGCATGGCCCGACGTTCATGGCGAACCCGTTGGCATGCGCGGTGGCGGTCGCGTCCATCGAGCTGCTGCTGTCCGGGGATTGGAAGTCCCGGGTCGCGCAGATATCGGCGGGTCTGAGTGAGGGCCTGGCGCCGGCCGCCGATCTGGAGGGCGTCGCGGATGTGCGGGTTCTCGGGGCGATCGGTGTCATCGACATGGAGCAGCCCTTGGGGCCAGAGGGCATGCGGATCGCCACCGATACAGCACTCGATGAGGGTGTGTGGCTGCGTCCCTTCCGGACATTGGTCTACGCGATGCCGCCGTACATCTGCGATGACGAGGAAATCCGCCGAATCACCCATGCGATGGTGCGCGCCGCGGCGGCGGTAGGAGCCGCGTCGGCGGTGCGCTAACCTGAACACCGTTCAGGAGAGGAGGCGCCGGTGACCGACGCATCATCACCGCTTGCCTGGTTGGGTGAGGTCGAGCGGCAACGGGAAGTCGCCGGACTCCGTCGTCGGCTGCGTACGCGCAGCGCTGCCGAGCCCGAGATCGATCTGGCATCCAACGACTACTTGGGCCTGTCCCGGCATCCACAGGTCATCGAGGCCGGTGTCGAGGCCCTGTGGATCTGGGGTGCCGGATCTACCGGCTCGCGCCTGGTCACCGGCAATACCGAGCTGCACGAAGAGCTGGAGCGTGAACTCGCGACCTTCATGGGCGCGCAATCAGCGTTGGTGTTCTCCTCGGGGTATACCGCCAATCTCGGTGCGGTCGTGGCGCTTTCCGGTCCCGGTACGCTCATCGTCTCCGACGCGCGGACCCACGCCTCGCTGATCGATGCGTGCCGCCTGTCGCGGGCGCGCGTCGTCGTGACTCCCTACCGCGACACACACGCAGTGGCGGCGGCCCTGGCACAACGCCCCGAGGAACGCGCGCTGGTGCTCACCGACGCGGTCTTCAGCGCTGACGGTGCGCTCGCACCGCTGACCGAGCTGTACGCGGTGTGCCGCGACCACGGCGCGGTACTGCTGGTCGATGAGGCGCACGGACTTGGTGTGCGCGGACCGGGTGGCCGTGGTCTGGTCTCCGAAGTCGGGCTCGCCGGCCTGGACGATCTCGTCGTCACCGTCACGCTTTCCAAGGCCCTGGGCAGCCAAGGCGGGGCCGTCTTGGGTTCCGAGGCAGTTCGTGCGCACCTCGTTGACGCCGCACGTCCATTCATCTTCGACACCGGTCTCGCTCCCGCCGCGGCCGGTTCGGCCTTGGCGGCGCTCCGTCTGCTGGCCGTCGAACCGGAACGCGTGCGTGCGGTCCTTGATCACGCGGCGGCGCTGGGGCAGTGGTGCGGTGTCGCGGAGAAACCGGAATCGGCGGTGGTGCCGGTGATCCTCGGGGATCCCACAGTCGCGTTCAACGCCGCCAAGGCATGCCTGGAGCAGGGTGTCCGGGTGGGCTGTTTCCGCCCGCCGTCGGTCCCCGAGGGGCAATCCCTGCTACGTCTGACGGCCCGCGCCTCACTGACCGAGGCAGATCTGAATCGCGTGCGTGAGGTGCTCGCCGGTGTGTTGGCGCTGGCCCGCCAGTGACGATCCTCCTGGTCACCGGAACATCGACCGGGGTGGGGAAGACGGTGGCGACCGCGGCTCTAGCCGCGGCGGCCGTCAGTCAGGGCATCGACGTGACGGTATGCAAGCCGGTGCAGACCGGTGACGACCGTGATGCTGATGAGGTAGCCCGGTTGTCCGGTGTGCGGCGCGTCCAGACACTGGTGCGTTATCCCGAACCACTGGCACCGGTCGCGTCGGCGTCGCGTGCCGGTCTGGCGTTACTGGACCACGTGCAGATGGCCACGGCGATCTTCGGTCTCGATCGTCCCGGCGCATTGACGCTGGTTGAGGGCGCCGGCGGTCTCCTGGTGGAGCTGGCAGCCGGGGGTAAGACCCTGCGTGACCTCGCGATCGTGCTCGACGCGCCGGTTCTGGTGGTGACGACCGCGGACCTGGGCACCCTCAATCACACCGCTCTCACCTTGGAAGCCCTTGATGCGCAGTCGGTTCCGTGCGCGGGACTGGTGGTGGGGACTTTTCCCGCGGAGCCCGATCTGGCGCAACGACTCAACCGTGAGGATTTGGCGGGTCAGTTCCAGACGCCGGTGCGTGCGGTGATTCCGGAGGGCGCCGCACGGCTGATGCCGGCGGTGTTCGCCGAGCTGAGCGTCGCGTTGTTCGACCCGCAGTGGATCGCCGAGCTGGTGTCCTAACCGATCGGGCTGGACTGGCGGGCCAGCTGGTCGATGCCGTCGACAAGTAGGCGCGTGCCGAAGCCGAATTGCGCCGTGGGGTCGGTGAGCCCCGCGTCGTCCGCGAGGAACGATTGACCGTCCTGGAGAGCCCCAGCGGAGTCCCACTGCAGCCGCGACTGTTCGTCGGCGACGTATCCGAGTACGTAATAGACGATGCTGCGGGCGGCCAACGCGGCGGGAACCGCGCCCAGACCCGCGGTGACGGCGGCCTCGGCGAGCCGATCGAGCACGGTGATCATGAGTGAGGTCTGGCCGGAGGCGAAGCTCGCCGACACCAACTCCGCGCCATCCTTGTGCGATAGCAGCGCGTCGCGAAGAGCCGAGCACAGAAAGTCGATGCGTTCTTGCCAGGGCACATCGCGACGATCGGATTCGGCCAACGGTGCCAGTACGTGATCGGCGACTGCGCCGAGCAGCTGCTGCTTATTCGCGAAATGCCAGTACAGAGCGCTCGGCGCGATATCGAGCTCGCGGGCCAGCCGGCGCATCGTGAGATCCGCGATCCCGTAGTCGTCGAGAATCGCGGTCGCTCGGCGCACCAGGTCATGTCGGTTCAGCGCCCGACGCTCTTCACGCAGGCGGCTCATCGGTGGGACCGCACGCCCCTTGTTTGGCTCAGTGATGGCCATACTCTAACCTGAACACCGTTCAGGATTGAGTATCAGGTTTGTACCTATGTGAGGAGCGCCGCGTGACTGAGACAGCTGAGCTGACAGCCGCGACTGACGCCGATGTATTGGCCGTCGCCCGCGAGCAGGTTTTGGAACAGGGCGTGGGCCTGACGCAAGAGCAAGTGCTACGGGTCTTGCAGCTGCCTGATGATCGCCTGGAGGAGCTGCTTGCGCTCGCTCATGAGGTGCGGATGCGTTGGTGTGGCCCGGAGGTCGAGGTCGAGGGCATCATCAGCCTCAAGACCGGTGGCTGCCCCGAGGACTGCCACTTCTGTTCGCAGTCGGGTCTGTTCGCCTCCCCGGTGCGCAGCGCGTGGCTCGACATCCCGAGTTTGGTGGAAGCCGCCAAGCAGACCGCGAAGTCCGGTGCCACCGAGTTCTGCATCGTGGCGGCCGTCCGTGGCCCCGACGAGCGGCTGCTCGCGCAGGTTGCCGCCGGTATCGAGGCGATCCGCAACGAGGTCGACATCCAGATTGCCTGCTCGCTGGGCATGCTGACGCAGGAACAGGTCGACCGTTTGTCGGCGATGGGTGTGCACCGGTACAACCACAACCTGGAAACCGCCAAGTCCCACTTCCCGAACGTGGTCACCACGCACAGCTGGGAGGAGCGCTGGGACACCCTCAGGATGGTCCGCGAAGCGGGCATGGAGGTGTGCTGCGGCGGCATCCTCGGCATGGGGGAAACCCTGGAGCAGCGCGCGGAATTCGCGGCGAACCTGGCCGAGTTGGAGCCCGACGAGGTTCCGCTGAACTTCCTGAACCCACGGCCCGGAACGCCCTTCGGCGATCTCGAGGTGCTGCCGGCCTCGGACGCGTTGCGCGCGGTGGCGGCATTCCGGCTCGCGTTGCCGCGCACCATGCTGCGTTTCGCCGGTGGCCGCGAGATCACCCTCGGTGACCTCGGCGCCAAGCAGGGCATCCTGGGCGGCATCAACGCCGTCATCGTTGGCAACTACCTGACCACGCTGGGCCGCCCGGCCGAGGCAGACCTGGAACTGCTCGATGATCTACAGATGCCGATCAAGGCTCTGAACAGCAGCCTGTGACCAATAGTCTGTACCTCATGGGTACCGAACCGGTGGCTGCCGGTAAGTACAACGTGTACACCGGGATCGAAATCGATGGTGGCGCTGCCGGTTCGGCGCTTCCGACGGCCGCTCAGCTGGGGCTGGAGCCGCCGCGGTTCTGCGCGGCCTGTGGGCGGCGGATGATCGTGCAGGTGCGTCCGGATGGTTGGCACGCGAAGTGTTCGCGCCACGGCGAGGTGGACTCCAAGCAGCTCGAGCAGCGATGAGCGCGAGCGAAGAGCCGGTGGTTCCGATGAGCGCGAGCGAAGAGCCGTTGGTTGCCGTGAACCAACCTGGCGCGCCGCGGTTTTCACATGCTCGCGCGGCAGTAGTCGTCTTCGGCACGTTGGCCGCGGCCGGCGTGCTGGTGGGGGCGCTCTGGAGCGTCATAGCACCGGGTGTGCATGGCGCCATCGCCGACACCCGGGACAACGGCCGGGTGTTTGTGCACTTGGGTAATCAGGCCGATAACTTCTTCATCGGCACCACCATGCTCATGGGTATGGCCGCGGTGGTCGCCGTGATCGCATCCGCGGCAGCCTGGCAGTGGCGGGCTCATCGCGGCCCCGTCATGGCGGGTGCGCTCACCCTGGGCGCCTTGGCGTGCTCGGCGGTAGCGGCGGGAGTCGGTGCCGTGTTGGTCCGGTTGCGTTACGGCGCATTGGATATCGCGGGTGCTCAGCTCGACGAGGGGCACCGGATCAAGTATGTCGTCCAGGCTCCGGCGGTGTTCTACGGTCACACGGAGGCTCAGATCGCCGTCTCGCTGGCGCTGGCTCCCTGCCTGGCCGCGATGGTTTATATGTTCTGTGTAGTTGCCTGCGCCCGTGACGACCTCGATGCCTGGCCGCCCGCGCCGACACCCGTCTACCGGGCGCCCGTGGCGGCACCGCCGGTCGAAGGCGCTAACTCGACGGCGTAGATCCGTCGAGCCGCAGCGAGTATGCGGTGGTACGTGCCGAGTTGATGACTGACGCGGCGTCCCAGGTGATATCTCCGGCGCCGGGTATGGCATCGGTGATCGTCTTCTGCCAGGTGGCGTGCCATTGTTCGGGAAAGCAGCGCCGGAGCGCGTCGATCATGATCGGCACCGCGGTGGACGCCCCGGGGGACGCGCCCAGTAGTCCGGCGATGGTGCGATCGGCGCTGACGACGAGCTCGGTGCCTTGTTGGAGCACACCCACCCGTCGCGGATCGGGCGTAATGAGTTGTGCGCGTTGACCTGCCGGGATAAGTTCCCAATCAGCGGTCTTGGCATGGGGGTAATACCGCCGCAGCTGCCGGACTTGTTGTCGTGGACCCGCGATGAGCTGTGTGATCAGATATCTGATCAGGGTGAGGTTCTGGACGAGTGCGGCCGCGATCACATGCACGTTGTGCCAGCGCACCGTGGTGAAAAAGTCGACCCACCGGCCCTGCTTGAGTAGCTTGGTGCTGAATGTCGCATATGGCCCGAACATGAGATACGGCCGTCCGCGGACCAGGCGTTTGTCGAGATGCGGCACCGACATCGGTGGCGCGCCGACAGGGGCTTGCCCGTACACCTTGGTTGTATGTTGCGCCGCGACGGCGGCATCCGCGCACCGCAGGAACGCCGCGCCGACGGGCAGGACAGCATATCCGCGGACCTCGGGAAGATGCGCGTGCTGCAGGATTCGCAGGGCGTGGCCGCCGGCGCCCACGAACACCTTGTGTGCGCGTATCGCGAACTCTCCATCGGGGTTTCGACCGCTCAGTAGCCACGAGCCATCGCGGTTCTGGCTGAGCGCCCGAACTTCGTGACCCAGCCACACCTGCCCGCCGCGATCGGTGACGATGCGCGTCAGTGCCTCGGTGAGCGCACCGAAATCGATGTCGGTTCCGTCGGGGTGCAGGGTCGCGGCGATGGGTTCAGCGGGTTCTCGGCCGCGCATCACCAAGGGCGCCCACCGCTCGATGATGGCGGGGTCATCCGTGTACCGCATTCCGGTGAACATCGGCTCGGCTGAGAGGGTTTCAAACCGCCGTCGTAGGTAGTCCACGTCGTGGCGCCCGAAGACCACGTCCATATGCGCCGCGGCGTGAATGAACGCTTCGGGCTGCAGCAGCCCCCTGCCGGCGAGGTAAGACCACCATTGACGACTCATGTGGAACTGCCGAGCGATGGTCGCAGCCTTCTCGCCGTTCGAGGGATCCGGCATGTAGTTGAGCTCGCAGAATCCGGTGTGCCCGGTGCCGGCATTGTTCCAGGGTCCGCTACTTTCCGTGGCCAGCTCGCTAGCCTTCTCCAGCACGATGATTCGCCACTCGGGCGCCAGTACAGACAGCATCGAGCCCAGCGTCGCGGACATGATTCCGCCGCCAATCAGCACAACATCGGCCTCGGTGGGGGACGTGTCGGACGCGCTCCGGTTTCTGCCCATACCGTTCACGATCCGTCCCCGCCAATCATTCCGTCCAATGAATGATTGGAGCAGTATCATCCGATAATGGATCGATGGACATCGCAGCTGGCTCCGCAGCTGCGGGCCTTGGTGGAGCTGGCCGCCCACGACGGGCACATGACGCAGGCTGCGCTCGCGTTGGACATTCCGCAGTCATCAATGAGCCGGCGGATTCACGCGTTGCAGACGGCGCTGGGCGTGCCGCTGCTCATTCACGACGGGAGGACCGTGCGCCTTACCCCGGAGGCACACCGGCTCGCGGCCCGTGCGCGTGAGCCGCTGGCCGAACTCGACCACACACTTGCCGAGCTCACCGGGGACGCGGATCCGGAACACGGCACCGTCCGCTTCGGATTTCCTCTCACGATGGGTTCGGGTCACATCCCCGATCTTCTTGCCGCATTTCGGTACCGGCACTCAGGTATTCGTGTGCTCCTCAAGCAGGCACATGGCACCGAACTCGGTGCCCAGTTACTGAGCGGGCACCTTGACCTTGCCGTCGTGATTCCGGCACCAGAACGGTTGCACCACAGCGTGATAGGCACCCAATATATTCACATCGCGGTGCCTGCGGATCACCGATTGGCAGGCGCCGCGCAGCTGCGGCTCGACGATTTGTCCGGCGAGACATTCATCGCCAACCCGCCCAGTTACAACCTGCGCCAGCTCACCGAGATGTGGTGCCGTGAAGCCGGATACATCCCCAACATCGCCATCGAAGTTACCGAGTTCAGCACCATCCGCGAACTCATCAGTCGCGGGCTTGGCATTGCGCTCTTGCCGCATGACGACCGCACCCCACCGGGTATACGCGAAATACCACTGGCGGGAGGCGGCTATCACCGTTCCATCGCCCTGGCCTGGGGCACCGCGACCCGCGCGGCACCGACCAGGTGCCTGAACGACTTTTTACTCCAACACTTCTCGCCGGCTGCCGTCAACAGCGTGGTTAGTGGCGACGCCTAGTCGTGGCCGCCGCCGTGCGACGTGGAGCCTTCTCCACCGGATTTAGATGAGCTGCTCGCGGATCCTGGGGACTTGCTCGAATCGTGCGTGGAGGCGCTGGTTGGCGATTTCGTCCCGGAAGTCTTGGACTCGGGCTTTGTCTTGGCGTCCGTCGTCTTGGGATTGGTCGCCTTGGTGTCGGTGGTCTTGGCATCCGGCGTCGCACTATCAGGTTTGACGGAATCGGAGGCCTTGGAATCCGAAGTCTTGGAATCGGAAACCTTGGAGTCCGACGTCTTGGAGGCTGAGGTGGATGGCCCGGACTGTCCCGATGTCGACTGTGAGACAGGGCCACGGACTATTCCTTGAGCGCTGATGGCGCCATGCTCGGTTGTGCTGACGGTGGGAATCTTCGGCTTGACCGTCTTGTCCGGCTTGTCGGTCGGCGCCGCGTCGGCGGATGACTTGGGATCCTTCGCCGAATCCTTCAGGGTAACGGTGTCTTTCGCTGGCTTGGTGCCCTTTGTTCCATCGCCGGAAATCCCGTCGGCACCGGTAGCGACCGCCGGTGTGGTGACGTCCTTGGGGGATTCTTTGGTGCCTTCGACGGTGGTTTCCTTGCCATCTGTTTTGGTGCCATCCGTCTTGGCCGTGTCGCCCGTCTTCTTGTCCTTGTCGCCGGTGGGCGCCTTGCCTTCGGTGGATACCTTCGAGTCTTTGGCTTCCGTGGTGTCCTTGACGGTGTCCTTGACGCCGACGGCGGCACTTGCGTCGGTCGCCTTGCCGTCTTCCTTCGGGGTCTCCTTGGTCGTATCCTTGCTCGATTCCGCGGTGGTTTGCGCTGCGGTGCCGGCTTTTTCGAGGGTCGTCAGTTTCGGGTCAGTCTTCGTCAGACCCAGCGCCTCGGAAAAATGCGCCTCGGCATCCTTGAAGGCCTTGGTGAACGGCGCCAATGCCTCGGCCGGTAGTGTGCCGTCGGCGTTCGGCGTCGCCTGAAGGGCCAAGCCCGGCAAGGGCGGCAGTGGCGGTAGCAGGTAACGCACCTCAGCCCAGGCGAAGTTGATCACGGAATTCACGATGTCACCGCCGAATCGCCCGAACGAGTTCACGATGTTGGAAAAGCTGGGGTCGTTGATGATCGGGTCGACGAGGTTGTAGACAAAGCTGTTGGCAATGGGCCGAACGAGATTGTCATAGACGATACCGATCTGGGCGCTCACCAGGCCGCCGATCACGGGGACGAACCCGGCGCCCCATTGGGCGAGGTTGACCCCGTAGTCGACCCAGTATTGAACGAATTGGTAGGCCTGGTCGATGCCATTGGTGATGGAGTTCGCGACGGCGGGTCCTGCGGCTGCCGAGGCGGATGCGCCGGACCGCGGCGGGACACCCACGGGCGCGGGGGACTGCACTGCGGCGACGCCTGGCTGCACCGACGGGGCGAACTGGGTGATCGACGCGAGCCGGGGTGGGCTCGTCGGCGCGTTGGCGGCCTCGGGCGCAACCGGTGCCAGTGGGAGTTTCAACGCGGTCAGGGGACTGACTGGGGCGTTGGCGGCTTGCGGCGTGAGGGTGAATGCGCTCAGACGTACCGAGGCCGACCGGATATCGGGTAGTGAGATTGCTTGCCGCGTGGGCGGAGTCACCGTGGGTGCGACCACCAAAGTGGTTGCGGTGATAGCGGCCAGACCCGCCTTGAACAAGGGATTGGCGGTCCGGTCCATCTCACTCCTATGTGTTCTGTTGTGACGACCCGGACGTCAGCCTACGTGGTGTGCTGCCCATACACGGCCCCCACGGTGAAGGAGTGTCGCACAGCAACGTGGCAACTAATGTCTCCAATGATGTTCTGGCTCTTGTTGATCCGTACTCTGGCTAACGTGCTATTGACCGGCTACGTGCTGGTAGTCACGGATGGTGAAGGTGTCGTGGATATTCAATCGGCGCGCCGCCACGAGCCGGGACAGCGTGTGCGCCAGTGGTGATGGCAAATGCTGCAGGATTCGTGCACCGTGAACCAGAGCCACAAGGCCCAGACGGCTCTTGGGCACCAGGGTGCCGGATGCGGTGAGGGCCAGCTGTCGACTGCGGTGCACGTAGTCACGCAGTGCTGCTTCGTATGCGAGGTAGCCGCGGGTGTGATCCCCTCCGGCCGCCGCGATTTCCCCGGCGAGCACGTACGCCCCGACCACGGCAATGCTGGTACTTCCTCCTACGGCCGGGCCCGGGCAGTACCCCGCGTCGCCGACGAGGGTGATGCGGCCCTTGGACCAGGTGTCCATGCGCAGTTGCGTGATGGAGTCCATGTAGAAGGCGTCCGTGGTGTCGAGCTCGGCGAGCATCCGCGGTACCTCCCAACCGAAGTCCGCATAGAGGTGTTTGAGGATCTGCTTCTGCCGGTCTACATCGCGGTGGTGATAGTCGAGCGGTTCTGGCGTGCGGAAGAGAAAGAACGCCCGTGCGTCCTGAAGTTGCTTGGCGCTGTAGATACCCGCCAACCGGTCGACGCGCGGGAACATCAACGCGCGATCGTCGAGATCGAGATAGTTCGGTATGGACGCGACGGCGAGATACTCGCCGAGCCAATGCGAATAACCCGACTCGGGACCGAATACCAGGCTGCGAACGTTCGAGTGCAGCCCATCGGCGCCGATGACAAGATCGAATCGACGATCGGGGGCCTTGTCGAAGGAGACGTGTACGCCGGTGGGCTCTTCGGTGAGTGCTGTGATGGAATCGCCGAAGATGTATTCAGCGGTGGGTGAGCTGGCGTCGTAAAGGATTTCGCTGAGATCGTCCCGCATGATCTCGATATGGCGCTGCGACACGGCGGAGGTGATCAGTGCCTCCGGCAGCTCGACCAGTCCACGTTTACCCTCGCGCTGAATGGAGATGATGTCGGTGCCGGCCTCGTGTGCTTCGATGCGTTCCAGGACGCCCATCTTCTCGACGATGTCCATCGCGGGCTTGAATAGGTCTACGGCATGTCCGCCCGACTTCCGTGGACTGGGCGCGCGCTCGACCACGGTGACGTCAAAACCGTAGCGTGCCAGCCAAAATGCCAGGGTAGGGCCTGCGACGCTTGCACCGGAGATGAGAACCCTCATGCCAACTCCTTACTTAACGATCGGTAAGTACATCGAGCATACTGCTTACCTATCGGAAAGTCAGGGGCTAATATCGGGATATGGTTCCCGAGGCGAGCGCCGTAACAAACACCAGGGAGCGCATCCAGGTGGTGGCGCGCGACCTGTTCGCCGAACATGGACTACGCAACACCAGCCTGCAGGACATCGCGGCCCGGCTGAAGATCACCAAACCAGCTCTCTACTATCACTTCTCGTCGCGTGATGATCTAGTCCGCAGCATCGTCCAGCCGATGGTGGATGATCTCGAAGCGTTTTTGTCCACGAGCAACGCGGGGGATACGCGTCAACTACTTGAGGACTACTTCGACGTGCTGTGGGCCCATCGGGTTGTCATGGGCATCATCGTGCGCGATTTGGCCACGTTGGGGCAGCTCGAGCTGGGCGAGTGGCTGATGGAATGGCGCCGCAAGCTGATCGGGCTGTTGGTAGGCAGTAAACCTTCTGGGGTGCAGATGATCCGGGCCACGGTAGCCCTCGGCGGATTGTCGGATTGCACCATCGAGTACGCGGACCGTTCGTATCGGCAGGTCAAGAAGGCCGCGGTGGACGCGGCGATCGCGGCACTGAACAGCTGAGTCGGGTTAGAGAGAACGTCCGCCGATCACCTTGGCGCTGATCCAGCCGAGTTTGAGCAGGCCGAAGTAGGTCGAGGGTTGGAATGCCAGCGGCCAGCTCGTGCGGCGTGATCCGGTCGGGAGCGCTTCGCCCTGGAACCGGGCGCTGAGCCACTCCATCGACATGGGCGCGGACATCGGGTGCAGCAGTATATGCTCGTTGAGCAGGTCGCGGTGATACGCCACATTGGCACCGCCGCCGCGGTAGGTGTCGGCGAGTTCGTCGATGCACGACGTGGAGATGATCTCGTCGTGGACGGCCTGAATGATCAACATCGGCGGGGTGGGAATCGTCTTGCCGAGCTTGATGCTGTCGAAGACGTGCTGCACCTCGGGTGTCTCCAGGAGCTGATCGAGCGGCTGGTCCACCAAATCGTCCATGTCCTTGAAGGCCATGGCGATGATGGCACGGAAGGTCGGCATGTCCTCGAGCCGTCCCAGGACCTCCTTGCCCTTGGGGGTCGCGTGCTCCTCGATCACGCGCTCAAGGCCGGGATACACATGGGACAGGGCGGCGACGACCAGGGCGGGTAGCGCGGCGAACAGTCCACCGTTGAGACGACGGAAGGTATGGCCCAGATCGCCTACGGGAGATCCGAGTACCGCGCCGGCGATCTCGAGCTCGGGCGCGTAATCGGCGCTGACCTCTGCCGCCCACGCGGTCGCAAGCCCTCCGCCGGAGTAGCCCCACAGGCCGATGGGTGCCCGCCGGGACAGTCCAAGCCGGTCGCAGTTGAGGGCGGCGCGAAGTCCGTCCAGGGTGCGATAGCCCGGCTCCTCCGGCGCGCCCCAGATGCCGTCGACACCCTCGTGATCCGGAATGGAGACGGCCCAGCCCTTGGCAAGCAGCGCGGCGATGAGCAGCAGTTCGAACTGGGCGAAGCAGCCGAGCGCATGCGCGCCGCGCCGCAGTGCATACGAGGGAAAACAGCGGTCGGTGACGGCATCGATGGCGCACTGGTACGAGACGATCGGCACCGGCGTCGCCGGGTCGCTCTGCGCGGGCGTGAGAACTGTGGTCACCGCGGCGTCCGGGCGCTGGTTGAGGTCATTACTGCGGTAGAGCAGCTGGGTGGCGGTGAATCGCTGGGGGATGCGGCCGAGGAACGCCATCTCGACGTCGCGGCTGCGTAGCACCGTGCCCGGCGCGGCGTGCTCGAATCCGAGAGGGGGCAGGTAGAACGGGTCCTCTGTGGGCAGCAACGAGCGTGCGCCGCGCTCGATCTCCTGGTGAGGTGCTTCGCCGATCCACTTGACGTCACCGGATACAGCCAGGTCGTGGGGTGCCATGCCTGCGCTCCCTTCAAGGTCCCACGCATTCATACCCTAAGAAGACTCTAAGAGGCTAGTCGGGTCAGCCGGGAGGTCGGAGCGCGGCAAACTCATCGGTGACCCGATACCGATCATCGGTGAATCGGTACAGGGCGCCGGGGCGGCCGCCGCTGCGGCCCGATCGCGCGGTGGTTCCGGTTGGGGTGAGCACTCCACGTCGGACCAGCACGCGCTGCAGGTTGGTGGCGTCGACCGGGTATCCGAGGGTGGCGTAGTAGATGTCGCGCAGCGTCGAGAGCGTGAATTGCTGTGGCGCCAAGGCGAATCCGATGTTTGTGTAGGACATCTTGGCCGCCAGCCGGGTGTGTGCGTGCGCGACCATGACGTGATGGTCGAAGGCCATTGCGGGCAGATTGCTCACACGGTGCCACTGGGTGTCGGCGGGGAGTTCGGGTGTGGCGGGGAAGGGTACGAGCCCGAGGAACGTCGAGGCGATCGTGCGAGGGCCGGGCACGCGGTTCGGCTCCGAAAACACTGCTAGCTGTTCGAGGTGTGCCAGCTCACGCACGTCCACCTTCTCGGCGAGCTGCCGCCGGATGGACGAGGGGAGATCTTCGTCGGTGCGCACTCGGCCACCGGGCAGGGCCCAGGCGCCGCGGTGCGGTTCAAGCCCGCGTTGCCACAGCAGCACCGCGAGCTCGGGCACCTGACTGGCGCCAAAGTGACGTACTTGGAACACCACGGCTAACACTTCATGTTCGGTGCTAGTATGGATCATGTTTTCGATCATAAGTCGAAAACCTCGGTCGTCCAAGCCCAGGCTGGCGGCGGACCGAGACCCGAGGCGCGAGGAGGCGGCAATGACCGCAGCTGACGTAGTACTTGACGGCGTGATTGACGGCCCCGGTGGATACACCGGGGTGGAGGGCGATGCCCGCTGGGCCGAAATGGTGCGCCGGCTTGCCGACCAGCGCGGCGCCACGCTGCTCGCGCACAATTACCAGCTTCCAGCGATCCAAGACGTGGCCGACCATGTCGGCGACTCACTGGCGCTGTCCCGAATCGCCGCCGAGGCGCCCGAAGACACGATCGTGTTCTGCGGGGTGCATTTCATGGCGGAAACGGCCAAGATCCTCAGCCCGGAGAAGACGGTGCTCATCCCGGACCAGCGGGCCGGATGCTCGCTCGCCGACTCCATCACCGCCGAGCAGTTACGGGACTGGAAGGCCGAGTTCCCCGACGCTGTCGTCGTCTCCTATGTCAACACCACGGCCGCCGTGAAGGCGCTGACCGACATCTGCTGCACCTCCTCCAATGCCGTCGATGTCGTTGCGTCGATCGACCCGGACCGCGAGGTGCTGTTCTGCCCGGACCAGTTCCTCGGCGCGCACGTCAAACGGGTGACGGGTCGACAGAACCTGCAGATCTGGGCGGGTGAGTGCCACGTGCACGCCGGTATCAACGGCGACGAACTCGCCGGACAGGCACGTTCGCACCCGGATGCCGAGCTGTTTGTGCACCCCGAATGCGGTTGCGCCACATCGGCTCTGTACCTCGCAGGCGAGGGGGCAGTGCCCGACGATCGGGTGAAGATCCTCTCGACGGGCGGAATGCTCGACGCGGCTCGCGCAACGAGTGCGCGAGAAGTACTGGTGGCCACCGAGGTTGGCATGCTGCACCAGCTGCGCAAGGCCGCCCCCGAGGTGAATTTCCTGGCGGTCAACGACAGGGCCTCGTGCACCTACATGAAGATGATCACCCCGGCGGCACTGCTGCGCTGCCTGGTTGAGGGTCGCGATGAGGTGAATGTCGATCTGGACACCGCACGCCTGGCGCGGCGCAGTGTCCAGCGGATGATCGAGATCGGGCAACCCGGCGGCGGAGAATGACGCCACCGGCGAGGACCACCTGGAGTGCTGATGCAGATGTGGTCGTCGTCGGTGCGGGTGTAGCCGGACTGGCGGCCGCGCTGGCAGCACACCGCCGCGGCCGAAAGGTCCTGGTACTGAGCAAGATCGGTGCGACCGCCACGCATTTCGCGCAGGGCGGCATCGCAGTGGTCCTGCCGGATTCGGAAGATTCCGTCGAAGCGCACGTTCGGGACACATTGACCGCCGGGGCGGGCCTGTGTGACGACGAGGCGGTGCGCTCGATCGTTTCCGATGGCTACCGGGCCGTGCGCGATTTGGTGGCAGATGGCGCGCGATTCGATGAATCACACTCGGGGCAATGGGCATTGACGCGCGAAGGTGGGCACAGCACCCGCCGGATCATTCATGCCGGCGGCGATGCGACGGGCGCGGAAGTGCAGCGGGCGCTCGATCACGCCGCGGCGACGCTGGACATTCGCCGTAGCCATGTGGTGTACGACATCCTCATCGGACCGGGCGGCGTGGGTGGCGTTGTCGTCGGAAACGGCGACGGCCTCGGCGTGATCAACGCAGGTGCGGTAGTGCTTGCCACCGGCGGTCTGGGACATCTGTATTCGGCCACCACCAACCCCGAGGGCTCGAGCGGCGACGGCATTGCGCTCGCGTTGCGCGCGGGTGTTCCCGTAGCCGATATCGAGTTCATCCAGTTTCACCCGACCATGTTGCATACCCCGCACGGCACCGGATGTCGGCCACTGATCAGCGAGGCGGTCCGTGGTGAGGGCGCCATTTTAGTTGATGCGCACGGGGATTCGGTTACCGCAGGAGTGCATCCGCTGGGCGACTTGGCGCCGCGCGATGTGGTGGCCGGGGCAATCGCCCGGCGGCTGCGCGAGTCCGGAGATCAATGTGTCTATCTCGATGCACGCACCATCGACAATTTCGCCGGCCGTTTCCCCACCATCACCGCCGCCTGCGCGACGGCGGGGGTCGATCCGTCGGTCCAACTGATTCCGGTGGTGCCCGGCGCCCACTACAGCTGCGGCGGCGTTGTTACCGACCCACACGGCCAGACCGAGGTGACGGGATTGTTCGCCGCGGGCGAGGTGGCGCGTACCGGGATGCATGGTGCAAACCGCCTGGCTTCCAACAGTTTGTTGGAAGGACTGGTTGTTGGCAGGCGTGCGGGGGAGGCGGCGGCACAGGTGACCGACCGGGCTGTCGTGGTCGAGGAGAGCGATCGCAGGCACCCCCGAATGGACCGTCGGCGGCTTCAAGCGGCGATGACACAGTGGGCCTCGGTGCTCCGCGACGCCGACGGACTCGGCATGTTGGATGCCGAATTGCGTTCGGGCACTACGGTGGCGGCCGACTCGGAGCAGGCGACACCACGTGAGGTCGAGGACGCGGCGCTTACCCTCACTGCCCAGGCCGTGGTCGCCGCGGCGACGGCACGCACAGAATCTCGGGGCTGCCATGCCCGCTCGGACTGGCCCGGAACCGATCCGCTGTTCGCCGTCAGCCTTCCGGTGCGCCGCGACACCGATGGCTGCGAAGTTGCGCTATCGTCGGGGGTGCCATGTTGACCGGAAATCTCACGGAAATCGAACTCGCCGAGGCACGTTCGGTGGTAGAGCGTGCTCTTGCCGAGGACCTGTGTTATGGGCCGGACATCACGAGTCAGGCGACGGTGCCCGCAGATGCCGAATGCACCGCATCGATGGTGACCCGATCCGGTGGGGTCATCGCCGGAGTCGATATCGCCCTCATCGTGCTCGATCAGGTTGTGGGCGCGGGGAAATACCGGGTGGAAAATCGTCTCACCGATGGCGCACGGGTCGGCACAGGAACATCGCTGCTCACCGTCACCGCGCCGACCCGTGCTCTGCTGACCGCGGAGCGCACCATGCTCAATCTCGTATGCCATCTCTCGGGTATCGCCACCACCACCGCCGCCTGGGTGGACGCGGTCGACGGTACGAACGTGCAGATCCGTGACACCCGCAAAACCCTTCCAGGACTGCGTCTTCTGCAGAAATACGCTGTCCGCGCCGGAGGCGGGGTCAACCATCGACTCGGCCTCGGAGACGCCGCACTCATCAAGGACAATCATGTGGTGGCCGCGGGCTCGGTGGTGGCCGCGTTGCGGGCGGTCCGCGCGATAGCGCCGGATATCGAATGCGAGGTCGAGGTCGACTCGCT
Organism: Mycobacteroides franklinii; assembly: GCF_001853795.1. NCBI lineage: Bacteria > Bacillati > Actinomycetota > Actinomycetes > Mycobacteriales > Mycobacteriaceae > Mycobacteroides > Mycobacteroides franklinii. Next base: position 369,715 of record NZ_MLIK01000024.1, read on the forward strand.
GGAACAACTCGACGAGGTCATGGCCGAGGGCGCCGAGCTCGTGCTGCTCGACAACTTCCCGGTCTGGCAGACCCAGGTGGCGGTGCAGCGGCGCGATGCGCGTGCGCCTCAGCTCAAGCTGGAGTCCTCCGGTGGGCTATCGCTGGAAACCGCTGCCGCATACGCCAAGACGGGTGTCGACTACTTTGCGGTTGGGGCGTTGACCCACTCGGCGCGGGTGCTCGACATCGGTTTGGATATGTAGCTCACTCCAAGAACGTCACGTTCTCGGAGACGGGATTGCGCGGAGAGCGCACCGAATTCACCGGCGCCGACGGATCCCGGTAGCCGATGGCGACCGCACACACCAGGTCCATCTGATCGGAGAACCCGACGACTGGTCGTACCACTTCGGGAAACATGGCGGGTGCCACCTGCATACAGGTATCGACTCCGCGTGCATAGAGCGCCAGAGCAAGCGTCTGCAGGTACATGCCGACGCCGGCGGCATCCGCGGTGCCGAGTCTGCCGTCGAGCCCGACTATCGCCGCGGTGGGCGCATCGAAGAAATCGAAGTTGCGCAAGGTGGCCCGGAAGCGGGCATCGGAGTCGTATCGCTCGATGCCCATCGAGCCGTACACCTGGCTACCCAGCGCACGCCGTTGTGCCTGGAACTCTTCGGGTAGGTCGATACGGGACAGACCGTGTTCCTTTACGTACGACGTCAGCTCGGCCGCCAACCTGTCCCGGGTACCGCCCGCGACGATGGCCACCCGCCAAGGCTGAATATTCGAGTTCGACGGAGCGTGCTGGGCCGACTCCAACGCGGCCAGAAGGATCTCGCGCGGAACCGGGGTCGGCAAGAACGCGCGTACCGCCGATCGCCCCCGGACCAGACGATCGAAGTCGGGGGGATCGGACACCGGATTACTCCGCGATGTCGGCCACGAAGACGCCTGCGCGCTTGTTCACCTGGCGGGTGGACCGTGTCAGCGCGGGGTCTCCCTGACCCTGCTCCACGATGCGCGGGTTGACCACGTGGATTTGCTTACCACCGAACAGTCTGATGTCGGCGCCGCCGGCCGCGATCACGTTCTTGGTCCAGTTGGTCTTGCCGTGGATCAACCCAATAGAGACCGCATTGCCTTTGCGGAAAGCGTTTACCGTGGTCTCGTACTTGGCGCCAGAGGTGCGGCCGTAGTGCGTGACGGTGGCGAATGAAGGAAGAAAACGCGCGATGGGAGCCACGAGGGGATTGATGAACCTGATCTGCGCTCGCTCAAGCCACTCGGGCAAGAGCATGGGTACGCCGGGCTGGTTGTTTGCTGACATCGATGTTCCGATCGTTGTGGGTCGTGGCGGGAGTCCTGCGGATGAGTCTAGTTAGACATGCGTCACACACAACCGGTGACTGCCTGGTAAATGGTGTTGAGCAGCTCTGGGACAATGGCTTATGTGAATGACGCCGCACCCGTTTTGCTTCGCCGTATCGACATGCGTGGTGCGAGCTTGTCCCCATCCCATCTGCGCTCGGCGCTGCCGCGGGGCGGCACGGATGTCGACGCGGTGCTGCCGAAGGTGCGGCCCGTCGTGGAGGCCGTTCGGGACCGCGGCGCGGAGGCGGCGCTGGAATACTGCGCCGAATTCGACGGCGTGCGCCCCGAGACCGTTCGGGTGCCGGCCGCCGAGCTGGAGCGCGCCCTCGCCGAGCTGGACCCCGCTGTGCGTGACGCGCTCGAGGTCGCCATTCTCCGTGCGCGGGCAGTGCATGCCGACCAGCGTCGTCAGGACACGGTGACCACGGTCGCCGACGGCGCCACGGTCACCGAACGATGGGTGCCCGTCGAGCGGGTGGGCCTCTATGTTCCCGGCGGTAACGCCGTGTACCCGTCGAGCGTAGTGATGAACGTTGTCCCGGCGCAGACGGCCGGGGTGGGATCGCTTGTCATCGCCTCGCCACCCCAGGCACAGTTCGGCGGTCTGCCGCACCCGACCATTCTCGCGGCGGCGCAGTTGCTCGGTGTCGACGAGATCTGGGCGGTCGGCGGCGCGCAGGGCGTCGCGCTACTGGCACACGGCGGCACCGATACCGACGGCGCCGAACTCGCGCCGGTCGACATGATCACCGGCCCCGGCAACATCTACGTGACCGCGGCCAAGCGGATGTGCCGCTCGATGGTGGGTATCGATGCCGAGGCCGGTCCGACCGAGATCGCGATCCTCGCCGATGAGACCGCCGATCCGGTGCACGTCGCCGCCGATCTGATCAGCCAAGCCGAACACGATGTGCTGGCGGCGAGCGTCCTGGTCACCACCAGCGAGGCGCTTGCCGACGCGGTGGTCAACGAGACCGCGACCCAACTACAGACGACGGTGCATGCCGAACGCGTCACCGCCGCATTGACCGGCACCCAATCCGGGATCGTGCTCGTCGACAACATCGACGCGGGAATCAAGGTCGTGAATGCCTACGCGGCTGAGCACCTGGAAATTCAAACGGCCCAGCCGGTGCCGGTCGCGGCGCGGGTACGCAGCGCCGGTGCGATCTTCCTGGGGCCATGGTCCCCGGTGAGCCTGGGCGACTACTGCGCCGGATCCAACCACGTACTGCCCACCGCCGGATGTGCCCGCCATTCCAGTGGACTGTCGGTGCAGACCTTTCTGCGCGGTATCCACATCGTGGATTACACCGAGGCGGCCCTCAAAGAGGTCTCCGGACATGTGATCACGCTCGCCAACGCCGAGAATCTGCCCGCGCACGGTGAGGCCGTTCGACGTAGGTTCGAGCGATCATGAGCGATGCAATCGGCGGTTCGGCCCGACTCGAGGATTTACCGCTGCGGGACAGCTTGCGCGGTAAGAGCCCTTATGGCGCACCGCAATTGACGGTGCCGGTGCGGCTGAACACCAACGAGAACCCACACGAACCTTCGGTGGGGCTGGTCGACGATGTCGCCGCGTCCATCCGTGAGGTGGCCGCGGAACTGCACCGCTACCCGGATCGCGATGCGGTGGCCCTGCGCGCCGATTTGGCCGCGTATCTGACGGAGCAGACCGGCGTGCACGTCGCCACCGAGAATGTATGGGCGGCAAACGGTTCCAATGAAGTGCTGCAGCAATTACTACAGGCATTCGGGGGGCCGGGCCGCACCGCGCTGGGATTCACGCCGTCCTATTCGATGCATCCCATCATCTCCGACGGAACCCAAACCGAGTGGTTGCAGGCGCAGCGTTCGGAGGACTTCGCCCTGGACGTCGGCACCGCGGTCGCGGCGGTGCGGGAACGCCGGCCCGACGTAGTCTTCGTGACCAGCCCGAACAACCCAACGGGACAGTCGGTTCCGCTGGATGATCTGCGGCAGATCCTGGATGTTGCTCCCGGGGTGGTGATCCTCGACGAGGCGTATGGCGAGTTCTCGGCGGCACCGAGTGGCATCACGCTCGTGGACGAGTACCCGGCGAAACTGATCGTGAGTCGCACCATGAGCAAGGCGTTTGCCTTCGCGGGCGGGCGGCTCGGATACCTGGTTGCGGCGCCCGCGGTCATCGATGCGCTGCTGCTGGTGCGGCTGCCGTACCACCTGTCGGTGCTCACGCAGGCTGCGGCACGCGCCGCGGTGAAACATCGCACCGAGACTCTCGGTAGTGTCGCGACGTTGGTCGCCGAGCGCGTTCGGGTGTCAGAGTCGTTGTCGGCCAGCGGGTTCCGGGTAATTCCCAGCGACGCGAACTTCATCCTGTTCGGCCGATTCGCGGATTCTGCGGCGAGCTGGCAGCGGTACCTCGATGCGGGGGTTCTCATTCGGGATGTCGGTATTCCGGGTTATCTGCGCGTCACCGTCGGGCTGGCGAGCGAGAATGACGTGTTCTTGAAGGTCAGCGACAGCTTGGCTGCAACCGACCTAGAAGTGGAGGCATCATGACGGTTCCTGTGCAGGCACGTGTAGCACGAGTGGCGCGGGCCACCCGTGAGTCGGACATCGTGGTGGAGCTCAATCTGGATGGAACCGGCCAGGTGCACATCGACACCGGCGTGCCGTTCTATGACCACATGCTGACCGCGCTAGGCACGCACGCCAGTTTCGATCTGAAAATCACGGCAAAGGGTGACACCGAGATCGAGGCCCACCACACCGTGGAGGACACCGCCATCACCCTGGGGCAGGCGCTTGCCGAGGCCCTGGGCGACAAGAAGGGGATACGCCGGTTCGGCGATGCCTTCATTCCGATGGATGAGACCTTGGCCCACGCCGTGGTCGATGTCTCCGGCCGTCCCTACTGTGTGCACACCGGCGAGCCGGACCACCTGCTGCACACCACAATCGCCGGTTCTTCGGTTCCGTACCACACCGTCATCAACGCCCACGTGTTCGAATCGCTGGCGCTCAACGCGCGGATCGCGCTGCATGTGCGCACGCTGTACGGTCGCGACCCCCACCACATCACCGAAGCCCAGTACAAGGCCGTGGCCCGTGCGCTGCGCCAAGCCGTCGAACCCGATCCCCGGGTGACCGGCGTGCCGTCGACCAAGGGCAGCCTGTGACCGGTGCGGGACCGAAAGTTGTTGTTCTCGACTACGGTTCGGGCAATCTCAGGTCTGCGCAGCGCGCCCTGGAACGGGTAGGCGCCGACGTTACGGTGACCGCCGACGCGCACGCGGCGCTCAACGCCGATGGTCTCGTGGTCCCCGGAGTCGGTGCCTACGCGGCGTGCATGGAGGGGCTGCGCGGCATTGACGGTGAACGCATCATCGACGTCCGCCTCGCCGGTGGCCGCCCGGTGCTGGGTATCTGCGTGGGTATGCAGATCCTGTTCAGCCACGGCATCGAGTTCGGCGTCGACACCCAGGGGTGCGCGCAGTGGCCCGGTGTGGTCAGCCGCCTTGATGCGCCGGTCATTCCGCACATGGGGTGGAACACCGTTGACGTGGCGGCAGGATCCGAGCTGTTCGCCGGGCTGGACGCCGATACTCGCTTCTACTTCGTGCACTCGTACGCCGTGCAGAAGTGGGAGTTGGAAACCCCCAGTGATTCGCCGATCGCGCCGCCGCTGGTGACCTGGGCGACCCATCACGTGCCGTTTGTCGCGGCGGTGGAGAATGGATCACTTGCTGCCACACAGTTCCATCCGGAGAAGAGTGGCGATGCGGGGGCCGTGTTGTTGAGCAATTGGGTGAAGGGAATCTCTTGAGTCTCGTTCTATTACCGGCGGTTGATGTCGCGGACGGTCAGGCCGTGCGCCTTGTGCAGGGTAAGGCCGGCAGCGAAACCACTTACGGCTCACCGCGTGACGCGGCGCTGGCGTGGCAGAACGACGGTGCCGAATGGGTGCATCTGGTGGACCTGGATGCGGCATTCGGTCGCGGTTCCAATCGTGAGCTGCTGGCGCAGGTTGTCGGCGAGCTCGATGTCAAGGTGGAACTCTCCGGCGGTATCCGCGACGACGAGTCGCTGAGTGCGGCGCTGGCCACCGGTTGCGCCCGCGTCAATCTGGGCACCGCCGCGCTGGAGGACCCGCAGTGGTGCGCCTCGGCGATCGCGCGGCACGGCGAGCGTGTGGCCGTGGGCCTGGATGTCGAGATTGTCGACGGCGAACATCGTTTGCGCGGCCGTGGCTGGGTCAGCGACGGTGGTGACCTCTGGGAGGTGCTCGAACGGCTGCGCGGGCAAGGGTGTTCGCGCTACGTCGTCACCGATGTGACCAAGGACGGCACCCTCACCGGACCGAACCTTGAACTGCTGGCGCAGGTCGCCGGTGTGGCCAACGCGCCCGTCATTGCCTCGGGTGGGGTGTCGAGTCTGGATGATCTGCGCGCGATCGCGGAGCTGACCGGAGCCGGTGTTGAGGGCGCGATCGTCGGAAAAGCGCTTTACGCAGGGCGTTTCACCTTGCCCGACGCGATAGCCGCCGTTTCCTGACATGACCACGACCGCTGAACTGGAAGCGCTGGTACGCGAGGCGTCCGTGATTCTGGATGCGGCGGCCCAGCGCTTCGTGGCGGGCCACGGCGCCGATGGTGTGGTCTTCAAAGGCGGTAAGGACTTCGCCACCGAAGAAGACCTCGCCATCGAACGGATGGTCGTGCAAGCGCTGACCGAACGCACCGGAATCGGGGTGCACGGTGAGGAATTCGGTGGCCCGGCGGTGGATTCGGGACTGGTCTGGGTTGTGGACCCCATTGATGGCACCGTCAACTACGCGGCGGGGTCTCCGATGGCCGCGATCCTGTTGGGCCTCATGTCTGACGGCGTTCCGGTGGCCGGGTTGACGTGGTTGCCGTTCATGGGGGACAAGTACACCGCCGTGTCGGGAGGCCCGCTGATTCGCAACGGCGTGGCGATGCCCCCGCTGCCGCGAACGGATCTCGCGGACGTGGCGGTGGGCCTCGGTACTTTCAACGTCGATTGGAAGGGCCGAGTTCCGGGCCGCTATCGACTGACGGTGGTGGAGAAACTGAGCCGGATCACCTCGCGCCTGCGGATGCACGGCAGCACAGGAATCGATTTGGCATTCACCGCGGGCGGAATATTGGGCGGTGCGGTGAGCTTCGGTGCGCACGTGTGGGACCACGCTGCCGGTATCGCACTGGTACAGGCCGCGGGCGGTCATGCGACCGATCTGAGTGGCGCGCCCTGGACACCGGAATCACCCTCGGTGCTGGTAGCCGCGCCCGGTGTGCATGAACAGATCCTGGAAGTGCTTGCTGAGGTCGGAGATCCGGAGGACTACCGATGAGTGTTGCCACCCGTGTCATCGCTTGCCTCGACGTCGACGACGGTCGGGTGGTCAAGGGAGTGAACTTCGAAAATCTGCGCGATGCAGGCGATCCGGTGGAGCTGGCCGCGGCATACGACGCGGAGGGCGTCGACGAACTCACCTTCCTTGATGTCACCGCTTCGTCCTCGGGGCGCGCCACCATGCTGGATGTGGTGCGGCGCACCGCCGAGCAGGTGTTCATTCCGTTGACCGTGGGCGGTGGTGTGCGATCGGTGGACGATGTGAACGTGTTGCTGCGGGCCGGTGCGGACAAGGTGGGCGTGAACACCGCGGCGATCGCGCGCCCAGAACTATTGGCGGAGTTGGCGCAACGGTTCGGGTCACAGTGCATCGTGCTGAGCGTCGACGCCCGCCGCGTCCGTGAGGGTGACGCGCCGACCCCGTCCGGGTGGGAGGTAACCACACACGGCGGGCGCCAGGGCACTGGGATCGATGCGATCGAATGGACAAGTCGCGGAGCAGAATTGGGTGTGGGGGAGATCCTGCTCAATTCCATGGATGCCGACGGCACCAAGGCGGGATTCGACCTTCAGATGATCGCGGCCGCACGGGCCGCGGTTGACGTTCCGGTGATCGCCAGCGGCGGTGCTGGTGCTATCGGGCACTTCGCGCCCGCGGTGAAGGCCGGTGCTGATGCGGTGCTGGCGGCCAGTGTCTTCCACTTCCGGGAGCTGACCATCGGTGAGGTGAAGGCGGCGATGGCGGCAGAAGGGATCACGGTGCGATGACCGAACTGGATCCGGCCATTGCCGACCGCCTGAAGCGCGATGCGGCAGGTTTGGTGACCGCGGTGGTACAGGAACGCGACACCGGCACCGTACTCATGGTCGCGTGGATGAACGACGAGGCATTGGCTCTGACGTTGTCCACGCGCCGGGGCACCTACTTCTCGCGGTCCCGGCAGCGTCTATGGGTCAAGGGCGAGGAATCGGGGCACACCCAGTACGTGCACTCGGTGCGGTTGGACTGCGACGGCGACACGCTGGTCCTCGAGGTCGATCAGACCGGACCCGCGTGTCACACGGGCGCCCACAGCTGCTTCGACCGCGATGAACTCCTGAGTGACGCGCGTTAGGTAGCGCGCGCTACGTACGGGCGCGCAGGAACTCTAGGGCCTTATCGGCGTGCGCGTTCATGTTGAGCTCGCTCGCGAAGACTTCGAGAACCGTCTTGTCGGTGCCGATGATGAACGTGGTCCGCTTAACGGGAGCGAGCTTGCCCAGCAGCCCGCGCTTGACACCGAAGGCAGCCGAAACCTTGCCTCCGCTGTCCGATAGCAGTGGGTAGTCGAACTTGCGCTTGTCGGCGAAATCGGCCTGCTTCTCCACCGAATCGACACTGATGCCCACCCGGGAAGCGCCCACTTCCTTGAATTCGCTTGCCAGATCACGGAAATGGCAGGCCTCGGCGGTGCAGCCGGGGGTATTGGCGGCCGGGTAGAAGAACAGCACGACGGGCCCGTCGGCGAGGAGGGCGGACAGGCTGCGGGTCGTTCCGGTCTGGTCCGGGAGCTCAAAGTCCGCGACGCGATCACCAGGTTTCATGAACCGAACGCTACCCGTGTGCGGTGGTATGTCGCCATACGATCGGTGACGTGGACGTATATGACGCGGTGGAATCCCGGCACTCGGTCCGGGACTTCCTCGATCGCCCGGTGGATCATGAGACGCTCACTCGGGTGCTGACGGCCGCCTCTCGGGCTCCGTCGGGAGGGAACCTGCAGCCATGGCATGTGTACGTGCTCAGCGGCGCACGCCTCACGGAGCTCAAGGACCGGATCGCCCAGCGGGTGAGCACGGGTGAGCACGGGGACGCACTCGAGGTGGCGATGTATCCGGAGCCACTGGGCGGCTCCTATCGGGAACGACTGCACGACTTTGGGCGACGACGTTACGGCGCCCTGGGTATCGATCATGACGATCGGGCGGCCCGGGCCCGGGTGCGCGCCGGCAATTGGGATTGTTTCGGTGCCACGACAGCCCTGTTCTGCTACCTCGATCGCGATATGCCACCACCGCAATGGGGTGATGCGGGCATGTACCTACAGACGGTGATGCTTCTGCTTCGGGCAGAAGGGCTGCACAGCTGCCCGCAAATCGCCTGGGCGGAGTATCACCGCACCGTCGCACAGGTCATTGCGCCACCGCCGCAGCGAGTCTTGTACTGCGGCATGTCTATTGGCTACAGGAACCCGGTGGCGCAACATCTGGAGATGCCGCGGGCAGCGCTGTCGGAGACCGTCACATTTCTTTAGCGGTCAGCGCCGCACACAGCGTGTTTCCCAGGGCGGTGATCGTACGCATGTCGCCACGGACGCCCGGCGCCCACGGCAGTCGCAGGCCGTCCTTGGACTTGTCGGCATATCGGGGAATCACGTGAAGGTGGAAGTGGAACTCCGTCTGCCACGCGTGGGCACCGCAGCAATTCAGCAGGTTCACGCCGTCGGCGCCGAGCTCGGAGACCACTGCTTTGGCTATGCGCTGGGCGGCCACGGCAACAGCGCCGAGGTCATCGGCCGATATCTCGAGCAGATCCCTGCTGTGCCGCTTGGGAACCACCAGCAGATGTCCGTCCGAGCCGGGGTTGATGTCCATGAACGCATACGTTTCGGCGTCCTCGGACACCCGCACGCTGGGCACCGCACCGGAGATGATTCCGCAGAACAAGCACTTGTCGGCCACCGTCCCACGTTAGATGCGTTGACGGCTCGAATGTATGTTCGATACGATCGGCCGGTCTGGATGGCTTCGAGGTGATGAGGTGTGCGGTGCCATCGAAGAGCGTGACAGTGTTCCTGCCCGGCGGTACGGTGTGGGAGTTCCACTGGGATTTGTACCGCCGAGCCAAATCAACTGGTGTGCAATGTGGTTCACCGATACGTCGCGGGCTTCGGGCGCGCCGGGATCAGCCGTGGCCACCAGAACAGCGGCCCAAGGAGCCGGGCGATCGCGGGAGTGATGAACGAGCGCACGATGAGCGTGTCCAACAGCAGGCCAAGGCCGATGATGGAGCCCAGCTGACCCACCGACAGTAGGTCGCTGGAGAGCATCGCCATCATGGTGGTCGCGAACACGATGCCCGCGGTGGTCACCACCTTGCCGGAGTTGGCGACGGCCCTGATGAGTCCGGTGTTGAGCCCGGCCTTGCTTTCCTCCAGATATCGGGCGATCAATAACAGGTTGTAGTCCGACCCCACGGCCACCAGGATGATGAAGGTGATGGGCAGGTTCAACCAGCTCAGCGGTATGCCCAGGAAGTGCTGCCAGACCAACACCGACAGCCCGAAGGCACCGGAGTATGAGAACGCCACCGTGCCGATGATGACCAGTGCCGCCACCACGCTCCGGGTGATCAACAGCATCACCAGGAAGATCAGGGCGAATGCCGCGATCGCCGCGATCAGGAGGTCGGTCTTGGTGGCGTCCTGGATGTCCCAGTAGGTTGCGGCCGCACCACCGAGATAGACGCGCGACCCGGCCAGTGTCGTGCCCTTGAGTGCCTCTTTGGCCTTGGGGAGGTACGCCTGCGCGTGGTCTATGCCTTCCGGGCTCAGGGCCTCGCCGTCGTGATAGATCATGTAGCGGGCGGACTTTCCGTCCGGCGACATGAAGTACTTCAGGTCGATCTGGAAATACGGATTGGCGAACGCGTCGGGCGGCAGGTAGAAGAACTCGTCGTTCTTCGAGCTGTCGAATGCGTATCCGAGGTCCATCATCTGGCGGCCCAGCTCATTCATCTGGGTCAGCATCGGCCGCATGGTGCTCTGCTCGGTGAGCACCACCTTTCTCATCTTGTCCAGTTCGGCGGCGCTCTTGCCGATGACCTCGACCAGTTGAGGGGTGACGGCATCCTGAATCACGGCGGCCTTGAGGCTGTCGTCCGCCGCATCGGTCATCGCGTCGACCTGGTCGGTCATGTCGAACAGTGATCTCATCGCCCAGCACATCGGGATATCCGCGCAGTGCGGTTCCCAATAGAAGTAGTTGCGCAGCGGTCGGAATTGGTCGTCGAAGTTGCCAAGGGTGTCCCGCATGCTGACGGTGGCATCCTTCAACTCCTGTGCGCCCTTGAGGGAGATGTGCGCAGAACCTGCTTGTTGCCCGGTGAGCTCCTGCTGTTGGCGCATCAGGGCGGCCATCCGGTCGGTGATATCGGCCATCTGAGTGAACCGGTCGGTGAGATCGGTGAGGAAGGGGAGTATTTCGTTGATCTTGGTCCCCATCGTCCCCATCGTGTAGGTGAACGACGAATGCTCCAGTGGTGTGCCCAATGGTCTGGTGACGCTTTGGATCATGGCGACGCCGGGAGTGTGGAACACCTCGCGCGCCACCTTGTCCAACGCGATCATGTCCGTCGAATTGCGCATATCGTGATCGGACTCGATCATCAGCATGTCGCTGTTGAGCTTGCTCACCGGGAAATGCCTGTCTGCCGCGGCATACCCCTGATTGGCCGGGACGTCGTCGGCGATGTAAATCCGGTCGTTGTAGTTGGGGCGGTAGGACGGAAGCGTGATCGAGCCGATCATCACCACCACGCTGCTCACCACCAGGATGCGGCCCGGCCACCGTACCGTGACGGTAGCCACCTTGCGCCAAATGCCGGTGCTGGCCTTGACTTTCGGTTCAAATACCCCGAATCGGCTACCCAGTGCCAATACGGCGGGCCCGAAGGTGAGAGATGCGGCGACGGCGACGAGCGTTGCGGCCGCGCACGGGATGCCCATGGTGTTGAAGTAGTTGAGTCGGGTGAACTGAAGGCAGAATGTCGCACCCGCGATGGCCAGTCCCGACCCGAGAATGACATGCGAGACACCCTTGACCGCAGAGTAATACGCGGTCTCGCGGTCCTCGCCGGCATGGCGTGCCTCTTGATATCGGCCGATCAAGAAGATCGCGTAATCGGTTCCGGCTCCGAGGATCAGCGACACCAGGATGTTCGATGCGAACACGGAGATGCCGATGAACTTGTGGTAGGCGAGGAAAGCGACAACGCCTCGCCCACAAGAGAGTTCCACCATCACCATCAGCAGCGTCAGAAGTGCCGTCGCCACGGACCGGTAAACGATGAGCAGCATCACCGTGATGATGATGATGGTCACGTACATCAGGCGGATCATGCTTTGGTTGCCCACTTGGAGCATGTCTGTGGACAGCGGGGCGGAGCCGGAGACGTACACCTTGACCCCGTTGGGGGGCTGCACCTCGGAGACCAATTCGCGCACCGCGCGGATGGATTCGTCGGAGACTGTCGAGCCCTGGTCGCCGGCGACCCGCACGAGTGTGTAGGCCGCTTGCCCGTCGGAGCTCTGTACGCCGGCGGCGGTCGTGCCCTGGCCCCACAGGTTCATCACGTACTGGACATGCTTCTTGTCATTTTCAAGCTTGCTGGCCAGTGTGTCGTAGAACGTGTGGTCGGCATCGTTCAGCTTGTGGTCACCCTCGAGGATCACCATGGCCAAACTGTTGCTGTCTGATTCCTGGAACGACTCGCCGATATGAATCAGCGCCCTGGAGGACGGCGCGTCGAGTGGCACCAGTGGGCCCTGATTCTGATCCGTGACCGGTTCGAGCTGGGGTACCACCACATTGACAACCACGGTGAACGCCGCCCAGGCGAGCACCACCAGTATCGAGTACTTGCGAATTATCTTGGCGAACAACGGTTTCTGTGCGGAATGTGTGCTCATGCGGACAGCACCTGGCACCAGACCCCGGCGTGCTCGCCGGTCGCGGTGTGCTCCGAGCGCACCAACCCGTCAACAGTGATGCGGCAGCCGACGTTTCGGCCCGCCACCTGTGCCGTGATGTCCCCGGTCGCGGTGGTCAACACGGTGGTCTCCGTATGCGTCCAGGGCAATGCGGTCGGCTCAATATCGACCGGTCGGTTGTTGGTGTCCCAATAGCTGATCCGCGCCCAGCCGCCGTAGTCGCCGAACACTTCGTAGACGATGTTCTTGGGATTGAATTGGACAACCGCGAAATTTCCTCCAGGACTACGTGTTCGGTCCTCCGAGCCGAACACCCCGTGCGCGAATTTGATGGCCAGCCCGGCGATCAGAAGTATGACGATCGCCAAGGCGGGCAACCAGATCTTGTTGACCACACGACGGCTTCTGGAAACGCTCATGGCTGCACCTTTCGAGGTTCAATGCCCGCGGAGCCCGCAACATCCGGGCGACATCGGCTTGCCCCGTTGCTTGCCGAGCGGTGTGGAACGTGGTCGTCACTGGTGACGGCGGTAGAGCCTGCCGCTCGGCGCGTTCACCGTTTTGGGGTTTGCGACTCCGGAGCGGAACTCATGCGTGACAGATACTATACAAGTTATGTATTAGGTGTGGATCTGACGAGTGAGACCCTTGTCTCAGGGATCGGCACGGGCTCTAGGGGAATAAAGTGACCACACCGCAGGTGGAAGTTTCCGAGCCCCGGATAGCGACGTCGCGGTTTCGATAGCCTGGGTCCTACCCGCGTTTACCTGGCATACCTGGACCGAGAGGCACGATGGCCGTCCACGAGAGCTCGATCACCGCACGCGACTGGACGCTGAACAGGCCGGAGCTCGACACATCGCCGATGGAAGTGATCGGCTCGCTGAAGCGTGCGTCGGGGCTGCTCGCCCGGTTACTAGAGCCTCTCTATGCCACGGCGGCCATCGCCGAGCCCGAGCACGATGTTCTGGTTGTGCTGCGCCACCGCAAGGGACCCGTGATCGCCCGGCACGTGGCCGAAGAGCTTGGGGTATCACAGGCCTGGGTGTCCAGAATGCTGCGCAAGCTGGAAGAGCGTGGATACGTGCGCAGGGAGGCGAACGCCAACGACCGGCGGGCCGCGATCATCAGCATGACCGATAGCGGGCGCTCGGTAGTGGACGAGCTGTTCCCGGAGCGGCTGCGCATAGAAGCCGAAGCGCTTGCCGGGCTCGGAGACGAGCGCGCCTCGGTCGTCGCCGGACTGGAACGACTGGTCGCCTCGCTGAAGGCGTACGAGGGCTAGGCGCACTCAGCGTTAGCGACGCGGCCAAATTCCCTGGCGGGGGTCTGGGAGAATGGCTCCCATGCATAGCACCGTCAGCGGCGCAGCCACCACGACCAGGGAAGAATTCAACGCCCTGGCGGCGGTGCACCGGGTGGTGCCGGTGACTCGAAAAGTACTGGCAGATAGCGAAACCCCACTCTCCGCGTACCGAAAGTTGGGCGCAAACCGCCCGGGCACCTTCCTGCTCGAGTCGGCCGAAAACGGCCGATCGTGGTCGCGGTGGTCGTTCATCGGTGCAGGCGCGCCCTCGGCGTTGACGGTGCGGGACGGCCACGCCGCATGGCTGGGAGCGACCCCGGAAGGCGCCCCCGTCGGCGGAGACCCGCTCGACGCGCTGCGCGCCACCATGGATCTGCTGGCGGGCGAGTCGCTTGAGGGCCTCCCGCCGCTGTCCGGCGGCATGGTGGGTTTCCTGGCGTACGACATCGTCCGGCGGCTGGAGAAGCTTCCGGAACATGCCACCGATGACCTCGGACTGCCGGATCTGCTGCTGCTGCTCGCCACCGATATGGCGGCGGTCGACCACCACGAGGGCACCATCACGCTGATCGCCAACGCGGTCAACTGGGACGACACCCCGGAACGCGTGGCCGAGGCGTACGACAGCGCCGTCGCGCGGCTGGACGTGATGACGGCGGCCCTGGGGCAGCCGCTCCCGTCGACCGTTGCCCACTTCGATCGGCCGGCCCCCACCTACCGCAGCCAGCGCACCGTCCAGGAGTACAGCGCAATCGTGGACAAGCTCGTCGGCGACATCGAAGCCGGCGAGGCGTTCCAGGTCGTACCGAGCATGCGCTTTGAGATGGAGACCGATGTCGACCCACTCGAGGTGTACCGGATCCTGCGGGTCACCAATCCCAGCCCGTACATGTATCTGCTTCATGCACCGGATTCCGATGGTGGAACAGCATTTTCCATCGTCGGGTCGAGTCCGGAGGCGCTAGTCACCGTCAAGGACGGGGTGGCCACCACCCATCCGATCGCGGGAACGCGCTGGCGCGGGGCGACCGCCGAGGAAGACATCTTGCTCGCCAAGGATCTTCTGGCCGACGAAAAAGAACTCTCCGAGCACCTGATGTTGGTCGACCTCGGCCGCAACGACCTCGGCCGGGTGTGCACCCCCGGCACCGTGAAGGTCAGTGATTACAGCCATATCGAGCGCTACAGCCATGTCATGCATCTGGTGTCGACTGTGTCCGGATCGCTTGCCGACGGCAAGACGGCGTTGGACGCCATCACCGCGTGCTTCCCGGCGGGAACGCTGTCCGGGGCACCAAAGGTGCGCGCCATGGAACTGATCGAGGAAGTCGAGCTCACCCGCCGCGGACTGTACGGGGGAGTCCTGGGCTACCTGGACTTCGCCGGCAACGCCGATTTCGCCATCGCGATCCGCACCGCGCTATTCAAGGACGGCCGCGCCTACGTGCAGGCCGGCGGGGGTGTGGTGGCCGACTCCACGGGCGAGTACGAATACAACGAGGCGCGCAACAAGGCCACCGCCGTACTCAACGCCATCGCCGCCGCCGAAACCCTCACGGGCGCCGCGGATGTCTGACCCGGCCCCGCCGAATCCGGGCCGCAGGCGGCTCCTGGCGGGCGCTGGACTCCTCGTCGTCGCCGCGGGCGGGCTGTGGGTGGCCTCGAAATTCACCTGGGTTCGGCTGCGTTCCTTCGACGGTCTGGGTGAACCCAGGACGCTGCTGGTATCCGGCGCCGATTGGTCCGCCGCGTTGGTGCCGCTGGCCGTCGCGCTGATCGCCGCCGCCATCGCCACGCTCGCGATACGCGGCTGGGCCCTGCGCATCTTGGCCGTCCTGGTGGCGGTCATCGGCGCTGGCGCCGCCTACCTCGGTGTCAGCCTCTGGGCGGTTCGCGACGTCGGGCCACGCGCCGCGGAGGTGAAGAAGGTTGCGGTATCGACCTTGGTCGGCGCCGATCGCCTTTCCGGCGGCGCCACCACCGCCGTCCTTGCCGCCGTGGTGGCGGTATTGGCCGCCATCACGCTGCTGCGGGCCGGGCGGGGAGTCACGGCCTCGAAGTACCAGACCCCGGCCGCACGACGCTCTGAGGCCGCGAATCCGGCCGATAAGAAGCAGAGTGAGCGAGTGATGTGGGACAGCCTCGACGACGGGCAGGACCCCACCGCCGGTCCTGCCCGGCCGTAGTTCGGTTCGACAGTCCGGTTCGATGTGACCCGGTTTTCTTGTGTGCGCCCACAGCGGCTACCCTTCTGTGAAGTTCGAGTGCGCAGGCGCGGGGGCGCCGCAAGAAGGGAATCGTCGAGGTCATGAGTTCGGGAACCGTACTCGATTCGATCCTCGATGGCGTGCGCGCTGATGTCGCGGCTCGCGAAGCCGTTGTCGATCTCGCCACCGTCAAGGCGGCCGCCAAGGCCGCGCCCAAACCACTCGATGTGATGGCCGCCCTGCGCGAGCCCGGCATCGCGGTAATCGCCGAGGTCAAGCGGGCCAGCCCGTCGCGCGGCGCACTCGCCGATATCAGTGATCCCGCCGAGCTTGCCAAGGCCTACGAGGACGGGGGAGCACGCATCATCAGCGTGCTCACCGAGGGGCGGCGGTTCCATGGCAGCCTCGATGATCTGGACTCGGTACGCGCCGCGGTGTCGGTTCCCGTGTTGCGCAAAGACTTTGTGGTCAGCCCGTATCAGATCCACGAGGCGCGCGCGCATGGCGCCGACCTGATCTTGCTGATCGTGGCGGCACTCGAGCAGACCGCGCTGGTGTCGCTGCTCGATCGCACCGAGTCGCTCGGCATGACCGCGCTGGTGGAAGTGCACACCGAGGAAGAGGCCGACCGGGCTCTGTCCGCCGGGGCCTCCGTTATCGGAGTCAACGCACGTGACCTGAAAACTCTTGAGATCGACCGGGATTGCTTCTCGCGTATCGCGCCGGGGCTGCCCAGCGGAGTGATCCGTATCGCCGAATCCGGTATCCGCGGTACAGCCGACCTGCTTGCCTATGCCGGTGCCGGAGCCGATGCCGTGTTGGTCGGCGAGGGGTTGGTCACCAGCGGCGATCCGCGGGGAGCCGTCGCTGATCTGGTGACTGCGGGCACGCATCCGTCCTGCCCTAAACCGGCCCGCTAGATAATGCCCGAAAGCTTTCACACAGGCGGCTCATCCAGCATGAAGAACACCGGTTTACCGCAGATGAGCGCTGCGATCGCCGAACCCACCGCGCACGATCCGGACGCCCGCGGCCATTTCGGTCCCTACGGCGGTCGCTACGTGGCCGAGGCGCTGATGGCCGTCATCGAGGAAGTGACCGCCGCCTACGAGAAGGCTCGGTCCGATCGATCCTTCCTCGATGAGCTCGATCGGCTGCAGACGCACTATGTGGGCCGCCCGTCCCCGCTGTACGAAGCGGAGCGACTCAGTGCTCACGCGGGTGGTGCGCGGATCCTGCTCAAGCGAGAAGACCTGAACCACACAGGTTCCCACAAGATCAACAACGTTCTGGGTCAAGTCTTGCTGGCCAAGAAGATGGGCAAGACTCGGGTCATCGCGGAAACCGGCGCCGGGCAGCATGGCGTCGCCACGGCCACCGCTTGTGCGCTTCTGGGCCTCGAATGCGTGATTTACATGGGCGCCGTCGACACCGCACGGCAGGCGCTCAACGTCGCGCGGATGCGGCTGCTCGGATCAACTGTGGTGTCAGTGGAGTCCGGGTCGAAGACCCTGAAGGACGCCATCAACGACGCGATGCGCGACTGGGTGACCAACGCGCACAACACCTACTACTGCTTCGGCACGGCCGCCGGGCCGCATCCCTTCCCGGTGATGGTTCGCGATTTCCAACGCATCATCGGCATGGAGGCACGCGCGCAAGTTCTCGCCCAGGAGGGCAGATTGCCGGACGCGGTGGTCGCCTGCGTCGGCGGGGGTTCGAACGCCATCGGCCTGTTCCATGCCTTCATCGACGATCCGGCGGTGCGCCTCGTCGGGTACGAGGCCGCGGGCGACGGTGTCGAGACCGGCAGGCATGCAGCTACATTCAGCGGCGGGACACCGGGCGCCTTCCAGGGCTCCTACTCCTACCTGCTGCAGGACGATGATGGTCAGACGATCGAATCCCATTCGATCTCAGCGGGTCTGGACTACCCGGGAGTCGGTCCTGAGCACGCTTGGCTGCGCGAAAGCGGACGTGCGGACTACCGCCCCGTCACCGACAGCGAGGCCATGGATGCCTTCCTGCTGCTCTCCCGCGCCGAGGGGATCATTCCCGCCATCGAGTCGGCCCATGCCGTCGCCGGTGCACTCAAACTCGGCGTCGAGTTGGGTGCGGGTGCTGTCATTGTGGTGAATCTGTCGGGCCGCGGCGACAAGGACGTCGAGACCGCCGCCAAGTGGTTCGACCTCTTGGACAAGAACGGCAGCCAGTCATGACACAGCCCGGCCGTCTGACCGAAGTCTTCGACAAATGCCGCGCCGAGGAACGCGCCGCGCTGATCGGATACTTACCCAACGGGTATCCGGACCTGGACACCTCGATCGAACTCATGACCACCCTGGTGCGCGGCGGATGCGACATCATCGAAGTCGGGATCGCGTATTCCGATCCGATGATGGACGGCCCGATGATCGCCGCCGCCGCAGAGACCGCTCTTGCCAACGGGGTTCGGGTGGCGGACGTGTTCACCACGGTGCGCGCCATCACCGACGCCGGCGGGCATGCCGTCGTCATGTCGTACTGGAATCCGGTGCTGCGCTATGGAGTTGACGCGTTCGCACGTGACCTCGCCGCCGCCGGCGGCCTCGGTATCATCACTCCGGATCTGATCCCCGATGAGGCCGAAGACTGGATCGCCGCCTCGGACGCACACGATCTGGACCGTATCTTCCTCGTCGCGCCGTCATCCACGCCCGAAAGACTGGCGAAGACAATCGGCGCTTGCCGGGGATTCGTGTACGCGGCGTCCACCATGGGCGTCACTGGCGCCCGTGATGCGGTGTCGAACGCCGCACCCACTCTGGTGAGCAGGGTTCGCGAGGTCTCCGATATCCCGGTGGGGGTGGGTCTGGGCGTGCGCTCCGGTGCGCAAGCGGCTGAGATCGCGGCATATGCCGACGGCGTGATCGTCGGCTCGGCATTGGTGGCGGCAGCCCCGCAGGGCCCCGCGGCCGTGCGATCGTTGACTGAAGAGTTGGCCACCGGAGTTCGAAGGGCATGAGCTCACGGACAACAGGGAAAACAGGTAGAGCACAGTGACTATCGTGAATCTGGCATACATCCCCAGTCCGCCCCAAGGGGTCTGGCATCTGGGGCCGATCCCGATCCGCGCGTACGCACTGTGCATCATCGCGGGCATCATTGCCGCGCTGGTCATCGGTGATCGTCGGTGGGAGCAACGCGGCGGCGAACGCGGCGTCATCTACGACATCGCGTTGTGGGCAGTGCCTTTCGGGCTGGTCGGCGGCCGGCTCTATCACGTGATGACCGACTGGCAGACCTACTTCGGACCACATGGCAAGGGCCTGGGCAAGGCCATCGCAGTCTGGGAGGGTGGCCTCGGCATCTGGGGCGCTGTTGCCCTCGGTGGCGTCGGAGCCTGGATCGCGTGTCGCCGGCGCGGAATTCCATTGCCGGCCTTCGCTGATGCGATCGCTCCCGGCATCGTGCTGGCCCAAGCGATCGGCCGATTGGGCAACTACTTCAACCAGGAACTCACCGGCGGGCCGACCACGCTGCCGTGGGGTCTGGAACTGTTCTACCGCCGCTCTGCCGATGGCACGGTGGACGTCCTCAACCTCAACGGTGTGTCCACCGGCGAGGTGGCCCAGGTGGTTCACCCGACTTTCCTCTACGAATTGTTGTGGAATGTCCTGGTTTTCGCACTGCTCATTGTCGTGGATCGGCGCTTCAAGATTGGGCATGGGCGGCTGTTCGCGATGTACGTCGCGGCGTACTGCGTTGGGCGCTTCTGGGTGGAGCTGATGCGCGTGGATCCGGCCACACAGTTCGGCGGAATTCGCGTCAATTCGTTTACCTCGACGCTGGTGTTCCTCGGAGCGATTGCCTACATTCTGCTGGCTCCCAAGGGGCGCGAGGATCCTGCCACTTTGGGTGGCACGCCGGCGCCGTCCGACGACGGGGAATCTCCCGCAGAGCCTGCTGCCGACGACGCTGAGGACTCCAAGGATTCCGAGGATGTCGCGGAGACAACCGAAGAAGGCGTCACGAAGAATCCAGGGGAAGGCGCCGCGGATAAGCCCGCGGACGAACCCGCCGAAAATTCTGGCATTGTGGAGAAATGACCGAGAGCACTCCGCCTCCTTTCGGAACTCCTCCGCCGGTACCACCGCCCGGCATTCCTTATCCGCCTCCGTATGTGGATCCCGCGGCTCCTTATGGACGCGACCCGGCCACCGGGGCGCCGTATTCGGACAAGTCGAAGCTCGTCGCCGGTCTGTTGCAACTGCTGGGCCTGGTCGGATTCCTGGGTTTTGGCCGCATTTATCTCGGCCAGACACTGCTGGGTGTGGTTCAGCTGCTGATCGGGTTTGTGACATTCGGGATTGTCGCGGTCATTTGGGCGATCATCGATGCGGTCTTGATTTTCGGCGGCAAGGTCAGCGATAAGGCTGGTCGCCAGCTTCGAGATTGACGTGTGAGAAGATGGAAATGACCCGGGACGACCCGGTCATTCTCTCGCCAGGGGACGACCTCACCGAAACACGGAGGTATCTCTCATGGTTTGGCTGGTCCTCATTCTTGCGGGTCTTCTCGAGGTGGGCTGGGCCATCGGCCTCAAGTACACCGAGGGTTTCACGCGGTTGTGGCCCACCGTCGGCACGGTCGGATCAATGATCATCAGCATCGCGCTGCTGGGCATCGCGATGAAGAACCTACCGGTGGGCACCGCGTACGCGATCTGGGTGGGCGTGGGAGCCGTCGGCACCGCGATCCTGGGCATTGTGTTATTCGGCGATTCGGCCAACATCTGGCGGCTACTGAGCCTGGGATTGATCGTGGCAGGCATCATCGGTCTGAAATTGGCCTCCTGACAACGTAAACCGGCCAAGGTAACCGGCGGGTGAATCGTGCTCGCGCTGACTCGTGAGTAGGTAGCACCCCGACTATGCTCAAAAGTCGTGACGAGACGCGGAAAAATTGTTTGTACCCTCGGCCCTGCGACCGGTTCGGCCGAGCTTGTAGGTGCGCTCGTCGACGCTGGTATGGACGTCGCGCGGCTGAACTTCAGCCATGGTGAGCACGCCGACCACGAGCAGAACTACCGTTGGGTGCGCAGAGCCTCCGACGAGTCCGGGCGGGCGGTCGGCGTGCTTGCCGACCTCCAGGGACCCAAAATCAGGCTGGGACGGTTCGCTACCGGATCTACCCACTGGGCAACGGGCGAACTGGTCCGGATCACCGTCGAGGACGTCATCGGAACCCCCGACCGGGTTTCCACCACGTACAAGCAGTTGGCCGTGGATGCCGCCGTCGGCGACAGGCTGCTGGTCGATGACGGCAAGGTGGGGCTGACCGTAGAGGCCATCGAGGGCAATGACGTGGTGTGCCGGGTCACCGAGGGCGGCCCGGTCAGCAATAACAAGGGATTGTCGTTGCCGGGGATGAACGTCTCGGTGCCCGCGCTGTCCGAGAAGGACATCGCGGATCTTGAATTCGCCTTGCGCCTCGGAGTCGATCTCATCGCGCTGTCCTTTGTGCGCTCACCCAGCGATGTCGAGTTGGTGCACGCCATCATGGACCGCGTCGGGCGCCGCGTGCCGGTGATCGCCAAGCTGGAGAAGCCCGAGGCCGTTGCCAACCTTGAGGCCATCGTCCTTGCCTTCGACGCGATCATGGTCGCCCGCGGTGACCTCGGCGTGGAATTGCCGCTCGAAGATGTGCCCATCGTGCAGAAGCGGGCGATCCAGATCGCGCGCGAGAACGCTCGTCCGGTCATCGTGGCTACCCAGATGCTCGAATCGATGATCGAGAACTCCAGGCCCACCCGTGCCGAGGCCTCCGATGTTGCCAACGCGGTCCTCGACGGCGCCGATGCGGTGATGCTGTCGGGGGAGACCTCGGTGGGCAAGTACCCGCTCGAAGCGGTGCGGACCATGGCGCGCATCGTGTCCGCGGTGGAAAGCCACTCCGTGAGCGCGCCGCCGTTGACACATGTGCCGCGGACCAAACGCGGAGTCATCTCCTACGCCGCGCGGGATATCGGAGAACGCCTCAACGCCAAGGCACTCGTCGCGTTCACGCAGTCCGGCGACACCGTGCGTCGCCTGGCCCGGTTACACACCCCTCTGCCCGTGTTGGCGTTCACCCCGCTGCCCGAGGTGCGTAGCCAGCTCGCGCTCACCTGGGGAACGGAAACCTTCATTGTCCCGGTGATGGACACCACCGACGGCATGATCCAACAGGTGGATACAGCATTGCTGGCGATGGAGCGCTATCAGAGCGGAGATCTCGTGGTGATCGTCGCGGGCGCCCCTCCCGGGACAGTAGGCTCGACCAATCTGATCCATGTGCACCGGATCGGCGAGGACGACCACTAGGAGCTCAGCATCAGCAACGCACCGGACTTTGAACAGCTACTTGCGCTGCTGGAACTGAAGAATCCCGAGACCGACGTCTTCCTCGGCGGGCATCCGACCGTCAATCCACCGCGCACCTTTGGCGGTCAGCTGATGGCGCAGTCCGTGGTGGCCTCCGGCCGCACCGTATCGGACAGGCTGTCGCTGGCCGCGATCTCGACCCATTTCATCAATGGCGGCGATCCCGAGCAGGACATCGAGTTCCGGGTGCAGCGGTTGCGGGACGAGCGCAGCTTCGCCAACAGGCGGGTTGACGCGGTGCAGGGTGAGCTGCTGTTGTCCTCGGCGTTGGTGTCGTATCTCAAGGATTCGCCGGGGCTGGAGCACGCGGTGAAGCCACCGGCGGTGGCCGATCCCGAGACGTTGCCGTCCATCGATGAGCATCTGGTCGGCTACGAGGAGACCGTGCCGATGTTCGTGGCCGCGCTCAAACCGATCGAATGGCGGTACGACAATGACCCCGCGTGGGTGCTGAAGTCGAAATCTGAACGGCTGGAACATAATCGGGTTTGGATGAAGACCCATGCGGCGCTACCCGATGACCCGGTGCTGCACAGCGCCGCACTGGTCTATTCATCGGACACCACCGTGCTGGACTCGATCATCACCACCCACGGGCTGTCCTGGGGCTATGACCGGATTTTCGCCGCGACCATCAACCACAGCGTGTGGTTTCACCGTCCGCTGCGGTTCGATGACTGGGTGCTCTATGCGACCGAGTCGCCGGTTGCCTCGGCAGGTCGCGGAATGGGTGCGGGGCGCTATTTCGATCGCGAAGGAGCGTTGCTGGCCAGTACCATCCAGGAAGGCATTATCAAATACTTCCCGGGGCGGTCATGATTCGTATTCTTTCTCTGCTGGTGCTGGTCCTCACCGTTGTCACCATCATTTCCATCATCAAGGACCCGGCGAAGCCCAATGGCGAGAAGCTCCCATGGGCCATCATCGTGCTCGTGTTTCCGATCTTCGGACCCATCTTGTGGTTTGCCATCGGAAAGAGTGATCCCTCCGACCGCTGGTAGCTGCAGGAGTATCCTGGGGGTTGGATGCGAGCACACCGGGAGGTGGCTGAATGCTAGAACCATCAGCGACTACCACCCATGTGCGCATTGCTGAACGCATTGCCGTTCATAGTGATTCACGATCGGCGCGTTTAGTAAGCGCCGGCACGCTGCTTTTCGTGACCGGGTGGCTGGTGCTTTTGGTCGCCCATTCCGGATACCTGAAACACCCCGATTTCGACGAAACCCTTTGGCCCCTCACCGTTCTTTTCTGTGTCGGTTTCATCGCGCGCGGAATCTTCCTTGGCCGGCCGGTCACCTACGGTCATGCGGCGTGGGCGGGGGTGGCGATTCTGATCGCACTGGGAGTCGACGTCCTGCAATTCGAGCGCACGGGTGACGCACTGGTGGTCGCTGCCGGACTCATCCTGATGTGGCCGACGTCCGCAGCACCGCAGCCGGAGGCGCTGGCGGAGGTCTGTGCCCTGGTCGCCAAGACCAGCGATGATCCGTTGGCGGTATTCGCCATGCACTCGCTGAAGTCCTATTACTTCAACGCCGACCGTAGCGCGGCGATCGCGTACCGGACGCGAGCGGGTTTTGCGGTGGTCGGCGGCGACCCCATCGGCGACGAGTCCAGGTTCCCGTCCCTGGTCCGGGACTTCGCGGCAATGTGCCGCTCGCATGGCTGGCGCATCGCGATTCTGGGATGCAGTGAGCGCCGCCTGTCACTGTGGGGCGACTCCCGAGAAGTCGGTCACCGGCTGCATGCCATAGCCGTGGGTCGCGATGTCGTTGTCGACGTGCAGACCTTTGACATGGTGGGCCGCAAATATCGCAACCTGCGCCAAGGCATGCAGCGCACCCACAACTCGGGGGTGACCACCGAGATTGTCGACGAACGCAGTCTCGATGGAGCGCGACGCACCGAACTGCAACAGGTGATGGAACTTTCACACGGAGGCCGATTCGAGCGGGGCTTCTCGATGATCCTCGACGGCGCGCTGCTCGGCCGCTATCCCGGCATCCGGCTCATCATCGCCCGAGACAATCGTGGTGTGGTGCAGGGCTTTCATCGCTATGTCACCTCGGGGGGCGGCAGCGATGTCTCCCTCGATGTGCCATGGCGGCGCCCCGGCGCGCCCAACGGGTTGGACGAGCGACTCACGATCGACATGATCGCCCGCGCTAAGGCAGAAGGCGCGCGCCGGTTGTCGCTGGCATTCGCGGCGTTCCCGGAGATCTTTGCCGAGCGGGACCGCACCCGCGCGCAGCAGATCTGCTACTCGGCGATTCACATACTCGATCCGCTGATCGCACTGGAGTCTTTGTACCGGTACCTGCGCAAGTTCCACGCCCTCGGCGAGGCGCGATACGTGCTTGTGCAGATGTCGACGGTGCCGCTGGTCGCGTTCGCGTTGCTGAGCCTGGAATTCGCCCCCAGGATGCGCCCCAAAGTGGCTGCCGGACCTGCCACGTAACAGGACATTAACGTCGGGAAAACGCGCCCGAATTGGGCGGTGGACAGGCTGTCCGCGTGACCGACACTCTCGATACGACTGCATCCGCACCCGTTTCGTCTGCTCCGTCCACCCACGACGCCTCGGAAAGCGCGGCGCTGCGGGAGACATTGGAGGACTACACACTCCGGTTCGCTCCCAGGCGTTTTCGGCGCTGGAGCCCCGCCGTCGTTGGTGTTACCGCCTTGGGCGGCATCGCCTACTTGGCAGATTTCGCGATCGGTGCCAACATTGGAATCTCCTATGGCACCGGAAATGCGCTGTGGGGCATAGGGGTTTTTGCGGTCATCATTATTCTGACCGGAATCCCGTTGTCCTACTACGCGGCCCGCTACAACATCGACCTCGACTTGATCACGCGTGGAAGCGGATTCGGCTACTACGGCAGCATCGTCACCAACATCATCTACGCGACGTTCACGTTCATATTCTTCGCGCTCGAGGGCTCGATCATGGCCCAGGGACTCAAGCTTGGGCTTGGCGTACCGCTACCCGTGGGCTATGCGATGTCCACCATCATCATCATTCCGCTGGTCATCTACGGGATGAAGGCATTGTCGGTGCTTCAGGTGTGGACCACCCCGTTGTGGCTCGTCATGATGGTCATCCCGTTCGTCTATCTGGTTGTGCGTCACCCGGATTCCATCGGCACGTTTTTCGCCTACGGCGGCAAGGATGCGCAGGCCGTCAATCTGGGCTCGATCATGCTGGCGGCGGGAGTGTGCCTGTCGTTGATCGCGCAGATTGCCGAGCAGATCGACTATCTGCGCTTCATGCCGCCGAAAACCCCTGAGAACAGTCGCCGTTGGTGGACCGCGATGTTGTTGGCGGGACCCGGCTGGGTGCTGTTCGGCGCCATCAAGCAGGTGATCGGGCTGTTCCTGGCGGTGTATCTCATCGCCAACGTGGTGGGCGGGGCCGCGGTGGCCAATCAGCCGGTGCATCAGTTCCTGGAGATCTACCAGAACATGATGCCGCACTGGCTGGCGATCACCCTGGCCGTGATCCTGGTGGTAATCAGCCAGATCAAGATCAACGTCACCAATGCCTATTCGGGTTCGTTGGCATGGACCAACTCCTTCACCCGTATCACCAAACACTACCCGGGCCGTTTGGTCTTCGTGCTGTTCAACCTGCTGATCGCACTGGTGCTCATGGAAGCCAACATGTTCGACTTCCTGAGCACCATCCTCGGGTTCTACGCCAACTGCGGTATGGCATGGGTCGTCACGGTGGCCTCTGATATCGCGGTCAACAAGTACCTGCTCAAGCTCTCGCCCAAGGAGCCGGAGTTCCGGCGGGGCATGCTTTACGACATCAACCCGGTCGGATTTGTATCGATGCTGCTCTCGGCAGGTATCTCGATCCTGGTCTTCTTCGGGGTGTTCGGCGAGGCGATCCGTCCCTACTCGCCGATCGTGGCAGTCGTGATCGCCTTTGTGCTGCCCCCGATCCTCGCCGTGGCGACGCGCGGAAAGTACTACCTGCGTCGGACCGACGACGGTATCGACCTGCCGATGTACGACGAGTACGGAAACCCGTCCGGTGAGCTGCTGCGGTGCGCGGTCAGCGGCATCGACTTCGAGCGTCCCGACATGATCGCCTCGGCGAAGCCGGGTCCCGACGGGGAGCTGCAGTACATCTCGTCGCTCAGCCTGGCCACCGACCGGCTCGGTGAGCATGTGCTGCCTGCCGATCCGCCCACGCGGTAGCGATCAAGGCTTAGGCGTACTCGGCGGCGTACCGGCCTTTTCGTTCATCCGCTTCTCGAAGTCGTTTTGGCATTGGGTGGCTTTAGCCTGATCACCCTTGACGTCGGCCAAACAGGTGATGAAGTCGCTCAAACCGGCCGACTTCATGAAAACCAGGGTGAACACGACGATCAACGTGGATAGCAGGATTGCGAGGCCCCCCAACGCGATGCCCGCGATGGCCACGCCGCGATTGTCGGCCTCGGCACGTTTGACTCTGAGCAGGCCCGCGATCCCGAGACCCACCGCCACGAGGCCCCCGAAAAATCCGCCAAATACTGTGCACGACAACAGGATGGCTATGATTCCGGCAATCAGTGCACTCATGCCGATGCCGTTCTTCGGCGCCGGTGGGGGAACCGGAACGCCGGGTGCGCCGTACGGATACGGATAGGGGTAGGGCGGCGGGTAGCCGCCGGCCGGCTGGTATGGCGGCGGCGGAGGTGGCGTTTCCGTCATACGTGCACTGTATCGCCGAGTTGGATACGAAGGCATGTCACCGAATCGGGCAGGTGGTGGGTGGCGACCACGACGGTCCGCCCCGCCAGCAACGAGCTGTTGGCGTCCAACAACTCCCGCAGCATCGTTTCGGCGGCGTGCCCATCGAGATGTTCGGTGGGTTCGTCCAGGAGCAGCACCGGAACCGTGGAGAGGATCGCGCGCGCGAGGAGGAGCCGTCGCCGTTGCCCGCCGGATACCGAGGCCGCGCCCGCGGTCAACACCGTGTCCAGTCCTCGTGGCAGCGACTCGATCCAGGAAACGAGGCCCACGGCGGACAAGGCGCCCATCATGGCGTCATCGGTGGCGTCACCGCGGGCGACAAGGAGGTTGTCGCGCACCGTGGTGGCGAACAGGTGCGCGTCCTCGGCGAAAAACCGGATGAGTGAGGGCAGTTCGGCCGCCGGTAGATCGGCCAGGGGATTGCTGCCGACGCCGATGCTGCCCGAGGCCGGCGAGGACAGTCCGGCAAGGGTCGTGAGCAATGACGTCTTGCCGATGCCGCTGGGGCCGGTGATCGCCAGCCGGGCACCCGCCGGCAGCTGGAACGACAACGGACCCGATACGGAACATCCGGTGCGCCAACGGAGTTCTGAGCACTCGACAGATGCGCCGGAGTTCGCCGCGGTCGGCATCACATCGACAGGCACGGCCATGTCGATGTCGGTCGAGACCAGCTCCTGCAGATGCCGCGCCGAGGCGCGAGCGCGCGCGATGCCGATGGCAGCGGCGGGCAACGCGGTGGAAGCCTCGAACGCCGCCAGCGGCAGCAGCACCAGGATGGCGAGGGTCGTGGGCGCGATATGCCCTGCGAGTTCTACTGCCGAGGCCAAGCCCCCAACGGAGGCGGCGCCCACAGCCAGCGTGGGAACCGCGGCTGCCCAGGCCGCCGGACTCGCGGCCGCGTCCTGGGCAGCCGCCCACTCCATCCGGCGTCGGCGAGCCAATTCAAGCTGACGGGGCAGCAAGCCCGCCACCCGGAGCTCGGGTGCGTGGTCGAGGATCTCGACGGTTGTCTCGGCGTGCAGTGCGCGTGCCCGCGCGCCGCGTGTCTGTCTGGCCCGGGACGCGCGCGCTGCCAACATCGGCGCCAGGACATCGGCGATCAGTAAGGCACCCGCCATCATGGCGGCGGCAGGCAGTGATATCAGTGCGATGGCGACTGTCGCCGCGACGCCGAGCACGGCGGCGACCGCGGCGGGAATGACGCTGCGAACCACGGTCTCGGCCAGCTCGTCGATGTCTGCACCGATGCGGGCAAGCACCGCACCCTTGCGCAGCGTTCCGGCAGATCCGCCGACCAGCCGCGCGTACACGTGCGCACGTACGGTGGCCGCGCCGCGCAGCGCGATATCGTGGCCGGCGAGCCGCTCGCAGTACCGCCAGATGCCGCGCGAGATTCCCAGTGCCCGCACCGCCACCACGGCAACCGACAGGTCGAGTACGGGTGGCATCTGCCAGGCGCGGGTGATCAACCACGCCGACAGGCCGGCCAGAGCCAGGGCACTTCCCAGCGCCAGGACACCGTATGCCACGGCCACCGTGAGCCGTGCCGGTCGCACCCGCAGCGCGACCAGCCAGTGCCGTAAGGGATCAGTGGTGCGCGGCATGTCTTGCCTGCACAGTGAAGACTCTGTCGGCCGCAGCCAAGACCGGAGCTCGATGGCCCACCAGTACCACCGTCGCGCCGCTTCGAGCACGGGACACCAGCGCCGCCAGCACGGCGGCCTCGGTATCACCGTCGAGATGCGCGGTGGGCTCGTCGAGAAGCAGGATCGGTCGATGGGTGCCGAGCGCCCGGGCCAGACCCAGCCGTTGCCGTTCACCCAGCGATAGCCCGACGCCACCCGTACCGAGGCGGGTATCCAATCCTTCAGGCAGCGTCGCCAGGGTCCTATCGAATTGGCTCTCGGCAAGCGCGGATTCCAGATCGTCGAGCGTTCCGAAGATCTCGAGGTTCTCGCGTACGGTGCCCGCGACCAGTACCGGCCGTTGCGGCAGCCATCCGATCATCGACCACCAGGTGTCGCGGTCAATGTCGTCAAGTGCCACCTCGTCCACGAGAACGCGGCCGGCTGTCGGCATCGCAAGGCCGGTTATCGCGTGCAGCGCGGTGGACTTCCCCGCACCGTTGTCACCGGTCAGCACCGTCACGGTGCCGGGCCGAATGGTTGCCGTCAATTCCCAAGGCGCATAGCCGCTTCGGTCCGTGACGCTGATGGCGTCCAACTGAATGGTTGGCCGAGGGTGCGGAGCCTTCGTATCCCCGACCGCGGGCAAGGGGGCCTGCGGTGTGAGGGTGTCGAGCAGTTCGAAGGTTTTGTCCGCCGCCGCCTTTCCATCGGCGGCACTGTGGAACTGGATTCCGACCCGCCGCAGGGGCCAATACACCTCCGGGGCAAGGATCAAGACGGTGAGCGCGGTAGTGAGATCCAGATGGCCGAAGACGAGTCGCATCCCGATGCTCACCGCGATGAGGGCGACACTCAGGGTCGCGATCATTTCCAGCACCATCGCCGACAGGAAGGCAACCCGCAACGTTGCCATCACCGAACGTCGCTGAGCGGCACCGAGTTCGGTGATTCGGCGCAACGGTGTCGCGGTGCGGCCCAGTGCGCGTAACGTCGGGATGCCCGCGATCAAATCGAGAATCTGACTCGTGACCGCCGTCGATGCGTTCAGTGCCGTCTCGGCGCGATCCCGGGTGAGCAGGCCGATGAGGATCATGAACACCGGGATCAGCGGCAGGGTCACCGCGACGATGATGGCCGATCGGATATCGGAGAACGCGATCACCACCGCGGCGGCGGGCGTGACGATCGCGGCGCTGAGCACGGCGGGCAGGTATCCCGCGAAATAGGGCCGCAGGTCGTCCAATCCGCGGGTCAGTACCTCGGTAGCCGAGTCTCGATGTTGCTCCAGATCGCGCGGTTGTGCCTGTGCGAGTGTCGACAGCAGCTGATCGTCGAGGTCGGCGATGACAGCTGTCGCGCCCCGCTCGCTGAAGCGAACCTGCACACCATGTGCTGCGGCCCGAAGGATCCAGAGCACCGCCAGGAGCGCCAGCGGTTGTCCCATATGAGCGATATCGCGCGCGACCGGATCGGTGATCAGTCGGGCGAGGGCGTACGCCAGCACTATCGCGATCAGGAGCGTGCACGCGGTCATCACCAGTTCGCACAGCACCGTCAGAATCAGGTACCGGCGAACAGGAGCGCTGCGGCGCCACAGTCGGAGATCAACCGGGCCGCTGCGCGATGTCGTCATCGCACAGGCAGCCCGACCGGATCGGGAATCTGCTCGGCCGAGATGCGCTGTCGGAATACCCAGTACGTCCAGCCCTGGTAGATCAACACCACCGGCGCGGTGATCGCCGCCGCCCAGCTCATTACCCTGAGGGTGTAGGGGCTGGAAGAGGCGTTGACGACGGTCAAGTTGTAGGCCGGATCAAGGCTGGACACAATGAGATTGGGGTAGAGGGAGCCGAACAGCAAGACGACGACCGCGATGACTGTCAGGCATGTGCAGGCGAAGGCCCAGCCGTCCCGCGAGACCCGTGACGCGGCGGCCGCACCGATCAACGACAGCGCGGCAATCGCGAGGGCGATCCACGTCCAACTCTTGCCGTAGGCAAGCTGTGTCCATAATCCGTATCCACCGGCGGCAGCGATCACCGGGATCGCCAGCGTGCGCGCCCAGGAGACGGCATCTTCGCGGACCACTCCCGCGGTCTTCAGGGAGATGAAGAGCGCACCGTGAAAGGCAAAGAGCCCCACGAAAACCACGCCGCCGAGGAGGACATACGGCCGGAGCACGTCGCCGACGGTCAGCGTGAGCTGTTTGGCGCCGTCCACCGGAAGCCCGGCGAGCATGGAGGAGAAGGCCACACCCCACAGCAGTGCGGGTATCCACGAACCGATGGCTATCCCGAGGTCGCAGCGGGCACGCCAGCGAGGGTCATCGATCTTTCCGCGCCATTCGATCGCGACGATTCGGACAATCATGGCCACGAGAATCAGCAACAGGGGGATGTACAGGCCGGAGAACACGGTCGCATACCAGTGGGGGAAGGCGGCGAACATCGCGCCGCCCGCGGTGATCAGCCACACCTCATTGCCGTCCCATACCGGCCCGATCGTGTTGAGAACGGCCCGTCGCCGGCGGTCGTCGCCCCGGCCGAGCGGGTGCATCAGCATTCCGACACCGAAGTCGAAACCCTCCAGCACCAGGAACCCAAGGAACAGCGCCGCCACGACGATGAACCAGAACTGCTGCAATGCCGTCGGATTCATGTTCGGAACCTCCTTACGTAACTGGTCGGATCAGTAGGCGAAGGACAGCGGTTTGGGGCTGTCATCGTCGGTAACGGGCGGTGTTGGTTCGGTGTCGTGTTCGAGCGGTCCTTCGACGGTGTATCGGCGGATGAGCCAGAACCACACCACGCCGAGCGCGCCGTACAGCAGCGTGAAGGTGACCAGCGACAGCCATACCGTCGCCGCCGAATGGTGGGACACCGCCAGGTCCACGGTGAGTCGAATCTGTTCGACGCCTGTGGGATTGGGGGCTACCACCCAGGGCTGCCGACCCATCTCGGTGAACACCCATCCGGCGCTGTTCGCCAGGAAGGGGGTGGGGATGGCCAGGATCGAAAGCCAGGCGAACCAGCGCTGTTGGGGGATTCGTCCTCTGCGGGTGACCCATAGCCCGGCTAACGCCAGCAGGGCCGACCCGGCGGCGAGTCCGATCATCGCGCGGAAGGACCAGTAGGTCACAAATAGATTGGGCCGATAGTTTCGCGGACCAAACTTCTGCTCGTACTCCTTCTGCAGGTTCTCTACACCCTTGAGGGTGACGTCGGTGAACTTGCCCTCCGCCAGGAATGGCAGGACATACGGCAGCTCGATGGCGTGCGTCACGCTGGCACAGTTGTTGTGGGTTCCCACCGTCAACACCGAAAACTTGGGGTCTTTTTCGGTGTAACACAAGGATTCTGCGGACGCCATCTTCATGGGCTGCTGCTGGAACATCAGCTTGCCCTGGACGTCGCCGGTGGCGGCCAGTGCGACCCCGGACAAGATCATCACCGCGCACGCGCCAATGGCGGCGGGCCGGTACATCGTGCGGGCGTCTTCCAGTGTGCCGAGCTTGTGTGAACGCACCATCCACCAGCCGCAGATGCCGGCAACGAAAGTGCCCGCCGTGAGGAGGGATCCGGCGACGGTATGCGGGAATGCGGCCAATGCCGTGTTGTTGGTGAGGAGTTCGGTGATGCTGGTCAGCTCCGCGCGACCGGTTTCCGGGTTGTAGATGGCACCGACGGGATGCTGCATGAAGGAGTTGGCGGCGATAATGAAGAAGGCCGAGGCATTGACCCCGATGGCCACCATCCAGATGCACGCCAAGTGGACCAGTTTGGGAAGCCGGGTCCACCCAAATATCCACAAACCCAGGAAGGTTGATTCCAGGAAGAAGGCCACGAGGCCTTCGAGCGCCAGGGGAGCACCGAATACATCACCGACGAATCGTGAGTACTCGCTCCAGTTCATGCCGAACTGGAACTCCTGCACGATTCCGGTGGCGACACCCAGCGCGAAGTTGATGAGAAACAGCTTGCCGAAGAACCGGGTGAGCCGATACCAGGAGTTGTCCCCGGTCACGACCCACACCGTCTGCATGATGGCGATGAGGGGCGCGAGCCCAATGGTCAACGGCACCAAGATGAAGTGGTACACGGTGGTGATACCGAACTGCCATCGGGATACGTCCAGGGCGTTCATCGCCACCTCCTACGACACAGCGTAGTAGTAGTAGTAATCCAAGATCAACGCGATACGGGCCACATTTACTAATACGCCAACGAGACGAACGTGGGGCGGTAAACGCGTGAACCCGCCCGGTGCGCGCGGTTAGGAGATCCGTCGGGGCGCGGCCAGTGACCGCAGGGCCGGCGCGACCGGCGGGCCCAGTAGGAATCCATCGGTGGTGCCGGCCTCGAGTGCGCGTCGATAGACGTCGGCCGCCCCGCGCACCGCATCCACGGTCACCTCGATATCGACGGGGGTGTGTGCGGCGGAGATGACGAACGACTGCCCCAATACGCCACGACGCAGGAGTTCCTGGAGCAGCAGTGCACGATAGGCCTGCGAGGGATTCCCTTCGGGATCGAGGCTGGTGAAGGTGAGACAGGACGGCCTGCCAATGGTCCGGATATGTTCGCTTACACCGAGTTCCGTGGTGACCTCGGCGACACCGGCCGCGAGATCGCGCCCCGCGGCCTCCATGGCACGTATCGGGGCGTCATCGCGATACGCCTGCACGACCGCACGAAAGGCGGCCAGCCCCACCGCCTCCGGACCATTGGTGGTGGACAGCAGAAAGGTTCGCGGATCTTCGGTGCGCAGGCCACCACGTTCCATGTAGTCGCGCCTGCCGGCCAGCGCGGCGATCGCGAAACCGTTGCCCATCGCCTTGCCCCAACAGGACAGATCGGGGGTGACGCCGTACACCGCTTGGGCACCCGCACGGGACCAGCGAAAGCCGGTGATGATTTCGTCAAAGACGAGTAGTGCACCATGCTGCGTGCACAGCGTCCGCACGGAGTCCAAAAAGCCCGGCTCGGGTTCCGCTGCGGCGCTGGCAGCCTCCATGATGACGCAGGCGATCTGGCCGGGGTGCCCTTCGAAAAGCTTTGTCAGCGAGTCAAGATCGTTGTAGTCGAACCTGATCACATCGTCTGTCGCGGTTTTCGGGATTCCGGCGTTCATCTCGGTGGTACCGATGAACCAGTCATCGGTGGAGAAGAACGGCTGCCGGCAGGCCGCGACCTTCGGGCGGCCGGTCACGGCGCGGGCCAGGCGAAGGGCCGCGGTGGTGACATCGGATCCGTTTTTGGCGAACTTCACCATCTCGGCGGTGGGTACGGTGCGCAGGAAGTCCTCGGCGGCCTCTGCCTCGAACACCGTTGGCCGACTGAAACTCACTCCCCGGTCCAGGGTTTCGCGAACGGCCGCGACGACGGGCGCGTACGCGTGGCCCAGGGTTATCGCGCGCAATCCCATGCCGTATTCCACGTAGGTGTTGTCGTCGACGTCCCACACGCGTGCGCCCAACCCGTGGGTCAGCACTGGGGCCATGCCCAACGGATACTGGTCGGCGCCGCGCGCGTAAGTGTGCGCACCGCCCGGCACTGCGTCGTGGAGCCGGGCCTGCCACGCGTTCGATTGGTCGAAGCCTTTGTGCGTCACGTCCGTGCTTCCTCGACTTCCTCGCTACGTTTGACCAATGCCCATGCCGCACCGGCCAGTACGATCAAGAGGTACCGGACCATGGAAACCTGCTGGAAAGCAGATACATCCAGCACCGTACTGACGACAGTGAGTGCGACGAGTGCGCCGAGAACGCCGTTGATCAGTTCCGTCGTGGCCACGTCCTCGCAGCGATTACGCGCCTTGGCGGCGTACCCGACCGCAGTGATCATCAGGAAGATCAGCGCGAGCAGGCCCAGGATCCCACCTTCGATGAGTCGGCTGAGGTACTCGTTGTCGAGAACTGGTTGCTCGGGACCCAGCGGATAGGTGAATGATCCTTGTCCCAGCCAGAAGTGTTCGGTCCAGTGCGCCGTCACATAGTCGATTCCGCGTGCGCGAGACTGCAGCGACGGATCGTCGGCGCTGCCCATGAAGGTGCTGATGATTGCGTCGAAGACACCGAGTCCGCTCACCGCGGCGAGCGCTGCCGCGCCGCATGCTGCGCCGAGCAGCCCGGCAAGGCGACGCACCGGCCAGCGCCACGACATCACCAGGACCGCGGCGGCCAGTCCGACGAATGCCGATCGGGAAACAGTCACCACGGAACCGGCGATCACCATGGCGGTCAGGAACGCCCACGGCCACGTCTTTCTGCCGCGTGCCTTCGCGCTGTATACGAGCGCCAACCCAATGGGCGCGATGGTCGTCAACACCGCACTGAGTTCCAGGGCGTGCCCCGCGGCGCCCTGCGCGCGAACGACGCCCTCACGGACGATGTCGTGTGCGACACCGGTATCGCGAAACTTCATGATCCCGGGGATGCGAATCAATGCCGCGATATCGAAGCCGGTCGCGAACTGAATCAAAGCAAAGGCGGCCGTGGTGGCGCCGCCGATCAGAAGCGCCTTCAACAAGATCTCGATGATGCGCGCGGAGTCATCGGGATGGGCGGCGAACAGGAAGACGAATCCTATGAGCACCACCGCCGTCACTGCGAAAGCGGCGATGCCCTGCCCGGCTTGGATCAACGCGACGTGTGGCAGCACACGGGTGGTCACCACGTTGAAGGACACCACGGTGGTGAGTAGCGAGGCGAGGATCGCGATGGACAGCCACCGCGCACCGAGAGTGAGTCTGTGCCCCGACAGCACCCAGTAGATGCCGAGCGCTCCGATCAGGATCAACGCGACCTGCGCAGGACTCAGTCCCTTCAGCGCGTATATCGCGTAGGCCTGTCGCGTACTCAGCAGCACGATCAATGCCAGCGCGGCGAAGGTGACGATATCCGGGCCGCGGCCGGACACCGCTGCGCGTGAGCTACCGGTCCGGGGAAGGCTTGTCGTCACGCCAGTTACGAAAATCGGTGAGTCGGGGTGGGGTCCAGTTCAGCACCGCCTGAGCCAGTGCCTCGTCGTCAATCTCGACATTGTCCAGGTCATCGTCGATGGTCATGGGCTTCTGGATGTTTGCTGCTGCTTGATCTTCGTCCTCCGCTCCGTCTACCACCGGCTCTTCGGCGAGCGCGGCCTGCGTGGGGGACTCGGCTGGACTTGATAGCGTCGCAGTCTTCGCTTGGACCTTGTCCTTGTCCTTCTTGGTGGCGGACTTTTCTTTGCGGTGACGCACCGCGAGGGCGTCGTATATCAACACCAGGATGAGTCCGGCCAGCAGTGCCGCGACCGCCATGGAGCCTGCTGATTTCATCGCGCTGGTCGACGTGACAACGGGTGCGGTGGGTTCTTGTAGGACCGTGAGGCTGGCCCAGTTCTCGGGGGAGACGGAGGCGCCCACCTGCAGCTTGATCAGGTTGTCACGTGCGACGTCCAGCAGTGCTGACGCGCCTGCCTGGCAATCCGATGTCGCGCTGCACAACACGAGAATCGACACCTGGGGCGACGGCTGTTGGTTGTTGGGCCCCAGGTCAATGGTGTTGGAGACCTTGTAGTCCACGCCGGGAGCGACTGCCGCGATGGCGGCCTGCGCGGGCTGGCTGGACAGAGAGGTGGCCAGGATGCCGGCGAGCTGTGCTTTCTCCGGGGATAGATTCAGCATCGGGTTGGCGCCGAGCGTGTCGCCGGTCGAGGAGTAGGTGGGCGGTGGCACCACCACGGCCGAAGCCGTGGATGCCCGCACCGTGACGCCGGTGCTGTAACCATATGCGCCCGCACCGCAGGCCAGCAGGACCACGAGAAACAGCGCGATGCGCCGGTTCAAGATCCGCTTGACCAGGTCGTTGACGTTCACGCGCGCTCCGACTCTCGCTATCGTCCGGACTATCCGCGGTAGGCGCACTGTCCCATAACCAGCGTTATTGGTCACGAGCATAACCCACACTTGCCAAGCCCTCGGAATCGCGGGACTAGGCTGTCCGCCGTGTCGACAGAATCGCAGGGGCCGCCGGCCCGAGTGATGATCTCAGGGGTGAAGGTAGATCTTTGCTCCGTGCGGGACGTGCTTGCCGCGGCGGCACGGTATGCCGCGGTGCGGGGCGATAACCCGCTGGTGATCGGCTCGGTGAACCTGGATCACCTGCATCACTTCGGCGCGGGGCGTGCCAACCCGGACTGTGCGGAACTCGGACCGCGGCTGCGTTGGTTGATGCTGGCCGACGGTGCACCGATTGTGGCGCGAGCGCGACTCCGGACACGGCAGAACTGGCCGCGGATTACCGGAGCCGACTTGCTGCCTCTCGTGCTCGAACAGGCGATGCACGCAGGTCAGCGGGTTGGTTTCCTGGGAGGGCTGCCACAGACTCATGACCAGTTGCGCGGAGTGATCATAGATCGCTATCCGAGTCTTCAGGTCACGGATTTCTGGGCGCCTGATCGTAACGATCTCACCGATCCGGCTCGTAGCGATGCCCTTGCCCGCGACATCGCCGCCACGGATACCCACGTTCTGGTGGTAGGTCTTGGAAAACCTTTGCAGGAGTTGTGGATTGCGCGTCACGGTGTTGCTACCGGTGCCGCGGTCATGTTGGCCTTCGGCGCGTCCGCGGACTTTCTGGCAGGCGCCGCCGTGCGCGCGCCGGAATGGATGCGGCGCTGCGGCCTGGAATGGTCCTACCGGTTGGGGCGCGAACCGCGGCGGATGGCGCGAAGATACCTGGTACAGGGGCCCGCATCCGTGATGCGGTTGCGGAGGGCGAACGTCGAGCCCCCGCAGCCTTGGCACGCGTCGTAGCTAAACCGCATGCATAATGCTCGCGAAATGTTCAGCCATTCGTTCGGAACTGAAGTCCGTCCGCGCCCGCTGCGCTCCGGCCTGCCCGAGCGCGCGTGCTCGGTCGGGATCGTGCGCCAGGTCGGAGATCGCTCGGGCAAAGGCGTCAGGGTCGCCGGGGGGAACCAACACCCCATCGACATCGTGGCGGACGTAATGAGATATCCCCGGGTTGTTGGTCATCACAACTGGACGCCCACTGGCCATCGCCTCCAATGCGACGGTGAGACCCGAACCCGTAACTACATTGGGGCGCACAGCAATCGCCACGATCGCGGAGCGCCGGTACAGGTCACGCATTCGTCCGTAAAGACGCTCGGTACGCAGCGTGACAACCTCGGACGGAGCGTTGACTGGCAGCGCGGTGGCCAGTTCCAGCGTGAGGCCGGGGCAGTACTCGCGGGCGGTCAACACCGCCTGGACGAGCAGCGCGTGATCCCGGTGAACGTCCTCACCCGCACTCACTACCAGGGGAGTGCTCGTGTTCTCCCACGGTTGCACCCGATAGAAATCGGTGTCGATGCCCACCGGCGCGAAATGCAGCCGCGAATCCTCGACGCCCCAGGCGCGGGACAGCAGTTCGACCTGGGGAGGGGATTGGGAAAACACCGCCGCACTGTGGGCCAATGCGTACCGTGCGAGTGTGCGATGAAGCGGCGCAGAGTCCGCCGGCTCGGTCAGCCACCCCACCCCGGTCACCACGGGTGGGCTCATGCCAATGGCCGTGGCGGCAGCGGCCGGCACCCCGGTGCGCTCGTCGTAGCAGAACACGATATCGCTCTCGCGTCGCGCCGACCGGTCTGCGACGGTCTCCAAGATTTCCAGATTTCCACTGCGATACCGAATTTGCCCGGCGATCCGCTCGAAGCGGCGGGCCATCGAGAACTCGCTGAAGGTGGGCGTCACACCGTAGTTCGACAGCCGATGCAGTCCATAGGGCGCGCGATCCGGCACCTCGTCGGCAACGTTCCGTGCCTCCCACTGCGAAGCCGAAACGCCGTGCGACAAAGCCACATACGCGCGCAAGTGTTGGTTCGGTTGCATTGTTCCCATCCCGTACCGGCGCAAGGTATCACATGACTCCCGAACGCACCCAGGGTTCCCCGGTGAGCGAGCCGGCGTCCGGGCGCCGCATCGCCAGCGCAGTCGCATGGCAGCTGGGCGGTCGCATGTTGGGGACGGTTGCTTCCATCGCGGCCATCGCCCTGACCACCCGTGCGCTGGGCCCGGTGTCCTATGGGCATCTGAATACCGCGATCTTCTTCATCGGATTGTGGACAAGTCTGACCGAGTTGGGCATCGGTGTCGTGATCGTGCGACGTGTCTCGGCAAGTGAGGGCGACCTGCAACGATTGGTCGGGATCAATCTTGCTTTCTCACTGAGCTATTGCCTGCCCCTCGCCGCGCTGGCTGCCGTATCGGGCTGGCTGGTCTACTCCGACCAGCCGGAGGTGCAGTCGATGTTGTTGATACTCAGCGCCAGCCTCACCTTGACGACACTGTCGAGCTGCCTCAACCCCATATTCATGTCCGCGGTGCGGTTCTCGGCGGTGGCACTTGCCGACACGCTGTCCCGTGTCGTGATGTTGGTGGTCACCATTGTTCTGGTCACGGTTCGTGCCGACCATGTGTGGTACGTGCTGCCCCAGGTCGCAGCCCCGGCCACGCTGTTGTTGGTGCAGGGCATTGCCGCACATCGCATCATTCCGTTGCGAATCGTCATGTCCGTCAAAGAGACCTGGGGACTGGTGCGCGAGAGTCTGCCGCAGACCATGGTGCTCATCATCGGCGTGCTCTATTGGCGCATCGACGGTGTGATCCTCAGCTTGCTGAGCACTCCCGCCGAGGTCGGTCGATACGGCCTGGCTTATCAGACCGCGTTCACTTTGTCGCTCATGGGGAACTTCTTTTTGGGTGCAACCCTTTCCACGATGACGGGGCTGTTCGCGTCGTCGCGGGAGAGGTTCGCGATCTTCATCGAACGGTCGATGGGTTTGATGATGGCCGTTGCGGTCCCCATCGCGGTGGTCGGATTCTTCGTCGGCCGCGATCTGGTGGCGCTGCTGGGCTCGGAACAGTTCGTCGACAAGTCGAATCTGGTGATGCCGTTGCTCCTTGTCGCCGTCGGTTTGACCTTCCTCACCGGGACGGTGAGTCAGGCGCTCTTTGCCGCGCATCATCAGGCATTTCTGTTGCGTCTCAATGTTTTCAATCTCGCCTGCAATATCCTTCTCAACGTGGTGCTGATCCCGCATCTGGGTTCGCTGGGTGCGGCGATCGCGTTGGTAACCAGCGAGGTGGTCGGTCTGGTTGTCGCCACCATCAGGCTGGCCACCTGTAGTGGCTATCGCACGCCGTGGATGTTTCTGCTCCGGTTGGCCATACCGACACTGGCGGCAGTGGCTGGGCTTGTCCTTGCCGCACAGTGGTTGCCGCCGTTGATCGCGGCGGTCATAGCCGCCGCCGTGTACGTAGGAATGAACCTTTGGGTAGGCCCAGTACACCTGCGCGATGTCCGGGAAATTCTCCGCAAGGAGGCCTCAGATGGGTGATGGACATGGGTAGGAACAGGAACAAGGAACTCAACCGGGCCTACCTGCCATCGCCCCGGACAAGTGGGGTGCATGGCGGCACCGTCGTCTGCATTGTGGCCTATCGCCGCCCCGACCTACTCGATGACTGTCTGCGGTCCTGTCGCGAACACCTCGTTGATCTGCCGGTACACGTGTGGGACAACTCCGAATCGGAATTCCCCGGCATGGCGGCAATCCGCGCGGCCTACCCGGAAGTGAGTTGGCACGGCACGGGTAAGAACCTGGGATTCGCCGCGGCCGTCAACACGTTGGCCGATCTGGCGCCTGGTGCGCATCTGTTGTTGCTGAATCCCGATGCCGTTGTGAAGAGTCCACTCTCCCAAACACGCGCTCAACTGACGACGGATGTCCGGGTGGGAGCGGCGGCACCGCAGATCGATTCCGTCACCGCACACCCCGGCGAGCGTCCGTGGGACAACGGGCATCGGGCCCCCAGCCTGATGAGAGCACTCGTCTCGCGCACGGGCTACGCGCCCGCGTTGCGCGGCCGCGCGATCTCCGATCTGTATCGGACACCACCGCCAGATGTTGACGGATACCTCACCGGTGCTTGTCTTTTGATCAACCGTCACGCCTGGAATGAGATAGGTGGATTTGACGAAGAGTTCTTCTTGTACGGCGAGGAAGCCGATTGGCAACAACGGGCACGGTTCGCGGGTTGGCGACTGGTCCTCGTCGACGAGCCGGGTGTCACGCATAGCGCCAAGGGGACAGTCGCGGGAGATCACCGGCGCAGCATGCGGTCTGACGATCTGCTGCGGGCCAACATCGCGTTGACACTCGAGCATGCGAAGGGCGTACGGACTGCCGATCTCTACCTGGCCGGCACATCAGTGCTGGACCGAGTGCAGCCCGCAGCACGGCGCGCCCGGGCGGCCCGTATCGCCTCGTTCCAAGGACGCCCGCAGGTGGTGCTGACCACCAATCGGTTGGTCTATGGGGGAGCAGAACGCCAACACGTGCTGCTGGCAACTGAGTTGGATCGGCGCGGCTACTCCGTGACCATCGCGTGCATGCAGCGATTCGGCCCATTGGTATCCGAAGTTCCTGCGACGGTGCGGGTCGTGCGCCAGCCCTGGTGGTGTCCGACCTTTGAGGTGGGCGACGGGCCCGCGATCCTGGTCTCG
The DNA here is from genome assembly GCF_001853795.1 of Mycobacteroides franklinii. Taxonomy (NCBI): domain Bacteria; kingdom Bacillati; phylum Actinomycetota; class Actinomycetes; order Mycobacteriales; family Mycobacteriaceae; genus Mycobacteroides; species Mycobacteroides franklinii. Next base: position 411,037 of record NZ_MLIK01000024.1, read on the forward strand.
GGGGATACCAATACCGAAACCGGGTGTGCGACCTTGTGGCGCGCAGCCGGGCGCGACCGTAGATGGCTTGTCGCGGCGCACATTCCACCCGTGCTCAATACGGGGACCTACTCGGCGCCGCTGGCGGCGGCCATGAGCAGGGCCGATGGGTTCATCGCGCTGTCGCGGCGGCACTGGGACGAGGTGTCCGCGCATCAACGCGTGGGCAACCGATTCTTCACCGCCCCCAATGGGGTGATGAGCCGCGCCGACCTGCCGGAGACCGCACCGAACCGAACGGAACCCCGTGGCTCCGTGCATTTCGTGATGCTGTCACGCATTGTGGAACACAAGAACCCGCATCTCTTGGTGGAAGCATTGAGCGGATTGCCCGAATATGACTGGAAACTCTCTATTTTCGGTGACGGACCTGATCGTGAACGGTTGGAAGCACTCACCCCCGATGCGGTACGCGACCGGGTGCACTGGCGCGGTTGGTCGCCCGGGCCGGAGCATGCGCTGGCCGACTGCGATGTGCTCTGCGTGCCGAGTCGCAGTGAGGCGTTTCCGTTGGTGATCCTGGAGGCAATGGCGCGAGCGGTCCCGGTCATCGGCTCCGCGGTCTGTTCGGTGCCCGATATGCTCGGCAACGACAGCGGCGTGGTGGTGGATCCGATTGACGTACAGCACTGGCGTACCGCGCTCGAGGGAGTGCTGACCGACCCCGACAGCCTCACCGCGTTGGGGCGGCGCGGTTTTGACCGAATGCGTGATCTCTACACGATTGAGACCATGGCGGACTCCTATGAGGAGGCCTTTACCGCGGTGCTGAAGGGCTGACGTCGACGATGCGGATTCTCTGGTTATCGCCCTGGATGCGCCCACTGGCGCGCGTACAGGCGGAGGCCCTGCAGGAGCGGGGCGCGTCCGTGTTGTTGGTGACCACCGACGATCATCCGGAGTCCGGGCCGGCACGCGATTACGAGTTGGTCTTGAAGACCGCGCTCGCTCAACCGGCGAGTTGGGCCTCGTGGGCGCGCGCGGTACCGAAAGTCCGCGCGTTCCAGCCTGATGTGGTGATCAGTGAGCTGGTGCGTGACCCGCGATGGCAGGCATTCGGCCAGGGCCGTCCACGGGTGCTGCTCATCCACGATGATCGACCACACGATGTCGTCGAAGAGCGCCCCCGCTGGAAGGATGTGGCGTTCCGCCGGTGGGAGGCGGGCGCGGTTCAGCGCGTGGCCTTCAGCGACTACGTTTCACGTTCGATCGCCGCGCACGCGTCATCGGTGGTCGACGTGGTCCCGTTGACGAGTGATCTTGATCCGGTGCGCGTGCCTCTTCTCGTCCCCGCGGCAGGGCGGCGTGACTTCGTCGTGGTCGGACGGCTCTACGGCTACAAGAACGTCGATGTCATCCTGCAGGCATGGCAGGCGCATAGTGCCGGACCGGCCTGGCGCGGAGACCAGCTGGTGATCATCGGCGACGGAACCATCACCGGCCCGCTACCGGAATCGGTGCGATGGATTCGCGGACGGTACAGCTATAGCGAGGTACTGCAACGGCTTTCCGCTGCCAAGGCGTCGGTCGTGCATTACCGACAGGCCTCACAGAGCGGTGTGCAAACACTGTCGATGCAACTCGGCGTGAACGTCATCGTTTCCTCCGAGGGAGCGTTGCCGGAGTTCCAACCGCCCGGGGAGCTCCCGCTGGGCCGTGATGACGTGCCGGGGCTCACTGCGGCATTCGACCGCCACGCCGATCCCGTTGTCGCGGCGGCCCTCGGCGCGGCGGCGCACGAGCACTACACGCAAAATTTCTCCGCGGATCACGCCGCGGCGAGGCTGCTAGCGATCTGCGAGCGACTTCCACGTCCGCACTAGCTGAGCCTCCCAGTCCGCGATATCGAGACCGCGCACCGTCTCTCGCGCGGCCCGCGCCAATGCGCGGCGCTCCTCCGGATCGGTGGTCAGCCGGGTGAGAGCCGCCGCCAGGGCATCGATGTCGCCCGGTGTAACGAGGATGCCGTTCTCGTTGTTGTGCACAACCTCGGCGATAGACCCGACCGGTGTAGTGATGACGGCGAGGGCCGCGGCCATCGCCTCCAGCAGCGCCATGGGTAGGCCCTCGGCATAGCTGGGCAGCACGAAAATATCTGCACCGCTGAGAAGTTCAGCGCCCGCACCAGCATCCAGCCAGCCGTGCACGGTGATCACGTCGGCGACATCGGCCGAGGTGACCGCGTCACACACCTGCTCGACCTCGCCATCGCCCGCAAGGTGGATGCGCAGCAACGCACGAACATCGGTCGGTAGCGTGGCTACCGCTCTGACGATGTCGTACGTGCCCTTGCGGTGCCCCAACCTGCCCAGGCTCACCGCGGTCACGATGGCTGCTGCGGAGAATGCGGGTTGTTCGGGAATTCGTACCGGGTTCTGCAATACGGCAACATGATTCGGATCGAGCTGCAGGCAGGCGGTGTACTCGTCAGCGAGGCCGCGCCCCAAGATGATCCACCGATCGGCACGTAATCCCCACCGCACGCCGTACTGCACCGCGACGGGTTGCTGCCGATACCACCCGGCGAAATCAAAGCTGTGGGCATGGACGAGGGAAGGTACCCGCCTGATCCGGGCGGCCCAGAGCGGGAGTGCCTTGCGCGCGACACTTCCGCCGTGGCCCAGGTGAACGTGCAGGACGTCAACCTGTCCGGTGAGGACCAGCCACGATGACACCAGCATTCCGCGCACACCGACCCACAGCCAACGCCACCGTCCGGCGTCGACGTAGGTGGGCACGACCCGCACGGTGACATCCGGATCAGTCAACGCCGCCATATGCGACATGACGGTTGCCATACCTCCGCGGCTCTCCGGACCCGCCGGGGCCGGTCCGATGGCCAGCACACGTACGGGTGCGGGCGTTGAGCGGGCATTGGACACGCGCCAAGTGTAAAGCTCAGCGGCTAGGTATCGTTCCTCGCTGTGACCTCGGACCGGACCGGGCGAGACCGCCATCCCTCGGTGGCCGGTGCCGTGCTGTTGACGGTGCTGGCTCTGATAGCTGCGGTGGTGCTGACACGTGACTCCAGCAAGTTCGTGCACCAGCGCGCCGCCGAGACTGTCATGCACCGGCTCGAGACCGGCCCGCTGGTACCGAATTCTCTTGACGTCGTGTGGTGGGTACGTGACCACCCGGACGACCCCCGCGCGTTGGCCATTCGAGAGCGGATCGCACGCTACCCGATCGCCATGTGGGCCACCGGAAATGATGAGGACGACGACCGCAACATCGGCGACATCGTCAGGCGGGCGCGGCGCGGCGCGGGTACCGCACAATTGGTGCTGTACAACATCCCGGACCGCGATGACGGATTCTCCGGCCCGCACCACGCCGTGACCCCGACGGTGTACCGGGACTGGGTCGACAGAGTGTCGGCGTTGGTGGGAGACGCCCGGATGGTGTTGATCGTTGAACCGGATGCACTATGGTTCGCCGATCGACAATCCCTGCAGGGCACTGATTTCGACGGTCGTATCCGTTCGCTGCGATATGCGGTTGACACCTTCTCGGCGCGGAATCTGAACACACGGGTGTATGTCGACGCCGGCACCTCATCCGGTTCGGTGACACCCGAAAGGATGGCGGCACTGCTCGCTATAGTCGGTGTTTCCGATCACGTGGGCTATGCCGTCAACGTCTCTTCCTTTGCACCTCCCCACGAGATATCCCGCTACGCCCAACGCATCAGGGCCGCCTTGCAGCAGTGGTTCGGCGTGCGCGATCCTCGCTACGTCGTCGACACATCTCAAAACGGCAATCCGGAATGGAACTTCGATTGGTGCAACCCGTCCGGCCGCACGCTCGGCGCGCCGCCGGCCGTAGTGGGGTCCCCCGACGGTCTCGACATGAACCTCTGGATACTGGCGCCGGGCAGCTCCAACGGGCCCTGCGGTGCCGCCCCCGATGCACCTGGGGGAGCGTTCAGCCCGACGTTGGCCGCGGCGCTACTGCGTTAGCACAGTCCGGTCATCCACCGACCGTCCAGTTCCGGAAAGCGCCGGTGCACTTCGGTGTAAAGGTCGGGCAGGGTAAGCAGGACCTGATCGGGACGTGCGGCCACCAAGTCGGCCGGCGACACGATCGGGATATCGGTGCCGGGCATGCGGCGGCCCTGTTTGGCCGCAGAAGCATCGGCGACCGCGACCACGGATTCCGTCGTCAGCCCCGCCCGGTGGAAGAGCGCCACGGCGCGAGACGGCGCGCCGTACGCGTAGACCGCGCGCCCGGCCGAGTGCATTCCACCCAGCCACTCGGCAAGGCGCCGCACCTGTTCGTCGACGGCCTGCTGCAGCCCCACGAACCCGGCGGGATCGGTAGCGCCGATTGCCTTCTCACGTGCCAGTGCCTGCCGCACCGACGGCGCAGCCGGATGCTCGCCGTGCCGCGCTGCGACCAACAGGGTGCCGCCGTATAGGTCGAACTCCCATACCGCCACCGCGGACATACCGACATCGGCGAGCATTCGGGACACCACGGTCAGCGAGTAGTAGGCGAAGTGGCCGTGCCGCAACGAGTTCCACTGGCCCAGTGTCAAAATGGTAGCGATCGAATGGAATTGCAGCAGCAGCACGCCGTCGGTACTGGTACGGCGGGCGCGTGCCCGGATGGCATCCGCTTGATTCGGATCGTGCATCATGCCGAAACTGTCCAACACCAGGTCCGCTGGCTCATCGGATGCGATGTCAAAACCCTTGGGAATGACGAGATCCAGCCAGCTGCCGCCGTGCGGACTGGTGAATTCGTGCACGGTGTCTCCGGTGAGGAGTCCGGCGGCTTGCACCGTACATACCGCGTCGGCTGCCTGGTCTCGGAGGGCTTGCGGCTCGACAGCCTTGGGCTCCTCGGTATGGGTGTCGTCGACCTCAAGCTGCGCCAGCCCGCAGTCCGCACACAGCATCATTGCCAGCGGGTATACCGCGTCATCGAAAGGCCCAGTGGCAGCGAGCGGGAAGAAGTCCGCGGCGGGAACGCTGCCCAAGTCCAGGACGCGGCTCAGCCGGTGACCGCGGCAATATCGGCAGGTGATCACCGTTGCCACCCCAATCCTGCCGCGGTACGGCAGGATGGCGTTGTGCGTATCCATACCACCGAGATTGACGGCGTGCTGCTGATGGAACCCACACCGCACCATGACGACCGTGGATTCTTCACCCGGACATTCGACGCCGCGGTATTCGATGAGTACCAAGAGGCGGCGGGCGCCGCGGTGCGCGCCGCCGGCTTTCTGCAGGACTCCCAATCACGTTCGCGCCAGGGTGTATTGCGTGGATTGCATGGACGGTCGGGCAGCGGTGAGAGCAAGTTGATTCGATGTGCCCGCGGCGCCGTCTTCGATGTGCTGGTGGACGCGCGGCCGGGCTCACCGACGTTCGGGTGCTGGCAGAGCTTCACTCTCGATGACCGCACGTTTGCTCACCTATTCGTCCCGGCCGGCATACTGCATGGCCATCAAGCGCTGACAGAGTGGGCCGACCTCTGCTACCGCATCGATCGGCCGCATGACCCGGCCGAGGACGTCTCGGTCGCTCATGACGACCCCGACCTCGGCATCGACTGGCCGCTGCCGGTCACCGTCGTGAGCGCCAAGGACGCCGCCGCGGGCAGCTGGGTGGCGCTCATCGGTCGGTGACCCGTTCACCGCGGGACCGGCCGCAGGCTGTCGTCGACCGCCCCGGATTCCCGAAGGCTCTTCAGCTGCGCGAGGCGGGTGAAGGACTGGCGGAACATCGATTCGGTGAGGTTTCCGGCAACGCACCGCTCGTAGAGCTCCTTGGCGCCGGCCGCAATAGACCATGTTGCGCGGTATCCGGGCAGTGCGGCGCGGATGGCCGAGAAGTCAACGCGGTAGGACCGGGGATCCGCGCCGGTCTCGCCGGTGATGGTCAGGGTCGAGTTCGGGACCGCGGCGACGGCGGCCTCCGCGATGTGGGCGACCGTCTGATTGTTCTCTTCGGTACCGACATTGAATGCCGCACAATGGATGACGTCCTGTGGGGCGGTGAGGCATTCGAGGAAGGCAGCCGCGATGTCTTGCGCATGCACGAGAGGGCGCCATGGTGTGCCATCGGAGAGCACCCGGACCTCCCCGGTGAGCACCGCGTTGCCGACGAGGTTGTTCAGCACGATATCGGCGCGAAGCCGGGGCGAGTATCCAAATGCGGTGGCGTTGCGCAGGAATACCGGCGAGAAGTCGGAATCGGCGATGGCGGCAACGTCATCCTCGACCCGAACCTTGCTCTCCGCGTAGGGGGTCAGTGGTTTGAGCGGAGCACTCTCGTTCACCAAATCCTCGCCGGCGGAGCCGTACACCGAGCAGGTCGAGGCGTACAGATACCGGCTCACACCGGCATCCTTGGACAGCCGCGCCAGCCGCACCGACGCGTGATGGTTGATGTCGTAGGTGAGATCGGGAGCCAACGCCCCCAACGGATCGTTCGAGAGGGCGGCCAGGTGAATCACGGCGTCGAAACCGGCCAGCTGATCGGACGTCACGTCTCGCAGATCGACGGCGATGGACGGGGGATCTACGACGGGCGGGCCCAGCACGCTGTCGGCGAAAAGGCCCGAGTCCAAACCGACAACCTCGTGACCGGCCCCAGCGACCATCTGCGCCATCACGGTACCGAGATAGCCCTGATGGCCGGTGATCAGAACCTTCACTGCGTTGCTCCTAACGAGATCGTGGCCTTCTCCAGTACAAACCCCTCCGCGTACCGATGGCGGCATTGCACACCGCGTACGCGCGCCAACGCCAGAAAGGTCTCGTGGTCGAACCAGTCATGCGGCCGTTGCGACGGGTAGTGCGTGTAGATGAGGTCGGCCTTGCTGGTGGCGATTTCATCGCTGAGTGGCTGAAACACCGTCGGTGTCGGGGTGTCGGTTTCCCACTTGATGATCTCGTAGCCGAGGATCAAGTGGTCGCGGAACTCGGTGGGCGCCAAGGACGCCAGCAGCCGGTGGTCCTGGTGGGCGTCATGGCGCTGCGGGGTGAACACCAGCGTGGCCGCCGACTGGCGGCGAAAGGCGGCTAGGGCGTCCTTGATCTCGTCCCAATGGGCGGGAGCTCGTCCATCGGGGAAGTCGAGCACATCGATGGTGACCTCGGCTCCGGGACACAGGGCAGCCAGTGCGGCGCGTTCCTCGGATTCCCGCTCGGTGTTGGCACCGGAGAGCACCAGGGCCCGCACGCGCAGGCCGGGATGACGACCTGTCATGGTCAACAGCGTGCCGCCCATGCCGATCGCGATGTCATCGCAATGCGCTGCCAGCAGCGCGATTTCGTCAACTGACCCGGTACCGAGTTCGATCACGCGGTGGCTTGCTCCTGCTCCCAGACCATCCACGGGCGCACGCCCTTGCGATACCCGTCGTCGAGCTCGGCGCGTTCCTTGAATGTGTCGGCGGGCTTCCAGAATCCATTGAACTTGTAGCCGAACATCCGGCCCTCCTTGGCCAGCGATCCGCAGGCATCTTCGACAAGGTCACCGCCTGCAGGCAGGTAGTCGAAAACGTCTTGGGAAAGCACGAAATAGCCGCCGTTCTCCCACATGTCAAGCTTGGAGACGGCCGTGATGTCGGTGATGGACCCGCCGTCGTTGACATCGACGGTGTGGAACGACGATTGAGGCGGAACCAGCAGCATGGACGCGGCCGCGCCGGAGTCCTGGAACTTGGCCACCAGGTCATCCAAGGGGGCGTTGGTGAGAACGTCTGCGTAGTTGGCCAGGAAATAGGGGTCGTCGCCGAGATGGTGACGGACGCGACGCAACCGTTCTCCGATGGGAGATTCGGCGCCGGTGTCGGCGAACGTGATGGTCCAGTCCGCGATATCGGATTTCAACAGTCGTACCTGGCCCTCAGCCAGGACGAAATCGTTGGACTGTGCCTCGTTGTAGCTCAAGAAGAAATCTTTGATGGCCTCGGCACCGTAGCCCAGACACAGAATGAATTCCTTATGCCCATGGTGCGCATAGTATTTCATGACATGCCAGATGAGCGGGCGTGGCCCGACCATCTGGAGGGGCTTGGGGATCACGTCGCCGGCCCCGTTGCGCATGCGCATTCCGAAACCGCCGCAGAAAAGCACGACCTTCATACCGATGCTCCTTCGGGCTCGACGTGGGGTTCGACAACATGCAGCCGGGGCAGGGGGTAGACGAGCCGCCCGCCCCACTCACCGATATGCCGCAACTGTCGGGTGATCTCGGTTTCCAGGTTCCATGGCAGCACCAGCACCACATCGGGTTTGTCCTCGTCGATGCGGTCGGGGGAGTGCACCGGGATGCGGGTGCCGGGGCTGAACATGCCCTGCTTGTAGGGGTTGCGATCGACGGTGTACTCGAGGAGGTCGGTGCGAATGCCGCAATAGTTCAGCAGCGTGTTGCCCTTACCGGGCGCGCCGTAGCCGACGACGGACTTGCCCTCGGCCTTGCAGGTAAGGAGGAACTGTAAGAGTTCCAAACGAATTCGTTCTGTCGTGGCGCGGAATCGCTCGTATCCGGACAATTCGTGCAGACCCGCACGCCGTTCCAGCTCCAAGACCTCGGCCACCGATGGCGCGATCTCGGGATTGCATTCGCGCGGGCGGGCCCAGACCCTGATCGAACCGCCGTGCGTATCAAGCAGTTCGACATCGACAACTTCCAGATTGCCTACCGCGAGGGCTCTTTGGGCCGCGAGCACGGTGTAGTACTGGAAATGTTCGTGGTAGATGGTGTCGAACTGGCCGAGTTCGATGAGGTTGAGCGCGTGATGCACCTCGATGCTCACCCAGCCGTCGTCGGCAACGAGTCCACGCAGGGCACGGGTGAACCCACGCAGGTCGGGGATGTGTGCGTAAACATTGTTCGCGGCGACCAAGCGTGCGGGACCGTGCTCGGCGCGGACCCGGGCGGCGGTGTCCTCGTCGAGGAAGGCCGTCAGGGTCGGCACACCCTTGTCGCGTGCGGCCTGTCCGACGTTGACCGAGGGCTCGATACCGAGGCAGCGAATCCCCTCGGCGACGGCATGCTGAAGGAGGTAGCCGTCGTTGCTGGCGACCTCGATGATGAAATCGTCGCGACGTTCGGGGGAGAGCGCCAGTCGGGCGATCGAGCCGGTGACATATGAGCGTGCGTGGTCAACCCAGCTGTCCGAATACGACGAGAAATAGGCGTATTCGGTGAAGTTCTCCTCGGGGCTAATCAGCGCGGGAATTTGCAGCAACATGCAATCCCGGCAGAGCCTCAGGTGCAAGGGGTAGGTGGGTTCCGGGAGGTCGAGCTGATCGGCATGCAGGAACTTCTGGCAGGGCGGGGTGGCGCCCAGATCGACGACGCTGAGCAGCTCCGTCGAGTCGCACAGACGGCAGCGCACCGGTTTCTCCTTCGCCAGCTATGTGGAGTACGGATGTCTCCAGACCCGGCGATAGGGTACCCGGTTATGGGTCCTACTGCGACCAGCGGTTCGCGATCAGGTTGAAACCGATGTCCTTGGTGTTCTGCACCGCCTCGTAGAGGCGGTAATAGGAGATGTGGCTGATCCGCCATGTCCCATCGGCGTCACGGCGGTACCGGTCCGTGTAGTACGAGGTGCCGGTGATCAGCACGCTGTGCGCCGGGACGATGACGACATCGCTCATGGCCCAGCTGCCTGTCGCGGTATCGCCGCTCACGTGGATCTCGGGATGCGTCATGGTGTGAACGCTGGTGATATCGGTCGTCAGTGAGGACCGCATGTATTCGACAACACCTGCGCGCGACGTGAACTCGAGGGGAGCTCCGTGTACCGCGGTGCCGTATGTCGCCTCAACATCCTCGGTGAGCGTGTCGGCGAACTCATCCCACAGCTTGTTGTCGAGGGTGCGGGCATAGCGGTACTTGAGCTCGGTGATCTCGTGGATGTCGACGAGAGTTTCGGGGGTCGGGCGTTCCATGCAGCCAGTCTTAGCACGCCCAGTCCCGCCCGGGGCCTGGTCTGCTCGCATCAAGATCATCCACACATCTCTGCTTGGGAATACATTTGTCGTACATGCATCGACCACCCCTGAAGAGGTGCCCCATGAACGCATTCACCCGTCTTGTCGTGGCGCCCGCGGCAGCTGTTGCTTTCCTCGGATTCGGTGCCGCCACGGCGTACGCCGAGCCGACCCCACCGCCGCCGGTACCCGGTTCACCGAACGCGCCGTCGCATGGGTCGTTGGTCGACCAGCCCAACGACTCCGGGGACACGGGCTGGGGCTACTTACCAAACGGCGCCGGCGCCCAATGTGAGAACGCCTGGGTGGTCTGCGGTTCGGACGAGAACCCACCCGCTTCCAACTTGGGACCAGGGCGCGATGACGCCGGTGGCTGGGTAAGTGCACCCGATCAAACCGGTCCCGACTGCGATAACCCCGGGGTGAACTGCACCGACGTCGGTTAGGGCCGCCGGCGAGCTGTGGTGCCCTCGGTGAGATTCGAACTCACACTGCACGGGTTTTGAATCCGTTTCCTCTGCCAGTTGGGATACGAGGGCCTGGCGTTTCTCGCGTTTTCGTGGCCGTCGGCCGGTCGCGCGATCTCCCACCTTAAAGGATGGGGAACGTCACTTTCACCACGGTATGGCCGTGCGCACGACCACATGCGTCACAATGGTCGCCATGACCGGCCCTCAGAACACCGAACCGGCGGCACCCGCGCGCCGCGTGCTCGTCGCCGAAGACGAAGCCCTCATCCGCCTCGACCTTGTCGAGATGCTCCACGAGGAGGGCTATGACGTGGTGGGGCAGGCAGGCGACGGGCAGGAAGCCGTCGACCTCGCCGTGGAGCTCAAACCCGATCTGGTGATCATGGACGTGAAAATGCCGCGCCGCGACGGGATCGATGCGGCCGCGGAGATCGCCACCAAGCGCATCGCTCCGATCGTGATCCTCACCGCGTTCAGTCAGCGCGACCTGGTCGAGAAGGCCCGAGATGCCGGTGCGATGGCATATCTGGTCAAACCGTTCTCCAAGACCGACCTCGTGCCCGCCATCGAGGTGGCAGTGAGCCGTTTCGGCGAGCTCACCGCGCTGGAGAAGGAAGTTCAGACCCTGGCCGACAGGCTGGAGACCCGCAAGCTCGTCGAGCGCGCCAAGGGCGTCCTGCAGTCCACCCAGGGCCTCACCGAACCCGAAGCGTTCAAGTGGATCCAACGCGCCGCGATGGACCGTCGCACCACCATGAAGCGCGTTGCCGAAGTGGTACTGGAAACACTCGACACCGACGCGCCGAGCTGAAACTCGGGTAAGCACTGCGCGGTGCCTCCCGGTTGGCTATGTTTTCTCATCAGCGTTTGGACCAGTCCGCCCCAGCGATTCGGAGGTAATCGTGCGTGCACGCGCGAGTGTGTTCATGCTGGGCGCGGTGGCCCTCGTCTTGACGGGATGTCACGCTGGCGGGCAGTCGGACGACTCCAATCAGAGCAACCTGAAGATCGTGCCGCTGGTGCAGATCGCTCAGGACGGGACCGAGGTGCCCGCGTCCAACACGCAGTCAGCCGCCGATCCCGCAGGAGACGGAAAAGCCCTGTGCACCAACGTTTCCCTGGCCATGGCCGGTGCGCTCAACGGCCCCGACGCGGCACTCGGAACCAATATCCGCAACGGTGCGCAGCTGGCTATCGACAAACACAACGCCGCTAATCCCGGATGCCAGGTCAAGCTCCGCGAATTCGACACCGAGGGCCTGCCGCAGAACGCAAGCAATATCGCTCCGCAAATCATCGGAGACCAGTCAGTTCTCGGGCTCATCGGGCCGGGTTTCTCCGGTGAGACCAAGTCGACGGGTCAGATCTTCAGCGAGGCGGGTCTGGTTTCCACTACCGCCTCGGCCACGAACGTGACGCTGACACAGCAGGGCTGGAAGACTTTTTTCCGCGGTCTGGCCAACGACGGCGTACAGGGGCCCGCGGTTGCCAACTACCTCAAGAAGACGCTCGGGTACAAGAAGATCTGCGTCGTGGACGACAGCACCGACTACGGCTCCGGACTGGCCAACGCGGTGCGCGGAACACTCGGAAATGACTGCAATGCCTCGGTGAAGAAGGGGGACAAGGACTTCTCCGCGGCCGTCACCCAGCTCAAGAACGCCTCTCCGGACGCGGTGTTCTTCGGTGGGTACTACGCCGAAGCGGCCCCCTTGGTGCAGCAGCTGCGCAATGGCGGAGTGGCCGCGACCTTCGTGTCCGCGGACGGCACCAAGGACGTGGAGTTCGTCAAACAAGCCGGCGACTCGGCCAAGGATGCGTTGCTCTCCTGCCCGTGCGGGCCGGCGTCGAATACGTTCGCCAAGGACTACACCGCCAAGTTCAATCAGGAGCCGGGGACATACAGCACCGAGGGGTATGACCTAGCGACGATCCTGATCAAGGGAATCGACGCGGGGAAGACCACTCGTGCGGGATTGCTTGACTGGGTCAGGAACTACCAGGGGCAGGGCGTGGCACGCGAATACAAGTGGAACGAAAATGGAGAGCTAACTTCCACACTTATCTGGGTGTATAAGGTCACGTAGGACAAACGAGGGGACTAGGCTCAGCCGCAAATGATTTCGGGGTGGATGGCACAGACGGGTGTGCAGACCAGCACAATTTCGTTCGATCTGCACGGATTGTGGAGCAGCATCGGACAGCTGACGATTGACGGTTTGGCGTGGGGCGCCATCTACGCGTTGGTCGCGGTGGGGTACACGTTGGTCTTCGGGGTGTTGCGGCTCATCAACTTCGCGCACTCCGAGGTCTTCATGCTCGGCATGTTCGGCGCGTACTTCGCCCTCGATGTCGTGCTCGGCTTCTCGCCCAGCGGCAATGCCTACAACAAGGGCGTATCTCTGACCGTGCTGTATCTCGGCGTCGCCATGCTCATCGCCATGGTCGTGTCGGCCACCACGGCAATAGGCCTGGAGACGGTCGCCTATCGCCCGCTGCGCCGCCGGGGTGCGCGCCCACTGACCTTCCTGATCACCGCCATCGGCATGTCCTTCGTCATCCAGGAGTTCGTGCACTGGGTGCTGCCGAAAATCGCCAAGGGCTACGGCGGGAGCAACGCTCAGCAGCCGATCATGCTGGTGACGCCCAGGCCGGTGTGGACATTCGGTCCGTTCGACGTGAGCGGTCACCACATCCCGTTCCAGGCCACGATCACCAATGTCACCGTCGTGGTGGTCGCGGCGGCGTTGGTGCTGGCCTTGCTGACCGATGTCGCGATCAACCACACCAAGTTCGGGCGCGGGATTCGGGCGGTGGCACAGGATCCCACGACGGCGACGCTCATGGGGGTGTCCCGCGAACGCATCATCATGACCACCTTCATCATCGGCGGCCTGCTGGCCGGCGCGGCGGCGCTGTTGTACACCCTGAAGGTGCCGCAAGGCATCATCTACTCCGGCGGATTCCTCTTGGGTATCAAGGCATTCTCGGCCGCAGTGCTCGGCGGGATCGGCAACCTGCGCGGTGCGCTGCTGGGCGGCTTGATTCTGGGCGTGATGGAGAACTACGGCCAGGCGGTCTTTGGCACCCAATGGCGCGACGTCGTGGCGTTCGTGCTGCTGGTGCTGGTACTCATGTTCCGCCCCACCGGCATTCTCGGTGAGAGCCTAGGGCGGGCGAAGGCATGAGTGCCCCACGTGCCCTGGCACCGGGCGACTCGATACGCCGGTGGTGGTCCGAGCTGGCCCGTCCCATGCAGTGGGTGTACGGAATCATCGGATTCGCACTCCTGGCGCTGCTACCGGTGTGGAAGATCCCCTACCTGGACACGCCCAACACCAGCTTCGGCGGGGTCATGGCCCAGTTCGCCATGGTGGCACTGATCGCTATAGGCCTCAATGTCGTTGTGGGACAAGCCGGCTTGCTCGACCTGGGATATGTCGGGTTCTATGCCATCGGCGCGTACACGGTCGCCTTGCTCACCAGTCCCGATAGTCCGTGGAATCGGATGGGCACTTCGGCATTTTTCAGTTCGGACTGGGCATGGCTGTCCTGCCTGCCCATCGCGGTGGCCATCACTGCCTGCTTCGGCCTGATCCTCGGTACCCCCACGCTTCGGCTTCGGGGTGACTATCTCGCCATCGTCACACTGGGATTCGGCGAGATCATTCGCTTGCTCGCCGACAACCTGGACGTCACGAACGGCCCACGCGGTCTGCACAAAGTCGCCTACCCGCACGTGGGGGAGCAGCACGTCCACGGTGGCGGTGTCTTCTCCAGCGCCAATTCGGGCGGCCATCTGAACTATGGCGTGTGGTGGTACTGGCTGGGGCTCTGCCTGATCGCGGTGGTGCTGGTGTTGATGGGCAATCTCGAGCGCAGCCGGGTTGGTCGCTCGTGGGTGGCCATCCGTGAGGACGAGGACGCCGCGGAGATGATGGGTGTTCCCACATTCCGGTTCAAGTTGTGGGCCTTCGTGATTGGGGCAAGCATCGGCGGACTTTCCGGCGCCCTGTACGCGGGCCAGGTCCAATACGTGGCGTCGCCGACCTTCAACATCATCAATTCAATGCTGTTCCTGTGCGCCGTTGTACTGGGCGGGCAGGGCAACAAACTTGGCGTGGTCTTTGGTGCGTTCATCATCGTCTACCTGCCGAACCGTCTTCTGGGCGTGCACGTGCAGGGAGTCGATCTGGGCAACCTGAAATATCTGTTCTTCGGGCTCGCTCTGGTTGTTCTGATGATCTTCCGCCCGCAGGGCCTGTTCCCCGCGCATCAGAAGTTGATGGCGTACTGGCGCACGACATCTGAGCGCTTGGGTGCCAAGAAGCCCGACGAAGCCGAGGCCGCGGCATGACCGAACACGACAACACCGTTCGCGAGGACGGCGCGGACGAGCCGCACGAGGCCGAGGCCGCGATCGACGTCGAGCAGGGGACCGACACCGAGGACACCGAAGCTGATCAGGACGAGGGCGAAGTCCTGCTCGAGGTCAAGGAACTGACACTCAAATTCGGGGGTCTGCAAGCACTCGATGGGGTGAGTTTCGACATCCGCCGCGGCGAGATCCTGGGTCTGGTCGGGCCGAACGGCGCGGGCAAGACCACCTGCTTCAACGCCATCACCGGGATATACAAACCGACGTCCGGCAGCATCGTATTCAACGGCAAACCGCTACGCCGACTGCGCCGCCATCAGATCACCCGCCGCGGTATCGCCCGGACGTTCCAAAACATTCGGCTGTTCGGCGAGATGACGGCACTGGAGAACGTCGCCGTGGGAACCGATGCCCGGCACAAGACCTCGGTCCTGGGCGCTCTGCTGCGCACACCGCGGCACCGCCGCGAGGAACACTATGCCGTCGATGTGGGGATGGGTCTGCTCGATTTCGTCGGCATCGCCGACGTCGCGGACGTCAAGGCCAAGAACCTTCCCTACGGCAGCCAGCGCAGACTCGAGATCGCGCGCGCGCTGGCCACCGAACCCAAACTGCTGTGCCTGGACGAGCCGGCGGCCGGCTTCACCCCCAGCGAGAAGGAATCGCTGATCGAGCTCATCCAGCGCATCCGGGACTACGGATACACCGTGCTGCTCATCGAGCACGACATGACGCTGGTCATGGGCGTGACCGACCGCATCGTCGTCCTCGAGTTCGGCAGGAAGATCGCCGACGGGGTACCCGCCGAGGTCAGAAATGACCCAGCCGTCATCGAGGCATACCTAGGAGTGGCCGATGAGGACCTCCACGGACCCGGATGGCTCGAGTCGACAAGTACCGGTCCCGCTGAACCCGATGCCGAAAGCGAGAGGTGAATGCCTCCCGTACAGCTGAAACTCAACAACGTCGGGGTCCACTACGGACCCATCCAGGCGGTGAACACGCTCTCGTTCGACGTGCGCGAGGGCGAACTGGTCACGCTGCTGGGTTCCAACGGTGCCGGTAAGTCAACCGCCATGCGCGCCATCTCCGGCCTGGTCCCGCTCAGCGCTGGCACCATCTTCTTCGAAGGCCAGGACATCTCGAAGATGAAGGCGCACAAACGCGTCAAGGCAGGAATCGTCCAGGCGCCGGAGGGGCGGGGCATCTTCCCAGGCATGACTGTCGCCGAGAACCTCGAAATGGGCTGTTACGGGCGAAGATTCAAATCCCGCTCGGAACGTCGGGAGCGTCTCGATTGGATCAACGCACTGTTCCCGCGACTGGCCGAACGCCGCCATCAACCCGGCGGCACCCTCTCCGGCGGTGAGCAACAGATGCTGTCCATCGGACGCGCCCTGATGGCCAGGCCCAAGATCCTGCTGCTCGACGAACCGTCGATGGGCCTGGCACCGTTGTTGATCACGAAGATCTTCAACATCATCGAGGAGATCAACGCCTCCGGAACCACCGTGGTGCTGGTCGAGCAGAACGCGCAGCAGGCACTGAGCCGTTCGGATCACGCCTACATTCTGGAGACCGGCTCGGTCGTCAGGTCCGGCCCTGGGCGAGAACTGTTGCAGGATGACAGCATTCGCTCGGCCTATCTCGGCGTGGTCTGAGGTTCTGCGGTTCGTTCCCACGGCCACGTCATCAGCGCCCAAACCGACAGCACCAGCACGGCGGCGGTCACCACGTACCACGGCCACGGGCCCATGACATCGAAAAGGCTTGCTGTGGAAGGTTTTCGGTTCAGGAATCCATAGTTGGATCTGGCTACGGCGTTGAATCCCATCGTGACGATCGCCCAGGTGATGCTGACGACGGTCACCATCCGATAGCTGCGCCAGGTCGGCCGCATGCCCAGCCCCCAGGTGAGGTAGATGGCGGCCCAGACGGCCAGTAGGTGAATCGACCAAAAGGCGAGAAACCCGACGCTGGGGAAGTCCGGCCCCGTCAGGACCGGGGAGATCAGCGCTTGGCTGCTGAGCACCAGTCCCCAGTAGTACGTCAACGCATACGCCCAATGTCGCTGGGACCACAGGGCATACGCGCAGACCATCGTCGCCAGGTCGGTCAGACGCAACGGCACGGATACATCGAGGCGCGGCGGATCGAGTCCGGCAACCAGTATCGCGATGTAGATCGCGGCGGTGGCGGCTCCGAGGACCCGTCCTAGTAGGCGGGCCTGGGATTCAGTTTGTCTGCGCCCCAACCACACCAGGATCACGGCGCCGCATACGAAAAGTGTTATCGCTGCGATATGGGACGGGCCGTACTGGTGGAACTCCCGTAGCGCCGCCGGTGCCATCGGTTGAGGCTATCCCCAGCAGATGACCGCCGGGCGCGGCTAGCGCGCGACGATGACCGACGAACCGTTGCCGAACAGACCCTGGTTGGCGGTGATACCGACCCGTGCGCCCTCGACCTGCCGTTCCCCGGCTTGCCCACGCAGCTGCCAGGTCAGCTCGCATACCTGCGCGATGGCCTGGGCCGGAATGGCTTCACCGAAACACGCCAGGCCGCCGGAGGCGTTCACCGGAACCCGGCCGCCGACCGTTGTGGCGCCACTGCGCAGCAGCTGCTCACCCTCACCCTTGGGGCACAGGCCCAGGTGCTCATACCAGTCCAGCTCGAGGGCCGTCGAAAGGTCGTATACCTCGGCGAGGCTTATGTCCTCGGGCCCGATACCGGCCTCGGCGTACGCGGCGTCGACGATCTGATCCTTGAACACCCGTTCCGGCGCCGGCACCACCGCGGTGGAATCGGTGGCGATGTCCGGCAATTCCGGAAGATGCTGTGGGTACTTCGGGGTAATAGTCGCGACCGCACGCACCGACGGGATGCCCTCGACCGAGCCGAGATGCTTCTTCGCGAAATCGGCGCTCGCCACGATCAGGGCCGCGGCACCGTCGCTGGTCGCGCAGATGTCCAGCAGCCGCAGCGGGTCGGACACGACCGGGCTCGCCAGTACGTCCTCGACGGAGGACTCCTTGCGGAACCGGGCATTCGGGTTGTTCAGGCCGTGCCGCGAGTTCTTGACCTTCACCTGGGCGAAGTCCTCGGCGGTCGCGCCGTAGAGGTCCATCCGGCGCCGCGCGAGCATCGCGAAGTACACCGGGTTGGTGGCCCCGATGAGGTGAAAGCGCTGCCAGTCGGGGTCGGCCTTGCGCTCGCCGCCGACAGGGGCGAAGAAGCCCTTCGGGGTGGTGTCGGCGCCGATGACGAGCGCCACATCACAGAACCCGGCGAGGATCTGGGCGCGGGCACTCTGCAGCGCCTGGGAGCCGCTGGCGCAGGCCGCGTAGGTGGAACTGATCGGCACACCGTTCCAGCCCAGCTTCTGGGCGAAGGTGGAGCCGGCGATGAAGCCCGGGTAGCCGTTGCGAATGGTGTCCGCTCCGGCAACGAATTGAATTTGGCGCCAATCCAATTCGGCATCCTGTAGCGCGGTC
Organism: Mycobacteroides franklinii; assembly: GCF_001853795.1. Taxonomy (NCBI): domain Bacteria; kingdom Bacillati; phylum Actinomycetota; class Actinomycetes; order Mycobacteriales; family Mycobacteriaceae; genus Mycobacteroides; species Mycobacteroides franklinii. Next base: position 429,376 of record NZ_MLIK01000024.1, read on the forward strand.
CGAGCGGCGGCGACACCATACTCGGTGAAGTCCCGTCCCCACTTGCCCCAGGGATGCATCCCCGCGCCAAGGATGTAGACCGGATCCGGAGTGCGGCTCATGCGGAGACCTTCTTCCATGCGTAGACCAGGCGCTCGACGCCCTCGTCGTCGGTGTAGAGCGGCTCCAGCGCGAGTTCCATCGCCTGACCCACCTTCAGGTCGGCAGCGCCGGTACCAGTCACCACCTTGCCGAGCACGATGATGCCTTCGGCGGCCAGCTCGACCGCCGCGATGGCGTAGGGCTCATACGGGTCGGACGCCGGGTACGGCGGGGGCGGCGCGTACTGGTTCTCCGTGTAGCTCCAGACCGCGCCACGCGAGGAGAGCGGCACCTGATCCAGGACGTCGCTGTCACAGGCCGGGTTGGGGCAGTTGTTGGCACGCGGCGGGAACACGATGGTGGCGCACTGTGTGCACTTGCCGCCGATCAAATGCGGCTGGCCGGATTCATCGGTATCGAACCAGCCGTTGACGGCGGGGGCTTGGTCTGTAGGCACCCGGTCAGATTACCCATGCTCGCCAGCGAATTGAAACGTGTGTCAGTTCAGTGGGACATGGAATGTCAGATGGTAGGCATACCCTGGACTTATGGGTATCGCGTTCAACCATACGATCGTTCATTCTCGGGACCGCGATGAGTCCGCGCGGTTCTTCACCGAGATCTTCGGGTTGTCCGACGCGGTGGACGTCGGCCCCTTTCTCAACGTGGAGCTGGAACACGGCGGCAATCTCGATTTTGCGACCATTGCGGCCGGCGATATCACCCCGCAGCACTATGCCTTCTTGGTCGACGAGGACGCCTTCGAGGCGATCTACGGCCGCATCACCGAACGGGGTCTGGAACATTGGGCCGATCCGCGCGCCCAACATCCGGGCGAGATCAATCACAACGACGGGGGCCGCGGGGTGTACTTCCAGGATCCCTCGGGGCACTACCTGGAGATCATCACCCGGCCGTACGGATCAGGGGAAGTGTCGGGGTCGTAAACGCTGTCGCACCGGTTGCCTAGGGTATGGAGTGTGACTGCGCCTGCGACGAAGACCGGAACCAAACAGCCGACCCTGCTGCTGCTCGACGGTAACTCGCTGGCCTTCCGTGCGTTTTACGCGCTCCCGGCCGAGAACTTCAAGACACAGTCCGGTCTGACCACCAACGCGGTGTACGGGTTCACCTCGATGTTGATCAATCTGCTGCGCGACGAGGCACCCACGCATGTGGCCGCCGCCTTCGATGTATCCCGCAAGACGTTCCGCTCCGAGCGCTACCCCGAGTACAAGGCCACGCGCTCGGCCACGCCCGACGAGTTTCGCGGACAGATCGACATCACCAAGGAAGTGCTCCAGGCCCTGGGTATCAAGGTGCTGGCGGAGGAGGGATTCGAGGCCGATGACATCATCGCCACCCTGGCAACCCAGGGGCAGGCTGATGGTTTCAAGGTCTTCGTGGTGACCGGTGACCGCGACTCACTACAACTCGTCAACGAGGACGTGACGGTGTTGTATCCGCGCAAGGGCGTCAGTGATCTCACCCGGTTCACCCCGGAAGCCGTGGTCGAGAAGTACGGCCTCACGCCGACCCAGTACCCGGATTTCGCGGCGCTGCGCGGCGACCCGAGCGACAACCTGCCGGGCATTCCCGGTGTGGGTGAGAAGACGGCGTCCAAGTGGATTCTCGAATACGGGTCGTTGCAAGAGCTGGTCGACAAGGCTGACACCGTGCGCGGAAAGGTCGGTGATTCACTCCGTGCCAACCTGGGCGCCGTGATCCTCAATCGCGAACTCACCGATCTGGTGCGCACGGTGCCGCTTCCGTATGTGCCCGGCCAGCTGGCTTTGGCACCGTGGGATCGCGACCAGATTCACCGCCTCTTCGACGACCTCGAGTTCCGGGTGCTGCGCGACCGGTTGTTCGAAACTCTCGAGGCCGTCGAACCCGAGGTGGACGAGGGATTCCAACTCGCCGGACAGGCGTTGGAGCCCGGCACCGTCGCCGAATGGCTGTCCCGGCACACCGGAGATGGCCGCCGCAGCGGCCTGGCGGTGGTCGGGACGTACACGCCGTACGACGGTGATGCCACTGCCGTGGCCGTCGCCTCCGCCGATGGGGACGGTGCGTACATCGACACCACCACGGTCACACCGGAGGACGAGGCCGCACTTGCCGAATGGCTCGCCGACGAGGCTCGTCCCAAGGCCTTGCATGAGGCCAAGCAGGCCATGCACGCGCTGACCGGGCGCGGCTGGCAGCTCAACGGCGTCACCTCGGACACCGCTCTCGCCGCGTATCTGGTGCGCCCCGGACAGCGCAGCTTCGCGCTCGACGACCTGTCGTTGCGGTATCTACGACGTGAGCTTCGCGCTGAAGATGATGGGGAACAACAGCTTTCGTTGCTTGACGAGGACGGCGCGGGTGACGCGAAGGCCGCACAGGCTCAGATGCTGCGTGCTCGGGCGGTCATCGACCTCGCCGATGCGCTCGATGTCGAGCTCGAACGGATCGAGTCGGCGACGCTGCTCGCCGATATGGAACTACCGGTCCAGCGGGTGCTCGCGGGCCTGGAATCGGTCGGTATCGCCGTCGACACCGACCACCTGACCTCACTGCAGAATCAATTCGCCACCGGCATCCGGGAGGCCGCCGATGCCGCGTACGCGGTAATCGGCAAGCAGATCAACCTGGGTTCACCCAAGCAGCTGCAGGTCGTGCTGTTCGACGAGCTGGGCATGCCCAAGACCAAGAAGACCAAGACCGGTTACACGACGGACGCGGACGCGCTGCAGACCTTGTTCGACAAGACCGGGCACCCTTTCTTAGAACATCTGCTCACACACCGCGATGTCACCAGGCTGAAGGTGACCGTCGACGGTCTGCTGAAATCCGTTGCCGCCGATGGTCGTATTCACACCACCTTCAACCAGACGATCGCGGCGACGGGCCGACTGTCATCCACCGAGCCGAACCTGCAGAACATCCCGGTGCGCACCGAAGCGGGTCGTGAAATCCGCGATGGCTTCGTTGTGGGTAAGGGTTACTCCGAGCTGATGACCGTCGACTACAGCCAGATCGAGATGCGCATCATGGCGCACCTGTCGGCCGACGAGGGCCTCATCGAGGCATTCAATACCGGCGAGGACCTACACTCGTTCGTGGCAGCACGCGCCTTCGGCGTACCCATCGACGAGGTCACCGCAGAGTTGCGTCGCCGGGTCAAGGCGATGTCCTACGGCTTGGCCTACGGTCTGTCGGCCTACGGTCTGGCCACCCAGCTCAAGATCTCCAACGACGAGGCCAAAGAGCAGATGGACCAGTACTTCTCGCGGTTCGGCGGTGTGCGTGACTATCTGCACGCCGTGGTCGATCAAGCACGCAAGGACGGATACACCTCGACGGTGCTCGGCCGTCGCCGATACCTGCCCGATTTGGATAGCGGCGACCGTCTGCGGCGGGAGGCCGCCGAACGCGCGGCGCTCAACGCGCCGATCCAGGGGAGTGCGGCCGACATCATCAAGGTCGCGATGATCACGACCGACAATGCCTTGCGCGACAAGGGCCTACAGTCGCGAATGCTCCTGCAGGTGCACGACGAACTTCTCTTCGAGGTGGCCGAGGGCGAGCGGGACAGCCTGGAAGCGCTGGTACGCGAAACCATGGGCTCGGCGTATCCGCTCGATGTGCCGCTTGAGGTTTCCGTAGGCTATGGCCGCAGCTGGGATGCCGCAGCCCACTGATCCTCGGCGTTAGTGCACGTTGGGGGTATGCACGCGTTCCGGTCGAAGGCCCCTGCCGACGGCAATCGGCGGGATGAACTTGAGCGGACCGCGCCCAACGAAGAAGGGCAGCTTGATAGGGGACAGGTCGCCGGTGAGGACCGGTTTGATCACGTTGTTCTGGACGAACACCTGAAACGCTTGAACCGCTTTGGTCGGTAGTTCACGTCGGCGCTGCACCTTGGCCAGATCTTCGTCCGTGACGTGTCCCGCACGCAGTGGTTCTACGAGGATGTTCGCGGCCGCTACCGCGTCGGCGACCGCCAGGTTGATGCCGACCCCACCGGCAGGTGACATGGCATGTGCGGCGTCGCCGATGCACAGCAGGCCGGGGCGCCACCAGGTCTTGAGTCGATCGACCCGGACGTCCAGATGGCTGGTGTCATCCCAGGACCGCAGATCATTCACGTGATCATGCAGCTGTGGGCGCGCCGTGACCAGGCGTTCCTTGAACGCTTCCAGCGAGCCGTTTTGCGGTCCCGCCCCCTTCGGTAAGAGGTGTGCGACCTGCCAGTAGTCGCCGCGGTGAATCATCGCCAACAACATGCCGCGGCGCAGGACCGCGAATGTCTCATCCGGGTCACCGGGGCGGCGATTCAGCCGGAACCACAGCACATCCATCGGCGAGCTCTCATTGGCCGTCTGTAAACCCGAGGCAGCGCGCACCGCCGATTTGCGCCCGTCGGCCGCGACAACCAAGTCCGCCCGCACTTCCAGATCCGGCGTACGCGCGCCGACCACCCGATCTCCGTCGACGATCGGATCGGTGACTTCCGCATTGCGAATGAGGGTGAATTCCGGGTACTTCTCAGCCTTTTCGGCAAGGAAGTCAAGGAAATCCCATTGCGGCATGAACGCGATATACGGCTGTTTGTAGCCCAGCCATTTCAGCACGCGGAAGTCGCCGAACGTACGCATCTGGCCGTCGCCGTCAAAGGCGATGTGGTCCACCTTCTGGTGAGGCAGCATGAGCAATTCATCGATAAGTCCGATGTCGTCCATGATCCGCAGCGTGGTGGGATGCACGGTGTCCCCGCGGAAGTCGCGCAAAAAATCGCCGTGTTTTTCCAGGACCACGACCTTGATCCCCGCCCTGGCAAGTAGTAGGGCATGCACCAAGCCTGCGGGACCTCCGCCCGCGACGCATACCTGAGTCTGAAGAACTTGCGTCATACCCGGACGCTACGCCCGAACCAGTTGTGGTGGGGGTATCCATTCGGTGGTGCCGTCTTTGCGTTTTCGGGTGGTCCAGCCGTGGCCTAGGAGGCGGTGGTGTGGTGCGCAGGCGAAGGTGAGGTTGTCGATGTTGGTGTGTCCGCCCTGGGCCCATTCGGTGAGGTGGTGGACCTCGCAGAGGTATCCGGGCACCGAACATCCGGGGTGGGTGCAGCCGCGATCCTGGGCGTGTAACACGATCCGCTGATCCGCCGACGCGATCCGCTTGGCACGACCGAGATACAGGGGACGCCCATCATCATCGACGATCGTCAGGTAGTGGTGAGCATGCGCGGCCATCCTGATCAGGTCCCGCATGGGCAGCCGGGTACCCGCGCCAGTTGTCGCGATCCCTGCCGCGTCTTCGAGCTCTTTGAGTGTAGTGGACACGATGACCGTCACGGGTAGGCCGTGGTGTGAACCCAATTCCCCGGACGCCAATGTGGATCGTAGGCACGCGCGCAGTGCGTCGTGGTTGCGTTGCGCGCTGCTGCGGGTGTCGTGCTCGACAGCGTCGGGTGACGGCTCACCATCCACCAGGGTGTTTGATCGGCCGGGTTGCACATGCCGGGGGCGGCCAGTTTCGTAAACACCGCATCCAGATAGGCGCGGGTCTCCGGATCGAGTAGTCCCGAGATGGGTGACATGCCATCGAAACCTTGTTGTCCGATGCCCCGACCCGCGGCGCCGGGCCCGATCCACATCGCTGAATTCCCCGTCCGGGTTCAGCAGCGCCATCATCCGGTCGGCACCGGTGCGCAACTGTTCGGGCCGAAACTGGGAAGCCATCGCCGCCAGCTGCGCCTCGGCGGCGTCGCGGGTCGGGGCATCGACCACCACCGGCAGCCGGTCAAAGAACTGCCGAATGACTCGGAGGTGTTCCTCGCCGATATCGCCGCGCTCCAACGCTTCGGCGGTGCACGGTAGTTGAGGTTCAAGCACCTCACCGGTGATCGCCCGCCGCGGGGCGAGATGCTCGGCATCGGCGATCCGCCGCCGGGCCACACCCCTGCTGATATGCAAGCGCCGGGACAACACATCCGGAAACGACGTGCCCCCAAGCTCTACCGGAGACGCCTCACCCGTCACCTTCGGAACCAAACACACACCGCGGGCAGACAATCGGCGCTGTACAACCTCCAGGCGCGCCAACACCGTCAACGCCTCAGCGGCGGTGAACTCATCGACCAAATCAGCGCAGAAGACGTCGACAGCCGCCTCCACCACTTCAATCGAACTCATGTTCGAATTGTAAAGACACCCGCCGACAAAACCGTCGAGTTTGTGACGGGTGAAACTACTGCGGCACAAGTGATTTAGCGCAACGAGCCACGATCGAACGCGTCATGCGCTCGTGCCGACAACGACGGCGAGCCTGTCCAACGTCTCTTGCATAGCTCGGCGATTCACCGAAGGAAATCGCGCCAACTCGAGCAGCCATGGCGCGATATTCGTTGAATAGTCAAAGGTTTCCCGCACCAAGGTGCGCGTAGGCGTCAGCGGTTCCAACTCGTACCGCCATGTATGCCGGCCGAAGTTCCGCCAGGCGATCCTGCGCGGTTCATCGAATTCTCGCACCACATTCGTGAGCCGACCGCGATGGGTAAGCGCAACAGCCACCTGTACCAGCGAGGAGAGAGCCAGGTTTGGCAGCCGGGTGCGCATGCGCATGGTGAACGTTGCGCCGAGATGGAGCCGCGTGGGCCCGGCGAGCACTGGATCGCGCACCGCCCCCGTGCCGTCTATGGCGGCATGGCTCGCCGGATTGGCCAGCACATCGAATATTTCTTGCGCGGTGCTGTCGATGACCCGCTCGACGACTACCACGCGACCCTCAGTCCGTATCATGCCGTTTATCGTATGCGCCTGCCTATCATTATACAATCAATACGATCGCGGACCATCGTCTATTCTGATGTCTGTGGCGCAACAGAATCTCGATGCCCGGCCGGATCTCGCAGCCCTGATGGTCCCGCTCGGCCGGTCCTTGATGCGAGCGGAACTACCGCTTCTGGAGGCGCACGGTGTGTCTATGTGGGCGTACGCCGTGCTTACGGCGCTGCGCGACAATGAGGCGAGCAGTCAGGCCAGTCTCGCTGACACCATCGGCGCCGACCGCACGCGCATCATCGCCGTCTTGGACGATCTCCAGGAGCGCAAGCTCATCAATCGGCAACCGGACCCGAGTGACCGGCGAAGCAATCTGCTGTCGCTAACCGCCGCCGGGCGCAAAACTGTTACGGCAGCACAGAAAGCGATTCAAGAGAACGAGAAGCGGATCCTCGCCGGCGTGCCCTCAACGGATCGCGATGCGTTCCTGCGGGTGCTCACGCACCTGGCAGACCTTGAGGATTCGGAGATCGCCCCCGGCGATTAGGCCGCCGAAGACACCGCGTTCGACTTGGCGGTACCGAACTGCATGTTCTCCTCAATTCGATCCCGGTGGAACGCAAGGAAATCCAGCAGATAGTTGTGCCGGATGGCCCATGGCCCCGATGTCCCGGAGCGCGGCATGTGGGCATCACCGCGGCTCACGTAACCGGACGAAAGATTGAAGAACGGCCGCGCCTCGAGTTCTTCGCCGTGTCGATCCGGATAGGCGTGGGTATATCCGCGCTGATCCATGTAGTCGAGGAGACGCACCACGGCCCGCGCGCTCAGGTCGGCACGCAGCGTCCATGACGCGTTGGTGTATCCCACGCTCCACGCGGCGTTCGGGACTCCCTCGATCAGGTATCCCTTGTAGATGAACCGGCTCGGGGAATCGACGGGGGAGCCGTCCACACTCAGTTCGATGCCGCCGAAAATCTGCAGATTCAGCCCGGTCGCCGTGATGACGACATCCGCGCGTAGCTCTTCACCGGATCCCAGCCGGATTCCGGTTGAGGTGAACGAGTCGATCGTGTCCGTGACCATGCGGACGCCGCCCGCGTTGATGGCCTCGAAGAGATCTCCGTCGGTATCGGCGCACACGCGTTGGTCCCATGGGTTGTACCGCGGCTTGAAGTGCACATCGACCGGATAGTCGGCGGGCAACAGCTTGGAGATTCGGCGCCTGATGAACCATTTGGCGAATGCGGGCGCCCGACGGCAGACGTGGTACATGATCCAGCTGAATCCGCCCAGCCAAATGCGGGCGAAATGCTGAACAATGTTGGCCGGAAGCACTTTTCGCACCAGGCCGATGATCGGATCGGCGCGAGAGATGGGGTAGACGTAACTCGGGGAGCGCTGCACCATGCTGACCTTCGCACCGGCACGCGCCAAGGAGGGCACCAAGGTGATCGCGGTGGCACCGCTGCCGATGACCGCCACCTCCTTGCCGGAGCAGTCCAGATCCTCCGGCCAGTGTTGCGGGTGGATCAGTTGCCCGGTGAAGTTCTCCACCCCCGGGAATTCGGGGGTGTAGCCGTCGTCGTAGTTGTAGTAGCCGGTGCACAGGTACAGAAACCGGGCGCGGTACGTCGTCCGCCCGGCCGGGGTATCGACGCCCACCGACCAGGTGTCGGTGTCGGTTCCGAAATCCGCGCCGGTGACCTTGGCGGAGAAGGTGATATGTCCGTCGATGTCGTAGTCCCGCGCGGCGTGCTCCAGGTAATCACGGATATCCGCACCGTCGGCGATGGTGTTGCGTTCATGCCAGGGGTGATAACCGAAGCTGAGGGTGTAGATATCGCTGTCGGAACGGATCCCCGGGTACCGGAACAGATCCCAGGTTCCACCGATCCGTTCTCGGCGCTCGACGATGTGGAAACTGCGGCCCGCGGCGCTCAATCGAATAGCGGCGTTGATGCCGGATATCCCGGCCCCCACGATGAGAACGTCTACGAGCTCGTCCTTCGACATGTCCGACATGATGCTCCTGATCGTCATTGATGAGACAACATCCGACTCATCACGCTACCTCGTAAGGGGCGCACGGTAACCCGAGAGTCCTTGCAAGACCGGAGCGGCGGCTCGCGCGGCCATCACCGCATACGCCTCCTCGGTCTGCATCGCGATATCGCGCGGGTCCCGGGAGCCCTGCTCGATGCGCTCTCGCACGAAGGCCAGTTCCACGACCTGTGCCGCGAAGTTCTTCACCGCGACACCACTCGGGGCCCCGCCAATTCGCCTGGCCTCCGCTATCGCGTGCTTGCGCTCCTTGAGCGAGCCCAACCAGGTGGACTCATTGGGCGTGACCAGCCCGGCCGCCACCATCCCCGGCAGCTTCTCTGCGACGACCTGCTGTTCTTTGCGCCGGCTGCGCACACCGACGACGATCATCAGCGCGAACATCGGCACCATCCAGAACGCGTATACGGCCAGGTAACCCTCTAACCCGAGGAATGACGAGCCATTCCACAAGCCGTGCATGAGCACCGCGGCCAGGTATCCGACCACGATGCAGAGAAATTTGGCGATGACGCTGCGTTGCCGCAAGGAGTAGTAGACACCGACACCGGTCATGCTCGTGAACAACGAGTGCGCGAACGGGCCAAGGCCCAGCCGGACGATCGCGGTCAGCACTGACTCGCCGACAGTGTTGCCACTACCGATATAGGCGATGTCTTCGAGCCAGGCGAATCCGGCGGCGGTGATACCCGCGTAGACGAGGCAATCGGTGAGCGAATTGAGCTCCAGGCGGCGGCGGCCCGTCAGCATCAGTAGCAGGAAAGCTCCTTTGGCGGCCTCTTCGATGAAGGGCGCGCGGATGGCTACTGACGAGAAGGAGGTACTGGAGTCCGGGCCGTACCCCGCACCAAAGGCCACTTCAAGAATGATCGACACGACGACCGCGAGCGACGCACCCCAGACAAATGCCAGTACAAGAAGCCGTGAGGGCTCCGGTTCCCATCGGTCCAGCCAGAGATAGCACAGGACCACAATCCCGATCGCGATGCTCGATAGGACCAAGCCGATCATCGCGCCAACCGGATTAGAGAGAAGTAGACCCGCGATGATCAATCCCGTCACCAGCGCAAGAGCAATGATGAGGCCGATCGGCGCCCCTACCTTCTTGATCCGCTGAGGGAATCCTGGCATCGGTGGCATGGGGGCAGGCGCGGGTGCGTAGGACACCACCGAAGAGTAGCTGTGAGCCCTCGGACGGGTGCGGCAACCGCCCGCTGACAGCACCCACCGAGCCGACCGGGTTTGTGCTGGTGGAGACCGGTCTAGTAAGGTGAAACACATCTCTGCCGCACGTGCGGAGGTATTAGCACGCCCGCAGCTGAAGCTAGCTGCACCAGCACTGTCCCTACTACACAACCTGTCCGGAGCAACCCCACACATGCCAAGTCCCACCGTGACCTCGCCGCAAGTAGCCGTTAACGACATCGGCTCGGCCGAGGATTTTCTCGCCGCTATCGATAAGACGATCAAGTACTTCAACGATGGCGACATCGTCGAAGGGACCATCGTCAAGGTTGACCGCGACGAAGTTCTTCTTGACATCGGTTACAAGACCGAAGGTGTCATCCCGTCCCGCGAACTCTCGATCAAGCACGATGTCGACCCCAACGAGGTCGTTTCCGTGGGCGACGAGGTCGAGGCCCTGGTTCTCACCAAGGAAGACAAAGAAGGCCGTCTGATCCTGTCCAAGAAGCGCGCTCAGTACGAGCGGGCGTGGGGCACGATCGAAGAGCTCAAGGAGAAGGACGAGGCCGTCAAGGGCACCGTCATCGAGGTCGTCAAGGGCGGCCTGATCCTGGACATCGGCCTGCGCGGCTTCCTGCCCGCATCGCTGGTCGAGATGCGTCGTGTCCGCGATCTGCAGCCGTACATCGGCAAGGAGATCGAGGCCAAGATCATCGAGCTCGACCGCAACCGCAACAACGTGGTGCTGTCGCGCCGGGCCTGGTTGGAGCAGACCCAGTCCGAGGTCCGCAGCGAGTTCTTGAACCAGCTCACCAAGGGCGCCATCCGCAAGGGTGTCGTGTCCTCGATCGTCAACTTCGGCGCCTTCGTCGATCTCGGTGGGGTTGACGGCCTGGTGCACGTGTCCGAGCTGTCCTGGAAGCACATCGATCACCCGTCCGAGGTGGTTCAGGTGGGCGACGAGGTCACCGTCGAGGTTCTCGACGTCGACATGGACCGCGAGCGGGTTTCGTTGTCGCTCAAGGCAACTCAGGAAGACCCGTGGCGTCACTTCGCCCGCACCCACGCCATCGGCCAGATCGTGCCCGGCAAGGTCACCAAGCTGGTGCCGTTCGGTGCGTTCGTCCGCGTCGAAGAGGGCATCGAGGGCCTGGTGCACATCTCCGAGCTCTCGGAGCGCCACGTCGAGGTGCCGGACCAGGTTGTGGGTGTCGGCGACGACGCGATGGTCAAGGTCATCGACATCGACCTGGAGCGTCGCCGGATCTCGCTGAGCCTCAAGCAGGCCAACGAGGACTACACCGAGGAGTTCGACCCCTCGAAGTACGGCATGGCCGACAGCTACGACGAGGCCGGGAACTACATCTTCCCGGAGGGCTTCGACGCCGAGACCAACGAGTGGCTCGAGGGCTTCGACAAGCAGCGTGAAGAGTGGGAGGCCCGGTACGCCGAGGCCGAGCGTCGTCACAAGATGCACACCGTGCAGATGGAGAAGTCCGCGGCGGCCGCCGAGGCAGAGGCCGCGGCCGCTTCCTCGAGCAGTTCCTCGCGGTCCGAGGATTCGGCTCCACAGGGTGGCTCGCTCGCCAATGACGAGCAGCTCGCCGCACTGCGCGAGAAGCTGGCAGGCAACGCCTAAGTACGCGTTCTCACGACGGAAGGCCCCGGTCCCTGCGGACCGGGGCCTTCCTCGTCTGCACAGCAGCTGTTGTGGCGCGTCGTCGCCGAATCAGGGCCTCGCCCAGGAGAATTCGGCGTCAACGCGGGTAGCGGGTTCCCCGGTGCTGGTGATCAGGCGGAGTCGGCTCTGTGACAGACTGCGGACATGTTGCGCATTGGCCTGACCGGAGGAATCGGCGCGGGAAAGTCCACGGTCTCGCGGACCCTCGCCGAATGTGGGGCCTTCATCGTGGACAGTGACGTCATTGCGCGCGAGGTAGTGGAACCCGGAACTCCCGGCCTGACCGCACTGGTCGAGGCCTTTGGGGAATCGATCCTGCGCCCCGACGGCGCCTTGGACCGTGCGGCGCTGGCGGCAATCGCGTTCCAGGACGATGCGCACCGCACCACCCTCAACGGGATCGTGCATCCCTTGGTCGGCGCCCGGCGGGCCGAATTGATGGCCGCCGCGGGCAAGGATGCCATTGTGGTGGAAGACATTCCATTGCTCACGGAGAACTCGCTGGCACCGTTTTACCATCTGGTGCTGGTTGTGCACGCCGATGTCGAAACCCGCGTCACGCGACTGGTCACGCATCGCGGGATGGATGAGCAGGACGCTCGTTCGCGCGTGGCCGCCCAGGCATCCGATGAGCAGCGCCGCGCCATCGCCGATGTGTGGCTGGATAATTCAGGTGATACCGAAGTACTCGCACAGACGGTTCGTGACCTGTGGGCCGAGCGGCTGCAGCCGTACGCGCATAATCTGCGCACTCGCCAACGGGCGCCATGGGCGCCAGAGCTCGTTCCCGCCGACCCGACGTGGCCGGTTCAAGCCCAGCGCATCGTCAACCGGCTGGCGGTGGCGTGCGGTTCGAAGGCGCTGCGGATCGACCACATCGGCTCCACCGCCATACCCGGACTGGACGCCAAGGATGTCATCGATATTCAGGTGACTGTCGAATCGCTCGATGTGGCCGACGCTTTGGCGGATCCCTTGGCCGATATCGGGCTACCTCAAATAGTGGGTATCACCGCCGATGACCCACATGACGCCGAGATTGCCACCTGGGGCAAGCGCATCCACGCGGCAGCGGACCCGGGGCGCGCCGCCCTGGTGCATGTGCGGGTGGACGGTTGGCCGGGTCAGCGATTCGCGCTGATCTTCCGCGATTGGCTGCGCTCGGTTCCACAGGCGCGCGCCGAATACCTTTCGATCAAGCAAGCGGCCGAGCGAGCAGCGGCGGAGGCCAACGGTGATCCCGGCACCTACGTCGACGCCAAGGAACCCTGGTTTGCATCGGCGTATCCACGCGCGCTCGCCTGGGCGGCCGAAACCGGATGGACTCCGTAAGACGCGCGCATCACCGCTGTTGCGTGACGATACCGATGCACGTCGCGGTCAACAGTCTGGTCAATGCCGGCTCAAAGTCCAGGCTCCAGTCGGGCGGGACGCCCGGCTCACTGCGGTAATCGTGTTCAAGCCCCTCCGGGGGATGTGCGATCTGCCAGAGCATGGCGGCGAGCGAGAACGCGGCGACAAGGATGTCGAGCGAGCCCTTGCGGCCGATCTCCGGCAGAGTGCGTTCGATCGACTCTGCGATCGACATGACGGCGACGTTGCTGATCTGCTTCACCTCGGCGACGCGTTCGACGTCGACTTCGTGCTCCAGGTGTAGATGCTGATTGGCCAACAGGTCGCAGAACAGGGGATCGTCGACCAAGCCGTGTACCAGCGACTCGGCCACGCGGGCGGGGGAGCCGGGGCCAGGTTCGGCCAGCGCTGCGCAGACCGCGGCCGACCACCGGGTCCAACCCTCGGCGGCCAGGTGCAACAAGACTTCTTTGTGGGAGCTGAAATAGCGCCGAACAGCCGAGTAGTGCACCCCGGCGCGATTCGCGACCGCGGTCAGCGTTACGGAGGTGACACCGGATTCCACAGCCAGCGACCGCGCAGCTTCCACGATTGCTGCGGCCCGTTGACGTTTCTTCTCGTCAGTGCGGGCGCGTTGAAATGTCAGTTGCGCCACGTGCCGAGGATAACGCACGGCGTGTGATTTGCGACGTAACGAACCACCCGGTAGCGTGCGTTACGCACGTGGTATGCGTTAAAGATCCTGATGAAACGCGCTGGAAGGGAGCCAACTGTTCCGACCTTAGGCATGGTTTACTTCGAGAAATGTGCGGGCATGCGTGCCCGGGCACCGCAGGCTTGAAGCAACCAGCACGCGGCGATTGCTGCGCCGCCCTTTCGAGTGGGGCGGTCGGGTGCGGAATCCGATCGGTAGTTGAGCCAGGTTCGAGCAAGCACGTGCTATCGGCTTGCGAAACGCCAAACGGGTGAAGGGGTTTTACGATTCTTAGCGCATTGAAGCGGGCTTGGATCCCCGTGGTGATGGTGCTCGTGTTGGCCATCGCGGGCTTCGCGGTATGGCGGATTCGCGGCATCTTCGGTTCGTCGCAGTTGCCCACCTACGCCGGCAGCATGACCGACGACAAGAACAACTCCAAGCCCAAGCATGTGCTCTACGAGATCTTCGGCCCTCCCGGCACCATCGCGGACATCAACTACATCGACAAAGAGGGTGAACCGCACCAGATCAACGGGGCGGTCTTGCCGTGGTCGATCGAGATCGTCACGACCGCACCGTCGATGACGGGAAACATCCTGGCCCAGACCCGCAACGCCGATGGACTCGGTTGCCGCATCACGGCCAACGATGAGAAAAAAGATGAAAGGTATACCAACGAGGTGAGCGCCTACGTCTACTGCTTTGTGAAGTCCGCATGAGCGGGGCGCACACAGGACGTGCGGCAGGGGAGCCCACCTTTTTGGCCAAATGGATTCGCCGCCTGTCGATCCCCATCGTCATCGGCTGGCTGGCCATCGTCTTCGCCCTCAATACGTTCGTCCCTCAGCTGGAGCAGGTCGGCAAGGAACACACCGTTTCGCTGAGCCCCCAGAGTGCGCCGTCGATGCAGGCGATGAAGCACATGGGCAAGATGTTCAAGGAGTCCGACTCCGACAGCGTCGTCATGATCGTGCTGGAGGGACAGGAACGACTGGGCCCCGGCTCACACAAGTTCTACGACGAAATGGTGGGCCGGCTGCGCGCCGACACCAAACACGTTCAGCACGTTCAAGACTTCTGGGGTGATCCCCTCACCGAGGCCGGTGCGCAGAGCACCGACGGCAAGGCCACCTACGTCCAGGTAAACCTGGCGGGAAACATGGGCGAGACGCTGTCGAACGAGTCCACCGAGGCGGCTCGCAACATCGTCAAACAGCTCGAGGCCGACTGGACCAAGAACGGCACCAAGCTGCCCGACGGGCTGACCGTGTATGTCACCGGCCCCGGCGCGTTGCAGACCGACATGAACCACGCCGGCGACGGCAGCCTCCAGCTCATCACCGGATTGACCTTCCTCGTCATCGTGGTGATGCTGCTGTTCTTCTATCGATCGATCTTCACCGTGATCATGGTGTTCATGCTGGTGGGCATCCAGCTGAGCGCCGCGCGTGGTGTCATCGCCTTCCTCGGTAATACCGAGATCATCGGGTTGTCGACCTTCGCCGTGAACCTGTTGGTGATGCTCTCCATCGCCGCGGGCACCGACTACGCCATCTTCCTGATCGGCCGCTACCAGGAAGCCCGAGCCATGGGCGCCGAAAAGGAAGCGGCGTACTACGAGATGTTCCACGGCACCGCGCACGTCATCCTGGGATCGGGTATGACCATCGCCGGTGCCATGTACTGCCTGAGCTTCACCCGCATGCCGTACTTCCAGACTCTGGGCGTGCCGTGCTCGGTGGGCCTGCTCGTGGGCGTGCTGGTATCCCTCACCTTGGGACCGGCCCTCATCACCATCGGTAGCCGCTTCGGACTGTTCGAACCGAAGCGCGCCATGCGGATTCGCTCCTGGCGCAAGATCGGGACGACGATCGTGCGCTGGCCGGGCCCGGTTCTTGCGGCCGCCTTGTCGATCGCCATCATCGGTCTTGCGGCGCTGCCCGGATACCGGACCAGCTACGACGACAAGAAGTACATCCCGAAGGACATTCCGGCCAACGCGGGCTTTCAAGCCGCCGACCGGCACTTCTCGCAGGCCCGGATGAATCCGGAGATGCTCCTCATCGAGTCCGATCACGACATGCGGAACTCGGCAGACTTCCTGGTCATCGACAAGGTCGCCAAGGCGGTATTCCGAGTGCCCGGAATCGCACGCGTGCAAGCGATTACGCGCCCACAGGGCACGCCGATCGAGCACAGCTCCATCCCGTTCCTCATCAGCATGCAGAGCGTGGGTCAGCTGCAGAATATGAAGCTGATGAAGGACCGCATGGCGGACATGAAGGTCCAGGCGGACAAGATGGGCGAGAACGTCGTCATCATGAAGCGCACGCTCGCCAACATGACCACCATGGCGGGCATTACGCATTCACTCGTCGGCGATATGCACACCCTGCAGGGCACCATCCACGATATGCGGGACAGCATCTCGAATTTCGACGACTGGTTCCGCCCGATTCGCAACTACTTGTACTGGGAAAAGCACTGCTTCGACATCCCCATGTGCTGGGCCATACGGTCGATTTTCGACGTTCTCGACAAGATCGACGAGATGACCGAAACCATGGACGGCATGGTCGTCAACATGGAGCGGATGGACCAGTTGATGCCCAAGATGGTCTCGGACATGTCGGCGATGGTCCCGATCATGGAAGACATGCAGCAGATGATGCTGACCCAACACAGCACCATGTCCGGTTTCTATAACCAGATGGACGAGATGAGCCAGAACTCGACCGCCATGGGTAAGGCGTTCGATGCTGCGAAGAACGACGACTCGTTCTATCTGCCACCGGAGATCTTCGACAACGCCGACTTCAAACGGGGAATGAAATCGTTCCTGTCACCGGACGGCAAGGCGGTCCGGATGATCATCTCGCACCGAGGTGATCCCGCGACACCTGAAGGCCTTTCGCATGTCGAGCCGATCAAGCAGGCCGCGATCGAGGCGGTCAAGGGCACGCCCCTGGAGAACGCCAAGATCGAACTGGGCGGCACCGCGGCCGTGTTCAAGGACATGTCCGACGGCGCCCGGTACGACTTGATGATCGCCGGTATCTCGGCCTTGTGCCTGATCTTCCTGATCATGCTGCTCATCACGCGAAGCTTCGTGGCCTCACTCGTCATCGTCGGCACGGTGGCGTTGTCACTGGGTGCTTCATTCGGTTTGTCGGTGATCATCTGGCAATACATCTTGGGTATCGAATTGCACTGGCTGGTCATGCAGATGGCAATCATCGTGCTGCTGGCGGTGGGCTCCGACTACAACCTCTTGTTGGTCTCCCGACTCAAGGAGGAGCTGCACGGCGGTCTGAAGACCGGCATCATCCGCTCGATGGGTGGTACCGGCAGCGTGGTGACCTCGGCTGGCCTGGTCTTCGCCTTCACGATGGCTGTGATGGTGGTCAGCGATCTGCGCATCATCGGCCAGGTCGGTACGACAATCGCGCTGGGCTTGCTCTTCGACACCCTCATCGTGCGGTCCTTCATGACACCGGCCATCGCGACCATCCTCGGTCGTTGGTTCTGGTGGCCGCTGAATGTGCGGACGCGGCCACTGCCTCCGCCCAGGACTCCGGCAGCCTCGCAGCCAGTGCCGCCCACGCCGGTGCCGGTAACTCCGGGACACGGAGATGAGCCCATCACCACGGAGTTCCCCCGGCCTTCGGTCTAACGTCGGTACACGCGCAGGTAGCCGCTCCCGATTTCCCGTCGGGTAAACAGTCCTGCGCCATTGGGGCACCGTTTCATGATGCCTTGGCAATATCCGAGGTGTTTCAGTCGCCGTCGGCACGTGAATTCCGCTGCGATGTGTTGGAGTAATGAGATCCAACATCGCAGCGGGGCTCCGAGAGCCGTCGAGAAATATTTGCTGGTTGCATGGGTGGCGGTGAGCCGTGGGCGGCACCACGTCCATCGGATGACGACTCACCGACGTTCGTGACGAACGACACGCCCGGCGACTGCGCTACTTGCGGGTCACTTTTTCGCCCCGCTGCGCGCGTACCGCCCACGGCCGCTGCGAGCATCAAAGCCGAGGGAACCAGCCCGGCAAAAAGTAGCATTGGCAAACACTCTGTGGGTCCGGTAGCTGGTGCGATTCTCAGATCAGTCACTAACTCCGATGTGCACGCAGGCGCTTTCGTTACATGGAGGAAAAGAAACAGGGAATAGATCCGTGTCACCGGTTGTTGACATCCGCTTGTAGCTAACTAAGCTATTGCGGGTACTCAGGGGAGTAAATGGGCAAGTTGTGACTGACAGCACATGTACAGTTCCCTGACAAACGTATGTAGTATCCCTTACGAATTACTAAGAAATCGGCATGAGCGGAGCCACGTGGGATGAACCGACGATATGAACGGGCGCCCCATCAGCTCACGGACTCCGCAAAACAACACGGTGTCGTACTGGCTGGTAACTGTTTGCGCGCGAATCGCGCCGCCGCATAGCCGGACGCGATAAGCAGAGTCGAGTTGTTGGCCCCCGGGCCACACGGGTGAAGGGGATTGGACCATTTTCAAGGTATTGAAGCGGGTATGGGTCCCGCTCGTCGTTCTGGTGGTGATCTCGGCCGCCGCGTTTGGTGTCTATCGGCTTCACGGCGTGTTTGGCTCGACCAACATCAATTCGGCGGTCGGCATCAAGGATGACTCCAAGAACATCATCCCGAAAGACATCGTCTACGAAATCTTCGGTCCCGCAGGGACAAGGGGCGAGGTCAACTATCTCGACGACCGGGCGCAACCGCAGCGCGCCCAGTTCACCACACTGCCGTGGACGTTAACCATCACGACGACGATGACTTCTGTCTTCGCCAATGTCGTCGCGATGGGGGATAGCGATGAAATTGGCTGCCGCATCCTGTCCAACGGCGAAGTAAAGGACGAACAGACCGTGTCCAACCACAACGCCCAAGTCTTCTGCATGGTGAAATCCGCATGAGCACACATAGCGCTCCCACGAATGACGCAACCCAAAAGCCTTCGCGCATAGCGCGTTTCATCCACACGTTCTCCGTACCGATCATTCTGGCCTGGCTGGTGTTGACGGTCATCGTCAACGTCGTCGTGCCGCAGCTCGAAGAGGTCGGTAAAGAACACTCGGTGTCGTTGGCATCGAAGGACGCACCGTCCTACCAGGCCATCAAGCGTCAAGGTGAGCTGTTCCAGCAGTTCAAGGACGACAGCATGGTGATGGTCCTGCTGGAGAGCGACACCAAGTTCTCCACCGATATGAACGACAAGGCGCACACGTTCTACCGCGAGTTGGTCAAACGACTGCGTGCCGATACCAAGCATGTGGAATACGCCCAGGACTTCTGGGGCGACCGCATCACGGCCGGTGGCGCGCAGAGTGTCGACGAAAAATCTGCATACGTTCAGCTGAATCTCCGTGGAGACCAAGGCACGACGGAAGGCAAGGAATCCGTCACGGCGGTCCAGGACATCGTCGCCAAGCTCATCGACGAGAGCAAGAAGAACAGTACGTATCCCGACGGGCTGAAGGTCTTCGTCACCGGCCAGGCCGCGCTGACAATGGACATGAACGACGCCGGCGACAAGAGCATGCTCAAGATGACGGGTATCACCTTCATCGTCATCGCCGTGATGCTGCTGCTCATCTACCGGTCCATCACGACGGTGCTGCTCATCCTGTTCATGGTGTTCGTCGAACTGGGTGCCGCTCGTGGCGTGGTCGCGATCCTCGGCAATGCCGAAATCATCGGCCTATCGACATTCGCGGTGAACCTGCTGACCTCTCTGGCCATCGCGGCCGGGACTGACTATGCGATCTTCCAAATCGGCCGTTATCACGAGCTACGGGCCGAGGGCAGGGACCGGCTCGAATCCTTCTACATCATGTATCACAGTGTCTCGCACGTGATCTTGGGTTCGGGCCTCACCATCGCGGGCGCCACGTTCTGCCTGAAATTCACTCGCCTGCCGTACTTCGAGTCGCTGGGTGTGCCCTGCGCGATCGGCATGCTGGTGGTGGTGGCCGCCTCGCTCACCATCGGTCCGGCGGTGATTCTGATAGCGACAAAGTTTGGGCTGCTGGAGTCCAAGCGCACCATCAAGAGCAGGGGATGGCGCAAGATCGGCACCGCCATTGTGCGCTGGCCGGGACCGATCTTGGCGGTCACGATGATCATCGCGATCGTCGGCTTGGGCATCCTGCCCACATACTCGGTCAACTACAACGACCGGTACTACATCCCGACTGGTCTGCCGTCGATTCAAGGCTTCCAGGCATCCGACCGGCACTTCTCGAAGGCGAGAATGAACCCGGACATCCTGATCGTCGAGGCGGACAAGGATCTGCGGACCCCGGCCAACATGTTGGTGCTGGACCGCATCGCCAAAAACGTCTTCCGCACGGAGGGCATCAACAAGGTGCAGAGCATGACCCGCCCAATGGGCGCTCCGATCGATCACAGCTCGGTGCCATTCCAGGTGAGTATGCAATCGGTATCGATGACCGAGAACATGAATTACCTCAAGAACAGCATGGCGGACATGTTGAAGATGGCCGACGATATGGGTTCGATGGTCGCCATCATGGAACGCATGTACAGCATCATGAAAGAGCTCGTCGGTGTAACACACCATATGGCGACAGTGACGGTGCCGGACATGATCAGTGTCACCAATGAAATGCGGGACAATATCGCCAATTTCGACGATCAATTCCGCCCGCTGCGCAACTATTTCTATTGGGAAAAGCATTGCTTCGATATTCCGATGTGCTGGTCCATGCGCTCGCTATTCGACACCATTGACGGGATCGATAAGTTAGCCGAGAGCATGCAGGGAATGCTCGGTGACATCACCAACATGGACAAGCTGATGCCGCAGATGGTGGAACAGCTGCCGCCCATGATCGCCATCACCAAGAACATGCGGAACACCATGCTGACCATGTACAGCACGATGAACGGCATGATCGGCCAGATGGACCGCATGACCGACACCGCAACGGTGATGGGTCAGGCGTTCGACGAGGCGAAGAATGACGACTTCTTCTACCTGCCGCCGGAGGCCTTCGACAACGAAGACTTCAAGAAGGGCGTCAAGCTGATGATGTCGCCGGACGGCAAGGCCGCGCAGTTCATCATCACGCATGAGGGCGACTACGCCAGCAAGGAGTCGCTCGCCAACACGGAGGTCGAACTCAAGGCCGCCAAGAACGCCATCAAGGGCACCCCGCTGGACGAGGCCAAGCTCTATCTCGGCGGTACGGCACCGACCTATCACGACATCGGCGAGATGGTGAAGTACGACCTGATGATCGCGGTCATCGCATCGCTATGCCTGATCTTCGTCATCATGTTGGTCATCACGCGAAGCATCGTGGCGGCGTTCACGATCGTCGGGACCATCGCGATATCGCTCGGGGCGTCCTTCGGCCTGTCGGTATTGCTGTGGCAGCACATTCTTGGCCTGCAGCTGCACTGGTTCGTGCTGCCGTTCACCGTCATCATCTTGTTGGCGGTCGGCTCGGACTACAACCTGCTACTGGTATCCAGATTCAAGGAAGAGCTACATGGTGGTCTGAACACCGCCATCCTGCGCGGTGTGGGCGGTTCAGGAAGTGTGGCCACCCAGGCCGGTCTGGTGTTCGCGTTCACCATGGGCTCGATGATCACCAGCGACCTGATCGCGATCGGCCAAGCCGGGTCGGCCATCTGCCTGGGTCTGCTGTTCGACACCTTCATCATCCGGGCGTTCATGACGCCGGCGATCGCCGCCCTGATGGGCCGATGGTTCTGGTGGCCCATGAAGGTGAGCAAGTACGCGACAGATCCGCCGCCTCCGCCGGTGCCCGTCGAGCAACAGGTTCCGCCACCACCGGCGCCTGTTCCCGTCGGGGCGGGTCCTGGACCTGCACATGATGACCCGGTCACCGCGGAGTTTCCACGACCTCAGGTCTGACGGTTAGTACAGTTCGGCCCCCGTGCTCATGGCATGGGGGCCGAACTCGTTTAAGGGATCGGCCGACTAAGCCTTTCCAGGTCTTTCCAACCGGCACAACGGTTTCCCGATAGTCCTCCCGGATAGAAAAACGCCCCGCGGTGTGATCACCACGGGGCGTTTTTCTGTGCGCTTGGTTAGGGGCCGTCCCATACCGACATGTCGGACGGGTACTTGCTGCAATTCTCGGTGCCCTTGGCGACGACACCCTTGTTGTTGAAGAAGATCTTGCCCCAGTTGGGCCACTGAGACGTCAAGGCCTCAGGCGGGTAGTTCACCGCGAAAACCTCGGACTCCGCGCGGCGACCCGTGTAGTCCTTCGAGAAGAACTCATGAATCCGGTCGATTGTGGCCTGCTGCACATAATCGGGCTTGTTGTTCTTATCGATCATGTACCGGGTGTAGTAAACCGGGTCATAATCGCGGACCGCGGCCAGATACTGTTCGGCCGTACACGTGGTCTTCAGCATTCGACGCGGAATTGGGTAGTCATCGGTCGAGTCTGCGGAGGCAATCGCGGGGATTGTGCTCGCGGCAATTCCTGCGGCGACTAACGCAATTCCCGCGCTGCGAGCAGGACCGCGCAAATGGGTACGAATAGAGTTCAGGCGCATGGCGCCATTGTAGCGGTTTTCGTACAGGTCCGGGGTGCGGAAGTGACTAATTTGACTGACGATTACGAGTTGAAGTGACCGCAGGTGACGGTGTCGTTAACGGGCCCGTTGAAGATCCCCAGGGCCGGGGGCACCGTCAGGTCCTGTGAATCGGTGACCACATCGTCGACCTGCACCTCACAGTGCAGTGCGACGCCGTACGGAGGCAGCACCCGAACGGTCATCCCCGCCTGCTGCGGATCATCCATCACCAGATTGACCTCCCAGTTCTCACCGGGTCCGAGACGAGGTTGCTCGGTACGCCGTTCCACCGGATCGGTTTTGAACGTCACGGAGATTCCGCGTCCCAGCCCATCGACACGGGCGATGTAGCTGATGTTGTGCAGCTCGGCTGCGGAGGCTGGTGCTGCCAGAAGAGCGAGAGTTGCCGCCGCTGTCCCGACAGCGCCAACCCCTCGATGGAGGCGACGCATACGGGGCATCCTACCGGGGCCCAAGAGACAGCGGCAACGTGATTAGTCCAGGTCAGCGTGGTCTTCGGAGTGATCAACCCCCAGTTGTTCGCAGGCCGTATTGAGCACCCGCTGTACCGCCAATGTGTCGGCCAACGGCATCACTGTGCTCTGCGCTCTGCCCTCACGCAGACACTCGGTCACCTCGGCGAGTTCGTGGCTGTAACCACCTCCGACGGGGGGCCGCACCATCGGCTCGGGGTCAGATCCCTTGCGGTGCACCACGATTTCGCGCGGGTGATGGAAGCGGGGGAGGATGTCGATCCAGCCCTCGGTGCCGAAGATGCGCGCCTGGCCAGGGGTGTATTGCCGAAGCGAGCACAGCAGAGTCGCGGTACGGCCGTCGTCGTAGCGCAACAGCAGCCCGGCCTCGGCGTCGACGCCCGTGGGAAACAACGAGCCGTGCGCCACGACCGCCGCCGGATCTCCGAGGAAGTACTGGGCCAGCGAGACGACGTAAACACCCAAATCCAGTAATGCGCCGCCGCCCAGCGCCGGATTGAACAATCGATCCTGGGGATCGAACGGGCGATCGACCCCCAGGTCCGCTTGAACCTGGCGCACCTCGCCGATGACCCCGTCGTCGACAAGCTGCTTGGCGGCGACGATCGCCGGCTGGAACCGGGTCCACATCGCCTCCATCGCAAAAACGCCTCGGGCTCTTGCGATATCGATAATCTCCTGTGCGCCTGGGACGGTCGCGGTGAACGTTTTCTCCACCAGAATCGCTTTCCCGGCGGTCAGTGCCGCGACAGCAGCCTGTCGATGCTGAGGATGCGGAGTGGCGATGTACACGGCGTCGACATCGGGGTCGGCGAGCATCTCACGATATGAACCGAAGGCCCGGTTGATTCCATGCGCCGCGGCGAAGTCCTGAGCGCGCTCGATAGACCGGGAGGCAACGGCCACGAGCTCGGCCCCCGGCGTCAGCGGAAAGTCACGGGCTACGTTGCCGGCGATACGGCCCGGCCCAATGATTCCCCAGCGAATGGCTTCAGGCATGTGCATCTCCGCATCTGTCGAGCCAGGTCACAGGCATGCCGGCATCGGCGAGCCAAGCGTTCAGATCATGTCCGCGCTCAGCGAGTCCGTCGATGGCGGCAACTGCCCGACGAATGGCGAGTTCTGTTGCAGTAGTGGATAACAACCCCAGCTTGTGCGCTTCGAGCAGCTCGTCGACGTCCGCCAGTTCGGTTTCTCGTCCGCTGCGCACCACTAGGTCAAGATAGTGGTCGGTGGCCACCCACTGCGATTCCCCGGCGATGAACTCACCAATATCGACGTAATAGTCCTGATCGCGCTCGTGACCCGGATTGAAGTGGAAAATGTTCGCCCGCAACCCCAGCGTCGGAAGCAACCACGACTCCAGATAGTGAAACTGCGCCCGGCCGGGCGTCGGGCGCGCCATGTAGAGCCCCCACGGCTGCACTCGGTACTGGTCCACCGACCGCACGATTCCCTTGGGGTCGGTGTTGGTCAGCGCATCGAGGTCGAAGATCTCGCGTTTGGGCGGGTGCACGCTGATTTCCTTCCGCCTTCCTCACTGGTACTGGAGGGCATGTCAGACCCTCGGCTTACTCTGGGCACATGGCTTTCGCAACAGAACACCCCATCGTTGCGCATTCCGAGTACCGCCCGGTGACGGACGTCCTGCGTGCCGACGGACAGTTCGAGGTCGTCAGTCAGTACGAGCCCGCGGGCGATCAGCCGGGTGCCATCGCCGAGCTCGAACGCCGGGTTCGGGCAGGGGAGAAGGACGTAGTACTGCTGGGTGCCACGGGTACCGGCAAGTCGGCGACGACGGCCTGGCTCATCGAGCGATTGCAGCGACCGACGCTTGTCATGGCGCCGAACAAGACCCTCGCCGCGCAGCTGGCCAATGAGCTTCGGGAGATGTTGCCGCACAACGCCGTCGAGTACTTCGTTTCGTACTACGACTACTACCAGCCGGAAGCATATATCGCGCAGACCGACACCTATATCGAAAAAGACAGCTCCATCAACGATGACGTGGAGCGCTTGCGGCACTCGGCGACATCCAATCTGCTGTCCCGCCGGGATGTTGTGGTGGTGGCCTCGGTCTCGTGCATCTACGGCCTGGGTACCCCGCAGTCCTATCTGGATCGTTCGGTGCAATTGGATGTGGGCCTGGAGGTGCCGCGGGATGCGCTCCTGCGGCTTTTGGTCGATATGCAGTACAACCGCAACGACATGTCCTTCACCCGCGGCACGTTCCGGGTGCGCGGCGATACCGTCGAGATCATTCCCTCCTACGAAGAGTTGGCGGTTCGCATCGAATTCTTCGGCGACGAGGTGGAGGCGCTCTACTACCTCCATCCGCTCACCGGAGACGTTGTGCGGCAGACTAATTCGTTGCGGATCTTCCCTGCCACGCATTACGTGGCAGGACCGGATCGGATGGAAAAGGCCCTTGTGAGTGTCGAGCAGGAGCTCGAGGAACGCCTGGCCGAGCTGGAGGGGCAAGGCAAGCTGCTGGAGGCCCAGCGCCTACGGATGCGCACCAACTACGACATCGAGATGATGCGCAATGTCGGCTTCTGCTCAGGCATCGAAAACTATTCACGACATATCGACGGCCGTGGTGCGGGGACACCGCCCGCCACCCTGCTGGACTATTTCCCGGACGACTTTCTGCTGGTCATCGACGAATCGCACGTGACGGTTCCCCAGATCGGTGCCATGTATGAGGGGGACATGTCGCGTAAACGGAATCTGGTGGACTTCGGATTCCGGCTCCCGTCCGCCGTCGACAACCGGCCCCTGACCTGGGAGGAGTTCGCCGAACGTATCGGCCAGACGGTGTATCTCTCCGCCACTCCCGGAAACTACGAACGCAGCGCGGCCGGCGGAGAGTTCGTGGAGCAGGTCATCAGGCCGACAGGGCTGGTGGACCCGAAGGTGGTCGTCAAGCCCACCAAGGGCCAGATCGACGATCTCATCGCCTCGATTCGGCAACGGACCGAGGTCGACGAACGGGTACTGGTGACGACGCTGACGAAGAAAATGGCCGAGGACCTCACCGACTACCTGCTCGAGATGGGTATCCGGGTGCGTTATCTGCATTCGGAGGTCGACACCCTGCGGCGAGTCGAACTGCTACGCCAGCTCCGGCTTGGCGAGTACGACGTCTTGGTCGGGATCAACCTCCTGCGGGAGGGGCTGGACCTGCCCGAGGTGTCCTTGGTCGCGATTCTCGACGCCGATAAGGAGGGGTTCCTGCGCTCCAGCAGAAGCCTGATTCAGACCATCGGTCGCGCCGCGCGCAATGTCTCGGGTGAGGTGCACATGTACGCCGACACCATGACGGACTCCATGAAGGAGGCCATTGACGAGACCGATCGTCGACGTGCCAAGCAGGTCGCCTACAACGAGGCGAACGGGATAGATCCACAACCGTTGCGCAAGAAGATCGCCGACATTCTCGACCAGGTGTATCGGGAAGCCTCCGATACAGAGAGCAGCGAGGCGATTCAGATCGGCGGCTCCGGCCGTAACGCCAGTCGCGGCCGCCGCGCTCAGGGTGAGCCCGGCCGCGCGGTCAGCGCCGGAGTCTTCGAGGGCCGCGATACCAAGAGCATGCCGCGGGCCGAACTGGCCGACCTGATCAAGGATATGACCGAGCAGATGATGTCCGCGGCACGTGATCTGCAGTTCGAGTTGGCGGCGAGGTTCCGTGACGAGATCGCCGACCTCAAAAAGGAACTGCGCGGTATGGACGCTGCGGGACTGAAGTAATCAGCCGGGATCCGCGAGCAACAGTGCACCGGTAGAACCGTCGTCGGCGAGGACGTCGCCGGGATTGAACAGCGTGCACTTCGTCATCGACAGACAGCCGCAACCGATGCATCCGGTGAGCTTCTCCTGCATATCGGCGATGGCGTTCTTGCGGGCCTCCAGATGCGCATGCCACTGGCGTGAGATTCGTTGCCAATCACGGGTACTCGGGGCCCGGTCATCGGGCAGGCTCGACAGCACCTCCGCGACTTCCGATAGCGGGATACCGAATCCGGTCGCCACCCGGATCAGCGAAATGCGCCGCAAGGCGTGACGGCGGAACACCCGAGCGTTCCCGGACGTGCGCTCGGACGGGACCAGACCGATATCGGCGTAGTAGCGCACCGCGGACACCGCGATTCCGCTTCGCCTGGCCACCTCACCGATCGGCAGCAGCTCGGCCTTGCCCTTCACCGGTCTCCTTGATGCAGTTCGCCATGCGGAGTTGATCTCAAGTGCACTTTAGCTCATACCGTGTCGGCATGACTCACGGACCGGATAACGGTAGTTGGCGGGATCTGTTGGGCGGGCGGCAGCTCGGGATCGTCACGGTGCTGGCCGGCGGGGTCGCGCTGTACGCCACCAACGTGTATCTCACCACCAGTCTGTTGCCTAGTGCGGTCGCCGATATCGGAGGGGAACGTTTCTACGCCTGGGTGACAACGGTGTACCTGATCGCCTCGGTGAGCGCCGCCACGGTGGTGAGCCCACTTCTCGGCTGGGCCGGGCCACGCCGCGCCTACCTGCTGGCCTTCGGCGCATTCGCGGCCGGCACGCTGGTGTGCGCGGCTGCCCCCGGGATGCAGGTCATGCTCGCCGGACGCGCCGTGCAGGGCGCAGCAGGCGGCCTACTGGCCGGTCTTGCCTATGCGGTCATCAATCTTGCTCTACCACAACGATTATGGGTACGTGCCTCGGCACTCACCTCGGCAATGTGGGGGGTCGGAACGTTTGTGGGACCCGCGGCCGGCGGGCTCTTCGCGCAATTCGGGCTCTGGCGGTGGGCGTTCGTAACATTGGCCCTGATAACCGTGGGCATCGCCGCGACGGTGCCCACGGTGTTGACGCGAACCGAGACCGCGAAGTCCGAGACCGCCCGGCGCCGAGTTCCGGTGCGGTCGCTGCTCGTGCTGACGACGGCAGCCAGCCTGATAGCCGTGGCCGGGCTGCAGTCGGCACTGCCTGCCATGGCCGGCCTCATCGTTGGCGCGGCCGCCTTGACGATCCTGTTCGTCATACTCGATCGCCGTTCAGGCGCGCCGGTATTGCCGAGGACGGTCTTCGCGCACAACCCGCTGAAGTGGATCTACCTGACGATCGCGGTGTTGGCGGTGGCCTCGATGGTCGAGACATACATTCCGTTCTTTGGCCAGCGCCTGGGGCACCTGATTCCGCTGACCGCCGGATTCCTCGGCGCCACCTTGGCATTCGGCTGGACCGTCGGCGAAATGATCAGCGCATCGGCGCACGCGCGCGCCGTCTCACGCGTGGTGACGCTCGCTCCCGCCGTAGTGGCGGCGGGGCTGATTCTCGCCGGAGCACTGCAGCGCGACGGCTCCTCCGCACCCGAGATGGCGTTGTGGGCGCTCGGTTTCGCTGTCACCGGCGCCGGTATCGGCATGGCGTGGCCGCATCTGGCGGCCGCCGCCATGTCGGTATCCATGGATGCAGCGGAGAGCGGTGCTGCCGCTGCGGCCATCAGTACTGTGCAGTTGATCGCCGGGGCATTCGGTGCTGGTTTCGCCGGTGTACTGGTCAATCTCGGCGGATCGCCCACGCGCGGAGCGCATCTACTGTTCCTGGGGTTCGCCGCGATTACGATTACCGGTGTTGCGGTGTCTTCCAGGGTATTTCGCGGAGGTTCCAGACTGGAGGTGACGGATAAGGCGGGGGAAGAAGCGGTTCAGGCCCCCCTATAGCCGTCACGGGTGTATGAACGGAACCATGCACCGGATTTTTGCGTTCACCGTCGCCGTGCTCACCCTCAGCTCCTGCGGGACGACGCAGGAGCTGAGTTCACCGGCAACCACTGCCCCTGTCACCAACGACGACCGTGGTGCGTTTCGGGACCTCTACCGGGAATTGATCGAAACCAATACGACGGCATCGCAGGGGAGTTGCACCGAGGCGGCACAAAAGATGGCCACTCGGCTCAAGACTGCCGGCTACGCCAACAAGGATCTGGTGTTGTTCAGCCCGCCCGATCACCCCAAGGACGGTGGCCTGGTCGCCACGCTTGCGGGATCCGATGATGCTGCCAAACCGATCCTACTGCTGGCACATATCGACGTCGTGGAGGCCAAACGCGAGGACTGGAAACGTGATCCATTCACGCTGGCCGAGGAGAACGGGTACTTCTACGCTCGCGGTGCCGAGGACGACAAGGCCATGGCAGCGATATTCGTGGATAGCCTCATTCGGTATCGCACGGAGAACTTCGTCCCCAAACGTCCGATCAGGGTGGCGCTCACCTGTGGTGAAGAGGGCGGCGGGCAGGTGAACGGCGCCGAGTGGCTCCATCAAAACCGGCCCGAGCTCGTCGATGCCGAGTTCGTCATCAACGAAGGCGCCGGTGGCGATCTCAACAAGGACAACAAGCCCATCCTGCTCGAAATCCAGGCGGGCCAGAAGATCTATCAAGACTTCACCCTCGAGGTCACCGACGAGGGCGGTCACAGCAGCCAGCCCGGGCCGTTCAACGCGATACAGGCCCTCGGGGCCGGGCTCAACCGGCTCGCCGCCGCGCCCTTTCCCGTCCAGCTCAACGACGTGACCCGGGCCTATTTCACGGCACAGGCCGCGCTGCAGCCGGGAGAGGTCGGTCAGGCCATGTCGACGATCGTTGTCAATCCACAGGATCCGGCCGCCACAGCGGTGCTATCGGCTAGTCCGCTGTACAACGCCATGCTGCGCACCACCTGTGTCCCCACGAAAATCGAAGGCGGACATGCAAATAACGCGCTGCCTCAACGCGCCACCGCCAATGTGAACTGCCGAATATTGCCCGGCATCGGGACCGTACAGCAGGGCGTTCACGACGCGATCGTCAAAGCAGTCAATGACCCGAAGGTCACCGTGAAGCCCGCCACGGCGTTCCGCACCAACGTCGCGACCGTGCCACCGTTATCTGCGCAGATCGTCGATCCCATCAGGGCCGTCGCCGGTTCAATGTGGCCGGGTGTGCCCTTGGTGCCGACCATGTCGACAGGAGCAACAGACGCCATCTACTTCGGAAAGACCCCGGTATATGGCCTCAGCGGGATATTCGCCCAGCCCGGCGAGACACACGCGCACGGCCTGGACGAACGTATCCAGGTGAAATCCCTCTATGACGGACGGGCATTCCTCTATCAAGTCGTCAAGCTGTATGCGAACGGAGCCTGACGCTCCTCACGCACGCTGCTCATCGCCGCGTGATCGTCCTCATATCCAGATTGAGGCGCAGGCCATATCGACACGCGGCCCCGACGAGGGAAAATCGCGCGCAGAGCGCGACACAATCGGCCAAATGACGCATGGCCGGGGCCCTTCCCGGCTAATCTCATCTGGCCTGGTCAAACGGAACTGGAGGACCTTTCATGAGTGCATACAGCACTGTCGTTGTCGGTACTGACGGATCAGATTCGTCGTACCGGGCGGTCGACCGCGCTGGAGCGATCGCGGGCGCCGCCGGCGCCAAGCTCATCGTCGCGACCGCGTACTTCCCGGAGAACAACCCCCACTCGGCCGATGTGCTCAAGGACGACGCGTACAAGGTCACCGGCAAGGCACCCGTCTACGACATCCTGCGCACCGCTCGCGAGCGCGCCGCCGCAGCCGGTGCGACGAGCGTCGAAGAGCGTTCCATCGAGGGCGCCCCGGTGGATGCGCTGCTCGACCTGGTGGTGGATTCCAAGGCAGACCTGCTGGTCGTCGGCAATGTCGGCCTCAACACCATCGCCGGACGCCTACTGGGATCGGTTCCCTCGGATGTCGCCCGTCGCTCCAGGTGCGACGTGCTGATCGTGCACACCACCTAGATTCGGTACGCGCGAACGGGGCGGGTTCACCAGCCTCGTTCGCGCCATTCTCCGAGCGATCCGCGCTCGGCACCCAAGGTGGTGTCGTCACCGTGTCCGGGGTACACAACGGTGGAATCTGGGTACGCGCCGAAAAGTCTGTCGCTGACATCGTCGAGCAGCTGGTTGAAGTCTTCGGAGCTGAATGTCTTTCCGATTCCGCCGGGAAATAGCGAATCTCCCGTGAACACGTGGGTCACACCGTCTGCGCTGAACGCCAGCGCCACCGAGCCCGGCGTGTGTCCGCGCAGGTGGATGACGTCGAAGTGCAGGTCACCAATATCGAAGCTGTCGCCCCCGACCAATAGCGTCGTCGGCGGGACGGGAAGCGGGCCGGTGTCCAAGTCATGTGCGGCACTGGGGGATTGGGTCTTGTCGACGATCGCCTCGAGAGCCTGCCAATGATCGAAGTGCTGATGTGTGGTCACAATGAGCTCGATGTTCGGCGCGTTCTCATCCAGCAGGGTTGCCAGGCGCTCGGCGTCGTTGGCGGCGTCGATCAGCAGCGATTTGCCGGTGTTCGTGCACGTGACGATGTAGGCGTTGTTGTCCATCGGACCCACCGAGGCCTTGATGATGGTCGCACCGCCCACGGTGCGACGTGCCACACCCGAGCCGGGTTCGATGTGTCCGGAGTAGTTGTCATCGACGGTGATCGAGGTCATACGTCAACGGTACTGACCTGTCTCGGCGCGAAGGTTGTCGGTGCCTCGCCCTAGCATGGAGTCGACGACTCGGTCGGCCTGGATTCCGCATGGGAACGCAGCGGCTGAGCTGTGCGAAAGACCTGCATGGGCAGTGTGAAGGGAGACAGGTGGCCGACCGTCTGATCGTGCGGGGCGCGCGTGAGCACAACCTGCGCGGTATCGACCTGGACCTACCCCGAGACAGCCTCATCGTCTTCACGGGTCTCTCCGGATCCGGAAAGTCCAGTCTGGCGTTCGACACCATCTTCGCCGAGGGGCAACGTCGGTACGTCGAATCACTGTCCGCGTACGCCCGCCAGTTCCTGGGGCAGATGGACAAGCCCGATGTCGATTTCATCGAGGGGCTCTCACCCGCGGTATCGATCGACCAGAAGTCCACGAACCGCAACCCCCGATCCACAGTCGGCACCATCACCGAGGTCTACGACTACCTGCGCCTGCTGTATGCGCGTGCCGGTACGCCGCATTGCCCGGTATGTGGGGAGAAGATCGCCAAGCAGACACCCCAGCAGATCGTCGATCAGGTGCTGGACATGGAAGAGGGCCTGCGCTTCCAGGTCCTCGCCCCCGTGGTGCGCACCCGCAAGGGTGAGTTCGTGGACCTGTTCGAGCAGCTGAACTCGCAGGGATACAGCCGCATTCGAGTCGATGGCGTGGTGCATTCGCTCACCGATCCGCCCAAGCTCAAGAAGCAAGAGAAGCACGATATCGAGGTGGTCATCGACCGCCTCAGCGTCAAGGCAAGTTCCAAGCAGCGCCTCACCGACTCGGTGGAGACCGCACTGCGCCTCGCCGACGGGATCGTGGTCCTGGAGTTCGTTGATGCGGACGAAGACTCCCCGCAGCGAGAGCGCAGATTCTCCGAGAAACTCGCCTGCCCCAACGGCCACCCGCTGGCCGTCGACGATCTTGAACCACGCTCGTTTTCGTTCAACTCGCCCTATGGCGCCTGCCCCGAGTGCACCGGTCTGGGCATCAAGAAGGAGGTCGACCCCGACCTGGTGGTCCCGGACCCGGACATGACACTCGCCGAGGGCGCGATCGCACCCTGGTCGATGGGACAGAACGCCGACTACTTCGTTCGGCTCATGTCCGGTCTCGGCGACGCGCTCGGATTCGACGTGGACACACCGTGGAAGAAGCTTCCCGCGGCAGCCAAGAAGGCGATCCTGGACGGCTCCACCGAGCAGGTCCATGTGAGATACAAGAACCGGTACGGGCGCACCCGCTCGTACTATGCGGAATTCGAAGGCGTGCTGGCCTTTCTGCAACGCAGGATGGAACAGACCGAGTCCGAATGGGCGAAGGAACGCTATGAGGGCTTCATGCGGGACATCCCGTGCCCCGAATGCAACGGAACCCGCCTCAAGCCCGAGATCCTCTCCGTCACGCTTACCGCGGGCCAGCACGGCACCAAATCCATCGCAGAGGTCTGTGAGCTGTCGATCGTCGACTGCGCACAGTTCCTCAACGCCTTGACTCTCGGGCACCGTGAGCAAGCCATCGCCGGTCAGGTTCTCAAGGAGGTCCAGTTCCGGCTGGGATTCCTGCTGGACGTCGGACTGCAGTATTTGTCGCTGTCGCGTGCGGCAGGCACATTGTCCGGCGGCGAGGCACAGCGAATCCGGCTGGCGACTCAGATCGGCTCCGGGTTGGTCGGTGTGCTCTATGTTCTCGACGAGCCCTCGATCGGCCTGCATCAGCGCGATAACCGACGCCTCATCGAAACACTCACGCGGCTAAGAGATCTCGGCAATACGCTCATCGTGGTCGAGCATGACGAGGACACCATCAAACATGCCGACTGGGTGGTGGACATCGGCCCGGCAGCGGGGGAGCACGGCGGCCAGGTGGTGCATAGCGGCACCTACGCCGAACTGCTGAAGAACAAGAACTCTGTCACCGGCTCCTATCTGTCGGGGGCAGAAAGCATTCCGCTGCCGCTGATGCGTCGCACGATCGACCCGAAACGTCAGGTCACCGTGGTCGGAGCACGCGAGCACAATCTCAAGGACATCGACGTCGCGTTCCCGCTCGGGGTACTGACCTCGGTCACCGGAGTGTCAGGCTCGGGGAAGTCGACCCTGGTCAACGACATCCTCGCCACCGTATTGGCCAACAAGCTCAACGGGGCACGCCAGGTGCCCGGCCGGCACACCCGGGTGACCGGACTGGATAAGGTCGACAAGCTGGTGCGCGTCGACCAGTCGCCGATCGGGCGCACACCGCGCTCCAATCCGGCCACCTACACCGGGGTTTTCGACAAGATCCGCACGCTGTTCGCGGCGACCACCGAGGCCAAGGTGCGCGGCTATCAACCGGGCCGGTTCTCGTTCAACGTCAAGGGCGGTCGGTGCGAGGCGTGCACGGGCGACGGCACCATCAAGATCGAGATGAACTTCCTTCCGGATGTTTACGTGCCCTGCGAGGTATGCCACGGCGCCCGCTACAACCGGGAAACGCTCGAGGTTCACTACAAGGGCAAGACCATCGCCCAAGTACTCGACATGCCCATCGAAGAGGCCGCCGAGTTCTTCGAGCCCATCACGTCCATCCATCGGTATCTGAACACCCTGGTGGAGGTCGGCCTGGGTTATGTGCGACTGGGGCAACCGGCACCAACCCTCTCCGGCGGCGAGGCACAGCGCGTCAAACTGGCCGCCGAACTCCAGAAACGGTCGACGGGCAAGACCATCTACATCCTCGACGAGCCCACCACCGGACTGCATTTCGAGGACATCCGCAAGCTACTCACGGTGATCAACGGTCTGGTGGACAAAGGCAACACCGTCATCGTCATCGAGCACAACCTCGATGTCGTCAAGACATCGGACTGGGTCATCGACATGGGGCCCGAGGGCGGATCCGGCGGTGGCACCGTGGTAGCGGAAGGGGCACCCGAGGCCGTCGCGCAGACACCGGGCAGCTACACCGGCGAGTTCCTGGTGGACCTGCTGCCCAAGCCCGTGCGCAATGGGAAGACCCCGACGAAGGCACCGGCCAAGACTGCCGCGAAGACACCCGCCAAACCACGGACCAGGAAGGTTGTCACTCCGGTCTAGGGTGGCACTCATGACTGACGCGGCCGTTGGTGAACCGTTCGTTCGTATCCTCGCCCACCTCGCGGATGCAGAACCCGACGCCCCGGCCATCACCTGCGGTACCGAATCAGTCACCCGGGCGGAACTGGAGCAGCGTGCCAGCGCCCTGGCACACGCGTACCAACGGCTTGGGGTACGGCAAGGGGATCTCGTCACCATCGGGTTACCCAACTCGGTGGAGTTCTTCGCCGCCCAAATCGCGGTATGGAAGCTGGGCGCCACCCCGCAACCGGTGTCATGGCGGCTGCCACTTGCCGAACGGCGGGCGATCGTCGAACTGGCCAACTCGGCACTCGTGGTTGGGGTAGACCCGGCCGATCATCCCGACCGGGTGTGCGTGCCAGCAGGATTCGAGCCCACTACCGAAGATCATGGCGCCGATCCACTGCCTGAGGTGGTGTCGCCCGCCTGGAAGGCACCCACATCCGGAGGCAGCACCGGACGGCCCAAGATCATCCTCGCGCCGAGCCCCGCGGTCATCACCGGACCCGCGGCGGGCGAGATGATGGGCATGCAGCCCTCGGACGCCCAACTCGTCGCCGGCCCGCTGTATCACAATGCCCCGCTGATGTTTTCGTCATATGGGCTGCTACTCGGTCATCATTTGATCGTGCAGCCGAAGTTCGACGCACTTGAGGCGCTCGAACTGATCGGCACACACAAGGTCACGTGGCTGCAAGTCGTGCCGACGATGATGTCGCGGATGCTGCGCGAGGTCCGTCAGCACCCCGGACGGTTCGATCTGTCCACCATCCGGGTCCTGTGGCATATGGCCGCCCCGTGTCCGGTATGGCTGAAGCAAGCATGGATCGACCTGCTGGGACCCGATGTCATCTGGGAGTTGTACGCGGGCACCGAGGCCATCGGCGGGACCATCATCACCGGACAGGAATGGCTGGCGCACCGCGGCTCCGTCGGCAGGCCTGCTCTCGGCGAGCTCGCCATTCTCGATGAGGCCGGAAACCCGTTGCCCGCCGGGGAGGTAGGGGAGATCTTCATGCGCCCATGGGAGGGCATGCCCAAGCCGTACAAGTACCTCGGCGCGGAGATCAAGCGGTTCGGAACCTGGGAATCCATCGGCGATCTCGGCTGGCTCGACGACGACGGCTATCTGTACATGAGCGATCGTCGTACCGACCTGATTGTCACGGGCGGTGCGAATGTGTTTCCCGCAGAGGTGGAATCGATCATGAACGGCTACCCGGGCGTAATCGACAGTGTCATCGTGGGACTACCCGATGACGACCTCGGGCAGATCGTGCACGCGGTCGTGCACGCCGAACGGAACGTCACCGAGGATCAGTTGCACGACTACCTGCTCGATCAGATCGTCCGATACAAGGTGCCGCGCACCATCGAATTCGTCACCGAACCGCTGCGGGAGGACTCCGGCAAGGTTCGGCGCAGCCTCATCCGTGAGGAGGCGATTGCCCGTCGGGCCGCTGGCGGCTAGCCTCATCGCGCATCGACTGACGGATTTCTTCCAGCCTCTCGGCGGCCGCACGGCTCCTGGCCTCGAACTGTTCCTCGATCGAACGGCCCTCGTCGCTCACCGCATCCAGCTCGGCGGCCCCGGCCGCCGTACCGGAACGAGTTTCGATCCTTTCGCGCACCGAATCGAATGTCGGTACACCGCTGTCGTCGTATCCGGGATCTGGTGTATCGGCCATACCGGTCGAGGCTACTCCGGGAAACTAGCGCGGCAGCGGCAGATCGGGCACCGTCGGCGTGCCGATCCGGCCCGCCATCCACGGCAGCGCCGAGGTAAACGCGGTCTGCGCGAACGGCCATTTATGCTCGCCGGGCTTGTGCTGCACCGTGCATGAGATCCCTTGCGCCGTAGCCACCTCGCACAGTCGGTGCGCGGCACGATCCTGATCGCTCAGCGGCGCGGGGGCTGCGGCCCCGGGGGCCGCTCCCGTGCTGGTGATCGCACCGGATCCGGCGCGGTGCAGGCCATTGACGTCGAACCAGCCCGCGGTATTCGCATAACGGCCGTGACGGCCCATCACGGTCGCCGGGTCAAACTGCTCCCAGGCTCCGGCGTCTCCACCGAACAGGCGGGAGATCGTCTGCGCCTTGTTTCCGGTGTTGGGCGACATATCGCCGGCGATATCCTCGAAGGCACTGAACAGCTCGGGATGTTTGGCAGCGAGCGTCACCGCACACGTGCCACCCATCGACCAGCCCACCAGGCCCCAGTTCTGCGGGCGGGGGCTGACCCCGAAACGCGACACCATAAACGGCACAACGTCTTTCGTCAGGTGATCGGCGGAGTTGCCGCGCGGACCGTTGACGCATTCGGTGTCGTTGTTGAACGAGCCGCCGGCGTCGACGAACACCATGACGGGCGCATTTCCGCCGTGCTGATTGGCGAAGGCATCTGCCACCTCGACCGCGTTCCCGCTGCGGATCCAGTCGCTTGGCGTGTTGAATTCGCCGCCGATCATCATGATCGTGGGCAACTCGGTACGCGTCGAGTCAAACCAGGCCGGGGGCAGGTAGACGATCTCCTTGCGGTGCCGGAATCCGCTGGCATCGGCCGGGATGTCGACCGGGACGAGCTTGCCCTTGGTCATGGTCGGCCCGCGACGCTCCTCGCGTGCAGCCGTCACGGTGGCCATATCTGCCTGATTGGGCAGCGGGCCCGCGGTTAACTGAGCCCAGCCGGACTGGACGCTGCGCACGTAGCCAACCCATTGGTTCAGCATCAGCGAGCCGGAAAGGATGGCCAGCGGTACCGCGGTGAACGCGACCGCGCGACGCCACCAGTGCGCCGTGCGCCAACCCACTACCAGGACTGTGGCGGCCACACCGGTGAGCGCGATCCAGACCCACAGCATCAGCGGAGCCGGATTGCCTCTGTCGGCCCAACCCTCGGATTGGATGTACCAGTAGGCCCACGCGGCGAGTGCCACGCCGATACCTACCGCAACCGGCACCCAGCGCCGAAACCACCTGCGGGTACGCAGCCCGATCGCGAAAACGAGCGCAAAGCCGGCGATGACCTGCATGGAGACGGGAAAGTTCCCATGTAACAGGGAGATGTCATGACCGGACACGGCACTCATGATGACCTAGGTTTCTGTGAATTGTCTGTCAGCTGTCCGACGAGTCCGGGTACGGAACGCCAACAATTCCAGACTACTCAGTGCCGCCCCGGCTACCGGGGTTTGGCCAACGGGAACGGCAACGTTTCGCGGATACTGCGCCCGGTGATCAGCATGACCACCCGG
This sequence comes from Mycobacteroides franklinii, assembly GCF_001853795.1. Lineage (NCBI taxonomy): Bacteria > Bacillati > Actinomycetota > Actinomycetes > Mycobacteriales > Mycobacteriaceae > Mycobacteroides > Mycobacteroides franklinii. The sequence goes on from NZ_MLIK01000024.1 coordinate 467,206, forward strand.
TCGACGCCCATTCCCATACCGCCGGTCGGCGCCATCGCGTACTCCATGGCGCGCAGGAAGTCCTCGTCGAGTTCCATCGCCTCGGCGTCTCCGCCCGCAGCCAGCAGTGATTGCTCATACAGGCGGCGACGCTGCTCCACCGGATCGGTCAACTCGGTATACGCGGTGCCGAGTTCGACGCCCCAGGCCACCAAATCCCACCGCTCGGCGAGCCCGGCGATGCTTCGGTGCGGGCGAGTGAGCGGGGAGACCGAGACCGGAAAGTCGCTATAGAACGTGGGTGTGGTGGTGTGCTTCTCGACAAGCCGTTCGTAGAGCTCCAGGACCAGGTGCCCGGCATCCCACCGCGGATTGAACTGCACCTCGACCGACTGGCAGAACTGTTGCAGCGTCGGTACCTCCGTGGTCGCGTCGACCTGTTCACCCAGTGCCCGCGAGACCGCCTCGTGCACCGGGATGATCGGCCATTCGCCACTGATATCGACCGGCGCCAGCTTCCCGTCATCTCCGCCGGGTCGCAGGACCACCTCGCTGCCGTGCGCGGCTTTCGCGGCATTCTGGATGAGTAGTTGGGTTGTCTTGGCCCAGGTCAAATAATCGGCGTGCGCCTGATAGGCCTCCAACAGCGTGAATTCGGGATTGTGGCTGAAATCCACACCCTCGTTGCGGAAAGCCCGGCCCAGTTCGAAGACCCTCTCCACACCACCGACGCAGAGCCGCTTGAGATAGAGCTCCGGGGCGATACGCAGATACAGGTCCATGTTGTACGCGTTGATATGCGTCAGGAAGGGACGTGCGTTCGCTCCGCCGTGCACCTGCTGCAGGATCGGTGTCTCCACCTCGAGGAACCCTTGGGACAACAGCGTATGGCGCAGCGATGTGATGATTGCGCTGCGCGCGGTGATCTGCTCGCGGGCCTCGGGGTTGATCGCCAAATCGAGGTATCGCGCGCGCACCCTGGCCTCGGGATCGGTGAGCCCCTTGCGCTTGTCCGGGAGCGGGTGCAAGCACTTGCCGATGATTCTCCACGAGCGCACCAGCACCGATCGAGTGCCGTTGTGTGATTGACCCATAGTGCCGGTGGCCTCGATCAGGTCTCCCAGGTCGACGGCCGCGGTGAAATCTTCATGCAGGCCCGGATCGTCGATGAGCAACTGCACCTCATCCGACCAGTCGCGCAACTGCGCGAACAACACGCCACCGTAGTCACGGATCCGCAGTAAACGACCGCTGATGACCACCACACTCCCGTCGGTCGCGGCCAGCGCCTCGGCGACGGTGTGAGACGGCGGCGATCCCACCGGATAGGCGTCTATTCCCTTGTCTTGCAAGGCTGCCAGCTTGCCAAGACGAACCTTGACCTGTTCGGGCACACGCTGCGGAGGTGTCGCCTGTGGCAGCAGGTCCGGGGTGCTGCCGTCATGATGCAGCAGGCCGGTGGCCACGATGGCCTGAGGAACCGCGCTGTACTGACCCGTGTGGCGCGGCTTGTCGCGGTTGCCGAAGGGCAGCACCAGGAACCCCTCCGCGATCACCGAAGCGATGCCGATCCGCGGAATCAGCCGGGCGTCCTCGTAGCAGGCGAACCGCGGCACCCACTCCGGCTGGTACTTCACGTTCGAGCGGTACAGCTGCTCGAACTGCCAGAATCGGGACGCGAACATCAATATCGAGCGCCACAGCCGCAGGACGGGGCCCGCTCCGATCCGAGAACCATCGGCGTACACCGAGCGGAACATCACAAAGTTCAAGGAGACCCGGGTGATTCCCATGCCCTCCGCCTGGGTGAGCAGCTCGGTAACCATGAATTCGATTGTGCCGTTGGGGGATTGACGTGAACGACGCATAAGTTCCAGGGAGACCCCGTTGGTTCCCCAGGGCACGAGCGACAGCATGGCGACCGGGTTGCCACTGGGGTCCACCGCCTCTACCAGCAGGCAGTCGCCGTCGGTGGAGTCACCCAACCGCCCCAGCGCCATCGAGAATCCGCGCTCGGTGTTTCCATCACGCCACAGGTCGGCGTTGGTGATGATCTGTTTCGCCTCTGCCGCACTCAGTTCGCGATGACGACGGATACGCACCGAGAGCCCCGATCGCCGGGCACGGTTGACCGCCTGCCGGACCGCCGCCATGTGCGGGCCCGATATCGAGAAGGAGCGCGGGTACAGGATGGCCTCGTCGCCGAGTTCCAGTGCGTTGAGGCCATGTTCGCGGTAGGCGAGCGCGCCTTCGGCGCTGGCACCCATCACCGCGGGAGCCCAGCCGTAGGCGTCGCATACCTGCAACCACGCGGCGATGGCCTGGCCCCAGGCCGATTTGTCCCCGATCGGATCGGCGCTGACCAGGCAGACACCAACCTCCACTCGATATGTCACGGCCGCGCGACCGTTGGGCGCGAAAATGACCGCCTTGTCGCGGCGAGTCGCGAAATACCCCAGAGAATCGTCCTGACCATAACGCTCCAGCAACCCGCGGATGAGTGACTCGTCGTCACCGGTCAGCGCGTTGACCGCGCGCTGGGAGCGGAACAGCACAATGGCCGCGGTGATCAGCGCCAGCGCGCCGAACAGACCAAAAAGCCAGTTCAGGAAGTGCGGCGGGAGACCGTCGAAATCACGATGGGAAGCGATCGAGAAGCCCGCAACACGGTTGAGCGCCCACCAGAAGCGATCGCCGGGGACGAGGGTGCGCGGGAAGAGCTCCAGCAGACCCCACGCGACGAGCGTTCCCGCTGCCATGCCCGCGATCAGCACCAGTGCGGCCTTGACCGTCGCGCCTCGCCGAACCTTCGCGTAGAACTCCTTGCGCGCCAGCAACAGCAGCAAGATGAACGCACCATGTACGACGAGACCGATCAGCTCGGTGGAGTCGCGGTGCTCGATGAAGCCGCCGACATTGAGCGCCGACCGTCCCACCAAGTCGATCAGCAGCACCCACCACGCGATGCTCTTGCGCACCGCGAGTGCGGCAGCCAGCAACGAAAGCACAAATGCCCAGGACAGGCTGCCGTCGGGCCAGCCGAACAGGTATTCGTCGACGAATTCCCGCGGCAGCCTCGTCACCATCCGGATGAATGGCGAGATGCTCGACAGGAAGTTCAGGATCGCCTGGATGCCGACGAACCAGCCGAAGAACGCCGGAACCCAGCGCCACAACGAGGTTATGGGCGGTCGTGCTGCTGGGCGTGCGCCGATTCCCGGGAGCGCCGTGACAGCGGGATGGTCCGGGGCGGGTGGTTCAACTGCCGGTTTGGTGGATGTCACCTTGCGAGAATAAGTGGCATGCCTTGGCATTCCCTGCGAGTTTGGGTTCCCGGCGTTTTACCGCAGGTACTTTTCGCCGGGACCCTGCCCGGGTTCGTCCGGCACGGCGCTGGCCTCACGAAACGCCTTCTGCAGGCTCTGCAATCCGTCGCGAATGGGAGCCGCGTGCGGACCTAGGTACTCCACCGAGGCGGCCACCAAGCCTGCGAGTGCGGTGATCAACCGGCGTGCCTCATCCAGGTCACGGTGCGGACTTTCGTCCGGATCGGGGGAGGACAGTCCCAATTTCTCGGCGCTGGAGCTCATCAACATCACAATGGCCTTGGTAATTACTTCGATGGCCGGGATGTCGGCGAGCTCGCGGACACTGTCGGCCGGGGACTCGTCGTACTGATCATTGTCAAGGTCATCGGTCACGGCTGCTAGACTGTCATGCACGACCGTTCCCGGCTCCGTCGGGGACATCAAGTGGAGTCCCGCTCCCACCGCTGGCCATAAGGTACAGCGGTCCGGTCCAGCCACCTTTGGGTGGGTGTTCTGCGCTATGCAGAATGGCGTGTTTTCGTCATGACCGGTCGGCTTCGGGCCCTGCCATGCGCAGGGCTTTCTTGCTGATGGGCCCCGCTTTTGTCCCCGTCGAACCGAGCTTCGGTCACGACAGTATGAGGACGAGCCAGGGAGGCCACATCAGCACTGAGACCCGCATCAACGAACGTATCCGCGTACCCGAAGTCCGCCTGATCGGCCCGAAAGGCGAGCAGGTCGGCATCGTGCGGATCGAAGATGCGCTTCGCGTCGCCGCAGACGCCGATCTCGACCTTGTCGAGGTAGCCCCAGACGCCAGGCCCCCGGTCTGCAAGATCATGGACTACGGCAAGTTCAAGTACGAGACGGCTCTGAAGGAGCGCGAGTCTCGCAAGAACCAGCAGCAGACCGTTGTCAAGGAACAAAAGCTTCGGCCGAAGATCGACGATCACGACTACGAAACCAAGAAGGGCCATGTGGTCCGTTTCTTGGAAGCCGGATCCAAGGTCAAGGTCACGATCATGTTCCGCGGACGCGAGCAGTCACGGCCCGAGCTGGGCTACCGGCTGTTGCAGCGGCTCGGCGCAGACGTGGCCGAGTATGGCTTCGTGGAAACTTCCGCGAAGCAGGACGGCCGCAATATGACGATGGTGCTGGCGCCGCACCGGGGCGCTAAGACCCGGGCCAAGGCGGCCCAGCAGGCGGAGGCTCCTGCGGGACCGGCCCCAGCCCAGGCGGCAGCGCCCGCCGAGCAAGCGCCCACCGAACAGACCTAGTACGGAAAACGAAGGACAGGGAACACCAAGATGCCTAAGGCCAAGACCCACAGCGGTGCGTCGAAGCGCTTCCGCACAACCGGCAGCGGAAAGATCGTGCGCCAGAAGGCGAACCGTCGCCACCTGCTGGAGCACAAGCCCACCAGCCGCACCCGCCGCCTCGACGGCCGCGTCGTGGTAGCGGAGAACGACGCCAAGCGCGTCAAGAAAATGCTGGCCGGCTAGCAGCCGACACCACGACCACCCCAACACTGCATCACTAGAAGGAACGAATTTTATGGCACGCGTGAAAAGGGCCGTCAACGCCCAGAAGAAGCGCCGGACAATCCTGAAGGCCTCCAAGGGCTACCGCGGCCAGCGGTCGCGCCTGTACCGCAAGGCCAAGGAGCAGCAGCTCCACTCGCTCACCTACGCCTACCGGGACCGTCGCGCCCGCAAGGGTGAGTTCCGCAAGCTGTGGATCGCGCGTATCAACGCCGCAGCTCGCGCCAACGACATCACCTACAACCGCTTCATCCAGGGCCTGAAGATCGCGGGCGTCGAGGTTGACCGCAAGAACCTTGCCGAGCTGGCCGTCAGCGATGCCGCTGCGTTCACCGCGCTGGTTGAGGTCGCCAAAGCTGCACTGCCTGAGGACGTCAATGCTCCGGCCGGGGAAGCCGCCTGAGCGTTCCGCCTGGCTCAATGGCACTGACTGAGCGATCACAAACCGTGATCGACGCGGTCAAACTGCACCGGCCCGCCGCCCGTCGGCGGGCCGGTCTTTTTCTCGCCGAAGGCCCCAATCTGGTCGAGGCCGCCCTGCGATCCCGGGCGGTCGAACACATCTTCGCGACCGAGGCCGCACTGGAACGATTCGCCGATCTGTTGGCCGATGCCCCCGTGCGCCTGGTGACCGAACGGGCCGCGAAAGCCTTGTCGGACACCGTCACTCCGGTCGGCCTGGTGGCCCAATGCCGTTCCATCGCGGCCACCTGGGCCCAAATAGTCGCCGACTCGCCTCGATTTGTCGTTGTTGCCGTTGATATTTCGGAACCAGGTAACGCGGGCACCCTCATTCGGGTTGCCGATGCGATGGGTGCCGATGCCGTCGTACTGGCCGGCAACAGCGTCGACCCGTTCAACGGCAAAAGCCTGCGCGCCTCGGCGGGAAGCATTTTCAACATTCCGGTGGTATCCGAGGGGGATGTCGCGGCGATCGTCGGTGACCTCTCAGCGCTGGGTGCAGCAGTACTGGCCACCACACTCGACGGTGACCGCTCACTCGACGAGGCAGACTCGATCCTTGCCGGACCCTGCGCCTGGATCTTCGGAAACGAGGCGCACGGACTCGACGATGCGACCGCTGCGCTGGCGACACATCGGATCAGCATCCCGATGCGCGGGGGAGCGGAGAGCCTGAACCTGGCCAGCGCTGCCTCGATTTGCCTGTACGCCACGGCGCGGATGCATCGCCGTCAATAGCCTCCAGTACTATCCGACGAAACCGTAACAACGAGTACTAGTAACTTCCACGGATTGAGGAACCTCATGCCCGCACCTCTGCAGATCAGGCATTTTCGCGAGTCGGACGTTCCCGACCAGACCGGCAAGACGCACGTCATCACCGGTGCGAACAACGGCCTCGGTCTAGTCGCCGCGGAGGCACTTGCGCGGGCCGGCGCCCGCGTGGTGCTCGCCTGCCGCAACCAGCAGACGGGCCGCGCGGCGCTGGACAAGGTGCGCGCACTGGGCCCGAACGCCGACCATGCGCTCGTCGAGCTGGACCTCACCAGCCTTGCCTCGGTGCGGTCCGCCGCGGACGCCATTCGTACCCAGGCGCCCACCATCGACGTGCTGCTGAACAACGCGGGGGTCATGGCGATCCCGTTGCAGCGCACCGCCGAAGGGTTTGAGATGCAGATCGGCGTGAACCACCTCGGTCACTTCGTGTTGACCGACGCGCTGCTGCCTTCACTGCTGGCCGCCAACGCACCACGAGTGATCTCGCTGGGTAGCGTCGCGCACGCACAGGGACGCAACAACCTGAAGGTCGATGACCTGAACTTCACTCAGCGTCGGTACAACCGGATGACCGCGTATCGCGCCTCGAAGCTGGCATGCATGCTGTTCGGCTCGGAACTGGCTCGCAAGTCTGCTGCCGCCGGATCCTCGCTGCTGTCAGTGAACGTGCACCCCGGGGTGGCCGCCACCAACCTGTTCGACTCCATGATCCCGAAGATCCCCGGGCTGCATAAGGCCTTCTACTTCGGCATGGGCCTGGTGCTCCAGGACGAGCGTCAGGGCGCCGAGGCCGAGCTGTACGCGGCATCGATGCCCGATGTTCAAGCCGACGACTACCTCGGCCCCACGCAGCTGACCGGGGCCCGCGGACCGGTGGCACGTGCGCCCCGAAACAACGAAGCGCGTGACCCCAAGCTGGCGGCACAGCTGTGGGAGAAGTCGGTGGAACTCACCGGAGCGGATTACTCGCGCCTCACCGGCTAGGCATCCTGAGATCACCCTGAGTCCAACACTCGTGTCGCGCACCGTAGTTCGGCATCATCGGTGCTCGACGCGGGTGTGGCTGAGAGGCTAGGCACCGGCCTGCAAAGCCGTTCACACGGGTTCGAGTCCCGTCACTCGCTCTATTTCGTCGTCGTCGGTTCGAAGCCGTGGGTTATCGGCGGGGCCCAGGAGTCACTTGGCCCCGCCCAACTCCGGGTTATTCGCCACCCCGGCCTCGGTTTTCGCCATCGCGTCAGCGGCTGCGGCAAGAGCTGACCCGAGTTTCGTCGCGGCCGCCACAAAAGCATCCGCCTTCATCTGCCAAGCCTTTTGTTCTTCACGGAATGCGTCGCCTGTCTCGCCGGTCCAATTCGCCGCAAGTTTGGCTATTTCGGCCTTCTGCTCGTCGAGCAACTGCTCCAGTTTGACTATCGAGGCTTGCCAGTCAGCAACCAGCGCGCTTATTTGTGCGAAGTCGTACACCAGCTCTGTCATGAGAGGTCCCTAACCATTCCGCGTTTGAGTAATTGCGGTGGCCCTCAGGCTTTCGCCGGAAGCGAAGGTCTTCGCAAAATCGCTGACCTTCTCTGCGATGCGTTGTTCCTCGGCACCTAACTCGGATAGCGCCGTCACGAATTCGCCCATGGCAGCTCGCGCCGCGTCACCAGCCTTGCCTTGCAGTAACCGCGGAAGCTCTCCGGCGAGCTGAGTCAGATGACCAGCAGTTGCATTGAACTCTGTCACTGTGCCGTTCAGGTGCTCGGCCAGTTTCTTGAGCTCTTCAGGATTTACGTTTAATCCAGGATTCATCCCCGCCCCCTTGTTCTTGGCCTGAAGCTATCAGCGATCGATTGGGCGTACAAGAAAACGGGATCACCCCTGTGGGGTGATCCCGTTTTCTTAAATCAGTCCTAGCCGCCGGCCGGCGCCTCGGCAGGCTTCGGTGGCTGACCGTCCGGCGATTCCAGCACTGGAGGTGTGGGCGCGCCGGGCATCACCGTCGGAGCGGTCGCCTCGATCGCGGCGATGCTCTGCGGCGCCTGACCGTGCGCATCCTCCAGTGCGGGATTCTCGTTGCCCGCACCGAACTGCACGCCAGTGGTGCTGGCTGGCGCAGCCGGAGTGGGGCCGCCCTGGATGCCATATCGGGTACTCGACGAAGTCAGCACGTTGGCCAGATGGGCACTGTTACCCAACTTGCTGCCCGGCAGACCGGCGGCACCTGCCGCCGGGTCGGCGTTGGCCGCGATCTTGACCCCGCGGGCGTCGACCGTGGCCGGCGCCACCGCCGGGAAGTTGTTGTAGATGTACGTGTAGCTACCCGGAGTGGCTGGCAGTGGCGCAGGCACGCCGGGCACAAACGGAATACCCGGCGGGTCGGCGGCTGCCGTGGGAGCGGCGAATCCTGCCAAAGCGAGAGCTCCGGCCACACCGGCCGCAGTGGCGGCGATCTTTCTCTTCGGCATAGGGATCTCCTCCTTAAATCTTCATCGGGTCGCCGTAGATGGCGAACTCAGTATGCGCTGAAGCGGTCGAGATTCGCAGGTAGACATACGAGCGGATGGTGACATCGCCACCGCAAGCATCCGCCTTGATGTGCAGATTGTCCACGTCCAACATGGCCTTTCCGCTATCACTGAGCGCCATATTGGCCAACGGCAGGTCCGTGATCACACCGGGCTGCAGGATGGTCTGCACGAAACCGGCGAGACCACCGGAACCTCCGACGCTCGCTCCACCGCTGTAACCCACCGACCCCGCAAGACCACCGGTACCACCGATCTGCAGACCGCTGGAGACGTCCGTCTGGCAGCCCAGCTGGTAGCCCGCGATGAAAAGACTGTCGGTGATCGGAGCCGCTCCGCCGGTGGCGATCGCTGTCGCGTCGAAGGTCACGAACGCCTCGCGTGAGTTGGAGGCCTCGGCCAGGTTGGGCACCGAGTTGATGGTCTCGTGGTCGATCCGGATCACCAGAGTCCAGCCGTCTCGAGTTACCTTCGTATATGTCTGAGGTGCCATCGTGACGGGATCGGCGTTCGCCGGTGCCGTTGCCAGAGTGCAGATCGCAGTGACCAGCGCCATGACGGCGCCGACGCGCTTACGTACTGCCATGTGGATGCCTCGTTTCCCCTTGCGGATGTGAAGAGTGGTGGACCTAAACCTGAAGTTTTGGGAGCTATGCAGCGTCGTCGATTACGTGTCGGTGTGATGAGTCCGTTATGTGAGCTGACGGAAAGATACGCCGACGCAATCGTCGCCGCAGATCAGTTTTCACAGGTTTTTCACAGAATTTGGCGACTGGGACCCGGAAGCTCACTTTCGGGTTTCGTTCAGTGTGAGTTGATGCCGCGTTGCTAGACGTAGCTAATTAACAAAGGTCAGGCTGTCCAAATATGTTCTTATGCTGGGCGGATCGCCTGATGAACGGAGTGTGTCGAACCGCCCACCGCGGAGTAAACCCATAGCCCGAATGACTGATTTCGTCTGTCAGACGACAGAAATGCTCCTTTCAAAAATGTGGCCTACGCCATAGTAAAGGCCTGTAAAAGCTGCGTAAACAGGTGTTACGGGACGTCGCGACCGCCTTGATTCGCCCATATCGGGCCAATCAGCGAGACGACGGAGTTGAATAACTCGACCATCCGGGGGAGCGAGATTGTCGGAACCGACGGCGGTAGGTAAAGCGTCGGAAGCCCGCGTCCGGCTGGGCGTGGCGGTGGTCTTTGGGGCTGAGCGGTCGTGCAAAAGCTGACGGCCGTCCGCACACCAGCTGCACCGCCTTCCCGAACAACCGAAGGACACTGCGCACCCGGGCTCCAGCGCATCCCCGCCTTCTCGCGTACAGGCGGAGCGAAAACGCGGCGGCGATCCAGTTCTGGTACGCCCTGCGGGCGCCCACATCGGGCGCCAAAGAAGGTGGGGGGATTAAAGGGATTAAGTCGTATCGCAGCCTCGGAATCTGGATGTGGAAGATATCGAGCGTCGCGCGGTTGATCTCCCACTCGTCGTCGCAGACGCGGTCCGCGGATTCGCGAAGTACTTCCACGTCAGCGAATCCGGGCCGACGGTGTCGGATGTCATCGTCGACCCTTATGTGTGGCGCCTATCACGCACGTTGCGGGTGATCACCAGCGCTCTCAACGGACACGTCGCTGGTGATGACAACCGTTTGCCAAACGTGTCCGAAGCTCCACGCTGCCGCTACCAGCGGCAATGGGCGATGAGCAGGAGATAACGCGCCGCGCGCGTACCTGGCGACACTGGCAACGACAAGATTGCCGCCACACACACCAGCACATAGGCTGACCCCGTGGATGTCGAGCCGTCAGGCCTCGATGCCGAACCGGACGGTGAGTACGACACTGGGATCCGTAAGCGCAGGCGAGGCCGCACCCGTGGAGCTGCGCGGCATGACCCCGCCCTGGAGCCAGACGCCGCCGCGAAGACCGAGGACGACATCGAGCCAATAGAGCCTGCCGCCCGCCACATCGGACGCGCGTCACGTACCGCCGGTAGCTGGTTTCGCAAGATGGATCGCGACCCTGCCGTCGTGGCCGCAGTGCGCCGTGCGCGACGGTCCCTACCGGGCGACCCCTACTTCGGTGACCCGTTGTCCACCAGTGGTTTTGGTGGAGCGAGCGCAGTGGCGCGCGCCGCTGACCGGTTGGTCACCGACAGAGATACCGCGGTCCGTGAATTCGGCTTCGGCGCATTGCAGATTTGGCAGGCCTTCACCGAGAAGGTCAGCAAGCAGCCGGCCAATCGTGAAGTCACCCTGGTCTTCACCGACCTTGTCGGCTTCTCCGGATGGGCACTTGAGGCCGGTGATGAGGCAACCCTGAAGCTGCTGCGCCGGGTGGCGTCCGTCTCCGAGCCACCGATGCTCAGTGCTGGGGGACAAGTCGTCAAGCGCATGGGCGATGGCATCATGGCGGTCTTCGATGACCCGGTAACCGCACTGCGCGCCGTCATTCCAGCCCGCGAGGCGTTGAAAAACGTTGAGATCCAGGGATACACGCCGGTGTTGCGGATTGGTATCCACACCGGCATGCCGCAACGGATCGGGTCGGATTGGCTCGGTGTCGATGTGAACATCGCGGCCCGCGTCATGGAGAGTGCCACGAAGGGGGGACTGGCTATCTCACAACCCGCGCTGGCGAAGGTGCCGCTGGTCTTTCTCGACCATATGGGTCTGACGCCCACCCCGGTGCGACGGCCCCTATTCTCCAGCCGGCCTGCCGGGGTTCCGGAGAATATGAAGATGTACCTGCTCGAAACTCGCAGAGAACTGCCAGCCTCGGGAGATGACGGTCGCATCTAGACGGTGCGATCATGGGTCATGCGGAGAGTGTGGGCCGCGCTAGTCCGGCTGCGCGTGACGATCGGTTATGCGGCGGCTCTGGTCGTGGTCGCCACCGTATTGGTGGCGGAGGGCCCGCGGATGCAAGACAGGGTCATCGCCCATACGAGCACCAACCTGCACAATCTCCACCAGGGACACCTGGGCACTCTCATTGGCAGCGCGTTCGTGACGGACGCCGGTCCGATCTACTTGTGGCTCCCTGGCCTCGTGAGCATCCTTGCGCTTGCGGAACTGCAATGGCGCAGCGGACGATTGGCGCTGACATTTGTCTTGGGACACATCGGGGCGACGCTCATCGTCAGTACAGGGCTCGCATTGGCCATCTGGCTCCATTGGGCCCCCGTATCCATTGCCCGCGCCAGCGATGTCGGCATGAGCTATGGCACCGCGGCCGTCCTCGGGGCGCTTACCTACTCGATCTCGCCGCGGTGGCGCGTGTCCTGGATATGGGGATGGGTCACCATTGGAGTTGTCTCCATCGTGTGCAACCAAACCTTCACCGAGGTTGGCCACCTGACGGCGTTATTCCTGGGCATGGTGGGCGGCCACCTGGCACCCCGTCATACGCCGCGTTGGTCGCCCCTTCGGCTGTCACTCCTGGCTTTTGGCGGTCTTTTTGCCCTGATGTTGTTCTCCGAAGATGGCCAGACTCTTATCGTCGCGCTGCCCGCCGGCGCCGCGGCAGTCCTGATCACTCATTGGGTCAGCGAACGCCGGCGGCCTCATGGTCAAGTAGCCATTGCTTGATCGGGAGGCCGTAGCGAAAGCCGCCCAGCGCACCTCCGATCCGAAAGACCCGGTGACACGGAACGAACAGCGCCGCCGCATTGCGCGCGCAGGCACTGGCGGCCGCGCGGATGGCGGCGGGCCGTCCCGCGCGGATGGCGAACTCGCTGTAGGTGATGGGAGCTTGCGGAGCCACCGTCCTCAGCACATCCCAGGCGTGCAGGATGAACTCTCCGGAGTGTTGGGCGACCGGTATCGAATCGATGCTGGTCAGATCGCCCGCGTGATAGTCAGTGACCGCCTCGGTGACTTTCCCGAGATCACGCTTGCGTGTCAGTGTCAACGGCCGCAATGACGGGTGAATCAACGCCCGTAGCAGTTCGGGCGAGTCGGTCCATCCCGACGCGAGAACGGCGCCGTCGGCGTCGACGATGGCGGTGAATGGCCCCACCGGGGTGGTGAGAGTCGCATGATCGGTCACGAGATTTCCTTCGATTTTCGAGTGTGCTGCCGGGGTTGTGCGGCGATTCCCTTGCGCCACAGGTGCATGGAGACATAGGACCGCCACGGTGAGCTGGCCCGGGCGGCCGCGAGGTCGATACCTTCGGCGGCCGCGCCACGCCGCAACACCAGGTCATGCTCAAGAAGGACGTCGGGATCCGCCAGTTGGCGCATCACCACGTAGTCTGCGGTCCAGGGTCCAATTCCCTTGATGTCCAGTAGCTGTCGACGTAGATCGGTGGCGGTCATACCGTGATGCAGCTCCAGCTTTCCGGTCGCAAGTCTGTCGGCGGCCCCGACGATTGCCGCGATCCGCGCTGCGGGGCCGGCCACCACTTCTCCGCCTGACGCGGCAACAGATTCGGCGGTCGGAAACAGGTGGGTCACCCGCCCCGTCGCATCGGTTATTTCCTCGCCGAGGGCGGCCACAAGGGATGCCGTCGCGGTATTGGCCGCAGCAACCGAGATCTGTTGACCGATCATGGTGCGCAACAAAAGTTCTGCCCCGTCGATGGTGCCGGGAACCCTGATCCCAGGGGCCTCGGCCACGAGAGGGGCCAGCGCGGGGTGAGAGAGCAAGGCGTCGTCGACAGCCGCAGGGTCGGCGTCCAGATCAAGGAGATGACGCAGACGTGCGACGGCGGGGGCCAAGTCGCGCATGTCTGTGAGCTGCAGGTCGGCCCGCACTTGGTCGGCGGCGACCGTCAAGGTCACGATGACTGGCCCGTGCGGCATCCGCAATGCCCGGGTATAGCGCCCGTCGGAAAAGTCCTCCACACCACGCGCACAGTGATGCTCAAGGAGCCAGGTTGACCATGCAACGTTATGAGGTTGTCGCAGAGGGAGTTTCAGGCTGACGGCGCCAGGGATTGGCGCCGTCGCAATGCTGCCTCTGCGGGGGAGTTCGGTACGCAACTTCGATGGAGTCGTCGCAAAGACCGCGGCGACTGTGTCGTTGAATTGCCGGATGCTGGAAAACCCTGCCGCAAAGGCGATATCGGACATGGGAAGGTCAGTACGCTGGATGAGCAGACGTGCAGTGGTGGCTCGATTGGCCCGTGCCAGGGCAAGTGGGCTCGCGCCGAGCTCGGCTAGCAGCACCCTATTGAGCTGGCGACTGGAATACCCGAGGGCGCGTGACAATCCGTCCACGCCCTCGCGCTCGACGACACCGTCGCCGATGAGGCGCATCGCGCGGACGGCCAAATCGGACTTGATATTCCACAGCGGAGAGCCGGGTGCCGCGTCGGGCAGACACCGCCGGCACGCCCGATATCCCGCGGCCTGCGCGGATGCCGCGGTGGGGTGGAAGGAAACGTTCTGAGGTTTCGGCGTGAGGGCCGGGCAGGACGGCCGGCAGTAGATCCCGGTGGTGCGCACCGCAGTGAAAAACTGTCCGTCGAATCGTGTGTCGCGGGACTGGACCGCTCGGTAGCAGGCCTCCACGTCAAGTTCCATGTGTTGAGCATGCCCCTGCCGTTGCGGCAGTGCTAGCGGAAATCGGACACTATCGTCCGGCTTCGATGGCCTCCCAGATTCGGGCGTACCGGCCCCAGGCCAGCAGTGTGATGGCCATCGAGATCACGGTTCCCGCCACCGCCCCGACCCACGAACGCCGCCACGAGGCGGTAAGTGCCGCGCTGCCGAGCAGGCTCAACGCGGTGATCGCGGGATCCGACGTGGGTCTGGTCATCCAAATCTCCTCACCGCGAATGGCCCGGGTCGCGAACGAGCTGTCGTCACTGGGCGGCGGCGTCATGATGGGATTGATCGCCAGCCAGACACCGAGGGGGATTGCCGAACGCCATCGTCTGGTCCAGACCGGGACGAGCAATAGCGGTATCGTCGCCCAACGTGACCATGCGCTCACCGGGTGGCAGTGCCTTTCGAAGATCCAGCGGCGTGCTGCGGCGCCCTTCACATGTTCGAGACTAGGCGCGTGCTGCGGCGCTGGTCCGACACGACGGGAAGTGGTTAGCCCGCTTTACCCTATGATCGGCTTCCGTGGCCGATCACACCCAGAATCCTTCGGTGGAGTCTTCAACGGAACCTTTGACCGCTGCCGTTGACGCTGCTCGTGCTGCATTCGACGCGGCCGCCAGCCTGGACGACCTGGCGCAGGCGAAGATCGACCATCTGGGGGAGAAGTCCCCACTGGCGCAGGCTCGACAGGCCCTGGGCTCACTGCCCAAGGATCAACGAGCCGAGGCCGGAAAAGTCGTCAACACCGTTCGCACGCAGGCGCAACAGGCATATGACGACCGGCTGGAAGCCTTGCGTGCCGAACGCGATGCGGCGGTACTCGTCGCGGAACGCGTCGACGTAACGCTGCCCTCGACCCGGCAGCCCCTCGGTGGGCGTCACCCCATCACGATTCTGTCCGAACACATCGCCGACACCTTCATCGCCATGGGGTGGGAGGTGGCTGACGGCCCCGAGGTCGAAACCGAGCATTTCAACTTCGATGCTCTGAACTTTCTGCCGGACCACCCGGCACGCAGCACACAGGACACCTTCTATATCGCTCCTGAAGACTCTCGGCAGGTGCTGCGCACGCACACGTCGCCGGTTCAGGTCCGGACCCTGCTGGCACGCGAACTGCCCGTCTACGTGATCTCCCTGGGGCGCGCCTTCCGCACCGACGAGATCGATGCGACCCACCTGCCGGCCTTCCATCAGGTCGAAGGCCTCGCCGTGGACCGCGGGCTGACCCTGGCCAATCTCAAGGGCACGCTCGACGCCTTTGCCCGGGCGATGTTCGGGGCTCAGGCACACACCCGGATGCGTCCACACTTCTTCCCCTTCACCGAGCCGTCTGCCGAGGTCGATGTCTGGTTCGAGAACAAGAAGGGCGGCGCGGGTTGGGTCGAATGGGGTGGTTGCGGCATGGTGAATCCAAATGTTCTGCGGGCCAGCGGCATTGACCCTGACGAGCACAGCGGTTTCGCGTTCGGCATGGGATTGGAGCGCACTCTGCAGTTCCGTAATGGGCTTCCGGATATGCGCGACATGATCGAGGGCGATGTGCGCTTCAGCCTTCCATTCGGAGTGAGTGTCTGATGCGTGTTCCCTACAGCTGGCTGATCGAGGTTCTGCGCGTCGGCGCACCGGAGTTCTCTGCCACCCCCGCCGATATCGAAGAAACCCTGATCCGCATCGGCCACGAGGTCGAAGAGGTGATGGTTCCGGGCCCGGTGAGCGGACCGCTCGTGGTGGGCCGGGTCGCTCAGATCACCGAACTCACCGAGTTCAAGAAGCCGATCCGCTTCTGCCTGGTCGATATCGGCGAGGCAGAGGCTCGTGAAATCGTCTGTGGCGCATCCAATTTTGCCGTCGGTGATCTGGTGGTGGTAGCGCTGCCGGGTGTCACCCTGCCCGGCGACTTCACCATCGCGAAGCGAAAGACATACGGGCACAACTCCGACGGGATGATCTGCTCGACCGCAGAATTGGGCCTCGGCGCTGAATCGTCGGGCATCTTGGTGCTGCCGCCGGGTACCGCGGCACCCGGCGGCGATGCCGCCGATGTTGTCGGGCTGGACGACGCGGTCTTCGATCTGTCCATCACCCCGGATCGCGGGTACTGCCTGTCCGTCCGTGGGCTGGCTCGCGATCTGGCCTGCGCCTACGACCTGAACTTCGTCGATCCCGCTGCGGTGCAGCCTCTCCCAGTAGACGGGCCGTCACTGCCCGTGCATATCGACACCGGCACCGGAGTCAAGCGCTTCGGGCTGCGTCCGGTGATCGGCATTGATCCGGCCGCTGTCTCGCCATGGTGGCTGCAGCGGCGCTTGATGCTGTGCGGAATCCGTGCGATCTCGCCGGCGGTGGACGCCACCAACTACGTGATGCTGGAGATCGGGCATCCCATGCACGCGCATGACAAAGCGCGTATCAGTGGCGATTTCCGGGTACGGTTCGCAACGCCGGGCGAGACAGTGGTCACGCTGGACGACCTGGAGCGCAAGCTGGAGCCCGGCGATGTCCTGATCGCCGACGATGCGGCCGTCACCGCCATCGGTGGTGTGATGGGCGCTGGCAGCACCGAGATGCGCGACGACTCCACCGATGTGCTGCTGGAAGCCGCGGTATGGGACCCGGCCGCGGTGTTGCGCACGCAACGCCGACTACACCTGCACAGCGAGGCGGGGCGTCGCTATGAGCGCTCCGTAGACCCCGCGATATCCGTTGCCGCACTTGATCGTTGCGCTTCCCTCTTGCGTGACATCGCTGGCGGGACCACACCCGCCGAGCTCACCGACTGGACCGCAGACAGCGAAATTCGGCCAGAGATCATCATGGCGGCCGATCTGCCGGCACGGATCGCCGGAATCGACTACGCCGACGGCGTGGTGGAACGCCGGCTCCGTCAGATCGGTGCCGAGGTTGTCGTCGAGGGTGACAAACTCCGCGTGGCGCCGCCGAGCTGGCGCCCGGACATCACCGAGGGCGCCGACCTGGTCGAAGAAGTGCTCCGACTCGAAGGTTTGGGTGACATCCCCTCGGTACTGCCCGCGGCGCCGCAGGGCGGCGGTCTCACCCCCAGGCAACGCCGTCGGCGCGCGGTGGGGAAGTCATTGGCGCTTAGCGGTTACACCGAGATCCTGCCAATGCCATTCCTGCCGGCCGGTGTATTCGACACGTGGGGCCTTGATGTCGACGATCCACGTCGCCGGACCACAAAGGTGCTCAACCCGCTGGAGTCTGATCGCCCAGAGTTGGCCAGTACCCTGCTTCCCGGCGTGCTGGAAGCGTTGTCCCGCAATATCTCCCGCGGAACCACCGACGTCGCCCTCTTCACCATCGGCCAGGTGGTCCGGCCAACGGAGGCCACCCGGGCGATCCCACTACTCGATGTGAGCGATCGGCCCTCCGAAGCCCAACTCAATGCGCTGCTCGAATCGCTACCGGCACAGCCGGTCCATGTCGCGCTCGTGTTGACCGGGGCTCGCGAGCCGAGTGGCCCCTGGGGACGTGGGCGCGCCGCCGATGTCACCGATGCCTTGGAGGCTGCCCGGATCATCGGACGTGCCGCATACGTCGATCTGACACTGCGCGCCGGCGAGGAATTGCCTTGGCATCCGGGGCGTTGCGCGCAGATTGTGGTCGACGATCAGGTCATCGGCCATGCCGGTGAGCTGCATCCCGCCGTCATCGAACGCCTCGGGTTACCCAAGCGCACCTGTGCGTTGGAGCTGAACCTCGATGCGCTTCCTGCCACCAATCCACTGCCGGCGCCAAGGATTTCGCCCTTCCCGGCGGTTCATCAGGATGTCTCACTGGTGGTCACCGACACGGTCCCGGCCGATGCCGTCACCAACGCCCTGCGTGACGGGGCGGGGGAGTTGATCGAGGATGTCCGGCTTGTGGAGGTCTATACCGGACCTCAAGTTGGCGAGGGTAATAAGTCGTTGAACTTCCGGTTGCGCTTCCGGGCAGCGGATCGAACCCTCACCGAAGACGAAGCCACCGCCGCCCGGATGGCAGCGGTGGCTTCTGCGGCCGAGCGCGTCGGGGCTACCCAACGCGCCTAGCAGGTCTTACTGTCCTCGACGCTGGTCAGCCTGCTCGCGGTGCTGCTCCTGACGCTGACGATCGGCACGATCCGACATGGAAGGCTCCCTTCTCGTACTCGTTCTCGCTCGTTATCAACTGCCGGCGCTATTCGCCAGCTACCTCACCGTAACTGTGGGCACCGGGCATTACACCGTTTAGCTCAAGTTGAGGTTGAGTCCGGGCCGACAAAACATATTGCGAATATATTTGCGCTCTTCTGCATAATGATTCAGAATTGATTCCATGACTACTGGGTTCTCGGTCGCGGTCGCCGGTGCCAGCGGATACGCAGGCGGGGAGATCTTGCGCTTGCTGCTGTCGCATCCGGCATATGCCGCAGGTCGCCTGCGCATTGGAGTACTTACCGCCGGTTCCAACGCCGGAAGTAACCTCATCGAGCATCACCCGAACCTCACGCCACTGGCTGACCACAAATTACAGCCCACCGATCCCAAGTTGTTGCGGGGTCATGACGTGGTGTTCCTCGCGTTACCCCATGGATCCTCGGCAAAGATCGCCGACGAATTGGGACCGCAGACCCTCATCATCGACTGTGGTGCAGACTTCCGGCTGACCGATGCCACGGCATGGGAGCGGTACTACGGGTCAAAACATGCGGGAAGTTGGCCATACGGACTGCCCGAACTTCCGGGCGGACGCGCTGCTCTGCATGCCGCAAGGCGCGTGGCAGTGCCCGGGTGCTACCCGACGGCGGCGCTGCTCGCGTTGTCGCCCGCGGTGGCGGCGGGTCTTGTGGAGCCGTCGGTCACCGTTGTGGCGGTGAGTGGCACCACGGGCGCGGGACGCGCCGCCAAGGCCGACCTGCTCGCCTCCGAGGTGATGGGGTCCGCGCGGGCCTACAACGTCGCTGGGGCTCACCGGCATACCCCCGAAATCGCTCAGGGGCTCAAGCATCCGTCTGGCAAGCCGGTGAGCGTGTCCTTCACTCCCGTGCTCGTCCCGATGCCTCGTGGCATTCTCGCCACCTGCACCGCACCGACCACGGCCACCCTGGCTGAGATCCGCGATGCGTACGAAGAGGCCTATCGCACCGAAGAGTTCATCCACGTGCTGCCCGAAGGGCACCTGCCGACCACGAAGGCGGTATCGGGGAGTAACGCGGCACACATCGGCCTCGCCGTCGATCCCGATGCCGGCGTGCTGGTAGCCATTGCGGCGATCGACAACTTGGTCAAGGGCACCGCCGGAGCTGCCGTCCAGTCCATGAACCTTGCGCTCGGCTGGCCCGAGGCCGACGGCCTTTCTATCGTGGGAGTAGCACCGTGACCACTGAATCCGTGACCTCACCTCTCGTGCGCACGCAGGGTGTGACCGCGCCCGCAGGTTTCAAGGCCGCCGGAATCAGCGCCGGTATCAAGGTTTCCGGAAGGCCGGACCTTGCGCTGGTGTTCAACGAGGGGCCCGATTACGCCGCGGCAGGGGTCTTTACCCGAAACAAGGTGAAGGCTGCTCCGGTGCTGTGGTCTCAGCAAGTGCTCACCACGGGCCGCCTGCGTGCGGTCATCCTCAACTCCGGTGGCGCCAACGCCTGCACCGGCCCGCAAGGATTTCAGGACAGCCACGCCACCGCGGAGGAGGTCGCCAAGACCCTCAGCGACTGGGGGACCGAGACCGGCGCCATCGAGGTTGCGGTGTGCTCCACCGGATTGATCGGCGACCGGTTGCCCATGGACAAGGTGCTGACCGGAGTGCAGGAGATCGTGCACGAACTGGCCGGGGGACTCGGAGGCGGAACCGACGCCGCGCATGCCATCATGACCACCGATACCGTGCCCAAAGAGGTTGCACTGCACCATAAAGCAGGTTGGACGGTAGGCGCCATGGGCAAGGGCGCGGGCATGCTCGCTCCGTCTCTGGCCACCATGCTGGTGGTCATCACGACCGATGCCGCGGTATCGGCCGAGCAGCTGGATTCGGCGCTGCGGGCCGCTACCGCACGTACCTTCGACCGGCTCGATGTCGACGGCAGCTGTTCCACCAACGACACGGTGCTTCTGTTGGCCTCAGGGGCCAGCGAGATTACCCCCGACCCAGCGGAATTCGCCGAGGCGGTAGCGCAGGTGTGCGACGATCTCGCCGCCCAGTTGCAGGCCGATGCCGAAGGCGTCACCAAACGGGTTCTGATCACCGTCGCCGGCGCCGCCAGCGAGGACGACGCGGTTGCCGCCGCGCGGACCGTCGCTCGGGACAGTCTGGTGAAAACAGCACTGTTCGGTTCCGACCCCAACTGGGGCCGGGTGCTGGCCGCGGTGGGTATGGCGCCGATAGATCTCGATCCGGATCGAGTTACGGTGTCGTTCAACGGAAACCTGGTGTGCGCCAATTGCACCGGACAGCCGGGCGCTCGCGATATCGATTTGTCCGGACCGGATGTCGAGGTACTCATCGACCTCGGCGCCGGGGATCACACGGCGACCATCCGGACCACCGATCTATCGCATGCCTACGTCGAAGAGAATTCGGCGTACAGCTCATGAAGGCCCCGAAGAAAGCGCGCGTACTGGCAGAGGCTCTGCCGTGGCTCAAGAAGCTGCACGGCACCATCGTCGTGATCAAATACGGCGGCAACGCCATGACCGACGATGACCTCAAGAACGCTTTTGCCGAAGACATGGTGTTCCTGCGTAACTGCGGTATCCATCCTGTCGTCGTGCACGGAGGCGGCCCGCAGATCACCTCGATGCTGAAAAAGCTTGGCGTGTCCGGCGAATTCAAGGGCGGCTTTCGGGTCACCACCCCGGAAGTGCTCGATATCGCACGCATGGTGCTGTTCGGCCAAGTGGGCCGCGAACTGGTCGGGTTGATCAACGGACACGGACCGTACGCCGTGGGAATCACGGGAGAGGACGCGCAACTCTTCACCGCCGTTCGGCGGACCGCGACGGTCGATGGCATCGAGACCGATATCGGTCTGGTGGGCGATGTGGCACAAGTGAATCCGGAAGCGATCCTCGATCTGATCGATGCCGGGCGCATCCCGGTGGTATCCACCCTCGCCCCCGATGCGGACGGCGTGGTGCACAACCTCAATGCCGACACCGCTGCCGGTGCGCTCGCCGAAGCCCTTGGCGCCGAACGGCTTCTGATGCTGACCGATATCGAGGGTCTGTACACCGACTGGCCCGATCGGGAATCGTTGGTCACGGAGATCGCGGCCGAAGATCTGCGCGCGCTCCTTCCCAGCCTGGAATCGGGCATGATTCCCAAGGTCGAAGCGTGTCTCCGTGCGGTGGACGGCGGAGTGCCCAGTGCCCACATCATCGACGGGCGCGTCGAACACTGTGTCTTGGTCGAGCTATTCACGGACGAGGGTGTCGGAACGATCGTCAGGAGCAGCCATGAATAGAGCGAGTATCAGCAGCACCAGCCAGACTCAGCAGCGCTGGGAACACGTCATGATGAACAACTACGGCACACCACCTGTCGTCCTTACCGAAGGCGACGGTGCCGTCGTCACCGATGCCGACGGCAAGCGGTATCTGGATCTATTGGGCGGTATCGCCGTCAATGTGTTGGGTCACCGTAACCAAGCGGTCATCGATGCCGTCACACAGCAGCTCTCCACGCTGGGGCACACGTCGAATCTGTACGCGACAGGGCCCGGCATCGAACTCTCCGAGGCGCTCATCGCGCGGCTGGGCGTTCCCGGCAAGGTCTTTCTCTGCAACTCCGGCACCGAAGCCAACGAGGCCGCATTCAAGCTGACTCGGCTTACCGGACGGACCAAAGTCGTAGCGGCCGAGGGCGCGTTCCACGGCCGCACGATGGGATCGCTCGCGCTCACCGGCCAGCCGACAAAGCAAGCGCCATTTGAGCCGCTACCCGCGGGAGTGGTCCATGTGCCGTACGGAGACCTGTCTGCCATTGCGGCCGTCGTGGATGGTGATACTGCCGCGGTCTTCCTGGAACCGATCATGGGCGAGGGTGGAGTGGTTGTCCCGCCGGAGGGCTACCTCGCCGGCGTACGTGAGATCACCGCCCGCCACGGTGCGCTACTGGTGCTCGACGAGGTGCAAACCGGAATCGGCCGCACGGGTACGTTTTTCGCACACCAACAGGTCGGTATCACCCCCGATGTCGTCACCTTGGCCAAGGGCCTCGGCGGTGGGCTACCCATCGGAGCCTGCATCGCGACCGGAGCCGCCGCCGACTTGCTGACCCCTGGTATGCACGGCAGCACGTTCGGAGGCAATCCGGTCTGTGCCGCAGCAGCACTGGCGGTGCTTCGGGTGCTCGACGAAGAGAACCTCATCGACCATGCTGCCGCTGCGGGGAAGTCGTTGAGTCACTCCATCGAAGAGCTCAACCATCCCTTGGTCGACCGTGTGCGCGGTGCGGGATTGCTCCTGGGCATCGTCTTGAACGAGCAACGAGCCAAGGCTGCCGAGTCGGCCGCACGCGAGGCCGGGTTCCTAGTCAACGCCGCCGCGCCCGACGTGCTGCGGCTGGCGCCTCCGCTGATCATCACCGACGAACAGATCGGGGAGTTCATCGCCGCATTGCCGGCAATCCTCGACACCGCTGCAGAACAGGAGCAGGCATGATTCAGCCGAAGTCACTTCGCCATTTTTTACGAGACGACGATCTCTCACCCGCGGAGCAGGCCGAAGTCCTCGCGCTGGCAGCTGAACTCAAGAAGGCGCCGTTCTCGCGGCGTCCGCTGGAGGGCCCGCGTGGCGTCGCCGTCATTTTCGAGAAGAATTCCACTCGAACCCGGTTCTCCTTCGAGATGGGTATCGCGCAGCTGGGCGGTCACGCGGTGGTCGTCGACAGCCGGACGACTCAACTCGGTCGCGAAGAGACGCTTGAGGACACCGGACAGGTGCTGTCCCGGTACGTCGAAGCCATTGTGTGGCGGACCTACGCGCAGGAACGCCTGACCGCCATGGCAAGCGGTGCCTCCGTCCCTATTGTCAATGCCCTGTCCGACGACTTTCACCCGTGCCAGGTGCTCGCCGATCTGCAGACGCTCGCCGAACGCAAGGGCTCGCTGGCCGGTCTGCGTCTGACGTATCTCGGGGACGGTGCGAACAACATGGCGCATTCGTTGATGGTCGGCGGTGTTACCGCCGGTATCCACGTGACGATCGCAGCACCCAATGGGTTTGCGCCGCACGTTAAGTACGTGACGGCCGCCGAGAAGATCGCCGCGAACACGGGAGCTTCGGTGACCGTGACGGCCGACCCGCGGGCCGCCGCGGCCGGCGCCGACGTCCTTGTCACCGATGCCTGGACGTCGATGGGGCAGGAGAATGACGGGCTCGACAGGGTCCGGCCGTTCCGGCCGTTCCAGGTAAACCACGAGCTACTTGGCCTGGCAGATTCCGAAGCCATTGTCCTACACTGCCTTCCCGCTCATCGCGGTGAGGAGATCACCGATGAGGTGATCGACGGGCCGCGCAGCGCCGTCTGGGACGAGGCCGAGAACCGGTTGCACGCCCAGAAGGCACTGCTGGCGTGGCTGTTGGAGCAGCGATGATCCGCCTCGAGTGGGCGGTACCCCCAGTCTGCGCGAAGAGCCAAGGGCACAGACGATGACGGCCGCGCACGCGGCCGATACCCGGGCCGGCCGGCAGGCCCGGATCGTGGCGCTGCTGTCCACTCAATCGGTGCGCAGCCAGGGCGAATTGGCCGCACTGTTGGCCGCCGAGGGCATCGAGACCACCCAGGCCACCTTGTCCCGGGATCTCGACGAGCTCGGGGCCGTCAAACTCCGCGCCGCCGACGGCGGAGTGGGGGTGTACGTGGTACCCGAGGACGGCAGTCCCGTTCGTGGGGTGTCCGGCGGCACCGACCGGCTATCCCGGTTGCTGGGGGAGCTGCTGGTATCCACCGACGCCAGCGGTAATCTCGCGGTGCTGCGTACACCGCCCGGTGCCGCTCACTATCTCGCCAGCGCGATCGATCGCGCCGCGTTACCCGACGTTGTCGGGACCATCGCGGGGGATGACACCATTGCGGTGATCGCCCGCGAACCCATGACCGGAGCCCAGCTCGCCGCACAGTTCGAACAGCTTGCTTAAGAGAGAGATGACATGACCACCCAATCGACAACGTCTGACCGCGTAATCCTGGCCTACTCGGGCGGTCTCGATACCTCCGTGGCGATCAGCTGGATCGGTAAGGAGACGGGCCGCGAGGTGGTGGCCGTCGCCATCGACCTCGGTCAGGGCGGCGAGGACATGGAAGTGGTGCGCCAGCGCGCCCTCGACTGCGGTGCGGTCGAAGCCGTTGTCGTCGATGCCCGCGACGAATTCGCCAATGAATACTGCCTGCCCACCATCCAGTCCAACGCGCTGTACATGGATCGGTACCCGCTGGTGTCGGCGATCAGCCGCCCGTTGATCGTCAAGCACCTGGTTGCCGCGGCGCGCGAGCACGGCGGTGGGATCGTCGCCCATGGCTGCACTGGCAAGGGTAACGACCAGGTGCGATTCGAGGTCGGCTTCGCCTCGCTGGCACCGGATTTGGAAGTGCTGGCACCGGTCCGTGACTACGCCTGGACCCGTGAGAAGGCCATCGCGTTCGCCGCGGAGAACGCGATACCGATCAACGTGACGAAGAAGTCGCCGTTCTCGATCGATCAGAACGTGTGGGGCCGTGCGGTCGAAACAGGCTTCCTGGAAGACCTTTGGAACGCGCCGACCAAGGACGTCTATGACTACACCGAAGATCCGACCCTCAATTGGGGTGCGCCCGACGAGCTGATCGTCAGCTTCGACAAGGGCGTTCCGACCGCGATCGACGGCAAGCCGGTCACCGTGCTGGAGGCCATCGTCGAGCTCAACCGGAGGGCGGGCGCACAGGGTGTGGGTCGCCTGGACGTCGTGGAAGACCGGCTGGTCGGCATCAAGAGCCGTGAGATCTACGAGGCCCCGGGGGCGATGGTCCTCATCACCGCGCACGAGGAACTCGAACACGTGACCCTGGAGCGTGAACTCGGCAGGTACAAGCGCGGCACCGATCGCAAGTGGTCGGAGTTGGTGTATGACGGCCTGTGGTACTCACCGCTGAAGCGCTCGCTCGAGGCATTCGTCGCCGACACCCAGCAGCATGTCTCGGGGGACATCCGGCTGGTGCTGCACGGTGGAAACATCGCGGTGAACGGTCGTCGCAGCGCCGAGTCTCTGTACGACTTCAACTTGGCCACCTACGACGAGGGCGACAGCTTCGATCAGACGAGCGCCAAGGGCTTCGTACACATTCACGGTTTGTCCTCGAAGATCTCCGCGCAACGGGACCTCGCGGGGAAGTGAGCACCAACGAAGGCTCCCTGTGGGGCGGCCGGTTCGCCGGCGGTCCGGCTCCCGCGCTGGCGGCGTTGAGCAAGTCCACCCATTTCGATTGGGTCCTGGCGCCCTACGACATTCGGGCATCGATCGCTCATGCCCGGGTGCTCCGGAAGGCGGACCTACTCACCGACGATCAGCTGTCCGCGCTGGTCGACGGTCTGCAACGGCTGGACCGCGACGTCGCGTCGGGGGCGTTTGCCCCGGCCGACACCGACGAAGATGTGCACGGTGCACTCGAACGCGGGCTGATCGAACGAGTGGGGCCCGATATCGGCGGCCGCTTGCGTGCCGGTAGGTCCCGAAATGATCAGGTGGCCACACTATTTCGAATGTGGCTGCGCGACGCGGCCGGACGCGTTTCCGACGGTGTGCTCGACGTTGTGCAGGCACTGGCCGATCAGGCCGGTGCGCATCCCGAGGCGATCATGCCGGGCAAGACCCATCTGCAGGCAGCTCAACCGGTACTGCTGGCGCATCATCTGCTGGCGCACGCGCAACCACTGCTGCGCGATGTGGATCGTCTCGTCGACTGGGACCGACGCACCGCCGTCTCACCCTACGGAGCCGGGGCACTGGCAGGGTCCTCATTGGGACTGGACCCGGATGCCATCGCCTTGGATCTGGGTTTCACCGCAGCCGCGGATAACTCGATCGACGCCACATCGGCACGTGATTTCGCAGCCGAGGCCGCCTTTGTTTTCGCCATGATCGCCATCAATTTGTCGCGGCTGTCGGAAGACATCATCTTGTGGGGCACCACTGAATTCGGATACGTCACCCTTGATGACTCATGGTCCACGGGTAGTTCGATCATGCCCCAGAAGAAGAACCCGGACATCGCGGAGCTGGCGCGCGGTAAGTCGGGACGACTGATCGGCAACCTCACCGGCCTGCTGGCTACCTTGAAGGCGCAGCCGTTGGCATACAACCGGGACCTGCAGGAAGACAAGGAGCCACTGTTTGACTCGGTGGCCCAGCTGGAGTTGCTCCTGCCCGCGATGGCGGGGTTGGTCGCCACGCTGCGATTCCACACCGATCGCATGGCACAGCTTGCTCCCGCGGGATTCACCCTGGCCACCGATCTGGCGGAATGGATGGTGCGTCAAGGCATCCCGTTCCGCATCGCGCACGAGGCAGCGGGGGAGGCGGTTCGTGTAGCCGAGGCCCGCGGCGTCGGTCTTGAAGACCTCACCGACGACGAGTTCGCGGCCATTCACCCGGAGCTGACGGGCGAGGTACGTGACGTACTGACCACCGCCGGGTCCGTCGCCTCACGCAGTGCGCGCGGCGGCACCGCCCCCGAGCGGGTTGCTGAGCAGCGTGAGCTGGTATCGGCGCGTCTGAACGTGCTGCGCGGTCCGAGCGGCAATCAACCAGGCTAATATCCAGCCATGGACGGTGAGCCGGACCCGACGTCATCGGGCCCCGGTCCGGGGGGTGGGGTACCGGACGACCCAAACGCAGTATGGCGCCGCCCCGGTGCCGCGGAACCGGTGGGGGCTGGCTCCATCGTCTCGGAAAACCCCACGCTGCCTGCGCCGCGAAGTGCTGTCGGCCGGTTGACCGCATGGGTCCGCTCGTGGTGGCACGACCTTGAGTTCGTTCAGATGTGGCATGTCGTGGCGGTGGCGGCGATTCTTGCTACCGCAGGCTTCGGTGGTCTTGACACCGTTGATAAAACAACGAAGTCGTTCACCGTGGGGCAGCCATTTGACAATAATCAGTTCGTCATCGTGGTGAAGAACGCCAGAATTGTTCCCGAGGTCGTTGGCGATGGCCGCGTGCTGGCTAAAGCAATGCCGGGGCGCGTCTACCTTGGCGTGACTGCCCAGATCATGAACAAGGCCGCGATGCCTGGCAGCGTGTCGGAAATGTTCTCCTTGCCGAAGGTTCCTGATGTATGGAGTGCCGACATGATTGCTAGAGACCAACCCAGCAGTTTCCGCGTGCACGACCAGTCACCGCTGTTCGTTCTGCAGCCTGGACTGACCGAAAACGCGGTGGTGATCTGGAATGTTCCCGCTGCTGCGGTAAAACAGGGATCAAATGTCGAGGTGCAGGTGCCCTTTCGCAAGTATGCGGCGTCAGGCTACGTAATCTACGGAGCCAGCTGGCGTGATACCGCCGATCACGCATCGGTTCTGGTCCCTGTCGAGGCTCCGAAATGAATCCGATGAAATGGGCAACGCCACGCATCGAATCAGCGCCCCTGCGGATCGGGATGACCATCTGCCTAGTGGTCGTGGCGCTGGCGGCCTCGGTGTATGTATGGCGGCGGCTGCCGTATGCCACAGACGTCGCCGCACCATTTGAGGTGCATGGTTCGGCCGGCACCGAGGTCACCGGACGGCTGTTTTCGGTGACCGTCACGAAAGCCGGAATAGCACCGGTGGTCAAACACACCGGTGTACTGCCCAAGGCGCGCAATCTGCAGGCTCAAGGGCAATGGATAGTGGTGAAGGCAACGGTCACCTCATTGATTGACGCTGATGGAGCCTCGGCTCGTCTGGTCCTTGATGACAAGGTGTTTTTGCCTGATGACCGTCTGCGTTACTCAACGTTGGACACCGCGCCGTTGAGTCCTCTTATACCGGTCACGGGCGTGTACGTATTCGAGGTACCAACCGACTCCGTCAACAGGTCCCCGGTCGCACAGCTCGGCCTCATCTATGAGAAGCCCAAAATAGTGGGCGAACCCGCGAAGTGGGATTCCGCGTTGCTGATCGATATTCCTCTCGATCCACAACATGCACCACGCGCAGCGGTGATCGCGTTGCCCGCCAACAAAGCAGGTACGCCGTGACTGAAACCTATGAGCCCTCTGCAGCCAAGCATCGACGTTCCAGCGTGCATAATCTGTTCTCGCGGCTGTGGTTTCGCAATACGGTCGCCGGAGCCGTCGCCGCCGTGACCATTGTCGCAATCGGGTTCCTATCATTTCGCGAACCGTGGAACACCTATCGGGCGAGCGTGACTCCGCAGCACACCGTGCCCGCGGGGCAGTCGCAAATCATCGACGGCCAGATGTGGGAATTGGGCCCTATCCGACATCTTGGCAAGTGGCCTCGTGCGTTCAGCTCAACCATTCCGAAGGGGACCGAGATTTCCGTGGTCACCATCAAACGTTCCGGGCCCGCGCCGCAAACCTATTGCCGCGCACGAATCACCGACGGCGCGCATGCATGGTTGGCCGAAAGCTACAGCGGAATTCCGTTCCCAGACGGCACCTCGGATATGTGCTCCAAACCGGGCTCTCTTCTGTTCGCCTTCGTTGTCCCTGAGCAGATACGTGCCACGTCCGTCGACATCATGGACGGGGACCGAATCTCGGTCAGGCTGAACATCCCTGATTAAGGGCCGGGCGGAGCCATTGAGCTTTGATTGGGCGACAGGGCTGGATCCGGGTAGTCGAGCACTTCTTCAGACTCGGCGACAGGTGCGGGTGTCAGTTGGTGCTCAGCGCGTTCCACGCAATGCGCGAAGACCGATGCGATGAGGCAAACGCGCAGCGTCGCAACCAAAATGCCCGAGAGCGCGGCAAGGATCGGTCCGACTCCGGTCCAGAAGTACTCAGGGTGGGGCCCGAGCAGCCAGGCGAACCCGCGGGTCAGATACCCACCAACTTGCATCTGCGGTCGATAGAAACTATCGGCCATGTCCAGCCACGACAAACATAAGTACAGCAGCACGTATGTGGCAATAACCACGAAGCCGCCATGCAGCACCAAGCGTGCCGAATCAGCGATGGGACGGAACTTTCCGAACTGGGACAGGGCAAGTTCGCGGGTCTTACTGCGTGCGCCGTCGGATACGCCCGACAAACGACTTTGCACGCGACCTGCGGTGGGTGCCAACCGGTCCGCCACCAGATCGCCCTGAGAGCCCACGACCGTCCGCAGCACGCCACGCCAACTGGCCTGATTCGATGAGCCGTAGATAATTCCGGCGATGGCGAGCCAGATCAACGGAACACCCGCTCCGCTAAAGGCGGTGCTCACCGCGTCGGTCAGTATGTTCCACACGACTTCCAGCGGACGGAAGTGAGAGAACAGTTCTGCGCGAGTCGTTTCTGCCCAAACCACAATCCTTCGTTCCTTGAACCATGTGGCCGGCTTGAGGAAGAAGGTCAGTCCCTTACTTGCGGAGAAGGTGAGTACGAGAAACACCCATAACGCATCCAAATACACCTGGATCAGCACAAACCATGTGGGCAGTCGTTCCTTGATGGGCTTGATCTTCAGGACGAATCGGAGCACAAAGGCTCCCACGATGAGGAACCAAACAATGTCGCTGACCGGCAGGTTAGACGGGTCGAACTGGTTGACTTCACCGGGCACATGTGCGGCCTCGCGGCGAAGCCCGACCTTTCCCTCGAAGGCGATCCAGTCGTCGGCAAACATCTGCCATGCCCAGTAAATGGCAAAGAACGGCAGCACAACATTTGCGAACAGATCGAGATTCTTCAATGACGCTCTCGGTGTCGCCGCCAGCGACGGGATCGCCGACCGCAGCACCAAGAACATGGCGACGATGGAACCAAGCCGGGCCAGACCCGCGAAAGGCATCAGGAGGTCGGCCCACAAATAGTTCTTCCAACCAAGCTGCGCCGCCAATTCGATCGCGATGTTGCGCCCCAGCAGGCCCAACAGATAGCACGCCGCAAGTTGCGGCAGGTACATCACCCAGAGGCGTAGCGGCCTCAGCAACAGATTCCCCACCGCGCCATCGTAGAGGCTCGCACCACACTGCCGCCTCCGATCAGGTGACAGGGATTTGGTCAGTCGGGTACGCCCATTGTGACAGGATGAGCGGGCCCTCACCTGGGCATCCCGGGTGGACGATCGGTATCTAAGGAGCAGCAGTGGCCTTCAATCTCTCCTCCTTGACCAAGCCTGTCGCACGCCTGGCAGCCACCGCGCAGAACGGGCTTGAGGTCCTGCGCCTCGGTGGCCTCGAGACCGGCAGCACCGCGTCATCGCACCAGATCGTCGAGAGCGTGCCCATGTACCGGTTGCGCCGCTACTTCGCGCCGGGCTCGGCCGGGGCAGAAGACGCCGGGCCGGTCGTCCTCATGGTTCATCCGATGATGATGGCCGCGGACATGTGGGACGTCACTCAGGACGGTGGCGCCGTTGGCATGCTGCATCGGGCCGGTATCGACCCGTGGGTCATCGACTTCGGCAGCCCCGACCGGATGGCCGGAGGTATGGAGCGCACTCTGTCCGATCACGTCGTTGCGATCAGTGACGCCATCGAGACGGTGCACCGTATCACCGGCCGCCAGATACACCTGGCCGGTTACTCCCAGGGTGGCATGTTCTGCTATCAGACTGCGGCACTGCGAAAGTCGCGCACCATTGCGAGCATCATCACCTTCGGCTCGCCGGTCGACGCCAACGCCGCGATGCCCATGGGTATGCCGGCCGGGCTTTCGGCCGATATTGCCGAATTCATGGCCGACCACGTATTCAGCCGATTCTCCATTCCGGCATGGTCAGCACGGCTCGGCTTCCAGATGCTGGATCCGGTCAAGACCATCAGGGGCCGCCTCGATTTCCTGCGGCAGCTGCACGACCGGGACGCGCTGCTCCCACGCGAGCAGCAGCGCAAATTCCTGGCCAATGAGGGCTGGATCGCATGGTCCGGTCCGGCGATCGCCGAGCTGCTGCGTCAGTTCGTGGTGCACAACCGCATGACCACCGGCGGCTTCACCGTCAACGACCGGGTGGTCACCCTCAGTGACATCACCTGCCCGGTTCTGGCGGTCGTCGGCGAGGTCGACGACATCGGACAACCCGCTTCGGTGCGTGGCATACTGCGCGCCGCTCCCAAGGCCGACGTCTACGAATACCTCATCCGCGCAGGTCATTTCGGTCTGGTGGTCGGCTCGACCGCCGTCGCTCAGACCTGGCCGACAGTCAGCCAATGGGTGCAATGGCGCGAAGGCGAAGCGTCGAAACCCCCGTCAGTGGATCTCATGTACGAGCACGAGGCCGGCCAACTCGACGGCGGCGGCGTCCCGCTCGCTTCCCGTGTGGCACATGGCCTGAGCACCACTACCGAGGTCGCCATCACGGCTGCCCGCACCGCGGGAGCAGCCGCGGCGGCCGCCAACAAGTCGGTGAAATCGATTGCCGTCGAGGCAGTTCGCACGCTTCCGCGGTTGACACGCTTGGGGCAGATTCACGATCACACCCGAATCTCGATGGGCCGGTTGATGACCGAACAGGCGCGTCGCACCCCGCACGGCGAGTGCTTCCTCTTCGACGGCCGCGTGCACACCTATGAGGCAGTCGATCGCCGCATCAATAACGTGGTCAAGGGCCTCATCGAGGTGGGAGTCCGTCAAGGCGTGCGGGTGGGCATTCTCATGGAGACCCGTCCCAGCGCCTTGGTCGCCATCGCCGCGTTGTCGCGTCTGGGTGCCGTCGCGGTCTTGCTGCCGCCGGATGCTGATCTCGAGGTCGCCGTCAAGTTGGGGGAGATCTCCGAACTACTCACCGACCCGCCGAACCTTCCTGTTGCACAGAGCCTTCCGGTCCATGTGTTGGTACTCGGCGGCGGTGAGTCGCGCGACCTGGCCATTCCCGATGACGGCTCAACCATCGACATGGAAAAGATCGATCCTGACGCCGTCCAACTACCCGGGTGGTACCGGCCGGATCCCGGTCAAGCCCGTGACCTGGCATTTGTGATGTTCAGTGGCACCGGCGCCAAGCTGCTGCCGAAACAGATCACCAATCATCGGTGGGCGCTGTCGGCGTTCGGCACCGCGTCGGCCGCCGCGCTCAGCTCCACCGACACCGTGTACTGCCTCACGCCGCTGCATCACCAGTCCGGGCTGCTGGTCAGCATCGGCGGAGCGGTGGCCGGCGGTGCGCGAATTGCCTTGTCGCGCGGGCTCGATCCCGATCGATTCGTCCAGGAGATCCATCAGTACGGCGTCAGCGTGGTGTCCTATACCTGGGCCATGATGCATGAGGTTATCGACGATCCGGCGCTGGCCCTCGGCGCGCATCATTCGGTCCGCCTGTTCATCGGATCGGGCATGCCCGCAGGTCTGTGGCGACGGGTCACCGAGAAGTTTGAGCCCGCTCATGTCGTCGAGTTCTTCGCGACAACCGACGGCGAGGCGGTGCTGGCCAACGTGTCCGGCACGAAGGTCGGCAGCAAGGGTCGCCCCCTACCCGGCGGCGGCAAGGTGCGGCTGGCCGCGTACGACCCCATCGAGGACGTGATCATCGAGGGGGAGGACGGCTTCGTGCAGATCGCCGAACCCGGGGAGGTCGGCCTGCTGTTGGCGAAGCCGCCGGGAGACGTTGACCCCACCGCTGCGGTGCGACGCGGCGTATTCGCGCCCGGCGACACCTGGGTGTCGTCTGAGTTCCTGTTCCGCCGGGATGAAGACGGTGATTTCTGGATGCTTGACGGTCGGGGAACCGCGATCCGAACGGCGCGGGGTGTTGTGTATGCCGAGGCCACCAGCAACGCGCTGGGCGCTCTGGGTGCCATCGATCTGGTCGCGACTTATCCGGTCGAATCGGGCGAAACCACGCTTGCGGTGACGGCAGTGGTGTTGCGGCCCGGCGAGGCGCTATCGCCCGCGGATCTGGCCGAAGCGTTTGCCGCGGTCCCGATCACCGAACGTCCGGACATCATCAAGGTGGTTCCGAATCTGCCGTTGAGTGCCTCCTACCGGCCGTCGACGACACACCTGCGGGATTTGGGCCTGCCGAAGCCGGGCCGGCAGACGTGGCACCTCGATCCGGAATCGGGCACCTACCACCGACTTACTGCCGCGACGGTTGAGGCGCTGCAGGGCGCGGCCCGCTAGGGCGCTGCAGGGCGGGCCCACCCACACGCCACCGCCTCGCCTTCTGCTGCTGATGTGGCGGGGTGTTGTTAGGCTGACGTCCGCGATACCGGAAGGAACTCGTCATGCCGACACGCCCACGTGCCCTCGCGGGTACCGCGCTGGCCACGGTTGGCCTCTGCGCCGCCTTGGCGTTCGGGCCCGGTGCCGGCACCGCCCGCGCCGACGTACTGGATGACATCGCGCACGAGTACTCGACGGGCACCAGTGGTGGTCAGGTCTCCAACCTGGTCCGCACCTCGCTGCAGCTGCGTGCAAAGGGCGCCCAGGTCAGTTCGGCACAGAACGATGCCCTCAAGGCCGCCCTGGACAAGCGTCCCAGCCAGATGCCGCTGATCAACACACTGAAGTCGGTCATCGCAGTGCAGACGCAGTTCCTCAAGGCCGCCCAGAAGCCGCAACAGCCTGTCCACATCGGCATCAGTGGCACCAACGGAACCAACAACCCGAACGGTGGGCCTCCCAACGTCAATCCCGGACCGGGTATCGGCGTCAGTGGGGGCGGCGGTCAGCAGATCTTCAACCAGAACATCCCGCTGGGCTGATCGCACCGATATGCCTCTTGACGCCGCACTCTTAGCCATCTTGGTCTGCCCGGTCGACCGCGGGACACTCCTGCTCATCGGCAGCGATACCGACGGCCTCCTCTACAACCCCCGCCTGCGCAAGGCCTATCGGATCGAGAATTCGATCCCTGTGCTGTTGCCGGACGAGGCACGCGAAGTGTCCGACGAGGAGCACCAGCGCTTCACTGCGTGATGCTGGGCAGCTCGCCGGTCAGATATCGCTGAATGTTCGGCCCCACGGTGAGGGCAATCTGCTCTGATGTCAGCGAGGCCAGCGGTTCGATCGCCAGGATGTACCGGCCCACCAAGATGCCGGCCATCTGTGTGATCGCGAACTCGGCCCGCAGCACGCCACTGCCGACGGGATTGTCGACGCGCTCGGCGATGATGTTGACCAAGACCTCGCGGAAGAAGACCCGCACCAACCCGTCGTCGGCACCCGCCAGCGCCGAGCGGAACACCGCCAGCACATTGGCGCCGAGGTCCGAGTCCCACAACGCGACGATCAGCCGGGGGATCGCGACCCCCAGTTCGTCGACCGGAACCTCGCGCAGGGGTTGCAACACCACACTCGGATCGACCGGCAGCTGCACCACCTCACGGAAAAGATCGAGCTTCGTCCCGAAGTAGTGGTGGATGAGCGCGGGGTCCACTCCCGCGTCGGCGGCAATGGAACGCATCGAAGTCTTGTCGATTCCGTTGACCGAGAATAGTTTTCGAGCACTCGCGAGAATGTCGTCACGGGTGTTGCTGGTACCCGGACGACGCCCGGGCCGCTTTGAACTCACCGACATCACGTTACTGAACTATCGCGCCCCCAGGTAGCGCCGCGCGGGGGCGGGCAGAGAGCCCGCGACGGTCAAGCACAATCGGGGAGTGAGCGCCGAGATTCTCAAGACCCACCCGGTAAAGGCCGCGCAGCGCCTGCTCGGCGCCACCATCGAGTCGCGTGGCGTACGGGCACTGATCGTTGAGGTGGAGGCGTACGGGGGCGTGCCGGACGGCCCGTGGCCCGATCCTGCCTCTCACTCGTTTCGCGGCCCGACGAACCGCAACCGGGTGATGTTCGGGCCTGCCGGCCACCTGTACGTGTACCGAAGCCACGGAATTCACCTGTGCGCCAATGTGGTGTGCGGCCCGGACGGTGTCGCCTGCGGTGTCTTGATGCGTGCCGCGGCGATAGTCGATGGTGTCCCGATCTGTTGGCAACGACGTCCGGCGGCGCGCAACGACGCGAGTTTGGCCCGCGGCCCCGGCAACTTGGGTGCCGCGCTCGCAATCACCCAGGAGGACAACGGCGTCGACGTCTTCTCCGCCGCCAGCCCGGTGCGCATCGTGTTGAGTCGTGCACGGAAGGCGCAGTCCGGGCCACGTGTGGGTGTCAGTCTGGCAGCGGATCGTCCGTGGCGGTTCTGGTTGCCCGAATATCCGGAGGTATCTGCGTACCGGCGCAGTCCCCGTGCACCACAACCGGGTACTGGTGAACATGGGTAGCGATAGTCGTTGCGGGAGCACTTGCGGTGATCGTCAATCGCTTGGCGGCCGATCTCATGCTGCCCGACGCTGTCCCGTCGGCGCTGGGTCTTCTCATCACGTATCCCCGGCATGAGGAGACCCACGACGCACCCAGGCATTGCCGCCGGATTGGCTGTCCGAGCTCGAATTGCGCGAACTCATCATGGCGATCTCCGACGACTTAGTCGGGCCGCCGGGACAGGACTGGGACGAGCGGTATCCGGCACGCTGAACCCGATAAGGGATGATCGTCTCCGTGGCTTCCCCGACTAACGATCCTCGCGCCAGCGGCTCATCCATCCTCGACGAGCTGACCTGGCGCGGCCTCATCGCGCAGACAACCGACCGCGACGCGCTCGCGGCCGATATCGCGAAGGGCCCGATCAGTGTCTATGGGGGCTTCGACCCCACCGCGGCGAGCCTGCACGCCGGGCATCTGGTTCCGCTGCTCACGCTGAGCCGATTCCAGCGGGCGGGGCACCGGCCGATCGTGTTGGCTGGGGGAGCGACGGGACTCATCGGAGACCCGCGGGACACCTCCGAACGCAGCCTGCACGGCGCCGACACCGTGGCCGAGTGGGCGGGCCGAATTCGTGGCCAGCTGGAGCGTTTTGTCGAATTCAGTGACAGCCCAACCGGAGCCATCGTCGCGAACAACCTTGACTGGACCGGCCAGCTCACCGCCCTGGAGTTCCTGCGCGATCTAGGCAAGCACTTCTCCGTTAACGTCATGCTCGACCGCGACACCATCCGCCGGCGGCTGGAGGGCGATGGCATCTCCTACACCGAGTTCTCGTACATGTTGCTGCAGGCCAACGACTACGTGCAGCTGCACCGAAAGTACGGCTGCTCGTTGCAGATCGGTGGCTCCGATCAGTGGGGCAACATCGTGGCCGGGGTGCGGCTCGCCCGCCAGCTCGATGGCGCCTCGGTGCATGCCTTGACCGTTCCGCTGGTGACCGCGGCCGATGGCACCAAGTTCGGTAAATCCACCGGAGGCGGCAACCTCTGGCTCGATCCGGAGATGACGAGCCCCTACGCCTGGTACCAGTACTTCATCAACACCGCCGACGCCGACGTGGTGCGGTACCTGCGCTGGTTCACGTTCCTGTCCGCCGACGAGGTCGACGAGCTGCAGACGGCGACGACGGAACGCGCGCATGAGCGCGCAGCGCAGCGCCGATTGGCCGCCGAGGTCACCACGCTGGTCCACGGTGAAAGCGCCACGCAGGCTGTCGAACACGCCAGCGGTGCGCTGTTCGGCCGTGGCGAGCTGGACCGCCTCGACGAGGGCACCCTGACTGCCGCCCTCACCGAGGCCGGAAACGGGGAGCCAGCCCGGCTCGCCGACGGCGAACCCGACACCATCGTGGATCTCCTGGTGAGCAGCGGACTTTCGGAAAGCAAGGGCGCCGCACGCCGCACCATCAAGGAGGGTGGCGTCTACGTCAACAACACGCGGGTCGACGCCGAGGACTGGGCGCCGAGTGATGGCGATTACCTCACCGGGGGCTGGTTGGTACTGCGCCGCGGCAAGCGGAATATCGCCGGGGTTCAGCGAGTCCGCTAGTTCTACGGCCCACTAGGTCCATTGGGGTTCAACAGATTCCTTCACCTTGCCGTCCTCACCGAAGATGAGGAAGCGGGTGAAGGTCCGCGCGAACCATCGATCGTGAGTGACCGCGATGACCGTGCCGTCGAAGGCCGTCAGCGCGTCCTCCAGCGCCTCCGCCGAGTGCAGGTCGAGGTTGTCGGTCGGCTCGTCGAGCAGCAGCAGGGTTGAACCCATCAGCTCCAGCAGCAGGATCTGAAAGCGGCCCTGTTGTCCGCCGGACAGCGAGCCGAAGGTCTGCTCGGCGGATGCTGCCAACCCATAGCGGTCCAGGATTCGTGACGCCTGCTCGCGCCCGTGTCCGGCGCGCCTCTCGTCCCCGTGATGCAGGATGTCCAGCAGTGTGCGGTCCATCAGTCCCACATGATGGTGCGTCTGCGCGAACCAGCCGGGACGTACCCGAGCACCCAACCGGAGTCGTCCGCCATGGCGCACCGGCTCGGGAATCATCTCGCCAACCGGCAGCTGATCCTGCTCCGGGTCGGTGCCGCCGCAGGCCAGCAGCCGCAGGAAATGTGACTTGCCGGTTCCGTTACCGCCCAATACCGCGACCCGGTCGCCGTACCACAGCTCGGCATCGAATGGGCTTGTGAGGCCGGTTAATTCGAGATTGTCCGCGATCACGGCACGTTTGGCGGTGCGTCCGCCCGCAAGACGCATGCGCACGTTCTGTCGCAACGGCACCGCTTCGGGCGGCCCCGCCTCGTCGAACCGGCGCAGCCGGGTCTCGGCGGCCTGCAGCCGGCTGGCCATATCGGAGTTATAGGCCGCCTTCTGCCGGTACATCAGCACCAGATCGCGCAGCGCCGCCCGCTGTTCATCCCAGCGGCGACGCAATTCGGCGAGTTTGGCATTGCGGTCCGCGCGGGCCTGGTGATACGTCGCAAACGAACCCGGATGCACCCACAAGGTCGATCCGGACCGTGTGGGTTCCAGCGTGGCGACCTGTCCGGCCGCGCGATTGATCAGCTCGCGGTCGTGGCTGACGAACAGGACGGTCTTCGGAGACTCGGCGAGCTTCTCCTCGAGCCAGCGCTTGGCCGGGACATCGAGATAGTTGTCGGGCTCGTCGAGTAGCAGCACGTGGTGGGGTCCGCGCAGCAGCGATTCGAGGACCAGCCGCTTCTGCTGACCTCCGGAGAGCGTGTTGACCCCGCGAAATCTGGCGAGCTCGTAGGGAATTCCGAGTGCGGCCATGGTGTGCACGTCACATTCGGTCTCGAACTCGTAGCCGCCCACATCGGCCCAGTCGGCCAGTGCTTGCGCGTATTTGAGCTGATCGGGCTCGCTGTCGCGCTCCATGAGCACCAGCTCCGCACGGTCCAGGCGCTCGGCGGCCAACCTGACGCGATCGGGTGCCACCGACAGCAGTAGCTCGCGGACCGTCGAATCGTCACGAACCGATCCGATGAACTGCCGCATCACTCCGAGCTGCCCGCCACGGGTTACGGCTCCGTCGTGTGGATCGGCATCACCGGCGATGATGCGCAACAGTGTCGTCTTGCCGGTCCCGTTGGGGCCGATCAACGCCGTTTTACTGCCCTCACCTACGCGCAGGCTGACATCGTGAAGTAGTGCTCTGCCGTCCGGGAGGTGGTAGCCGATGGCATCGAGCTGCACATGGCTCATGACGCCTAGTCTGCGGAACCGGTCACATACATCGCCACCGAATTTCCGGCGGAGGGCTCGCTACCGGCATACTCGCGCTATAGAAGGAGGTGCCCGTGGACCAGCGAGGACCCAGGCAGCAGGGCCCGAGAAGGCAAGGCCCGAGTCGGCCCGCACGCGATTCGGGTGCCCAACGCGACGACCGCGGCGGTGGCTCTGCACGTCCACACCGGTCGGATGAGCGCGGCGGCGAGCGCCGTCAGCGTTCCGACGAGCGCGGCGGTGACCGCCCGCGACGGGATCAGGGACCGCGCCCGCGGCGCACCGATGACCGACCGGCTCCACGAAACTTCGGCCCCGTCATTCCCGACGAGGTGGAGGCCAAGCAGCTCGCTCCGGATGTCCGCGCCGAATTGCTCAGTCTGGACAAGAACACCGCGGAGACGGTGGCCCGGCATCTGGTGACCGCCGGCAACCTGCTGGACGAGGACCCCGAGACCGCTCTTGCGCATGCGAAGGCCGCCAAGAGCCGCGCGGCCCGGATCGCGGCTGTCCGTGAGGCGCTCGGCATCGCCGCGTATCACTGCGGAGATTGGGCGCTGGCGTTGTCCGAACTGCGTGCGGCCAAGCGCATGGGCACCCGCTCACCGCTGCTGGCGCTGATAGCGGACTGCGAACGGGGTGTGGGGCGGCCCGAACGCGCTCTTGAGCTCGCTCGCGGAGATGAGGCCAAGGCCCTCACCGGCGACGCCGCCGACGAACTGCGCATCGTCACCGCCGGAGCGCGCGCCGATATGGGGCAGCTCGATCAGGCGCTGGCGGTGCTCTCCACTCCGGCACCGGATCCCAAGCGCGTCGGCGTGGTCGCGGCGCGGCTGTTCTACGCCTACGCGGACATCCTGTTGGCGCTGGATCGCAAACCCGAAGCAGTGCAATGGTTCCTGCACGCCGCCAATGCCGATGTCGAGGGCCACACGGACGCCGAGGATCGGGCCGCCGAACTTGCCTGACACACTCGCCGGCTCGTACGACTGCCTGCTCCTTGACCTTGACGGCACGGTGTTCCGGGGTGCCGAACCCACCCCCAATGCGATTGCGTCCCTGGCCGCCGCCGGCGATGCCCGGCAGCTGTACGTCACCAACAACGCCAGCCGTTCCGCACCCGAGGTGGCCGAACACCTGACCTCGCTGGGTTTCACCGCGGCCCCCGGCGACGTTGTTACGAGTGCGCAAAGCGCGGCCAGACTGCTCGCCGAGACCCTCGGGCGTGATGAGGCGGTACTCGTGGTCGGTACCGAGGCGCTGGCGGCGGAGGTGGCCGCCGTCGGCCTTACGCCGGTGCGCAGCTTCGACGAGGACCCACGCGCTGTCGTGCAGGGACATTCGCCGGACACCTGCTGGACGACCCTCGCTGAGGCCGCCCTGGCCATCCGGGCGGGTGCGTACTGGGTGGCGGCCAATGTCGACGCGACGCTGCCGACCGAGCGGGGCCTGCTACCCGGAAACGGGTCGATGGTCGCCGCGCTGCGCACCGCCACCGATGCCGATCCGGTAGTGGCCGGCAAGCCGGGGCGCGCACTCATCCAGGACGCGCTGGCGCGCGGCAGCTTCACCCGGCCCCTCGTGGTCGGGGATCGCCTCGATACCGACATCTCCGGGGCCAATGGTGCGGGCCTGCCCAGCCTCATGGTGCTTACCGGTGTGAACAGCGCCATCGACGCGATCTGGGCGGACACCACGCACCGGCCCACGTTCTTGGGAACGGATTTGAGCGCACTGCATCTCCCGCTGGCCGATGTGCGTATCGAATCGAAGCCGTCGTGGCAGGTCTCCGTGGGTGCAGATCAGGTGTCGGTCGGGTCCAACGACTCCACTGGATCACCCTTGTCGCTGGCCCAGGCGCTGGCGGCCGCGGTCTGGGGGACGGATCCAGCCCCTGCCATCAGGCCCATCGTCGCCACCGATGACCTAGCTGAACACGCCTTGCAGCAGCTTTCTGCCGGATAGTGTGTCGTCGGCCCGGCCACGTCGGGGAGATCCACTAGCCTTGAGCGCGATGACCACCCCGAACGATGTCGCGCGCCAGACCGCCGGACCTGACCCCGATGAGGTCAGGTCACAGGTAGAGGCGCTGCTGGGTCAGCTCGATCAGCACACCGGCGCGGGCGAAACCGAGGCCGAGGTGGACCTGGAGAACCAGGCTCAGGTCCTTGAGCAAGCCCATGAGGTGTTGGTCCGAGCACTGGAATCCGCGGAGCAAGGATAGCCATGGCGCGGCACGCCAGGGTCGACGCAGAGTTGGTGCGCCGCGGGCTCGCTCGTTCTCGTCAGCAGGCTGCTGAACTGATCGAGGCGGGCCGGGTCCGTATCGACGGCATACCTGCCGCCAAAGCTGCCACCGCGGTCCCCGCGACGGCTTCCCTTGTGGTGCAAGGGGAGTCCGAGGACCGCTGGGTGTCGCGCGGTGCCCACAAACTCCTCGGAGCTCTTGATGCCTTTGGGCCACAAGGACTTTCCGTCGACGACAAGCGATGCCTGGATGCCGGCGCCTCCACCGGCGGATTCACCGAGGTGCTGCTGCGGTCCGGCGCCCGCGAGGTGGTCGCGGCCGATGTCGGATATGGCCAACTGGCGTGGTCGCTGCAGTCCGACGACCGCGTCACCGTCCTCGATCGGACGAACGTCCGCACCCTGACGCCCGAATTGATCGGCGGCCCCGCGCAGGTAGTCGTCGCCGACCTGTCCTTCATCTCGCTCGCACTGGTGCTTGATGCCCTGATTTCTTGCGCCACATCCGATGCCGACATCCTGCCGATGGTCAAGCCTCAGTTCGAAGTGGGCAAGGAGCTCGTCGGTACCGGCGGCGTGGTGCGCGATCCGCAGTTGCGCGCCGATGCCGTCATCTCCGTCGCTCGTCGTGCCCAGTCTCAGGGCTGGTTCACCGCGGGTGTGACGGCCAGCCCGCTGCCGGGGCCGTCCGGAAACGTCGAGTACTTTCTGTGGCTGCGCACGAAAGATTCCGAGCTGGATGTCGAGGCAGCCGTCGCCGACGCCGTGTCTAGGGGACCTCAGTGAACGATCGTAAAATCCTTCTTGTCGCACACACCGGCCGCGATGAGGTGACTGAAACCGCCCGCCGTGTCGCGAAGATATTGGGGGAGAACGGCATAACGCTGCGGGTGCTCACCGCCGAGGCCATCGATCGCGGCCCCGTGCACTTGGACCCCGCCGAGTTCCGCTCCCTCGGTGTCGATGTGGAAGTCGTCGACGCCGATCAAGACGCCGCCACCGGCTGCGAACTGGTACTGGTCCTGGGCGGGGACGGCACCTTCCTGCGGGCCGCCGATCTCGCGCGCAGCGCTACCGCCCCCGTGCTCGGTATCAACTTGGGCCGCATCGGATTTCTTGCCGAGGTCGAGGCCGAGGCCATCGATGCGGTGCTCAATCACGTCGTGGAAGGCACCTACCGCGTCGAGACCCGGATGACGTTGGACGTTCAGGTCCGTATCGGCGGCGAGGTGAAAGAGCGCGGCTGGGCGCTCAACGAGGTCAGCATCGAAAAGGGTCCCCGGTTGGGCGTGCTCGGCGTGGTGCTGGAGGTGGACGCCCGCCCGGTCTCGGCGTTCGGATGCGACGGAGTACTCGTCTCGACGCCGACAGGATCAACCGCGTACGCGTTCTCGGCGGGCGGCCCGGTCGTCTGGCCTGATCTGGACGCGATCCTGGTGGTGCCCAACAATGCTCACGCCCTATTCGCGCGGCCCATGGTGATCAGTCCCGTGTCCACCGTCGCCGTCGAGATCGAAGCCGATGGGCACGACGCACTCCTGTTCTGTGATGGCCGCCGAGAAATCAGGGTGCCCCCAGGGGGACGCGTCGAAGTTGTGCGCGGCCATCAGCCGGTGCTGTGGGCACGCCTGGACAGCAAGCCTTTCGCGGACCGGATCGTCCGCAAGTTCCATTTGCCCGTCAAGGGCTGGCGGGGAAGGTAACCGTGCTCACCGAGATTCGCATCGAGTCCCTCGGCGCCATACCGGCCGCCACCGCGGAGTTCGACAGTGGGCTGACCGTGCTGACCGGCGAGACCGGCGCCGGCAAGACGATGGTGGTCACCAGCCTTCACCTGCTCGGCGGGGCGCGCGCCGACGCGAACCGGGTGCGGGCGGGCGCCGATCGTGCCGTGGTCGAGGGCCGATTCCTGACCGCCGATCCGCTGGGTGCCGAGCCTGCGGACGTCACCGAAGTGCTGGATTCCTCGGGGGCGCAACGCGACGACGACGGCAGCGTGATCGCCGCCCGGTCGGTGACCTCCGATGGCCGCTCGCGGGCATATCTTGGCGGGCGCAGCGTGCCCGCCAAGTCGCTGGCTAGCTTCACCGCGGGGCTGCTCACGGTGCACGGCCAGAACGACCAGCTGCGGCTGATGCGCCCAGAGCAGCAGCTCGCCGCCCTCGACAGGTTCGCGACGGAGAGCATCGAGGCGTTGCTCACCACCTACCGCAAACGGCGGGAGG
The DNA here is from genome assembly GCF_001853795.1 of Mycobacteroides franklinii. Taxonomy (NCBI): domain Bacteria; kingdom Bacillati; phylum Actinomycetota; class Actinomycetes; order Mycobacteriales; family Mycobacteriaceae; genus Mycobacteroides; species Mycobacteroides franklinii. The sequence goes on from NZ_MLIK01000024.1 coordinate 510,404, forward strand.
AATGGCTCACCGCCCGGCGTGATCTGATCGATCGCACCAACCGTGCGCGTGAACTCGCCCAGGAGGCAGATCGCCTAGGGTTCGCGCTCAACGAGATCGATACGGTCGACCCCAAACCAGGGGAGGACGACCAGCTGACCGCCGACATACATCGGCTGTCCGAACTCGATGCCCTGCGTGATGCGGCGGCCTCGGCACATGGGGCGCTGGCCGGAGCCGACGAAGCCGACGGTGAATCGGATTCGGCAATCGATCGCATCGCGAAGGCCAAGGCGCTGCTGGATGCCACCGACGACGCGGCCCTGCAGGCGCTGGCGCCACAACTTGCCGAGGCGCTCGCGGTAGTCAGCGACGTCTCCCGCGAGCTGACCGCCTTCACCGACGAATTGCCCAGCGATGCGAGCACTCTCGAAGAGAAACTGGCCCGCCAGGGGCAGCTCCGCACGCTGACCCGTAAGTATGCCGCCGACCTCAACGGAGTGATCGCCTGGGCGCAGGAAGCACGCACCAGGCTCGCCGAGGTCGATACCTCCGAGGAAACGTTAGCCGCCCTCGCGCAACGCGTAGATCGGCTCGCCGGTGAACTGGCCACCGCGGCAACGGGTCTGACCAAGGCACGCACCAAGGCCGCCAAGGCATTGGGTAAGGCAGTCACCGCCGAGCTGGCCGGTCTGGCGATGGACCGCGCCGCGTTCACCATTGCCGTCGAGCCGATTCCAGCCCGGGCCGACGATTCGGCGCCGCTGACGCTGCCGTCCGGGCAGGCTGTGCACGCCGGATCATCGGGTATCGACGCCGTCGAGTTCGGGTTCGCGGCACATCGCGACAACCCCATGCTGCCGTTGGCCAAGAGCGCCTCCGGTGGCGAGCTGTCTCGCGTGATGCTGGCGCTGGAGGTGGTACTTGCCGCCTCGACGGCCGGCACCACCATGGTGTTCGACGAGGTCGATGCCGGTGTTGGCGGGCGCGCGGCCGTTCAGATCGGGCGACGATTGGCCAGGCTGGCTCATACCCACCAGGTGATCGTGGTGACCCATCTGCCGCAGGTGGCGGCATTTGCCGATATTCACCTCACCGTTGACCGTGTGAGCAGCAAAGGCAGCGGTGTCCGCCGCCTCGACGACGAGGACAGGGTCGCCGAGCTGGCCCGCATGCTTGCCGGTCTGGGCGACTCTGACACCGGCCGGGCGCACGCCCGCGAGCTGCTCGACGCCGCCCGCGCCGAGCGCGCCTAGTACTCACCCTCCGCACCCCACTCGAACAGGCAATATGCGCTATTCACGGCGATAAACCAGGGGTGCTGAAGTGACTAATGTGACAGGTGTTACGGCGCGCCTCCACAGGCTGGCCGGGGCTCGGCGTCATGATCACCCCTATGAACTTGACCACGATGCTCACTCGAAGCAGCAGCTCCCGGCCTGGCATCGTCGGAACGGTACGCACTGACAGGGACATCAACCGGCTGCTGCAGCGCCTCAACCCAGGCGATATTGCCGTCATCGACATCCTCGATCTGGACCGCATCACGGCGGACGCTCTGGTCGATGCGCGCGTCAGCGCGGTCGTGAACGTCTCACCGTCGATCTCGGGCCGCTACCCGAATCTCGGACCCGAGGTGCTCGTCGCCAACGGCATCACCCTCATCGACAGCATCGGGCCCGATGTCTTCAAGAAGGTCAAGGACGGCTCGACGGTCCGGGTGCACAACGGCGGCATCTACAACGGTGACCGCCGCCTCATCGCCGGAACCCCGCGCACCGACGCGGACGTCCACGATTTGATGACCGAGGCCAAAACCGGTCTCGTCGCCCACCTGGAAGCATTCTCGGGTAACACCATTGAGTTCATCCGTAGCGAAAGCCCGCTGCTGATCGACGGCATCGGCATCCCGGACGTGGATATCGATCTGCGCAACCGCCATGTTGTCGTCGTGTCCGATGGTGTTGGTGCCGCGCATGATTTGAAGAGCCTCAAGCCCTTCATCAAGGAGTACCAACCGGTTCTCATCGGCGTCGGGACCGGAGCTGACATCCTCCGCAAGGCCGGGTACCGGCCACTCATCGTGGTGGGGGACCCGCTGTTGATGAGTAACGACGTTCTGAAATCCGGTGCGCAGGTTGTTCTTCCCGCCGATGCCGACGGGCACGCCGCCGGCCTTGAGCGCATCCAGGACCTGGGGGTCGGTGCGGTGACCTTCCCGGCTGCCGGTTCAGCCGCCGACTTGGCGCTGCTACTGGCCGACCATCACGGGGCATCGCTGATCGTCACCGTGGGACATTCTGCATCGATCGAAGAGTTCTTCGATCGCGAACGCCAGCAGTCCAATCCGTCGACCTTCCTGACCCGGCTCAAGGTCGGCGCCAAGCTGGTCGATTCCAAAGCCGTTGCGACGCTGTACCGCAACCGGTTCTCCGGCGGGGCGATTGCCCTGTTGATCCTGGCGGTGCTGGTGGCGGTGATCACCATGCTGTGGGTCACCAGCGCGGGCGACAGCGCGGCCGAATGGCTGCTTGCCTACTGGAACCGGTTGACGATCTGGGTGCAGAACCTGGTCAGCTGAGCTACTCGTGATTACCCTACGTCAGCACGCGATATCTCTCGCTGCGGTTTTCCTTGCCCTTGCGGTGGGCGTCGTACTAGGTTCCGGTCTACTCAATGACACATTGCTTTCCGGTCTGCGCGAGGACAAACGCAGCCAGCAGCGGCAGATCGAAGACCTGAATCAGGCCAAGAACGCGCTCAACGAAAAGCTCAACGCGGCAAGTAATTTCGATTCCACCATGGCACCCCGCATGGTTAAGGATGCGCTGGTCGATCGCAAGGTGGTTCTGATCACCACGCCGGAGGCCGACCGCTCCGATGTCGACGGCATCGCCCAGCTCATCGCGACCGCCGGCGGCTCGGTATCGGGCCGGATCGGGCTGACCGATCAGTTCACCGACGCCAATCAGGGCGAACGGCTGCGCACCATCGTGAACTCGTCGATCTTGCCCGCCGGAACGCAGCTGCGCACCGATGCGGTCGACCAGGGATCGCAGGCCGGCGACCTGGTGGGCATCGTGCTGCAGGTGCCCTCGCATAAGCCAGACGAACCGGCACCTCCGGTGACCGATGAGCAGCGGAACACCGCGCTGTCGGCACTACGCCAGAGCGGATTCATCACCTACACCGATGGCCAGGTGACAGCGGGGAACCTCGCGGTGGTGGTGACCGGGGGAGCACTACCGGATGACGCCGGGAACAAGGGCTCCACCGTGGCGCGATTCGCCGCCGCATTGGATCGGCGAGGCTCGGGCACCGTGCTGACCGGGCGCAGCGGCTCCGCCAACGGCATCGCGGCGATCGCGGTGACCCGCGCCGACGGGTCCATGGCTTCCGCGGCGAGCACCGTCGACGATATCGAGATGGCCTCGGGCCGCATCACCGCCGTGCTGGCCCTGCGCGAACAGGCCGACGGGCACTCGGGCCGGTACGGACTTGGTCCGGGAGCTACTTCCATCACCGTCCCCTAAAAGGGATCTAGCCCACACCGCGCGGCGTGTTCGCCGCCGGTTGTCCGCGTATTTGTTAGGGTGAGGTTCCGTGGGTCAGCAGGGCCCCGAGCGAGTCAGAATTGCCCTGCAGCAGTCGTCACGGGAGCCTTCTTGCCAGGTCTACGCAAGCATCCTCAATCCGCCACTCGGCATCTGTTTGTCAGCGGCGGAGTCGCCTCCTCGCTCGGCAAGGGGCTAACCGCCTCCAGCCTCGGGCAACTTCTCACCTCGCGCGGTTTGCAGGTGACGATGCAGAAGCTCGACCCGTACCTCAACGTGGATCCGGGCACCATGAACCCGTTCCAGCACGGTGAGGTCTTCGTCACCGAGGACGGCGCGGAGACCGATCTCGATGTCGGACATTACGAGCGTTTCCTGGACCGCGACTTGTCCGGGTCGGCGAATGTCACTACCGGGCAGGTCTATTCGTCGGTGATCGCCAAGGAACGGCGCGGCGAGTACCTCGGCGACACCGTGCAGGTGATTCCGCACATCACCGACGAGATCAAGAGCCGCATCCTGGCCATGGCCGAGCCCAATGAAAAGGGAGAACGGCCCGACATCGTCATCACCGAGATCGGCGGCACTGTCGGCGATATCGAGTCGCAGCCGTTCCTTGAGGCGGCGCGGCAGATTCGCCATGACGTCGGCCGCGACAATGTGTTCTTCCTGCACGTCTCACTGGTGCCGTATTTGAAGCCGTCCGGCGAGCTCAAGACCAAGCCGACCCAGCACTCCGTCGCCGCACTGCGCAGCATCGGTATCACCCCCGACGCCTTGATCTTGCGCTGTGACCGGGAGGTGCCCGAACCACTCAAGAACAAGATCGCCCTGATGTGCGACGTCGACGTCGACGGTGTCATCTCCACGCCGGATGCGCCGTCGATCTACGACATCCCCAAGGTGCTGCATCGCGAGGAGCTCGACGCCTACGTGGTGCGTCGGCTGAACCTGCCCTTCCGCGACGTGGACTGGACCGAGTGGGGCGATCTGCTGCAGCGCGTCCACGAGCCCAGTGAGTCGGTGCGAATCGCCCTGGTGGGCAAGTACATCGACTTGCCCGATGCGTATCTTTCGGTCACCGAGGCGCTCCGCGCGGGCGGTTTCCGGCATCACACCAAGGTCGATATCAAGTGGGTGCCATCGGACGACTGTGAGACCGAGACCGGCGCGCAGACCGCGCTCGGAGATGTCGACGGGGTGCTGATTCCCGGCGGTTTCGGTATCCGGGGTATCGAGGGCAAGCTCGGCGCCATCCGGTACGCCCGCAAGCGGCGCATCCCGATACTCGGCCTGTGCCTTGGATTGCAGTGCATGGTGATCGAGGCGGCGCGGTCGGCGGGCCTCGCCGATGCCAACTCCGCCGAGTTCGATCCCGACACCCCCAGCCCGGTGATCGCCACCATGGCCGATCAGGTGCGGGCCGTCGCGGGCGAAGCGGACCTGGGCGGAACGATGCGCCTCGGCGCCTATCCCGCCGTCCTGGAGCCTGATTCCATCGTGGCCGAGGCGTACGGCAGCACCGAGGTTTCCGAGCGGCACCGCCATCGCTACGAGGTGAACAACCCTTACCGCGACAAGATTGCCGAGAGCGGCCTGCGGTTCTCCGGGACCTCGCCGGACGGGCACCTGGTGGAGTTCGTGGAATACCCGCGCGATGTCCACCCCTTCGCGGTGGCCACCCAGGCGCACCCGGAGCTCAAGAGCCGCCCCACCCGTCCGCACCCCTTGTTCAGCGCGTTTATTCGCGCTGCCATGGAATACAAAGCGGCCGAACGGCTTCCGCTAGGACCGGACACGGACCCTGACAGTGAGTAGCGGGACTTCCGGGGAGGGCGAACGCCACGAGTTCGTCACCCTGGAGTCCGAGCCCATCTATATGGGCGGCATTCTGGCGCTGCGCCGCGATCGGGTGGCCATGCCAGGGGGCGGTAGCGCCATCCGTGAGGTCATCGAGCACTACGGGGCGGTGGCGGTCGCCGCCATCGACGAGGTCGGCCGGGTCGCGCTGGTGTATCAGTACCGACACCCGCTCGGCCACCGTCTGTGGGAGCTACCCGCTGGACTGCTCGATATCGCGGGGGAGGACACCCAGCGGGCCGCCGCACGCGAACTGCTGGAGGAGACCGGCGTCGAGGCCACCACCTGGCGAGTGCTCGTGGATGCCGCCGCGTCACCCGGATTCACCGACGAGGTGGTCAGGGTGTTCCTGGCAACCGGGTTGTCGCACCCGGGCCGTGGGGAAAGCCATGACGAAGAGGCCGACATGACGGTGCACTGGGTGCCGCTGACCGAGGCGGTGTCCATGGTGCTCGCCGGCGAGGTGGTCAATGCCATTGCGGCGGCAGGCATTCTGGCCGCACACGTCGCGCTGCAGGGTCACCACACCCGCCCCGTGGACGCGCCGTGGCCGGACCGGCCCACGGCCTTCACCGAACGCAAGGAACGTAGTTGAACCGCGCGCTTGCCGCCGACTCTTCGCCTGAGGTGGGGGTACCTCCCGCTTGCGGGGGCCTCGTCGCGGGGCTCCTTGACGGCGAGATCCAGTCCTATCTGGATCACCTCGACGTGGAACGCGGCGTCGCCGCCAACACGCTCAGCTCGTACCGTCGGGACCTGCGCCGCTATCAACAGCATCTCGCCGATCGCAAGATCGGCCGGCTTGCCGACGTATCCGAACCCGATGTCAGCGACTTCGTGGTGACACTGCGGCGGGGTGACCCCGAGAACGGGGTACCGGAGCTGTCCGCCTCGTCGGCGGCCCGCGCGTTGATCGCCGTGCGGGGGCTGCACCGGTTTGCGGCCATCGAAGGGCTGGCACCGACCGATGTCGCTCGGGCCGTGAAACCGCCGACCCCCAATCGGCGGCTACCCAAGAGCCTGACCGTCGAGCAGGTGGAGGCGCTGCTGACCGCGGCGGGTGGCGGTATCGGCAGTGCCTCTGACGGGCCTCTCGATCTGCGCAACCGTGCGCTGCTCGAACTGCTGTATTCCACCGGTGCGCGCATTTCCGAGGCGGTGGGGCTCGATGTCGACGATGTGGATGTCCAGGCCCGTTCCGCGCTGCTCTGGGGCAAGGGCGGTAAGCAGCGGCTGGTGCCGGTGGGTCGGCCTGCTGTCGAAGCACTTCAGGCCTATCTGGTGCGGGGTCGTCCAGATCTGGCGCGCCGCGGACGTGGTGGTGTTCCCGCGCTGTTCCTGAACTCGCGGGGCGGGCGATTGTCCCGTCAGAGCGCGTGGCAGGTGTTGGCTGATGCCGCCGAGCGGGCCCAGATCAGCGCGGCGGTTTCCCCGCACACCCTGCGGCATTCCTTCGCGACACACCTCCTGGAGGGCGGTGCCGATGTCCGCGTGGTCCAGGAGTTGCTCGGCCACGCCTCGGTGACGACCACTCAGATCTACACGCTGGTCACGGTGAGCTCGCTGCGCGAAGTGTGGGCGGGTGCCCATCCCCGTGCCCGTTAGTGGCCGCCACATGGTCTTCACACAAGCTCCTCCGCGACCACATGCGCGGGTTGCCTCTACCGAAGGCCGCAACCCCACTAGACTTGCCCGAATGCCTTCGATAAGGCCCCCACAAGTGGGCGAGACCCCCAGCGTTCGCGCACAGGGTCGAGTAGATGACCGGGAGGTGACGTGACAGACGGCAGTCTCGACTCTGACTTCCCCGCCGAAGACGGCGACCTTGATCTGACCGGTCGTCCCCCCAAGGACATTCCCGAGCCGAAGCCGCTGACGACTCACGGGCCGGCGAAGGTCATCGCGATGTGCAACCAGAAGGGCGGGGTGGGTAAGACCACGTCGACCATCAATCTGGGTGCCGCGTTGGCCGGGTACGGCCGACGGGTACTGCTCGTTGACCTTGACCCGCAGGGCGCCCTGTCGGCGGGTTTGGGAATCGCCCACCACGAGTTGGAAACCACGGTGCACAACCTGCTCGTGGAGCCCAGGGTGTCGGTCGACGATGTGCTGATGCGCACCCGCGTCGAAGGGCTGGACCTGATTCCCAGCAACATCGACCTCTCTGCGGCCGAGATTCAGCTGGTCAACGAGGTCGGTCGGGAACACTCGCTGGCCCGGGCGCTGCACCCGGTACTGGACCGGTACGACTACGTGCTCATCGACTGCCAGCCGTCGCTGGGACTGTTGACGGTGAACGCGCTGGCCTGCTCCGAGGGTGTGGTCATCCCGATGGAATGCGCGTTCTTCTCGCTGCGCGGGCTGGCCTTGCTCACCGACACCGTGGCCAAGGTGCGTGACCGGCTCAACCCGAAACTGTCGGTGTCCGGCATCGTCATCACCATGTTCGATGCCCGAACTTTGCATGCGCGTGAGGTGATGGCCCGGGTCATCGAGGTGTTCGGCGACCAGGTCTTCCACACCGTCATCACCCGCACCGTCCGCTTCCCGGAGACGAGCGTGGCGGGGGAGCCGATCACCACGTGGGCACCTAAATCCTCCGGCGCACAGGCATACATCTCGTTGGCTCGCGAGGTAATCGACCGGTTCGAATCGTGACTGCTGGTGTGGACCAGGACCCGGATGTCGTCGAGACCGCTGCGGAGCCTGCGACGCCCGACGCCGCCCCGGTGCCGGCTGCCGCTGACGCGCGCGGTTTCCGAATTCGGCTCACGAACTTCGAGGGCCCGTTCGATCTGCTGTTGCAGCTGATCTCTCAGCATCGACTTGACGTCACCGAGGTGGCGTTGCACCAGGTGACCGACGAATTCATCGCGTATACCAAGACGCTGGGCGATACCTACAGCCTCGATGAGGTGACGGCCTTCCTCGTGGTGGCGGCCACACTGCTGGATCTCAAGGCGGCGCGGCTGCTGCCCTCGGGCCAGGTGGATGACAACGACGACCTGGCGCTTCTGGAAATCCGGGATCTGCTGTTCGCGCGGCTGCTGCAGTACCGGGCCTTCAAGCACGTGGCAGAGATGTTCGCCGAGTTGGAGGCTGCGGCCCTGCGCTCGTACCCCCGCGCGGTGGCGCTGGAGGAGCGCTTCAGCGAGCTGTTGCCGCCGGTGCACCTGGGGCTCGACGGGGATCAATTCGCCCAGCTCGCCGCCGGTGCGTTCAGCCCGCGACCGGTGCCGACGGTGGGACTGAGTCATCTGCATATTGCCCGTGTCTCGGTGCCCGAGCACGCCAAGCGGATGATCGAGCTGCTCGCCGAACGTGGCGCGGGACAATGGATGACGTTCACCGAGCTCGTGGCCGAATGCTCGGTGCCCCTCGAGATCGTGGCCCGCTTCCTGGGCGTGCTCGAGCTGTACCGCTCCAAGGCGGTACTATTCGAGCAATCCGAACCGCTTGGACCGCTCCAAGTTTCATGGACCGGTGAGCGCCCGGCGCAGGATGATCTAGAAAAGGCAGTGGACTACACATGAGCGAACAGACGATCGCTGTCGACGACCCGGAAGAGTCCACCGAACCCGACACCCCCGAGGAGTCCGGTCCACAGGAGTCCGTCGATGACGAATCGGGTGAGGTCGAATCAGCTGAGGACGAATTCGTCCCGATGGGCGAGGACGAGCTCATCAGCACCCTCGAGGCGCTGCTGCTGGTGGTCGACACACCCATCACCGCCGCATCCGTGGCCTCCGTCGTTGCCCAGCCGCTGGACCGCGTAGCCGAAGCGCTGCAACGGATTTCCGAGATTCTGACCGATCGCAGTAGCGGCATCGATCTGCGTGAAACCGCCGATGGCTGGCGCATGTACACGCGCGCCCGGTACGCCCCGTATGTCGAGAAGTTGCTACTCGACGGGACACGCTCCAAACTCACCCGCGCCGCGCTGGAAACCCTCGCTGTGGTGGCCTATCGGCAGCCGGTGACGCGATCACGTGTCAGCGCGGTCCGCGGTGTCAACGTCGACGCCGTCATGCGGACCCTGCTGATGCGCGGGCTGATTGCCGAGGCCGGTACCGACGACGACTCCGGTGCGGTGATGTTCCGCACCACCGAGCTGTTCCTGGAGCGGCTCGGGTTGACGTCGCTGTCCGACCTGCCCGATATCGCACCGCTCCTTCCCGATATCGATGTGATCGATGACCTATCCGAAAACCTCGGCGACGAGCCGCGGTTCGCGCGACTCAACCGGACGCCCGCCGACGGCGCTGGATCAGATGCCGCGCCCGCCTTTACCGTTGATCAGGACTGAAATCATGAGCGAAGAAGGTATTCGGCTTCAGAAGGTGTTGTCGCAAGCAGGAATTGCGTCACGCCGGGTGGCCGAGCGGATGATCTATGACGGTCGCGTCGAAGTCGACGGCGTGATCGTCACCGAGCAGGGCAAGCGAATCGATCCGGCTGTCAACGTCGTTCGGGTCGACGGAGCACGCGTGATCATGAACACCGACCTGGTGTATCTGGCGCTCAACAAGCCACTGGGCATGCTCTCGACCATGTCGGACGATCGCGGCCGCCCCTGCATCGGCAAGCTGATCGAGGAGCGTGTCCGGAGCAACCAGGGCGTCCGCAACGTGGGACGCCTCGACGCTGAAACCGTCGGACTGATCCTGCTCACCAATGACGGGGAGCTGACTCACCGGCTCATGCACCCGTCCTACGAGGTGCCCAAGACGTACATCGCGACCGTGGCAGGTTCGGTTCCGCGCGGCTTGGGCAGGCAGTTGCGCGACGGCGTCGAACTCGCCGACGGCCCGGCCAAGATCGACGAGTTCAAGTTCCTGGGCACCACCGACGGCCAGACCATGGTGCAGCTCACCCTGCATGAGGGCCGCAACCGCATTGTGCGCCGGATGATGGACGCCGTGGGCCACCCTGTGGTGGAGTTGGTGCGCATCAAGATTGGCGAGGTCACGCTAGGCAATCAGCGTCCCGGCAGCCTGCGCGCCCTGGGCCGCGATGAGATTGCCTCGCTCTACAAGATGGTGCGGCTGTGACGCGCCTCGTGGTGGCCATCGACGGCCCTTCCGGTACCGGAAAGTCTTCAGTGGCCAAGGAATTGGCGCGCCAGCTGGGAGCGTCCTATTTGGACACCGGGGCGATGTACCGGATCGTGACGCTGTGGGCGCTGCGGGCCGGGGTCGATCTCACCGATCCCGCGGCCATCTCCGCGGCCACCGCGCAGGTCCCCATGTCCGTGGGCTCCGATCCCGACGCACAGACAGCTCTGCTTGCGGGAGAAGATGTTTCGATCCCGATCAGAGGCACCGAGGTCACCGGCGCGGTCTCGGCAGTGTCCGCGGTACCGGCGGTCCGTGAACGATTGGTGCGGCGGCAGCGCGAGCTGGCCGAGGGTAGCGGCGCCGTGGTGGTTGAGGGCCGCGACATCGGCACCGTGGTGCTGCCAGATGCTGACGTGAAGATCTATCTCACCGCATCGGCACAGGCGCGGGCACAGCGCCGCAATGCCCAGAACGTCTCCGCCGGCGGCGCCGACGAGTACGAACAGGTGCTTGCCGATGTGCAGCGCCGGGACCATCTGGACTCCACCCGAGCCGTGTCGCCGCTGCGTCCGGCCGAGGATGCGGTGGAGGTCGATACCAGCGATATGACACAAGAACAGGTCGTGGCCCACCTGCTGGACCTGGTGCAGACTAGGGCAGGGGCGTCTCGATGACCGATGGCACGTGGGAAGACGAAAGTGAGTGGGAACTCACCGAATTCGACACAGACGAGGGAGTCGACGAATCCAGCGCCCCGCCTGCGGTAGTAGCGGTGGTCGGTCGACCGAACGTGGGCAAGTCGACGCTGGTGAACCGGATCATCGGCCGGCGCGAGGCCGTCGTCCAAGACATTCCCGGTGTGACCCGGGACCGCGTCTCGTATCCGGCCGAGTGGCTCGACCGCCGCTTCACGGTGCAGGACACCGGCGGCTGGGAGTCCGATGCAACCGGGCTACAACAGCTCGTCGCCGAACAGGCGCGCCATGCCATGGCCACCGCGGACCTGATCATCCTCGTGGTGGACGCCACGGTGGGTGCCACCTCTACCGACGAGGAGGCCGCCAAGCTGCTGCGCCGCTCCGGCAAGCCAGTCTTCCTGGCGGCCAACAAGGTTGACAGCGACCGCGCCGAGGCTGATGCCGCCGTGCTGTGGTCGCTGGGACTGGGGGAGCCGTCTCCGATCAGCGCCATGCACGGCCGCGGAGTGGCGGACCTGCTCGACCGCGTGGTCGCCGACCTGCCCGAGATTTCGTCACGCGGATCGGGGGAGGGCGGCCCGCGACGGGTCGCTCTGGTCGGAAAACCGAACGTGGGCAAGAGTTCTCTGCTGAACCGCCTCTCGGGCGATCAGCGGGCGGTGGTTCATGACACTGCGGGTACAACCGTCGATCCGGTAGATACCTTGATCGAACTCGGCGACAAGACATGGCGTTTCGTCGATACCGCGGGTTTGCGCCGCAAGGTCGGACAGGCCTCGGGGCACGAATACTACGCGTCGCTGCGTACTCATGGCGCCATCGAGGCGGCCGAGGTCGCCATCGTCCTTCTGGACGCGTCCCAGCCGATCACCGAACAGGACCAGCGCGTGCTGTCGATGGTGGTCGAAACGGGGCGGGCATTGGTACTGGCGTTCAACAAGTGGGATCTCGTGGATGAGGACCGTCGCGACCTCCTTGAACGTGAAGTAGACCTTCAGCTTTCGCAGCTCAATTGGGCGCAACGCGTGAACATTTCAGCCAAAAGCGGACGGGCCGTCCAGAAGCTTGTACCGGCGCTGGAGTCTGCGCTGGATTCCTGGGACAGGCGAATTTCCACCGGTCAGCTCAATACCTGGATCAAGGAAGTGGTTGCCGCTACACCACCTCCGGTGCGCGGAGGAAAGCAGCCGCGGGTATTGTTCGCCACTCAGGCCACTTCACGACCGCCTACATTCGTGTTGTTCACCACCGGCTTCCTCGAGGCGGGGTACCGCCGATTCCTGGAGCGCAGGTTGCGCGAGACCTTCGGCTTTGACGGAACCCCTATCCGGATCAATGTCCGAGTGCGCGAAAAGCGTGGCCCCAAGCGCTAACTGACGGTGAGATGGCAACGGGCACAAGCTAAAAGACCTCTTGCACATTGTCTTCTCAGGCTCCGTTCACCGAATATTCGCGCTCGTGTTGTGATCTACCCGATCCGAATCGCCCACTTTTTCGGTTTGCCGACCTAGGCTGGTTTCACCGTCTACCATCCTGCGGCGGTATCAAAACCACCTACCGAAAGGCGCAACACAGTGGCGGACACACTCACCCAGGGCCAGAAGCTGGACTCGGGACAGAGCCTCACCTCGAACAATGGCGCGTACACCCTGACTCTGCAGGATGACGGCAACCTCGTGCTGACCGACGGCGGGAGCCCCGTGTGGGCCTCCGACAGCAGCGGACACTCCGCGGGCCGCGCAGAGGTGCAGAGCGACGGCAACTTCGTCGTGTACGACAACGGTGGTGGCGCGCTGTGGAGCAGCAACACCGAGGGTCGCTCCGACGTGAAGCTGGTTCTGCAGGACGACCGCAACCTGGTGCTGTACTCGGGCGCCGACTCCGTGTGGTCCTCGGGCACCCAGACCGACACCCCGGTGGCCGCGGCCCCCGAGTCCGTCGAGGTCGCTCCTGCGGCCGTGGAGGAGCCTGCTCCTGCCCCGGAGCCCCGCACCTACACCGTTGAGTCCGGCGACACCCTATGGGCCATCGCCGAGCGCTTCTACGGCGACGGAAACCAGTACCAGAAGATCGCCGACGCAAGCGGCATCGACAACCCGGATCTGATTCAGCCGGGTCAGGTTCTGACCATTCCGGAGTAGTCTCGCCGGCTTGAGCGAGAAGCTCGATCTAAGCCTCTTGGCCCCATCGGCCCCGTCGGGTTAATCCCCGGCGGGGCCGATGTCGTTCACTGCCGCCGGTAGCTGTCCTGGTCGTGGAATCCGTTGATACGGGGGATACGGTCCGGATCCACACGCACCGCTCGACAGATTCAGCGATCAGCGCGCAAGTCCGGGCCGACTCCGCCACATCCCGTATGGGCCGTAACATGCCCCGCGGCAAGCTCATTGACGAATCCATGGGTGCCGCGGGAATGCGCCGGATGACGGGTCCGGATCACGCAGGGTGGCGAGGCGGCCGTAACGGCTAAGCGTGTGCACGTCGAGATCGGACCAGGCCGTAGACCGCAGCGGCGAGGTCCGCAAGGGTATGGCTCACATCGCCGTCCATCATCGAACTCATGTTCGAATTCTGTTCCGCCACTCCGAGAAGCAAAAGTCAAATGTCCTCGGTGATTCGTTTGTGACACAAGTGATTTCGAGAATCGCATGCAGCCAGAGGGAATCCGAGTTCAGAATCTGGCCAGACCTACGGTAGGCTTCCGTCTGCTGCTCATAGCGGCGGCGGGCTGTGGCGCAGCTTGGTAGCGCACTTGACTGGGGGTCAAGTGGTCGCAGGTTCAAATCCTGTCAGCCCGACAATAAAACCACCTGGTGACAGGTGGTTTTACTGCACTGTGGGGGTCTGTCTGGCACCCTTGCCGGCCACCACTGAAACCGAGGGCATTGAGTGCGCCACTGTTTCACGGTCGGCTAAAGCCTCAGGCCCCTCGGCGCGCGGCGATTGCCCCGGCGATCGTGCGGCGCTCTATGAGATTGGCTCCTTGTGATGTCACGCGCCTTTTCGCGGCATACATGGCGCTGTCGGCCTTGACGAGTAAATCCGCGACCACTGCGGCCAGCGATGGCCGCGCGCTGTCGTCAGCTCGCGAGAGCGCTTCGGATGCGACGCCGACGCTGGCATCCACCGGGGGCTCATCGTCGGCGAGTGCGTCTTCGACCGCACGTTGGTAGTCGAGCACACGGTTTGAGTCGACAACGGCGATAACACCGAACTCGTCTCCGCCGAGCCGGACCAGCCATATGTCAGGACCAGCCAATGTCTGCAGCAGTCGAGCCGTTTGCTTCAGTACCTGGTCACCTGCCTGGTGCCCGTGATTGTCGTTGATCGATTTAAATCCGTTCAGATCGATCGCGGCGACTACAGCGTGTTTGCCGATTGTGTCACCAGCCCAGTTGGCACAAGCCTGCTGAAGGCCACGGCGATTGAGTAGGCCGGTCAGTTCGTCGTGGCGGGCGAGGCGATCCTTGTCGCGAGCGGCTTCGGTGAACTGAGCCATACCCGCGTAGATAGCCCAGGCGGCGACCGCGTTGACCAAGATCACCGTCGCTACCGTCGTGATCAGTGCAGGCGTGCTGGAATCTCCGCGGATAATCGCGCCGCCTACCGTCAGGCCTGTTGCAAGCGCAGTCACGGCCGCTTGTAGCGCCATTGCCAGCCGTCCGTGAAATGCGAACGCGTAGGTGTTGGCGGCCACCAGCCAGACCAGCTTGAGGAACGCGATACCCGTTTCGGTCACGACGCAGACACCAACCGTGATGGCCACATCGCAGTAGACGACGTAAGCGACAGACTCCGCGTAGCTGATGGGTCTCTTGAGGGCGTAGCGGATGCCCCACGCGAATGCGGGAATCGAAATAGCGAGGCAGGCGAGCGGGACCGTGGACATGCCTTCGAAGGCCAGCGTTATCGCTGCCGCACCGATACCGGGCGCGCATATCGCCGTGAGGAGCCAAACAGGGCGTAGCAGCCGAATCCCATCCAGGGTCTCGGTACGGGCCGCAAAAATCTCTTCCGCCCGATCGCGGAAGCTCATGACATGGCTAGACATGTATCCGCCTAGGAATCGATACTTCGTTTACTGAAGGTCGGCCACCCGAACCGGACTGTGGTCATCCGTACGGGTGGGCCAGCGACATCGTAACCATGTTCCATGTTCGCGCGCTCTGCACCGTCGCTGCACGTGAACGAGGGAAACCCAACCAGTGACGGGGGAGGAGGCGGGTATCGAGCGCAACGAAACGGAAAGAGGGCGGTCAGCCCAGGTGTTCCGTAGTTCGTAGTTAGCCTCGGCCGCAGCGGCACCGCGAGGTCGAGATCGGACCATCACGGCGAGAGCCCCATCGCACCGTCCCCAACGTGAACTTGGAGGCATCTCTAGCACTCGCGATGTAGCGCCGCGCGGATCCGAATAGGCGATTTCCACCTTGGCGACAAGCGGGACCCACGGGCACGGAACACACTGCGGACGTGGATGATTCCCCCGTCAAGCAGCGCATGTCAGAGGCATATGCCATCGGTATCAGCGAATCGCGAAATGAGCGATCTGTGCTCACGAACATCGAATAGCGTTTTCTCGCAGCAGCTTTTATGCGTGCAGCGATCTATCGCAATTTCCATCCGGCCTGACACTGCTTGAGGTTGTTCTCAGGGGACTCACAGCGATATATCTGCAGTATTCAGCCTATGGAGACGAGACCTGGGTCGGAATCCGGTGCGGCGTTGAGTGAATACGACGCCAAGGCCGCAGGCAACGGCCGGGTCACCACGCAGTGGCTGCTTTTGGCAGCTATCACTGCGGCACTGACATCGGTCTTCTCGATTGCGAATGTGCCGGCCGCGCCACTGGTTGCCGGTACGCTTTCGGCTGCCGTGTTGGCGTTGTTGTCACGGGGACCGAAGGTGCTGCCTTCAAGCATAATCCAAGTGGCACAAGGCATTTTAGGCGTGTATTTGGTGACACTGGTTCATCGGGATCAGCTGATGGCAGTCGTCCCACAGTTGCCGTGGATAGTCACCGGGGCCATCGCAACGCTGGCGATATCTGCTGCGGGCGGCATTGCGCTGCATCGCGTGCACCATGCCCATGTAGGTCGACCGACCGCCATCTTGGCGAGTATCGCGGGCGGTTCAACCAGCCTGACCACACTGGCCAAAGATGCTGGGGGAGACGCCAGTATCGTGGCGTCTCTGCAGTACCTGAGGGTGATAGCTGTAACGCTCAGTCTTCCTGTCGTCGTTTACATTCTTTCTTCAGGAGCGAGCACAGACGACGGATTGGCGCTGGGCGGAAATGTAAACCGCGTGGGCTTCAGCGATTTTGCGCTAGCAGCCGCGGTTGCAATCTGCGGATACGCGCTGGGTAGGGCGGCACGGCTGCCATCTGCGGCCTTGTTGGGGCCGATGATTTTGGGGCTGACGTTGGAAATCGTCGGCGTAATCCCAGAGTTGCAGCTACCCGGATATGTTGCGGTCCTTGCGTTCGGGGTGATTGGCTGGCAAGCAGGCCTGAGGTTCACCGTTAACACGGTAAAGAAGATCGCGGTAATGCTGCCGACGGCTACCGCGCTAGTCGCTGTGCTCGTCGTGGTGAGCTGCATCATCGGCTGCATGTTGGCGAGACTAGACGGCTGGACGGTACTGGATGGATACTTGGCGATGTCGCCGGGTGGAATCTACGCCGCCACAGAGACTTCCGCGAACTACAGCGGCGACGTGGCGGTAGTCGCAGTCGCCCAGGTGACACGAATCTTCTTGATCACACTGCTCACTCCACTCATCGCCGCGCTGTTGTCTCGGCGTAATGGCCAAAAACAGGCCACCGTGACGCCCTTCCCTCAATGCCCCCAGTCGGCCACCGGCCTCAGGCGCTAACTCGCCTGCTTCTCAGATATGGGGCGGCAAGTAAGTATGTACTGCCTTAGTAGGCAGCACTATTGCCATGTAAGTATGTACTGCCTTGCTAGACAACACTGTTCATAGCTGTTTAGGTGGCGGTGTGGCCAAGTCGTTGATCGCCCATTCCGCCGAACCTCATGTCTCGGGCGCTGGCGGCAAACTGAACTGGTTGCGCGCAGGTGTATTGGGTGCCAACGACGGCATTGTGTCTGTTGCGGGCATCGTGGTTGGGGTTGCGGCAGCGACGCTCGAACGAGCGCCCATCTTCACCGCGGGTGTTGCCGGCGTTGCGGCAGGAGCCGTATCGATGGCTCTCGGGGAATACGTCTCGGTCAGTACTCAGCGTGACACCGAACGAGCGCTGTTGGATAAGGAACGTCGGGAACTACATGAACTACCGGATGAAGAGCTCGATGAACTCGCCGCGATCTACGAGTCAAAAGGTCTGTCTCGCGGAACGGCTCGGCAAGTAGCGACCGAGCTCACCGCGCACGACGCGTTTGCCGCTCACGCCGAGGCTGAGTTGGGAATCGATCCGGATGAGCTGGCCAACCCGTGGCAAGCCGCGTTGTCGTCGGCCGTATCGTTTCTGACCGGTGCGCTGCTGCCGCTGATCGCGATCTTGGCACCTCCGCCGGCGTGGAGAATTCCGACCACGGTCGTCGCAGTCTGCTTGGCATTGATGTTGACCGGATGGATCAGCGCCACCGTCGGTCACGCCGACCGCACCCGGGCAATACTGCGCGTCACAATTGGTGGGTTGATCGCCATGGCGGTCACCTATCTGATCGGAACAGCCGTCGGTCACGCCGTGACGTAAGCCCGTGCCTAGGACGCAGTCATGACGCTGTTCTCGACACCCTGTGAACCGCCTTCGGAATCCCACTGATTCTGTGCCGCGAATGCGTCGGCTCGCTGCAGCACATCCGGGGTGTCCACGGATAGCAATTGATTGACAGTCTTGGTGTTTCCTGGGGCTGCTGCAGTCATCATGCTGGTGTGGGCGACGTACGGCTCCGTCTCGGGAGGGACAACCAACAGGGTCAGAACAGACCCGTGTTCTCCTTCGACGCTAATGGTGTTGCATGGTTGGTGCAGTGACCAGTTCAGACGTGCGAGATTGTCGGGAAACAGCATGCGCCGCGAGCCTGACCTCCATTCTGAAACGCGATAACCAACCCGGTCGATCGAACCCAAGCGGACACTGAGAACTCTCAACAGCTGAGGCAATTCCACCATCAGGTCGGTGGAATATGGCCACCATGCACCATCTACGTGTCCAGTGGTAGGCGCCTTCGGCTTTAACCGAAGACGAACCGCTGATCCGCTTTGTGGCTTTGAAAACACTCGATGCGTCATCGGACGCTCCTCATCTCGGCCCCACATGCGGGGTCGAATACTTCGACGCGGCCGCGTCCATCGATGAGCGAGTGCCAAAATACCGTCGTGCCACCAGCCTACTCCGAATTTGCGGTATGGACGCGGTGAAGTTGGCAATGGGCATACACGGTGTCACGCCTCTAGGAATGCTTGCACCGCTATGGATTTCACTGACAGAGCTTCCCAGGTTGGCATCTATGCGGAAATGGGGGAGTCGAGACGCTCACCGAAAAACAAAGTGTCCGAGGATGTCTGTGACTGCAACGCGCGCGCCGCTATCCCGTGAGATTTTCGAACGAGTTCGGCGACATCGCCCCATGTCGATCCGACCGACGTGACCGACACCGGCGTAGGCGTAGCGTAGAGCTTGTCGGGCCGGGCACCGCTGTGGTGCTCGAAACAGGCCTGACCGAACAGGACAGAGATCATGGAATCTACGATCACGTTCCGAACCCCTTACGAGAAGCGCGTCGAATTGGTAGCCCAGGCGCTCATGGCGTCGTCGACGCTCGAAGACGATGCCGCCAACTCGGCGGCGGTCTACGTTTTGCACGCACTGGAATCGATCCCGGAAACGATCCGATAGCACTCGCTGGCCAATATCCGGTGCGGATGAGGATGTGTTTCAGGTGGTTTCGCCGGCGCGGGCGGGGTCGGCGCGAGGTGAACTAAGGCCGGGTAGAAGCAGGTCGAGCCCGTGGTCTAGCTCTGCGGCACCGTCGTAAGAAGCCAAGGCCGGCGCCAAGGAGCGCAGTAGCGGGAACTCGGTGATCGGTAGTCGGTGCAGCCCGAGTTGGAGCACGTGGTCGGTCTCCTCCGGGCGTTCGATGACTTCCTGAAGCTCGTTGAGGATGTGCCCGTGTAGATAGCCAAAAAGCACTCGATAGGCGTGGAGGGCCTCCTCACCGCGAAACCCCGTGGACGTGAGCAGTCGGAGGATATTCTCAAGGGGCCGTAGCATTCCTGGCGGCCGTTGCCCGAGTGGAGTGGACAGCGGGCGGGTCACAAGTAGCGGCACCGCGTTAGGGTGTCGTAGCGCCAACCGGCGGAAATCGTGTGCAACAGCACGCAGTTGGGCTTCCCAGTCCGTGGCGCTGGTATCAACCACAAGTTCTGCAAGCACCATCTCGGCCACCCCATCGAGAAGCGCGGCCTTACTCGGGATATGGCGGTACAGCGTGACTGGATCGCGGCCCAAGGCCTCACCAAGGCGGCGCATCGATAGGCCATCAATCCCGCGTCGGTCGACGATCTCGAGAGCCGCTTGCAAGATCATCGCGCGAGTCAGCCGGCTGTCGGTTCGGCCCGCAGGACTGCGAACAGGGTCCTGACCGTCGTGAGCGGCAGGCCTGGCTGGCTGTTTGGGCATTTTGCTGTGACACCTTCATCTCGGGAAGTGCGTCCCGTCGGTCCGCTCGGTCTGAACCAACCTTACATTGCTGGTCAACGCTGTTATCAACAGTGTTGACAAAGGGTGATGACAGGCGTGTACTGGACTTATCGCATCAGGATCAGAGGCAAGATGATGACAATCATCGGATTTACCGCTCTGGCCATCGCGATGGTTGTTGGGCTCACGGCAGTGCTGATTGCTGCTGACGACGTTGCCCTTGTCGATGGAGATTTTGCTGATTTTGACCATCGCGTCATAAGGGGAGGAGACGCCCCGCCGTCGGTCATACCGTCGACGGTGAGGCGGTGCGGGGCACGCCGAGCAGCCTGGCTTGCGTATATGAGCCCGTTACCGTCGGAGACGGCGAAGGAATCGCCACATGAGTACTAGCGAACGACACGAAATGCGTTCGATGACTAAGTCCCACAAGGAGCGCATCGTCCACTATCTGGAACTACTGGTACTCAGCTGGCTCATCTTGGGCGCCGTCGTGACCGGACAACGTGGCTATTTTGCGAACACACATAGTTGTGGAGGCATCGCAACGATTGCTTTGACGGTTGTGGCCGGTCCGCTCAACTACGCCGGCCTCGATTCGAAGGCGGCGGGCTGCAGCGGTCCCGCGCCCAGTGGCTGATACCCGTCAAACCCTTGGGTGATGACCCGAATCACCTATCTATGTAACAACTTAAGGAGTCTAGATGGCCACCAGCGCTATTTTCTTGATCATCCTCGTCGTGGTCGCAGGGATTCTCCTCATCGCCGCCATCGCACTCATGGCGTACAACGAGCACCACCGATACGGGCGAGCCGAAGCGGAACAGATCCGCCAGGCTGCGGAACAGCACACATTGGCGAAGGCGAACAAGTCAGCCGTTGCGCCCGGCCGCAGTGATGGCCACAGAGAATGAGATTGGTTGCCGGTAAACATCATACGTGAGCGCCGTGCCGCGGTTGCGAGCGTCAGTGCAGATCTATTTTGGCAGGAAGGTGAGGAGCGGATGGCCGTTACAGACGTCGCGGCATTCGCACACTTGACCGACGCCGACATCGAAAATCTCATGGGAGAGCTCGACGAAGTCCGCCGTGAGGTCGAGTCGTCGCGCGGTAACCGGGACGCGCGGTACATACACCGGACCATCGCCGCTCAGCGAGTGCTGGAGGTGGCAGGCCGGATGATCCTTTTCCTGAGCGCGTACCGGGCAACGTGGTGGTCAGGCGCTGCCACACTGGGTGTGGCCAAAATTGTGGAGAACATGGAGATCGGCCACAACGTCGTGCATGGTCAATGGGATTGGATGAATGATCCCGAGATCCACTCCTCGACATGGGAGTGGGACATGAGCTCAGTCTCCAAGCATTGGCGTCTCACTCACAACTTCATGCATCACAAATACACCAACATCCTGGGTGTGGACCATGACGTGGGCTTTGGGCTTTTGCGGGTCACCAGAGATCAGCAGTGGACACCATGGAACCTGGGAAACCTGCTTCTCAACGCAGTCCTGGCCCTGGGTTTCGAGTGGGGAATTGGATTGCAGCCCTTAGAGCTTGAGAATTTCTTTGCAGGGCGGTCAGACCGCAAGGTGTCGCTGAAACGCATACGTGAATTTCTCGTCAAGGCCGGGCGGCAGGTTTTCAAAGACTACGTGGTCTTTCCGATGCTTACCGTGCTGTCGCCTGGGGCGTCCTACAAATCGACCCTTACAGCCAATCTTGTCGCGAACATGATCCGCAACCTGTGGTCGAATGCCGTGATCTTCTGCGGCCACTTCCCCGAGGGCGCAGAGAAATTCGCGACGACAGCGGTAGATGGCGAGAATAGAGGGTAGTGGTACCTGCGGCAGATGCTCGGAGGGGCGGACTTCGAAGCCGGGCCGCTCCTGCGATTGATGAGCGGCAACTTGTGCTATCAGATCGAACATCATCTGTTTCCCGACCTGCCGAGCAACCGGCTCCACCTGATATCCATTCGGGTCAAAGGGATTTGCGAGAAATACGACCTGCCCTACACAACGGGATCATTTCCGGCCCAGTACGCCAAAACGTGGCGCACTATCGCCAAGCTCTCACTCCCCGACAGATATCTGCACGACACAGCCGACGACGCACCCGAGACCCGAAGTGAGCGGATGTTCCTTGCTGCGAGGCCCCGTGTTGCGCCTGTTGATCCCGCCACCAACCGGAGACGGGGGCTGAAAACAGCGATCGCAGATGTGCATCAACGGCACCGTGCTCGCACAACAGTTGGGCGCCTGCACCAGTGAAACAGCAGATGTCCGTGGAACGGAGACTCTGATGAGCGAGAACGAACTAAATGGCCCCGTGGTGGTCGGGATCGACGGATCACGGGCGGCGCTTTTCGCCGCGGAATTGGCGGTCGATGAGGCTATCAGCCGTGATGTACCGCTGTGTCTTGTCCATGTGACGAGGACTGCGGTCACCGCCAGATCTTTCGTTGACGAGTATCGAAAAGATGGGCAGTATGCCGAGACAGTGCTGCGGTCAGCGGCGGCCGCGATCGAAGGTTTGGGCAAGCCGGTGGAGATTGACTCTGTTGTCCTCAGAGGTCCTCCTGCTGAAGCGCTTATCGTCGAATCACGAAGCGCAAGTCTTGTTTGTGTAGGGACCGGGCGTTTCGCAGCGGCCGTTCTGGGCTCTACAGCGACCGAACTGGCCGAGCATGCCCACTGCCCGGTCCTGGTAGCCCAAAGGCCTGATGCGGACAGCTCTTCAGAGCCGACAACGCTGGAGAGCCCGGCGGCTGCACGGAGCTGGAACAACCTCTCCCAAAGGTGGATTGCGCTGTCCATCAACGGTACAGACGACAACCACCGTGTTGCTGATTACGCAATGCGCGAGGCGCACCTGCGTCAGCTACCCGTACTTGCCATAAGTCCGTGGTCGCATAACCTTGCCGACGGAATGCACCATGAACTAGATCGCCGGATCGCGTGCCTGCGTGAACAGTATCGGGACGTTCATATGTATCCGGTGACTACACGTTCACGTATCTCTCGGTTCATTGCCAGATGTCAAGAACCGATTGCTCTTACGGTGATCGGGGCCGCCGAGTGGAACCAGACGGCGCGCCTATGTGCATCATCCGGTGGGTCGGGAAGCTCAGTTCTTGTGGTCCGCCATCGATAGACATGCACGCCTCATAGCGTGCAGCGTCATGCCTTGAGGAGCTCGAGCAGCGGGGGCAGGTCAACGAAGGCGAGCCGGACTGCGGAGTCGCTGCAACCGTAGGGCAGGACCAGTACGTCTCGATGAACCAGCGCGCCGCAGGAGTAGACGACGTTGGGCACGTAGCCGTCCCGCTCGGATTCGTTGGGCACCAGCAATGGTTCGCGCAGCACTCCGATGACCGTGGTGGGGTCATCGAGATCCAGCAGAATCGCCCCAATCCCGTAGGTGCGCATCGGACCAACGCCATGGGTCAGCACCAGCCAGCCTTCGGCCGTTTCGATCGGCGGCCCACAATTACCAAGCTGGATCAGCTCCCACGGCCGGCTCGGTCTATAGATCGTGATCGGATCGCTCCAAACCAGGGCATCCGGTGAACTGGCGAGGCTGATACTTTCCCGATCCCAGCGGGACAGCATGAGATAGGTGCCGTGTAAACGGCGGGGGAACAACGTCATGCCTTTGTCTTTAGCGGCGGACCCAGTCAGCTGGTTGCTGTCGAACGTGACAAAGTCACGGGTATGCAAAAGACGCGGAACGACTTTGGAGCCGTTGAAGGCCGTATAGGTCGCGTAGTAGCTGACGGAGCCGTCATCGTCACGGAATCTGGTGAAGCGCGCATCTTCGATTCCGTGGCTTTCGTCGGGACTTGCGGGAAAGACGACGCGCTCGGATAGCGGGCGGTCGGCCGGATACGTCAGCCGGTAGTTGCAGGAAGCAATCCACCGGATGTGGTCCGTCACGGCGTCCGTGCTGCCACGAGTCAGGCGATCGCGGCCGACGGAGGTCAGCGCCTCCTCGAGGGTGGCCGCGTCGAACTTCTCCGGCAGCAGGCCGAGTACATGTGTGGCGGCCTCGGCGTCGCCGCGCTCGGCGAGTGCCGCTCGCAGGAAGTCGCGAGATACCACGGCGGCGGTGTGCTCGCCGGCGTTCGCGAAGTGGCCAGGTGCGTCGATACGCACGGAATCATTGGGTGCGAGCACGCCCGTGCGAAACTCGATGCTCGAGATATGTCCTTCGCCGATAGCTCGCAGGCTCATGACAAAGCGGCATTCGCCAGCTTCCAGCCCTGATTGGTCGGGGTGCGCGACAATCGATGGGTTCAGCAGTGCCGCAGCTTCGATGGCGTACTCCTGGGTGAAACAAGCGCCGATCAGCTGCTGGCGTTGGGGTGTCAGTGATACCCCTTGCGGGAGGCGGTGCTGCACGAGGGCAAAATGCGCTGCGAATATCGCGTCGAGCCCGCGGTGCCGGTCACAGAATCGGCCTGCGGTATCGGCGAGGGTAGTCCGGACCTCCTCTTGGGTCAGCCTCAGCACGCGGCCGATGATGGTGTCTGCGCGCGAAATGCCTTGAGCCAGAATTTCTTGGCCAGGAAGAAACAACTTAGCCAAGACGCGCCGAGCGTCAGGGGAGAGGACTTGCGAGCCACGTCGCACTGGTTCGACCAATGCGGCGGTGGCTTTGTCCGTCATGGTCTGGGCTGCCGGAGGCGGCGTGCTTGTTGGAGGGTGGAAATCAGGGCCAAGGTCGACTCGGCCCCTTGGTTCTCGTTTCTGCCGTATTGCTCGAGCCCGTCGCAGCCGCCCCCGCTGACAGGGTCGAACATCGAGATACCGACGTCGTTGGCACCGAGAAACCATGCTTCGCAAAGCATCACGGCGTCATACCAGCGGTGGTCGCCGGTGTCGTCGTAGGCGCGAGCGCAGGCGTCGGCCAACGTCGACACCTCGATGGGCTGCTGATCGAAACCGGGCCGTGGATCGCCGGTGGCCCACCCGCCCACGGGGGTGACCGAAAGATGGCCCCCTGAGGTTTCGATCGCCAGCAGCCAGCGCAGCATCACGAGCCCGTCGGCATAGGTCCGCCCTAAGCCCAGTCCGGCGCCTACTGCCAGCAACCCCTCCGCTAGTACCGCGTTGGCATAGTGCAGGCGTGGCTGTGGCCAGCGCCAATCCGATCGGCGGGTCGGCGCCCCGATCAACGCGCTCGCGCTGGTGAGCAGGGCCCTGGCACCTTTGTGACGAGGGCGTGTGCGCAATACTTCAGCTGCGCCGAGCGCCGCGAAAGCCATCGGCCTCGGCCACGGTGAGCGGCGGCCGATGCTGATATCGAAGTGCGTCAACGCTTCCGGAGCTAGCTCGGGCATCTGGTTGGCGACCGACCCCAATGCCCAGATGGCGCGGCCCCAATGATCGGCAACGCTCGGATCGTCCTCCCAAACGAGGTCGACCGAACGGCGGTTTCGGAACTGCCCATCCAGGCTCTGCGCATCCACGAGGAAATCCAGGTAGATCCGCGCAAGTGCCTGCTGTTGCTCGGTGCGTTCCGGCTCGCGTGCTATGACAACGAGTGCGCGCGATACGTCGTCGACGCAATACCCGTGATCGATGCGGGGCTCGGCGAACTTCGCATGCTCGAAGATCCCGTGTGCATCGCTGAGGCGCGTTAGGTGCGCGTAGGAGATGGCGATGGTGCTCATGCTGAGGCCATGACGGAATCGATATCGTGCATTTCGGCGGCCAGCTCGCGGTACTTTCGGCCAATCGCCGGCCAAAATAGTTCCGGGGCAATGCGATTTGCCTCCGCGCTCATGCGGGCCGACAGGTGCGGCTCGGTGAGGACGAGGCGCAGCGCGGACGCTATCGCGGAGGGGTCTTGTCGGTCGACCAATAGACCCGCGCCGGTCGACAGCAGTTCCATTGCATGCGGGAACGCCGTTGATATCACCGGTTTTCCTGCTGCGACAGCTTCGATCAATACGCCAGATGTCACCTGCTCGCGTGAGTCATACGGGAGTAGTACAACGTCTGCCTGACGAATCAGCCGACGCAGTTCGACTTGATCAAGGTAACGCGCATCGAAGTGCACCGCATGGGCGACTCCACGGCGTTGTGCGCGCGCGATGAGACCAGCGCGATAGGAATCACCTTGTCGTTCTGCGACTTTCGGGTGAGTTTGGCCAACTACCCGATACAGTGCCGCGGGCCGTAAGTCGGCGATCAATGCCATCGCATCGATGGCCCATTCAATCCCTTTGCCTTCACCGAGGAGTCCCCACGTCAAGATCACCGGTGTCCGTGTGATCGGCTGGTGTGGGTCCGTGGGCTGGGATCGTATGTCGGCCGCACCATGCGGTATGACCCGAATTTTCGTCGGGTCCACAGAGTAATGATCGATCAGACGTTGACGAGCGGTGTGCGTCATCGTGACGATCGCAGTGGTCGCCTCGGCGAGCTTCTCCAGGATCATCCGCTGGTGCGCGGTCGGAGTGACCAGCACGGTGTGGAAAACGGAAATGGTCGGAACCCTCAGGGCTCGAACAATTTCCAATACATCTGATCCGTCTCTGCCGCCAAATATCCCGTACTCGTGCTGAATTACGACCACATCGTGGCGATTGAGTACGGCGGCTGCCGCCTTTGCACCCTTCCTGGCGCTGCGTACCCATTGATGCACGACACCAACCGGGGCTGTCTCGGAAACCGCGTCCACCAGCGCGACTACCTCCACGGAGTGCACCCCTTCGCTCGGCGGACGATCGAAATTTCCTGGGGCAGAGACGATGTCGCTGCCCATGGCGATCGATTCGACCAATGACCGGGTGAACGTCGCCAACCCGCACTGGGTCGGGGGATAGGTGCTGAGAACTCCATAGGACAGAACTGGCACGTGTCGGCCTTTCCGCTTCGGGCAGCGCAAATCTAGTTGTCGCCAGCCGCCACTCAATTGGCTCTCAGTGCCGCGCCGAAGCGCTTGAGAATCCGCCTGAGCATCACACCGGCAGATCGACCACCACAATTTGGGGAAATACCAGAAATTGTTGCTCCACAAGGTGGAGTAACAATCGTTAGTCTAGCATTTTTTCGGGAAATATTCAGGCCGTGAGACTACTGAGCTGGAGGTCAAACCGGGCTCAACGCGTAACTATTTTCCCTGATACAGTGAATTTGGCACTAGCTGTCGGATCAATTTCTCGATAGACGGAATCGCGCCGGAAATTGAGGATCTGATGAAGATAGGTGTCATCGCATCGGTGGCTCACCGGTTGCCGCCACTGAATTACGGCCCCTGGGAACAGATCGCGTCTACGCTGACCGAGGGGTTTGTGGCCCGTGGGCATGAGGTCACCTTGTTCGCCACTGCGGACTCCACGACATCGGCGCGACTATTCGGCACGGTGCAATCGGGCTACGAGGAATCCGAGGGGGCCGACGCTAAAGTTTGCGAAGCACTGCATAATTCGAGCGTTTTCGAGCATGGCGATGAGTTCGATGTATTGGCCAATCACTTCGACTTCATGCCGCTGACCTACAGTCGTCTGGTGTCCGTCCCGATGGTCACGACGATCCACGGCTTTTCATCACCAAAGATCGTGCCGGTCTATCAAGCCTTTGATGATATTGCGCATTACGTAGCGATCAGTAATGCGAACAGACATCCGGCGCTGCGCTATGACTCGACGATTTATCACGGTATTGACTTATCAAAGTTTACATTCGTTCCCACGGTGGGAAAATATCTGTTGTTTCTCGGCAGGATTCATCCCGACAAAGGGACCCATGTGGCGATTGATGTGGCGAGGCGTGCCGGTCTACCGCTCATCATCGCGGGGATAATCCAGGACGAGAAGTATTTCCGTGCAGCGGTCGAACCGCATCTCACCGGCGCGGAAGTGACCTACGTGGGTCCGGTGGGGCCCTTGAAGCGTGACGAACTATTGGGCGGTGCGCGAGCGCTACTTCACTTGATCAGTTTCGCTGAGCCGTTTGGGCTGTCAGTTGTTGAATCCCTTGCGACCGGAACTCCGGTGATCGCGACACCGTTAGGGTCCATGCCGGAACTGATTCAGCACGATTCAACGGGATTCCTTGTGGTCGATACCGGGAGCGCCGTCGCCGCGGTGGCGGATATCGAGACGCTGGACCGTTACGCATGTAGGGCAGACGTGGAGAAGCGTTTCAGCGCAGACCGATGCGTCGATGCATACTTAGCGCTCTTCGAGAGGATTTGTCGACCGCGCTCATAGACGCTTCATCGAGTAGGGCCGTCAACCGGCCCTGCGTGCCGCCGACAAGGGTTCAGTCGATAACAGTGCCGTTGGGGCGGAAGTGCTTCCCGGGGTCGCTGCCTTCGTCATCGCATCGTGGGCGACGTGCGGGTCGGTCATCGGAGGGATGACCAGGAGCACCAGTTGACGACGATCCAGATCGCTGATGTAGACAGTGTCCGCCCGCTGGTAGCGGTATCCGTCCAAAGACACCATGCGATCGCCGTAGCGCAATTGCCTGGGGGCCGCATCCCATTCCTGGATACGGTAAATCACCCGTTTGACGGTTCCGAGTCGAGATGCCGCAGCATCCAAAACCGTTGGCAATTCTTGCGCTATGTCTCGTGAGTGCGGCCACCAGGCGCCATCGACATACCCGCTCCAATCGCCGTCGGGCTTCAACCGAAGACGTACGGGGTCGCTACTTTGGAATGTCACCAGCGTCGCCGGTGTGGCCACGCGTGTCATGATGTCCGCCTAGCCCGCCGCGAGACCGGCGCCAGCTGGGCTCCACCGTCGGAGTCCCATTGGTTCTCAGCCTCAAAGGTGTCGATCCACCGTGTCAACCCTGTGATGTCAGACGGTGCCAGCTGAGCGATGATTTCCGCGTTACCCAGGGTTGCTTCATCCGCGATGGTGTTTTGCTCGAAAGGTGACTCGCTGGAGGACGCGACTATCAATAGGGTCAGATGCACTCCAGTCGCCCCTCGGACGCTGATGGTGTTGGCTGGCTGCAGAAGTGACCAACCCAGATGCACCAGCCGGTTGAGGAAAAGTATCCGGCTCGAGGTTGGCGCCCATTCCCCGAGCCGATAGGTAACCCGATCGATGGGACCAAGGTCGATACTCAGCTGCGTGAGCAGCTGAGGAAGCTCGATCGACAGGTCATTCGACCACGGCCACCAGGATCCGTCGGCGTATCCCGTTTTCGGATCCAGGCGAAGACGTAGTGCCAATTTGGATCGTGGCGGAGAGAAAATCTGATGCGTCATCTGACGCTCCTAGCCTCGGATCCGTGACCGGCGCCGAATAACTCGACGGTGCCTCGTCCGCAAGATGGGCAAGTGCAAGAGACCGTCTGCGCTCAGCCTACTCCGCTGACGACCTGCGCAGCGCTAGTAGTCAGTAACCCAGGAAATTTGGTGTCGATGGCTGGCGGGGCTCACACAGCAGGATTGGTCCAAGACTGCTGAATTTGTTGTGGCGCAGCCTGATATGACAAAACGCTCGTCACAATGACGAAACGGCCCGGGCCGCAGGGGAGTGCTATGGCGCTTGCTTTCGCGCGATCAGCATGACGAGGCGTGGGCCGCAGGAGATAAGATCGTCCAGGAAATCGCCGCTAGCGATCGGATCGATCGGACGTCGCGGATACATCCACACAAGCGAAGCAGAGTCAATCCCAACGAGGGCAAGGCGGCTCGGACGACTGCGCGTACGGGAGGCGACGACATCATGACAGCCGGGCACCGACAACGCGTCCCGTCCCAGGCTATCGACACGCAGGCATCCGACCTCGCGTCCGCGACTGAAGCCAAGACAACGATACGTAAATGGCTGGCGGTCGCCACAGTAGGAGTGGCGGTTTTCGCCGTCACCACAACGGAAATGATGCCGATGGGCCTGCTGCCCTCAATCGCGCGCGACTTGCATGTCTCCGAAGGCCAGGCCGGGCTGAGCGTGACCCTGTACGGCATCCTCGCCGGGCTCTTGGCCCCCGCTACTACCGTCCTCGCCGGTCGCATCGATCGACGGACATTGCTGCTGACGATCCTGGCAGTGTTTACCGTAGGCAACGCACTATCTGCTGCCTCTCTCAACCACGCCCTGTTTATGGTCTCGCGGTTTACCTGCGGCGTGATCCATGGACTCATGTGGGCCATCGTTGCCAGCGTGGCGATTCGTCTCGTCGCCGATCGAGATGCAGTGCGGGCCACCGCGGCCGTCTTCTCGGGTATCTCACTGGCTTTGGTACTTGGTGTTCCCTGCGGCGCTTTTCTGGGCAGCATCTTGGGATGGCGCTGGGCGTTCGCGCTCTTGTCGGCACTGTGCGGTCTCACGTGCGTTCTTATCCGTTTGTTGCTCCCGTCGCTTCCGTCCCGGCGATCGTTTGCCTTCTCCGACCTGGCGCCACTGTTGAAGTCCAAGCCGGTGCGTCGAGTACTGATCGTCACCGCAGGCATTGTCATCGGGAACTACAGCGCCTATACCTACATCGCTCCGTTTCTGGGCGAGGCCCGCGGGATCAATGCTGGGCTGATCGGGGTATTCCTGCTGTGCTATGGCATCGCTGGTGTCGCGGGAAATTTCGCATCGGCCGCACTGCTCAACAGGTTTCGCACAGTCCGGCCTGTCCTTGCCGGGCTGACCGTAGTGATGACCGCCGGTGTATTGCTGATGATGATCCCCACATATTCGCTCTTACTAGTAGCTCTGTGGATGGTCATATGGGGAGCGTCTTACTCGGCGCTGCCCGTCGCGCTACAAACCTTCGTACTACGCGTCAGCGACAGGCAGAGTGGCGAAGCCACCACTTCTCTCTACGTCCTGGTATTCAACTGTGCAATCGCGGGCGGTGCCCTGTTCGGCGGTGTCGTCATCGATAGCGGCGGCCCCAATGCGCCCATGCTCACGGGCGCGATCTTCTGCGCGACGACTCTCGCCGCAATCTGCGCCATCAGAGAACCCTCGAAATCCATTCAGCCTCAGACACTTAACCAGGAACCCGGCTTAGCCGTATAGTCGCCGAGGCATCTCACAAGCCCTTTCATCAAATGGGCAACTGACTTCATCAGGGCCCAGCAGGATCGAGGGCCTGGAGTGTTCCGAGAGTGCTTGTCGTAGGACGCTACTACCTGCCGCCGTGCCAGTCGCGGATCGCTTCCGCGAACTGTTCGGGTGCGTCAGAGGGCACGAAGTGGCCGGCGCCCTTGACGCTGACGGTCTGGTGATCGGAGAAAGTGTGTTCCCACCGTCGTAGTTCGCTCTCGCCAAATGCGAAGTCGGCGTCACCCCAGATGATTAGCGTCGGCAGTGCTGCGATTTCGGTCAGCCCGGCTTCGATGTCAGCGAGAAATTCTCGGCTGGAGGTGATTTCGCGGGGAAATACTGCCGAAGCTTCCCGCCGCGCGGGGCTGCCGAGCGCCTTCTGGTAGTGGGCCATCTGCTCGGCGGTCGGCTTGTGCAGTCGGTGCCCAACGGGGATCATCAGATTGACGAAGAGGTTGAGTTGCCGGATAGCCAGGCGTCCGATCGAGCTGCCCATCACGTGCGACATGATCTGTATCAACGGGTCATTGACGGGCCATGCCCAGGTGTTGGTCAGTACCAATCGGTTGAAGACTTCGGGGCGTTTCTGCACGGCCGCCAAGCCGATTGGGCCGCCCCAGTCATGGGCGACCAGTGTCACCCCGTTCAGTCCGAGTGCGTCCACGAAAGCGCTGATCACCTGGGCATGTTCTGCGGGCAAATACCGGTATCCTGGCGCTGCTTGTGACAGTCCGAATCCAGGGTAATCCACTGCGACACAACGAAATTCTTGCCGCAGGGATTGGATGACTTCGCTGTAGTCGAACGACCAGGTTGGGTTGCCATGCAGGAACACCAATGTGGGTCCCGATCCCTCATCCACGTAGTGGATATGGTGCCCATCGATGCCGATGAATCGGCTTTCAAACGGGAACAACTCATCATCAACCCAAGCGGGTCTGTCTGCGACTGTCATGGCCACCCCTTGCTCGATAGTTGATATAATCATCTTTACTTTATATTTACAAGTCGATTGCAAGATGGAAGCCGCCATACCGCGGTTTTGCGGGTACTCCGGATGGGGGTGGTGTGTGATCGGCGGGATTTCCCGATCGTCCGCCAGCTTCTGGTGGGCCCGTGCGCTTCAGCGAGCCGCGGCGGGACTGCCTGGGATCAGCGACCATGCGACGATCATTGAGATCCAAAGGGCTTGTCGGGCAGGCGGATTCACCCATCATTCCGTCACAGTGACATAATGATGGGTGGCGGGAGGGAAGGAGGCAACCACGGGAAGGGGGCCGGATGGCCGCGCATGCAAATCGGATGCGATTCAATGGCGCGCGGTTGGCCACGCGCGACGGAATCGCACGGCGGGCGGTTGCACTAGCCGTTGACAGGCCGAGCCTGACGTAAGTCCCGTCGGTATCGTATCGTCACAGTGACGTTTTGCGGGTGTGGGGCTAGATAGCTGAACGGGGCCACCAAATCGCCAAATGTGCCGCGTCCGAGAGGTTTTGGGATGTTTGGGTATCGGACTGGCCGGCATGAAAGCCGCCGATGCATGTGTGGTCATTCGATGGTCGCCGAGGCTGTGCGCTTTACGGCCCGCTGATTGCGAGGAGGCGTAGGGCTTGTGGTCGGCGATAGGCGCAGGCGGGGTATTTATACGAGATAGGCGCACGTGACGCCGCTTCCTGTCGCCCGCCCTGTATATATCTAACGCCGATAAGACACATTATGTCAGTTGAAAGTCTGGTTATTGCGGCGGATGCATAACTAGCCACTCTCCTGCACGGCCGACGAGTGCTCGATGGTTGAGATTGTTCGGCTGGATTCGGTTCCGAGTTTTAGACGTGTCGCGGTGCGGACGAGGTCGGCGACAGCTTCGGATCGGGTGTGTGGTGGCCAGGCGATAACGGTAGTGACGGCTGGTGCGTCTAGTACGGGCACTATGGCGAGGTCGTCGCGCAGCGGTACCCGGACTGATTCAGGTACGAACGCGCAAGCCCGTCCGAGAGCGATCAGCTGGAACAGCTGGGTGTGATCGCGCACCTGCGGGCCGGGTCCGTCGCGATAGCTCCCGTCCTGTCGCGGCCAGCGTGGCAAGGGCAGGTCGATCAGGGCGTTGACCTCGGCTGTCGATATGTCTGGTCGGTCAGCGAAGGGATGGCCTACGGGCAGGATCAGGACCTGCTGTTCGGTGTGCAGGTCCTGAGTGTCGAATCCGGCGGTGGTGTCGTAGGGCCGCTGCAGCAGCGCGACGTCGGCGCGCCCGTCGCGCAGCAGTCTTTCCTGCTCGCCGGGTCCACACAACACCACCTCGACGTCGACAGCGCCGGGTTCTGCGGCGTAGACGTCCAGAAGTCTGGACAACAGTTCGCTGGAAGCTCCGGCCTTCGTGGCCAGCACCACACCGGGCTTCTCGGTAGCGGCGCGACGAGTGCGGCGCTGAGCGGCTTCGACCGCCTCTAGCGCGGCCCGGGCCTCCCTCAGCAGCACCTGCCCGGCCTCGGTCAAAGAGATGCCGCGGGTGCTGCGGTGCAGCAGTATCACTCCGAGTCGCCGTTCGAGCTGCTGGATCGCCCGCGACAGCGGTGGTTGCGCGATCGTTAGCCGGTGCGCGGCCCGCCCGAAGTGCAGCTCCTCGGCGACAGCGACGAAGTATCGCAACTCCCGCGTCTCCACCAGGTCATCGTATCGGCCCCTCACCACGATCGATACCCGCGCGGTATCGCCGCCCACCCAGCTGATCTTGGACGGCTCACTCGCTCCCCCGGCAGGATCGACGACATAAGTGAGCAGACGATCGCGCTGGTGACCGTTGGGAACAAAGGAAAATGGAGTGCTGATGATTAACGTTGCAGTGATCTACTACAGCGAGACCGGCAGCATCAAAGGGTTGGCGGCGGCGGCCGCCGAGGGCGCAACCACGGCCGGGGCCGACGTGCGCCTGCTCTCAGCCGAAGACGCCAGCAACGACGACATGGAATGGGCCGACGTCGTCTTGTTCGGGACGCCCAGCCACTATGGCACGATCGCCGCCGGACTCAAGACGTACATCGACAGCACCGGTGACCTGTGGCGGGCGGGCAAGCTGGCCGGCAAGGTGTACGGAGCCTTCGTCTCCAGCGCGAGCACGCACGGCGGTCAAGAGACCACCCTGACGAATTTTACGACGATCTTCACCCACTGGGGCGGGATCATCGTGCCGCCCGGCTTCACGGCCCCGGTCCCATTAGTCGAGCAGATGCAGTCGGGCAACCCTCACGGGGCCGGGCACGTCGCCGGCTTCGGCAACCCTCCCACGGAGTTCGCTCTGGATGCAGCCCGCCACCAGGCTTTGCGCGCTGTCAAGGTGGCTGCCCGGCTGACGTTCGACGCGACATCGGCTCAGTAGTGAACAAGCAGCGGGATGCTTGCAGTGGCTGGAAGAGATTGGGAAGGAAGACAATTGAGGAGACAGATGGCGGCGACGGCACTTCCTGGCGGTACATTCACGATGGCCGAGAATCTGACGGTCACCCGGATGGGGTACGGCGCGATGCAGTTGGCCGGGCCGCAGGTGTTGGGCCCGCCCGCCGACCGCGGCGCGGCGGCGGCAGTTTTGCGCGAGGCGGTGAGCCTGGGCATCACCCACATCGACACCAGCGATTTCTACGGTCCTCACGTCACCAACCAGATCATCAAAGAAGCCCTATACCCCTACCCCGATTCGTTGCACATTGTCACCAAGGTCGGATCGCGGAGAGACGCCGAAGGCGGCTGGCCCAAGGCCCTAGCGCCCGAGCAGTTACGCCAGGCCGTTTACGACAATCTCGACCATCTCGGACTCGACACCCTCGACGTCGTTAACCTGCGCGTCGGAGGATTCCAGACACCTACACCTGGCTCGATCGCCGAACCGTTCACCGTGCTCGCCAAACTGCAGCAAGACGGACTAATCAGACACCTCGGGCTGAGCACCGTGACCCCCGCGCAGATCGTCGAGGCGCAATCCATCGCGCCGGTCGTCTGCGTGCAGAACTTTTACAACCTCGCCCACCGAGCCGACGATCGGCTGATCAATTCCCTTGCCGAGCAAGGCATCGCATATGTGCCCTACTTCCCGCTCGGCGGCTTCTCCCCGCTGCAGTTCGACGAACTGCGATCGGTCGCCACCCGTCTCGACACCACACCGATCGCCGTTGCACTAGCGTGGCTACTTCGGCGCTCACCCAACATTCTGCTGATCCCGGGGACCTCATCGGTCGCACATCTACGCGACAACGTCACCGGAGCTGCGTTGTTCCTCTCCAAGAACGATCTGACCACGCTGAACAGCATCGCCTCATGAGAACGGCCATCAAAAGCCCTGTCGCACAACCCGATTACGATCACACCAGTTTACAACTAGCCGCCTTGCAACTCTCCTCGATTGCCGTGTCGGAATGTAGACAGATTGCATTGTCCCGCGCTCAGAATGAAGGCCCAACCCGGCTACGGTCCACGGCCGAATAGTGTGAAATCGAATATGCAGGGTTACCAGCAAACTACTGCATATCGCATCCAGATGAATCCTCACCCGCCTACCTGCCGGCCACCGCTCGTCCCATCATCTTCGGCTGCGGGTCGACACAAGTTGCCCTTCAAATGGATCCCGGTGGCCGCAGGGACGGTGAAGGAGTGGTTAGGGTAGCGAGCATGACTGTGCACGACCGGCTCGACGAGCTTTCCCAGCGGATCACGGCGCTGACGGGGCAAACCATCAGCCGCGACCAGGTGAAGGCAGTGGCCGACCAGGCCTACAAGCAGCAGATCGATCTCGACGACGATGGCCAGCTGCGCACGCTGGTAGCAGAACTCGCTGTACCGCTGGCTGCCGGTGGACCCGCAGTGCCGGGCATACAGTCTGGCCAGCCTGCTGAATCGGAGAACGCTGCCTCGACCTTGCCGGCACCCACGCCTTCAGCCGCGGCGTCCGGGAACCGCCGGATGCGATGGGCGGTGGTCGCAGCTGTCGCAGTACTAGTGATCGCAGGGGGCATCACCGCCTACTTCGTCATCCGACGCGCCTCGAACCACTGCGAGACCACGGTCGCCGCCGCCGAGGAGGTTGCCCACCTGAGCCTCGAGTTCACCGGTCTCGCAGAGCAGAACCTGCCCGCGCTCAAGGAGCGTCTATCCCCTGAGGTTTACACACAGTCCGAAGAAGCATTCCGCTCCGTCAGCACGATTCCGGGCGCAGATCGATACGTCTCGCATATCGCCGAACTGACCAGCACGCAGGTCGAGTGCTCCGGTACCAATGCCCGCGTTGAGTCACAGATCGCCTGGTCGGTAACGACATCTAGAAACCCTGCACCGCAGACCACACACGGGACCTGGGCCACCACTCTCGAGTACCAGAAGAACCGGTGGATCGTCACCAAGGTTGAGTACGCGTCTAAGCACTGATGTGGCCGGTCCTGAGCGATTTCGCCGCGAGGCGCCCACCCCCGCGCCGGAAGGTCGACGGCGTTTCTCCCCCGTCGCAACTCAACTGAATCGCAGGCACTCGTTGTAACTTGCTCGCTGCCGCTCGAGTCACGGGCCGACCGCCGGAGCCGATTGACAGCCGCGCTAGAAATCCGGGGGCGTCCGCATTGTGCTCAGCGGAAAAAAGGTTCAACCGTGCCACTGAGCTTGACGACCATAGGATTTCCGCGGCGATCCTTCGCAGTGGGGACTTCGACACGCACCCAACCCTCGGCCACGTTGTATTCGTGAACATTGGTTTTCTCGACACCATTAAAGCGAATACCCACGTCGCGGCGAAGCACCTCTTCGCTATAGAAGGCGCTACGCGGATCGATGGAGAGGTGATTCGGTGGAACGTCTGTGTTCTGATCCTCGGACATGATGGCCTTCGTTGAATGCTGCGTTAGGTGCTCGGATTGTTCTCGAAGAATCTACGCGACCGTGCAGTAGTGGGTTGCGCGTAGGTCTAGGAGGGCCGCTCTCCCCTGCCGCTTCTGATGAATTCCGCACGTTCGTATCGGGAGGAATGCGCCACTCTCCCATCGTGCGCCGTCGCCGTACCCCACTGTTGCTGCATGGTTGCGTGCCTGGGTGGCGACTCGAACTGGCGTCCGGCTAGGCGTCGTGACCACTGAATGCGGCCTGACTGCTCGGGGGGCACCACTTGGGTGGACACTATAGCGTGGCCCTTTCTGCAACAGTTTTCAAAGTCGAACTTGGCGTCTCCGATGTCGATCACGGTTACTACGCCGATCACGCACTGACCGTGGCCCGTCATCCCAGCGAGACCGATGAGCGGATGGTGGTGCGCTTGTTGGCTTTTGGGCTCCGTGCACACCGACTCAGCGACGTCGACGGCGAGTTGGCGTTCGGGCCAGGCCTGTCCACTCCTGGTGTACCGGACTTGCGGCTAGCCGACTACACCGGCCGGATCCTGGAGTGGGTCAACGTCGGCCAGCCCGATGAACGCGCATTGGGCAAGGCGGCCAGCCAGGCCGACCAGGTGCTGCTCTTCCCATTCGCCGCCGGCGTGGCCACCTGGTGGCGCACCGTCGGCCCCAAAGTGGCGGGGCTGTCGAACCTGTCGGTAATGCAGATACCGCACGCAGCGGTGCAGCAACTGGCCCAGGCTGTCGATCGACGGCTCTCGGCGCAGGTGATGGTGATCGAAGGTCAGGTGACGATGACCGTAAGCGGGGTCGACGTCACGTTCACGCCCGAGCCATTGGAGTGAACGTCTGAGCCCGAGTTGGAACAGGCACGCATGCTTGGCCGAAGCTAAAGTCGTGACCCGGCGCCGACTTTCACCCGGCCGACGTCGAGGTGTGCATTTCCCACACCAACAGTTCAGAATCCTCGGTCGCAGTAATTCGGTGCCCACCCGTCGCGGTGAGACGAACGGCGTCCCCGCGGTTCAGCGTTCCATGGGCTTCAAAATCAACGCGGCCCTTGGCGACGTACACATGTCCGAACGGGGCATCGGGCACATTCACCGCGGCCCCCTCCGCGAGTCGGGCCGCGTACAGGGTGGCGCTCCGGTTTCCGATGCTGATCGCTGCGTCGTCGCGATGTTGAGGCATACCCGAAGCGACTGGAACCAATGCGCCGGCAGCCAGCTCTTTCTGTATGTCGAGTTGCGCGTAGTTGGGTGTAACACCGAGTTCGTCAGGGGGAAGCCACATTTGCACTACACGCAGTTTTTGGCGTTCTTTGCGCCCTGCCCCATTGCGCTCCGAATGATTGATTCCACTCCCCGCGCTCATCCGCTGTGCCAAGCCTGGGTATATGACACCGTCGTTGCCGATCGAATCTTTGTGGACCACTGAGCCTTCCAGCACCCACGTGATGATCTCGGCGTCGCGGTGCGCGTGCATGTCGAACCCTTCGCCGGGCTCGACGGTGTCATCGTTGTGGATCAACAGCACACCATGGGCATTGGCGGCAAAGTCGAAATTTCCGGTTGCCGGGAACGACTGCCATGAGTCGAGCCATTCGCTTCGCCAGTTGCCCCGATCTTCGCTTCGGATGACCCGCACCTGCGCCATGTTGATCACACCTCCATCTCGTGCCTCACTAAACGGAAGGGTTCATCGAGATATTCCTCAGCGCCACAGATCATGACCGCGCCCTGGCGATTCGCCTCACTGATCCGTGAACACCACCTGGCGATGGGAGTAGAAGGTGACGTCTTCTCCCTTTCGCAGGTCGAGTACTTCGCATCCGTTGTCTGTGACCGCGACGACGTGCTCCCAGTACACGGCGAGCGACCCATCCGCGGTGACGGCCGGCCGTGTGGGTGTGTCAAGCCTCTTACCTTCTCCAGATCCCGCACATATGAACGGCTCCACAGTGATAACCATCCCCTTCTCCAGTACGCGCCCTTCGTTGCGTGGGTCTTTGTAGTAAGGGATGAGCCATCCGTCGGCGTGCACCTGACCCGTCGAATGTCCGGTGCCGCTGGGTACCCGGAGCATGGAGAAGCCGAAGGACTCGACGTAAGTCTGCACGCGTTCTGCGATGTCCTGGATCTTCGCCCCTGGTTGCACCAGGCTGATTCCCAGACACATGGCCTGGTAGCCGACCGCGTTGAGCAGTCTTGCCTCCGAAGAAGTCTCGTCGCCGACGATCCACATCCGTTGCGTGTCCCCGCACCAGCCATCCTTCTTCAAGCTGATATCGACGCCGAACAGATCACCGATCCGCAACGGGGCATCTGTCGGCTCGCCGCTGAACGCGACATCGTTGTGCGCGATGGAGATTGAAGCGTACTGACTCGCGTCATAACCACTCAGGTCCTCGCGATCGATCTCCGCCCCATACTTGTCCACGATCAACGAGTGTGCGATCGCATTGATCTCGTTGGTGGTGACACCAGGGAGCACGTGCGGCGATATCTCTTCAAGGACCTTCGCGGCAATGCTTCCCGCGACCCGGAGTTTCGCGACGTCTTCGGGAGACTTGATTGAAATCGTGTCATAGTCCACGCCGTGACCCATAACAGCCCTCTCCTCACATTAATTTGTACAACTCTTTTCGATGCTGATTCGCGATCAACTCGAATTTAGTCGGAAGCGTCCGGTAAATCGAACGAAAGTATTTCAATGGGACTGTGAATAGATTTTGTTGACGAATTCTGATCAGGGTAATATTTCAGGCGGTTCTGCCGAAAAAGTCGTTGACTACAGTCAAAGTCAACGCAGGGCCTGCAGAGGAGTCCAGATGGTCCCGCCGGTGAACTACGCGAGCCTTCGGGCCCTGGAGGCCGCAGAGCGACGCAGAAGCTACTCGCTCGCTGCCACCGAGCGCTACGTCACCCACAGCGCGATCAGCCACCAAATCCGGCAGTTGGAGTTGTCTCTCGGGATCAGCTTGTTCGTTCGATCAGGAACGCAGATGCTGCCAACCCCGGAATGCAGCCGCTTGGCCTCACGGATCCGAAGGGCCTTGAACGAGATCGATCAGGCGCTCGCTGAAACGAGCGCGCGGCAAGGCGCCGCGGTCACGCCTTTGCTTCTCAGTGTCATGACGGACTTCGCCATGTTCTGGCTCATCCCCCAACTCGGTACGTTCACAGCCCAGTATCCCGAAATAGAGTTGACAGTGGCCCCGCACACCAATATCACGCCGCCTGACCCTCGCACCGCCGACATCGGGATCTGGCACCAGAAGGCCACCGCTCACGGGTATAGAAGTGTGCGCCTGACCGAAGACAGCGTCATCTGTGTCTGCAGCCCGGACTTCGCCGCCCGCTACCCAGATTTAGGCAACAAACAACTAGCTGAAGTCCCACTGCTCCGCTTCGGATCCCGATCGTGGCGGGAGTTTTTCGAAGCGGCCGGAATCGAAGATCCCCCTCCCGAAAAAGGCCCGGTTTACCGTGACGCGGGCGCTCTGCTGCAAGCGGTGATCTCGGGACAGGGGGCGGCGATGATCCGCTGCCACATGGCAGCGCCCTTCCTGGCGCGCGGCGAGCTCGTTCGCATTGGGACGGCCGAGGTACCCGCGCAGCTTGATTATTACGTCACGTGGATGGAAGACCACCCACGAAAGAAGGACATCGACACGTTCGTCACATGGCTCCGCGAGAACCTCTCTGCAGAGAATCGAGAATAAGCTCTTTTCAAAACGGCAAGCCATTCCTGTGGTGATCTGATCCTATAAACAAATCAATCCCTGATGCCGACTACCCGCCGGCAAGCAATTAGGAATTCAGTCAGGCGGCGTGTCCTACATAACTGGCGGAGTGGCCGATGGTTGCGTGGCCGGCGGTGCTGAGGGCGTGCATGAATTCATATTGTCGACGTAGGCCCTCACGTGCTTGGCGACGGCGCCCTCCGGGGACGGCGAAGTTTGTGGTTGTTCGCAACAGATTGATGGGGATTCTGAGCATCGGGTACCACGGTGGCATGTAGGTCGGGAGCCCCAGCATTCGCATTTGCGCTCGGCCGATGAACGCAGTGGTGATCGAGATATGT
The DNA here is from genome assembly GCF_001853795.1 of Mycobacteroides franklinii. NCBI lineage: Bacteria > Bacillati > Actinomycetota > Actinomycetes > Mycobacteriales > Mycobacteriaceae > Mycobacteroides > Mycobacteroides franklinii. Next base: position 551,181 of record NZ_MLIK01000024.1, read on the forward strand.
TGCGCCCAAGCAATTCTGCGGCGTATTGAGGTGAATCGTGGGTAGTTCCACCGCAGTGGATCGTTGGCCATGGGTACCGCCATAGCGCGACTGGTCTCGTCGGGGTGATGCAGCGACATGAGGTAGTGGTACAGCCGGAGCATGGCATCACGAAAGCTGGTGGGAAGGTTCTGTTCTTCGATACCCATCAGCCAGCCCACGTACCGGGTCAAGTGCGCGACATCCTCAAGCTCGCGAGGGGTGGCGATGATGCCGAACGCCACTGACAGAACCGCCGGCACGTAGATGGCACCGAGCATGGTGGCCGCCATATCGGTTTGGTTAACCGGCACTCCCCATTCGTCGGCTTTCCACTGCGGCAGGCCCGCGACATGTCGTCGCGCACGCCAAACGCTCACAGCCATGAGTGAGGCCATCGCGGCCGCAGGACCCGATCCTGAGCAGGTTGCGCGCGCAGGGCTGACGGCGTGCATCGATCTGCTCACCGGGGACCCCCGAAAGGCCCGAGTCGTGTTCGTTGAAGCCCCCGCCCACAGCTCGCAGCCCCACCGCACGCAAATACGCGACATGTTCATCGGTCTGATGCGTGCGCAAGCCGCTTCCAAAGTCGGTGGCGCCCTATCGAACGAGCTGGACAGCAAGATCAGATTCGCCGGTGTCCACCTGTTCGGTGCACTGATGGAGTGCACAACCACGTGGCTAGCCGGCGACCTACCCATGGACAAGGCCGAACTCATTAACCAAAGCGTCGATCTCCTGCTGGCAGTCGGCAATCACGTCCTACCTGCCGCGCAACCAGTCAGGGAGTAGAGCCAACCCGGCGCTGGCTGAAAATGCAGGGTTACCTGGGCGACGCTTTCTAAGAACGTCTGCTGTCTAGTAGAGGCAAGAGCTCTGCCGGGCCGACGACACAGCGAATACTAGTTGGACTGGTCGTCTAGCCCGATAAGGCGTGCGGTCCGCGATGCGTGCCAAGATTTATGCCATTCCCCAGTTCGCCACTGACACAATGAATTAAACCGGAAGCCCGCATTGGGTTACCGTCGGTCACAGAAGCATATTTGACGTAGTGTCGATTTTAATCCACACTACGTCGAGTTACTGCCCATTGGGCGATGGGCTTTGAGTACTCAAAGGAAGTGCGTGTGAAGACGTTTCTCATCACCGGAGTGAGCAGCGGGTTGGGCCGAGCTTTTGCGGCTGGAGCGCTGGGAGCTGGGCATCGTGTGGTCGGCACGGTGCGTAAGCACGCCGATGTTGGGGCGTTTGAGTCTTTGTCGCCTGGGCGTGCCGTTGCTCGGCTGCTCGATGTCACCGATGATGCTGCAGTCTTTGACGCCGTGGCTGACATCGAGGCCAACGTGGGCCCCATTGAGGTACTTATCGCCAACGCCGGCTACGGCCTTGAGGGGATCTTTGAGGAAACGACTCTCGCTGAGCTGCGCGCCCAGTTTTCCACCAACGTCTTCGGCGTGGCGGCTACCTTGCAAGCGGTGTTGCCGTATACGCGTCAACGCAGGGCGGGGCATCTCATGGCGGTGACATCGATGGGCGGGCTGATGGCGGTGCCTGGGATGTCTGCCTACTGCGCAAGCAAATTCGCGGTCGAGGGCCTGCTAGAGAGCCTCAAAAAAGAAGTGGCTGCATTCGGTATCCATGTCACTGCGATCGAGCCCGGGTCGTTTCGCACTGACTGGGCCGGGCGGTCTTTGGTCCGTGCCGAGCGCTCCATCTCTGACTACGACGCGTTGTTCGACCCCATTCGGGCCGCCCGGTCCAACGCCAGCGGCAACCAGCTAGGTAATCCAGCCATGGCCGCCCAAGCGGTGTTGGCGATATTGGATCAGCCTGAGCCGCCAGCGCATTTGGTGCTCGGTTCAGATGCGCTTAGGCTGATCCGCGCTGCACGGGACGCTGTCGATGACGATATCCGTCAATGGGAGACGCTCTCGCGGACAACCGATTTCGCTGATGGTGCACAGATTGTGGCGACGTGATCGCGCCAACGCCAATAGTCCCGCCGCTTGAAGGACCCGTGTCTTCGCGGCGAACGGCCGCGGGCCAGCGCAAAGGCGATCTTCGTGAGCAACAGATCCTCGATGCCGCCGAGGGGCTACTGGACAGCCGCGGCTATTTCGAGATGACGGTCAACGAGATCGCCGAGGCCGCAGGCATCACCCGCAGTGCGCTGTACTTCTATTTTGGGTCCAAACAGGACGTAGTCACTGCGCTGGTGGCACGTACCGTGCAGGCACTGCGTGACAAGTCAGAAGCTGCGCGCAACGATCCCGCCGACCCCGAAACGGTTGTCGCTACGGCCCTGGACCGCACCCTACAACTATGGCTGAAGCACAGCGTAGTGATGCGGGCCGCAGTCGATCTGAGCTCGACCATCCCAGAGATCGATGAATTATGGACTGGTGCCGCCGACATCTTTATCGAGGCCATTGCCAAGGTCCTCATGCGTATGGGTGTGCCAGCTGGCAGCGGACCCGGCGATGCACACGCGGTGGCCGAAGCCCTGTGCTGGATGATCGAACGCACCTTCTACCAGGCATCAAAAAACTCGGTAAAAGATCTTGAACTCGCCAAACAGACATGCCAGATCGTGTGGACGCAAATGATGCAGTCTCGCAGCGCAGACCATGCCACCGGGTGAGGTTCCGGTCACCCCTGACCAGCTCGCCAGACAGGATTTGTGGACCTCACAACACTGCGCGGGTCCATCACAGATCAGGCTGTTGCGCCGTTCTGCATGACCGGCCGCCCCCCTTGGACCTCAGACGGAACGTCGTTTTGGTTGGAGCCGAAACCATGGCGCCGTACTAGCCCGCTGTTGCATCGTGCAGTCGATGCGGTCGGCTATCGAGGCTCCGCATGATCTAGTGCGAGGAGCAGATATCCGATGCAAATCGAAAATGAAACTGCCAACGAGTCAAAAGAATCCGTCGATGGCCACCTAGGCGACAACGCGAGCGTCCACAAGACAGATACCGTTGTCAGGGTCGAAAAGCTCGAGCGCGACGCATCGGATCTGCACCGCGAATTCCTTACTGCTGAGCCATTTCCTCACCTGGTGGTCGACGATTTTCTCCGTTTGTCTCCGGAGGCTTCCGATAGCTTTCCTGGTGCATACTGGCCCTGGTGGAACCAATGGGACGACGGATACATCCAGAACAAGCGGTTCTGCGCGGAAATCGACCTCATCCCGGAGCCGTTCAAAACCGTCATCAGAGAGCTCAACGAACCGCGCTTCCTGAGCGTGCTCGAAAAAGTTACCGGTATCCCGCAGCTGCTGCCCGATCCCTATCTGTTTGGGGGTGGCATCCAGCTCAGCGGCGCGGGCGGCATCCTGACTCCGCACACCGACTTTCACTACCTTCGCGCGCTAAACCTGTACCGCCGCATCAACGTTATCGTCTATTTGAACGAGAGCTGGTCACTAGATGACGGAGGTTGCCTGTCGCTCTACGACGTGGAGGGCCGGGCCGTCCAGACGGTCGTTCCCGTCTGGGGCAGGGCTCTCATCTTTCGCACCGATGACCACTCGGTGCACGGATTCCCTCTCCCCGTCGCCGAAGACTCCTGGCGGCAATCGCTGGCGCTGTTCTACTACACAGCGGCCCCTGCTGACAGCTTCGGTGGTGACGAGACGACGTACTACAGGGAGCATGGGGAACAGCACGGCATCGCTCGCAAGGCCCGACTGCGCGCGTACAGGACCCTGCTGAACCTCAGCCGCAATGTCAGCATGTTGGCGTATGTCGTGAACCCCAATCTCGGTTTCCCTGCGGTCAAGGCTCATTTCGCGTACGTGCGCAAGGCCAAAGCCCGTGAGATAGCCAGAAAATTGCTGCAGTAGGGCCGGCGCCTACCGCTACGCCGCACTACCGGATACCGCAGACGGAACCGACAGGGAGACAGGAATGGATGGGTTTAGCGGAAAGGTGGCCGCGGTCACCGGCGCAGGATCGGGCATCGGGCGCGCCTTGGCGATCGAACTGGCCCGCTCGGGCGCCAAGGTGGCCATCAGCGATATCGACGCCGAAGGTTTGGCCGAAACCGAACTCCAGGTAAGGGCACTCGGCGCTGAGGTTCATTCCGATCGGCTCAATGTCGTTGAGCGCGAGTCCTTCCTGCACTACGCCGATGCCCTTAAGGATCACTTCGGCACGGTCAACCAGATCTACAACAACGCCGGCATCGCCTACTCGGGTGACGTTGGGGCGAGCCCATTCAAGGACATTGAGCGAATCTTCGATGTCAACCTCTGGGGTGTCGTCAACGGCACCAAGGCCTTCCTGCCGCACCTGATCGCCTCCGGCGACGGCCACGTCATCAATGTCTCCAGCCTGTTCGGCCTGATGTCCATGCCCGGCCAAAGTGCCTACAACGCAGCGAAGTTCGCCGTACGCGGCTTTACCGAGTCACTACGTCAGGAAATGATCATCGGCAAGAAACCGATCGCCGTCACCTGCGTGCACCCTGGCGGCGTGAAGACTGCAATCGCCCGCAACGCCACCGCCGCGGAGGGAATCGATGTACAGGCGGCGGCCGCCATGTTTGAAAAGTACCTGGCGAACACCAGCCCAAAGGCTGCCGCGCGCATCATCCTCACCGCCGTGCGCAAGAAGAAGTCACGCGTACTCGTCGGACCCGACGCCAAGGCTCTCGATGTGCTCGTCCGAGTCATGGGGGCTCGCTACCAGGACCTTTTTTCGGTGTTCACTGCCCTCTCGGTGCCCAAGTCACACTAGTTAGGCCACAACAGTTTCCGCCGACCGAACCGCCCGTTTTTATGGAGTGGGAAGATACTGCAGTACCGAGAACGGGGTACTCATAGATTCCCGGGAGTGGCGACGGTAGGGATAGAGACCCAATCGCATCAAACGCTTTTGGGCAAGACGTCGACGTTGGGCTGCAACTGCACGATTGGATCTACCGGTTCGGGCAGCAATCTCATGATCAGCTAGCGTGCCCGATGTTATGAGTGCAATCTCGGCTGCCGACCAATGCCTGCCACTCACACGTCCCAGTGGATTCATAACCATAATCCACAACCCTCTCCATTGTAATAGTCACTGCAACAGTGCATTTTGTATTTCATGACAGGTGGCGAGGTGAAGCCCTCGAACCGCTCAGGGAGCGCCGGACCCTCAGAGGAGTCGGCAGGCTATGGACGCGAACGTCGGAAGCCGCAAGTCCCCAACGGCGGTGAGGCGATTGCCGAGATGATTTGTCACAAACGCTATCGACAAACCTGACTCAGGAAATGCCATGCCGCCTGAGCCGCCAGTGCCGTAATGCCCAAACCCGCTGGAGGTCCGCCCGCTGCGTAATAGTGCGCGGTGGTAGCCCAGCCAATGATGCGGCGAGACGCCGAGAACGTAGTCATAGCGGCTGTTGGCGCGCATCTGCGCAATGTGACCAACGGTTCCCGGCGTCAGGTATTCAACGCCGCCGACTTCACCGCCGTTGGCAAGTGCCCCGTACATCTTGGCGAGTGCGCGGGCGGTGAATACCCCGTTCCAGCCTGGTTGCATGGCGTCGTGGACCGATGGGTGATTCTGCGCCCCGACCAGCCCAGCGGGGATGCTCTCTATCAGTGCGTTGCGGCGCCGGTACTGTCCCGTCGCCATCGCGAAGTTCTCATAGTCGAACCCGGCAACGCGGATCGCTGGGAACAGGGGTGCGATCCTGGCGCGCTGCTCATGCGGGACTCGAAACCAGAAATCGGCCTCATCGAGAGGCTCGCTGAGTTCGGCTCGCACAATTTCAGGGAAGGGCATGTTGGCGACTCGTTGCGCCAGCTCTGCGACCAAAGTCCCGAACGACACCGTGTGGTACCCCTGCCCGCGCAGTCGGCGCGGGTCTGGAGGACTCGCTGCGAGCGCCGCGGCCACGGTGCTGTGATCAAGAAATCCATTCCCCGCCACTAGCCCGCGTTGGCGGTGCAGCCCGGCGCGGTGATTCAGCAGCTCCCGGACGGTGATCGACTCTTTCCCCGCGGCACCAAACTCCGGCCAATACCGTGCCACCGGCTGGTCGTAGTCGATCAGTCCTCGGTTAACCAGGCGGTGGACGACCGTGGCTGCAACTCCCTTGCCCGTCGAGTAAGACATCGCCATCGTGTCGCGGCGCCAGGGGTTGCCGGGCTCGATGTCACCTGCCCAGATATCCAACACGGGCTGGCCGTGCAGAAAGGCCGCCAGAGCACCGCCACCTGCACGACGGGACCTGAACACCCGAAAGAACTTGATAGCCAACGGCATAAACCGTCGGTCGATCATCATCGAGGATTCGGTGTCACGGTCGATGGTCTTGCACTCAGAACGCGCGGCAGTCATGGCAATGGCTCCCCTTATTTTCTCTCCGGTTAGACATAGTGCACGCTGGGGAGCTATCTGGCAAGAGTCTTGCCAGATAGCTCCGCTCGCCCGCCGTGCTGGCCATACAGAAGTGCTCGGCTGCGGCGTTCTACTAGCATCGAAACGTGGCGGCGGAGCGGAACTACGGTGGAATGAGTGCCGATCAGCGGCGCGCACATCGGCGGCAGCGCCTGTTGGTCGCCACCCGCGAGTTACTCGAATCGGGAGGACTCGCACACATCACCGTCACCGCGGTATGCCGCCAGGCTCAGCTGTCCGAGCGTTACTTCTATGAGAGCTTCCCCGACAGGGACAAGCTGCTCGGTGGTGTTTATGACGCGTTCGCAGACGAATACATCAGCGCAGTGCTTGCCAAAGTAGCCCTCGCCACCGACCTCACCAGCCGCGTGCGGGCCGCGCTGAGCGTGGCACCGGAACTGGACGCCGCACATCCGGGTTTGCGTCATGTTCTTGGCCGTGACGCCGATGACGGCGAAGCGGCACGCGCCCGTGCGCACGTCGGGCGCAAGATCCTCGATCTCTACCTCGCCAACCATTCAATTCTGTTCCAGGACAGTGCTGTAGATGCTATCGATGCCGAGTTGGCGCTGCGGATAATCGTTGCGGGTGGCTTGGATCTGACTTTCGCGTACTGCCAAGGCAGATTCGATGTTTCCGCAGACGAGCTGGCGACTCGAATGGCCAACCTGCTGGAGCCGCTCACTCGATCATTTAGTCCCGTTGGCCAGACTGAGTGATAGGTATCTGTCGCCCACCGTTCGGGGTTGGGACCGAACTCGTCTTCGTGGTTGGCTTCTTGTCGCCAACCCGGCTGATTCAGAACTGATTCAGACATGGCCGCCGGTGAGGGGCCACAGTGTTGCGATGAGTTCTGCCCTCTGGTGCAGTCTGTATCCCTATGGGCAGACTCATCTATGGCTTCAATGTGTCGGTCGACGGGTACATCGCTGACGCACAAGGCGGTATCGACTGGTCCGAACCGAGCGAAGAACTGCACGAGTAATGGAACGACTTCGAGCGGGAGACTGCCCTATCGTTTTACGGTCGGCGCCTGTACGAACTGATGTCGGCGTACTGGCCGACCGCCGACAAGGCTCGTGATGCCACCCCGTTGATTGTCGACTTCGCCCGCATCTGGCGGGACATGCCCAAGGTCGTGTTCTCACGCACGCTGGAGTCCGTTGATTGGAACTCTCGCCTGGAGCGCGGTGACCCGGTCGAGGTGGTGACGAAGCTGAAAGCTTCAACCGACGGCACGCTGGAGGTGGCCGGCGCTGCGCTGGCAACACCGATCGTACGGGCGGGACTGGTGGACGAATACCGCATCGTGGTCGCGCCCACCGCCGTGGGCGGCGGCACGCCGTTCTTCCCCGCCCTGCCATCATGGATTTCCCTGCGACTGTTGGAGAACCGCACCTTCCCAGGTGGTGCGGTTCTGCTGCGCTACGAGGCACAACGCGACTGATCGGACAACCGTGTCCGTCGGCCAAGGTGCCTCGACGCCCGCTCCCCTGCCGCTGCACGGTTCGGGGTGTGAACCGGCAGTTAGGCCCCCAGTTGTCGCGCAAAGAATCTCGCAGCGTCCTCTGCGGCGAAGCGCGGGACACCGGTGTGCCCGCCCATGTTGGCTTGCAGCGTCTTCTCCGTGGACCCGAGGGCGTCAAACAGGTCCAGGGCCGCTTGCCGGTCGTTATTTTCGTCGTCCCACTGCAGCAGCACGTGCAGAGGGATGGTTACCCGTCGTGCCTCGTCGAACGTTGCGGCGGGAATGAAGCTACCGGCGAACAACCCGGCCGCCACGACGCGCGGCTCAACTAGCGCCAGACGGATTCCGATGGCAAGGAGACCTCCCGAATACCCGACCAGGCCGCCAATTTCGGGCAGTGCAAGAACATCGTCCAGAACGGCCTGCCATTCAGGGACCGCCGCCTCCGTCAACGGGAGGACGAGCCGGTCGATGATCTCCCCTGTGACCGGCTCGCCAGCCGCTATCGCCCGACGCAGATCGGCTCGGGCCCGTTCGATCGCTGCCAATCGCGGCCGGTCACCACTACCAGGAAGCTCGATCGTCACCGCGGCGAAGCCGTACTCCGCAGCAGCTCGAGCGCGCCCAGCCAGCCGCGGGTACATCGTGGAGATTCCGCCCGGGTGACCGATCAGAATCAGCGGTACGGACGCCGATGTTGTTGCAGAACCCGGGGTCCAAAGGATTCCGGGGATGTCGCCGAAGGCGACGTCGCATTCGAGGACGCCGTCATCGATAAGTCTTTTGGAAATAAGTTGCATGGTCGTGCCTTTCGGAAATGCCTGATGCGGCGCTCCCAGACGACCTATCGCCCAACCGTGACCTCAGAGAGGAGCACCCACGTCGATTCGTTCACGGGTACCACCTCCTTGTTGCGTAGCACGGGACTTCGACAGGCTAGCAGCGGTCTGGCATGGCCGACGGGAATGCGACGGAATCGAAATGCGTAGGTGCACCGGTAGACCACGCCCGACACACGGATGAATCAGGCGTGGTCCTCCACGGGTCGATGACCCGCGGCATCGTCGAGCTGATAGCCGATGAGCCGCGAGCTGTTGGTCACCACCGCCACCGATGAAGCGTTGTGCAGAATGGCCGCCAGCACCGGGGACAGCGCGCCGCCGGCCCCGACCACCAGCCCGATGGCGTTGACCGCGATCGACATCGCATAATTCTGCCGGATCACCGTGACGGCCCGTCCGCCGAGTCCGCGGATATCGAGGAGCTTACGTAGGTCGTCGCTGGCCAGCGCGACATCAGCGGTCTCCACCGCGACGTCGGTTCCGTTGAGGCCCATGGCTATTCCGATATCGGCGGCCGCCAATGCGGGGGCGTCGTTGACACCGTCGCCCACCATTGCCACCACATATCCCTCATCGCGCAGCCGACTAACCGCCTGGAGTTTGTCCTCCGGCAGAACCTCGGCTTGCCATTCGGTAATGCCCAGTTCCTCGGCCACCGCCCGCGCGGTCTCGGCGTGATCACCGGTCAGCATCACCACTCGATGCACTCCGGACGAGCGCAGCGCGTCGAGCACTGCGGCTGCCTCCGGACGGATTTCATCGCGCAAGCTGATGAGCCCGACGAGGGCGCCGTCGACGGCGAGTAGCAAGGGGGTCTCGGCGCGGCGGCGCAATCGAGCCACCCACTCGTCAGCCTCACCGGTGACGTGCACCTGTTCCTTGAGCAGCAATGCGGGGCTGCCCAGTAGCAGCGTGCGCCCGTCGGCACGAGTGCGCATCCCCAGACCGACCAGCACTTCGCACTCCTCGTGCGGAGGGATGGTGATGTGACGTTCTTCTGTCGATCGGATCACCGCTTCGCCCAGTGGATGCCGGGCATGAATCTCCGAGCTGGCGGCATAGGCAAGAACCTGCTCTGGTTCCCAATCAGTATCAAATGCAACGACATTCGTAACCACGGGCCGCCCGACGGTCAAGGTGCCGGTCTTGTCGAACACAACTGCGTCGACCCGACCCGCCAACTCCAGATGCGAGCCTCCCTTGACCAGGATTCCCCTGCGCGCCCCGTTTCCGATGGCAGCACTGATCGCGGTGGGGGTTGCCAGACCGACGGCGCACGGGCACGCCACCAGCAGCATCGTCATCGCGCGCCGTACATCCCCGGTCAACGCCAGGGTGACAGCAGACAGTAGGAATGAGGCAGGTACGAAGCGCCGGGAGAAGTTCTCGCCGATGGTTTGTATTGGCGCCCGGTCTTGTTGGGCCTCCTCCACGCGCGTGATGATCCGGCCGATTATGGTCTGACTTCCGACAGCGGAGGCGCGCACGACAATACGGCCGCGCATCACCACAGAACCGGCGTGCACCATGGCGCCAGTGGCGACGCTGACAGGCAGGGTTTCGCCGGTGATCGCCGACTGATCGACGATGGCGTCACCTTCCACAATCTCACCGTCGACGGCAATTGCCACCTGCTCGTGTGCGATGACTTCGTCACCCACAGTGAGGGAGTCGGTGGACACCTGAACCTCGGAGCCATCGGCGAGGCGGACCCAGGCCGTATCCTGTCCGCCTGACAGAAGGTCCGTGATGGCACGCCGGGTGCGACGCAGGGTGAGGTCCTGCAGGTACTCCCCTATGTTCAACAGCCACAGCACGGTGAGTGCTACGACGTTCTCGCGCAGGACCAGGCTGGCTACGGTCGCTGCCGAGACCAGGAGGTCGGTGCCGGCCGATCGCCCGCCGCGCAGTGAGGCGAGCGCCCCCTTGAGGAACGGGTACCCGGTGAAAATCGTCACCGCAGTGGCCGCCACCCTGCTCGCCGGGCCCAGCAGTGGTGGCCGCCCCAACGGATAGCGGCGGATGCCCAGGAACACCAGGGCCAGACCGCCGGCGGCCATTCGGATCACATCCGCGTTGCGCACGTCTGCCGAGTGAGGCAGGCGCGAAAGCGTTTGCGGCAGAGACGCTTCAAGGGTGTTCTTGAGCGCTGCGAGCATGTCGTCGACCGTGGTGCGCTTCGCCGAATACCAGATGACCACCGAGGCTGTTCGGGGGTACGCGTGTACGGCGCGAACGCCCGATACCTTCGCAAGTGCGTCCTCGATCGCCACTGCCCGACGTACGTCGCCGCGCAGCTGCGCGGCGGTAACCCGGAGCCGACCGGCCGCATTCGACTCGATGGTGACCATGTGTGGCTCAGTGTTCGTGGTCGTGCTCGGCATCCACCGCCGTGGGTGGCGGCGCCTCCTCACCTAGACGTTCACGGGCCTCGGCGACAACGTCTCCGACGGCGAGTCGCGCGCGTTCGGCGCCTTCTTCAGCTTTACGTACACCGCGCAAGGACCACTCGGCAACGGTGACGCTGACGTCGCGTACAGGGACCTTCGCGACAGCCTTGCGCACGACCTCATAGGCCGCGACTCCAACAGCGCCGGTAGCCACCGTCGAGGCGGCCTTGATCAATAACCCATGCCATGCCATATGCCAGTCACCTTTCCGCCCTTGGCGTCCCATCTGCGCAGACTTCACATCAAGTTACGCCCATCGTGGTCCGGGTAGGCGGTTGTTCAATAATGAAAACGATTATCGTTACCGCTAATGTATAGCAGACTGGCCTCCGTGTCGCCGGGCAAACCCTATCGCCGACGACCTCAAACTCAGGAAACGCGAATGTCCGACAGTCCCCGATCAGCCCGTCGAGCCATCGGACTGCTTATGCAGCTGCAACATTGCACCGAGGCGGAGGCGCTCGCCACGCTGGCCGCGTTGTCGACATCGCCCTCGCAGATGTCGGCGCACACGGCGGCAGCTACGCCCGTCGTGTGCGACCACCGTGTACGACGGAAACCGTCACTGCTGCAAGCGGAGTGGCGCCTCCGCGCCCGCTGCCGTGGGTTGCCCATCGACATCTTTTTCCCGCCCTCCGCCGGTCCACCCGCAACCCGGCGCAGTCGTGAAGACGCCGCCAAAGAGCTGTGCAGATCGTGCCCTGTCTTGGCCCAATGCCGTGGTTACGCACTGGAGTCCGGCGAGCCGCACGGTATCTGGGGAGCCACCACGCCCGAGGAGCGGACGGTCAGAAAATCACGGTAGCGAGACACTTCACCATGGGGTCCGCCGTCACCGATGAACACCGTATCGCTGCGGGAGCGTTGGTGATTCGCCTATTTATCAGTCCCAGTGCATGTTTCATCCGCGTGGTCGGACGCGTCAATTGTTCTGCACAGATATCCAGTTGACTCGCCTCGCCGGTGTCGTAAGGATGTCGCGATGCCCATGAACAACAGTGACGTCGTCCTGCGGGCGGCGCGCAGACCTGACGACTACCCCCAGCTGGTCGAGATCTGGCGCAGCGCGGTACGTGCGACGCACGATTTTCTGGACGAGTCCGACTTCCGGCGCATCGAAGGCAATTTGGCCTCCGCGTACTTCCCCGCGGTCACGCTCACCGTGGCCGAGCGCGACGGACGCCCTGTCGGCTTCGCGGGCACCGCGGACGGGAACCTGGAGATGCTGTTCGTTTCGGACGACGTCCGCGGCAGCGGAATCGGAAGCGCGCTACTCGCCGAAACGATTGCGAAGGACGGCGTCATCAAGGTCGACGTGAACGAGCAGAACTCGGGAGCGCACGGTTTCTACCTGAATCGTGGGTTCACACAAGTCGGTCGCAGTGAACTCGACGGTGACGGCAGGCCCTATCCGATCCTTCATCTCGCTCTGTCGGCCTGAGGCATGCCGCGGAAAGCGACTGCTCTAGCCGGTCGTTTGCGGCCGGCTGAGTCCCATCATGGTTGTCGCGACCAGTAGCGGACGAAGATCATCCGAATCGTCGGGGGCTATCAATTGTGCCGCGGCACCCAATTGAGCCGCCATGACAGCACGGGTGAAAGTCGTTGCATCGGTGGTTAATTCGCGCCCGGCACGGTCGACTACGTCCAGCAGGTACGGCTCTAGAGTCTGCCGAAGCCGGTCCCGCTGCAAGGTCAGCTGCTCGGCCAGATGTGGGTTGTGTTGTGCGCGTGCAGTTAACGACGATTGCAAGGCGAGGCGGCCCCGGTCGACCCCGATCGTCGAGATAAACGCGTTCACGAACGTCAACAGGTCGCCAGTGTCGCCGACAACGCTCCGCGCGTGGGCAAGGGCGGCCGCCACGGCTTCGATGAGATCGGCATTTTGACGTTCATGAACGGCGACAAGATGATCATCCATCGACGCAAAACTGGAGTAGAACGCGCCTCGCGTGTACCCGATGGAGTCGCACACGTCTTTGACGGCGAACTTGGTTCTTCCGCTGCTATCGATGAGCCGGCGGGTGGCGTCGATCAGCTCAATTCGTGTTCGGTTGCGATCTCGCAGTGTGGTGGCACTCACTCAACTCTCCCGGTTCGACAGGTTTCGCGACTCGCCCACGTCGCTATAGTATCGGCATTGAGCTTCGATACATAGTGTATCGACACTGGTAAGACGTGTGGACGCTTGGTATGGAATGTTGCGCGAGGAATGGAGGCTGTGGACGTGAGAGATAGCGAAGGATCTGCGTCCATCATCACCGCCGATCAGATCGGTCAGGAGGTGTCGCTGCTGAACCGCCTCAAGAGTCGGGTCACGGGCACTGTCGAGCACGCGGAACTGATCCAGCACATCGAGGAGCAACTCATCGACGCGGGACTCGATGTGCATAGTGACGTGCTGCCCTTCACCCGCTGGGCACCTGAGGGCGACACGGACCCAACCCTTGAGTTCGCCGGGCATCCTGTTCCGATTGCCTCTGTCGTTCCGTACTCGGGAATTACTGGCCCTGATGGCGTATCTGGGCAGTTGGTCCGGCTACGCGGACCAATACCGGCCTGGGGCAAGGCGCGAGGAAAGATCGCCGTTCTCGAGGTCAACAACTTCAGGTTGCCTTTTGCCGCGGTCATCGATAGGTGGGGAAATGATGCGCCATGGCCAGTGATACGCAATCCGCTGATCGCCGCGACGCTCGCTGGTCTAGGTCTGTCACGTGCGAGGAAGGCGGGGGTCAAGGCGGTTGTCTTCTTGTGGCGCAACATAAGTGATGCTCACGCGCGTGGCCAGTACCTCCCGTTCACAATGGACTATCAGGGCATCCCTGCCGTCTTCGTCAGCGGCGAAGGCGCCGCTCCCGCACGTGCGAGCACGACCAGCCACGAGTACGCGACGCTGGTGCTGAACTATCGGCTCACCCCTGATTCGTCCGCCCGGACCATCTGGACGACGGTCGAAGGAACCACCAGGCCGGATGAGACCGTCTTTGTCGTGACTCATACCGACGGCGTCAATGCCGTTGAGGAGAACGGCCATATCGCAATGGTCGCCATGGCCCGCGCCGCCGCACTGGATCCCCCTGATCGCACGACTGTCTTCGTCTTCACCAGTGGCCATATGCGAATCCCTGCGGTCACCTCCGAGGGGCAGGCAACCCAGCGCTTCCTGGCCGACCATCCAGAATTGTGGGCCGGCGGCGCCGGCCAACGGCGAGCGGTTGCAGGCCTCGCTATTGAGCACCTTGGTGCTCGGGAATTCATCGACGACCCCGACGCCAACGAATTCCGGCCGACCGGCCGGGTGGAACCTGAGCTTCTCTATGCGACCACGCCAGAACTCGCGCACCTTGCACGCGCAGAGTGGCGGGCCGAAGACGGAGCGACAGCCCGCGTTTCCAGGCCGACTGCCCTTGTTCATTTCGGCGAGGGCGAGCCTCTCCTGCACGCCGGCATACCAGCAATTTCCCTCGTCACCGCCCCGCTGTACCTGCTCGCCGAACTGCCGGGCGATGAAACGGAACTGATTGATACGGCTGCGCTGCAACGACAAGTGAACAACTTTGAGCGCCTCTACCGCCGGATCAGTTCAGTACACACCGTTGACTTCGGCAACACCGCGAAGCCGACCAAAACCGCGCAGCTCCGCAGTATCGGCTTGCTCTTGTGGTCACTCGCGGTGACGAAACTGGCCGGCGTGCGACGCGCCTTCCCCGCCTTGGGTCGCGGGCCGCGTCAATGCTCCACCGAGGAACCGCGGTGATGTCGCTCGTCCACAGTGGATGAAGTCGGGTACATCATTGCGGCTCCAGCCCTATCTATTGGATTAAGCGCTGCGACAGCAGCGAACCGGACCAGTGCGCATGCATCTGCGGCGTCTGCGACCTCCGCGACGGCGCGCACGGACTGCTTCACAGTCAGATCCCACGGCATGCTCAACCGCTCGAAATCGCGATCCCCTGGCAGGGACACCTCGCCCCGAATAGCCGTTCGTAAGACACCGAGATCGATTGCCGCCGAATCTGTCTCGACAACCTGGCGATCTTGTTGACTGATCGCCGGCTGGCCCTGGCTGCTACTGGCGCTGCTGACGACATCGACTCGCGCCCGTCCTGATATCTGCTACGAGTGCTCACCCTTATGTCGCACTCAAAATGATTGGACCCCTTTAACACGGTAGCGCTCTCACGGCTTCTGATTGACTGGCTATCACGCGAAAAGAACATGTTGCATGTGAGCAATATTTAGTGACCCACCCGTGCGCTGACACCGCCCTGGCCCGGTAGGTGTGCAGGGACCGGCTCGTTCGACGGCGACTAATTGCATTGGGCGAGGTATCGGCTTCGCTATCCGGACAATGGCTTTCGTAATAAGGATTGAGTAGTTGTTCCCACGAACGAGAATGGATGGCGTGTGGTCAGCGGCCAGGCCGTGTGACTGCACGGAAAGATGGCGCAGACGAAGGGAATGGTTATTATGATCGAACCGTACACAGCAGTTGGACTGTCCCCCACGATGTGGGATATTCGCGAGCGCGCTGACATCTTGAGAAACATCGAACATATCGAGCATGTTTCACACAACGCAATCGGCCTGGCGAGCCTGGACATACCTGTGCGACTTCTCGCCATCCCGGAGGGTGCACTACAAGGATTTGGTGACGAGGGCCAAGACGCCGATCACAAAGAATATGCCCATAACTGTGCCATCACCATACCGGGGCCCGAAACCGACCGCTTGGGCGAGCTCGCAAAGGCTCACAATGTGTACATCATGGCTCAGGCGAAGGCGCGCCATGAAGACTGGGATGACCTCTTTTTCAATGTCGGCTTTGTTATCTCCCCCACCGGGGAAATCGTGCTGAAACATCACAAGGTGAGTGCGCTTCTCCCTTCAGAGCGATCTGTCTCTCCCCATGATCTTTACGATTGGTGGGTCGATAAGTATGGCCGCAACTTAGCGGCGTTCTGGCCTGTTGCCGATACCGAGATCGGTCGACTCGGTGTGATGATGGCGATGGAGGGAAACTACCCCGAAAATGGTCGCGGCCTGGCGATGAATGGTGTCGAGGTCGTCTACAGAGCTTCCATGCCGACTCCGTTCACCGGTAACGATGTTTTCGAGATTTCGAACCGGGCGCGTGCGCTAGAGAATAATTTCTATGTGGTGGCGCCCAACATCGGACTGAGCTTCCCCTCTCCCGACAGCACCGCCGGGTTTGACAATGGTGGCGGACGTTCCATGATCGTCGACTATCGTGGGACCATTGTCGGTAAGCAGTTTGATAGCAGCAGTTCCACATTCGTTTCTGGCGTCATCGATATTGAAGCTCTCCGGTATCAGCGGGCACATGCCCAAACAACGAATTGGCTGAAGGATATCCGGACAGAGATCGCCCAGCTGATCTATGAGCGCCCCATTTATCCCAAGAATCGCTACCTTGACGCTATTCCGGGCAATCACGCGGAGTATCGAAAGGTTATCGCGCAACAAATACAGCTCATGCAGGATCGCGGCGTCTGGAAGAAGCCCTCGAGCGAACTCTCGTAGCGAGATGTCCTGCGTCCCATAGTGTCTCGAATGTTTCGGAGACGACAATATGATCTGCAAGCAATTTCGCTATGCCTCGGCGAAGCGATTTGGTAGTCCATGTCTTGCCGGGCACTTGGACGAGGTGCCTGAGCCTGGCCTGCTCGAGTCCTATCAACCCGCCGAGACATTCATGGATACGGTCCTGGGCAAACCGCCGGGGAGGTTGAGCCAGGGAGAAGACTGCTTACAACTGCGAGTGTGTGCCAATGGCCCGTCCGCACGTAGGCCCGTGATGGTCTATGTGCACGGGGGCGGCTTCTTCACCGGGTCTGGGCTTTGGCCCTGGTATTCGCAGCACCGTTTGGTGCTCGAGCATGACGTCGTGGCGGTTAACATCAACTATCGCCTCGGCGCGCTCGGCCTTGCCGTGATTCCCGGTGTATGCCAAGGGAATATCGCCTTGCTCGATCAGATCGCCGCGTTGCAGTGGGTTCAGCGATACATCGGGATGTTCGGTGGTGATCCTGAAAATGTCACCGTGTACGGACAGTCTGCCGGCGCAATGTCCATCCTGAACCTGCTGCGATCATCGGCCGCGGCGGGTCTGTTCCGCAGAGCCATCCTTCAGAGTCCACTTCCCGAGTACGCAGCGACGGACCTCGCCACCAATCAGTATCGCACCGGCCTAGTTTGGGGGCGCTCGGTGGCACCCGATGAACTGCCGGCCGTCGCCTCCTTTCCGGCAGAGCAGTTGGCTGAGGGCTATGGCCGGGCAATGGCAGAAGCCACACTTGGTGGTGGCGAGACGTTGTTGGCTCCTGTTATCGGGCAGACGCCGTTGGAGGGTCCGGCAGACTGGCATGTAGAGGGTGTTGACGTGTTGGCCGGTTGGACGCATCACGAGATGGGTTTCTGGGGTGTCGATCGACAACGTGTGGTTGCCGAGACCTCCAAGCACTTCGCCGAGCCGATCACGCAACGACTGAATGAGTTCGCAAAACGTGGCGCGAATGTGGCTGGGTACCGCATCGACTGGGAGCCGAAGGGAAGTGCGTTCGGCGCGTGTCACTGTGTGGAGCTGCCACTTCTGCTCGGCACAGAGCAGGATTGGGAGGGGGCACCCATTCTGGGCACCGAGACTGGGTATCAGCATGCACTCGGCCTGAACATGCGCCGGCAATGGGCGCAATTCGCGACAACGGGACACATCGATCCCGCATTGGACACGCCTGGCGGTATCCGGTACGGCATTGGACCGGCTGGGATAGCCAACTTGTGTCTGGGCCAAAACATGGCCGGCACGCGTGAGCGAACGTAGGCCGATAGCGCTGTCGAGCAGACGGATTCGATACCCGCCACGCCTGAATCAGAGGACACGTCGACGTGCGACAACGATAGGTATTCGGGTACGGCTCGGCGGTGCCTGCGCTAGCGCGTGGGAATTCGCTTTTCAGATAGAGCTTTTCAGATAGTGGATTCCGAAGGCGAAGGTTTTTCACGAGGATGGTGAAGACAGGCCGGAGAAAAACGGTGGCCTGGTTTATCGGTTGACCCCGTTGGCCGACGATCTTATCGATGGAGGATTCTGTGACCGACTACGCGTACAGCAAGCTCAATAGGCAATTCATTGGCGGCGCATGGGTTGAGGGAAGCGGCGCTTCTCTTCTGGTAGACCAGAATCCGTTCGATGGCTCTGAGCTCACGCGGTTCACTGGGGCGAGTATGGCTGACGTCGATTCCGCCTATTTTGCCGCAGCCACCACGCAGCCGCTCTGGGAATCGATGACGCCTTATCAGCGGAGGTCCGTCTTCGAGAACGCGGTACGCGAGATCGAGGAAAACCGAGCGGAATTCGCTCGGATTATCCGCGAAGAAGTCGGCGGCACAGCGGTCAAGGCTGCGATCGAACTTGACCTCACCGTCGATGCGCTGAAAGCGGCGGCGGCACTGCCGTTACAGGTTGAAGGCCGCATTATCGCGTCGCCCCTGCCCGATGTAGAGAACCTTCTGTATCGGAAGCCGGTGGGCGTGGTCGCTGTCATCAGTCCCTTCAACCTTCCGCTGTTCCTTTCGATCAAGTCGGTTGCCCCGGCCCTGGCGGTGGGCAACTCAGTAGTTCTCAAGCCACACGAGCAGACACCCGTCGTAGGCGGAACCCTCATCGCGAAGATGTTCGAAAGGGCTGGTCTACCGCCCGGAGTCCTCAATGTCGTCGTCGCGGACATCAAGGACCTCGGAGACGGATTCATCGAGCATCCGATTCCGCGGGTCATCTCGTTCACGGGGTCTACCGGCGTCGGCCGTCACATCGCGAGTTCCGCGGCCAGAACATTCAAACGCGCGGTTCTCGAACTGGGTGGCAACAGTGCGCTGGTGGTTTTGGATGACGCTGATCTCGAGCTTGCGGTGGACGCGGCGGTGTTCAGTAGATTCACCCATCAAGGGCAAGTCTGCATGTCCGCGAACAGAGTCGTGGTTGCGCGAGAGCTACACGACGAGTTCGTCGAGCGCTATGTAGGAAAAGTGGCGTATCTCCCTGTCGGTGACCCCGCCGACCCCGACACCATTATCGGGCCGTTGATCAGCGAGAAGCACGCAGCGGACCTCGACCGCATTGTTCAAGCGGCCCTCGACCAGGGTTCGGGAAAGCCGGCGCTTTTGGGAAGCCTGACGGGGACGTTGATGACCCCAACCGTGCTGACCGATGTCAGCACGTCGGCTCCGATCGCGAAGCAGGAACTCTTTGGGCCGGTGGCGCTCATCTTCGCCGCGGACGACGACGACCATGCCGTTACGATCGTGAACGACAGCCCCTACGGGCTCAGTGGCGCAGTGCATTCCCGCGACATCGAGAGGGCTGTTGCTCTCGCGCACAGGTTCGATACCGGCATGGTCCATATCAATGACGCGACCGTGCACGACGAAGCCATAGTGCCCTTTGGCGGGGAGAAGCTGTCGGGAATGGGTCGCCTGAACGGGGACTATCGGATCGAGGAATTCACTACGACGAAGTGGATCTCCGTGAACCGCGGTCGACGGCACTTCCCGTACTGAGCGGATGAATCCGGCTGTGGCCGACGACGGATTTCTCTATCCACATGGGCAGCAACTTGATCTGAGTATCCAATTGTATTGGTGTGCAAAGTATCACATGCGTCGTGCCGGCAATCGTGGGCTCCCTTCGTCGCGCCTGCCATAGGGCCGATCGGATAGATAAGCCAGCGAATGGATTTGGGGATTGTCATTAGTGGTGATGAGCCGACGAGAGTACAGATGACCGGATGGTTGCGCCTCCGCCGGCACGGCGTGTGGGCTTGTTGGGCCATGGCGGCTGCGCTGGTGATCACCGCACCACCGGTAGCCGCGCCGTCTGTCACAGGCCTGTCGGCAGGGTCTTGTCCAGCAAGCATGGTCTACGACAGCGTCATGGATCTGTGCGTACCGCGTGGAATGTCCTACGACGGCAACTTTGTTCCGCCGCCTACGTGCGGAGGCAATGGGCCCGCGATATGCCGGGGGCCGAAGCCCCACCCGCCGGCGCCCGGCGGCATTCCGGTGCAGGCTCCTGGCGGACACTATCGCCCTGGCGCGCGGTACTAACCGTCGTTCGTTTGCTACGGACGTGACGAAACACCGAGAGGAAGCGATGATGCGAGTGCCAACGAGAAGACTGCGGTTGTGGATATGCACTTTGTCTATCGGTGTATTGCTTGTCGGCATCCCCATGTCTGCCGGGACGGCCGCGTTCGCGTACGCGGAGCCGGATCCTGAACCGGTGATTAACTGCGACGCCTCGGGATACCAGCGAGTCGCTGCCGGTGTCGCGTTGGCAACCGCTGACTATATGGATGACCACCCTGACGTGCGGGACGCATACACCGATATGAAGTCAGACAACGTGGTACCGAGCGACCAAGCCGCCCATTATCTTCAGGCGCACCCCGATGTGGCGGCCTCGATGGCCCGCCTACGGCAACCCCTCAAGGATCTCATGCTCCGCTGCGGGTAGGGTGTGCCCAGCAGCTAAGACCACCACCGGTTGGCGGCCGTGGCCCGTGTTCCTGGGCATCCGGCGCGCTCCACGACCATACGAACGGTAATCGGCTTCAATCCTGCCGCTTGCGGCTAACGAGTCGTCAATTTCTGTATCCCGGCACAGCTCATTGGCGCTCTCCCGGCAGGGGCGTCTAGGCGTGTCAACTGAATGTTGTTGAGGGCCTGCTCATTACGGGCGGGCCTTGAAGAGGCTGTTTGCAGGGAGTGGTGAAGTGGATTTGTCGCCAGACGAGATTGATGCGTGCGTAGGTGTCGCGTTTCCGGAGTCGACGAGCTCCGGCCGACTCAAGTATGCGAATCCGGCGATCTGCCAATCTACTGGTCCGACTACGGAGGATGGACCAGCGACGGCCCGCGACACTACGCGGGTTCAGCAGTGAGGGTAACCGCGGCACTTGGCGAGTTGCAGCCGCATGATCTCCTGCGGCTATATGACCCCATGTTGTTGAGCCGTTCGGCTCCCAAATGGGTACAGGTATCGCCAACCAGATCGGTATGGGTGGTTGTGCGCCGTGCGGCGGCCCCCGACGGCCGCATATCGGTGGGAGTGCGCGGGATGCAGCGCAATCAACGTTGGACCACAACCGTTTCCGTACCTGACGTTGCCCAGATAGTGACTCCTGAGCAGCTGGTGTATCGAATCGGGCAACTGCGAAGTGAAATGCCGGCCGCGCAGGCTCTGGTGGCGTTGCGGGGACAGCTACAAAGACTGCCCTGCGGTGGGGGCCGACCGGCAGCGCCGGATTTGAACTAACCACCGGCCTGACAACTATTCACGCAGACAGTGATCTGGGTGTCGTTCTGCGGTTCCGCAAACCAACCCAACGAAAACTTCTAGGTCAATTGCAGGCAATAGTAAGTAGTCTGCCTACGCGAGTGGACACGCAGTTGAGCTTCACCTTTGGAACCGTCTCGCTGGAGGAGCTGATTTCTGGTCGACTCACAGTGCTTGTCGAAAGCAGAGGCGGCCAATACGGATGCCATCCGATGCATGCTGGCGACAGGGGTGACAGGTGCTCCCCCGCGCAGCATTTTTCCTTTCCCGAACCTGATCACTCCCCTTAACGAGCATCACATCGAAGAGGCCGTTGTGTCCCCTACCAAGCAATGGTGGCGAATGTTGACGCCGCTCGTTGCTCGACGGAGAATGTTTGTTTGCGACAACGATCAAGGGCGATCGATGCGAGGCCCCTCCGGACGCGTCTTTGACCAGGAAGTAGGTGAAGGATGCAGCCCGAGAGCAACATTGTCACGCCGCATAGGCCGCGCCTCGTTTCTGGTAGCAGCACCCCGCTCCTGACGTCCCATCAGAAACTCGTCACCTCCGATGTCGAGGAGGCAACCACGGTCATAGGCCGGGCGCTCACACCCTTCTCCATGAGGGTGGACGGGCCCCAGCTAGCTGCTCGACTCAACTCACTGCAACTAGACCAAATTGGCCTCTACTACCTCGACTACGGGAGCACCGTACAGATACTGCCGCAGGAGACGGATGATTTCTATCTCGTTCAATTTCCGCTAGCAGGAACGTCCACCGTGAAATCTGGTCCAGAGTCGGTCCGCAATGATGCGGGCACAGGGTCGGTCTTATCGCCTAGTCGCGGTTTTTTCATGCATTGGCATTCCGGAACCCCACATGTCATATTGCGTATTGATCGCGCGGCATTAGAAACGCATCTCACCACTCTGCTAGGGCACCGCCCGGATAGTCCGCTGCGCTTCGATCTGCGTATGGATCTACGTGCGCCTTCCATCGTCGCCTTCAGGTCGGTGCTGGATATGCTGCTCCACGAGGTCGAATCGCACAGCGCAGTAATGGCATTCGATCAAATGCGGTCGTTGCTGTTGAGTAGGCTGTTGTTGGCGCAGCCCAACAGCAGTAGCGAAGCGCTCCACTCAGTTATATCGAGAGTTCCTTCGCGGCTCGTCCGGACCGCCGTAGAAATTATCGAAAATCGGGCCGGTGAGACGATTTCCGTTGAACAGGTTGCCGCCGACTGCGGGGTTGGCTTGCGCACGCTACAGCTCTCGTTTCGAGAGCATCTCGGGGTCACCCCTTCCCAGTATCTGCGTCAGGTGCGGCTCCGCAAAGCCGCGGAGGAGCTCGCCCGCAGCGATTCTGAAGAGACGAGCGTGGCGGATGTTGCCATGCGATGGGGATTTATTCACCAGGGACGGTTTGCGGCATACTACAAAGCCGAATTCGGCGAAGCGCCCTCCGCCACACTGCGTTCCAGCCGACGAGGACATCCACTCTTGAACGTACGCCAGCAGTGAGTGCGCGCGACCGTAACGCGTTGGTGGCGGCCAATTTTTTCATGGCTGATGTGCAGGCGGGTATCGGTCCATTTCTTGGGGTCTTACTGGCGGGGCGTGGCTGGGCGACAGGTGCCATCGGTGCAGTCACAGCGCTGGGCAATGCCGTGGGGCTGGCGTCGACCACACCGGCGGGTGCCCTCATCGACGCAACAGGCCGCAAAAGGTTCTGGGTTGTTGTGGCGGCGATATGCACTGTCGCGGCGTCGACCCTCGTACTGGTTTCCGAAGGATTCTGGGTGGTGGCCGCTGCGCAGGCCGCGGCGGCTGTTGCCGCGGCTGTTCTTGGTCCCGCGGTCATCGGGATCACCCTGGGAGTGGTGCGCCAGTCGGGGTTCGTGGGGCAAAACGGTCGCAATCAGGCCTACAACCACGCCGGAAACATGGTGGGCGCAGCGCTTTCCGGAGTTCTTGGTTGGTACTTCGGATTCGCCGCGGTCTTCGGACTGGCGGCACTGTTCGCAATAGCCGCGATCATCGCCATCCTGTCGATACCTGCTGGCCACATCGATGACCGGGCGGCGCGCGGAGCCACCGATGAAAATCAGGGCGCTGCAAGCGGTTTACAGATTCTGGCGCGCTCTCCGGTGTTGCGTGCTGTGGCGGCCGCGGTCCTGCTGTTTCACCTGGGGAATGCGGCAATGCTGCCCCTGTACGGTCTGGCCGTCGTTGCCCACCGGGCCGACCCGTTCCTTACCGTTGCCGCGACGGTGGTTGTCGCGCAGGCGGTCATGGTGATCGCCTCGCTGGCCGCGACGCGGATGGCTCGCACACGCGGTTACTGGACGGTGTTTGCCATCGCCTTCGTCGCCCTACCCGTACGTGGACTCGTCGCCGCCAGCGTTGTCACTACCTGGGGAATAGTGCCCGTGCAGATCCTGGACGGCATCGGGGCAGGGATGCTTTCCGTAGCGGTTCCTGGGCTGGTGGCACAGCTGCTGGAAGGGAGCGGACACATCAACATCGGACAGGGAGCGTTGATGGCTGCTCAAGGCGTCGGAGCGTGTCTGAGTCCCCTGCTCGGCGGCTACATCGCCCAGGAATTCGGGTTCCGGGTTGCGTTCGCATTCCTCGGTGCGCTTTCCGCGGGCTCGCTTCTTATCTGGCGGAAGTACGCCGCAGCCATACACGCCGCGGCGCCCAGCAGCTCAGAACGTTAGTGCTCCTCGGTGACCAACGATGCGGCACATCTTCGGCGTAAATCGCCGTTGTTACAGCCCAGAGGGCACAGCCTTGCTATTGACCGTCACCTCGACCTGGTCGGTCTTCGCGTCGTATGCGATCTTGCCGTGCTCGAAGGTCGACACAATGAGGTCGCCGACGGCGTTCTCGTCACTGGTGGGCAGGCCGAGCGGCCCCGCCGAGCCGTTCTCGCCGGTGATCGACGGTGTGCCGTCCGGGGCGCGTTGGATATTCCAGGCATCCCGGATCTTGCCCACAACGATGTATGCGGGTGTGCCTGCCTGGTTATCCTTGGCGATGATCGCGCCGCCCTGGAACTGCTGGAACACCGCGCCACTCTCCCGAGTGCCGGCGTTGCGGTCACCCGTCAGCGCCTTGCCGAGAGCCTGCTTCTGATCCTCGGTCGCCGACAAATACTTGGCAGCGATCGGGCCAGTCAGTGTTACCTCGACGTCCCTGTCCCCGATCAGTTTGACCTCGGCGGGCTGCGCCGGCGCTGCAGACGAGGTGGTGGCGATCAACCCGACCTGAGGCGACGACATGTCGACGCTCTTGCCATTGCTGCAGCCGACGCTGATCATTGCGACGGCGGCCAGACCGACGACTGCCTTGTAGCGGTATGCGATCGTCCTCATGGACTTCCTCTCGCGTCTTCCTGCGGTAGTGGTCAGGTTGCGGCTGAACCCCTCGCCCGGCCGGACTATACCCAACCAGGTGCACCCATAAAGCGATCGGGACGAGTGAGCGCCCATAGCCAGACAAAGAGTCCAGTTATCCGCTCCGCTCCTCACCACTTGGTTCGGGACGACATCGCAATCAAGCTGTTAGCGTGACAGCCGTGAACCTCTCGCGTGTGTCCCCTTCTGTCACGCTCGCGGCCTGTGCCGCCTCATTCATCGTGGCGCTCGCAGCGTGCGGATCTGGTACGGAAGCCAAATCGGAACCTGCTGACCCAACCACCACAGCCAGCGGGTGCCCCACGGCCGCACCGCAGGCCGGTGGCACCCCCGAGTGGACGCTGGCAGGAAGCACCGGCAATGTCGCGGTGATCGGGTCCACGGATGCTGCGGCGCCGTCCGTCAACGTGACCGCTCCGTTCAGTGTGACAGAGACTCAGGTGCACACACTGCAGACTGGATCCGGACAAACCGTCGGAGACTTGGCCACGGTTTCGGTCTGTTACATGGGTGTGAATGGACGCGACGGGTCGGTGTTCGACAGCAGTTACACGCGGGGCACGCCGGCTCAGTTCCCGCTTGGTGGAGTCGTCCCGGGTTTCAAGAAGGCCATCGCGGGACAACGCGTTGGTTCCACCGTCGCTGTCGCGATGACCTCGGCCGACGGTTATCCGGCCGGTCAGCCCAGCGCGGGCATTCGCGCGGGAGACTCGCTCGTCTTCGCGATCAAGATCCTCAACGCCACCAACTGATCAGCCAAAGTGCGCAATCGCCCTTAACTGCAGGCATATTGGCGGTTGAGCACACAATTTAGCGGTGGCGTGTAGGAACCGCTCAGTACGCCTCGCAGGCCGCCGGTGGCCGAACCACCCGGCGGAATGATGCGATTCCAGTTCGCCGGGGTGAGCACATAGTGTGTGCCCGATTGGGTGATGGTGCTACTCCATGTGTGCCGGATGGACTCTCCCACCGGCAAGTCGAATTCAAGCGCCCAATCAGACAGTGGCACCGTGCTCAAGTTGGTGATGGTGAAACTGGCGATGAAACCGGTCTGCCACGTCGATGTCACCGACAATGTCGCTGTCGGCGCGGCCGCGTGTGCGACGGGCGCGCTGGAGACCCCGAGCAGAGCAAGCGTGAACGCGGACACGATTGCGTGAATCATTGCGCGCCAGCTCTTCACATACTTGCCAGCTCCCGCCATAACAGCCAACACTAGAGCCAGTGAGGCGATACCGGTCCGCGCCTCGCGGTTACGCTGCAGTACCTTTGCCCAACTGAGACCGTCATGAAATCTAGTGCGGCTCCACCGACCGATGATGTCGGTGGCCGACATCGTCCCGCCCCGTTACGGATACATCAGTTGGATAAGCTCGCCGTAGCGCGCCTCGATTGATTTACGTTTGAGCTTGTGTGTTGGTGTCAGGTATTCACCGCCGGGCTCCCATGTTTCGGACAACACGGTGAACCTCTTGATTTGTTCGACACGCGACAGCTTCGCGTTTGCCGCGGCAACGCCGGCTTCGACTGCTTGTCCGATAGCAGCGTCCGAGGTGTACCTCCCCTTCGCATCAGGATCAAGACAGATCAGTGCGGTGTTGTATGGGCGCGCGTCACCGATGACCGCGACAACCCCGACAAGGGCGCAGTTGGCTGCAACCGTGTTTTCGATGTTCGTGGGAGACATATTTTTATCGGCCGCGTTGATGATCAGTTCCTTCTTCCGATCGATGATGGACAGGAAGCCGTCCGCATCGATGCGGCCAATATCGCCGGTATGCAGCCAGCCACTGGAATCAATTGTTTCACTGGTCTTTTCGCAATCCTTGCGGTAGCCGCGCATTACCATCGGACCGCGCACCAAGACCTCGCCGTCGGCCGCCAGTGCGATCTCTGCGCCGGGCACCGGGCGTCCTACAGTACCGATCTTGATGCGGCTCGGCAGATTGACAGTCACCGCGGCAGTGCATTCCGACATTCCCCAGCCCTCACACAGCGGGACACCAAGCCCGAGAATGAACTCGTGCACCTCGGGCGGGATGGGTGCGGCGCCGGTGACCGCGAGGCGTATCTGGTCCATGCCGAGTTGTGCGCGCACCTTCGACAACACCATCCGATCCGCGAGTTCGTATCGGAAAGCGCCCAAGACGTGAAGACGTCCGCCGGCCGATTCGATGCGAGCCTTGGCTTGCCCGGTCGCGAATGCCCACTGTGCAAGGCGCCGCTTCATGGGATTGGGTTCGTCGGCAATCCGCTGTTCGAGTGCCGCCTTGAGCTTCACCCAGATGCGTGGCACGCCGAGGAACGCGGTTGGCCGCACGACGGTCAACGCGGCAAGCACCTGTTTGACGTCGGGCACGGTCGTCACGGTGACGCCGTGCAAGAGGTTTGTGTAGTGCGCGAACCAGCGGTTAGCCGCGTGGGCGTCCGGCAGGTAGGAAATCACGCGATCCGCCGCACCGATTCCGCCGAAATCATCGGTAATACGTGCATTCTCGATGAAGTTGGTATGTGTGAGTTCCACCCCCTTCGGTGGACCCGTGGTACCGGACGTGTAAACGATCGTCAGCAGGTCATCGGGCCGCACAGCCTGCCAGGAGGCGTCGAAATCGAAGTCGCTGGCAGAGGATGACTCAAGCGCACTCAGACTGATGACGCCGTCGGCCTCCCCGTCGACACAGATCACATGTTCGACCTTGCTGTCTTGTGTTACTGCGGCGAGCACCGTTGACAGAAAAAACTTCTCGCAGATCACCACGCGGTTTCCGGCGTTGTCGAACTGGTACGCGAGCACTGCTGCGGGATTGGTGTTGTACACGGAGAAGGGCGTCGCGCCGGTATGCAGGACCGCCGTGTCGCAGAGATGGAATTCGGGCCGGTTTGTCAGCATCAAGGCGACGGTGTCTCCCGGCGCGACGCCGATAGCGGCCAGGCCGGACGCTATTGCGCGGACCCGCTGCGCATATTGTCGCCAGGTAAGGGCGGTCGCACCGTCCGCGCTGCGGATCGCGACCACGTCAGGTTGGCGTGCGGCAACGGACTGGAACGATTCGACCAATGTTCGCGGCGTCATATATCTGCCTTCACCTTTCACCGCGGGCGCGGTCCTCATACGCCTTGCGCTGCGCCGTGTCGACGTTGTCAGTGAAGACATGATCTCCGCCAAAGAGCGTGGTGAATCCTTCCGCAATGACGCGCGGCATGAATTTCTGCGATGAAATGAGTGCGCCAGCCAACCGAGTGACTCGCACCTTGGGCCGCGGGTTGATAATGAGATCGACTATGGCGTCGGCGATATCGCTAGGCTCGGCGTTCTTGAGGCCCTTGATACCCGTTGTGCCCGAGGTCAGTTCGGTATTCACGAACGATGGCAGCACCGTCGAGAAGTGCACTCCCGTCTTCCGGTTTTCTACGCGCACCGCGTCTGTGAAGCCTACGACCGCATGCTTGCTCGCGCAGTAGGTGGCAAGCCCGGCAGTGTATGTCTCACCAGCCAGCGACGCGACGTTGATGACATGACCCGATGTGCGCGGAACCATGCGCTGCGCAGCAAGTTTGGTCCCGATGATGACCCCGTAGACGTTGATGTCCAGGATGCGCCGAGTCACCGCATCTGGCTCGTCGGTCAGCAGCCCGACAGGCATGATGCCCGCGTTGTTGATCAACACATCCAGTGGACCGAGCTCGTGTTCCACGTCGTCCAGGAATGTTGTAAATGACGAGAAATCGGTGACATCCAGCTGGCGTGGAAACACGTCGATATCGGCACCGGACTGCTTGGCCGCGACCTCGTCGACATCGCCGATGGCCACCTTGGCGCCCAGCGCGCGCAAGGTCGAAGCCGTCGCGAATCCGATACCGCGGGCGCCACCAGTGATTGCTATTACCCTGCCGCGCAAAACATTTGAATTGTTCTTCATCGAACTTTCTCCTTTGATAAGCCGATTCGACGCAGGCCCTGTGCACCAATAGCACGCATGGCACCGAAAGCGAGTCGGATCCGGGTCTTGGAATAGGGAAACCACATGGGTTCGTTGATCACCGGTGGCAGACGTGGCTCCGTAATAGCGGTCTGTCGGCAGTACTTACGCACGCCGGCCGCCCCGCCCCAGCGTGACCCGACACCGGATTGCTTCCAGCCGCCCATCGGCAAGGCGAAACTGAACAAATTCGCAATGGTGTCGTTGATGTTGACCGCGCCGGCATCGAGCTTCCTGGCGACCCGACGCCCGCGCGCCTGGTCGCGAGTCCACACCGATGCCGACAAACCGTAGCGTGAGTCGTTCGCAAGCCGGATCGCCTCGTCCTCGTCGGCAACCTTAATTACCGGAATCGTCGGGCCGAACGTCTCCTCTTGAATGCAGGACATCGATTGGTTCACGTCGATGAGCACCGTCGGCTCGAAGAATGTGCCGCGGCCAGTGGGCTTTCCGCCAATAGTCGCGCGTGCGCCGGCCGCAATCGCCTCATCGACGTGTCGCTGGACGATATCGCGCTGAGTCATGTTCGCCATCGGCCCGGTGTCGAAGCGGAAACCTCTGCCATCCTGGCCCTGACGCAGTTCGCGGACACGCTGCGTGAGTTTCGAGACGAACTCGTCGTAGACGGGCGCCTCGACATACACGCGCTCGACCGACACACAGACCTGGCCGGCATTGAACAACGCACCCCAGGCAATACCGTGTGCAGCGCGGTCGACGTCTGCATCCGCCAGTACCAGGGCGGGATCCTTCCCCCCGAGCTCCAGACTGTACGGCTTCAGCTGCTCGACACATCGCCGCGCGATACTTCGACCGGTGCTCGTCGAGCCGGTGAACTGCACGTAGTCGACCGTATCGACCACTGCCCCACCGGTATTGGCGCGCCCTGTCGCGACCGCGAACACCTTCGGTGCGCCGATCTCATCCCACCCCCGTGCGAGCTCAAGTGCGCTAAGTGGGGTTACCTCGGACGGCTTCAGCAGTACGGCGGCACCCGCCATGAGTGCGGGCGGAACATCAAGTCCAGCCATAGCGAGGGGAAAGTTCCATGGGGCGATGACGCCGACTAGCGGATAGGGCCGGTACGTGGTTGTGAGCGTCTTCGTCCAGCCGAGTGGGCTGTGCGGTCTTGGCCGCTCGTCGGCCAGGAACTTGCCCGCACTGCGGGCGAAGTAGTTGATCAAGTCGACCCATGCGGGGACCTCGAATTCTGCCTCGGCGCGCGGCTTGCCGGTCTCGGACTGCAAGACATCGGCGATATGCGCCGAATGGTCGAGCAGCCACGACTGAAACGTGAAGAGCCAGCGGGCGCGACCCTGGTGTCCCAGGGCTTCCCACTCCCCCTGCCCCTGCCGCAAGGCGAGCGCCTTTTCGGCGACCGACTCTGCGGACTCGTCGATGACCTTGCCGACCAATCGACCGTCGGCCGGGTTGTGTACATCGATGGTGGGCCGCTGATCCAGAGCCCGGTTTGTGCTTGCCTCCATGGCGAGTTCCTTCATGCTGGTGTGGATTCGCCGGAAGTGCGGATCTGATAGGTGCCATGCGTGGTGGCCACTGTCGCGCCGGAGGTATCAGTTAGGACAGCATCCAGCACGAACTCGGTTCTGCCAGTTATCCGGACTTCTTGTTGCATGCGGTCGATCGTGGCCGCGCCCAGTGACGCCCGCGCCCGCACATCGGTGGTCGCGGGCCGTCGATAACGAATCTGAAGATCCTTCACGGTCGGGTAGAACCGTGCCGCATCGAAATTCGGAAAGAACAGGGCGCCACCGAGCAGCTCTGCGGCACCGAATAGTGCGCCCGCATACATGGTGCCGATGTGGTTACTATTGCCCGCCAGTGGTACCACAGTGACCGCGTGTCCGGGCCTGACCTCGAGAACCCGGATGCCCAGTTGGTGCATCGCCGGGACGGCGTGCTCCATCCCGGCATTGATCATTGCGGCCAGTGCATCCATATCGGAGTGGGTGCCCCCACCCGCACTTACCTGGTCTGCGATCGCCATTGGATACTCCTTCGAAAAACAGGGCACGTGCCCCGCAACTAACCTAGGCGATGTTACGGGGCACCTGCCCCGTTTGGCTAGAGTGGAGTCATGCCCAGGTCCAGCGCGCAGATTCCGGCATCCCGCACGCAGGCGCAGCGCCGCGAACAGACGCGTGCCGCGTTGATCACCGCGACGATTCGCAGCATTGCCGAGCACGGCTATCTCGCCACCACCACCCGACGTGTGATCGAAATGGCCGATTCCTCGCCAGGCGCCCTGGCATACCATTTTCCGTCCCGGCTGGATCTGATTGCGGCCACGCTGGACGAAGTCGGCCGACTGGCCGTCGACGAGCTGCGAGCCCGGGTGGCGGATCTGCCGGCTACTGGCGATACCCGCACGGCCGAGGCGCTGGACGTCATGTGGGATTACTTCACGAGCGAACTGTTCCAGGTGTGGATCCGGGTATGGTTCGCCGCCAGCGAAGACGCTGAACTCTACGAACGGCTCGCCCCACTGGAGCGAACCATGAACGCCGGGATAACTGCAGCGGCAACCGATCTGATACCGCCCGACCTGCCTCGACCGGTGTGGAATCGCCGTATCGGCGTAGCGCTGGACACCATGCGTGGCCTTGCTCTGCGCCTGAGTATCGAACCCCGCCAACGGCCGAGAAAACCTGACCCCTGGCCTGCAACCAGGGCCGAACTCAGTCACCTATTGGACCGCCGATCCGGTCAGGGCTAACGAAAGATGCCGACACAGGAAACGTGATCAACGACTGCTCACCGGCCCGTCTGTGTCACGCCGGCCTGGATTGATCGGCATCTCCCGCGGTTAGCCCGCGGGAGATGCCGACGATGTAGTCGGGCTCATCCAGCTGCGGACAGTGGCCTGCGTGGTCGAGCACCACCAGCCGGCTCTGTGGAATGGCTTGGTGCCAGCCCTGACTCGACGCGAGCGCGACAAGTCGATCCCGGCGCCCATGCACAAGCACGGTAGGACACGAGATACCGGTAATCGCCGGCTCGCCATCGACTTCCGCCTTCATGCGAAGTCCCTGCACCAGCAGCTTGTGGGCGTCACCGCGGCCGTACAACTGAGAACTGAGGGTGCGCACCATCTTCTTGTCCCGCGATGCCTGGTTTCCGTAGATCAACCGCCCGATGACCGCGTCGGCAAGATAGGCCCGCAGGGGCCGAGGGGTACATACCGTCGCCCGCGCGAGGAAACGTGCGGCACCCAGTTGACCGACCCGGACCAGCCGCGTCCACCCCATGCCGGGAGTGCCCGTGGGCACAATGCCCCGGATGGGAAGCCGCTGGGGTGAGGCCGCGGCGCGGAGAGCCAGATACGCGCCGAGCGAGTTCCCGACCAGGACGACCGAAGTGTTCCGACCATGCTGCGCGATCACCTCCCCGACGAAGCGGTCGCCCTGTGGCAGCCATGCGCCGGGCCGGGCGGAGTCGGCGGCACCGAAGCCGGGTAGGTCCACCGCGACAGCGGCCTGCCCGGCTTCTTCGAACCGGTCCAGAAGCGGACGCCACGCGTCCGCAGAGTGGGAAAACCCATGCAGAAGCACGACGGCCGGCCCCTCCCCCGCGACGAACAGTTCGCGCGTGCCCACACCGGCGTAGACAGCACGTCGCTCATCAATCATGCGTTCAGACCCCAGCCGCCCAATGGTCCAACTGAGTGGGCAGCTCGTCGAGAACCCACGGACCTTCGGTCTCGACGGTTTCCCGTGATGTCCAGCCCTCCAGCAAGGTGATGGCACCGCCTTGGACCGCGAGAACAGCGCCGTTCAAGGGGCATTTCTCGCCGGCAAGGTACGCCACCACGGGAGCGATGTTCGCCGGGCTGAACGCGTCGAACTCACCCTCAGGAACCTCTTCGGCGAAGATCGCGCTCATGCCCGGCGTGGCGAGGGTCAACCGAGTTCTCGCCACAGGAGCGATGGCGTTTACGCGCACCCCGTAGCGCTCAAGCTCGAGAGCTGCAACCTGAGTGAGGGCGGCGATACCTGCCTTGGCAGCGCCGTAGTTGACCTGGCCCGCGTTCGTCAGGAAGGTACCGGATGCAGAGGCGGTGTTGATCACGGCAGCGTTCACCGGCTTGCCTGCCTTCGACTGTTCCTTCCAATACCTGGCGGCATGGCGTAACACCGCGAAGTGCCCCTTCAGGTGCACTGCGACCACGCTGTCCCACTGCGATTCCTCCATGGCCGCAACGAAACCATCACGGAGGATGCCGGCGTTGTTGACGACGATGTCCAGGCCACCGAATTCTGAAATAGCCTGATCCACAAGGCTCTTCGCACCAATCCAGGTCGCGATATCATCGGTATTGGCAACCGCTTTGCCGCCCGCGGCGACGATCTCGTTTGCCACTTCCTGGGCAGGGCCGACGTCGGCGCCGCTCCCGTCGTTGGCGCCTCCAAGATCGTTGACGACAACACTCGCGCCCTCTTTAGCAAGCAACAGCGCGTGCTCACGGCCGATGCCACGACCCGCCCCGGTCACGATCGCGACCCGATTCTTCATTGAACCCATATGAGTTTCCTTCTGAGAGTGAATGATCGAATGTCAGGCGACGAGGGTGGCGAGCTTGTCGAGGGACTCGTTGAGTTCCTTCGTCGATGCGCGTTCGATCGCTCCACCGATAGCTCCGACCATCATTTGGCTGATGAACTCGGCATCGACCGTCGCGATGGAGGCGTCGTCACCCTTTGGCTCGACGGTGAGCCGGAAGCTGATCTTCGCGCCGGCCATGCCGGTGCCCGAGAACGTGGTGCTGTTCGGGGCATCGAACTCGTCAACGGTGAACGTGATGGTGTTGGCCATACCCATGATCGTGAGAATTTCGCTCATGGTGGCGCCCTTGGACAGCTGCGCCGGTGGAGCTTCCTTCCACTTCGTGTGCACGGTCAGCCATTCCTCGAAGCGCGCAGGGTCAGAAATGGTGGCCCACACCTTTTCTTGCGGCGCGGCGATCTCTTTGGAAACGTTGGCCTTGGCCATGATGCATTACTCCTCTTTTATATGGGGAATTGTTGTTGGATAACAGGATTCATCGGTTGGCAGGCTGGTACGCGGTGACAACGGCGGACCCGCCGAGACCGATGTTGTGTTGCAGTGCGGCCTTCGCACCGTCGACCTGACGTTGGTCCGCCGTGCCACGCAGCTGCCAGGTGAGTTCGGCGCATTGTGCGAGACCAGTAGCGCCCAGGGGATGCCCTTTGGAGATGAGACCACCGGACGGATTGACAACCCAGCGACCGCCGTAGGTGGTGTCGCCGTTGTCGACGAGCTTGTGGCCTTCACCCTCACCGGCAAGCCCCAGCGCCTCATAGGTGAGCAATTCGTTAGGCGCGAAGCAATCATGTAGCTCGATCACATCGATATCGTCGGGGGTGATCTGCGCCTGCTCGTACACACGGTTCGCAGCGGCGCGACTCATATCGGCACCGACAAGGGTTGCCATGCTGCCCGAGCCGAATGTCCCTGGCACATCGGTAACCAGAGCCTGGCCTACGATCTCGATCGCCTGCGCCGCGAGACCGTGCTTCTCAACGAATGCCTCGCTGGCGAGTACAGCTGCGGCTGAGCCGTCGGATGTCGGCGAGCACATCGGGCGAGTGAGTTGCCCTGGGGCGTAGATCATCTTGGCGTCCAAGATCTCTTCCTCGGTGTACACGTCCCGAAACTGCGAGTACGGGTTGTTCACCGAATGGCGGTGATTCTTGACGGCAATCCGGGCGAAGTGCTCTGGGGTTGAGCCGTACTTCTGATTGTGCTCCACACCCGCCGCACCGAACATCCACGGCGCGACGGGGAATGCGAATTCCTGAAGTTCGGCCATCGCTTCCAGGTGCTTCTGCATCGGCTGTTCGCGGTCATCGTAGGTGGAACCGAGTGACCCCGGCTGCATCTTCTCGAAGCCGATTGCCAGCGTGCAGTCCGCTAGTCCGCCGCGAACTGCTTGTGCCGCAAGAAATAATGCGCTCGAACCCGTCGAACAGTTGCTGTTCACATTGAAGACGGGGATGCCGGTCAGACCGAGTCCATACACTGCGCGATGTCCGGAGCATGATTCGCCGTAGCAGTAACCGGCGTAGGCTTGTTGCACCAGGTCGTATGCGATGCCCGCGTCATCGAGCGCGTTGGTGCCCGATTCCAGGGTCATCGCCGGGTAGTCCCAGCCCTCGCGCCGTCCGGGCTTCTCGAATTTCGTCATGCCGACGCCGACCACAAATACTCTCTTACCCATAAATCCATTGCCTTTCTAGGCGAACTCGGCCAAGCCATCCGTGATGACGAACTTGCCGGGCTTCTCGTCACCGACGGTCTCGAAGGCATAGGTACCCTCGCCGGTGTTCCAGAACCTGCTGGTGATCGTTTCCTTCGGTAGTGCGGGCTTGCTGAGCCGCACCGCGAGCCGCTTGAGACGACCGGGATCATCCGGGCACAGCTGCGATAGCAGCGCGTGCGAGGTGAAGGCGATGGTGCACAGACCATGAATAATGATGCCCGGCAAGCCCATTGCTTTGGCGAAATCGTCATCCAAATGGATCGGCATCGGATCACCCGCAGGCCCGCTGTAACGGAACGTCTGGTCCTCATCGAACGTCTGGACCGCGCTGAAGTCCGGCTTACGGTCACGCAGCGACGCGTCAAAACTATGCTCAGGGCTTCTCTCCCCCACGGTGCCGTCGAACGTACCGCCGCGGAAAAAGCCAATGAAGTACTGCTCGTTGACCAGATCGCCCCGATTGCTGCGGGTTTCCATCAGCGTTGTGACGACAACGCCCGAGTCCTTGCCCTCGATACCGATCGGCTTCGCGCGCACCGTCAGGATTTCGCCGGGCTCGATCGGTCGGTGGATGCGGAAGTCATGCTCGCCATGAAGGATTCGCATCATCAGCTCATCGGGAACCACCCCCATGGTTGCGTCGGCCATGATCGCGGTGACTGGCACTACCGCGAAGACCGGAGGCGCGTAGGCGCCTTCCAGGTGGGCGGCGATTGGGTCGTTGGTTGCCTTTGCGTAGGCAATCGTCTGCTCCCGCTCGACCTTGAACTCCTGCTCTTCGGTCCACTGGCCCAGGCGGTCCAGGTTGAATCCCTCACGGTTGGCCATGCATTCTCCTTGCGCAACATCGAATCTGGTTGATGACGTTACGAACCCGAGGCCTGGCCCGCGATGACCGAACTTCTCGCCTTCTTGACTGAACTGCTCGCGTCGGCACGGTAGCGTCATCTACGTGCCTCCTCATGACGCGGCGACCGCGTACACGATCCCGATCCAGCGGGTTCAGGCCTTCGCCGGGCTGGCGTTGCGCTGTGGCTGGGACGTGGAGACAATGCTGGGCGCCGCCGGAGTCTCGCCGACGCTGCTCGCAGAGGGCCGTTCCCGGGTGACGACAGATCAAGCAGGCGTCCTGTTCCGGGAGCTGTGGCGCCAAACGGATGATGAGCTGCTGGGACTCGGGCTCACGCCCGTCCCCCGCGGCACGTTTCGGCTTCTCTGCTACGCGCTGATCAACGCGACAGATCTCGGTGCGGCGATGCAACGGTTCGCAGATTTCAAACGGGCCGTGCCCGGAATTCCACCCGTCACGATCACAGTTCGGGGCGCCACCGCCGCATTATCGATTGACCTCAGCAAGATCGAGCAGCCGGTGGACCTTCTGATCGACACCTTGCTCGCCATGACACACCGGTTCCTGGGATGGGCCATCGGAAAGCGGATACCGCTGCATCGGGTTGAAGTCCCGTATGCCGAACGCGTGGAGGTAGACGACTACGACCTGATATTCGGTGCGCCCATGGTTTTTTCAGCCGATCACCCGACGCTGGTGTTCGACAGAGATAACTTGTCGGCACCCGTTGTCCGTGACGAAGGTTCATTGGACGACTATCTTCGTCACGCGCCGGCAAGCGTGATCACCTATCGCAGCTACGCGACGTCCACGGCCAGCCAGGTACGTCTGCTGCTTGCCCAGGGTCTGACCGGAAACTGGCTGAGCTTCGACGAGATCGCAGCGACGTTGACCATGAGCCCTCAAACATTGCGGCGCAAACTCCGCGACGAGGGCACGTCGCCGCGCGAGATCAAAGAAGAGATTCTCCGTGATGCGGCGATCACGAGCCTGGTGCGCGGCGAGGAAACCGTGGCCGCGCTGTCGCGCCGACTTGGATTCTCAGAGCCCAGCGCCTTTTCGCGTGCGTTTCGTCGCTGGACCGGTAGCCCGCCAGGGTCGTATCAGCACTAACCGGTCAACCGTTTGACTTGATCATCGGCAATCCCCCAGTCGGACAGCATCTTTGCGAGCACCGACGAGTCCGCGGTGTGCGGTTCGGGATGTGGCGCGGGGGTCCGGCTGAAGCGCGGTGCCGGGGCGGGCTGACGCAGTCCCCCGACCTCGATGAATGCCTCACGAGCCTGGTTATGTTCGTGCTCATGTGCCTCCCAGGGACTCAGCACCGGTGTCACGCAGGCGTCGGAGTTCGCGAACAGGGCAGCCCATTGGTCGCGGGTGCGTTCTTTGATCTTGACCCCGATCACTTCCTTGAGCTGCGCCCATCCGGATGCGTCCAACTGGAACGGCAGGTCGGGGTCGTCGATGCCGACTGCGGCCAGAAGCTGTACATAGAAGGGGAATTCCACGCATCCGACGGCGACGTAGCGGCCGTCCGCGCATTCATAGGTGTCGTAGAACGGCGCGCCGCCGTCCAACACGTTCTCCCCGCGCGGCTGGTTCCACAAACCGGCCGCGTGCATTCCGTGCATGAACGCCGTATACAGCGCGGCACCGTCCACCATCGCAGCGTCAACGACCTGTCCCTTGCCGGAACGGTCGCGTTCGTAGAGCGCAGAGACGACTCCTAGTGCCAGCAGCATTCCACCACCGGCGAAGTCGCCGATGATGTTGCCCGGCGGTACGGGCCGTTCCCCCGAGCGTCCGATGAGTTCGAGCGCCCCGGACAACGCGATGTAGTTGATGTCGTGACCCGCGGTGCTGGCGAGCGGACCCTGCTGTCCCCAACCAGTCATTCGCCCGTACACCAAACGCGAATTGCGGCGCTCCAGGTCCGCCGGCCCGATGCCGAGCCGCTCGGCGACCCCGGGCCGGAACCCCTCGACGAACACATCAGCCTGCTCGACCAGTGCGTACAGCGTATGCAGGTCGTCGGGGTCCTTCAGATCCAGTTTGATAGTGCGTTTTCCACGGTCAAGAGGACCATCCGGCGGTGCGAGACCGTCACCGGGCGCCCCGGCGCGTTCCACTCGCAGCACGTCGGCGCCCAGATCGGCCAGGACCATACACCCGAATGGAGCCGGTGCAAGGCTGGCGATTTCGACGACCTTGACCCCGTGAAGTGGTCCCATCACAGTGCCTTGGCGATGATTGTCTTCATGATCTCGTTGGTGCCGCCATATACCTTCTGGATGCGGGCATCGGCGTAGAGCCGTGAGATCGGATACTCCTGCATGTAGCCGTAGCCGCCGAAGAGCTGTAGGCATTCGTCGGACACCTTGCATTGTTGCTCGGTGAGCCACCACTTGGCCTTGGCGGCCGTGGGCACATCGAGCTCTCCGGCCAGGTGCTTGGTCACGCAGTCATCGAGGAAGCTCCACGCGACGGACTTGATGGTGTCGCTCTCGGCGAGGACGAACTGGGTGTTCTGGAATTTGAAGATCGGCCGCCCGAATGCCTCACGTTCCTTGGTGTATGCGACGGTGAGATCAACGGTCTTCTCGATCGCGGCCGTTGCGGCGACAGCGAGGACCAATCGCTCCTGGGGCAGCTGCTGCATGAGTTGAATGAACCCGAGGCCCTCGACCGTGCCGACCAAATTGCATTGCGGTACCCGGACATCGTCGAAGAACAGCTCGCAAGTGTCCTGACCATGCTGGCCGATTTTCTCCAGATTGCGTCCGCGCCGGAAGCCCTCGCGGTTCGTCTCTACCAGGATCAGTGAAACACTCTCTGCGCCACGGCCTTCTGGGTCGGTCTTGGCGACGACGACCACGAGATCGGCGAGCTGGCCGTTCGAAATGAAGGTCTTGGCGCCGCTGATGAGGTAGTCGTCGCCGTCTTTGACCGCCTTGGTCTTGATGGACTGCAGATCCGAACCGGTGCCGGGTTCGGTCATCGCGATCGCGCTGACTACATCACCCGATGCCATCCTGGGCAACCAGGTCTTCTTCTGTTCCTCGGTGCCATAGGCATTGATGTAGTGCGCGATGATCGCGCTGTGCAGCAGCCCGCCGAAACTTGGTGCCAGCGCGCGGACTTGTTCGATCGCGACGACCGCTTCGTGCGCAAAGGTCCCCCCGCCGCCGCCGTACTCCTCCGGAATGCTCAAGCACAGCAGCCCTAGCTCCCCGGCGCGCTTCCAGACGTCACGATCGACGGATTGCTGCCGGCCCCAGCGCTGCTCATTCGGGGTGCACTCCTTTTCGAAGAACCGGCGTGCCAGCTCGGCAAGCGCGTCAAGGTCCTTGTCCATCCAGCTTGAGCGATGCAACACCACAGCAGAACTCCTTCGTCCATGTTCGGTATTCACCGACGCTATGGCGAACTGTCCACGCGACCAATGACCGAGACGGCCACAAGTTTGACCCGACCGCTCACGCATCCGACATCTCAACGGCCTTCGGCAGAACCTCTTCTGGAGATTGATTCCGCGATTGCCTGCGAGGCATGGGCGATGCCCGATGAGCTCGAATCCGGCTACGGTGACAAGGGGCGCGCCAGTGAGGGTAACCAGGCATACCGCCATCGGCACTCCCCTTCTTGACCGAAGACCTCCAGATGTGGAATTACTTCGTTCCGCAACTCCGCGCTCGTCTCTCCGCGTTGGCGCAGTCCTCCCCGATGGTGGAGCGAGTGCGCACCGTCCTGCTGGAGGCGCTGCCTGCCGGTCAAAGTGACATCGGCCCGGTCGCCCGAAAGCTGGCCACGAGCAACCGGACGCTGCAGCGGCAACTCCAGCTCGAACACCGCAGCTTTCAGTCGGTGCTCAACAAGACACGAGAAAACTTAGCCCGTCACTACCTGTCACGGGGCGACACCAGTATCAGTCAGATCGCGCTGCTACTGGCCTACGACGACACCAACTCGTTCTAACGCGCCTTCCGCGGCTGGACTGGCCAGACCCCCCGAACAAACGAGACGCCCAGCCCACTAGATCACGGCGGCCAACGCGAATGATGGCGCTTTGACCTCTTTTTGCCCCAAAGACGACGGCAATGCTTGAACGCCGAGGCAGAAGAATGCACAGGCAGTGAAGGTTGGAATCAGTTGGCGCGCTGGTTGATTCGTTCTATTCCGCACTGGCTTAACGGTTACCGCGCGACCTCCGGGTGCTCGAGGCGCTGGCCGATCCAGACGTTCGCCTTCGGGATAGGTCAGTATGGCGATTACTCCCGCGTTCTGGTCATTAACCCAAACCTCTGATATGGTGAAAACGGTTGATTTTCTTAGTGACACGCTCGCGAAGATTTTCCGCGGCGGACACACACCAATCTCCGTGACTTTTACCGGTTGCCTGATTTCGCGTACCTCCGCAGACCCAGGATCGAACGTCGATCCCGTATTTAGATACTCAGGAGAGTAATCGCATGGCTCAAGGCATCGTCAAATGGTTCAACGCCGAAAAGGGATTCGGGTTCATCACCCCGGACAGCGGCGGCAAGGATCTCTTTGTTCACTTCTCAGGCATCCTCGGCAGCGGCGGATTCCGCACCCTCAATGAGAACGATCGCGTCAGCTTCGAAGAAGAAGCCGGCGATCGCGGCCCCCAGGCCGTCTCGGTGCAGACTGTCTAAGGTTTCACCGCGCTAGACAAAGAATTAAGGCTGGCTGTCCAGGATTCCTGGGCAGCCAGCCTTGTTTGTGTACCGCCAGCTATATCTGAGCCGCTTTTCGCGAACTCGCCGCCGGTGAATGCAATCCTCACTAAAGTTCTCGGCCATGAAGGGAATCAGCAAGGGCAGTCGGGGGCTTTTGCAGGTGGGCATGGCAGCAGGACTCTCCTGCTTTGCTGTTGCGGTAGCAGGTCAGGCACATGCTGACGATTTGAATACCACCACGTGCTCCGAGCAGCAGGTGATGTCGTCGTTACAGCAGAATGATCCATTGATCTGGCGCAAAATCAGTCGCGATCCAAAACTGGAGAATGAGTTGCGGCTCGGGCTTGCCGGTGTTCTGGCCGCCCCGCCCGGACAGCGTCAGCAGCAGTTGAATGCGTTCGAAGAAACCCTGGGCCACCAACAGTGGACGGGTATCAGCGATGACATCATGAACTCGTCTTCCGGGCCGGTGGGCAGAGCTGTCGACAACTGCCACAACTACTGAGCGACTCATGCATACGGTTGGTGTACGCACCACGCGGTTACATTGACGTCAAGTTTGAAAGAGGCAGAACGGGTGACCGGCCGGATCGATCATTACCCGGACGCCGTCCTGCGGCTGGAATTGCGCTGTCACTGCGCCGGCTTCGATGGCGTGCCGTTCAGCGGCATCTATGTCGGTGGTGGGTAGATCCATATGAACGGTGATGTGTTGTGTACCGGGGCTACTCGGCCATGTCGGTCTAATGAAATGCTTCTCGTACTCAATGTTGATCGTCGTCAAACCAGCCGCACCATCGGGGGCTCGCAGCTGAGCCCACCCCGCCTCTACTGATTCGCCGGGCCTGGGGCCCTCCGATGCGGTAACGGTCCATCCGAGAAGCCGCTGATAGAAAGCCGCCAGAGCCCGCGGATCCGGAGCGCTAATCGTCACGCTGGATATCCACAATGCTTCGCCGGTCACGCAAACGAGGCTACGACGGTCCCGCGCCGTTAGTTGTTGCGATGACTTGGATTCGTCAGGTAGTCCCGGCCGGATTCGCGCCTCCAACTTCGAAACGTCGCGCATCAGATAGCTCGTTGTGGGTGAGTCGGCTCCTACAGTTGGGGGCATGCCTGCTTCGGTTGTCGAGGACACCCATGATGTCCGCCGACCGTTCGCGGCGGCCTCAGTCGCAGCGGTGACAATTACGGCAGGTACGGTCGCGGCGTTGTCGGCGACACGGTATGGCTACTACTACGACGAGCTGTATTTCGTTGCGGCAGGCAGGCGGCCCTCGTTCAGCTATGCCGATCAGGGCCCCGTCGTTCCGCTACTTGCCCGTGGGGTGGATTGGATGTTTCCAGGATCATTTGTTGCGCTTCGGATTCCGGGGATCATTGCTGTGTTAGTAGTAGTGGTCATGAGTGCGCTCATTGCGCGTGAGCTTGGCGGTGGACGTGGCGCGCAGATCCTTGCCGCAGTGGCTTGTAGTACTGCGTTCGGCATATTGGGCGAAGCCGGCACGTTGACGACGAACATCATCGACGCCGCGATGTGGGCAGTGCTGACGGGGCTGGTGGTGCGTTGGGTGCGCACCCGGCACGATGGATTGCTGTTTGCAGCTGGTTTGGTGACCATGGCGGCACTCCAGGTCAAGTGGCTTGTGCCGATCTTTTGGATCGCGACGCTGGTCGCTGTTGCATGTTTAGGTCCCAGGGAATTGCTGCGCCGTCCAGCGTTGTGGTGCGGCGCTGCCGCGGTTTTGTTGTCCGCTATCCCGATGATGATCTGGCAGTCCCGGCATGGCTGGCCGCAAGCGGCAATGGGTGCAGTGATCCGGGGCCAAACCAGCATGTTGTACGGCTCGGCGACCTTCCTTCCCCGGGCCGTGCAAATGTGTGGGGTGCTCGGCGCCGTGTTGTTGATATACGGAGCGTGGCGCCTATGGCGATCACCGCGCTTGCGTCCGTACAGGTTCCTCGGATTAATGTTTCTGATCGTGGTGGCGATCTTCGCCACCACTGGCGGACGCATCCAATATGGCGTCGGCATCTACGCCGCAGTGATCGCGGCCGGTGCCGTCGAATTGGCGGCGCTGCGTAGCCGCTGGGTCACGATCGCCGCGGTACCCGTGGTTGCGGCGTCAATTGTTGTCTTTGTGTTCTGGGCGACTCCGTGGCGGCCAGCCTCGAAACTGGCTCCTGCGGCCGATTTCACTGCGGGGCTCGCGACCCAGGCCTACGGGGAGTTCGGCTGGTCGGAATTGACCGCTGCGGTAGCCAGCGTCTACCAACGGTTACCGCCCGAACAACGCCGCACCGTGGTCATCGTCACAGAACGCTACATCCAGGCAAGTGCGCTCGATTACAGCCGAACGGCAGCCGGTCTTCCGGCGATCTTTAGCCCCAAGCGTGGTTTTGGATACTTCGGCGCCCCGCCCGATAACGCCGACATGGTTCTGTGGGTCGGCAGCAACATGGCAGACCTACAGGCCCGGTTCGACTCTGTTGTGGGAGTGGCGAAGTTCGGTGTACGCCTGGGCATGCCACAAGTGACCCGCGACATCACCATCTGGAAATGCACCGGCCCAAAGCAGCCCTGGTCGATCATGTGGCCCACAATGCAAACTCTCTAGCAACTCATGCTGATGGTCGCTCATGCCTTAGTAGACGTCGCGGAGATAACGTTTGTTGGCCACCAGCTCGCGTTTGTAGTCTCGGGCCTGCTCGGCCGAGAGCTGCCCGTGCGTTTCGATGATCGTGGTCAGCGCACTGTCGACGTCTTTGGCCATTTTGCTCGCGTCACCACAAACGTAGAGGTGCGCGCCGTCCTGTAGCCAGGACCACAGTTCGGCGCCATTTTCAATCATTTTGTGCTGCACGTAGATCCGCTTCTTCTGATCACGGGAGAAGGCAAGTTCGAGCCTGGTGAGGAATTTGTCGGTGACCATGGCGGTCAGATCATCGCGGTAGTAGAAGTGTTGTGCCGCATGCTGATCGCCGAAGAACAGCCAGTTGGGCCCGGTATGTCCGAGTGCGCGACGTTCATGCAGGAACCCGCGGAACGGCGCGATACCGGTGCCCGGACCGACCATGATCATCGGCGTACGGGAATCCTCGGGCGGCCTGAAGTGAGGCGACCTCTGCAGGAAGACCGGTGTAGGCGACTCCCCCGCGCGGTCCGCGAGGAAAGTCGAGCACACACCGCCACGCTCCGCCCCGTTCGTCCCCTGGTAGCGCACCACCGAGACAGTCAGCTGCACTTCGTCCGGACTGGTCAACGGGCTCGAGGAGATGGAATAGGAACGCGGGGTCAGCCGCACCAGAACGTCCTGCCACTGTTGGGCGTCGGCCCGAACCGGAAAGTCGTGCACCACGTCTACCCCGTTGCGGCCGAACGCCCACGTGCTCAGGTCGGCGCGTGCGGCGCGCAACGTCTTGGCGGCCGCGGAGTCCTTGGTGGTATCAGCCAGAAAGCTCAGGAGATTTGGGGTAATTCGGCCGATGTCGTAAGACGTGGTCAGCGCATGGCGCAGCGTTTGTTCGGTGCCGTCGACTTCGATGATCTCCTCTGCCCGTAGGCCGGTCGCGGCAAGCCATGCGTCAACAGAGCTAACGCTGTTGGTCGGATAGACCCCCAGTGCGTCACCGACGCCGTAACTTACGCCGTACCCCGAGATATCAAACCCGAACTGGCGCACTTCTTTTGCCGACGATCCAGGTGTCAGCACCATGTTGCGGCATAGCCGCGCCGTGACCGGATTCGCGCGGGTGAACATCTCGACCGTGACGGTGGACGCACTGGACGGTGAGGCCGCGGTGGCCACCTCGGCCGTAGGGGTGACGGCAACGTGTGAGTCGGACTCGTCGGGGGCG
Organism: Mycobacteroides franklinii; assembly: GCF_001853795.1. NCBI lineage: Bacteria > Bacillati > Actinomycetota > Actinomycetes > Mycobacteriales > Mycobacteriaceae > Mycobacteroides > Mycobacteroides franklinii. Next base: position 595,794 of record NZ_MLIK01000024.1, read on the forward strand.
CGCTCCGGCGCCGTGATCAGCGTGGTGACTTGTTGGGCCCAGTGTGTGAGCGGTTCATCATCGTAGATTTCGCAATCGAGCCGGTCCATCAAGCGGGTGGCGCCCAGTGCCGCCATCCGTTCGTCGATGGATTTGGCGTGACCGCAGAAGTTTTCGTAGGCGCGATCCCCGATTCCCAATACGGCGAAACGCATACCATTCAGCGACGGCGCCTCGGGTGCGTGCAGCCGGTCCCAGAAGTCGGCGCCATTGTCCGGTGGTCCGCCGTCGCCGAAGGTACTGGTGACCACCACAACGTCACGGACCGCGGCCAGATCGTCCAGCGTGCACTGGTCCATGTTGATGACCTTTGCCGCAGCTCCGGATGTATTGACCTGGGTGGCGAGCCGAGCCGCGAACTCCTCGGCATTGCCGGTTTGTGACGCCCACAGCACCAACGGTGTTGGTGCGACACTGTCAGCTGGCGAGGCGACGACAGACGCGGTCGTAGTCCCGTCGACACGGGAATACATCCCTGCCAGCGCTCCGTCGATCCACAGCCGTACCTCGGCGCTCAGCGGTGCCGCGTGCGGCAAGACCGGAACGCCGGCGGCACCGCCGATAACCGTGGCGAAAAACCCTGAGAGATAACGCCGTTCATCGTCAGAAAGCGTTGGCGTGGGCTGGGCTGTCAGACCAATTGCCTCGGCGACAGGGTGCATGGATGGCGCCTCCGGCCGTGTAGGTCGTTGGACAATTTTGGTGGGACGCATGTTGACGGCACAGACCTTCAGTTCGGGCTGCAACGAATCGGGGTCCACGGCATCGGTGGTCAAGGCGTTGATGGCGAGGTATTCGCCGTGTTCGTCATTCCAATGGAACGGTACAAAGCAGTTTCCGGGCCGGACGCGGTCGGTGACGATCGCGGGCAGCACCGCTCTCCCCCGTCGCGACTGCAACTCGATGGGTTGTCCGTCCGTGATATCGAGTTCGGCGGCATCGTCGGGATGCACTTCCACAAAGGGGTCACTGTTGAGTTTGTTGAGCTTGGCAACTTGCCCAGTCTTGGTCATGGTGTGCCACTGGTGTTGCAGTCGGCCGGTGTTCAGGATGAACGGGAATTCATCGTCGGGCAGTTCGCGAGCATCCATGTGTGGGCGGGGGTGGAAGATCGCGCGGCGTGACGGGGTGGCAAAAGCGAGGCGTGGTTGTACGCCGTTCTCGTCGACGAACAGATTCTGGCTGATGCCGTCGTTAAGGTAGCGGATCGGATGCCGGTCATCGGAATCGTCCGGCGGGCAGGGCCACTGCAGTGGAGTCTGGCGCAGCCGGGCGTAACTGGCGCCCCGAAGGTCATAGCCGGTCTTCGGGTTCCAGAACTGTTTGATCTCTTCGAAGACCTCCTCGCTCGACGCATACGCGAAGTGATCCCCGAACCCCATGGCGGCGGCCACCTGGCAGATCAGCAGCCAGTCCGGCCGCGCCTCGCCGATCGGCTCGACGGACTGCTGCAGCAGGGTGAGGTTGCGTTCGGAGTTGATCATCACCGCGTCGGCTTCAGCCCACAAGGTGGCGGGCAGCACGATGTCGGCGTACCGATTCGTCGCGGTGGCTTCGTAGGTGTCCTGTGTGATGACAAGCTCGGCTGTTTCCAACCCGGTGATGGTGTTTGCTCGATTAGCTACTGTGGCAACAGGATTGGTGCAGATTATCCAGCAGGCCTTGATCTCTTCCGCCGCCATCTGCTCGAACATGGCGATAGTGCCGGGACCCACATCGGTGCGGAGTGACCCCGGCGCCAATTCCCACATCTCTTCCACAAACGCTCGGTCATCGGCGCTGACCACTGACCGTTGCCCCGGCAACCCGGGTCCCATGTAACCCATCTCGCGTCCGCCCATCGCGTTGGGCTGACCTGTCAGTGACATGGGCCCGCTGCCTGGTCTGCAGATCGCTCCTGTCGCCAGATGCAGATTGCAGATCGCGTTGGTGTTCCAGGTGCCGTGTGTGCTCTGATTCAGGCCCATCGTCCAGCACGTCATCCACTCGCCGGCTTCTCCGATCATCGCAGCGGCAGCGCGGATGTCGGACTCGGGAATGCCGGTTATCTCAGCCACTACGGAGGGCGGATAGTCCGCCAGAAACTCCGGCATCGCGGCCCAGCCCTCGGTGTGCTCGGCGATGAATTCCTCATCGATCGCCCCGGATTCCACCAGCAGATGCAGCAGCCCATTCAGAAGCGCCAGATCGGTACCGGGCTTGATCTGCATGAACAAGTCCGCTTTGTCGGCCGTGGCGGTACGGCGTGGATCCACCACAATCAGCTTCGCACCCGCCTTCAGCCGATCAGCCATCCGCAAGAACAGAATCGGATGGCAATCGGCCATGTTGGCGCCGATGACGAAAAACACGTCGGCGCAGTCGAAGTCGGTGTACGAACCAGGCGGTCCGTCCGAGCCCAGCGACTGCTTGTAGCCCGTGCCGGCGCTGGCCATGCAGAGCCGCGAATTGGACTCGATGTGTACCGTGCGGATGAACCCCTTGGCCAGCTTATTGGCCAGATATTGGGCTTCGATCGACATCTGCCCGGACACGTATAGGGCAATCGAGTCTGGCCCATGCTCATCGAGGATCGCGCGCAGCCTCTGCCCGGCTTCAGTCACCGCGGCATCGACGGGCGTCGCCACGAATTCGGCACCGCGCGAGGGACGCACCAAAGCGCTCGCCATCCGTCCGTCCACGGCATCCATCAGTTCGGCGTGGGTGGCACCCTTTGTGCACAACCGACCGAAATTCGTCGGATGGAGCTTGTCCCCCGACACCCGGGCGATGACGGTGCCCGTAGGGCTGGCCTTGGTCTGGACTTCGATCCCGCAACCCACGCCGCAGTACGAGCACGCTGTACGCGTGGAATTGCCCGTATCGCCTGGTGCTGCCATGTCACAACACTCGCCAATCTCTGTTTCCCAGCGGTTTCCGGCAACGTTAGGGCCAGGAAAAACTCCCCTCACAACGGCGACAGCCCGCCTGTAAGGACTGGCCTGAGCGCGGACGGCAAGGTGAGGGGATGCGCCGTTTCGGCAGGTAATCGGGAGGTGCGGCACGCGACGGGGTCGGGGGGGTCGTCGTCGCGTGCCGCATCCTGCACGATGGCTCACACTGCGGGATCTCCCTGCGAGCGAAAGCCGTGCAACCACCAAATTAGAGTCTCAGGGTTTGGAGGAGCTATCGGTGGCCTGTGTGTTGGCTGTGAGATATTCCCCTGCGTTTCGGGCTCTGCGGTGTCCTAGTTGGTCAATGAAGATTGCCTGCCCGATGAGGCGGTCGCGGTGTGATCGGCGATAGTGGCTCCGATCTGGCGCGCCTCAGCGAGCGTGTTCGCGTGCCTACTCCGATCATCGGACTCGCTTTCGAAGAGCATGTGGAATCCGGACGAGCCGACGGCTTGCTAGAAGTTGAGCTGAGCCTGGCCGATGCCACATACGTTGCACAAGCTCTGGGCGTCGACCAACAGCCTCGGCTGAAGACCGGGAGGAGACGCTGGCCCGGATCAGGGCACGCCGTGATTGATCGCCTCACCACGGGGAGGGCCAACGTCGAACGGATCTACGCCGAAGTCGCTGATCGACAAGGCCAGTCCCCGGGACTCAGGGTTTCTCGACCACCGTCGGACTATTGCGCGGACGGTTGTGAGCCCACGGGCGAATGGTTTCGAAGGCCGCCGCTGCACGTAGCACGTCAGCATCGGCTCGTAGGCGACCGACGATCTGCAGTCCTACAGGCATACCGTCCGAGGTGAATCCGGCCGGGATCGAGATCGCGGGATTCGTCGTCATATTGAACGGGTAGGTCAGTACCCACCCCATAAGACGTTCGAGCAGAGGCTCGTTCGCAAGTGCAGGCGGGCAGAACTCGTCGTGGCCAAAGGTATGCAGAGTGGTAACAGGGGTGACGAGAAAGTCAAACCGGTACAAAAACTCTCGTAGTTCATCGACTATCTTGCCCCGGGCGGCATCGGCACGCTGAACCTGAATCGTGGTCAGCCGCGCACCGTCACGCATCACCTGGACGAGTTCCTCGTCGACATGACCGACGTGGTTATCCCAGTCGACGGCGTCCAGCTTCGCGGCGTAGAGCGGAGCCCAGACGCCCTCCCACATCGCTCGCGCAGGGTCCTTCCACGCGGGACGATCCTCGTCGACGGTCCAGCCCATCTCCGCGAACGCTACGAGTGCACTCTCACAGACAGACCGGATTTCGGGATCGCATGTGGTTATGCCGAGATCGGGTGACCAAGCGATGCGCGCAGGTCCGATCGGACGGTCCAGGGCTGCGAGATAGTCGACTCCGTCCGAAGGCAGCGACAACGGATCCGCGTCGTCAAAACCGGCCATTGCGGTCAGCATCAGCGCGGCGTCGGGTACGGTTCGGGCGATCGGACCATGGAAGGCAAAGGTGTGAAAACGGCCCGCCAGTCGAGTCTGAGGAATCCGGCCGAGGGACGGTTTGAAACCGACAACACCGTTGACCGCCGCGGGAATACGAATGGATCCGCCGCCGTCTGTCCCCTGCGCGAGTTGGCCCATCCCGGCCGCAGTCGCGGAGCCCGCACCGCTGCTCGAGCCGCCCGCCGTCTTGGTGATGTCCCAAGGATTACGGGTGGGCCCGTACAAATGATTGTTGGAGCTGGCCTTGTAGCCGCCCTCCGCCACATTGGTCTTTCCCAGAAACAGGCCGCCACCCGCTCGCAAACGGGCGGCTACGGGTTCATCGCGATCAGCGATCTCATCTTTGAAGGCGACGATGCCGGACGTGACCGGCGTATTGGCAACGGCACAAACCTCTTTCACGCTGTAGGGGATTCCGTGCAGCCGCGATAGCGGTCTTGCGCCGGCGAGATCCTCCGTCAGCTTTTTGGCATCACTGAGTACTTGGTCCGGGTCGTGGTACACGAACGCATTGAGTACGGGGTTCAGCCTTTCGATGTGCCGCAGAACTGCTTCGGCGATTTCTGTTGGCGTGACGTTCCGCCGGGCGATCTGCTGGGACAACTCGACCGCCGACATCCAGCACAAGCTTTCGCTATGGGACATTGGTTATTCCTTTTGCTCGGTTCGATGCACGAGGGGGCTCACGGCAGGGTTCCAGACCCTGTGACGCGGCATCAGGCCATATCCAACTCCCTGACGGCGCCTCGGTCGGCGGAGGTGACCAGCGATGCATATGCGCGCAGGGCCGCGGAGACCTGCCGATCGCGTTTGGCGGGCCGATACCCGAGTCCAGACTCCAAGAGATCCCTTCGGATTCGCAGTGTCTCGTCGTCGATCTCGACGGCGATGACGCGTCGGGCGATGTCGATACTGATGACGTCCCCGTCCTCGACGAGCGCAATCGGACCACCGGCCGCCGCTTCGGGTGAGACGTGGCCGATCGACAGTCCCGATGTTCCTCCCGAGAAACGTCCGTCGGTGACGAGCGCACAGCTGGCTCCGAGTCCGCGTCCTTTGAGAAATGCTGTCGGGTAAAGCATTTCCTGCATACCCGGGCCGCCACGTGGCCCCTCGTATCGGATCACCACCACGTCACCCGACTGCACGCGATTGTTCAGGATGGCATCGACCGCCTCATCTTGGGATTCGAGAACGATCGCGGGCCCAGTGAAGGTGTGGATCTTCGCGTCGACACCGGCCGTCTTGACGATGCACCCGTTCGGTGCCAGGTTGCCGGTGAGCACCGCCAGGCCTCCGTCAGCGGAATAGACATGCGCGGCATCGCGAATGCAACCGCTCGACGCATCGAGATCGAGTGTGTGCCAGCGGCGGGACTGCGAGAAGGCGTGCGCCGATCGCTCGCATCCGGGCGCGGCGTGAAACAGCTCGACAGCGTCCGGCGAGGGCGACGCGCCCCGCACATCCCACTCGGCAAGCCAGGACGACAGATCTGGTGCATGGACGCTGTGCACGTCACGGTGCAGCAGCCCGGCCCGGTCCAGCTCGCCGAGCAGCGCGGGGACACCACCGGCGCGATGGACATCCTCGACCAGATAGGAGCCGTTCGGGGCGACCTTGCACAGGCACGGGACCCGCCGCGAGAGCACGTCGATGTCCTCCAGGGTGAAATCCAGTTCCGCTTCGTGTGCGGCTGCCAACAAATGCAGGACAGTGTTTGTCGACCCGCCCATGGCGACGTCCATGCACATCGCGTTCTCGAACGCCCTGCGCGACGCGATCTGTCGCGGCAACGCCGCGATGTCGTCGTTGTCGTAGTACCGGTGGGCGAGCTCGACAACCAGATGTCCGGCGCGCTCATACAGCTCTCTGCGGGCGGTGTGGGTGGCCAGCGTTGTGCCGTTGCCCGGGGGTGCCAGCCCGAGCGCCTCGGTCAGGCAGTTCATGGAGTTGGCGGTGAACATCCCCGAGCAGGATCCACACGTCGGGCACGCCTGCTCCTCGATCCGGGTCAGATCCTCGTCGGAGACGGACGTCGATGCCGACTCGGCCACCGCGGTGATGAGATTCATCCCCGTGCGTACGGTTCCGTCCTGCAGAGTGGTGCGCCCACCCTCCATGGGCCCGCCGGACACGAAAACCGTCGGGATGTTCAGGCGTAGCGCCGCCATCAGCATCCCCGGAGTGATCTTGTCGCAGTTGGAAATGCACACCAGTGCATCGGCGCGGTGGGCCTCGACCATGTACTCGATCGAGTCGGCGATCAGGTCACGCGACGGCAGGGAGTACAGCATCCCGGCATGACCCATCGCGATGCCGTCGTCCACCGCGATCGTGTTGAACTCGCGGGGCACCGCGCCGGCGGCCGTGATCGCGTCGCTGACAATGCGCCCAACCGGTTGCAGATGGGTATGTCCCGGAACGAACTCGGCGAAGCTGTTGGCAACCGCCACAATTGGTTTGCCGAAGTCGGAGGCGGACACCCCGGCCGCGCGTAACAGTGCACGGGCTCCGGCCATGTTGCGGCCGTGGGTGACGGTTCGTGAGCGCAATGCAGGCATGTCATCCATTTGCCCACGCGGGGCCGGAAGTGGGAAGACGGCGCTACTACTAGTACTGAGACTAATAGGATCACCACATGGCGGGAACGGATGAGCGACGCAGGGAACTCGGTGCGTTCTTACGCGCCCGGCGTGAGCATCTGGTCCGCGCCGACTACGGGCTACCTCCCGTCGGCCGCGCGCGCACCGGTGGATTACGCCGCGAGGAGATCGCGGTGCTGTCGGGGGTGAGCGTGACCTGGTACACGTGGCTCGAGCAGGGGCGCGATATCAACCCCTCCCGTCAGGTGCTCGAGGCCATCGCCCTGAACATGCGACTTTCCGCGGCCGAGCGCGGCTACGTGCTGGAGCTGGCAGGTTTCGCCTTCCTGCCGACTGATGCCGCACCTGATCCGGCTCCGCTGCCCGATCACCTGTCGAGATTGATCGACGGTCTGCTGCCCTCCCCCGCCTTTGTCGTATCACCGGACTGGAACATCGGCGGGTGGAACCGTGCCTACGAGATTCTGTACCCGAACATCGCGGTGACACCGCCGCAGGATCGAAACCTGTTGCAGTTCATCTTCACCGACCCGTACGTGCGGCAGATGTTGCCCGATTGGCCGACGACAAGTAGGCGGTTCCTTGCCGAGTACCGCGCCGAGGCGGGCGCGCTCCTCGGCGACCCGGCGCATGTCGCGTTGGTGGAGCGTCTGCGCGAACAGAGCACCGAGTTCGCACAAGCATGGGCACAACACGAGATTGGTCGATTCACCTCACGGGAACGGCGATTCCACCACCCGGACGCGGGCGAGCTGATCTTCGAACATCACCGACTCACGCCGTCCGACGTCCCTAATGTGCACATCGTTATTTACTTCCCGTTGCATGACACCGATACCCGCGACAAACTCGAGGCGCTGCTGTCACGGGGCACCGAGTAAATCCCGAGAGGCGCAAGCGCGCTGGGCGATATGAAGTCAGATGCCCTTGACGGCGAGTTCGTCCAGCAAGTGCCGTACCCGCCGCTCAATGTCATCGCGGATGGGGCGGACCGCTTCGACGGATTGTCCGGCGGGGTCGGGCAGCTCCCAGTTCTCGTAACGCTTTCCGGGAAAGTACGGGCAGGCGTCCCCGCAGCCCATGGTGATCACGACGTCGGCAGTCTGTACGGTTTCGTCGGTCCAGGGTTTGGGATGTTCATGGGTGATGTCGATACCGACCTCACCCATGGCTTCGATTGCCGCCGCGTTGATTTCATCGGCGGGCTCCGATCCGCCAGAGAGCCCGATGGCGTCACCTCCGGCGAGCCGGGTGAAGAATCCCAGGGCCATCTGCGAGCGACCGGCATTGTGGGTGCACAAGAACAGCACCGTGGGCTTTCCGTCGGTCATCGTTCGATCACTTCCTCTGGGGCGGCCGGAGATGAAACATGCTGGAGTTCATGATCGAATCGGTGCCGCAGTGCCAGTGATACATACACCAGTCCAACCAGGACGGGGACTTCGATGAGGGGGCCGACGACGCCGGCGAGGGCCTGGCCGGATGTTGCGCCATAGGTGGCGATTGCCACGGCGATGGCCAGCTCGAAGTTGTTGCCCGCTGCGGTGAATGCGAGCGTAGTCGTGCGTGGATATCCGAGCCTGAGGGCCGCGCCCAATAGGTAGCCACCGCCCCACATGATCGCGAAGTAGGCCAACAGCGGCACCGCGATACGGGCCACATCCCATGGGTGGGAGGAGATTTGGGCGCCCTGTAGGGAGAACAAGATCACGATGGTGAACAGCAGGCCCCACAACGCCCAAGGGCTGACGACGGGCAGGAAGCGGGTTTCGTACCACTGGCGCCCCTTGGCGCGTTCCCCGAAGCGCCGTGAGAGGTATCCCGCCGTGAGTGGGATACCCAGGAAGATGAGCACGGATGTGACGATCTGCCAGGGCGAGGTGGCGATGGTGGTCTGCGGCAGGTGCAGCCAGCCTGGCAGCACCGACAGATAGAACCAGCCCAGCGCCGCGAACATCAGCACCTGGAACATCGAATTGAGTGCCACCAGCACGGCGGCCGCTTCGCGGTCCCCGCAGGCCAGATCGTTCCAGATGATCACCATCGCAATACATCTGGCTAGACCGACGATGATCAGGCCGGTACGGTACTCCGGCAGATCCGCCAGCAGCAGCCACGCGAGGGCGAACATCAGTGCTGGGCCGAGCACCCAGTTCAAGACCAAGGAGCCGACGAGGAGCTTACGGTCACCGGTGACGGTGTCGAGGCGGTCGTAGCGGACCTTGGCCAGCACCGGATACATCATGACGAGTAGACCTATCGCGATCGGCAATGAGATCCCTTCGACCTGAACCTTTTCCAATACCGAGTTCAAGCCGGGTATCCAGCGCCCGAGTAGTAACCCGGCAGCCATCGCCATTCCGATCCACACAGGCAAGAACCGGTCGAGGGTCGACAACTTCCCCGGCGCAGGGTCGGTAACAGCCCGAGTCATTGGGGAGTGCAACACGGCGAGGACGCCGGCACGTCGACGGGCAGGTCGGGGTTCTCGGCGCGTGGCTGAGGGCTGTTGCCGAAGGTCTCCGAATCGGCCAAAACCGTGTAGATCTCCCACTTCTCGGCATCGGGTGCGGTGATCCACACCTTGTCCTGTGTGGCGAAACAGCACGTGGTCCCGATCTCTTCTTCGGTAAACATTCCCTCCCGGGTCAAGCGGGCGATCTCGTCGTGCACTTGTTCGCTGGAGTCGACCTGCACCCCGAGATGGTTGATGGTGCCGCCATGACCCGGATTCTCCAGGAGCACCAGCTTCAGCGGCGGCGAATCGATCGCGAAGTTGGCGTAGCCCGGTTTCCGTTTTGCCGGTTCCACACCGAATAGATTGGAATAGAACATAATTGACGCATCGAGGTCATCGACATTCAGCGCCAGCTGCACGCGAGACACCAGGACCACCTCCACAACTAATGAGATATTTATCGAACTTGTCGGTCGACGGCCAGTGTGCCACGTCTTTGACATATGTCAAAGCATTGGGGATGCTGGAGCCATGCCCAAGGCACTTCCCCTGGTGGATACCTCCACGCCCGTGTGTTGCGCGCCCGTCGCGGCAGGCCCGATGTCCGACGACCAAGCCCTCGAGGTGGCCCTGCGACTCAAGGCCCTTGCTGATCCGGTGCGGGTCAAGATCATGTCCCAGCTGTTCAGCGCCCCCGACCGCGAGATCATCAGTGGCGACCTTGCCGGACTGCTTGGACTCACCGAATCGACCGTCAGCCACCACATGGGCCAGCTTCGCAAAGCGGGTCTGGTCGAGTCAGATCGACGCGGTATGAACGTCTTTCACCGACCGGTGCCCGATGCGCTCACCGCGCTCTGCACCGTCCTGGACCCCACCTGCTGCCAGTAGTAACACTCCGATGCGTGCAGTACTCACCCGAAGGTCTGGAGGCCGAGCGCGGTGAAGTCGACCTCGACCTCGTCACCGTCCCGCTCAATCTTGCAATAGCCACTGCGGCGCAGCTCCTCCAGCACATGCCACGGCGGCTCGTCGTCAGGCAGGTACCAGCCGATCGCGGTAGGCCACTCTCGATCGTGATGGTGGTCGACGAGTTGGTCTACCAACGCCATGGCGTCGGAACTGAGTTGAGCGGGCGCTTCCTTCTTGCCTCGCCTACGAGAAAACCACGGCATTGCGGCAGTGTACGTGGGGGCCGCGGTCGCGATTCACTGCCGCAATGGCGCGGGGCGCGAGGCCACGTGTCCTTCGAACATACTTGGAATTGTTGCGGCCCAACGACATAACGCGGGTGTGCCGTCACGTGCCCGATTCCCATTGTGGGCGCAGGTGTCGCCTGCACTGCAGGACGTCATTTTGGACTTCCACTGGGACCCAGGCCCGCACTGAGTCACCCAGCTGTCAGCCGTCGATCTAGCGGGTTTACTAGCCTGAACGGACATCCCCGACACCGACGTAAGGACATGTCATGCGCCTGTCTACCCGCAATCAGCTGACCGGAACGATCACCGCGGTGAACGTTGGCACCGTGATGGCCATTGTGAAGATCCGGCTCGACGGAGGCGATCAGGTCGTCACGTCGTCGATCACCAAGGACGCGGTCTCCGACCTCGGCCTCACCGTCGGCCAGGCGGCCACCGTGTTCATCAAGTCCACCGAAGTAACCGTGGGAGTCGAGTAACTCGGCCAGGCCCACGGCCCGATCACTCCCCTGCCGGGTTACCTTGTTCTCAGCGGGACCTCAGCGGCTTGCGGGCATTCTTACGTCATGTCCGTTACAGACACGGCAATCGACACCAACGGCGACAACCTCATGATCGCCAAGTCATTGATGGTCTGCGGCGCCGCGACAACAGCCATGGTTGTCATGGGTTGGCTTATCGAGGCAGGTCTGCTGTCAACAACTGTTTTTCGTGGACGCACGAGGTCATTGAGCAGGCTCCGACACCAATGCCTGGCTGTTCTCGGCAGCACCGAACACTGCTACGGCTACCGCGGAAACGACCGCAACGACGAACGCCACAGCAACGAGCCAGCCCATTCCGGGGCGTGCGGTGTCGCCCAACAGCACGACGCCGATAACGCCGGGCACCACCGTCTCTCCGACGACCAACGCGGCCGCTGCTCCGTTGACCGAACCAATCTGTAGCGCGACGGTGAATAGGTAGAACCCACCCACGCCCGCGATGACTACCGCATAGGCCGCGGGATCGGCGAGTAGCACCTTCGGGCTCAGCGGCTCGATACCGTTCACCACCCGCACCGCGATAGCCATGCCTCCGTACAGGATGCCCGCCAACAGCCCGGCCGGGATCGCAGCCCGGGTTCCGAGTAGGCGAATCAGCCCAATTCCGGTGAGCAATATGGCGATTGAGGTGATCAGTACGCCCCAGTGAAATGCCGGCGGCGCAGAGTCGTCGCCGAGCGGGCCTGCTGTCGCGCCGAGCACACATAGCGACAACAGGACGGCGGCGATCGCGAGCCAGTCCCGTCGCTGCAGACGCACACCCAGGACCGCGATGCCGAGCACCGCGGTGACCGCCAGGTTCGCGCTCATGATCGTCTGGGACAGAAACAGCGGAATCAGCCGAGCCGAGACCAGGCTGCCCGCGAAGCCGACGAGATCGAGAACCATGCCGGCAATAAACGCGGGAGTCAGCGCGGCGGCGACGGTCGATCGAAGTGTCGGACCGTGGTCACCGGCCGGTTCGTGAGTCGCTGCGGCGGCTTGGCGGGCACCGTAACCCTGCAACACTGACGCCGTTCCGTATCCGAGGCACGCGAGCAACGCCGCCGCGATGCCGATCAGCATGGGACAGTCGGGGCATAACGGGGTTCGGTTGTCAGCATCGGACGATTGTATTTGCCGAGTCCAGGTGGTGGGGTTGGAGATCCGGTCTTGGCTGAACCCAGCCCGGATATCAGGCCTGATCAAGATCAGTGTGACGATATGCTCGTCGCGTGAGTGTGCGAAGCCTCAATCTGGATGATTTGCGCTGCTTCGTAGCGGTCGCAAACAGATTGAGCTTCTCCCAGGCGGCACGGGAGCTGCATCTGACGCCCTCCGTTCTTAGTAGACGGATAAGCAACGCAGAGCGGGTTCTCAGCGCAAACCTGTTTGTTCGCGACACCCGCACGGTGAAGCTCACCCATGAAGGCGCCAGGCTGCTTCCTCTTGCCCAGGAAGTGATTGAGAAGTTCGACAGGATGCCTGATGAGATTTCCAAGGGCCCGCTACCGATCAGAAAGATCCGCTGCGGTATCCCCCCATGGCTTCCGCCGGTGTTGCAGGCCAAACTGACCGGTTTCGGGGAAAGCAACACCGAGAAGTTCAAGCTCACCCAGGCGCCCCTGGTGAGCGCCGACATCATCGACGGGATACTGCACGAGAGGCTGGATTTCGGGTTCGTCAGGCCGAACTCGCAGGCCACGGTGCTGTCCTACACCACTGTCTGGAAAGAACGAATCGGCGCGGTGCTCTCGCGAGAGCAGTTCGCCTCTCGCGAATCGATCGCTGTGGCGGAGCTTCTCGCGTTGGATTACATCGGCGATCGGCGTGACAGTGACACCGAGTATCGGCGTGACGTAGAAACAGAGTTGGACAAGCATGGGCAGCTCAAACGGGCAGAATTTACGCTCGGCGACGGAGCGCGGGTCAAGCAAGGCATCGCGGCAGGTGAGGCATTCAACCTGGCTCCGATGCCGTCACCGGGTGAACCCAACACGCTGGAATACGACGAATTTGTCCTTGTTCCGATATCGGATCTGCGTTTCCGGCTCTTGACGTGCTTGGCGTACCGCGACGACACAGCCGGGCGCGATCGTGGGCTGCAGGACGTGCTCGACACGATCATTCTCTTGTTCCGCGAGTAGTCCCCTTGTTGCGAGGCTTCGTCGGCGCCTGAAAGGTGTACTGCCGCAGGCATAGTCCATGCCGACGAACTCCAAACCGCCTGGGCCGCAACGTGCGAGTTCGAGCGGACACAGAAACGAGCGGAGCCGCGCCAGGCGGCCGCCGCTCACGCCGGCAATATCTCCTGGGGCCGGCACCCGACCCCGGCATCCACTGGGAGATCTCACCACCAAGCCTCGACCACCGAAGACGTTTTGACGGGCACCGGCAGCAAATGAGCCCTTAGGCGCCGTCTTTCATCTCAAATTTGCTGCCGTTAACTAGGGCGTGAAAACCATTCACGTCGACAACAGCAGGGATCCCATCAGACCTCGCACTGTTGAATACGGCCTCCGCGTGCAACGTCCACGTTGGTAAAGCATGTTGTGTAACTGTCGACATTCGCTCATTTGCTTTTAGAAAAGCCGGACATATTCGTAAACAACTTGAGTATTGGCGTTGTCATGATTTCCGAGGTGAGGCGGCACCAGCGCCGTGCGCGATTGTGCAGTATGTTCTTTTAACAAAAGTAAAGACACCACATCGGCGCCCAAGGAGGTTTATGAAGCTTGGGCAGGTATTTGATCCGCGCCGCAACGCTCTAACCTCTTGGCGTCTCATTCTTGCTATTGGCGTGGTCTTCTGGCATTCGTGGCCACTTACCGGCCGTGAAATCAGTTACGAGCCCGTGGCCCGATTGCTTGGCGATATTTTTGCCGACGGCTTCTTCGTCATTTCCGGGTTTCTCATCACCGCAGCCTGGATACGTCGTCCGAACTTGAAGGAGTATTGGTCGTCGCGTGTCCTGCGGATCTTCCCCGGCCTCTGGATATGCCTGATGGTGATAGCTTTCGTCATCGCGCCGATTGTGGCGAGGGTTCAGCACACCTCCCTCGCCTTCTCATCGGAGCTCGGCTACGTGATCAACAACGGCCTTCTCAATGTGAGCTATTTCGATATCGACGGCACCCCCACCGACGTGCCGTATCCGGGGGTGTGGAACGGATCCATCTGGACGTTGTTCTTCGTCCTGCTCTGCGACGTGATGGTCTCCGCGCTCGGCGTAACAGGTCTTCTGAAGCGGCGGTGGGTGATTCTCATCCTGCTTGTCGTGGCGCTGTTCTGTTCCGCCCACTTCTCGTACACACCCGATTCGTACACCTGGCCGCAGATGCTGTCGCGCTTCTTTGTCGTGTTCCTTGCGGGCGCCTTGTTCTACCAGTACCAGGACAAGATTCCCGTCCGCTGGTGGTTGGTCGTGTTGAGCGTCGCGATTGTTGGGGCGTCGGCGCTCATGCAGAACTACCGAGTGATCGGTGCCCTGCCGCTGGCCTACGCCGTCATCGCCTCCGGAGCACTCATCCGGAGGACGCGGCTACGCAACGACCTGTCATATGGCGTGTACATCTATGCATTCCCGATTCAACAGTTGCTGGCCGCCTTCGGGCTGGCCCGGTTCAATCCGTTCTTGTTCTTCATCCTCGCTACCGCAGCCACCCTCCCGGTCGCCGCATTGAGCTGGTTCGTGGTGGAGAAACGCGCCATGGCACTGAAAGCCCGGATTTTTCGCAGAGTCGCTGTATCGCCCAGTGCACAGCGGGCGGCGGTGCCCTGAGGGCAGCACGGGTCCCGCTGGCGTCGAGCGTTCCGTTACGGACGTCGATCGAGAAGGTGCAGCTGGACCTCTCGGAACTGCGGAATCTTTCAGGCAGCCATAACTATTCGGAGCGCGGTGGTGACTTCACCCTCCTTGGGAGAATCAAGCAGGGGCATCTGCGCGGCCAAGCGCATGACTGTCATTGCGAGAATCTTGTTGGTGTGTGACGGCACCATCAGCATCCTGATCGTCCGATGCTCACCCCGGAGCGTGATAACCCAATGAAACGGCTGACCCGCGAGGTGCGGAGGCATAGCGGCCGACCTCATGCTCGATCGAGGTGAGCCAGCCTTCCAGTTCAGTGATACCTGGCTAACAGCGCCGATGTGCGCGGCCAGCCCCTCAATCAACGGTGACAGCTCTCGCGCGATCAACCTGTCGTCCTGCGGCCACCATGCGCCGTTCATCCTGCCGGTCTTACGTGGACCCAATGTGAAGCGGATCGGCGGACCGGGGTACTCGGTCTGTCTCTGTGCCTGTGTCTGTGTCATACGTACTCTCTGTCTCTCCGCGGGGCTCAGACAAAGGGATTTGTATGAGGCAAACAGTTAGCGCCAGGTTTATGCCGTGGTGATCGGTATGTCACGGACATTACTCCCATTTACGGGACATGCCAGCGGTGGTTTGTAACTTCCTGGGGTGCAATGATTTTAGATATCGCGCACTGCAACCTGCAGGTCGAACTGGCGATTGCGGGTCTCTGCCGGCAATGTTCGGGTGCGGATTCTGGATGTTACGAATTGGACGCACGATTGCGCGTAGCGGCCCGCGGCCGGCTGCGGCATGATAGATTTCTGTAACCGCTGGATACGGGTACTGGTAGTTGCAGTTTCTGTCTGGCTCCCCGATTTGAGGAACGTATCCATGCAGAAGGCCTTTACCGACCTGGAACTGCTCCACGAGCTTGAGCCTGTGGTCGAGGAGAATGTCCATCGCCACCTCGGCGTCACCAAGGACTGGAACCCGCACGACTACGTCCCGTGGTCCGAGGGCAAGAACTACAAGGCCCTGGGTGGCCAGGACTGGGATCCGGAGCAGTCCAAGCTCTCCGAGTTGGCGAAGATCGCGATGATCACGAACCTGTTGACCGAGGACAACCTGCCCTCGTATCACCGTGAGATCGCGATGAACTTCACCATGGACGGACCGTGGGGTACCTGGGTCAACCGTTGGACCGCAGAAGAAAACCGCCACGGCATCGCCATCCGCGACTACCTGGTGGTGACCCGCTCGGTCGATCCGATCGAATTGGAGAAGCTGCGCATCGCGCAGATGACCAGCGGGTTCTCCCCAGGCCAGAACCGGCAGAACATACCGTTCTCGGACAGCCTGTTCGACTCGGTGGTGTACGTGACGTTCCAGGAGCTGGCCACCCGCGTCTCACACCGCAACACCGGCAAGGCCTGCGCCGAGCCCATCGCCGATGAGCTGCTCAAGCGCATCTCCACCGACGAGAACCTGCACATGATCTTTTACCGCAACATGGTTTCGGCCGGCCTGGAGATCGCACCCAACCAAGCGGTCCAGGCTGTCCACAAGGTGCTCGACAACTTCACGATGCCCGGCTATACGATCCCCGGATTCCGCCGCAACGCCGTCGCCATCGCCACCGGTGGCGTGTACGACCCGCAGTCGCACCTCGAGGAGGTCGTGCTGCCGGTGCTGCGCAAGTGGCGCATCTTCGATCGCGACGACATCACCGGCGAGGGCGAGTGGTACCGCGAGGACCTGGCGCGCATCGTCGGCGATCTGAAGAAGACCTCGTCCGACTTCGAAGAAGTCAAGGCCAAGTACCTGGACCGCCAAGCCAAGCGCGCCGAGCGCAACGCCGCCAAAGTGCTTGTTTGAGTTGGGAACTGCCGGGTAAGCGCGTCCTCAGATTAGGGCCAGCCGAATCCGGGTGTACCAAATCCCATCCCAAATCCGTCGTCGCCGGGCCACATCCACGGTGATGTGACGTCGTCGTCATCCCTGGATTGCGTGCATGCGGCATCGGGTCCCAGGCCTCCGGAGAACTGACACGGTGGCTCTGCCCGGGCTGGTACGGCCAGTACGACCATGGCCATCAACATTGCCGAGGCGCACGCGCTATAACGCATCTCCTAGACCCCTTCTTTACGGCAGTGACCTGCGGGGTTGTCATTGAGATTAACACCAGAATCGGCGTGCGACCGGTTATCCGCTGATCGGTTCACACATGCCGAACTGCGCCCCTTGCGACAATGGCTGCATGGTTGAACAGAGCCTCTGGATGCAAAAGGTCGCGGCCAATCCAAACCATTCGCAGTGGTACATCGAGCGCTTTCGCTCGATGGCCCGCGAGGGGGCGGATTTGGCGGGTGAGGCTCGGCTCGTGGACGCGCTGGTACCACGTGGCGCCCGGATTCTCGACGCGGGCTGCGGCTCCGGCCGGGTGGGCGGATTCCTTGCTGCGGCCGGTCACGACGTGGTCGGTGTCGACGTCGACCCGGTGCTCATCGCGGCGGCCGAACACGACCACCCGGGCCCGCGTTGGCTCGTAGGCGATCTCGCCGAACTCGATCTACCCGCGCGTGGGATCGCCGAACCGTTCGACATCATCGTGTCGGCGGGCAACGTCATGGCTTTCCTTGCTCCGAGCACCCGCGCGCAGGTGTTGGGTCGGTTGTGTGCGCATCTGTCGACCGACGGTCGGGCCGTGATCGGATTTGGCGCCGGCCGCGACTACGAGTTCAGCCGGTTCTTCGATGACGCTACCGAGGCCGGCCTCGTCCCGGACCTGCTGCTGTCCACGTGGGACCTGCGGCCGTTCACCGACAAGTCGGACTTTCTCGTCGCGCTGCTTCGGGTTGCATAACTAGTTGACAGTCACTGTCATATGGTCATATGGTGCCAGCGGGCCGGCACTGCTGAAGGGAGCCCCCCATGGGTGACTCCGGCGGCTCCTTGCGTGACCGGCAGCGCACACAGATTCGAGCGGACATCAGGCGCTCTGCGTTTCGATTGTTTGTCGAACGCGGGTATGACGCCGTAACCACCGAAGAAATCGCCTCAGCGGCAGGAGTTTCGGCGCGCACCTTCTTTCGGCACATTCCGACTAAAGAGGAGCTACTCCTGGGGCCGGTACGTCACGGCGGCGCCGCGATCGTCGATCTTCTGGAGCGCAGACCCGCGCGCGAGTCTCCTGACCTCGCGATGATCAACTGCATCGTCGAGCACGCCCGGCTCTTTGATGAGGACGATGTCGAGGAGTGGCGGCAGGCTCTGTTGGTTGCCCCGGAATTCCTTCACAAGCTGACCCTCAATACGCCCGCGGATCGGGAGCGTGCCGCGAAGTTGCTCGCGGCACGGATGGGTGTTGACACCGACGCCGACATGCGACCTGGTTTGTTGGCTCAGCTTGCCTTTGCCGCAGGCGACTATGGATTTCGGCAATGGGTGAAACAGACCGGACACCGGCAGCCTCTCGGTCGGTTTCTCTCCGAAGCTCTGGAAGCAGTCAAGAGCCCGCATTGGAAGGGAAAACACTGTCGTGACTTCTAGGGGGAACGGCGCGACCGCTATGCGCGGCAAGGCACAATCGCTGGCCTTGGTGGGCGCGGCCTACCTCGTCGCCGTGGGGGTCGGCGCCGCATGGCTGATCTGGGGTCCGAGTACGGGACGCATGTGGCTGGATACCTTGATCGCCGACGTCTTGGCCACCGTCGCAATATTCGTGTTCAGCAGGCTGTACCGCAATTCGAGCTTTTATGACGCCTACTGGAGCGTGATACCTCCACTGCTGCTGATCTATTGGTGGAGCCAATCCGGTGTGCACGAACTTCGGTGTTGGCTCCTCGCGGCGGTAGTCGCCCTATGGGCCGTGCGTCTCACGGCCAACTGGGTCTATTCGTTTCCTGGTCTGCACCATGAGGATTGGCGTTACCCCATGCTGCGCGCCGGCGCTGGGCGATGGAGCTTCCTGGCCGATCTGGGGGCGATCCATCTCATTCCCACGTTACTGGTTTTCGCCGGGATGCTGCCAGCATATGTCACGGTGACGCGCCCCGGAGGAGATTTGGGCTGGCTGACGACGATCGCGTGTGTCGTCGGTCTTGGGGCGGTCGCCCTGGAGCTGGTCGCCGACAAACAGATGCATCGGTTTACCCGTGATCGTCGACCCGGTGAGGTGATGGACCGCGGCCTATGGTCGTGGTCTCGCCATCCCAACTACTTCGGAGAGTTCAGTTTCTGGCTTTCCGTGGCGCTCTTCGGTGTTGCGACATCTCCCGCTGACGCGTGGTGGCTGGGCCTCGGCGCGGTGGCCATGTTGGGCATGTTCCTGAGTTCCAGCATCCCGATGATGGAACAGCGCAGTCTGCAACGGCGACCCGAGTATCAGGACGTGATCGCGCGGGTGTCACGGTTTGTGCCGCGCCCGCCGCGGATATCAGCGTGAGCCGCCGACGGGTCGTCGTCGCCGGGCTCGGCGACAGCGGCCTACTGACCGCGATCCGGCTCGCTCGGCACAACGATGTCGTGGGCATCTCCGCCAAGCCCGGATTGGTCAGCGGGCAAGAGCTGGGTGTGCGGCTGTCGCGTCCCGACGAGTGGACACGGAACTATTGGATCCCGTTTGAGCGGTTCCGCGCACTGGACTGCGTGCGTACTGAGCACGCCACGCTTACCGGCGTCAACCTCAGCGCCCGAACGGTTTTCGCCCAGAACCGGGACGGCTCAGCGCTAACCGAACCGTATGACACGTTGATCATCTCGACCGGAGTCAGCAACGGCTTCTGGCGACAGCCGAGTCTGCAGTCGAGCACCGATGTGGCCGAGGACCTGCGTGCGGCGCACCAGCGGCTGATCTCGGCGCGCTCGGTAATCGTGATCGGCGGAGGGGCCGCCGCCGTGAGCAGCGCCGCGAACCTGGCGATGACATGGCCGAATCTACGAGTTGATCTGTACTTTCCCGGTGAGCGCGCGCTGACGCAGCACGCGCCGCGAGTGTGGGACCGGATTCGTCGGCGACTGAACGAACTACACGTCGGATTGCACCCAGGACACCGGGCACTCATCCCCGAGGGATTCGCGTGCGACCGGATCACCGACCAGCCGGTTCAGTGGAGCTCGGGGCAATCGCCGGCGTCCGCCGGAGCGGTGGTGTGGGCAACCGGTCGCGTGCGCCCCAATACGGATTGGCTGCCTCCTGAGCTACGCGATGAGCATGGCTTTGTGCGGGTGACGCCCCAGCTGCAGGTTCCTGGCCATCGCAATATCTTCGCAGTCGGAGACGTCGCGGCAACGGACCCGCTCCGGGCATCCGCCCGTAATCGTGCCGATCACCTTGTAGCTCACAATGTTCGGGCCGCGGCCTCCGGCCGGCCGATGCGGACATACCGTCCAGCGGCACATCGTTGGGGCTCGGTGCTCGGGGCGCAGCCCGACGGACTGGAAATTTTCACTCCGTCCGGTCACGCATTTCGCTTCCCCGCGTGGTCGGTCGAACGTGTACTGCAGCCTTGGATCGTCAGCCGCGGTATCTACCGCGGCATCCGCGATACTCCACGGAAGGACTCACCCGCATAAGTCTCGGCAGCACGGTCCTTGTGGCCTACGCCGACTTGCAGCGTCACGATCTGAGCGGCCTGAGCGATCAACCCTTTCATGCACCCGGTGGGCGCCAGTGCGTACTCCCCCGTACGCGGTGCGCAAGTGCACCCAGAATCAATCTTGACTGAATTTTCAGTTTGTTCTACCGTCGCTGTAGTGAGTGATCACCTCAGGAGGTAATGCAATGCCCACATCGGCATTTGTCGTCGAAACCGCATCCACACCGCCAACGTCGCCGGCACGTGTGCGCGACCCACAGCGTCCGCCGCTGCGAGTCGGCCTGGTGCAGCACCGCTGGCTCGCCGATCCGCAGCACCTACGCGACCAGCTTTTCGAAGGCATCCGGCTGGCTGCCGCAGAGGGCGCGAAGGCGGTGTTCCTGCCGGAACTGACACTGTCCCGCTACCCCGCGGATGTCCGGGCAGAAGCGAACCCGGGTACGAGTGCCGAGGAGCTGTTGTCCGGGCCGACATTCACCTTTGCCGCGCAGGCCGCGAAGGAGAACGACGTACTGGTGCACGCCTCGCTGTACGAACGTGCCGATGCCGCGGACGGGCTCGGCTACAACACCGCCATCCTGGTATCACCCGGCGGTGAGCTCGTCGGGCGCACCCGGAAACTGCACATTCCCATCACTGCCGGTTATTACGAGGACACCTATTTTCGCGCCGGACCCGCCGAGGATGCGTATCCGCTGTACCGCCCGGCCGAACTCGATGGCGCCGCGGTCGGTATGCCCACCTGTTGGGACGAGTGGTTTCCCGAGGTTTCGCGGATGTACTCGCTGGCCGGCGCGGAGATCCTGATCTACCCCACCGCGATCGGCTCGGAGCCCGCCTTCCCGGCATTTGATACTCAACCACTGTGGCAACACGTGATCGTCGGGAACGGGATCACCGCGGGGACATTCATGATCGTGCCCAATCGCTTCGGCGACGAGGGAAGCGTGAACTTCTATGGTTCCTCGTTCATTTCCGATCCATACGGCCGGATTCTCGCGCAGGCCCCACGTGATGCGGCGGCGGTATTGGTGGCAGATTTGGACCTTGAGCAGCGCCAAGATTGGCTGGACCTGTTCCCGTTCAACATGACTCGTAGACCCGACACCTACGACCGGCTGGCAGTGCCGGTCGATATGGCGAACCCCTACGGTTCACAAGCATGATGAACTGGCGGATGCCGTCGGAAACAGCCGCGCAGGAACGTATCTGGATGGCGTTTCCGCCGCAGGGCGCGACCGTCTTCGAGAACGCGGAATCCGCGCACGAGGCACGCACCGCATGGGCCGCGGTCGCACACGCCATCCTCGACTTCGAGCCGGTCTCGATGATCGTCGACCCGGCCGATCATGCCGCCGCGCGCACGTATCTCTCGCGGGAGATCGAGCTGTTCGAAGCGCCGCTCGACGATGCCTGGATGAGAGATATCGGCCCCAGTTTTGTCCGCGGCGCAGACGGTCGGCTGGGTGCGGTGGACTGGGTGTTCAACGGATGGGGTGCCTGTGACTGGGCGCACTGGGACAACGACGCACACATCGGCGGGATTGTCGGCCGGCTGGCCGGAGCGGAGATCGTGTCCTCCCCCTTGGTCAACGAGGGCGGCGGTATCCAAGTCGACGGCGAGGGCACGGTACTGGTCACCGAGACCGTGCAGCTCGATCCCGCACGTAATCCCGGACTGGACAAGCCTGCGGTGGAAGCAGAATTGGCGCGTACGATCGGTGCGCGGCATGCGATTTGGTTGCCCCGCGGGTTGACTCGTGATGCCGAGCGGTTCGGCACGAATGGCCACGTCGACATTGTGGTCGCCATCCCGTCGCCGGGCCGGCTGCTGGTACACGCACAGAACAACGCCGCGCATCCGGACCACGAGGTCACCAAGGAGATCGTCGACCTGCTGGCGCAGAGCCATGACGCTCGGGGAAACCCGTGGGAAATAACGCGAATCCCCGCACCGGAGGTCCTTCGCGACAGCGAGGGTTGGGTGGATTACAGCTACATCAACCATCTTGTCGTCAACGACGGCGTGATCGCCTGCCGGTTCGGTGATGCGGCCGACGACACCGCCAAAGACATTCTCAGCGAGGAGTACCCGGGCCGCCGAGTGGTGACGGTGGATGCGCGCGAGATCTTCGCGCGCGGCGGTGGTATCCACTGCATCACCCAACAACAGCCGGCCCTGTCCTGATGACTGGGGCCGGAAGCATTCCCTAGCATGTAGCGAGCTGTTCAGAGCGGAAGGGAGTGTGTCGGGTGACCAGTCGACAGGATGCGATCCTGCAGGCCAGCGCCGCCGCCATCGCCGAGAACGGTGTCCGGGGCCTGCGCGTCAGCGACATCGCGCGAGTGGCTGGGGTCTCATCGGGCTTGCTCTACTACCACTTCAAGGACCGTGATGGGCTGCTCGCGGCGGCCCTCACCTACATCAACGACCAGGCGCGTGCGTATCGGCAGGCTGCCAGCGGTTCCGGTGTATCGCGCG
This sequence comes from Mycobacteroides franklinii, assembly GCF_001853795.1. NCBI lineage: Bacteria > Bacillati > Actinomycetota > Actinomycetes > Mycobacteriales > Mycobacteriaceae > Mycobacteroides > Mycobacteroides franklinii. The sequence continues at coordinate 618,883 of NZ_MLIK01000024.1, forward strand.
GCCAGCTTATCGAGCACATTCTCGGAGAGATCCAGGACTCCGCCGCGGTAGTGGAGAACTCGTTGGTCTGGAACGAATTACGTGCTTGCGCGGTCTACGAGGAACCGATGCGCGAACCCCTGGCACGAACATCCGAAGAATGGACACGTGAAACCGCTGCCGCCATCCGTGCCACCCAGGACATCGGCGAAGTATCCGAAGCTGTGGACGTCGAGCGCACGGCATCGGTCCTCAATGCGCTCACCGAGGGTCTGGTGTCCCGCTGGCTCTCCCGCGAGCTCACCGCTGAAGAAGCGCGAGAGCACCTGCGCGCCACGGCCGAAATGATGCTCCCCGCCGGTGACCGCAGCCCCAAGAGAACAGCCAGAGTCCGGAAATAGCCGAGCCCACTATCCGCTGGTCGGATTGGAATAGACGCGGCGCGCCGTGATGAGGACGGCCGCTCGCCGTTCCTCCGCCATCACACGGTCGTAGGTATCCCAGTCGTCATGTGTACCGCCGGCGGCTTGAAAGATGTTGCGTAGCAGGAGTCGTAGCGCCTCGCCGTCGACACCGGGCTGCGGGTCGTCGGGACCGATGATCTCGGTGTCGCCTTCCACGGTCACCCAGCGCCAGCCCGCGCGCACGACGATGGTGGCGCGCGGATCGGCACGCAGATGGTCCAGCTTTCTGGTGCCCCCTGCCGCTACCAACGCGACGACCTGTTCACCGGTGCGCGGATGTGCCATGACGCCGGCATTGATCACCGACGACTGAACACTGCCGTCGCGGCGCGCCGTGCTCAACACGCACAGGCCGTGATCGAGGGCGACCAACTCGGAGAACGCGGATATGTCCGTCATGACCGGAATCCCCTTCCAGGAGAGTCTCAGCAGCGATGTCACCAACTGTAGGCGCTGGCCGCGACGGGCCTCGGGGTCGCCTCCAATAATTTGAATTGGATTCAGAAACTGCTTGACGAGGGACGGTCTCCATGGCTAGTTTCTGAATCGAATTCAAATTATTGGAGGCGCGATGGTCGGCAATCGGCGGGGTGTGGCATCACGCGCTGCGCTACTCGAAGCGGGCCGCGCGGCCTTCAGCGCACAGCGGTACGACGAGGTGTCGATCGTCGATGTGGCGCGCTCCCTGGGTGTGGCAGCAGGATCGATCAGCTACCACTTTGGCGGCAAGCGCGGCTTCTACCTGGCGGTTGTCGAGCAGGCGGCCAACGAATTCTGGAGCGACCTGGTCGCCATGCGCGGCCCCGCGCTGGAGCGATTGTCCGATGGTGTGGGCAAGTTCCTGGACCGCGCGCAGCATGAACCCGGTGCCTTCGAGGCGCTGCTCACCGATGTCGCCGATGCCGAGGTCCGACGCATTCGTGAACAACATCGGCAGCGTCTCGCCCACGCGTTGGCCGTGGAAATTACGGGAACCGATTCGACGCCGGTGCTGCGGGCCGCGATCAGCGGCTGTCTGTCCTTCATCGAGGGCATCGTGCTGCATTGGATGCACACCCACGAGATCTCACGCGATGCGGTGCGCGACCTGATCATGGCCAACTTCTTCGGCACTGTGCTCAGCGCCGTGAAGTCGGACCCCGATATCGAACTCAGCCAGCGGGTGGTCGATGTCGTGGTGTCCGACCCGCAGCTGCTATCCCTGCTCACGGATCTGGCCACCACAAACCCCTTGACCAACAAACCCACTTAGCCGAAAGCACCGACATGTCAACGCCTCTACCATCAGGCCCCTCCCCTGTCGTTCATCATCCCATCGCACGTGCCGCGGCATATCTGATCGGGCCGCGTGGACTGCGAAACATCGACCGGTTGCGCAGTGAGGTCGCCGGCAAGGTCGTCGTCGTCACCGGCGCCTCGTATGGACTCGGTGCCGCCACTGCTGAACTCTTCGCACAGGCCGGTGCACGGGTGGTGATGGCCGCACGGTCCACGGATCAGCTTCGGCAGGTTGCCGCGGTTATTGCCGAAAAGGGCGGAGAGGCAGAGTTTTACCCGCTTGACTTGACGTGCGAAGAGTCGGTTGCTGAGTTCGCGGAGGCGGTTCTACATGACTTCGGCAGGGTGGACTACCTCATCCACAATGCCGGCAAGTCCCTGCGCCGCTCGATACACCTGTCCTACAACAGGCCCAAGGATGTCAACGCGACATCCGGTGCCAACTACGTGGGGCCCATGCGACTCACCCTGGCGCTGCTGCCCGGGATGCGCGCCCGCGGAACGGGCCACATCGTCAACGTGTCGACGGTCGGCGTGATGTTCGGGGTGGTTCCCAAATGGGGCTTTTACCTCTCATCCAAGGCGGCGTTCGATATCTGGATGCGGGCGGTCGGCATGGAGGCCCGCAGCGACGGCGTCACCCTGACAACGTTCTATGCGGGCCTCATGCACACCCGGATGAGTGCCCCGAGCCGCTGGATGCGGCTGCTTCCCGGCCAGACCCCGCTCGATGCGGCGCGGGTGATAGCCCGCGCCGTGGTGGACAAGCCGCGCACGCTGACCCCGGTGTACGGACACCCCGCCGCGATACTGGCTCCGGTGCTGCGTTTTCCAATGGAACCTATCTTAGGTTTCGTGTATCGCCGGTTAGGTGACACGCAGGCCTCCCTGTCTCGGGTGGCCGCCGGCCAATCGACGCCCGTCCGTACCGATGCCTCGGAAAAGGTTGGCGCGCATGCCGAATGATGTCAAAGAAAGCGTGAGGCAGTGGGCTGCCGCGGTACCCGCGGCCATCGCCTCCGGTGCGCTCAAACCGGTCGGCCCACGCGCCATGGCCGCACTTGCCCGCAGCCTGTGGCAATTCGGTCCCACACCGGCGATGCTGCTGGCAGCCAGCGCGATTCGATATCCCGATCGCGCCGCGCTGATCGACGATTCCGGACAGCTCACCTATCGTCAGTTACACGAGCGCGCCGAGGCAATCGCCGCTGCGGTATATGCACTCGCGCCATCGCCTCCCCAGTCGCTCGGGATCGTCTGCCGCAATCACCGTGGATTCACCGAGGCCATGCTGGCCGGTGCTCAGCTCGGTGCCGAGTTGGTGTTCATCAACACCGAACTGACACCCCAACAACTGCGGGCGATCCTGCATCGTCACCAACCTGATGTGCTGGTTTTCGACGACGAGTACACACAAGCGGTCGAGGACGCGCAGTACCAAGGACTACGCGTAGTGGCATGGCGCGAAACCGCGGACGGCGGCCAAACGACACTCGATTCTCTTGCTGATCAACAACACCCGAAGCCTCCGCCGGTGCGCCGTCCCGTCAAGCTCACGCTGCTGACATCTGGAACCACCGGGCTGGCCAAGGGCGTGCCGCGCGCCATCAAGCCCCGCCAGTTGGTGCTGATGTGCGTGACCGCGATGGCGACGGTGCGGCTGCGTTCGAAGGACCGAGTGTTTGTGGCGCCGCCGTTCTTCCACGGCTTTGGGCTGGCTGCACTGCTGGGGCCGTTGGCGCTCGGAGGAACCGCGGTGTGCCGACGACGGTTCGACGCCAAGCAAACCATGGAAGACATTGCACGCAAACGCGTCACGGTGCTCATGGCGGTACCGGTGATGTTGCAGCGGATATTGGCGCAGCCCGGCCTGGATCGTCAGGCTGCCCGGCAATTGCCACTGCGGATGATCGTCACCGGAGCGGCTCCCATCTCTTCGTCGACGGTATCCGGCGTGCTGGATACGTTCGGGCCCGTGTTGGTAAACGGGTATGGTTCCACCGAGGCTGGAGTGGTGGCCATCGCCTCACCGAAAGATCTTGCCGCTGCGCCGAACACCATCGGGCACACAGCCCTTGGGGTATCGGTGCGGATCCTGCGGGAGGATCGGCAAGAGGTCTCGTCCGGGGAAACCGGGATGATCTTCGTACGCGGAGGCCTGGAGTACGAGGGATACACCCCCGATAAGGAAGCCCGCCCCACCGCCAAGGAAGTCGTCGACGGTCACGTAAACACCGGCGATATGGGCCATTTCGACGCCGAGGGCAGGTTGTACATCGACGGGCGTTCCGACGACATGATTGTCTCCGGTGGCGAGAACGTCTTTCCGAGCGAAGTGGAAGACCGCCTGACCGCATATCCGGGCGTCGCCGATGCCGTCGTGATCAGCGTGCCCGACGACGAGTATGGGCAGGTCATGCATGCATTCGTCGTCGCCGCTGTCGGCGCACCGGCCCCGTCGGAAGACACCCTCAAGGCCTATGTGCGGGAAGGCTTGGAACGCTACAAGGTTCCGAAACGGTTCACCGTGCTTGACGAGATCCCCCGTAATGCCAGCGGGAAAGTGCTGCGGGGAAAACTGAATTCACCTGGCGCACGGTAGGCGTCACTGACACTAGAGGACAACGATGTCTTACACCCGGGTGATAACCCGCCGCGACCGTGATCGGTTCTACGAGCCGCCCTATCTCGACGACAGCGGATCCCCCGGTGATCTGCTGCGCGCTGCACCGATGACGGCGCGGATGTTTCCCGGCGTGGTGATGCCGGCCCGCGCGTGGCGCGTGCTCTATCGCTCGACTACCGCTACGGGAGATCCCATCGCGGTGTCCGGAGTCGTTCTCATTCCGGACACCCCAAACCCATCGCGATCAAGGCCCCTACTCGGGTTCGCGCCGGGCACTCAAGGATTGGCGCGCTCAGCCACGGTGTCGCGTCTACTCGAGCTCGGTGTGGAGTACGAAGCAGGATTCCTGACTGCGGCGGTGCGGCGCGGATGGGTGGTTGCCGTTACCGACTATCCGGGCCTCGGCACTCCCGGCGTGCACCCGTATGTGATCGGCAAGACCAACGGGCGAGCGGTGCTGGACATCATGCGTGCCGCCCGAAATCTGCCACAGGCAAGCCTCGACGCCGACGGCCCGGCGGGTATCTACGGTTACTCGGAGGGTGGCAATTCCGCTGGCTGGGCTGCCCAACTACAGCCAGGCTATGCCCCTGATGTGCGACTGAAGGCGGTGGCGGTGGGTGCGGCTCCGGTGGATTTCCCCGAGCTCGTCGCCGATCTGGATGGCGGGTTCTTCTCGTTTCTCCTGCTCTACGCCGGGCTCGGATTGGACAGTGCCTATCCAGAGTTGCGACTACATGACTACCTCAACCGTGGTGGGCGGCTTGTCGCGGCGGTTCTTCGGCGCACGCACATCGTCGCCGCGATCGTTCTTGGGCTGCTCCTGCCCAAGAGTCGGCGGCGATATCTCTCGGCGGACCCCTTCGTCGAGCCGGAGTGGGTTACCCAATTGCGCGACAACAGCCTCGGATACCTGGCGCCGGCCGCGCCCGCAATGGTAGGCATCGGGCGCCAGGACCAGGTGATCCCGCGCCGGCAGGCGGAGCTGCTGGTGCAGCGTTGGGGCGCGCTGGGCGCTGATGTGCGAGAGCATCCGATTCGATTCGGGGAACACATCACGGCGGCACCGCAATTCGCCAAGGCCGGATTCGCGTTTCTATCGGACCGTTTCAGCCGCGCCGAAACCGTTGCGCCATCAAGGGAAACGGAAGCGGGATGAACCGAAAGGCGCTCACGAGCGTTGGTTAGCGGCTCTCCCCGGTCCCGCCGACAGCCGGTAACCGACGGTGAGCAACAGCAGCCAGGCTGCCCCGACGAAGAGTGCGACTCGGGTATCCGCACTGAAGCCCAGCAGGATCATGACGAACACCAGGAACGCGGTCGCGAAAACCTGTAGGTACGGCCAGCCAGGTACCGGAAAGGCGGGGGCAGCAGATACATCGGCGGTGGTCGTTTGCGCCCGGAATCTGAAGTGGGACAAAAGGATCATCAGCCAGACAAAGATCGTCGCGAAGGTGGCGACTGAGGCGATCATGACGAACACGCGTTCCTCGATCGCATAGTTCAACACCACGCCGATGAGCAAAGCCACCGTCATGACCACCACGGTCATCCACGGGACACCGTTGCGCGATACCCGCCGCATGATCGCAGGAGCCTGGCCCCGCTGAGCCATCCCGTAGATCATTCGCCCGGCGGCAAATATGTCGCTGTTGATCGCGGACAGCGCCGCGGTGACCACGACGACGTTCAGCACGGTCGCGGCCGAATTGAACCCCAGCCCCTGAAATATCTGGACGAACGGGCTGCTGTGCGAATCGATCGACCGCCAGGGATACAGGGACATGATCACCGCGAGTGTCAGAACATAGAACAGGATGATGCGCACCGGAACCGTGTTGATGGCCTGGGGAATCGTGCGCGCGGGATCTTTGGCCTCGCCCGCGGTGACCCCGATGATCTCGGTACCACCGAACGCAAACATCACGATCATGAAGCTGCCCACGAACCCTGCCAGCCCGTGGGGAAAGAACCCGCCGTCGTTCCACAAATTTGCAACGCCTTGCGGTGCAGCGTGATCGGTGGATGTCCCCCACAGCAGGATTGCGATACCGCCGCCGATCATCGCCACGATGGCCAAGACCTTCACCAAGCTGAGCCAGAACTCGACCTCGCCGAACACTTTGACACTCAGGAGATTTATCGCGCCGATGAAGAAGATGATCGACAACACCCAGATCCAGCGGGGCACCTCGGGAAACCAGAAACCCATGTAGACACCGAACGCGGTGACGTCAGCCAGACAGACGACGACCATCTCCAGGGCGTACGTCCAGCCGGTGAGAAATCCGGCCAGCGGCCCCATGTATTGCGTCGCATATTCGCCGAATGATCCGGCGACTGGGCTGCGTACCGCCATCTCCCCCAGGGATCGCAGCACCAGGTAAATCACGGCTCCGCCCAACAGATACGCCAGCAGTACCGAGGGGCCCGCTTGCCGGATAGCTTCTGCCGATCCGTAGAACAGCCCCGTTCCGATGGCCGAACCCAACGCGATGAAGCGGATATGGCGAGCGGAGAGCCCCCGCGTGAGCGTCTCCGACGTGCTGTTCACGGGGGCGAACTCCTATCGCGTGGCAGCACGCAGGTGTGAGGGATAACAGGCAAGTTAGCTGAGTCTAGGTGCTCTGCTGGTGGCGATTACTTGCCGTTGCGCTCGCGGTGCTTGCACCCAGGCCAGCAGCACGGCCGACGCTTGCCTTCTTCCAACTCTTCCTGGGTCCGCCGAATGCGGCGCTCGCGGGTGGCCTGCTGCTTGGCATCTTCGACCCAGCAGATGAACTCGTTGCGCCCCAGCGGCGTGATGTCCTGCCACAACGCCAGCGCCGCGGGGTTCGCGATCAACGCCGTGCGCAGATCCGCAGGCAGCTCGTGCACCACCCCACCTGCGATCTTCGTGTCGCTCACGGTGTGGTGCCCGCCGGAGCAGGACCTGTCGGCTCGTACCCGGGCGGCGGGGGCTCGTTCAGGGAGTGATACCCGGGCGGCAGCGGCGGTCCGGATGGCTCCGGTGCCGCATATGGGTCCCGGATTCTCCCGGGGTTCGAGGACTCCGGTGCGTTCGTGGAGATGTATCCCGGCGGCAACTGAGGTGCCGGACCCGCGCCCGCGGGACGTCCGGCCACGCCCTCGGGCGTATCGAGCGGACCGTCATGGGCCTGATGCCAGAGGTCGCGGATGGCACCCAACGGACCCCCAGACCCCGACCCGTACGTCGGGTTCGCGATCTCTGGCACCAAAGGTTGTGCCGGCGGTGGCGGCGGTGGACCCAGAGGTTGCGCCGCGGACGCAGCCGCATCCGGAGTCGCCGGCCCGGGTGGAGGTCCCGGCACCACGGGATCGGCTCCGGATGGGGCCGACAGGGATAGCGCGGCGCCGGCGACGATCACGCCAGCGACGAACAGCTTGGCTGCGTCCATCGAGCCATCGTCGCATAGACGATTTGCAACCGCTGGTCACCGGCGGTGCGACGATATCCAAACTCCATGTCACGCGTAACCCGGGCGCGGTAAAGTCCCACGCCGTCGTCACCCGGTCGTCGACGCCAACAGGCCACTTACAGAATCGGTTCCCTGACATGATCAGCAGACGCGGGTTTTCCAAGGTGGCACTTGCCGCAGCGGTCGGTGCAACCACCCTTGGGGCATGCTCGAACGGCGCCAGTGTGGACGCGACGCGCCCGCGCACAGAGTTCCCGCCCCTCAAACAGATCGATGCCGGGCTGCTCACTGTGGGGTACGTCGACGAGGGTCCGGCCGACGGGCCGCCGGTAATCCTGCTGCACGGCTGGCCGTACGACATTCACAGTTATCTCGATGTGGTACCGCTGCTGACCGCCAAGGGTTTTCGGGTGCTGGTGCCATATCTGCGTGGCTACGGCAGCACCCAGTTCAGGTCCGGCGACACATTCCGTAACGGCCAGCAGGCCGCACTTGCCACCGATGTCATCGATTTCATGGACGCGCTGAAGATTCCGGCGGCCATCCTGGGCGGGTTCGACTGGGGTGCCCGCAACGCCGATATCGTGGCCGCCCTCTGGCCCGAACGAGTCAAGGCACTCGTCGCGGTCAGCGGCTACATCATCGTCAACCTGGAGGCCAACCAGCAGCCACTCTCGCCACAGGCAGAGCTGGGCTGGTGGTATCAGTACTACTTCGCCACCGACCGCGGCCTGCGTGGCTATCGCCAGAACACCCGCGACTTCAACAAGCTCATTTGGCACAACGCCTCACCGACGTGGAAATTCGATGATGACACCTATGACCGCTCGGCCGCCGCATTCGACAATCCCGACCATGTCGACATCGTGATCCACAACTATCGGTGGCGGCTCGGGCTGGCCAAGGGCGAGCCGCGCTACGACGCCGTCGAGGCCAAGCTGGCGGCCAAGCCAACCATCAGCGTGCCAACCATCACGATCGGCAGTGATTTCGATGGGCCGGCCAAGGATGGAGCGACCTACCGAAAGATGTTCACGGGCAGGTACGCGCACCGTGTACTCGACGGAATCGGGCACAACGTCCCGCAGGAAGCGCCCCGGGAATTCGCCGCCGCCATCATCGATGCAAACGCCCTCTAGGCCTCGCCCCTGTGATGGCCCGCCTAGAATCTCCAGGGAACAGGCGAACAGGTAGGGAATGAACTCACTCGGAATGTCGATCGGGGCTACACAGCTGGTTGCTACCGATGGGGACCCGGGCGGCGTTCCCGTCGTGCGAAGTTCACTGCTCACCCTGCATGAGGACCGGCCCTCGGAAGTTGGAGTCCCGAAGGAGCCAGGTCTGGGGCTCGCCGGGTTCGTCGACCGCGTCGGTGATCCGGTGGGAATCGTTGGCGCCGATGGATCGGTGCACAGTGCCGACTGGGTGATGGCCGAGGCCATCAGAGTCATGATCGCCGACGCGGCCGTGGTCGCGAACTTCGACAGTCCACCGGCACTCGCGGCTGCCGTACCCGCGCATTGGGGTGCGCCCGCCATTGCCGCGTTGCGTGCCGCCATAGACAAGGTGCCCGCGCTGGCGCCGGGCGGTCAGCCCATGAAGCTGGTGCCGGACGCACGCGCCGCCCTGTTGAGCGTGCGTGATCGTGTCCCCGGCCATGGTGTCGTCGTGGTCTGCGATTTCGGCGGAACGGGTACCAGCATCACGCTGGCCGATGCGGCAAGCAACGGTGCGCCGATAGGCCAGACCGTTCGCTTTCGTGACTTCTCTGGGCAGCGGATCGACCAGGAACTTTTGGCGCAGGTCTTGACCGGCCTCAATCAGGATCCGGATCGAACGGCCTCGCTGGGAGCGTTGACGCGCTTGCGTGATCGCTGTCGCGCGGCCAAGGAGCATCTGTCGACCGACACCACGACGGTTGTTCCGGTTGAGTTGCCGGGGCTGTCCGCCGATGTGCGGCTCACCCGCAGCGAGCTGGAAGAGCTTATCCGCGAGCCGCTTTCGGCATTGATCGGCAAGATCCAGGAAACCTTGGAATCCCACAACATCACACCTGCTGGCGTCAGCGCCGTCCTCACCGTTGGCGGCGGCTCCGGTATCCCCCTTGTCACTCAACAGCTTTCCGAACGACTGCGATGCCCGATCGTCGCAGCACCACAGCCTCAGCTCGCCGCGGCCTACGGTGCCGCACTGATGGCCGGTCAACCCGACGAAACGCCCCCCGCGGACGCAACAATGCTGTCTCCCGAAGCGACCATGATGCGGCCGGTGCCCGCAGGTGAGGAAACCGCCAAGAGCCCGGCATCGGCGCCCATCGACACCGTCGAATCCGGCGGCCTGGCCTGGTCCGAAGCCGATACATCTCCGGAACTAGAGGAGTACCAGGACTACTCGGCGCCGACGACGGAAGCTCGGCCCGAAGTGATGTTCAGCCCGGCGCCGGGCGACTATCGCGATGCCGAACCGATGCGTTGGTTCCAGCGGCCGATCCTCTGGTTTCTTGCCGCGGCGGTGTTCTCGGCGGCGGTGTTCACCGCCCTGTTCATCGCATGGCAGGACCGCGACGAGGCCCCCGCGCCAAGCAACCGGACGTCGACCACGACTACGGCTCCAACGACGGCGACGAGTACGCCGAACCCCTAGTAGGACCTGAATCCTGGCCCACGCCAGTCGGTGTGAGTTATTAAGCAAGAGTGAGAAGGCATGATGTGCCTTCCATTTTTCGTGTTCGCGCTGTTGGATGTCGGGATGACGGTGTTCTTGCGGGAGCGGATATGACCGGGGCCAAACGATTCTGGATTGCGCTTGTGGTGGGGATGACCGCAGGCGTGTTGACGTGGGTGTTGTTGCAGCGTTGGCAGGTTGGGCTGCTCACCGTCGCCATTGTGACCGCGGCCATCAACGTTGTGTGGTCGCTCGTTGTGTTGTGGCCCATGGATCCCGACGAAACGCGCGCCCGCGCACGTAGCGAGGATATGGACGACGAGCTCGGTGATCTGGCGATGCTGCTGATTATGGTGGCCAGTCTGGCGGCAATCGGAATACTCCTGATCTCCGCCAACGATGAGGACAAGGGCGCCTACGCCGGACTGTGCATCGGAGCCATCCTGACGGTGTGGGCGATGCTGCACACGATCTACGCCGCCCGATACGCGCGCATCTATTACCAGGGCACTGTCGGCGGTATCGACTTCAACTCCGACGTCCGGCCTCGCTATGTCGACTTCTACTACTTCGCTTTCAACCTCGGCATGACCTATCAGGTGTCCGATACGGCCGTCACCGCGTCCCACATCCGCGACGTGGTGTTGAAGCACTGCCTCTTCAGCTACATCTACGGCACCGTGATCATCGCGTGCACGATCAACCTGGTGATCAATCTCGTGGGCTAGGCGTGGACCGCGCGCGCCCTCTGGTACCGCGCGGTGTGGAAGTCGCGGTTGCCGAACTCGGACTCAATTGCGGTGAGGCGCTTGAAGTAATGCCCGATAGCCAGCTCCTCGGTCATGCCCATGCCGCCATGGAGCTGGACGGCCTCCTGCCCCACCAGACGCGCCGCGCGTGCGATCGTCGCCTTGGCGGCCGACACCGCGCGGGTGCGGCGCGGGCCATCGAGGTTCAGTGACGCCAAGTAGGAAGCCGCGACCGCCTGCTCGACCTCGATATGCATGTTCACCATGCGATGTTGCAAGGCTTGGAAATTGGAGATCGCGACCCCGAATTGCTGACGCTGTTTGGTGTATTCGACCGTATCGGCGAGGACCTTGCGCAGCATGCCGACAGCCTCGGCGACCGTGGCGGCCGTGGCCTCGTCGAGCGCCGCGTCGATCACTGGCCACGCCTGGTCCACCTCCGAGATTCGCGCCGAATCAGGTACGCGCAGGCCGGTCATCACCAGGTCGCTGGCATGGTGGTCATCGATCGTGCGGTAATGATGCGCCTCGATTCCCTGGGGTGGGCCGGACGGATCGAACGGTACCGCGAATAGTGTGAGACCGGACGTATCGGCGTGATCACCGTAGGTGCGGGCGGTGATGATCAGATGCGTGGCGATCGGTGCATCGCTCACCACGATCTTTTCGCCGTCGAGCACCCAATCCTGGCCTTCGCGCCGTGCGGTCGTGCGCACCGAATGGAATGACTGCCCGGAAGTGGGTTCCAGGGCCGCGAATCCGGTCACCACGTCACCGGCGGCGATACCACCGATGAGGTCATGGGCCACATCGGAATTCGACCGGCGCAGCAAGCCGCCGCCGAGCACCACCGTGCCGATGAACGGTTCGACGACGAGGTGCTGTCCGAGCACCTCGGAGATGACGAGAACTTCTTCGGCGCCACCGCCGAGGCCGCCGCGATCCTCCGGTAGTGGCGCGGCAAGGATCCCGAGCTCCTCGGCGAAGGACTTCCACACCTGCGGTTGCCAGCCGGTGTCCGAACGCGCCGCACGTCGGCTGGTGTCCAGGGCGTACCGATTCGACAGGAAGTCCGAAACGGAGTTCTTCAGGAGTTGTTGTTCGTCGGTGAGGCTGAAATCCATGGTGATTTTCGCTCTTGTCTGTCAGAGGCCGAGTTGGGCCTTGGCGAGGATATTGCGTTGAATCTCATTGGAACCGGCATAGATTGACCCGGCCCGGTCGTTGAAATAGTGCAGCGGCGCCACCGCTTGCCACAGCTCGCCGCTGTGATACCCATCGACGGGCGGGGTGTACTCGACCACCGGACCACCCGGCTTTGTGACGTGGGGCTGATACACCCGGCCACGCGGACCTGCGGCCTCCAACGTGAGCGTGGTCAACGCCTGCGACAACTCGGTGCCCAGGATCTTGAGCATCGACGAGGCTGTGCCGGGATTGCCGCCACCGGCGACGACCGCCAGCACCCGATGTTCGAGAACCTCCAGCACGTCGACTCGAATCGCGAGATCGGCGAGCTTGGCGCGAAACACGGGATCATCTGTCAGGGTGCCGTTCTCGGCAGGTACCGACTGTGCGTCCGCACTCAGCTGATCGAGACCCACCTGCAGCATGGGGGCCACCGCCCCGCCGCCACGTTCGAACTCGAGGAGGTACTTCGCCACGGTCCAGCCGTCGTCGATCTCGCCGAGGACATTTGCCTTGGGGACACGCACATTGTCGAAGAACACCACGTTCTGCACCTCCTCTCCTGAGCTCATCACCAGCGGTTTGACGTCGATACCGGGTGAGGTGAAGTCGATCAGAATGAAGGTGATACCGAGCTGCTTCTTGGGGCCCTTGGTGGTGCGCACAAGCGCGAACATCCAGTTCGCTTCGCGCGCGTGGGTGGTCCAGATCTTGGATCCGTTGAGGATCACGTCGTCACCGTCGGAGACCGCCGACATCTGCAGCGAGGCCAGATCCGACCCGGACTCGGGCTCGCTGTATCCCTGGCAGAAGAACACCTCTCCCGTCAGGATGCGGGGCAGGAAGAACTCCTTCTGCTCCGGTGTGCCGAACTTGACGATGGCATGCGCGACCATCCGAATTCCCATGGGTGACAACGCGGGTGCCCCGGCAATCATTGATTCGACCGAGAAGATGTAGTGCTGCGCGACGCTCCAGGGCTGGCCTCCGTATCTCACCGGCCAGGCAGGCGCGGCCCACCCCTTCTCATGCAGGATCGCCTGCCACTGCATGCTCGCCTCGTGATCGCTGTACACGCTGGTCTGCAAACGTCCGGCGGCCCGGAGGTTCTCGGAGAGATTCTCGTCCAGGAACTCCCGGACTTCGGTGCGGAATTCTTCTTCCTCAGCCGAGAAGGCCAGGTCCATGTGCACTCCGTTGTGTCAAGTCTGCGGTGGTCAAGGCGATGGTTGCGACCAATCTGGATGCAAGTGCATTCAGATTAATGCCCGTTCCTTTCCCAGGCAACACCGGCTCCTGTAAGACTGGATAGGTGTCGTCTCCAGCCGGCCGCTCATACAGCGGCCTCCCCGCCGACGAGCGCCTGGCCCGGCGCCGACAGCGGCTACTGGAGGTGGGCCTGGACATCCTTGGCGCCCCGGATGGGCTCGGCGACCTCACACTGCGCACCGTGTGTCAGCGCTCCGGCCTGGCGCAGCGGTACTTCTACGAGAGTTTCGCCGACAAGGATGAGTACGCCGTCGCGATCTTCGACTGGGCGGTCGAGGGCCTGGCGTCCACCATCGAGGCGGAGGTAGCGGCTGCTCCACCGCGTCTGCAAGTGCGCGCCGGCATCACCAGCGTGGTGCGCGCCGTCAACGCCGATCGCCGCATCGGGCAGCTGTTGTACAGCCCCACCCAGGTGAACCCACTGCTGGTTCGCCGCAGGTTCGAAGCGACGGCGATGTTCGTCTCGCTATTCGCCCAGCACCTACGCGACTGGTTCCGCCGCGACGATCAAGGAAACCTGCCCGTGCTGGCTCATTTCATCGTCGGGGGCGTTGGGCAGGCCGTCACGGCGTGGCTGCATCGGGACGTTGAGGTCGGCGAGGACGAGCTGATCGAGCAGCTGGTCGACATGCTGTTGGCTCATGGCCCGGAAGGCTCGGCACAGCGCTAGCCGGTCTCCGGATCGCGCTGAATAGCGAATATTGTTCGAAATAAACGTTTCTCGCGGCGCACTAGCTCAAGATCAAGGTGGCAGGTACTAGCCCAGGCCGTCGACGAGAACGACCAACACATCCGAGCCGGCTCGCCGATCGATCGAAATCTCCTGATAGTCAGTTTGATTCCAACCAGGACCGAAAAGCGGCCCCCGGCGGTTACCTTGCGGTCACCTCGTACCGCGTCGCGATTGGCGCAGGTGTGGCCGGAATTCCTGAGCCCACCCCATTTGACAGTTTATCCTGCGCAGTTTACTCTGCGTATATGCCCAAACGTGCGAGTGCACCGTCCCTGACAGCTGCGCGATCCGCCTACAATTTGCGGCTGCTGGTCAGCCGACTGCGTCGCCGCCTCAAGGGGGTATACGACAACCAGGACATGACGCCCTCGCAGATTTCGGTGATCAGCCGCCTGTCGCACGACGGGCCAGCGTCCACCAGCGATCTTGCTGTTGCCGAAGGTGTGCGACGTCAATCGATGGCCACCATCATCGCCGCCCTCGAAGAGCGTGGAGCAATTCATCGGACACCCGATCCGCTCGATGCGCGCCGCCAGCTGATCATCCTGTCCCCCAGCATTATCGAGGAGCTAGAAGGAAGCCGGCAGCTGCGGGACCGGTGGCTTGCCGATGTGTTGGACGAGGCCTACGACGATGAGGAACTCGAAATCATAGACCGCGCCCTGGTCTTGCTCGAGCGAATCGCAACCGTCGGTCATGATTCGGAGGCGGGCGAACGATGACCGCGGCAGCTACGCTCAAGGATTTGATCCAATCCCCCGAAATAGTGGTGATGCCAGGAGTTTTCGACCCGTTTAGTGCCCGGTTGGCGGAACGGGCGGGCTTCCCCGCCCTGCAATGCAGCGGGGCGGCCATCTCCGGAGTGCACTTCGGCCGGCCGGACTACTCCTTGATATCCATGGAGGACATGGTGGCGTGCACTGCTCGTATCGTCCGCAGTGTGCGCGTGCCGGTAATGGCCGATGGCGACAACGGGTTCGGCAATGCCGTGAACACTCACTACACGGTCCGGGCCTTCGAAGAAGCCGGGGCCGCGGGGGTGAACCTGGAGGACCAGGTCACCCCAAAGCGGTGTGGTCACCTCGATGGAAAGCACATCCTCGACCTGGATGAGGCGGCCGTCAAGGTTCGGGCGGCCGCCGAAGCCCGCACCGACCCGGACTTTGTCATCAACGCACGAACGGATGCGCTCGCCGTCGAAGGTATCGCCGGGGCCATCCGCCGTGGCAACGCGTATCTGGCGGCAGGCGCCACGATGATCTTCGTGGAAGGTGTCACCTCCCGCGATGAGATACGTGCGGCGGTGGCAGGAATTGACGGCCCGGTAGCCGTCAACGTGATCGAAGGTGGGAAATCGCCACATCACTTGACCTTTCGCGAACTTCAGAACCTTGGCGTGGCCCGGGTCAGTCTGCCCGGAGCCCTCTTGATGTCGGCGTTGGGCGGGATGCGCAATGCGCTCGAACGTATCCAGGCTGATGGCGGCACTGCCGAGCTGGATGACCTCTTTCTGCCTTTCCGTGAGGCGCACGACCTCATTGGGATGCGCGAAATCGAAAGCCTCGAAAGACGTTATCTCGCATGATCACACGGCCTCGCACGATCGTCGAGAAGATCTGGGACCAGCACACCGTCGATGAGCTATCTGACGGCAGCTGCCTGCTCTACATCGACCGCGTCCTTCTGCACGACCGTAGCGGCGGCCTGGCACTGCGGTCGTTGCGCGATGACGGCCGCGAAGTGTTCGACAAGAAACTGGTCTTCGGAACAATGGACCATGTTGTTGATACTCGAGCAGGCCGCGACTCGACGACTCCGGTACCCGCTGGGTCGATGTTCATCGATGCCTTCCGGGCAGAAGCACGCCGGCAAGACATCACCTTGTTCGACATCGGTGATGATCGTCAGGGCATCTCCCATGTGGTCTTTCCCGAACAGGGCGTCGCGTTACCCGGCACCACCATGATCTGTGCCGACTCACACACCCCCACTCTCGGAGCCGTCGGTGCGCTCGCATGGGGAGTCGGCGTCACCGAATGCGAACACGCCCTCGCCACCCAGACGCTCGTGATGCGCAGACCAGCCACAATGCGAGTCGAGTTTACGGGAACTCCGGGAAAGCATGTATACGCCAAAGATCTTGTGCTGGCGCTCATCGCGGCTGTTGGCGCGGGCGGTGCAACAGGATATGCGATCGAGTTCAGCGGTCCGGCTGTCGAACTACTCGATGTGGAGGCACGACTTACGCTATGCAACATGGCAACTGAGGCCGGTGCCCGCACCGGCCTGGTCGCGCCCGACGCGACCCTGCTGAGGTATCTGGAAGGACGCCCCTTCTGCCCCGTGGGCGACGAATGGGAGGTTGCCGCGCACGCGTGGCTGGATTTGCGCAGCGACCCCGGCGCCGCCTACGACCGCACCGTGCGACTCGATGCTGGAGCACTGGCGCCCCAAGTGACATGGGGTACCAGTCCGCAGCACGCGTCGAGAATCGATGCGTCGATCCCGCTTCCCGAGGACACCTCCGACCCCGTGGCGGCACAGCGTGCGCTGGACTACATGGCGCTGCGGCCGGGCATGTCGCTCGCCGGGTTGCCCGTTGACGCAGTCTTCATCGGGTCCTGCACCAACGCCCGGTTGAGCGATCTCCGGGTTGCGGCCGATGTGTTGCGCGGCCGCAAGGTAGCCGCAGGAGTCACGGCTCTGTGCACGCCCGGATCCACGGCGGTGCGCCGAGCGGCCGAAGCCGAAGGCATCGACAAGATCTTCATCGACGCGGGATTCCAATGGCGTGAATCCGGTTGTGGGTTGTGCTTTTACGCGGGGGGCGACCGCTTCGCGCCGGGCACCCGGGTTATCAGTTCCACCAATCGGAACTTCGAAAACCGTCAAGGACCCGGTGTGCGAACACATTTGGCCAGTCCCGCGACGGTGGCTGCATCGGCCATCGCCGGATGCATCAGCGACCCCAGGCGGGTGTGAGTCCATGGAGCCCTTCACGTATGTCACCGGTATCGCGGCGCCGCTGTTGCGTGCCAATGTCGACACCGATGCCATCTGCCCATCGCATTTCAAACCCGCCGAATTGTCCAAGCACGGGTTTGGGGACGCCTTGTTCCTGGACTGGCGGTACCACCCCGATGGAACCGTCAACTCCGGCTTCGTGCTCAATCAGGACCGCTACCGCAAGGCGTCGATCCTGATTGCGGGGCCGAATTTTGGCTGCGGAAGCTCCCGGGAAACTGCGGTATGGGCGCTGCGCGACGCCGGCTTTCGGGCGGCCATCTCCCCTAGCTTCGCGCTGATCTTCGAAACCAACTGCATACGCAATGGGATTCTGCCCCTGGCAATCCCGGCAGATGTGCACAGGGAACTCGTTGATGAGACCTTCGGATCAAGTATCCGATCCGTGATCAGTATCGATCTCGTAGATCAGCTGGTCGGTATACCGGAGGGTCCGCGACACCGCTTTACCATCGATGCCAGAACGCGCGCGCAGCTGGTCGGCGGCCTGGACGCCATCGGTCAGACGCTTGCGCACCGTAGTCGTATCGATGACTTCCGGAGCCTTGACCAACGGCGCCGCCCCTGGGTCTACGGTGACCCGGGCAGGAAGGCCACTGCCCCATGACACTGTTGCTTGATTCACATCCCGCACTGGTACTCATCGACCTGCAAAAGGCTATCGCGCAGGCTGCGCCCGCGCGGCCCGTCATCAAACACGCGGCACAACTTGCCACCGCATTCCGGCACCGCGGACTGCCCGTCGTGCTCGTCGGGCTGGCGTCGCAGGATGGTTCGGCTCCCCCGGGCCGGACCGACCGCCCGCGACTCCAACGACCAACCAGGGCAGCACCATCGGATGGACACCACTTTGTCGACGACCTATCCAGGCACCCGGACGACATCGTCATCACCAAACGAAACTGGGGCGCGTTCTATGGAACCGACCTCGACCTGCATCTACGACGCCGAGGTGTTACCCAGATCGTTCTCGGTGGAGTCGCCACCAGTATCGGTGTCGAGTCCACCGCCCGTTCTGCCCATGAACACGGCTACCACCTCGCACTCGTCGGCGATGCCATGGCGGACCTGGATTCCGACGCGCATCGGCACACCGTCGACAAGATCTTTCCCCTCATCGGCCAAATAGCTACCACCGCTGAGGTTCTGGCCCTCCTCGAATCGACGAAGAAGGTGGCGCCCTCGTAGGCCGCGACCACGGTCAGGGCGTATCGACCTCGCTGCCGCCGTCGAGTGCTGACGAGCCGACCGGGTGCGGCGTTCGTCGCTGACGGAACGCGCGTACACCGACGTGAAATGTTTTCAACATCGATCGTTCACCAACGTTGCCGCAGTTGACAATGACATCTGAAAAGGTCTTGAGAAGACGGCTTCCACCGCTAAGGATGTAGGCGTGAATTACGGCGAGGTACTTGAGCGGTTGGTCGGGTGGGCGGCCGAAACGGACGCGGTCCGGGCGGTCATCGTCACCGGATCCGGCGCCAATGGGGACCCGCATCCCCTGTCGGACCGGGATATCGAGCTCTATGCCTCCGACCCCGATGACTTGGCCGACGAGGAGTCTTGGTGGTCAGGGCTGGGCGAGGTCCTCGTGGTCGAGCGTCTGGAAGACGAGGATTCGGGGTATCCGACCCGGCTGATCTATTACGCGGGCGGCAAGCTCGACTTCACCCTGATTCCTACTGAGGATCTATCCACGATGGAGCATGACAGGCCCTTCCAGGTCTTGCTCGACAAGGACGGTCATGCACCGGACCCGGATTCGGTGAGCACACCGCAGGGCGAGCTACCTGACGAAGAAGAGTTCGAGGAATGCGTACATTGGGGCTACGCCGCCGCCCTGATGTGTGCGAAAGCTGTGGTGCGCGATGAACTCTGGTCGGCGAAGCTACGTGACCAAGACCTCAAGGAAGAACTGCTGCGGATCATCGAGTGGGATCACCTGATTCGCTACGGCACCTCTCACGACATTCGGTACCTGGGTACCCGAATGAACAGCTGGATGGATGCCGACATCCGCAAGGAACTCAATGATTGCTGGGGACGCTTCGATGCCTATGACACGGTCAAGGCGCTGCGGCTCACCGTGGACCTGTTCGCTCGGTTGGCTACCCGAGTGGGATCCGCCCTAGGTGTCCAAGCCTTCAATCACGACAGGCTTTACCGTGAGATAGAAGCGATCTTGGCGCTGCGCGACATCCCGGCGCGTTCGTAAGTTGAGGCTCTAGTAGACATCGCGCACGTATCGGTGGCTCTTGATGAGGTCGTTGACGTACGCATGCGCTCCGTCGGCGCCGAGCCCGCCGCAGTGGGCCACGATGTCGTGCAATGTGGCGTCGACATCCTTGGCCATGTGGTCGGCATCGCCGCACACATATAGGTACGCGCCATCCTGCAGCCAGGCGAACAGTTCCGCGGCGCTCTCCGACATACGGTGCTGGACATATTGTTTGGGATCACCCTCGGATCCGTCGCGGGAAAACGCAAGATCGAGTCGAGTCAGGGTGCCCGAGTCGACAAAGCCCTGCAACTCCTCGCCGTAAAGGAAACTGGTGGCGCGGCGCCGGTCGCCGAAGAACAACCACGAGCGTCCCGATGCACCTGCGGCCTGACGTTCCTGGAGGAAACCACGAAATGGTGCGATCCCGGTCCCCGGCCCGACCATGATGATCGGGACGTCGGGTGCGGGCAGCCGGAAGGTGTGGTTCGGCCGCAGATGCACCCGCACCGCCTGCCCACGGTCGGCCAGGAATGTGGACGCCACACCGCCATATGTGCGGTCGGCTTCCGTGTACCGGATTGTCGCAACGGTCAGGTGAACGGTGTCGGGGTGAACGGCCGGGCTTGACGCAATGGAGTAATCGCGGAACTGAAGCGGGCGCAAATTGTCGACCAGCTCCTCAACGGTCAACTCCCCCAGCTTGATCAGGTCGAGGACGTCCTTGCCGTACAACCACGAGCCCGGCGCCGGATTGACATCGCCGCCGAGTGCGGCAATCGCGTCCGCGTTGTCGGTGCGGGTGGCCACCAACGCCCGCAGGGTCCGCGACGGGGTGCGGATCTCCAGATGATCGGACAACAGCTCACCGAGCGGCTCATCGTGACCGGTCACCCGGTGCGTGGCGTCGACGCGCAGCTCGGCAAGTATGGCGGCGACCAGGGCAGGATCATTGGAGGCGTGCACGGCGATCGAATCACCGGCCTCATAAGAGATTCCGGAGCCGGCGAGGTCCACCTCGTAATGGCGCACCTCTTTGTCGGATTCGGCGGTGGTGAGCAGTCGGTTGACGACAAGCCGGGCCTCGACAGTTTCGTTGCGCTCGCGCTTGGGTTGTGCGGGAGCCTCGGCGACGACGGCGGGTTCCGCCGAATTGATATGCCCCGCCGAGAGGCGCTTCACCAGATCGGTGGTCCACTCCTTGGACGGTTGTAGGTAGGGCCCGTCGATATCGACGCGTTCGGTCAGCCGCGTCGCGCCCAAGGCATGCAGGCGCTCGTCGAGCAACAAGCCGGCGTTGCAAAAGAATTCGTAGCTGCTGTCACCGAGTGCGAGCACCGCGAAATTCAGATGCTCAAGGCGGCCGGCCGCATCGGCGCTTATCGCCTCCCAGAACAGCAGCGCGTTGTCGGGGAACTCGCCGTCGCCGAATGTCGAAACCACCACTACGAAGTGTGATGCCGATTGCAGCTCGGCGATATCGACCTGGTTGAGTTCGACCGCTTCGGACTTGATGCCGGTGGCCTCCTCCAGCGCTTCGCAGAACGACATGGCAGCGTCTTCGGCGTTGCCCATATCGGTGCCGTAGCCGACGATCAACGAAAAATCCGGCTGGGCGGTCACAGCACTCCCTCGCTCGCGCGCGGGTCTGGTCCCAGCGCTGGGTAAGGGCGACCTTACTTTGACGGGAGTCGTTGTGGGGGCCTCCCCGCGTTTTCCCTGCGTGGACGGCCTGTCAACCCGCTAGCATCCGAACGTGGCCTGGCTGAGTACCTGGTGGCACTACGACGTGGTGGATGGTTACAAGGGTCCCATGCTGCTGGGGTTCGTGGCATTCGTGGTCACCTTTGCAGTGACCCGCACGATCACTCGGCTCATCCGCGACGGCAAGGGCCCCTTTCACAACATTTCCGGTGGCGGAGTGCACATCCACCATTCGGTGCCGGGAGTGGTATTGCTGATCATCGGGGGCTTTACGGCCCTGGGCTCTCCACCGTTGTCGGCGTGGACGTATCTGGCGGGCCTGTTGGTGGGGATCGGCGCGTCGTTGGTGCTCGACGAGTTCGCGATGATCTTCCACTTGGAGGATGTCTACTGGTCGAACGAGGGTCAGCTGTCGGTGGATATGGTCACGTTGGCCACCGCCTGCATCGGTCTGGCGGCGGTGGGGGTTTCACCTCTGAACGTGGACGGTCTGACCGGTGTCATCGCCATCGCACGTGGCGTGGCGATGATGTTGCTGCTGATCCACCTGGCGCTGGTCGCGATCACCGCGCTGAAAGGCAAATATCCCACCGCGATGCTGGGGATCTTCTTGGCTCCCATCGCCTGGGTGGCCGCCGTTCGTCTCGCCCGCCCGACATCCCCGTGGGCGCGATGGCGTTACACGCCGGCGAAACTCACGCGGGCTAGGCAGCGAGCCCTGGAATTTGATCGCCGGTGGGGTCCGGTGCGACGGCGCTGGCTCGACGCGATCGGTGGCACGCCCACGCCCGAACTGCCTCACCCACCGACGGATTCACGGACTCGGTGAGTGACCCGGGCCAGTGTTGATTCCGTGTGTATCGGTGCGGCCCATTGCGGGTCGACTTCCAGTTGTACCCAGCTGGAGCAGCCGCGATGTTCATCTCCACGGTGAATTCGAACGGGCTCGGCCAAGGGATACGCGCGTACGACCAGCACCGTGAGACGGTGCTTGGGCCGAAAATCCAAGCGGTCCGCGCGAACTGATTCGGCGGTCCAGATGTGCAGTGCGGCAATCTCTTCGAGCGCCTCAGGGTGGTTGACCTCGATCGCGGCAACAACCTCGGCCCCGGCACGCACCACAACCTGGTCTTCGGCGCTGTCGGCGGCGGCCCGTTCCAGCAGGTCCTGATGTTCCGGTCGCACCCGCTCGGCGTGACCGTGCACGGCAGTCGGAAAGAACAGAAACCGCGAATCGGTAAGCGTGAAACGCTTCTCGTGAATTCCGCCCTTGCGTAGTAGGACTGTCTGTCGGCCATCGAGCAAGGCATGCACCGCCGCGCTCCATTCCTTCAGTGCCGTGGTCACCCTGCGAGACTACGACCGGGGCGTCACCAGCACCGGGCAGGTGGCCTTGTGTATCAGGGCATGGCTGGTGGATCCGAGGAAGAAGCCCGCGATATCGCCGCGCCCGCGACTTCCCGTGACGATCAACTGAGCGCCCGCGGCCTGGTTGAGCAGAACGTCGGCGGGGTGCCCGACCGCCACACGCCGGCGAACCGGAACATCCGGGTATTTCTCTTGCCATCCGGCCAGCCGCTCGGCAAGAAACCGCTCCTGGCGCTGCTGCTCCTCGCCTGAGTCCATCGCACTCCACGCGGTATACGCGTACACGTATCCCGGAGGAATGTTGTTCCACACATGAACCGCCACGAGCTCGGTATCGCGCATCGCGGCCTCCTCGAATGCCCACGCGATCGCGCCGTCGCTCGAATCGGAGTCGGCGACACCCACGACTATCGGGCCGCCTGCCGGTACCGGCGATTCCCTGACGACGACAACCGGGCTGTGCCTCTTCGCGGTCAATGACACCGACACCGAGCCGGCCATCATCCCGGTGAATCCGCCCAGCCCGCTGGAGCCGAGCACCGTCATGAGGGCATTTTTGGACAATTCGACGAGGATCGGTACCGGCTTGCCGGTGGCCTTGACCGTGGACACGTCGACATTCGGATGCAGCGCGTAGACGTGGTCCTTGGCTTGACTGAGGAACTCGGCCGCGTCGGTCTCTAGATGCTGAAAGAAGCTCGCCGAGGCTCCCAGGTTGAACCCCTGTCCGAGGCTGCTGTGGTCGATGATGTGGACCAACGTCAACGGCAGGTGCCGACGCTGGGCTTCGGCGCCTGCCCATGTCAGGGCATGCAGCGCCGACGTCGATCCGTCGATACCGACGAGAATGTGGGGATGTGGCGTCGGGGTGGTCATGGCTCCTCCGATGTGCGATAGCGCGATTGCTCCTACCCCCAACGCTATTGACGGTTCATCGTGGCTCCTATGGGCCAATAGCCCCTCTGCTAGTGACTTTCGGCCATACAAACGTGTGCTGCATCACTCAATGCGCGGGTCATTCGTGTTGGCGGAGCTCTCATTTGGAGTCGATGGCCTGGTAGATAGCAAGTCTAAGGACTCTGGCGTTCCTGCTAGCGTTGTGCGTAACGGAATCTCGCCGATCGTCGATATGGACGTCGGGGGAACTGGCGGAAGGTAACGAAAATGGCCCTGACGGCGAAGTTGATTGTTGGTTCTGGCGCGCTGGCGATGTCGCTGGTTGCCGGTGGTGGAATCGCATCCGCCGACCCGGACGTGACCGCCATCGTGAACACCACATGCACCTACCCGCAGATCATGGCGGCCCTGAACGAACAGTCGCCCGCAGCGGCACAGCAGGTGAACGCGAACCCGATCGCAGGTGCTTGGCTGCAGCAGTTCGTGGCTTCGCCGCGCGCCAAGCGCCAGCAGATGGTCAATGAGGTCAGGGGCATGCCCGCAGTTCAGGAGTACACGGTCCTGATCAACCAGGTTGCCAGTTCCTGCAACAACTACTGATCAGCGATTTCCCGGCCGCTGCCCCATAATGGTGATGGGGCGGCCGGTCCACTGATGCATCGGCACCCTTGCTAAGGCTGGTACTCGGTGTGACGTATATCCCGCCGGCTATTAGACCTCAACGACTTAGGCTAGGCTTGGTTTAACTGCCCCTAAGAGGCCGGGTTACCGGCGTCTGTCGGGTCGCGACCATGCGGAGCGCTGGTCAGGGCGGGTTCGCTCAACGGACGAGAGACCCAACGTCACACGCTGGATACGCCGTGCGCGGCGCTGGGTGAGGAGAATCGTCTGAACGGGCTGTATGACCAAGACCAGGAGAAAAGTAGCTGCGGCGTCGGTTTCCTGACGCGCAAGGACGGCATTCAGACCCACGATGTCGTGCGCAAGCTTCACGAAGCCCTGTGTGCCGTGCCGCATCGCGGTGGAATGTCCTCGGAGGGCGTCGGCGACGGCGCCGGAGTGAACCTCGATCTTTCCCTGCGCTTCTTCTCCGAACTGACGGGTGTTCCAGACCTGCGACCTGGACAGTTCGGGGTAGGCAACTTCTTCCTGCCCAACGACCCGGCATTCCACGCCGAGGCCGAGGAGGTCATCGAACAGGCGCTGCTGGCACAGGGATTCACGATCCTGCTCGCGCGCGATGTGCCGGTCAACAATGCCGCGGTCCGCCCGGCGGCCATCAAATACCAGCTGCCTATCCGGCAGTGGGTGTTTCGTTCCGATTCGGAGCGCAAGACCCATGAGGCGCTCATGGCGATCGAGGCCGTCGCCTATACGCGCCCGGAACTTCTTGGGCTCTACCCACTTTCGTTGAGCACGCATACCCAGGTTCTGAAGGGGCGCCTCAACTCGAACGAGGTGGTGCCTTACTTCAGCGATCTGTCCGATCCTCGTATGGAAGTACATTCGATGTTCTTCCACACACGTTTCTCGACCAATACCGCACCGAATGCGACCATGGCACAGCCCTTCCGGCTGATGGCGCATAACGGCGAGCTCAACACCGACAAGAAAAATCGCTTGTCCGAGAACGCGATTGCTTTGGCTCGTAACCGAGCGATCATCCGCCCGGCAGGGCAATCGGACAGCTGTCGACTGGATCAGACCTTGCAGAGCAGGGTGCTCGAGGACGACTTGGACCTGGTCACCGCTGTTGTCGCGATGATGCCACCCGCGTGGGAGAACGACACGACGCTGTCTCCACGGGTGACTGCCATGCTCGAGTACTTCAGTCTCTACGAGGAGAAGAACGACGGCCCGGCCGCACTCATCTTCGGTGACGGCAACATCATCGGTGCACGGCTGGACCGGTTGGGCCTGAGGCCACTGCGCACGGTCGAGACCGCCGAGTACTTGGGCGTGATGTCCGAGGCCGGTCAGATCTATTTCGATCCGGAGACCGTGCTGCAGCGAGGTCGCATCGAGGCCGGCGGCATGCGTTACTACAACCATGCCGAGGGACGGTCCTATGACACCGTCGAGGCGCTGGAAATGCTTGCCGCACGGCATGATTACCCGGAAATGCTGGCGCAGGCCCGGGTCAACATCGCGGATCTTCCGCACGTGCCCCCGGCAGGGCAGGGCTCACCCGCGCGGTATGACGGTGACCTGGGCCGCCACCAGCGGTACGTGGCCTACTCGCTCAATCAAGAGAGTTTCAAGTTCCTGATGGACCCTATGCTGGCCACCGGGCAGGAGAAGATCTCCGCGATGGGGTACGGCGCGGCCATCAATGCGCTGTCGAATCAAGAAGGCGGCGTTGCGAAGTACTTCTCGCAGCGGTTCGCGCAGGTGACCAACCCGCCGTTGGACAGCATCCGCGAGGCCGATGGCATGACCCTGCGCGTCGCGCTCGGTGCCAAACCCAACAGTGGCGCGCAGCCGGCACCGCAAATCGTGGTGCCCTCCCCCATTCTCACGCATCTCGACATGCTCAAGATTCGCGAACAGGAGCGCACTCCCGTAAAGCGCTTCGGTATGCGCTATCGGGTGGATCTCTCCGATCCCGATTCGAACGCCGACCGGATCGTGCACGCGATCGACGAACTGTGTGATGCGGTAGAGCAATTCGCGCGCGAAACGGGCGGTATCGCGGTGATCTCCGATCGCCACGTCTCCAGCGACCGTGCCGCAATGCCCCTCATCATCGTGATCTCTGCCATCAATCAGCGCCTGATCGAGGAGGGCCTGCGCCTGCGCGTCTCGCTGATCGCCGAGAGCGGACAGCTGTGCTCCTCGCACCACGTGGCCTCGGTACTGGGATTCGGGGCTTCCGCGGTATACCCGCTGGCGGTGCAGATGCGGGCCGAAGAGAAGTACGGCGCGGAGGCCGACAAGGCATTCAAACACTTCGCCAAGGCGGCCGAGAAGTCGCTGATGAAGACGATGGGCCGCGTCGGGTTGTGCACCGTCGAGAGCTACATCGGCGGTGAGTTCTTCGAACCCAACTATCTGGACACCTCGGATCCGGTACTGCACAAATACTTCCCGAATGTGGTGTCGCCGGTGGCTGGTGTCGGCTTCTCCACACTGGCCGCAGCCGTTGGCGACTGGCATGCGCGGGCGCTCGCCGTCACCGGCGAAAAAGATGTCCCACTACTGGGGCTCTTCAAGGAGCGGGCCGAAGGCGCGGGCCACTCATACGGCACCACCGCGGTGCGCGGGTTCGTGGATATGACCGAGGAAGCGATCTCGTTCGGGGATGATGCGCGACCCGAGAACCCCGACATGGCAGACCCGACGTACCTACGGCTGTTGCCGCTGCATCAGCTTGAGGGCGCGTTCGGGCTCGACGACGAGGCATACCGCAACAACAGCTTTGACGAGCTGCCCGCGCGCGCCGTCGACAGCTTCGACATCACCCCCGGGTACCGGAGTTTTGTCCGCGCGATGAACTCGGAGCGCACCCGGCGGCCGGCGGCGCTGCGCGATGTACTGGCGCTACCGGCCGACGTGAACTTCGTGCGGACGGCCAACGAGTTCCGCAGGGAAATGGGCCAGTTCGCCCGGTTTGGGAACAACGACTTCCAGGTGCGCGGGCTTTCCTGCCAGCAGTCGGAGGACGGATTCGTGTTGCGTCTCGCCCACGCCCCCGAGCGGTTGGCGGCCCTTGCCACCTCGCTGCGCGTGCGATTCGGTGCCGACATCACCAGCCAGGAGATCGTCGGCGACGAACTCAGGCTGACGGCGACAGCCCAGGCTGCGGACTACCTGGCGAAGATCAGGACTGCGCCGGAGTCAATTCCGCTGTCCTCGGTACAGCCGGCAAGCGAGATCACCCCCGCGCTGACATCGGGGGCCATGAGCCACGGCGCCTTGGTGGCACCGGCGCATGAGGCGGTGGCGCACGGAACCAACCTTGTTGGCGGCCTGTCGAACTGTGGCGAAGGCGGTGAGCACATCAGCCGTTATGGCACCATCCGCGGCTCCCGCATCAAGCAGTTCGCATCCGGTCGTTTCGGAGTGTGGGCGGGCTATCTTGCCGACCCGATGCTCCAAGAGCTGGAGATCAAGATCGGTCAGGGTGCCAAACCCGGTGAAGGAGGGCAACTTCCGGCACCCAAGGTGACCGTCCAAATTGCGGCGGCCCGTGGCGGTACCCCGGGTGTCGAGCTCGTCTCGCCCCCGCCCCATCACGACACCTACTCAATCGAAGATCTCGCCCAGCTGATCCACGACTGCAAGGCTGCCCGTGTCCGGGTGATCGTCAAACTGGTGTCGTCGGAGGGTATCGGCACGATCGCGGTAGGGGTCGCGAAGGCGGGCGCCGATGTCATCAACGTCGCCGGGAACACCGGCGGCACCGGCGCGGCGGCGGTGACGAGCCTCAAGTATGCGGGCCGATCCGCGGAGATCGGCGTCGCCGAGGTGCATCAGGCACTCTGCGCCAACGGAATCCGGCAAAAGGTGGTGCTGCGTTGTTCGGGTGCGCACCAGACCGCCAGTGATGTCATCAAGTCGGCGCTGTTGGGGGGAGACAGTTTCGAGTTCGGAACCACCGCGCTGATGATGCTCAAGTGCGTAATGGCCAAGAACTGCAACATCAAGTGCCCCGCCGGCCTGACGACCAACGCCGAGGTATTCGAGGGAGACCCACGTGCCCTGGCCCAGTACCTGCTCAACATCGCGCACGAGGTGCGCGAGATCCTGGCGGCGCTGGGGTTGCGGTCCCTGCGTGAAGCGCGCGGGCGGAGCGACCTGCTGCACCTGCTCGATCACCCATCCAGCATCGGAACCCTTGACCTGCGCCGAATGCTTGCGGTCGCAGAGGAATTAGTCGTCGACAACCCCGTGTACATGGAGAAGGACTACTCGGTGGACGACGCGTTCGCCGCGCACTTCGATGCCGACGGGGCCGTACTGCCGCCGGTGGTGCTGACCAACCAGAACAAGAGTGTGGGCGGGCAGCTCGCGATCGATATCGAGCGAATGCTCAACTATGGGGAAGTCAGCGGATCATCGGTTGCCTCCGACGAGCGCGGCCGCCGGTACCTGCTACCGGAGAGCATCACCGTCGCCACCAGTGGTTCCGCGGGCCAAAGCTACGGCGTCTTCTGCAATGACGGCATGGTGCTCACGCACACGGGCACATGCAATGACGGCGTCGGCAAGAGCGCCTGTGGCGGCACGATCACGGTGCGCTCCCCCGGGGGCGGTTCGAGCGAGCCCGGCGGCAATGTCCTTGTCGGGAACTTCGCACTCTTCGGCGCCTCCGGCGGTCGGGTGTTCGTCGAGGGGCAGGCCGGGGACCGGTTCGCGGTCCGGAATTCGGGTGCGACGGCAGTCGTCGAAGGTGTCGGTGAATTCCTGTGCGAGTACATGACCAACGGTGCGGTGCTCAATATCGGCGACTTCGGCAAGGGCGTGGCCAACGGGATGAGCGGTGGCTTCCTGTATCAGTACGACCCGCAGGGGCAATTGCCGTCGAAGGTCAGCCACGATTCGGTGCTGGTACTGCCCATCACCGACGCGCCGTTCCATGAGGCCGCCGCACGCATCCTGCTCCAGTGGCATGTGGAGGCCACCGGATCGGCCAGAGGCCAAGCCCTGCTTGATGATTGGCAGATCACAAGGAATCACCTCGTCTACACCATGTCACGGGCACTGTTGCAGTACCAGGACTCCGACGCGATTCTGCGGGGTAAGACGCGCAAGGAACTGCTGGACGAGCTCACCGCGGCCCTGGCCGGGTACCAGGTGCACAAGTTCAAGCTGTCCTATCGTGACCAGCGCGATGTCCTCGGTGGATCGGTCCCCGCATACGGCGACACCGATACCGAGGGCATGTACGCACTGCTCAATACCTACACCGTGTTGAACATGGCCCAGCAGCTTGCCCTGTCCCGGATGCCAAATGTCACGGACGTGACCGACCCGCGGATCGGCAAGGCTGTGCGCAACCTCGTGCTCACCGAGGACTTCTTCCTGATCCAGAAGCTGCAAAAGTACGCGCGGGAGGCCATCGACGGGTACAGCGACGAAGACTTGGCCGTGCTCATCGCGGACAAGCGGCTCACCGACTACAAGGACGCGCTGAGTCAGCGCAACGTGTTCTCGATGGACAGCCCCGGTACGTACGGCTGGATCCTGCACCAGAGCGCCAAGAACATCGACAAGATCGGCCGGTTGCCTTCCTTCGAAGAGCTGTTCGCGCATCGAGCGCTGCCGGTCGTCGCCCTCTCCGGACCATCCCTCCAGACCACGTGAAGAAGCCATGAAGATCGCCTACATTCCCGAAGACGCACCGTTCAACGAGGACCAGAGAGCCTGGCTCTCGGGCTTCCTGGCGGGACTGCATTCACGCCTGGCCATGAACCTGGCCACGCCACCACCGGCGGCCACGACGGACCTGGCCGCCTCCCGCCCACCGCTGCGGATTTTGTACGGCACCCAGACCGGCAACGCCGAAATCGTGGCGGGCGATGCCGCGGCGGCCGCCAAGGCGCAAGGGTTCGATGTCACGGTCAGCGGCCTCGACGAAATCGCCCTCGACGAATTCGCCGGCCTGCGCTACGTCCTGATCGTCACCTCCACATACGGCGAGGGTGAGATGCCCGACAATGCCGAATTGTTCTGGGAAGCACTGTCTTCGGCTGTGGCTCCACGACTCGAAGGGGTGTCCTACGGTGTGCTTGCCCTGGGCGACACCAGTTACGACGGGTTCTGCCAAGCGGGCAAACTGATCGACACCCGCCTCGAACAACTCGGAGCGAGCCGGGTGGTCGGGCGTACCGACTGCGATGTCGATTACGAGGCACAGGCCACGGAATGGGTTCAGGGCGCGGTGGGCAGCCTGGTCACCCTGGCCGGGGCCAGCGGTAGCCCGGGTACTCCCCCGCCGAGCACTGTCATGCGCTCCGGGTGGACGCGCAAGAATCCGTTCCACGCCGAGGTCCCGGTCAACCGATTGCTGTCACGGGCGGGCTCGGACAAGGAAATTCGGCACTACGAGTTCGCGCTCGCCGAGAGCGGTATCACCTACGAGGCGGGTGACGCGCTCGCGGTCATCCCGGAGAACGACCCGGCGCTGGTGGAGGCGATCGCCGATCACTTCCGTGTTTCGGTCGGCACACTCGTCGACGGCGAGCCGCTCGGTGAGCTGCTGGGGCGGCGTTACGAAATCAGCGCCCCGTCGCGAGACCTGTTGAGCGAGGTGGAGAGCCGCGCCGAAAGCGAGGAGTTCTCGCACGCCTTGCGCGGCGGCGTGAAGGAGGTGCTGGATACCTGGCTTTACGGCAAGGACATCCTCGACATCCTGCGCATCGGCGGGGATGCGCTCAGTCTCGAGGAGTTCATGGGGCTGCTCAAGCCTCTGCAACACCGCGCCTACTCGATCTCCTCGAGCTCGCTGGCTCACCCCGATCGAATCCACTTGACCGTGGCCAGCGTCCGATACCAGAGCCTGGGCCGCGAGCGCGGTGGCGTGTGTTCCACCTTCCTGGCCGATCGAGGCGGTAGCGCACGAATCTTCCTGCAGCCCAACAAGTCATTCCGCGTACCCGGCGACGACGAGGCTCCGATGATCATGGTGGGCCCCGGTACGGGCGTGGCCCCATTCCGGGCGTTCCTGCAGGAACGCGAACAGCGCGGGGCGGGCGGGCGCAACTGGCTGTTCTTCGGCGACCAGCACCGCGCCCATGACTACGTCTACGAGAACGAGCTCGATACGTGGCACTCGTCCGGTCTCCTGGACCGGCTGGACCTCGCGTTCTCTCGCGACCAAGCCGAGAAGGTCTATGTGCAAACGCGCATGCGCGAGCACGGCGCTGACCTGTTCGGCTGGCTGCAGGACGGCGGACACTTCTACGTCTGCGGTGATGCGACGCGGATGGCCAAGGACGTGGACAAGGCGCTGCACGAGATCGTCGCAGAGCATGGCGGATTCGGTGCCGATGAAGCGTCCGAATACGTGAACACCCTCAAGCGGGAAAAGCGGTACGTCCGCGATGTGTACTGACGGCCGGCGCTGCGAACACTGCCCCGCCCGACGAATCGCGGCGGGGCCCAAGGCCATTGCCGAAGCACTCCCCGCCCTCGGCACGGTCGTCGCCGTCACCGCGAACGATGCCGCCTTACTGAGCCACACCGGGGAGTACCTTGAGCCCTCGTTTCCCGGGGAAGCGCTCAGCTGCGATGACGAGTACATAGCGCTGCGGTTGAACCCGGCTCTCGTCCGAGACGCGTTCCTGGCTCCGCGCGCGCTGACGATGGTCGGCGAGACCGGCACCCACCGCGCCTATCTCACGCCGCTCACGGATCGCCTGACGGTCAGTGCCCTCGAGCTGGCGCCGGCGGCGGACCCGGAAGCGTTTCCCGTTACCGATTGGACGGACATCAGCTGGCGTGACACCGATCAGCTCACCCATCTGGACGCGCTCACCCCAGGGCGTTATCGGGTGCTGCCGTTTACCGGTGCGCGCAAGATCGATTCCGGTGTGGTGCCGCATCTGCTGGCTCACCTCGTGGATGTGGACATGCCGTTCACCATCGCGGTACCGGGCGGCGGCTGCGTGCAGTTGCATCGCGGCCACGCCGCGATGGTCGAGCAGTCGGGTGCCCATATCGCGGTCATCTTTGGGGCCTCGCGGTACGCCATGGACCCGGTGTTCATCGCGGAGAGCTGGGTGACCCAGGCCCACGGAACGCAGGGCGTGACATCCTCGGTGGAGCTCTACGATCACAGTCATCGATGCGTCACCACCGTGACGCAGACGGGGCCGATCACCGATCGCCTGCATCGCGCGTGGGAACACATGGTCGCTTCGCTGCCCGGCGCCGACTAACCGGGCGCGCCAGGATTTTCGGCGGTCTGCTCACATCAGGCCGCTGGTGTCGTGTGAACAGATTGAGATGTCCCCGTGAATTGGGAGCAGCGTCGGGGAAATTGGATGGCCCTAGCGTGTGTCCATGACAACGACAGGCGGAGGGCGCAATATGGGCGGTGACCGGTGAGCGGCCTGGTTGCGGTCGTTGATCCGATTTTTCCCGGTCGGGGCGCGGACCTGAGACAGGCGCAGTACTACCAGGACGTTCTCGGCGAGTTGCGATCGGTAACACAACGAGAATTGGACGACCATCTCGCGGCCCTGGAGCGAAGAAGGCAGAGCGGTAAGCCGTCCAGCCTCGCGCGGCTGCACCGGCTGGTCGGTGCCAAGCGAGCGGAACTGGCCGTCCTGGACCAGTTACTCGTGGCGCTCAGCGATCGATTCGGTGACCATTCCACGTTGTCTGCCGGGTAGTCGCACCCGGGTGACCGCCGGGCCGGTGAGGGCCGTGGCCGCCGCTAAAACCTTTACGTTCGGCCGGATTTCAGCATCATGGCGAGCAGCGGTCGGCCCGCATATCGGGCTGTGAATCCTCCAACGGGGTGAGGATGGTGGCCAGCCAGGTGACCGTCAACGTGGCAGCGGCAAGCGCGGCCATGAGCGTCCACACGAGCGGGTCGGACCCGCCGGCCGTTTGATGCCACCACAGCGCCGCCAGGCTGATCACCGTGCTGAGCGCTGCGGCATAGGCCGCCGCGCAGCACCACCGGAAGCGTCGCCTCCGCAAGGCGACGAGCGAGACGACGCATGCCACCAGGAACATGATCGACGTCCCGGGAACCACGGCGTCGACATGTAGCGACGGGCGGGCGTGTGCACCGAGGTTTGACCAGCGGCTCACTGCGGCCACGCCCAGGACCGTGGCTGCCAACAGCGCGGTCCAGCGGCGTGGTCTGCTCATCCAGACGTCCTCGAGTACGCCGCGCTCGATCGCGCGCAGTGTGTCCTCAAGCCCAACGTCGGGGCGCTGCGTCCTCACTCAATGCCTCCCATATCCGTACATCTCCGAGAGTAGAGGTCGGATGCGGCGGTGCGGGAGTTCCGTGCCACCTGGTGTTTGTTCGGCAACCATGATGTCGGACGACGGTCAGCACCCGTCTCGACCTCGGCGAATGAGGAAGTACCTGCCCGGCTGAGGACTGAGGTAACAGGTATCTAGACAGGCCGACCATTTTGCTGGGACCGCAGCTAGCATTGGGACATGACAACGCAGTTTGACGCCGTCATCGTCGGAGCTGGTTTCGGTGGGATGGGGGCGGCAATCCAGCTCAAGGAGCTGGGCCTGACCAATCTCGCGATCCTGGATCGGGAGGATGACCTTGGCGGTACCTGGCACGTCAACCACTACCCCGGCCTGGCCGTCGACATCCCGTCGGCGACCTATTCGTACTCGTTCGAGCCCAACCCCTACTGGTCGCGGCTGTTCGCGCCGGGTTCCGAGCTGAAGCAGTACGCAAGCCATGTGGCCGACAAGCACGACTTGCGCAAATACATGCGCTTCAACACCCCGGTATCGGGCGCGCGGTGGGATGAGGAGGGGCAGCACTGGGTCGTCGCCACCGAATCCGGGGAGACCGTCACCGGCAAGTACCTGCTGACCGCCACCGGCTACCTGTCACAGCCGAAGATGCCCGATATCGAGGGCATCGAGTCCTTCGCGGGCACGGTCATCCACACCACCAAGTGGGATAACACCTACCGCGCCGCGGGCCACAAGATCGGTCTGATCGGCACCGGCGCCACCGCCGTCCAGCTCATCCCCGAGCTGGCCAAGGACGCGCAACACCTGACGGTGTACCAGCGCACCCCGATCTGGGTGGTGCCCAAGGCCGACGCGAAGGTCCCCGGCGTCATCAAGAAGCTCTTCGCGAAGGTGCCGCGGACCCAAAAGATCGCTCGCACAGTGGGCTCGGCGATCCTCGAGGTGATCATGGTGGGCGGAGTACTGCACTTCCGCCAGTTCCGGCAGGCCAACAACGGGGCCGCGATGCTGGCCAAGGCGCATTTGTTCGCGCAGGTGCGCGATCGCGAGCTGCGCCGCAAGCTGACACCCGACTACGACTTCGGCTGCAAGCGGCCAACCTTCTCGAACACGTACTTCCGAGCGTTCAGCAAGAAGAACGTCAGTCTTGAGACGGCATCGATCGAACGCGTCGAGCCCGACGGCATCGTCACCGCGGACGGTCGCAAGACGGTGATCGACACGCTGGTCCTGGCCACCGGTTTCAATCTGTGGGAATCGGCCTTCCCCGCGTTCGAGGTGATCGGTCGTGAGGACTACAACCTCGGGAAATTCTGGCGTGACAACAGATTCCAGGCGTTCGAAGGCATCGCTGTGCCCAAGTTCCCGAACCTGCTGACGCTCAACGGCCCGTACTCCTACAGCGGGTTGTCCTACTTCGACACCATCGAGTCGCAGATGCGGCACATCAAGCGGCTTTTCGGCGAGATGGCGCGTACCGGCACCGAGACCTTCGAGGTCACCGACGAGGCCAACACCGAATTCCTGAACCGCATGGTCGGCAACCTGGACAACTCGGTGTTCTATCTCGGCAGCTGCCAGACGGCGCGAAGCTACTACTTCAATCAGCACGGTGAGGCTGCGCTGCTGCGTCCGACATCGACCGCCAGTGCCTACAAGGAGCAGGAGTCCTTCCCGCTGGAGGCATACCAACTGGCCTAGCCGGATCTGGCCGGCTTCGTCTCGAGGACACAGTCCCCACAGACCGCCGAACGGTCGTCGGTGAGCTGGTAGATGAGGCAGCAGCTGCGTCGCCGGAAGTCCGGTCCAGCACGCAGCGCACCGTCATCGATGCGGGGATCCCGGAGGTAGGTATTCGCGACCTCGCGGGCGGCATGGGTCAGGTCGGGTCGGGTCGCCGCGATGAGCTGCGCGGCGACGTTGGCGGCCGATCCGACATTTCCCCACAGGACGCGCTCACTGACCCCGGTCTCGTCGAGTACGCACTGGGTGATCGATTCGATGGCAGGCCCGGGAGTGGCGGTGTCCTCCCCGTCTCGGTCGCTCGTGTCCTCTTCGAGCACAGACAGTGGAAAGGGGCCCCCTAGCTGGTCCTGCCACCAAAGCTCGTTCAGCTCCTGCGAGATTCGCAGGTCACCGCATACCGCGGTGGCAATGGTCGGCGCGAGGATGCGGGCGATCACACCGAGATGAGCGACCGAGGCCGCTACCCGAAGGTCGACCTCGGCGGGGTCCTTCGCGACGCGAGCGGCGAGACTGCTGCGGACACCGCCGATGCGGTCCCCCAATGAGCGTGATCCGTCGGCGAGTTCTACCAAGGGGCGCCAGGGCGGCAGCGGCGTCGTGTGGGCCGCATGTCTCTCGACGGTGAAGAAGGGTCCGAAGGCTGATTGTTCCACCGCGCTCACAGGCCGATGATGCCATCAGCACGATCAAGATCACGCGCGGGCGAGGCAATGCGATTAGGTTGTTTTGCGTCCGCTCCATTGATGGGCAGTGTGCGCGAAAGGTGTATTCGGTGGCTGAGCAGGTTGGGGACCTCACGACTGTCAATTTCGAGCATCACTACTCATATCCGGCCCGCAAGGTGTGGTCGATACTTGTCTCGCCACAGTTGTTCGGGCAGTGGATAAAAGATTTTGAAACAACCAAATACGAGACGGGACTTACTTTTTCGTTCAACGTCTTCCCGTTCATGGGTAGCGGGTTCGTCGGTGAGATCAACGGTAGTTTCACCGATGTTGTCGACGAGGAGCTCTTGGCCTACCGAATGACCACCCGTGACGGCG
The DNA here is from genome assembly GCF_001853795.1 of Mycobacteroides franklinii. Classification (NCBI taxonomy): domain Bacteria; kingdom Bacillati; phylum Actinomycetota; class Actinomycetes; order Mycobacteriales; family Mycobacteriaceae; genus Mycobacteroides; species Mycobacteroides franklinii. The sequence continues at coordinate 655,179 of NZ_MLIK01000024.1, forward strand.
CGATCACCATCGACTCTCGCTGGACGTTGAGCCCGAACTCGGGTGGAACGCGGCTGTTAGTCGACGCCGCCGGGTACAACCCCGATGACCAGGACCAGATGCGGTTCCGACAGTTGTGCCTTGTCGGGTGGCCCGCGGTACTGGAGCGGATCGACGAGCTTCTGCGCGAACGCTGACCGCGCAGAAGCTCGTGCCGTGACTCGTTACTCGATCACGCGAACCAGGTACGGGGCCATGTCGTTGAAGCGCACCTGCGATACCTGCACCGCCGGCTCGGATGCTTCCAGCATGAGGTTGTTCCCCAGGAACATGGTCACGCTTTGGCTGCCATCGGGGCCATAGAAGATGAGATCACCCGGAAGTGCCTGCGCGGGAAGAATTTTCCTTCCAACGTTGTACTGGTCGCCGGACCTGCGAGGCAGCTTGATGCCGGCGGCGGCGTAGGAGTACACCATCAGGCCCGAGGCGTCGAATCCCGGAACCTTCGGCGTGGGTGCGGCCACCGGCGCGGGGATCAATCCGAGCAAGCTCGTGGTTGCGTCCGCGGCGGCAGGCACGGCCGGTGTGGTGTCTGTGCTGGTGGTTGGGCCATCGGTGTTGCCGCCGCCATAGGTGAAGGGCACACCGCGTTGAGACAGGCCCCGCGCGATCACCGCGTTGATGGCCTTCTGTGTGTCGACAGGACTCCGATGGACGTCGGCGGAGGCCAATCCCGGGGTGGCGAGCAGGAGGGTGATGCCGAGGACGGCCGTGACTGCGGACCAGCAGGTGCGTTTCATTCGATTGTCGCTTCTCTCCGGCCGTTAATTCCGACTTCCGGGTGGTTCTGTCCGACCGGCGATGACCACCAAGACCCTTTCTACCGTCGGCGGCCCGAAGATCCCAATTGGGTTCTGCGACATAGCCAATGAGTTGTCGTACCGTGACCGAACGGTGACACTCAGGAGTTGGCGCACAGACATGTCAATCCTTGTGCTCAACGTTTCTCGAGCGCCGTCGGCCCACCGGTCGTAGGCTGGCGCCATGACCGATCACGACCGCCTTGCCACTCGTCGCGAGATTGCCGATGCACTCACGAGTGCCTTCGAACGGCGTCACGAAGTGCTTGACCTGATTGTCGAAGCCGATGACCGAAAGGGTGCCATCGATGCGATCGCCACCCTGCTGGGAACCTCGCATCTGGGCGGCGAAGCCGTCATGGGGATGTCGTTCGACAAGCTGACCAAGGACGAGCGCCGTAAGAACGCCGCTGAGCTTGAGGACCTCAACAGCCAACTCACCTTCACGCTCATGGAGCGTCCCGCGAGCTCGGGAGACAGCCTGGAGTTGCGACCGTTTTCCGGAAACTCCGATTCCGACATCTTCGCGGTGCGCACCGAGGAGGTGGGTGAGGCGGGCGACGGATCCCGGGCACCGGCGGGCGTTCTGGAAGACGAGTTGCGGGCTGCGCTGGCGCGTATCGACGACGAAGAGGCGGCCTGGTTCGTCGCGGTGGAGGGGCCGAGCAAGGTGGGCCTGGTCTTCGGTGAGCTGGTCGACGGTGAGGTGAACGTCCGAATCTGGGTCCACCCGGACCATCGAAAGAAGGGTTACGGCACAGCAGCTTTGCGCAAATCACGATCGGTGATGGCGGCCTACTTCCCCGCCGTTCCCATGGTGGTGCGCGCCCCGGGCGCTAATCCGTCCTGAGATCTCGGGGCGCCTCGCACCCATCAAGGGCATTAATCAATGTGCTTGATGCACTGATGAATTGGTGAGAATTCCCCGGCGACACGCCGCCGGTCCGCACCGCTTGGGGCGGTGGAACATCAGTGAAGTCCGCTACTGTTAGCGCGGTATGAGCACATACGAGGAATCTCCCATGGGCATTCTGGTGTCTCAGATCTATCGAGTGCTGTGGTCGCGGGCCTCGGTGATCGTGCGTGACTTCGGCGTATCGGTTCCGCAGATGGAATGTTTGGCCGTGCTGTCCGCGCAGCCGGGGATATCCAATGTGGAGATTGCCGCCGAACTTCGCATCACTCCCCAGGCGGTGAGCCTGGTACAGCGCTCGCTCGAAGAGGCGGGCCTGGTTCATCGTTCGCGTAGGCAGGCCGATGCCAGAGTGCTGACCACCGAGTTGACCGCCAAAGGGCGCAAGCTCTTCGAGCGCGCCGATGCCACACTGCGCGAGGACGACGAGGAAGTCCTCGCCAACATGACAGAGCGGGATCGTATCCAGCTGCGCAGACTGCTCGGCGGTGTGATCGAAACGATGTCGGCGAGGTAACGTCTCCCGCCTGTGAGTGCAAAAGTGCTCGGTGTCAACGCCATTGATGACCTTTGTCGGTTTCTTGATGCTGGCCGGACCGGTTTCTAACCCCGCACAACTGATTTTCGCATTTCCTGGATTCATTCCAGATAGTGGCGCATACTGACCTCGTGGCCTTCACATCGGATGAGTACGCAGCGCTGCTGCGGACAGCCGATCTGCGCGTGACCCGGCCCCGGGTCGCCGTGCTGGAAGCCGTGGAAGCGAACCCGCACGCCGATACCGAGACCGTTTTCGGCGTCGTACGGTCCGGGCTGCCCGAGGTGTCGCGCCAGGCCGTTTATGACGTCCTGGCGGCGCTGACCTGTGCGGGCCTGGTACGCAAGATTCAGCCTTCCGGCTCCGTCGCACGGTACGAATCACGGGTCGGCGATAACCATCACCACGCCGTATGTCGCTCCTGCGGTGTTATCTCCGACGTCGACTGCGCCGTCGGCGCCACGCCGTGTCTCACACCCTCGGACTACAACGGTTTCGTCCTCGAAGAGGCCGAGGTCATCTATTGGGGCCTATGCCCCGACTGCGCTTCTCCGGAAGCGGCATCACGAGTTTCGGGATCACACACGTGATCACAGCCCACATCACCCCCTCCCGAAAGGAATGTTGTGTCTCAAGAACACCCACCCATCGCAGAGGCAAATAGCCAACCCTCGAATGGTTGCCCCGTCGCCGGAGGTCGCCTGAACTACCCCGTCGAGGGCGGCAACGCCAATCGCGAATGGTGGCCCACCCAGCTCAACCTGCAAATCCTGAAGAAGAATCCTCCCGCCGCGAATCCTCTTGGTGAAGACTTCGACTACGCGAAGGCCGTGCAGACCATCGATGTCGACGAGCTCAAGGCCGATGTCGGGAAGGTGCTGACCGACTCGCAGGACTGGTGGCCCGCCGACTTCGGCAACTACGGGCCGATGTTCATTCGCATGTCGTGGCATGCCGCGGGCACCTACCGTGTCGCCGATGGCCGCGGCGGCGCGGGCGCCGGTATGCAGCGGTTCGCACCGCTGAACAGCTGGCCCGACAACGTGCTGTTGGACCGCGCGCGCCGCCTGCTGTGGCCCGTCAAGAAGAAGTACGGAAACACGCTCTCCTGGGCCGATCTCATCGTCTTCGCGGGCAACCATGCCATGGACACCATGGGATTCAAGACCTTTGGTTTCGCATTTGGGCGCGAGGACCGCTGGGAGCCCGAGCAGGATGTCTACTGGGGCCCCGAGCACACCTGGCTGGGCGATGAGCGCTACACCGGTGACCGTGACCTGGAAAATCCGCTTGCCGCGGTACAGATGGGCTTGATCTACGTCAATCCCGAAGGCCCCAACGGCAATCCGGATCCGCTCGCCGCCGCGATCGATATCCGCGAGACCTTTGGCCGGATGGCGATGAACGACGAGGAAACCGCGGCGCTCATCGTGGGCGGCCACACCTTCGGCAAGACGCACGGTGCGGGCGATGCCGGTCTGGTCGGTCCCGATCCCGAGGCTGCCCCGCTGGAGCAGATGGGCATCGGCTGGAAGAGCTCGTTCGGCTCCGGTAAGGGCAATGACGCGATCGGCAGTGGATTGGAGGTTACCTGGACCCATACGCCGACCAAGTGGGACAACAGCTTCCTGGAGATTCTGTACGGCAACGAATGGGAGCTGACCAAGAGCCCCGCCGGGGCCCACCAGTGGAAGCCGAAGGACGGTGGCTGGGCCAACTCGGTGCCGATGGCTCAGGGCACCGGCAAGACGCATCCCTCGATGCTCACCACCGACCTGTCGATGCGCGTCGATCCGATCTACGCGGAGATCACCAGGCGCTGGCTCGATCATCCCGAAGAGCTCGCCGATGCCTACGCAAAGGCCTGGTACAAACTGATCCACCGCGATCTGGGGCCGCTGTCGCGCTACCTCGGCCCGCTGGTGCCCAAGGAGACGCTGCTGTGGCAGGACGTCGTGCCCGCCTCGGAAACCAATGTCGGGGCCGATGACATCGCCGAGCTGAAGGCGCAGATTCTCGCTTCCGGCCTTACTGTGCCGCAGCTTGTTTCGACCGCGTGGAAAGCAGCGGCGTCGTACCGCAACAGCGATAAGCGCGGCGGTGCCAACGGCGGACGCATCCGGTTGCAACCGCAGGCCGGCTGGGAGTCCAACGAGCCCGATGAGCTCGCCCAGGTGATCCGCACGCTGGAAGGTATCCAGGAGTCGTTCAACGCCGGCGGCAAGAAGGTCTCGTTCGCCGACCTGGTCGTGCTCGGTGGAGCCGCCGCGGTCGAGAAGGCCGCCAAGGATGCCGGGTTCAATGTCACCGTTCCGTTCACGCCCGGCCGTGGCGATGCCACTCAGGAACAGACCGACGTCGACTCGTTCTCCTACCTGGAGCCGACCGCCGATGGCTTCCGGAACTACCTCGGCAAGGGGGCGCAGATTCCGGCCGAGTACAAGCTGATCGACAAGGCCAACCTGTTGGCGCTTTCCCCGCCGGAACTGGCCGTCCTCGTCGGCGGTCTGCGCGTGCTGGGTGCCAACTATCAGGGTTCCGAGCTCGGTGTGCTCACCGACAAGCCCGGAACATTGACCAACGACTTCTTTGTCAACCTGGTCGATATGGGCACGGAGTGGACACCGTCGTCTGCCGATGACGGCACGTACGTGGGCACCGATCGCGCCACCGGTGCGGCGAAGTGGACTGCTAGCCGGGTGGACCTGGTGTTCGGTGCGAACTCTGAACTGCGCGCACTGGCAGAGGTCTATGCGCAGGACGACGCCAAGGAGAAGTTCGTCAAGGACTTCGTGGCGGCGTGGGTCAAGGTGTCGAACAGCGATCGGTTCGACGTCCGCTGACAGCACGCCGTCACCGGACACGTGGATGGCCGGCCCCTTCGGGGGCCGGCCATCGCGTTGTCTACGCCGGGTCCGCGTCTTTCGTCGAGGTCCTCGACGTCAGCGACACCCCGGCTTCCTCGAAGATCTCCTCGACGGCTTCCCAGTCCCTTGTGCCGACCGCGGACCTGATGCGAGGGGCGTCCTGCAGTACAAATCGGAAGGGCTCATCCTCGGGGGTGCCGAATCCGCCGCGTAGGCAGTCGACCAGGGCGTCGAGGTTACTGCCGAAGTAACCGCCCGGCCCGTTCACCGCACGCCCTAACTCGGTGAAAAAGTCCGCCCGGGTGTGGACGCGGGAACCGTCGACGACATAGGTCTTCATGCGCCTTCAACCTCACAGAATGACTGGTAGTGATCGCCCGTGTAGTAGACGTGCGGCGGATCATTCAGCGGATTACCGCCGGTGATGATGCGACGGGTGCCCCGCGTCTTACTACCCGGCGTGCGGACCGTGTACTCGTGGTAGTACCCACGAGGCTCCGAAGGGAGCACCCTCTCACGGTTCTGGAACTCGACGCCGTCATTGCGTGGATACGGGAACGGTCCCCCGGCATGGATCAGATCGACGGTGCCGGCAGCTTCCGACGGCAGCCGGGAGAGATTGCACTGGGTGATGGTCGCGCGCGCCGGCGACGGCTCGCTGCAACCGATGAGTGCTAGTGCGAGGAGCGCGGTACCCACCACACGCAAACGCGACGACATGGCTCGACGGTACTGCATGTCCATAACAGAGCAACTGCTCTGTTATGGTGGGCCCGTGCCCAGGCCGCGCATCCACTCCGTCGATGATCTGCTCGATGCCACCGAGCGCATCGCGGTGCAGGACGGTCCGGCGGCAGTGACGGTCCGCGCGGTATCCCAGGCGACCGGGGTCTCCAATGGCGCCATCTACCACGCCTTCGGATCCCGCGGAGGAATGGTCGGCCGAGCCTGGTTGCGCGCCGCCCAGAGGTTTCTCGATATGCAACGCGCCGCCGTCGACGGAGCCTTCGATGCCTTCGATACGGGTGAATCGAAGGCCGCCGCCGCGGTGAACGCCGTCGTAGCGGCCGCCGACACTCCTGCGGTCTTCTCGGAGCGCTACCCCGAATCTTCCCGACTGGTGCTCGGCGTGCGGCGAGAGGACGTACTCGGCCCCGACGTCCCCGAAGATGTCTCCCGCGCCATGGCGGCGGTCGACTCCGTGCTCGTCGGACTGTTCATTCGGCTGTCGCAAGCCTTATGGGATCGAGAGGACGGTCGCGCGGTGCAGGTCATCGAGGACTGCATCGTGGGATTGCCGAGCGGCCTGCTGCTGCGTGGGCGCCGCCCGCCCGACGCGGCCACACGCTCTCGTCTCGAGGCCGCGGTGCGCGCCATTCTTTCCCTCGACCCACCCCCGGCCAGCCCAAAAAGTAAGGGCACCAATATGAAAGGAAGTATGCGATGACCCCCACGCTGGAACTTCAGGACACCATCGCGGTCATGAATCTCGGACCCGACGAGAATCGGTTCTCCCCCGACTGGCTGGACACCGTTGACGGTCTGCTCGACGATGTCCTGACACAGGCCCAGGCGCTAGTCACCGTGGGCGCCGGGAAGTTCTACTCCAACGGGTTAGACCTAGATTGGCTTATGTCCCACGGTGATCGCGCCGACTGGTATGTCGGACGCGTGCAAGCGTTGTTCAGCCGGGTTCTCACCTTCCCGCTGCCCACCGTGGCCGCGGTCAACGGTCACGCCTTCGGTGCCGGTGCGATGCTCGCCGTCGCCCATGACTACCGGGTGATGCGGTCTGACCGCGGATACCTGTGCTTCCCCGAGGTCGATATCCACATCCCGTTCACGCCGGGAATGGCGAGTCTGATCCAGGCCAAGCTGGCGCCGCAGACAGCGGTAACGGCGATGACCACCGGACACCGCTACGGCGGAGAGGCCGCCGTAGCCGCCGGTTTGGCCGACCGCGCCGCAACCGAGCATGAAGTACGCAGTGCCGCAATCGATCTGATGCAGCCCCTGGTGGGTAAGGACAGCGGAACCTTGGGCGCCATCAAGGCGACCATGTTCGCCGCGACCACCGCGGCGCTGGCGGCCTGACGCGGCGCTACTGGGGCGGAATCACCGGCGGGCGGCACACGTTGCTCACCGGGTCCCACCACGAACCGTTGTCGCAGTTCAGTGGAGTGGTCGAAACCGGCGGCCGGCAGGTGTTGGCCGCCGGATCCCACCATCCGCCCGGACAGTCGGGCACGATGGGGTCTGCCGCGCTGATCACCGGCGAGATGCCGGACATCGCGGCCATCGGCAACATCGCCGCGGCTGCGACGACGATCGCACGGCGGGCACTGATCTTCATGTGAACCACCTTCGTTTCGGGTAGTGCGGCTCGTGTGAGCCTACCCGCGAAACGCCGGCGCCAGCAGCCTCCTTGCGGCCACATCCAGGGCATATCCGAGCGCCCCGATCACAAGAATGACCGCGACGACCTGGTCATAGGCGAGCTGGTCACGTGCGTTGAGGATCTGATATCCCAAACCTGATCGCACGCCCAGCATTTCAGCGGGAACGAGGACAACCCAGGCAATGCCCAACGCGATACGTACGCCGGTCTGGATGTGGCCACGTATTGCCGGCAGTATCACCGAGCTGAGGACCTCCACGCGGGTGGCGTGAAACGACCGCGCCACGTGCAGGTACCCGGGTTCGATGCCGTGCACGCCGGCCGTGGTGCTGATGAGGATGGGCCATACCGCTGCCGCGGCGATGAGAAATATGACCGGCTGACTACCGATGCCGAAGACGGCTACCGCGATGGGCGTCCACGAAAGCGGAGAGATCATCCGCAGGAACTGGATCACGGGACGTGCCGCCCGTTCGGCGGTGGTGCTCACTCCAAGGAGCAGGCCCGCCGGGATGCCGATCACTGCCGCCAGGCAGAGTCCGATCAGCAATCGCCACAGGCTGATTCCGGCATCCGGCAGCAGTACTCCACGACTGAGCAGATCGAATACGGCGGGCACTACGGTGTCCGGAGCAGTCTGCCGCAGCAGAGAATGCGGTTGGCTCAGCACTGAACTGGCGAGCCACCACAGCGCGATACTCGCCGTAATGGCAAGAGCCGGCGGCCAAATCTTGGCCAGCAGCTGAGATCTGCGCGGAGCAGCTGCATTGTCTCCGGTGATCGTGGGTGTGCGTTCGATGATGCTCACAAGGCCTGCACCTGTTCCGTTCGGGTGAAATCGGGTGTGATACCAAAGGCTGTGGGTCCGCCGTGTATGGCGATCGCGCGGCGAACGAACGTGTCGTCGACGAGGTCGTCATGCACTCGCGCCGGATCAAGCCTGTCGAGGAATCCGCGATCGCCGTCGACGACGGTGTCGTGCATTGACTCGACCAATCGCTGGGTGAAGCTCCGATACGGAAACGGTTGATAACCCAGCTTTTGCGGATGCCAATCCGGATGTTTCAGCGGGTACGGAGGATTCGGGTAGGTCAGTGCCGTCTGCACCGCGGGCACGGGCTGTGGCAGATACTTGCCACCGCCGAGCGCGCTTGCGGCCGACTTTCTGTCGCTATCGATGCGCAGCTGAGCGGCTACCACCGCGTCGGTAACACCCTGCACAGCCGCGGCCCGACGGGCGATCACATCCTCGCGCGTGACGAGGACGCAGCACGCATGGTCGCGCCAAACATCACCGAGAAACGTGTGAATCCGCCCGATCTTCTTGATCTGTGCGATGGCATTGAACGGATCGGCGACCACATATCCACCGATCGATCTATTGGCCAGCGCCGGAACCATATCGGAGGGGCTCATCACAACGAGCTCGACCGTGCGCCGGGCGCGTGATGCGGTGCTGCGGATCACCGGACGCAAACCATGGCCGCGTAAGAGCTCTTGCAACACGATGTTGTGAATGGACCACCAGAACGGAATGGCCACCTGGGTACCCGCCAGGTCTTCGAGATGTTCGATATCCGGCGCGACGGTGAGCGCCGATCCGTTGGTGTGATTCCAGCCGAGTACCCGCACACCGTGGCCCAGCACCTGCCGGAGCTGAATGGCCATGGGCATCAACAGATGCGCGACGTCGATCTGCCCTGCCATGAAGGCCTCAGCCAATGCGGCCCAACTGCGGAACAGCACCGGTTTCGCGGCACTGACAGTGCCGGCCGGATAGAGCCCGGCGGAATGAGCGAGCAGCAGTGGCGCGGCATCGGTGATCGGCAGATACCCGATGCGCAATCGACCGGTGGTGTTGGTGGCATCGGAGGTAGCGGCACGGATCAGTCCGGCGGCACCGAACAGTCCTGCGGCGGTGGTGATTCCGGCCGCACCCGCCAACACGGTACGGCGCGAGGTAGGGCCGTTCACAGCAGCCCGGTGACAATGGGCTGATACCGGACCAAGATCTCTGCGCGTATCCGCGGATGCTCCCCCGTGTTGTCGTCGAGTGTCCACTCCTGACGGATCCGCCCGTTCTCGCCCAGGAGAATCACTCTGTCTGCAAGGGCCAACGCCTCATCCACATCGTGAGTGACCAGGACAACCGTGACGGACAATTCGCCGGCCAGCTTCACCAGCCACGCCTGTAGATCTGCCCGCGTCACGGGATCGAGCGCGCTGAACGGTTCATCGAGCAACAGCAGCCCAGGGCGGGTGGCCGCCGCGCGAAGGATCGCGACGCGCTGGGCCTGGCCACCGGACAGTTGGTCCGGATAGCGGTCCGCGAGCTGTTGCAGCCCGAAATGCTGGACCAGGTTCTGCACGTAGACGTCATCGAACCCGCTGCGGTGCACCGCGAACCGTTTGGCGAAGGCGATGTTCTCGGCAACAGTCAGCCATGGCATGAGTAGGGGGTCTTGGAAAACGACACCGGTTCGGGGCCGTCCTCCCTCCGATGCCCAGACCACGGTTCCGGCGCTGAGCTCCTCCAACCCCGCCAACACTCGCAACAACGTGGACTTTCCGCTCCCGCTGGGGCCCAGGATGGCCAGAAACTCGCCAGAGGCCACGTGGACATCGACGTCGCGGAATGCCGTCGTCGATCCGAAATGCTTGGCGCCATTCGCTACTCGTACTGCGTCAGTTCCCACCGCAATTGTCCTTCCGAGGGTGACTGAATGGGGAGGAAGGCGGCCTCACGGAACCTGCGGTTCGCCGCTGTTCCGAGCGCATACCCGGCGCCGCCGGCCAAGGTGACCTCGAGCCGTGACGCCTGACCCGCGAGCCCGGCGGCACCTAGCCGCAGCCGCAGCAGGTCGGCGATGCCCGGGTCCGACGGTGCGGTCGCAAAGGCGTAGAGCCGCTCGCGCAGCGCGTGGCCCCGCCGCGCAAGGTCGGCCAGTTCGGTGGTGAACTGTCCCGCGAGAACGCCCCGCGCGGACCGCGCACCGTCCAGAGCGGCGACGCTGACCCCGACACAAAATGCGGTCTGCAGCAGTAGGAAAGCCGGCCGGATTCGGGCTACGAAGTCCTGCAGGTCGGTGCTGATCACGTTCTCGGCAGGGACATGGACACGGTCCAGATGCAGGGACGTCGAGGCCGTAGCCGTCAATGCCATCAGGTTCGGCGGCCGCTCGATGCGCACCCCGTCCGCACTGACGTCAATCGCCACCACGTAAGTGGCGCCGTCCGCGCCGCGGGCCGGCAGCACCATCAGCGCATCGGGGAAGACGTTGGAGGCCCATCGGATCGGGCCGGTGACACGTAGCCCATCGGGATGCTCTGACGCCACTATCGGGACCTCCCCCAGGCCCGCCACATGTTTGAGACCGGCAGCCATGGCGGTGACACCAGGGCGCTGCCCGCGAGTCAGGCCGGGCAGCTGAGCGGCACGAAAGACAGCGGGAGCCAGACTCACATACTCAATGGTCATCCGATGCGCCCATGCCGCGAAGCCCACGGCCAGACTGCTGGTGGCGACGTGTTCGATCACCCGCACCATCGACGTGAGATCCGCACCGGCAAGGCCCGCATCGAACAGTCCCTGCGCGCCCAGCGCGGCGATATCGACGCGCACATCGGTCTGATCTGAGTCCAGAGCGGATGCCCGGCCCGCCACCTCATCTCCGACGCGTGCCAACGCAGCGTCGGCATCCCTGGCCACGGCGGCCGTCATAGCGAAATATCTCCGAGACCGTGGAGTCTGTCGACGGGGGTGTCGACGGCCTTGCGGGCACGGAGCACTGCCTGCTCATCGGGGGCGTCATAGAAACACAGGCACTTGTCCATATCTTCGCGGACATAGGTACGCAGAAAGCTGACCTCGGGGACGTCCGCGTATTTGGGCGCCTTGGCCTTCTTGCGTGCCAGGTAGGTCTCCATGTCCAGCTCGGCGGGCAGATCCCATTCGACCAGGTAGCCGGCCGTCGGGCGCGCGGACTTCAGCTGATCGAGCTCGGCGCCCACCAGGCGGACCAAGTGCGGGCCGGAGACCGTCTCAACTCCAAGGGAATCCGCGTCCCACTGCGATGCCTCATCGCCGAATTCGGCGATGACGAAGATCCGGAGAGACTCGCGCGTCACCTGCGCTTCGATCAGCTCGCCGCCATCGCGGTGAATGCGCCCGTCAATCTCCTTGAGAAGCTGTGCGGCATCGGTCTTATCGGCTGAGCTAACGGTGATCTCGTAGAGGTGCAGTGTCACGGCACTCTTCCTAACTTCGGTGGGCGATTTCGATGTGCGACAACGTGACAGTTCCACGGACAGACCGGTCTGTCTATTGAGGTCCGGTGCGTTACCCTGCCTCCATGAGCCCCGCAGCAGCGCCCACGGCCGCCGACGCCGCCTCGACTCCCCGTATGCTCGGGCCGGCCGATCGACTGCTTCGAACTGCCGCAGATCTCTTTGCGAAGCAGGGCATTCGGACAGTGGGGATCGACCAGATCCTGCGTGAGGCAGGAGTTGCCAAGGCGAGCCTGTACAGCAGCTACGGATCCAAGGATGGGCTCATCGTCGCCTATCTCGAAGAATTGGATCAGCGTGATCGCAAACGCTGGAATGCGGCTGTCGTGGCGCAGCGCGATCCCATCGCCAGGATCCTGACATTCTTCGACCTTGCCGCCACTGCCGGAAAGGCCAGAAACTTCCGTGGTTGTCTGTACGCCAATGCCGCGACCGAATTCCCGGGAACGGAATGGGAGCCGGTGCGTTCCCATCGCGAGTGGTTCCGCTCGACCGTGGGAGCGTTGTTGCGCGAGGCAGGGCGGGCACGCCCCGACGCCACCGCCCGACAGGTTCAGCTGCTTTACGACGGTGCGCTGACCGCCTCGAAGATAGAGAAATCCGTCGACCCGATAGCGCTAGCGCGCAAGCTGACTCGCCAACTGATCAGCTAGGCGCCCGGACTCTGGTTGGATGTGACGTATGACTGAGGATGTCAGAGTGGTCTCGGCCAGCCGTGAGGTGCAGGCACCGGCGGCGGTGATATTCGAGCTCATCGCCGATCCCGTGCGGCAGCGTGAATGGGATGGCAACGAGAATCTCGCTCAGGCCGCGGCCGGGCAACGGGCGCATGCCGTGGGTGATGTGTTCGTGATGACCTTGACCAACGGTGCCGATCGCGAAAACCACATCGTCGAATTCGACGAGGGACGTCGGATCGCCTGGTTACCTTCGGAAGTGGGCAAGCAGCCGCCCGGTCACCTGTGGCGCTGGGAGCTCGAACCGCTTGATGACAGTCGCACCCGGGTGACTCACACCTACGACTGGAGGAATCTCTCCGACGAGAAAAGGCTCGTCCGGGCTCGTCTGACCACGTCCGAGCGGTTGCAGGCGTCGGTGGACAGACTCGGCACATTGGCAGAGTCGGGCGAATAGCAGCGAGACGACTTTTCCGGTCGGCCGGCCTTGACCTCAAGTTCACTTGAGAACCAACACTGGTCATATGACCACGCAGACATCGAATGTGCGCCAGATTCGGTCCGACCTATGGGAGATGCGTACCGACAGCCCCTTCCCCGGACTGACTACCCACGCCTACCTGTGGACCCGGCCAGCAGGGAACGTGTTGTTCTATAGCCCCGCCACCGAGGCCGACTTCGAGGCCATGGCCGAATTGGGCGGGGTCGCCCATCAGTACCTGTCACATCTGGACGAGGCCGGGCCCATGCTCGCCGTGGTGAAGCAGCGCTTCGGATCCACATTGCACGCCTCGGCTCGTGAACGTGACGAGATCGGTCAGCATGCGAGTGTCGACATCCCCAGTATCGCCCGCGGAGTGGACGAAAACGGCGTTGAGGTGATACCGACACCGGGGCATTCCGTGGGCAGCACAAGCTATCTGGTGACGGGTGCGGACGGGGATAAGTACCTGTTCACCGGGGACACCATGTTTCCCACCGCGGACGGTTCATGGTCCACCTATCTGGTCCCCGGCCGGGGCGATGCCGACGATCTGTCCGCGAGCCTGCAACTGTTGGGAAGCCTTGCCCCGGACGTCGTCATCTCCAGCGCATACGGCGGCGACGCAGCGGTGTACGAGCTCGGGCCCGGCCGGTGGCGCGAGCTCATCGCGCAGGCGCGGCGCGGATAGCGCGGTTGCTCACCCGATTGGCGCGAATTACCTTTAGCCAGGGCAGGTCAGGGCCGAACCGCCTGCGCGAACCCGAACACTCCATTCGGATCATAGCTCGACGCAACCCGCCGTAACCGCGGCAGATTGTCCCCGTAATACGCTGTGGCCCAATCGGGTAGCCGCGGGTCGATGTAGTTCACATAGGCACCGGCACCGCAAATCTCGCCGAGCCGGTCGCGCGCCTCATCCACGCGCCGATACGCCTCGGATGGGTCCGGGCCGAAACCGTGATAGATCTGAATGGACGCGGCCGCCCCGCGATGAGGAAATGCGGTGGCGTCGGAGGGAACTCGGGTCACCGCCCCGCCCAGGCTGTCGAATATGAACGTGAGACCGGGCCTGTTCGTCAGGAGTGCCTCGATGCGGGCGGTATCGACACCTGGATGAGGGACCATTCGCGAGGACGCCACAAACGCCTCGCGCTGCAACTGCCCCGGTGGCGTACCTATCCATGACGGGTGGCACTGGGCCACAGTCAATGTGGAGCAGCCACCCATGAACTTCATGGCGTCCAGAAATGTCATCGCGGCGACAAACCGGTCGGTGGTGGTGACGCCTAGGGTGCCGCACAGATCCTCGACCATAGCGTGCGGATCGGCGCCCTGGGCGATGCATCCCACGATCCGGCATTGCGGCGTGACGCCACCGACCGCATGCAGGGTCGTCCACAATTCATCGGGCGCGGTGGACATGAAGGTCAGCCATCGGCGCATTATCGCGGCCATATCCCCTGGCGCGTAGTCGAGAGTGAACACCGTCAGTTCGGCGGATTCGGCGGTTTCAAAGGTCAACTCCGTGGCAATACAGAAGTTTCCGCCGCCTGCCCCGCGGATGGCCCAGAACAGCTCGGGTTCGGAATCCGATGAGACAACCCGGATCTTGCCATCCGCGGTCACCGCGCGCGCCGAGACGAGCTGGTCGCAGGTGAGCCCGAACTTGCGGGTGAGCACCCCTACCCCTCCGCCCATCGTCAATCCGGAGATACCGACGGTCGGACAGGAGCCGCCGGCCAACATTCGACCGGCATCGGCGATACCGGCATAGACATCGATGAGCCGCGCTCCTGATCCGACCACGGCTCGCGTCCCGGTAACCGAAACCGCCGCCATGCGCCCGAGATCGACCACCAATCCGTCGTCGGGAATGCAATAACCGGCATAGCTGTGCCCGCCGCTGCGCGCCGCTAGGGGCATCCGCGCGCTCGATGCGAATTCCACACACCGTGCCACATCGTCTTCGGACGCGCAGAAGGCCACCGCACCAGGGTGATTCGCGTCGAAGAGCGGATCGAATATCCGTACGGAATCGTCCATTCCGGCCTCGCCGCGCACCACGAGCGTTCCGGATAGGCTGCGGCGCAGATCATCCCATCGAAGAGCGGCAGGTACATCTGCGGGGTGATCTCGTGAGCATCCGACGGTGCCGGCTGCGCCGAGTGCCAGCATCGCTCCAGCGGACAGCACCGCACGCCTGGTGATCAGCGCAGGACTACGCCCAGCCCGCGATTCGGGATCCATCACCCCATCTTGTCTCCTACGGCGGGTCCACATGCTGCGCAACGGTAGATTGACTGATATGACGGCCAACTCGGCACCTGATCCGGTGGCCGATATAGCGCTCAGCCCGACTGGACCGCAGGTAGGAGCCTTCTTCGACCTGGATGGCACCCTGGTGGCCGGATTCACCCCGACCGCGCATGCTCGCGATCGGATGCGGCGCCGTCAGGCCAGTGTCGGCGAGGTTCTCGGCGTTCTGGAGGCGACTTTCCGGTACAAGCTGGGCCGCATGGAATTCGAGCGCTTGGTGGTACGTGCCGCCGGATACCTGCGCGGCGACTCGCTGGCCGAACTGGAGGCCGTGGGTGAACGAATCTTCCACCAGCACAACGCCTCGATGATCTATCCGCAGATGTGCGAGCGTGTGCGGGCGCACCAGGCGCAGGGGCATACCGTGGTGCTGAGTTCTTCGGCGCTGACCATTCACGCCGAGCCGGTGGCACGTCACCTCGGGATAACCCATGTGCTGTGCAACCACTTCGACGTCGACGAGCACGGACTGCTCACCGGTGACATCCGCAAGCCGATTGTGTGGGGACGCAACAAGGCGGCAGCGGTCAGGCGGTTCTGTGAGTCCAATGCTGTTGATTTGCCGCGTAGTTACTTCTACGCGGACGGCGAGGAAGACATCGACCTCATGTCCCTGGTCGGCGAACCCTGCCCGGTCAACCCACGCGGCAGGCTGGCCGCGATGGCGTCCGAGCAGGGGTGGCCGGTCTTGCGGTTGGACGATCCGCGCCCCCGTGGGATGAGCAGGTCGTTGCGCCGGCTGGCGCACCTGGCTCGCCGATAGGCTTGATACATGGCGGGACGCTATGTGGCATTGGGAAGTTCGATGGCAGCCGGGCCGGGCATTATGCCGCGTGCGCTCGGTTCACCCCGGCTGGCCGGGCGTTCGGCACGCAACTACCCGCACCGCGTTGCCGAACGCAAGGGATATCAGCTGGTCGACGTCACCTATACCGGGGCGACCACGGCACATGTTCTGAGCGATCCGCAGAACGCCGCCCCACCCCAGATCGACACGCTCGACGGCAGCGAGGAGCTGGTGACGGTCACCATCGGAGGCAACGACGTCGGGTATGTGCCGTTTCTGATGGCCGCCGCCTTGCCGCGCGTGCTGCGCACTCTGCCGGTCGTCGGTCGCGGCCTGGTCGAGCTGCTCGACGTCCACAACCGGGAGGCGGCATTGACGGGGATCGGGGATTCACTGCGCATGGTCGGTGAGCGTGTGCGAGACCGCGCACCGCGAGCCCGGGTGCTGTTCGTCGACTACCTCTCGTTGTTGCCGCCCGAAGGATCCCCCGCCCCGCCGTACACCACCGCCGAGGCCGCGACGGGGCGTCGCATCGCCGCGCAGCTCGCGGCCGCGACCGCCGAGGCCGCGCACGCCACCGGGTGCGAGATCGTCCGAGCGTCAACAGCCAGCACCGATCATCACGCCTGGTCAGCGCGGCCATGGACAGTACAGCCCGCAATCCCCTGGCCCTGGCGCCCGGCGCCGCTGCATCCCAATGAAGACGGCATGACCGCCGTCGCCGATCTGGTGGTGACCGTATTGGACGCCGCGTCTAATGACTGAGGTTGCGCCGTGACCCGGCCGCCGCATTGCGATACTTGACCCGTGCGCACAACATCCCTGCTGATGGCTCCCGTCTTCGTCACTGCGATCGGAGTCGGATTCGCCAGCCCGGCAGCGGCGGTGGCGCCCCCGGCCGACGGCACCTACCGGATGCTCGAGGAAGGCGTCAGCGACGTCACCTGGACGATGTCGGCGGTCTGCGTACAGGCCTCGGGCACCCGCATCCAATCCGACTACACCGATCCGACCATCCAGGCCGACGGCT
Organism: Mycobacteroides franklinii; assembly: GCF_001853795.1. Classification (NCBI taxonomy): domain Bacteria; kingdom Bacillati; phylum Actinomycetota; class Actinomycetes; order Mycobacteriales; family Mycobacteriaceae; genus Mycobacteroides; species Mycobacteroides franklinii. The sequence continues at coordinate 672,315 of NZ_MLIK01000024.1, forward strand.
GCACGGTCACCGTCACCAGCGCCACACCGGATGTCGTCAAGCACAGCGACAGACTTCAGAACTACTCCATCCCGGCCAAGCTGGTCGATGACCAATGGACGTTTCTGCACGCCCGCCCGCAAGGTATGACCTGTCCGGATGGCAGCTTCGCACCCACCCAGGAGAAGTACGTCTTCAATGACGAGACCCTCACGGGCACGCACACCACCATCCACAGCGCGGTGTGCGGTGGCCAGCCCGGAATGACGAAGAAACCTTTCAGCCTGCAATTCGTGAAACCGCTCGACGTACCCGTCGACCGGTTCCCGCAGTACTGCGACGGCTTCGCGCACTGCTGGTAGCGGGCTAGGGCAACAACGGCACCCGCCAGAGTGGCATGCCCGGCTCGATCACCAATAGGCGCGTCATAGTCAATCGCGTGATCAGCAACGCGCCCCGAATCATCACCACCGCGAGGGGCAGCTCGGCCAGCACAGCCGTCAGGATCGCCCATGGCACTTCGCTCGGTCCGGCCGTCATCACGTCGAACCAGGCGTCGCAGATCAACAGCACCCCGGTGGTGAACGCCGTCAATACGAGTAGTTGACGACGCAGTAAACCCAGCACGGCGGTGCCCACCATGAACGTCACCAACAGAATGTCGAAGCCGACCCACGTCGCGGTCCACCGCTGTGCCACATAGTTTTCAGGCAGCGTGAACGCAAGGTAGATGATCCATGGAACCAACGCGATCGAGCCGCCGATCATCAAGCCCAGCCGCAGTGCGCGAAACCTCGCCAAATACGGCGGCGCCACCTCGCTGAGCGGGCGTTCCAGCCGCTGGATCAGGTCGCGCCGCTCAGCTGTGGACAGCGTCGCGATCGTCTCATCAGACAGATAACTCTGGGTCATGTCCAGCTTCCTCCCAGGAAAAGTCATCACAATGTGAGCGTGCCACCGACTACGCCGACGCCCCCTCCGGCGCCGACCCCTATCCCACAGCTACCCGCCAACGATTTCCACCAATACAGCCATGGAGTATCGGCCCTCGGTGGCTGGTTCCCGATCGTCGTGCAGGTGCTCGCGGTCGTGGCTTTGCTGGTGGTCATCGGTTGGCGCAACCGCCGGTGGCGCCTGCTGTGGGTGCCCGTGAGCGTAGCCGTCGGCGCATTGGGTGCGCTGGCGGCATGGATCTACATGAATTCCGAGGGGTTGGCCTCGGACCCCGCCCCCTTCAGGCTGTGGATATGGATCGGTGTTTTCGCCACATCGGTCGCGGTCGCCGTTATCGGCTTCCGGGGTGCGCGGTGGTGGCGTCGCGGCGTATCACTGCTGGCGATTCCACTCACGCTGCTCGCGGCGCTCGTAGCGCTCAATACCTGGGTGGGCTACTACCCCACCGTGCAGGCAGCCTGGGGCGCGATTTCCGCGGGGCCGCTTCCCAATGAGGTCAATATGAGCGACCTTGCGGGCCTGCGCAATTCGAACCCCAGTACCGGAAAGCTGGTCGAGGTGGACATCCCCGCCGACGCCAGTGGATTCAAACACCGCGGTGAATACGTCTACCTGCCGCCGGCCTGGTTCGCAGGTGATACCCCGCCCCGGCTGCCGGTGGTCATGATGATCGCCGGGGAATTCAATACCCCGGCCGACTGGGTGCGCACCGGTAACGCCACCCAGATGATTGACGACTACGCAAAATCCCACGGCGGCCAAACACCCATATTCGTCTTCGTGGACGTCGCGGGCAGCTTCAACAACGACACCGAATGCGTCAACGGGCCACGTGGAAATGCCGCGGATCACCTCACCGAAGACGTACGCCCGTACATGGTCTCGGAATTCAACGGATCACCCGACCCGGCCAACTGGGCTGTCGTCGGCTGGTCGATGGGCGGCACCTGCGCTGTTGACCTGACGGTGATGCATCCGGATCTGTTCTCGACCTTCGTCGATATCGCCGGCGACCACGGTCCCACCGCCGGAAACAAACAGCAGACGATTGACCGGCTGTATGGCGGCGATGCCGCTCGATGGGACGCCTTTGACCCCCGCACCGTGATGGCCAAGCATGGGCCGTACACCGGTGTGACGGGATGGTTCGAGGACGCGATACCACCTGCCGACAGCAAGAAACCGGGTGGAGCCAAGCGGCCCACGGCCGATACTCCCACCGGAATAGGTGGGCATGACGACGTGACCGACGATGATCGGGACGGTGCCGCGCAGGATTTGTGTGCCGCCGCGCAGCAAGTCCAGATTTCTTGCTCGATTCACCAGATGATCAGCGGGCACACCTGGCAATTCGCCAGCCGGACCTTCTCGGACGCACTGCCCTGGTTGGCCGCGCAGATACGCACCCCCGGATCTACCGGCTAGGCATCGGGCGCGCGGGCGTCTAGAGGAAATGCACCATCGACGCCGCGCCCGCCAGCAGGCAGTACACCGCGAACGGGATCAAAGTGCGGGTGTGGAAGTACTTCGTGAGGAAACGGACGGCCAGGTAGGCGGCCACCGCCGCGACCAACGAGCCGACCAGAACCTGTCCGAGGATGCCGTCGCCCTGCGGCCCCGCCAGCGTCGGCAGCTTGAGCACACCCGCGGCTAGGATCACCGGAGTGGCGAGCAGGAAAGCGAATTTGGCGGAGTCCTCGTGGTCCAGCCCACGAAACAGTCCGCCGACCATCGCCACACCCGAGCGGCTGATGCCCGCGAGCAGCGCCAGGCTCTGCGCAAGACCGATGGCACCGGCGTCGGCGTAGCTCAAGTCGGAGATCTGCTTGGTGTTCTCGGCGCTGTGCGCGTTGGCGGACCGGGCCACCTGGCGCCTGCGCAGCACCTCGGCGCCAGCCAGGAGCAGCCCGTTGATGAAGAGGAACACGGCAGCAGCGCCGGGCTTCGCGAACAGTGTGCGTAGTGAGTGCTCGAGCAGGAGCCCGAGCAGCCCGACCGGAATGGTCGCGACCACGATCAACCAGCCCAGCCGCTGGGTTGACGTCTCGACCTTTCGGGTGCGTATCGATGTGACCAGTCCCCCGATGATGCCCACCCAGTCACGCCAGTAGAACACCAGCAGCGCCAGCGCGGTGGCCACATGCAGTCCGACGACGAAAGCCAGATACGGGGTTCCCTTATCCGAATCACCCTGCGTGACAAGGTTCTGCCAAGAGCCGCCCAGCCAGGCCGGTACGAGTACCGAGTGGCCGAGGCTGGACACGGGGAATAGCTCGGTGACTCCCTGCAGGGCGCCGATGACGATGGCCTGGGTGTAGGTCAACGCGGACAATGGATTTCCTTACGGGTGGGCCGGGTGGGAATCAGTACGGGTGGGCCGGGTGGGAATCAGTACGGGTGGGCCGGGTGGGAATCAGTACGGGTGGGCCGGGCGGGATGGGAATTCGGCCCACACCCTGCCACAGAAAGCTGGAGATCGCCGCAGCGGGTGGCGCGCCTCCACGGTCAGCCCAGGTGCTCGCGCAACGCCCCCAGCAGGTCCTGCCACCATTCACCGTGTCGTCGCAGAAACAGGCCGTCGGGAAAGTTATGCCGTGCCACGTGGTCCTGCGGAACCGACTCCCAGCCGAGATGTTCGACCGTCACCCGTGTCTCGTCTCCGACCGCCTCGAACCGCACCTCGACGATCGTCATCTGATGGTCGGCAAAGCTCTCCTGACGCCAGGTCAGACCCAGCCGACTGCCGGGTTCCCATGTGGTGACCGTGCCGATTTCGAACTCGGTGCCGTTCGGGTACGACTCGACGAAACGGCCGCCCAGGCTCGGCTCGATCGTCAGTGTGCCGCGCCGTCGCCTGCTGAATTGAAACAGTGTGTTGGGCTGCCACCACATCCCGATGTCGTTGACGAACACATCGAATGCGCGCGCCGGCGCGGCGCGCACCCGCAGTGAGACCACGATGCGTGACGTCATCACGCCTGCCGTTCGACATGGTCTTTGAAGGCCAACAGCTGTGTGGCCCAAAGCTTCTCAATCTCGTCGAGCCATGTCTTGAGCTCGGACATGGGCGCGGGCCGAAGTGTGTAGATGCGCACTCGGGCGTCGAACTCGGGGTGGGATTCCTCGACCAGCGCACCGGCCTTGAGGGTGCGCAGGTGCCTGCTGAGTGCGGCGGGAGTCAGGCCAACTGCTTGCGCGATCTCCCCTGCGCGGCATGGCCTATCCCGCAGCACCTCGACGATTCTTCGCCGATGGGGATCGGCCAGCGCGGCCAGCGTGCGATCTAGGCTTGTGGGCATCGGCGAGGGCCGGGTCAAACCCAGCCCTCGATGTTCAGGCCGCTTGCCTTCTCGGCTTCCTCACGCGAGACCGTCCGCACCGACTGGCCGAAGGTCCACACGTGTCCCTCGGGGTCTTCGGCTCGGTATACCCGGTCGCCGTAGAACTGATCGGCGGGGCGCATCACGATCTTGGCGCCGGCCGCTTCGGCGTGCTGGCAGTGCGTGTCGATATCGCTGTCTATCTGAACGTGGATCGTCTGGGTGCATCGGCCGCCCAGCGACCTGGGGCTGGCGACGCTGGCATCCCACTCGGACCCAACCATGAGATAACAATCGCCGAAACGCATTTCGGAATGTTCAAGTTTGCCGTCGCTGTCGGTGATCACCATGGAGCGTTCGAATCCGAACGCCTTCTCCAACCAATCGAGGGCCGCAGACGGATCCTGATAAACGACGGCCGAGGCCAAACTCGGGCGTGTGCTCATTGACTTACCCTTTCGATCCGGATACCTGACAGTTGATATTTAACGCTTGCGTTGAATATTGGTCAATGGTTATCCGAAGTCATCCTTCGCAAGCAGGCGCTCAGTCCTACGGTTTGGCCGAGATTCGTAGGACTGAGCGCCTGCTCATGGGAAGGATGGTTAGGGGTTGACCTTGGAGACGACGTGCTCGGCGAAACCCTCCAGGTTTCTGATCTTGGTTTCCAGCGGCTCGGTATCCGGTCCGACGATGTACGGAATGCGGAAACCGACGATGACATCGGTTACGCCCTTGTCTTCCAGGCGCTTTACCCCGTCGACAGTAAATCCGTCGACGGAGATGACATGGACCTCGAACGGCTTGTCGGCGGTCCCCTCTTCTTCGCGGAACTTCTTCAGCTTGGCCAGCAGCTCGTCCAGGTCCTCGGTGCCGCCGCCGTGCATCCAGCCGTCGCACCGGGCCGCACGCCGCAGCGCCGCATCGGCATGGCCGCCGATGAGGATCGGGATGGGCTGCGTGGGCGCGGGGCACATCTTGGTCTTGGGGATGTCGTAGAACTCGCCGTGGAACTCGAAGTAGTCGCCCGTGGTGAGTCCCTGGATGATCTCGATGCACTCATCCATGCGCTTGCCACGCTTGGCGAAGGGCACATTCATGAGCTCGTAGTCCTCGGGCCAGGGGCTGGTCCCCACGCCCAGACCGAGTCGGTTACCGGTCAATGCCGCGATGGACGAGGCCTGCTTGGCCACCAGCGCGGGCGGCCGGATCGGCAGTTTGAGGACGAAGATGTTGAACCGAAGCGTCGAGGTCACGGCGCCGAGCGCCGCGGTCAGCGTCAGCGCTTCGATAAACGGCTTGTCTTCGAGGAACTCGCGATTCCCGTCGGGTGTGTACGGATACTTCGCGTCCGACTCGTAGGGATACGCCAGGCTGTCGGCAATGGTCATCCCGTGATATCCGGCGGCCTCGGCTGCCTGGGCCAACGGGATGTAGTACGACGGGTCGGTCATCGCCTCGGCGAAGGTGAACCGCATAGATTCCTCCTAGAGTGCCCTCCCGCAGCATCGGCGCTGTCGGTACTACGCACTCTAGCGGTTCACGAAATCTGAACTCGCATATTGGTTTTACGGTGTCACGGAGCCTTCTCGTCGGCTCCGGCGATGACGAAAAACAGCGCGGGGACCACTATTTCGACGACGAGCATGGCAATCCAGAACGGATGCGGCTGGCCCCTGTCGATGAGGGAGACGACCCGGGCGAGCCCGCCGGCCAGCAGGCCGCCCGCCAGGAATCGGATCGCGATGCCGGGGATCGGCGACAGTCGTGCCACCCAGATCCACGCCACCCCGTAGACGGCGAAGAGTCCGGCGAAAAATCGCTCTTGACTGTCGGTGCTCGCGCTGACCTCTCCGCCACCGAAAACCGTTCCAGGGCCGCCGATGACGTGATACAGCCCGATGACCAGGCAGGTCACGCCGGTCAGGATGGCCAGGTACTTGAGCACTGTGTTCATCTCTACGTCCTTCGTGATCTGTCTTTCGTGATCTCTGACGAAGTTGATAGAACGTTCTAGTAAGACCGTACAATGTGCGATAGCCGGATACAAGGTTTCTGGGAACATCTGTAAGGACGTGCCATGCCCGCCGATACCCGTGATCGAATAGTTGCCGCCACATGCGAGCTGTTTCGTCGGCAGGGCATGACCGGCACCGGACTCAAGCAGATCGCCAGGAGTGCGGGCGCACCCTTCGGCTCGATCTATCACTTCTTCCCGGGCGGCAAGGCGCAGCTGGCCGACGAAGCGATCCGGGCGTCCGGCGCGATGTATCGGGACCTGGTACTTGCGATCTTCGATCAGGGCGGTCCCGACCTTGCGTCCACCATTCGGACCGCGTTCGCGGCCGCCGCCGAGAATCTCATCGCGACCGACTATGCCGACGCCTGCCCCATTGCGACAATCGCGCTGGAGGTTGCGAGTACGGACGACGCGCTGCGACGAGCGACCGCTGACGTCTTTACGGATTGGATCGAGCAGGGGGCCGAGCGAATTGCCGGATCGGGTCTGCCACCCGACGTGTGCCGCAGCCTCATCGTGGGATTCATCACCAGCCTGGAGGGTGCGTTCGTCCTGAGCCGGGCGTTGCGCAGCCCCGAGCCCTTGTTGTCCGCGGGTGAGACGGTTGCGGCCGCGGCCACGGTTGCCTTGGCTGCCGCCGTGGAATAAAGCGGACTGCAGTCCGGTTGATGGGAGCATAGAAACAGCCACAAGGAGGTTTGCATGCCAGCTATCACCGTGTCATCAACGGACGCCCTGACTTTGCCGCGAATCCCGACTCCCGAGCCGGCCGACACCGAGCGCCCGGTGCGGTCCATCACCAGTGGTCCACGCGGATACGAGGGTGAGGGCTTCCCCGTCGTGCGCGCCTTCGGCGGCGTGCCATCTTCCGAATTGGACCCGTTCATTCACATGGATCAGATGGGCGAGGTCGAGTATGAACCGGGCGAGCCGCGCGGGACGGATTGGCATCCTCACCGTGGCTTCGAAACCGTCACCTACATGATCGACGGGCGGTTCGCGCATCAGGACTCGCACGGCGGAGGCGGGCTCATCCACGACGGTGCCACCCAATGGATGACCGCCGGATCCGGAATCCTGCATATCGAAACTCCCCCGGCCGAGTTGGTCGAGAGTGGTGGAATATTCCATGGCATCCAGCTGTGGGTCAATCTGCCGGCACGCGACAAGTTCTTGACTCCGGCGTATCAGGCGATCGAGGGAGCGCAAACCACGTTGGTGAGCTCGCCCGACGGCGGCTCGCTGGTGCGGATCATCGCCGGTGACATCGGCCCACATCATGGTCCAGGGCGCACGCACACGCCAATCACCCTGGCGCATGCGACCATTCAACCCGGTGCGCAGCTGAATGTGCCATGGAATCGCGAGTTCAACGCCCTCGTCTACGTGCTCTCCGGGCGTGGCACGGTCGGCGCGCTGGGCCACCAGATTGAGCAGGGGCAGCTCGCGGTACTGGGCCCCGGTGACCGGATCACGGTGCACGCCAGTGCGAATCAGGATGCCAACCGTCCGGCAATGGAGGTGCTACTGCTCGGTGGCCAGCCCATCCGCGAGCGTGTGGTGGCCTACGGCCCGTTCGTGATGAACACCAAGGCCGAGCTGATTCAAGCCGTCGAGGACTATCAGGCCGGCCGGTTCGGTGCCATTCCGCCGAATGCGCTGATGCCCCACGTCGCACGCTGAGCGCGAAGTGCCTACCGCCGGAACGCCCGGCGGTAGGCACTCGGCGTGGTGGCGGTGACCCTGCGCAGGTGCGTGCGCATCGCCGTGACGCTGCCAAATCCACATTGCGCGGCAATGGATTCCATGGTCATATCGGTGTTCTCAAGCAGTTCGCGGGCGCGGGTCGCGCGTTGTACATCGAGCCAACGCTTGGGCGTGGTGCCGACTTCCTCGCCGAAACGCCGATTGAATGTGCGCAGGCTCAGGTGCGCGTGCCGCGCCAGCGTCGACACGTCGTCAATCTCGGCGAGGCACTCGGCGGCCCAGCTCAGCGTCGGCCCGAGGCCGCTGGAGTCGTGCGACGCCTTGGTGGGTGGAATGAACTGGGCCTGGCCGCCATCGCGGTGAGGCGCCATGACATTCCAGCGGGCCATATCGGATGCCGCGGCCGCACCCAGCTCCCGCCGCACCACGTGCAGGCACAGGTCCATGCCCGCTGACAGTCCCGCCGAGGTGAGGATGTCACCGTCGTCCACATAGAGCGCGTCGGGCCGCAGATCGACCAGCGGGTAGAGCCTGCGCATGTCGTCGCAGTACTCCCAATGCGTGGTGGCGGGTCGCCCATCCAGCAGGCCCGTCGCCGCCAACACAAACGCGCCCAAGCAGATGCTGAACACCACGGCCCCACGCTGGTGTGCACTTCTCAGCGCGTTCAATACGTCATCCGGTGGTGGGTAGTCGTGCGGAGCGCGTGCGGGAACGACGACGATATCCGCGGACTCCAGCGCATCGATGCCGTGTTCGACCTCGAGATTGAAACCATCTGGCGTCCAGACACTTCCGGGTTGATGGCCACAGGTCACCAGATCGAAACCATCCGGTTGGCCCGCGCGCCCCGGTCCCCTACGGAACATCTGCACGGCGCACGCCAGGTCGTAGGTGATGACGCCGTCGAGGGCCAGTGCCGCCACCGTCTTGGTGCCCATACCTCACTATGGCATGAATCCGAGTATCTGTGGCATTCATGCCACTGGCCACCTGTGGTGCACCCGTCTTGACTCAAGGAATGACGACGATCGAATTGGATTGGCACTGGGCGACCCGCACCGGTGGTGCGGTTTCCGCCGCCCAGCGGCGGGTATTGCTGGGACGCTTGGTCCGGGCTCTTCCGGCGATGGTCAACGATGCCGTGAGAACCAGGATCGGCCGCCGCGGACAAGGGCGCGTGGAGTTCGGATCGATCGCGGTACCCGATTCCGCGCTCGCGCTGGCAGCCGAGCAAGAGGCACGTGACTCAGTCACCCCGCACGTGCTCGAACACTCGTATCGCACCTACTTCTTCGGTAAGGCACTGGCCGAGCTGGACGGCATACGGGTCGACGATGAGCTCGTATACGTTGCGAGCCTGCTGCACGATCTGCAGCTGGAGCATCCGACACCGGGACGGTGCTTCGCCGTGGTCGGCGGTGAACGGGCCGCCCAGTTTGTCAGAGATCAGGGGGCGCCCGAAGACCGTGCGCAGGCGGTAGGCGCGGCGATCGCCGCGCATATCACCCTGGGTGCCAGTGAAAACCTCGCAGATCCAGGTGGTTTCGTATCGGCGGGGGCGGGAACCGATGTATTCGGGTTACGGCTCTCGGACCTCGATGCGGGGTGGGTGCAGGAGCTGTTGCGACACCATCCCCGGCTGGACTTCAAGCGACACATGCTCAAGGCCTGGGCGACGGAGGGTGCCGCGGTACCGAACGGACGGGCCGCGTGGCTTACCCGTTATGCGGCATTTCCGCTGCTGGTCAAGGCCGCACCCTTTGAAGAATAGGGCTACCGCTGCAGCAGCCGACGCAGCAGATGCAGGGCGACGGTTGTCGCGCGCTCCCGAATCTGGTTGCGATTACCCGGGATAACGACCCGCAGGTCTGCCCGCTCCCCCGTCGCGGTCTTGACGCAGAGACACACGGTACCCACGGGCTTGTCGGCAGACCCGCCGCCCGGCCCGGCCACACCCGTCGTGGACACCGCGATATCGGCGCCCAACGCCGCCAAGGCGCCGTCGGCCATGGCCTCCGCAACCTGTGGCGATACCGCGCCGTGGTCGGCGAGAAGCTGCGGATCCACGCGCAGCTGGCCGATCTTGACATCATTGGCGTAGCTGATGACGCCGCCGAGGAAATACGCGGAGGAGCCAGGGACATCGGCGAGCCGTGCCCCCAAAAGCCCTGCGGTACAAGACTCGGCGACGGCAAGGCGCCTTCCGTGCAGCAGCCTGGCCACAATTTCGTCCACTGTCGAACCATCGGAGGAGAACAGCGCCGAGCCATGCCGGCTGTGGATGAACTCGTCGAGGCGCTCCCAGACGGGCCGAGCGGACGGCTCGAATCGGGTGACCACCTCCACCTCGCTGCGTCGCAGGCAGGTGGTGATTTCCAGTGCCGCAAGGCTGCCCAAGTCGTCCTCGGCGAGGCGAAGCGTCTCGGCGATATCGGGCTCGGTGATGCCATACAGGCGCAGCGTTGTCTGCTCGATTGCCGCGGCATCTTCTCCCACTAGCGCGCGAAACGGCGCGGCATCGACTGCCGACGTCCACATCCGCTGCAGTTCATGTGGCGGTCCCGGTAACACCACGATGACCACCTTGTCCGTGCCCATGATGGCACCGGGCGCAGTGCCCACCGGGTCCAATACCTGACCTCGCGCCGGCACGAGTGCCTGTTTGGCAATGCCGACCCGCAAGGCCTCCCAGTCCACATTCTCCCAGCGATTTGCCATCGGTCGTAGCCGATCCATGATGGCCGCTTCCAGATCAGCATCGAAAATGAGTGTGGTTCCGGCAAATTCGGCCACGGTGGCCAGTGTCATATCGTCGGCGGTGGGCCCCAGGCCGCCCGAAGTCACGATGAGATCGACGTCTTGATCGGTGAGAAACTGCAGCTGCGCCAGCAGATCTTCTTTGCGGTCACCGCACACACAGATATGCGCAACATCGACACCCACTTCCCGCAGGTGCTCGGAAAGCCACGGCCCGTTCGCGTCGGCGACCCGCCCGGTGAGAACTTCTGTGCCGGTGACGACGATTCCCGCGCGCAACATGCCAGCAGCCTAGGCCGGTAAGTTCGGTGCTATGACTGTGGGCATCGACGAAGGCGCTGTCATCGAATACATCGTCACGGCCTTCCCCGATCTTCAGCACGAGGTTGTCCAGGGCAATTGGTTCTTCTTCCGGGGTCCCGAACGTCAGGTGCCGGTGATCACGCTGATGTCGAATGAAGCGTTCGACACCTACTCCGACTTGGGGCGCCCATCGGTGTATCGCCTCAACATCGGCATCGGTGGTGACACCTTCGCGAACCTGGTGCGCGACCGTGGCGACGAGGTTGCCGTCGACTACACCGAGTTCGACCAGATCCTGCCGCATCCCGAATACGGCGGCGCCAAATGGATCTGTGTGGTCAACCCCGGCGAAGACACCTTCGCCGAGGTGGTGCGGCCACTGCTGGCCGAGGCCTATACCCGCAGTAACCGGGACTAGTTCAGGTGAGGTGGACCCACAGCTGACGAGGGACACCAGACTCCCCGAATGTGGGCAGGGTGGGCCCCTCGTTCTGGAAACCATGCGTCGTCAGGATGTCGGTCAGGGGCCGAGCATCGCTGCGCGCTGCCACGACTATTCGCCTCGTGGGCGCCGGAGCCAGCGTCAAACGCGCGGCAAGATCGGCGATGGTCGGGGTGAGCGAGTCCTCGGACGCACCGGGGTGGGGCCTACCGATGAGCTCGGTCGTGGAGCTGCCCAGGTCTACAGATATCTCGATAGATCCGATTGGCGTACCCGAAACCGTAACTGGGACTGTGTCCTTGGGGACAGCACTGGCGCGCCGGCAGCGGTTGCGCAGTTCGTAGCGTCCGCACGCAAGCAGATCGCCCCAGGAGATTTTCGCGGGACGTTCCGAACCCCTGAGGGGCGTCTCGCCGGCAAGGGTGTCTCGCTTGTGGCGCAACGCGACGAGGTTCTCGGCGGAGTTGGTCTGGTACCAAATCTCATGATCGGTGGGGCTGCCATCGAACATGCGCAGCTGGCGGCATGTCTGCAGCTTCTGCCAGCCCACGGCCTGCGCCAGCCGTTGCACTGGCACGTTGTGGACCGCCAGCGGTGCCACCGCATGTGGGACATCGGGATTGGTCTCGAATCCGGAGATGATGAGTGAGGATTGCGCCCACATGGTGACCGCGTGCGGAACCCCGGCCGTCCAGGTGGACACCTCGGTGCCTCCGGTACGCGGGTGCCGACCCGCCATGGCCAGGTGGCCGACCACCCGTTCGCGGGTTCCTTCGAGGTGTATGAGCAGATATGAGGCCCAGCCCCGCGCGGCATCGGACCGGGCCTGCCTCCAGGTGTGAATCCACATGTACGGCGAGTGCGCCGCCGCCCAGGACATGTCCTGGTGGGCGAAGGCCGGAGCCAACCGTTGCTCGTAGCGCAGGTTTGTCTCGCGCCACGATGGGCCGTCGGAAAGTCGCGGCGCGCGCAGCATGACGGTCATACCGTCGACCTCGGCCGGGCCCAGGCATCCCGGGGCGATACGCCGTTCGCGTGCGCGCATCTGGGCAGGGTAGCGCACCGTACCCAGATGTAAACCCAGCGATTAATCAGCTACTGCAAGAACATGATTGCTGTGTACAGGGTGTCTATTCCGGATTCCTCAGCAGCGTCCACATGCGCCGGTTTGCTCCGTCTTCACCCAGAGTGGGCGGTGCCGCGCCCTCGTCGGCAAAACCAAGCGCCGCGAGCCTGTCGGCGAGCGTGGTGTCGGTTTCGAGTGTCGCCACGACGGTGCGGCGTGAACCGTCCGGGCGGCCGGCGAGGTGGCTTGCGAGCCCGGACACGGCGGATACGCGGGCATCGTCGGATACCCACGAGCCGAGCCGGGGCACCAATTCCGTTGTCGATGTGCCGATATCGGAGTAGACCTCGATCGAACCGGCGGGGCGCCCGATAATCGTGACACGGTATCGTCCATGACCGTCTGGTTCTATCCGAACCACTTCCCCACCGGCGGAAGAGATTTCGAACAGCGGCTCGGGCGTCGCTGTTCTCAGCGCGGAATTGAGCCGCTGACGCGCGCGGATTGCCACGAATCTGGCCCACGCCGCCAGGTATCCGGCGCCCGGAAGCCGGGCCGCGGGCACTGCCAGATGCGTTCTGGTGGTCGGAATTTCAGCGAGGCGCTGCTTCACCGAATCGCGGTACTCGGGCGTATTGGCCAGGAACCAGATGTGGTGGTCCGATACCTGCCCATCATAAGGGCGCAGAGCGCGGCGCGTCTGTAGCTGGATCCAGCCCAAGGACTTTACAAATCTGTTTGCGCGCGCATTCGACACGGCGGTGGGTGCCAGGGCGTGCGGGAGGTCCGGGTTTGCGTCGAACGCGGACAGCACCGTGGTCAACTGTGCCCACACGCTCACGACAGGGGGAATATCCACGGCCCAGGTGGAGATCTCTGCGCCACCGGTGCGAAAATCCCGGCCCGCCATCAAGAAATGGCCAACGACCCTTTCCACGCCGTCATCGATGCGTACCAACAGATACGAAACCCCGCCGGCCCGTGCATCGGCGATCGACGAGCGCCAACTATCGACCCACATGACCGGGGAATGCGCGCTTTCCCAGTCCATGTCGTCGCGATGGAACGCCGGTGAGAGCCTCTCGGTGAACGCCAACGCGGTTTCCCGCCATGACCGTCCATCCGCCAGCCGGGGCGGTCGCAGCGCCACCGTGATGCCGTCGATCGTCACGGGGCCGAGGTCCACCGAAGACTCGGCACGGAATTTGCTGCGCACGGCGCAAGGCTACCGCAGCGGCATTCGCTCTGCGGGGATGGTCAGACGGCAGGCACCAGGACCAGGGGAACACGTCGCGCGCCGATGAGGCGATGCGATACCGACTGCCCGAGGAACGTGTCGAGTACGGACGCCGGTCCGCCCCGCGGGCTGCCCAGAATGATCATCAGGGCGTCGCACTGTTGCGCCACGGCGAGAAGCTGGACGGCCGCGGGCCCATGCGCGCGGTGGTACTCCCAGGACACCTCGCCGCTCGCAAGCTCTTCCCGCGCCGCGGTTTCGGCCGCCGCGATGGCCGTGCGCGACTGCGATTCCCAGCTGTCCGAGTCGGGGTCCAGTGGTTCATCGTCCATGTCCTGGATGTGCACGACGTGCACATGCGCGTCCAGCCGGCGAGCCATATCGATGGCGAAACGCAGCGCGGCAGTGCTGGGCGCGTAATGGTCCCATCCGACCACCAACTGCACTGCGGGTAACTCGCTCACAGCTCCATCCTCACGCCAGTACCCACCCCAGCGCTAGACCCGCCGCGCACGCCCCGACGGTGCCCAACAAGGTGCCCAACGTGTTGTACAACGCCAGTGACCATTGTCGCTGCTCGATCAGTCGCACCGACTCGACGCTGGCGGTACTGAACGTGGTGTAGCCGCCGCAGAATCCGGTACCCAGGACGGCGAGCAGTTGGGGTGTCGCGTGGTGGAACACCACCAACCCGGACAGCAGGCCGATGAGGGCAGATCCGGTGAGATTGATGAATAGCGTCGTCCACGGGAACCGGGGAGTCCGTCGGTGCTTGACCGCCGAATCCACGACAAACCGCAGTACCGCGCCCAGGGCTCCGGCCAGGACGACGACCATGACGATCACTCGGGACCTCCCGCGTAGCGTGCGAGGGCTCTTGCCGCCGTGGCTATCCCACCGAGCGCCGCGGCCAAACCGGCGGCGACGCTGACCAACGCGTACACCATGCCGGCGACCACGAAGCCGTTACGGGCCAAGGTGCTGATCTCCAAGGCGAGCGCACTGTAGGTGGTGAAGGCGCCACAGAAACCGGTTCCGAGAAACAACCGGGTGTGCCGGCGCCAGCCGCCATCGGGCCCCAGCAGTGTGAGAGTCTCCAGCGCCGCGCCAAGGATGAATGCCCCGGACAGATTGGCCGCGAATGTCCCCCATGGCCACGAAGCTCCAGAGGCCGGCCACATCTGCTCGAACCAATAGCGCAGCGCCGTACCGCATATGCCACCGAGGAAAACCCAGAGCAGCGCGGAAGGTCGCAAATACAGTCGTGGATGTGGGGATTCTTGGTGGTCTCCAGCTGTCACATTCGGTCCCATCGTGTTACGACACATCAACACAGGAACTATCAGCCGTCAGTGGCGGTTCGGGACCAGCCCTGGCGAGATCCATCGCGTCTGACGAATATAGCCGAGGCGTGTCAATGGACGTCGCGGACGTGCCGCTTTTCTGCCACCAGCTCCGTGCGGAACTCGGGAGCGCCGCCGCCGACTGCCGCCCATGTTTCTGAGCGATGTGATGAGCCACGGCCTGTCGCGCGCCGTAACAGCGCCGGGAAAGCGACGTTCCATTAGCATCAGCACCGGGTCGACGCTCGTTTCCTGAAGTACAGATACTCGAAGGAGCTAGACATGGTGTTGAACATCATTTGGATGATCATTCTTGGCCTGATCGTCGGCTGGATCGCCCGCTTGATCGTGCCCGGCAAGGAGAATTTCGGCTGGATCGCCACGGCGTTGCTGGGCATCGTCGGCGGTTATGTCGGCGGGACGCTGGGCAGTCTGGTGTTCGCCCCGCATAAGTTCACCGTCACTCCGCCGATCAATCACGCCTTCCTCGGCGCCTTGGTTGGTGCGGTGATTCTGCTGTTCGCCTACAAGTTCATCGCGGGAAAAACCAAAAGCTAGCGCCAGTCTCTGAATTGAGCCACTAGGCAGCCAGCAGGCGAGGCACAAAGCGCCGCGAGATTGTCCGCATGCCGTCGACCCCCATGCCGATCGTCGCCGGAAAGTCCTTCTGCCTGTCGGTGCTGATTGATAGTTTCAATGAGACTTGAAATTATCAAGCGGCATTGAAGGAGGATGGGCCATGGCAACCGCGCAACCCGTAGGCGTGCGTCCGGCGTGGGTGGACGACGAGCTGTTCCCTTTTGAAAGCCGCTTCGTGGAGCTGGCCGGCAACGTCGTGCACTACGTCGACGAAGGCTCCGGGCCGATCCTGCTGATGCTGCATAGCAATCCGGTCTGGTCCTTCGTGTACCGCGAAGTGATCCTCGCCCTCCGGGATCGCTTTCGGTGCATCGCCCTCGACTTTCCGGGTTTCGGCCTGTCCACCGCCGCCCCCGGCTATCGGTACCGTGCCCGGGACCATTCCGAGCTTCTGGTCGCCTTCCTGGATCGGCTGGATCTCTCGCATCTGACACTGGTGGGCCACAGCTGGGGTGGGCCGTTCGGTCTGTACGCCGCTGCGCGGCGGCCAGATAAGTTCGACCGCCTCATTCTGGCCAACACCTGGGCATGGCCCTTGAACGGTGACCTGTCCTCCGAAGTGTTCTCCCGTGGCATGGGCAGTTCCGTCGGGCGCGCGCTCAACACGCGGTTCAACCTGTTCGTCAACTACTTCATACCCTCAGCGCACAAGCGCCGCACGCTATCCGGGGCCGAAATGGCGCACTATCGCCAGGCAACGCCGACGTTCGAAAGTCGGCGGGCCACCGCCGCGCTTCCCGCCGAACTCACCGGCGCTCGCGACTATTTCACCGAGCTCGCGGACAATCTCGGCGTCATCGCGAAGCTACCCACGCTGATCATCTGGGCCGACACAGACCCGATTTTCACCGACAAGTACCTCAGACGCTGTGAAGCCACCTTCCCCCACCACGCCACGGCGGTGCTGCGGGGAGTCGGCCATTTCCTGCAGTCCGACGCACCTGCGGAGTTCAGCGCGGCCATCGAGACGTGGTGGGCACAACCGCCCGAAGACACGACGACCTAGACCGGAACTCCGGGGGCCGGTGGCGCCGCAGGAGGCGCCGGAGCCGCAGGCGGTGCCGCAGGTGCGGGCTGACCCGCCGGAACCGGTTCGGACGCCGGGACACCCGGTGCCGCGGGAGGCGGCGGTTGATTGGGATCAGCCGGCGGGGGCGGCGGCTGATTCGGGTCCGCGGGCGGGGGCGGGGGCTGATTGGGATCGGCGGGCTGTGCGGCCGG
The DNA here is from genome assembly GCF_001853795.1 of Mycobacteroides franklinii. NCBI lineage: Bacteria > Bacillati > Actinomycetota > Actinomycetes > Mycobacteriales > Mycobacteriaceae > Mycobacteroides > Mycobacteroides franklinii. Next base: position 689,306 of record NZ_MLIK01000024.1, read on the forward strand.
CGGTGTGGGCGGAGTCGGCGCGGTCCACGGACGGATCGACTCGGTCAACGCCTTGGCCACGCCCTTATCCACCGGTGAGGCCGAGGTGCCGAGCCAGACGATGAACCAACGGTCCTTGCCCTTGCCTACGGCCGCGGCCCAGATTTGGCCGGGTTCCTTTGCCGCGTCATCGAACTTGACCTCGTAATACGAGGATGCCGCGGACATGCCCGCCACATCGAAGCTCTGGTCTTCTTGGTTGACGCGGTTGCCCGGGTACGGCATGAAGAACTCACCCATATCCGAGGCCAGCCTGCGTGCGGCCTTCTGATTGTCAGGCTCGGCACCGGCGAAGAGCTTGAGATCCAGACGGCCCAGCAGGATGCTTCCGTTCGGCGCTGCCGGGTTGGTCAACAGCGCCGATCCGTAGGTCAGCCTGCGCGCGTCCGACTGTGTCCAGCCTTGCGGCACAACAAAACTGAATCCGCCTTGATCGTTGTTGACGCGGCCGCCGTCGGCCGGGGCGCCGGGCGCGGGCGGTGTGGCCGGCGCGGGTGCGGGCGATCCGGGAGGCGGTGCGGCCGGCGGTGTTGTCACCGTCGTGGGCGACTCCGGGTTGGGTGCCGGCTGGCCCGGGGCGGGCGGTGCAGGGGGCGGAGGCGCATCGGTGGTGACCAGGTGGATATTCGCCGTGCGCACCGATGCCGGCGTCTGATCGGCAGGCAAGGCGGCGAGGGTGAACGCCCCCGCTCCGGATAGCGAGGTGACCGCGATGGCCGCCGCTATCACTCGTGCCCGGTGCGCCCGCTTCGCCGCCGATGTAGCCCGTGGTTGCTGCATGCCAATGAACGTACCGTTTTGTCGTGCACGTGCAAGCGTAACGGGCAATCGGCGCGCCCGATTTGCCGAAAGCTGCCGTGGGCGCCACTTCAAGATTATTTGACGCGGTGGCAAGGGGTTTGGCTGACCAGAAGCAAACATGGGTTTCCTCTCGAAGTCCCCGTCCCCAGCTATTGCGCCGCCTGAATGACGACCTCATGGGCCTTCACGGCAAAGTATGCCGGCGCATCGGGTGCCAGCCTTAGTTCCGCCGCGGCGGCCGCGGTGATGTGTGCCGTGAATATCGCGGTCCCGACGATTGCCGTTACAACCACGCTGTCGCCATGTGCGGTGAGGCCCGTGACCGATACGGCAATGACGTTGCGTGGGCTACCTCCGGGTGGGACCAGATGTACGGCGACATCACGTGGCTTGAACACCGCGACGGCGTGCTGGCCCTCCGAGGGGTGCCCGGCTCCGGACCACACACCGTGGATGGCGAGCTCGCCGGTGTGCAGTGCGCCGTCCTCGCCCACTGTGCCGTCAATGAGGTTCACTCCCGCGAAACGCGCGCCAAACTGGCTGCTCGGCCGGGCGAGCACGGTGGCTGTCTCTCCCAGCTCGGCCACCCGGCCGGAGTCGAGAACCATCACGCGGTCGGCGATGGCCACCGCATCCATGATGTCGTGAGTCACGATCAGCGCGCTTTGGCCATCGCGTCCCAGCACCCGCCCGAGCAGTGCCCGGATGGCGGGCGCGCTGTCGGCGTCCAGACCCGCCAAGGGTTCATCGAGGAGCACCAGATCGGGTTCGGTCGCGAGTGCACGGGCGATGGCGACCCGCTGGGCCTGTCCCCCGGACAGCTCGCCGGGGCGCCGTTGTGCCAGATCGCCCGCACCGACCGATTCCAGCCACCTATCACGCGCGTCGGACACATCGTGGCGCCCACCGCGTATCCCGAATTCGACATTGCCCGCCACCGTCAGGTGCGGAAACAGCAACGCTTCCTGCAGCAGCAAGGCGGTTCGCCTTCGGTGCGTAGGGACGAAAGTGCCAGTGGCACAGCTTGTCAGCACATGGCCGCCAAGCCGGATCTCTCCGGTGTCGGGGCGCAGCAACCCGGCAACGAGCGCGAGCACCGTGGACTTGCCGGCCCCATTGGGTCCGACGATCGCCAGCGTCTCACCGGCGGCGACCGTGAAGGCCGCCCGCACATCGCGGCCGGAATGACCCGCATCGAATCGAAGTTCGCCCACTACCGCCACCCGCCGGGACGCCAGGTCCGTGCGCCGACGACCGCCAGGACGACCGCAGCCACCGCGACCAGCAGTAGTGACAGCGCCACCGCCGACTGCGGGTCGGATTCGCGTTGCAGGTAGATCTCCAGGGGAAGGGTGCGGGTGACGCCCTGTCGCGATCCCGCGAATGTCAGGGTGGCGCCGAACTCTCCCAGTGAGCGTGCGAAAGCCAGCACTGTGCCCGATACCAGCGCCGGCATCACCAAGGGCAATGACACACGGCGCAAGACTGTGGTGGGCGGTGCACCCAGGCTGGCTGCCACATCGTCATACCGCTGTCCCGTCGTGGTCAGCGCCCCCTGCAGGCTGATGACGAGGAAGGGCAGCGAGACAAAGGTCTGCGCCAACACCACCGCCGATGTGGAGAAGGCGATGCGGATTCCCGCCGCATCCAGGTAGTGGCCGAGCAGCCCCAGCTTGCCGAAGGCGTACAGCAGCGCGATACCGCCGACGACGGGCGGCAGCACCAGCGGTAGCAGGATCATCGGGCGCAGCAGCTGGGTCAGCCATCCGGGCCCGCGAGCCAGCACAACGGCCAGCGGCACCCCGAACAGCAGGCATAGTGCGGTACTGGCGAGGCAGGTCCGGACGCTGAGCAGCAGCGCAGCCTGCGACGCGGGGCTCGTCACCAGTGCCGGGAACCGTGCCCAATCAGCCTTCACCACGAGCGCCAGCAGCGGCAGCACGATGAGTACTGCGCCGATGGTTGCCGGCACGTACACCCAGCGCGGCAGACCGGGTGTCGGGGTCACGGCGCGGAGAACCCCGCCGCCGCCAGAATCTTGTGGCCGACGTCCCCGGTGACGGTCTCAATGAATTGGTGCGCGCGTTCCGGGTTAGGCGAATTAGCGGTCACCGCAATCGGATAGGTGTTCACGATCGACAGAGCCTCGGGGAATGTGACGGTCGCGACCTTGTCACCCGCCGCTTTCGCATCGGTGACATACACCAGACCGGCGTCCGCCTGACCCGCGATCACCTTGTTCAGCACATCGGTGACCGAGGACTCCTCACTGACCGGATTCAGTTGTACCCCAGTCTCTTTCGAGGCTTTGGCGGTGGCTGACCCACATGGGACCTGCGGTGCGCACACCACGACGTCGAGGCCAGGACGGGTCAGATCGGCGAAGGCGGCGATGCCCTTCGGGTTCCCCGGCGCGACCACGATCGTCAACGTGTTGGAGGCGAAGTCGACAGGATTGATGACGGAATGCGCCTTCCAGGCCTTGTCCATATTCGCCGAATCCGCGGTGGCCAACACGTCGGCCGGGGCCCCCTGCGTCAGTTGGGTGACCAGATCGGAGGAACCGGCGAAGGTGAACTCGACCGTCGTGCCGGCGTGCGTCGACTCGAAGGACTTTCCGATTTCAGTGAAGGACTTCCGCAGCGATGCCGCGGCCAGCACGTGCAATTGGACCGCCGCCGATTCCGAACCGGCCGCGGGAGCCGCGGTGCCCGCTTCGGGTGCGGTTCGTGAGCCGCAACCGGATATGGCCAGCGAACCCGCCAGAAGTGTTGCCGCGAGAACTTTCCGCGCTCTGCCGATCTGGAGATGCCATGCGCTGCCGGTCACCGGCACAACCCTAGCTGCAGCCGAGCCGATACGTGGTGGTCAAGGGTATTGCTACCGTCCAGTAATATTGGGCGTCAAACCCGTGCGACCCGGCCGCCAAATCCGGGGTATGAGGTCCGGGTTGTGTCACGATCAAGCTGATCAGGCCTGGCCCCAGGTGCGGATTGGTAAGGCTTGCAGGAAGGTGAGGAAGGTACCGCCATGGACGTACTGGTAACCGGAGCGGTTAACGAGATCGGCCGGGCGGTGGCTGCGGAGTTCCGCAACGCCGGCCATCGGGTCGTCATCACCGGCCCCAACGCCGATGAGCTGGAAATCGCCGCCAAGGAGCTCGAGGTCGACGCCATTGTGTGCGACAACGCCGACCCGGACAGCCTGGAAGAGAATGTCGAGCTGTTCCCCCAACACCTCGATGCCATCGTGAACATCCCCAACCCGGTCTGGAGCGAGCCGGGCCCGCATCTGGGCACACTCACCGATACGGGCGAGGCGTGGCTGTCGCGGTACGAATCGAGCGTGCTGACCGCGGTGCTGACGGTGCAGGCCATCGGTGACCACCTGCGTTCGGGTGCGGCCATCGTCAACCTGTGCACGCTGGGCACCCGCGACCGGTCCGGCGCGACCACCGCCGCCAAGGCCGCGCTGTCCGCGTGGACGGCCGAGCAGGCCGAACGGATGGGCACCCGCGGGATCACCATCAACACCATTGCGCCCGGACAGTCGGCGGAGGCCAACTACGACGGCCTCGACAGCACCGAGAATGCGCAAGAGCTGGTTGCCGGCGAGATCGCCCGGTTGGCCTTGTTCCTCACCAGTCCGCAGGCGCGTCACATCACCGGCCAGACTCTGCACGTCAGCCGCGGCGTCCCCGCCGGCGTTAGCTGACCGAAGCTGGAGTGCACTCCAGCTCTAGATCGTCGAATTGCCTTGCGGGGCAAGACAGTAATGCCGCATCGGCGGATCGCGCGTAGGCTGGCCGAGTGACCATTCGGCTCGGATATCAGATCCCCAACTTCTCCTACGGCACCGGCGTCGCCGAACTCTTCCCCACCGTCGTCCAACAGGTACGCGACGCGGAAGCGTCGGGCTTCGACACGGTCTTCGTGATGGACCACTTCTATCAACTGCCCATGATCGGCACCCCCGATCAGCCCATGCTGGAGGCCTACACGGCCCTGGGTGCGCTGGCGAGTGCGACGAGCACCATTCAGCTGTCCACGCTGGTCACCGGCAATACGTACCGAAACCCGACCCTGCTGGCCAAGGCCGTCACCACCCTCGACGTGGTCAGCGGCGGTCGTGCGATCTTGGGCATCGGTGCGGGATGGTTCGAACTGGAGCACCAGCAGCTCGGGTTCGATTTCGGCACGTTCACCGACCGCTTCGAGCGGTTGAGCGAGGCGCTGGAGATCATTCCGCCGATGCTCCGCGGTGAGCGTCCCACCTTCGAAGGCAAGTACTACCGCACGGAATCGGCATTGAACGAGCCCCGGATCCGGCCGAACATTCCGATCATGATCGGCGGCAGCGGCGAGAAGAAGACCTTCGGGCTGGCAGTGAAGTATGCCGATCACCTGAACCTGCTCAGTGCGCTGGACGAGATTCCGCACAAGCTGGCGGTGCTGCGCCAACGCTGCGAGGAGGCGGGCCGCGATCCGTCCACGCTGGAAACCTCGGCCTTCTTCTCCGTCTTCATCGACGACGATTCCGCGACGGCCTGGAAACTGGCGGCCGCACAGCTGAGCAAGAACGGAATCGATCTAGACACGTTGCCGGACGAAGCCCGCGCGCAGGTACTCGGGCGCACCCTGGTGGGCAGCCCCGACGAGATCGCCGAGCAGGTGCAGACCCGTGTCTTGGACCAGGGAATCGACTCCGTCACCCTCAATGCGCCCGTCAACGGACATCTCCCGGGCGTGGTGGAGCTGATCGGCAAGACTCTTCGCCCGCTGTTCAAGGACTAGTCGGCGAGAACGGGGTCGGCATCCCGCTGCCCTTCGGGCAGGATGTGGGATGTGGAGACGCTGTCCAATGTGCGGCCCGAGGCGGCGCATTTCGCCTTCTCGGGCGGTCGTTCACCGAGGCTTCGACCGGGTGTCCTCGGATGTTCGGCGTTTCCCTCACACGCTGGCGTGCCGGGACGTGATCTAGCCTGGCGGCGAGAGCTCATGTGAGATATTTCGCTAAGCTAACTGACGCGACGTGCGGGGAAATCCCGACTACGGTTGGGGTGTTGCACCAAGTGTCAGACAAGGTGAATAACCCCAGTTGAGGCACCATTCGATGAGGAGTGATCGATGAGCACGACACCAGACGCCGCCGGTCCCGCGGCGCCTGTCGCAGCCAATCCGAAGGCCAAGATCAAAGACGCCCTGACACCGAAACACCGAGTCGTCATCATCGGATCGGGATTCGGCGGCCTGACCGCGGCCAAGACACTCAAACGTGCCAACGTCGACGTCACGCTGGTCGCGCGTACCACCCACCACCTGTTCCAGCCGCTGCTGTACCAAGTGGCCACCGGAATCATCTCCGAGGGAGAGATCGCTCCCCCTACCCGGCAGATCTTGAAGGACCAGGACAACGCCCAGGTGGTTCTCGGCGATGTGACGAGCATCGACCTGGAGAACCAGGTCGTGCACTCCTCGCTTCTCGGGCATGACTACTCGACGCCCTACGACAGCTTGATCGTGGCGGCGGGAGCCGGCCAGTCGTACTTCGGGAACGACCACTTCGCCGAGTGGGCCCCGGGTATGAAATCCATTGACGATGCCCTGGAACTGCGCGGACGCATCCTCGGTGCATTCGAACAGGCCGAACGCTCCAGCGACCCGGTCCGGCGCCGCAAGCTCATGACCTTCACCGTGGTGGGTGCTGGTCCCACCGGTGTCGAGATGGCCGGGCAGATCGCGGAACTGGCCAACGAGACCCTCAAGGGCACCTTCCGGCATATCGACCCCACCGATGCGCGGGTCATCCTGCTGGATGCCGCGCCCGCGGTGCTGCCGCCCTTCGGCCCGAAGCTGGGCGACAAGGCACGCAAGCGTCTGGAGAAGCTGGGTGTCGAGATCCAGTTGAGTGCCATGGTCACCGACGTGGACCGCAACGGACTGACCGTGAAGCACGCGGACGGCACCATCGAACGCATCGAATCCTGGTGCAAGGTGTGGTCCGCGGGTGTCTCGGCAAGCCCCCTCGGAAAGAACCTGGCCGAACAGTCGGGTGTCGAGCTGGATCGTGCCGGACGCGTCAAGGTGGAGCCGGATCTGTCGATTCCGGGTCACCCCAACGTATTCGTGGTCGGCGACATGATGGCTGTGGACGGCGTGCCCGGCGTGGCCCAGGGCGCCATTCAGGGTGGGCGTTACGCCGCCAAGCAGATCAAGGCCGAGCTGAAGGGGCGCAGCGCCGCGGAGCGTCCTGCGTTCAAGTACTTCGACAAGGGCTCGATGGCCACCGTGTCGCGCTACAACGCGGTCGTCAAGATCGGCAAGCTGGAATTCAGCGGATTCATCGCCTGGCTCAGCTGGCTGGCGCTGCACCTGGTCTACCTCGTCGGGTTCAAGAACCGCCTGGTGACCTTGATCCTGTGGTCGATTGCGTTTGTGACGCGCTCGCGCGGGCAGATGGCCATCACCGAGCAGCAGGCTTGGGCGCGAACGCGTTTGGACCAGCTTGAGGAACTCGTCGCAGAGAAGAACGGCGACGAGGAACAGGTTGAGCAGCCCGAAGAGGAAAAAGCCGCAAGCTAGCCGATCGGTAGACGCTGCCCCTGCCAGGTGAGCAGGGCGGCGTCGCCGGCGAGACTGAGTATGGTGGCGTCGTCCGGACTGGGTTCAACGAAATCAGTTGCGGGGTAACGCAGTTCACTGATCAGTGCCAGCGGGCGACCCAGTTCGTCATCGGTCACCGAGCCGGCGCCGAGTTCCACGCGGTGCCGGAGCAGCGGGGTGTCGTCGATATCGGCATCGAGCTGTCCGCTCCAGAATCCCGACGACTCCCCCGACCTGCCGATCTGCACGCGCTCCCGCAGGCGCAAGCGTGCGCCCGCCGACCCGCGAACGGTGACATGGGAATGGTGGGAGGCATTGGCCGCCACAATGGTTGGCGCCGGGTCCAGATCCAGCTGGCCCGCCACCGAACAGTGCCATGTCATCGACGATCGAAGGCTGTCGCGCCCGGGCAGGGCCACGGCGGCCGCCACCGATCGCACTCGCAAGAGCGCGCCCTCGCCGATCTCGATGCGCACAGAAATCTCGTCGCCGCCCAGAGGATTGGCGGCCACTCCGACGAGATGCACGGTGTCCGCATCGGTGAGTCGGCCCTGCAGACTGCCCGAACAGCGCAGCCGGGGGAATCTGCCCTTCTCCGCGATGATCTCGACGTCAGTGCGCATGGTCCGATTGCCGCGCGTCGGCAAGATGCGCACGCACCCAGGCCAGTACCTCCGCGGCGGTGGGGTCTTCGGTCAACGAGATCATCGCCGTAGGCCGGCCATCGCGCACGGCCGTGGCGTCGCGAGCCATCACCCCGAGATCGGCGCCGACCATCGGGGCCAGATCGGTCTTGTTGATCACCAGCAGATCCGAGAAGGTCACGCCGGGCCCGCCCTTGCGCGGGACCTTGTCGCCGCCGGCGACGTCGATGACGAAGATCTGTACGTCGATCAGGCCGGAGGAGAAGGTCGCGGTGAGGTTATCGCCGCCCGACTCGACGAGGATGAGGTCGAGCGGATCGTTGGTGGCGATCAGATCCTCTATCGCATCGAGGTTCGCGGTGATGTCGTCCCGAATGGCGGTGTGTGGACAACCGCCGGTCTGAACCGCGGTGATGCGCTGGTCGGGCAATACCGCATGACGGCGCAGAAAGTCGGCGTCCTCGGTCGTATAGATGTCATTGGTCAGCACCGCCACCGAGATTTCGTCGCGCAGTGTGCGGCAGAGCGCGGCGACCAGTGCGGTCTTACCCGACCCCACCGGTCCGCCGATCCCGATGCGCAGCGGCTCCCCCCGCTGACGCACACGTCGTGGTCGATCGATGTGCTGGTGGGGCTGGCCGTCTAGCAGATGCGGTGGCATGGTGATCCAATCTCGTGAGAACTACGAAACAAAAAGCGGGCGTTCACGTATCAGGTGCTGCTCGGCAAGCACGTCCAGCAGTGGGTCGGACAGGCTGGCCAGCTCGGTGGCGGCCAGGGCCGCGGTCTGCTCGCACAGGCTTGTCAGCTCCAGTGTGCCCACCGCGACCTCCGCCGGGTCCAGTGCCAGCAGGCGTTGGCCCGCGGTGGCGGACCCGGTCAACGTGGTGTAGATGACAACGAGCGCGATATCGCGCCCCGTCAATCCTGTTGCGGCTCCGATGATGCCGTACACGACCGCCAGGTGCGGCTGCCGGCCGTGCGGACTCCAATCGATATGCGGCCACGCTATTCCGGCCAGACGCCGTAGCCCACGCCCCTGAGCGCGTGACGCGTCCCGCGCTGCCCGCGACGGTGTGCGGGCATCCGTTTCGACGTCGGCCCGCACCGCGTCCAGGCTGCCGGTGGTGATGGCAGCGGCGATAGAACCCGCGACCAGACCATGCGTGCGAATGCGTCGCCGCAGATACGCGATGAGCGTCGCGCAGTCCCGCACCAGGCCCTGGGCGATGGCCTCCTCTACCCCACCGGAATGCACATGTGAACCGGTGGGCAATCGGGAATCAGCGAGCGACAGCAGCAGTGCGGTCGTCGAAGAAGCGGTCGTCGGCTCCATCAGAACAGGAAATATCGTTGTGCCATCGGCAATTCAGCAGCGGGCTGCTCTTCCCATATCTCGCCGTCGATGCGCACGGTGAAGGTATCGGGATCCACCCGGATGTCGGGCATGGCGTCATTGAGAGGCAGGTCAGCCTTGCCGCGGTTGCGCACATCGCGAGTGGGGACAAGTCTGCGCCGCAACGCAAGTCGCGCGGCCAGGTCGTCCTCGATGGCCGTCGGTGACACGAAATGCACGGCCAACCCCGCCGCGACGGCATGCATGGCGCTGAACATCGGGCGCGGAAACACCGGTTGCGGGGTCGGGATGGATGCATTGGCATCGCCCATGGCGGCCCAGACAATGCCGCCACCCTTGATGACCGCATGCGGTCGCACCCCGAAAAAGGCCGGCTCCCATAGCACCAGATCGGCGAGCTTGCCCACTTCCACCGAACCGATTTCGTGGTCGATGCCGTGCGTAATGGCTGGGCAGATCGTGTATTTCGCGACGTACCGGCGTACCCGGTTGTTGTCGTTTCCGTGGGGTCCGGACGGGTCGCCCTGCAGTGCGCCGCGACGTTTCTTCATCACATGCGCGGTCTGCCAGGTCCGCATCACCACCTCACCGATGCGCCCCATAGCCTGGCTGTCGCTGCCGATCATCGAGATCGCGCCGATATCGTGCAACAGATCCTCGGCCGCGATGGTCGACGGCCGGATCCGGCTCTCGGCGAACGCCAGGTCCTCCGGGACGGCGGCATTGAGATGATGGCAGACCATCAGCATGTCGAGATGCTCATCAAGGGTGTTGACGGTGTGCGGGCGGGTCGGGTTGGTGGAGCTGGGCATGACATTCGGATGACTGGCCACCGTAATGATGTCTGGTGCGTGGCCGCCGCCCGCGCCCTCGGTGTGATACGCGTGGATCGCGCGCCCGCCGATCGCGGCCAGCGTACCCTCCACGAATCCGGTCTCGTTGAGAGTGTCCGAGTGCAACGCGACCTGGACGTCGGCCTCGTCGGCCACCCGCAGACAGGCATCGATCACCGCCGGGGTGGTGCCCCAGTCTTCGTGCAGTTTGAAACCCGCTGCCCCACCTCGCAATTGCTCCCACATGGCGGCCGGGTTGACGGTGTTGCCCTTGCCGAGCATCAGAATGTTCATGGGCCAGCCGTCGAGGGCCTGGAGCATCCGGCCCAGGTGCCACGCACCGGGTGTGACGGTTGTGGCCTTACTGCCCTCCGCAGGCCCGGTGCCACCGCCGATCATTGTGGTGATGCCGCCGCTGAGCGCCTCGGGCATGATTTGTGGACAGATGAAGTGCACGTGACAGTCGATACCGCCGGCGGTCACGATCCGGTTGTTGCCGGCGATGATCTCGGTAGACGGCCCAACGATCAGGGCGGGGTCGACCCCGTCCATGATGTCCGGATTTCCGGCCTTGCCAATGCCGACGATCCGGCCGTCGCGGATACCGATGTCGGCCTTGATGATTCCCCAGTGATCGATGATCACCGCGCCGGTGATGACGGTGTCCGGGGCTCCCCCGGCGCGGGTGAGGCGGCTCTGCCCCATCGACTCCCGCAGGACCTTGCCGCCGCCGAAGACAGCCTCCTCGCCCGCCAAACCGGTTCCGCCGCAACGGTCTTCGGTGATCTCGATGATCAGATCGGTGTCGGCCAGCCGGATACGGTCACCGGTCGTCGGTCCGTACAGCTTGGCGTAATGCTCGCGCGTCAGCCTGGTCATGTCGGTTCACCGCCGTCCAATTGCCCCGGAGCATCAAGGGTCAGCCCATGCACTTCACGACGGCCACGCAACGGCACCAGCTGAACTCTTTGGGCGACGCCGGGTTCGAAGCGCACAGCGGTACCCGCCGCGATGTGCAGCCGATGACCGTGCGCGGCGGCGCGGTCGAAGTCGAGCGCCGGATTGGACTGCGGGAAATGCACATGACTGCCCACCTGGACGGGGCGATCGCCGGTGTTGACGACGTCCAGCTCGATCACAATGGCACCCGCATTGAGCTCGATATCGTCGGATGCGAACAGGTACTCGCCGGGGATCATGTCACTCATCCGATCGGGTGATGCACGGTGACGAGTTTGGTGCCATCGGGAAAGGTGGCCTCCACCTGGACATCCGGGATCATTTCGGGCACGCCGTCCATGACATGTTCACGTCCGAGCACCTCGCGACCGCTGACCATCAGTTCCGAGACGGTACGGCCGTCGCGGGCGCCCTCGAGGAGATGGTCGGTGATGATCGCGATGGCTTCGGGGTAGTTGAGGAGTAAGCCCCGGGACTGGCGCCGTCGCGCCAATTCCGCCGCATAGGAGATAAGCAGCCGTTCCTGCTCGTGCGGGGTCAATCGCATAAGGGGCGATCCTGCCACGATCCGGGCGGCCCGGCACTTTCACACCCGACGCACAGGCAGTAATGAGTTTTGCAGTGCGCTTGTCATCGCGAATGCAAGAATCTCCCCGAGTTCGCTGTGTATATGGAGTCGATCAGGAGGGTGCACATGCGGTATGGAATGACGTTGGGGTGCGTGGTGTCAGCGACGGTATTGATGGCGGGGTGTAGTCAACCCAGTGAGGGGATCAAGCCGGTGGCCGCGCCGTCCACCACTGCCGCCGACGTGCCGATGACGGCGGGCACGTCGGCTCCCCAGTCCGTCCCCGCCACCACCAGGGCGCCCGCACCACCACCTCTGGTGGTCACACCGGACAAGATTGACTCGATCCTGGGCTCGCGCGCCGACGTCGGGGAGATTCTGGGCACCACGCTGGAGTACGACAACAACAGTTCATCGCCACCCACCGACCCGATCGGCGGTGCACCCGATTGCGCGAAGCTGGACATTCCAACATCCAGTCAATTGGGATCCGAATGGACCACGTACCGGTGGAACTATTACCGCGAGACCAAGGGCAACACCGCCTACATCGTGAGTCAGGTGGCGGTCCTCTACCCCACCCGCGAGGAGGCGGCGACGGCCTTCACGCAGGCGTTCCCCAAATCCGCGTCGAAGACATGCGTGGGTGCAGAGATCTCCAAACAGGATCAGAAGTGGACGATCAGCAACATCGCGGAAATCACCGACAGCGCAGCCAGATGGACCCAGCTCCAGGCACTCCAAGGCACGCCCTGGCGCTGCTTCTTCGACTTCCGCAACAAGAACAACGTGCTGTTCGGGGCGTACCTATGCCAGTACGGCGATGGGGTGCCCGGCGTGACGACCATCACCGACCGGATCGCCGCATGGATCCCGCAGTGAAAGGACCAACTGTGACTCGCGAATCGGTATTGCGGAAGACCACCATCGTGGCGTGTGCCGCTGTTCTCCTGACCGGATGCTCATTCTTCGGAGGTGGCCAGAAGGGTCCGGCGTCGTCGGGGCCGTCGACGGCTTCGGGGACATCGGGTGCGTCGACGACATCGGCGGCAACATCCACGGTCGACTCGATCAGCCCCGATAAGGCCAACTCGCTCATCGTCCCCAAGAAGGACGTGTCCGACTTGGTCGGTTCCACCCTCGACTACGAGGGCAAGGCCTCCAACCCGGCGTCGACGACGGTTGACGGCAAGGAATCGTGCCGGCCCCTGATGGTGCCGTTGACAAACGACATCGGCGACAAATGGACGACCTACCGAAACGTTTGGTACCAGGAGTCCAAGGACACCTTCACGCACCTGGTCACCCAACGCGTATTGCTGTACCCGTCGCGCGACGACGCCAAGGAAACCTACGCGAAGGAGTTCGCTCCCGACGTCCGCACATGCGCAGGGGAAGAACTGAAAACTGATACGGGAACCTGGCGGGCATCCGTGCCGGAGGCATCGGAGGACCACACGCGGTGGGTGCTCGACGAGATCGTCGACGGTCAGCCCTCCGGGTGGCGCTGCATGGCAGAGGCACGCACGATCGACAACCTGCTCCTCATGGTGATGAACTGCCAGCGCGGAAATGGCGGTCCCGCCGTGAAAGCGATCATGAACAGGATGGTGGCCGGCGCCACCAAGCCGAGGTAAGCAACGGGTTCTGGCGCTCGTGTAACACTGGGCGCGCGCGACCCGATGTAGCCATGATTTGGGTCGATGTGAGTCATGTATCGATAGGGAGGGAATTCGATGCGTCACGTGTTGACTGCCGGATGGCTGGGACTGGCGGCGTTACTCGCGGTGAGTTGTGGCACCGAGTCCGGTGGCATCAAACCGATTCCGGTCGGGGCCACCCAGACATCGGCCGCTGCCGATCACGGGCCGGAAGGGGCCATCGCGAGCCCCAAGTCCAGCGCCCCACCGGTGACGACCTCGCTCGAGCCGCCGGCCCCCGTGATCGTCACACCGGAAAAGGCGGACTCGGTCATCATTTCCGCCGACGACGTGGGCAGACTGGTCGGATCCCCGCTGACGTACGAGTTCAAATCCACCACTCCCAGCGACTCGCTGGCGACCGGTAAATGCAAAGCCCTCACGGGCCTGCGCAGCGAGAGCCTTGGCGACGAATGGACGACCTATCGGGGTTCTCGTCAGCAGGAAACAGAAAACCGATACGACCACATCGTGTGGCAGTCGGTCGTGCTGTTTCCCGATACGAAGGCCGCCGCGAACCAACTCCAGGCGGGGTACCCCCCGTCGCTGGCATCGTGCACGGGCTCCCGCCAAACCGAGGGCGATACCGAATGGCAGATCGGCGACGTCTCGAACAATGGCACGAGTGTGAAATGGGTGCGACAACAAACCCAGGACGGAAAGCCGTCAGGATGGCGGTGTTTCTACGACTACCGGGTGAAGAACAACGTGCTTTTCGGAAGCCTGTTGTGCCAGAACGGCAATGGCGCTCCCATAGTTTCCGCGATTGTCGATCGCATGGCGGAATGGATTCCGGCATGACCGCGGTGAAGAACACGGTAGGGGGTCTCATGAGAGGTACGGCAGTGCGGCGAGTGCTGTGTGCCACCGCGATCTCGGCGCTGGCGCTGTGTGGATGCGCCGGCCAGAACGGGACGACCGAAACGGCGGCTGCCACCACCACGACGTCGCGAAGCGTGAACGCGCCACCTCCGGCGCTGCCGAGCAGTGGTCCGGCCGGCCTGACGGGGTGGCCGGGACAGGACAAGATCACCGAGGAAGCCATGGTATCGGCGCTATTCACCGATGAGGAGATCGCCAAGGTCCTCGATACGCGAGTCGCCAAGACGAACAAACGGGACAAGCCCTTCACCGCCGCCGATTCCGATGACGCGAGCTGCAATGTGACACAAGGACTCACGGTTGAGTCGGTGGGCAAGCAGTACGAGACATTCCGTGGGACCGAGATGTTGCTCGGGGACGCCAAGAACCCGGACGCACAGGTGTATCAGGCGATCGCGGCATACAGCGACAAGGATGCGGCGCAGACCCAGTTCTCCACGGCGACCGACGAGATCAAGGAATGCGACGCAAAGACGTACAACTTCACCGATCCGGCCGGCACAAAGGTTCCGGTGACGGTGACGGTCTCGTCATCGAACGCGAAGAGGGTGAATTGGGCCCTGGCGTACGGGCCCAGCACGTACCGCTGTTTCGTGTCGTATAACGGCGTTGCCAACGTGATTGTGCAGACCCAGGTTTGCGCACGCAGCAACTCAAAGCAGCTGGTGCAGAAGATGGCCGACAGGATTGTCGACAAACTACAGCTGAGCTGACAAGCCTCCTGGATCTGGCGGGGACTGGATCCGGGCGGGGGGACGAGAATGGCGGCCCGACCATCGGGGGGCCGGCCGACATCTCTCGCAAGAGCTCGGGTGGGCGCACGGGGGTCGCGCCCACCCGAGTCTCACAGGTTCTGCAGGCGCACTTGTCCACGGGCGATGGTGCGGTCCTCGTCATCGGTGATGGTGACGAGCCACAGCTGCTGACGACGGCCCCGATGTATGGGCGTGGATGTCGCGGTGAGTGTGCCGGCCGAGATCGCACGCAGGAAGTCGGTGTTGTTGTTGACGCCGACCACCGCGCTCTCCTCCCCCAGCACGTTGGCCCGCCAGATGAACCCGGACACGCTCGCCACACTCTCGACCACCGAGCAGTACACACCGCCGTGCACGATCCCGTTGGGTTGCAACAGGTTTTCGGTGATGGTGAGGCTGGCGGTCACTCCGTCGGGTGTCAGTGCCACATATTCGAGGCCCACCAGCTTGTCGAAGGGCGCGTTGGGCATCTGACTGAGGAGCTCCTGCGTGTCTGGCATTTGATGTTCATATCAGTGCGGCATCCCACAACGAAGAAGTGCCCCACCTGCCTGAGCAGGTGGGGCACTTCCTTCGAGTGGACCGGGGGTCTCTGCAGCCCTCAGGACTCCGGCACGGTCCGGGTGTCTGGTCGCGCTGTAGCGCGTTCGACAAGACTTAGGATAGGCAAGGCTGCCCTAAATTGCAAGCGCTTTGTGGCGGACCGGCAATCCGAGTGTCATGAACCGGTCCAGGATCGCCTGCCCACGCCGCATCCCATCGGTCTCGCTGGACCGTGCGAGCAGCGGAACATGGGTCGCCGCGCCCACCACGGTCGAACCGACCAACTGCCACATCTGACCGATTTCCATTGCGCCCGAACTGACTTGGGACAGGCGGGTGAACAACGGCGCGAGTGCGCGATGGCATCGGTGCGCGGTCCAGGCCGCGAGGGCGTCCTCGCCGGGGAAGACCACCACTTGGGCGCGGTCGCGGTCGGGGTCATCGGGCAACACCCGCAGTGTCGGGTCGACGACGCCCGCCCAGTCGATGCAGCCTTCGGAGTCGAAGTACACCCATAGGTTCCCGAGTCCGGGGTCCCAGGCACGGCCTTCCAGGACGACAAGGGCGACCAGGCGGCCGACGACGGTATGGACAAGAGCGTCCGCGAGCTGGTGGACGGCAACCGAATCGCTGCCGGTCTCGTCGATGGCGCGCGCATACATCTGCTCGAGCCGATCGGTGTTCAGTGCGCGTGCCAGCGGCCACCATCGGCGCCGGCCCACATCGGACATAACGGCGACACCGTAGGCCCGCGGGCACTCCGGGTACAGCTCGCGAAGCCGGGCGCTCGATTCGTGCAGCGGCAGTGATTGGCGGATGGACATCCCGGCGATCAGCGGATCGTCGGCGATGAGACTCCTGGTCGAAGTGCATCGGTCGATGGCCAGTGTCACGGTTGGCGGCCTCCCTTCACGTAGGCAAGATAGGTAAGCCTAACCACATGTACGATGACATCGCCAGGTGCGGGTGTTGTGACTGCCCTCACCGAAGCTCCTGATCACCGGGCCGCATAGGTAACGAGCGGCCCGCAGAGTCCAGGGCCAAGTGAGAACGAATCGAACGCCGGAACAAAGACCGTGTCCCGGATCGTTGGCTGTCAGAAGCAGTACGACTGGATGTAGTACGGCATTGCGTCGGAGGTGAACGTAGAATGTTCGGAATGGCACGCCTGGGCGAACTTGAACGCGCGGTGATGGACCATCTGTGGTCCTCCCCCGAGCCTCAGACCGTCCGTCAGGTCCATGAGGCGCTCTCGACGCGCCGTGATCTCGCCTATACAACCGTGATGACCGTCCTGCAGCGTCTCGCCAAGAAAGACTTGGTCGTTCAGCACCGCGACGATCGCGCGCACCGCTACGCCCCTGTTCACGGCCGCGATGAACTCGTCGCCGGGCTGATGGTCGACGCATTGGCGCAAGCCAACAACTCGGGTGCCCGCGAGGCGGCATTGGTGCACTTCGTCGAGCGTGTGGGCCCCGACGAGGCCGATGCATTGCGTCGCGCACTGGCAGATCTCGAAGCGAAAGATCCATCTGCTGGCGGTCGCCCCACCGAGTAAGGGACACTAGTTATGTGTCCGCCCTGGCGTTCGCGATACTCGCGCTGCTGCTGACCGGTCCCGTACCGGCGTTGCTCGCGCGTGCGCGCTGGCCGTACCGCGCGCCACGTGCCGCCATGGTTTTGTGGCAGGCCATTGCGGTGGCCGCCGTCCTCTCCGCGTTCAGTTCCGGGCTTGCGATCGCGAGCAGACTGCTCGTGCCGGGCCCCGACGGCCACCCCACCGCCACCATCACCGGTGAAATCGACCGTCTCGGTTGGGGTTTGTGGCTGCTCTACGTCACAGTCTTCGCGATCACCATCCTGATCGGCGTCCGGCTGATGGTGTCGGTCATCCGGGTAGGCGTCCGCACCCGCCGCCGCCGCGCCCGCCACCGGGCGATCGTGGACCTACTCGATCACAAGCGTTACTGCGAGAACTGGCGCGGCGGCTACGACATCCACCGCCGGCGCGATCATGATCTGCGTGTCCTGGAAGTCGACGAGCCCCTGGCCTACTGCCTACCGGGTGTGCGCAGCCGGGTGGTCGTCAGCGAGGGCACGCTGAGCACACTGGGACACAATGAGGTGACCGCGATCGTCGCGCACGAACGTGCGCATCTGCGGGCCCGCCATGACCTGGTACTGGAGGCATTCACCGCCGTCCACGACGCCTTCCCGGTCATCGTGCGCAGCAAGAACGCACTGGACGCGGTGAAGCTGCTGGTCGAGTTGCTCGCCGATGATGCCGCGGTCCGCACCGCAGGTCCCACTCCGTTGGCCCGCGCACTGGTCGCCTGCGCGGGTGGCCCGACTCCGGTCGGCGCGATGGCTGCAGGCGGGCCCACCACCCTCATCCGGGTCCGTCGGCTGGGTGGGAGCGGCAACAGCCTGCCGTTGTCCTGCGGCGCCTATGCCGCGGCCGCCACGATTCTGGTGGTGCCGACGCTGGCCGTGGTCATCCCGTGGTTCACCGAACTGCAGCGGCTGTTCGGTAAGTAACCTCCCAGTAGACGACCCGCGCTCGCGGGCTGATTGTGACTGCGCGAGAATCCGTGGAGCACAACACGTCAACGAAAGGATGTGCTGGTGACGGCTGCAGACGGTTCGGCGCAGGGTAAAGCTCAGATCGGTGTGACGGGCTTGGCCGTCATGGGATCGAATATCGCGCGCAACTTCGCGCGGCACGGTTACACGGTCGCACTACACAACCGATCGGTGGCCAAGACCGACGCACTGCTCGCCGAGCACGGATCCGAGGGCAGCTTCGTCCGCAGCGAAAGCATCGAGGAGTTCGTAGCGGCGCTGGAGCGCCCGCGCCGGGTGCTCATCATGGTCAAGGCCGGTGACCCGACCGATGCGGTGATCAACGAGCTCGCCGACGCCATGGAGTCGGGCGACATCATCATCGACGGCGGCAACTCGCTCTACACCGACACCATCCGCCGCGAGAAGGCGATGGCCGACCGCGGCCTGCACTTCGTCGGTGCGGGCATCTCGGGCGGTGAAGAGGGCGCGCTGAACGGTCCCTCGATCATGCCGGGCGGGCCGAAGAAGTCCTACGAATCCCTCGGCCCGCTGCTGGAGGAGATCTCCGCACACGTCGACGGCGTGCCCTGCTGTACCCACATCGGCCCCGACGGCTCCGGCCATTTCGTGAAGATGGTGCACAACGGCATCGAGTACTCGGACATGCAGCTGATCGGCGAGGCTTACCAGCTGCTGCGCGACAGCCTCGGCATGAGCGCACCGGAGATCGCCGACGTCTTCACCGAATGGAACAAGGGCGAGCTGGAGAGCTACCTCATCGAGATCACCGCCGAGGTGCTCAAGCAGGTGGACGCAAAAACCGGTAAGCCGCTCGTCGACGTCATCGTCGATGCCGCCGAGCAGAAGGGCACCGGCCGCTGGACGGTCAAGTCAGCACTCGATCTCGGGGTGCCGGTGACGGGTATCGCCGAGGCCGTGTTCGCCCGCGCGCTGTCCGGATCGCGGCCGCAACGCGCGGCAGCAGCCGGCTTCGCCGCCGGCCAGCTCGGTGAAAAGCCAAGCGATGCAAAGCAGTTCATCGAAGACGTGCGCCAGGCGCTGTACGCCTCCAAGATTGTGGCCTACGCACAGGGGTTCAACCAGATCGCGGCGGGCAGCGAGGAATACAACTGGAATGTCAAGCCCGGCGACCTGGCCACCATCTGGCGCGGTGGCTGCATCATCCGCGCGCAGTTCCTCAACCGGGTCAAGGAAGCGTTCGCCGAGCAGCCCGATCTGCCGACTCTCATTGCGGCCCCGTACTTCCGGGACGCCGTCGAGAAGGGCATCGACAGCTGGCGTCGTGTCGTGGTGACGGCGACGCAGCTGGGCATTCCGGTCCCCGGCTTCGCCTCGTCACTGTCGTACTACGACGGTTTGCGCACCGATCGCCTGCCCGCCGCACTCACCCAGGCGCAGCGTGACTTCTTTGGTGCGCACACCTATGAGCGTGTCGACTCCCCCGGTAAATTCCACACGCTCTGGAGCGGCGACCGCAGCGAGGTCGAGGCGTAAGGCCAGAACACGAGGCGTAGGCAGTCACATCATGAAGTTTCTGGACGGGCAACGGCCACCGTATGACCTCACCTACGACGACGTCTTCGTGGTGCCGAACCACTCGGATGTCACCTCGCGCTTCGATGTCGACCTGACCACCGCCGACGGCACCGGCACCACGATTCCCATCGTGGTGGCCAACATGACGGCGGTGGCGGGACGGCGGATGGCCGAGACCGTTGCCCGTCGGGGCGGCATCACCGTGTTACCGCAGGATCTTCCGGTACAGGCCGTCGCGCAGACGGTCGAGTTCGTCAAGAGTCGTGACCTGGTCTACGACACTCCGGTGACGCTGGCGCCGGACGACTCGGCCGGTGAGGCGATCGCGCTGATTCACAAGCGATCGCACGGGGCCGCGGTGGTACTCGAGGACGGCAAACCGCTGGGGCTGGTCACCGAGACCGCGTGCACCGGTATCGACAGGTTCACCCGTGTCCACGACATCGCGGCGACCGATTTCGTCACGGTGCCGACAGGGACCGATCCACGGGCGATCTTCGAACGGCTGGCCGAGGCGCACGTGCCGGTGGCGGTGCTGACGCGTCCGGACGGAACCATGGCCGGCATCCTCACTCGCACCGGAGCCATTCGGGCGGGTCTGTACACGCCCGCCGTCGACGCGGAAGGACGGCTGCGCATCGCCGGCGCCGTCGGGATCAACGGCGATGTCCGGGCCAAGGCGACCGCCCTGGTGCAGGCCGGGGTGGATCTGTTGGTCATCGACACCGCGCACGGGCACCAGCAGAAGATGATCGACGTGCTCACCTCGGTCGCGGAATTGTCGCTGGGTGTGCCTATCGCCGCGGGCAATGTGGTGTCGGCACAGGGCACCCGCGATCTGATCCAGGCCGGTGCCGACATCGTGAAGGTCGGTGTGGGCCCGGGTGCCATGTGCACCACCCGGATGATGACCGGAGTGGGTCGCCCGCAGTTGTCGGCGGTCATCGAATGCGCAGCCGCGGCAAGAGAACTCGGTGCTCACGTGTGGGCCGACGGCGGGGTTCGGCACCCGCGTGATGTCGCCCTGGCGCTCGCGGCCGGCGCCGCCAACGTGATGATCGGCTCCTGGTTCGCCGGAACTCACGAATCCCCGGGTGACCTGCAGCTCTCGCCCAGCGGCCGACGGTACAAGGACAGCTTCGGGATGGCGTCCAAACGTGCCGTCGCGGCCCGCACCACCGGTGACAGCGCCTTCGACCAGGCACGTAAGAGCCTGTTCGAGGAGGGCATTTCCACCTCCCGGATCGAATTGGACGCGCAGCGTCCCGGCGTGGAGGACCTCATCGACCACATCATCTCGGGCGTGCGCAGTACCTGCACCTATGTCGGTGCGCGCACGCTGGGCGAGCTGCACGAGCGGGTGGTTCTGGGTGTCCAATCGGCCGCCGGATTCGCGGAGGGACGCCCCCTTCCCGATGGTTGGTAACCGCACGGCGACCTGCACGGTTACCATTGAGCCTCATGATGGTCACACCGTGTGACCACTCAACCTAAGGGGCCAGCAAGCGGTGACGGTCTTACTCACCGGGCTGAGCTTGCTTGCCATCGTGGCGCTGACCGCGGGCACCGCCCTTTTCGTGGCGGCAGAATTCTCGTTGACCGCGCTGGAACGAAGCTCCATCGAGGCGCGTGCCAAGACGGGTGACAGCCGGGACAGGTTGGTCAAAAGGGCGCACAGCACGCTGTCTTTCCAGCTGTCCGGGGCACAGCTCGGCATCACCATCACCACACTGGTCACCGGATACCTCGCCGAGCCGGTGATCGCGCGCCTGCTGTCGCAACTGTTCGGATACACCGGGATTGCCATCAGCAGTGCGATATCGCTGGCGCTGGCGCTGCTCATCGCCACCTCGGTATCGATGATCTTCGGTGAGTTGGTCCCGAAGAACTTCGCGCTGGCACGCCCCATTTCGACCTCACGCACCACCGCGGGCCCCATGGTGCTGTTCTCGGCGGTGTTCGCCTTCGCGATCCGGGCATTGAACGGGATCGCCAACTGGGTGCTGCGCCGGATGGGCATCGAGCCGGCCGAGGAACTGCGCTCGGCGCGCTCACCACAAGAGCTGGGATCGCTGGTGCGCACCTCGGCCCGCAGCGGCGCGCTGGACGAAACCACCGCGGTGCTGGTTGATCGGTCGCTGCGGTTCGGCAGCCGCACCGCCGAGGAACTCATGACCCCGCGCACCGAGATCGAATCGCTGGAAGCGACCGACACGGTGGCTGACCTGGTCGCCATCGCCGTCGCAAGCGGATTTTCGCGGTTCCCGATCACGGAAGGCGATCTTGACGCGACGATCGGGATCGTCCACGTCAAGCAGATCTTCGAGGTGCCACGCGATCTGCGTGCCACCACCACACTGGCGAGCCTGGCCCGGCCGGTGGCGGTGGTGCCGTCCACCTTGGACGGCGACGCGGTCATGGAGCAGGTACGGGCCAATGGCATGCAAACCGCGCTGGTTGTCGACGAGTACGGCGGTACTGCGGGGCTGGTCACGGTCGAGGACATGATCGAGGAGATCGTGGGCGATGTCCGCGACGAACACGATGACGCGACTCCCGATGTGGTGTCCTCCGGCGGCGGCTGGGTGGTGTCGGGGCTGCTGCGCATCGACGAGGTTTCGGCGGCAACCGGTTACCGGGCCCCCGAGGGCGAGTACGAAACGATCGGCGGGCTGGTGCTGCAGGAACTCGGGCACATCCCCACGGTGGGTGAGACCGTCGAGTTGTCGGCGGTCGTCCCGGACCATCCGTCGGCCGAGCTGCCTCGATGGCGGGCTCGGGTGGCGGGTATGGACGGTCGCCGGATCGACCAGATCGAGCTCACCGAGCTGACCGACACCGACGGCCAGGGGGTTTGACCACGATGGGCAGCGACATACTTGGTGTACTACTCACCGCCGCCTTGCTTTTGGCGAACGCCTTCTTCGTCGGTGCCGAATTCGCCCTGATCTCGGCGCGCCGGGACCGGCTGGAGGCGCTGGCCGAGGCGGGCAAGAAGCGCGCCGTGACGGTGATGATGGCGGGCCAGAACCTGTCGCTGATGCTGGCCGGTGCCCAGCTTGGCATCACCATCTGTTCAATCCTGTTGGGCCGCATCGGGGAACCGGCGGTCGCACACCTGCTGGAGCGGCCCTTCGAATTGTTGGGCGTACCGCAGGCGGTGATGCACACCGTCGCCTTCGTGGTGTCGCTGTCGATCGTGGTGCTGCTGCACGTTCTGCTCGGTGAGATGGTGCCCAAGAACATCGCCATCGCGGGCCCGGAGTCGGCGGCCATGCTGTTGATTCCGCCCTACCTGGTGTACATCCGGCTGGCGCGGCCCCTGATCGCCTTCTACAACTGGTGCGCCAACACCGCGTTGCGGCTCATCAAGGTGCCGGTGAAGGACGAGCTCGAGGTCACCGTGTCCACCGTGGAGCTCTCCGAAATGATCGCGGAGTCGCTGTCGGAGGGCCTCCTGGACGAGGAAGAACACACCCGGTTGCGCCGTGCGCTGCAGATTCAGCATCGTGTGGTCGCGGACGTCGTCGTGCCCGCTAACCAGATACGGTCGATTGCCGTATCGGGCTCGGCGCAGGCGCCGTCCGTCACCGCCGTGGAGCGGGTGGTGGCCGAGACCGGATTTTCGCGATTTCCCGTCATCGGGCCCCGCGGGGATTACCTCGGCTATCTGCATATAAAGGACGTCCTGACCATGGGTGACGACCCGGACGCGATCGTCGACCCCGCCTTCATTCGACCGCTGCCGCGCTTGCACGGTTCGGTCCCCCTGCCCGAGGCGCTGTCGGCACTGCGTCGCAGCAACAGCCACCTGGCACTCATGTCGACCACCGACGGCAGCGTGGTGGGCCTGGTCACACTCGAGGATCTGGTGGAGGATTTGGTCGGCACCGTGCGTGACGGAACTCACCGCATATAGAGCAGTTTCGGGGTTGGTGGCTACCAATGAGTAGGATCAATGTTCACCGATTCGCGAGGACATTCGGTCCCAGACCCTCGAGAACCCTAAGGAGTTGCGATGAGTGATCGCGTCGATGTGGGCAACCTACGCGTGGCGCGGGTGCTTTATGACTTCATCACCAACGAGGCCCTTCCGGGCACCGGAGTGGATGCCGACGCTTTCTGGGCTGGAGTCGACAAGGTAGTCACCGATTTGGCTCCGCGGAACCGTGAGCTGCTGGACCTACGGGACGAGCTGCAAACTCAGGTCGATCGCTGGCACCGGCAGCGCGCCATCGAGCCGCTCGATCAGTCGGCATACCGGGAGTTCCTCACCGAGATCGGCTACCTGGTTCCCGAGCCCGACGACTTCACCATCACCACCGCCAACGTGGACGACGAGATCACCACGACGGCCGGGCCGCAGTTGGTGGTGCCGATCCTCAACGCACGTTTCGCACTCAACGCTGCCAACGCACGCTGGGGCTCCCTCTACGACGCGCTGTACGGCACCGACGTCATCTCGGAAGCCGATGGCGCCGAAAAGGGTTCGTCGTACAACAGGGTCCGTGGCGACAAGGTCATCGCCTACGCCCGTGAGGTGCTCGATGGCGCGGCGCCGCTGGCGGCCGGGTCATGGAAGGACGCCGTCGGCCTGAAGATCGACGACGGTCAGCTGCTTGTCGAGCTGGGTGACGACTTCTCTACGGGCCTCCAGAAACCTGACCAGTTCATCGGCTACACCGGCAAGCTCGGCAAGCCGCAGTGGTCGGTGCTGCTGATCAATCACGGCCTGCACATCGAGATCTTGATCGACCCCGACTCCCCCATCGGATCGACCGACAAGGCCGGCATCAAGGATGTGGTGCTGGAGTCGGCGATCACCACGATCATGGACTTCGAGGACTCGGTCGCGGCGGTGGACGCCGAGGACAAGGTGCTCGGATACCGAAACTGGTTGGGACTCAACAAGGGCGACCTGTCCGAAGAGGTCTCCAAGGGCGGTAAGACGTTCACCCGCGTGCTCAACGAGGACCGTGTGTTCACCGCCCCCGACGGCAAGGGCGAAGTGACTCTGCCCGGGCGCAGTCTGCTGTTCGTCCGCAATGTCGGTCACCTCATGACCAACGACGCCATCGTGGACTCCGAAGGCAACGAGATGCCCGAGGGCATCCAGGACGCGCTGTTCACCAGCCTGATTGCCATCCATGGCCTGCGTTCCGGCAAGAAGAACGGTGCCCTGAAGAACAGTCGCACCGGCTCCATCTACATCGTCAAGCCCAAGATGCATGGTCCGGACGAGGTGGCCTTCACCGCGGAGCTGTTCGGTCGTGTCGAAGAGATGCTCGGACTGCCGCACGCCACCCTCAAGGTCGGCATCATGGACGAGGAGCGCCGCACCACCGTCAACCTGAAGGCCGCCATCAAGGCCGCCTCGGACCGCGTGGTGTTCATCAACACCGGCTTCCTGGACCGCACCGGCGACGAGATCCACACCTCGATGGAAGCCGGGCCGATGTGTCGCAAGGCCGTCATGAAGTCGCAGCCGTGGATTCTGGCGTACGAGGACCACAACGTCGACACCGGACTGGGCGCCGGGTTGGCCGGCAAGGCTCAGATCGGCAAGGGCATGTGGGCCATGCCGGATCTGATGGCAGACATGGTCGCGCAGAAGATCGCGCAGCCGCGTGCGGGTGCGACCACGGCGTGGGTGCCATCGCCCACCGCGGCGACTCTGCATGCGCTGCACTACCACCAGGTCGACGTCAAAGCAGTGGACCAGGAGTTGGCGGGTAAGCACCGCGCCGAGCTGGAGTCTTTGCTCACCATTCCGTTGGCCGAGTCGCGTCATGACTGGACCGCCGAGGACATTCGCGAGGAAATCGACAACAACTGCCAATCGATCCTGGGCTACGTGGTCCGCTGGATCGACCAGGGTGTCGGCTGCTCCAAGGTTCCGGATATCCACGACGTGGCGCTGATGGAAGACCGTGCCACCCTGCGCATCTCCAGCCAGCTGCTGGCCAACTGGCTGCGTCACGATGTCATCACCGAGGACGAGGTGGTCGAGGGTCTCAAGCGGATGGCCCCGATTGTCGATCGGCAGAACGCCGGCGACAAGGACTACCGGCCGTTGGCGCCGGACTTCGACAGCAACATTGCCTTCCAGGCCGCCAAGGAGCTCATCCTGGAGGGCAAGGACCAGCCGAACGGGTACACCGAGCCGATCCTGCACCGGCGTCGCCGCGAGTACAAGGCCGCAGGGGCCAAGTAGCGGACAGCGCCTCCGACGTGCCTGGATCTCGTCGGAGGCCGTTGCCGTCCTTGTCTACTGAGTGTCGGTTTGGCCGCGATTTGGTGTCGCGTGCCGTGGTTCATGGGGTCTGGGACAGTAGACTCGGGCCGACGCGCAGCGCGGCTCATGGACCGCCGCTGGACAAGTACTTAGACACGATCAGAAGGGTCGCGACAACACATGGGCAGGCACAGCGCATCTGGGTCGGGTAGCCCAAACGATCCGGACGACAACGACGGTTGGGTCGCGGACCCTCAGCCAGGCCACGAAGCGAGCTCCGGACCGGATTTCGACGGTCCAGGACTCGACAGTCCGGGAACGGGCAGCTTCGACAGTGCGGGATTGGATACGGGCAGCTGGCAGCGGTCTCATCGCCGCAGTGGTGGCAGCAACTGGGGCGTCAGTAAGGGATTGATCGGCGTCGTCGCGGCGGTACTGGTGGTGGCCCTGTCCATCGGTCTGTGGTGGTACTTCGACCGGCGGACCACCGACAACCAAGCCGAGGCCGCGGCCACCTGCGTGCACGGAAACAACGCCATCGCCGTGGTTGCTGACCCGTCGATCGCGGACCGGATCGGCGAGTTGTCGGAGCGGTTCAACAAGAAACACGAGGTGATCGGCGACTACTGCTTCACCGTCTCGGTGCGTCCCGCGGATACCGCCAATGTGATCAAGGGGCTGACAGGTCAGTGGCCCGCCGAGCTCGGTGAGCAACCGGCCTTGTGGATCCCGGGCAGCTCGATCTCTTCGGCACGCCTGAAGGCGGCCTCGAAGACCAATATCGTCAGTGACAGCCGGTCCTTGGTGAGTTCGCCCGTCGTCATTGCGATGACGCCGAAGCTGCGCCAGGCCATTCCCGGCGACAAGACCTGGGCGGATGTACCTGCGCTGCAGAATGTTCCGAACTCGCTCGACGGTTTCGGCCTTCCGGGCTGGGGTTCGCTGCGGTTGGCGCTGCCGTCGAGCGGCAACGCCGATGCGACGCAGCTCGCCGCCGAAGCGGTGGCGGCGGCCAGTGTCCGCCCGGGTGACTCGCCCGAGCTGGGGGCGGGTGCGGCCACATCGTTGGCGGCGACGGCTCCCAAGCTGCCCGCGAACAACCTGTCCGATGCCATCGGCGCGCTGCTCGATGGCGGCGAGCAGCCCGGTGCCGCGGTCCATGCGGTGGTCACCACCGAGCAGCAGCTTTATGCCCGGACTCGCAGCAACGGTGACGCCAAGAAGGTCATCGCCGCATGGCAACCTGCCGGGGCCACCCCGATCGCCGACTACCCCACTGTGCAGCTGGATGGTCCGTGGCTCTCCGAGGAGCAGCACACGGCGGCAAGCCAGTTCTCGCGTTTCCTGGGTGACAAGGACCAGCTCAAGGATCTGGCGGCCGCGGGTTTCCGCGCCGATGGCGCGGACCTGCCCAGTAGTGATGTGGTGACCTTCGCCAAGATCGAAACGCCGCTGACCATTGAGGACAAGGTGCGCGTCGCACTGGCCGAGGGCACCTCGACGGGGTCCGGGACCACGACGATCATGCTTTCTTCCTCACCCGCTCCCGATGTGAAGCTGTCCGATATCACCGGGGCACTGGCGAATAGGGTTCGTGCCATCGCTCCGACTTCGGGTGTCGGCCTGTGGGTATACGACGGCAAGGAAGGCAACACCGTGGTGCGCCTCGGTGGCGCCGGCGATGACGTGGAAGGCATGCCCCGTTCGCAGAGCGTCGCCGATGCGCTGACGGCGCTGCAGCCCACCGGCAATGGCGCGGTGGCGTACACGACGCTGCGGGCGCTGTATCAGGACGCCGTGGGTGGTTTCCGCCCCAACCAGGTCAACTCGGTGTTGGTGGTGGCCGGGCGTTCGCACACCGACCAAACCTTGGATGGTCAGGGCCTGATCGACACCATCAACCGGCTCAAGGATCCGGCGAAACCGGTGCGCATCAACGTGATCGACTTCGGTGGCGACTCCGATCAGCAGACTTGGCAGGCGCTCGCGCAGCAGACCGGCGGCGCCTATCAGAACATTCCGGCCTCGAACAGCCCGGAGCTGGTTGCGGCCATCACCCGCTTCATGTCCTAGCGCCCCCGCGAGCAGGCGCTTGGTCCTTCCACATCCTCGGGTTATGGAGGACCGAGCGCCTGCTCGTCGTACTACTCGGCGAACGCCTCGATCGGTGGGCAGGAGCACACCAGGTTCCGGTCTCCGTAGGCTCCGTCGATGCGACGTACCGGCGGCCACACCTTGGGGCGGAACCCCTTGCCCAGCGGGTAGGCGGCCTCGGCCCGGCTGTAGGGGTGGTTCCACTCGTCGGCGATGAGGGATTCGGCGGTGTGCGGCGCCCCGCGCAGCGGGTTGTCCTCCACCGGCCAGACTCCGGAACCGACCTTGTCGATCTCGGCCTTGATCGCGATCATGGCCTCGCAGAAGGCGTCCACTTCGGCCAGGCTCTCACTTTCGGTGGGCTCCACCATGAGCGTGCCGGCCACCGGGAAGCTCATCGTCGGTGCGTGGAAACCGTAGTCCGCCAGGCGCTTTGCGACATCGTCGACGGTGACTCCGGTGTTCTTGGTGATGTCCCGCAGGTCCAGGATGCACTCGTGGGCCACCATGCCGTTGTCGCCGGTGTAGAGCACCGGGTAGTACTCATCGAGACGTCGCGCCAGGTAGTTGGCCGAGGCGATCGCCGTCAGTGATGCCGCCCGCAGGCCGTCGGGGCCCATCATCCGGATGTAGGCCCAGGTGATCGGCAGGATCGATGCCGAACCGTAGGGCGCCGAAGAGACGACGGCGCCACCGGGCAATTCGTCGGCGTACGGGTGCCCCGGCAGGTACTGCGCGAGGTGGCTGCGCACCGCGACGGGCCCGACGCCGGGGCCCCCGCCGCCGTGGGGGATGCAGAACGTCTTGTGCAGGTTCAGGTGGCTGACGTCGCCGCCGAAGCGTCCGGGGCGGGCAAGCCCGACAAGAGCGTTCAGATTGGCACCGTCGACGTACACCTGTCCCCCGGCATCGTGCACGGCCGCGCAGATGTCGGCGATGTCGTGTTCGTAGACACCGTGAGTAGACGGATAGGTGATCATGATCGCGGACAGCGCACTGGCATTCTTGGTGATTTTCTCGCGCAGGTCGTCCAGGTCGACGTCGCCGTTCTCGCGGCATGCCACCACCACAACGCGCATGCCGGCCAGCGCGGCCGAGGCAGCGTTGGTGCCGTGCGCACTCGACGGGATCAGGCACACGTCGCGATCGCTGTCGCCACGGTCGATGTGGTACTGCCGGATGGCCAGCAGACCCGCGTATTCACCCTGCGATCCGGCGTTGGGCTGCAAGCTCACCGTGTCGTAGCCGGTGATATCGGCCAGCCAACCCTCGAGATCGGCGATCAGGGTGCGCAGCCCGCGTGAATCGCTCGCGGGCGCGAACGGATGCTGTGCGGCGAACTGTGGCCAGGTGATGGGTTCCATCTCTGCGGCGGCGTTGAGCTTCATGGTGCAGGAGCCGAGCGGAATCATGCTGCGGTCCAACGCGATGTCCTTGTCGGACAGCGCACGCAGGTACCGCATCATCTCCGTCTCGCTGTGGTAGCGGTTGAACGCCGGATGAGTCAGATAATCGGAGTCGCGGGTCGCGATGTCCGAGGTGTGCGGGGCCTCCAGGGTGCCGTCGAACATCTCGGTTCCGAATGCTCGCAGCACCGAGACCAGGTGCGGCAGCGTCGTCGCCTCATCGCAGGCGATCGAGACGTGGTCGCCGTCGGGGCACCAGATGTTGACTCCCTCTGCCTTGGCGGCGGCCTGGATCTGAGCGGCCTTGCCGGGCACGTGCACCAGCACGGTGTCGAAGAAATGGTCGTGCACCACGGTGTGGCCGTCGCGGGTCAGCCCGGAAGCCAGCAGCTGCGCATTGCGATGGACCCGGGTGGCGATGGCGCGCAACCCTTCTGGTCCGTGGTAGCTCGCGTACATGGCGGCCATCACGGCCAGTAACACCTGCGCGGTACAGATATTGCTGGTGGCCTTGTCGCGACGGATGTGCTGTTCGCGGGTCTGCAACGAGAGTCGATACGCGGGTGAGCCATCCGCATCCACCGATACCCCGACGAGGCGTCCCGGCAGTTGACGGGCATGCGCGGTGTGCACCGCGAGGTATCCGGCGTGCGGTCCGCCGAATCCCATGGGTACACCGAAACGCTGCGTGGTGCCAAAGGCGACGTCGGCGCCGATGTCTCCGGGCGGGGCAACAAGGGTGAGGGCCAGCAGGTCGGCGCCGACCGCCACCAACGCGCCGCGCTCATGGGCCTCGGAGATCAGCGACGTCCAGTCGCGCACCACCCCGGACGCGCCGGGCAGCTGCACTACTACTCCGAAGAACTCTCCGTCGGGCAGTCCTGCGGTGAGATCGGCGGTCATCACCTCGATGCCGAGTGGTTCGGCGCGGGTGGCGATCACGGCGGCGGTCTGTCCGTACACATCGGCATCGACCACGAGGCGATGGGAACCGGACTTCACGGCGCGATGCATGAGCGTCATCGCCTCCGCGGCCGCGGTGCCCTCGTCGAGCATGGAGGCGTTCGCGATATCCAGACCGGTGAGCTCGGCGACCATGGTCTGGAAGTTCAGCAATGCCTCGAGGCGGCCCTGGCTGATCTCCGGCTGGTAGGGCGTGTACGCGGTGTACCACGCCGGGTTTTCCAGGATATGGCGGCGCAGCACCGGCGGGGTGAGCGTGTCGAAGTAGCCCTGCCCGATCATGGACACGGCAATCGTGTTGTGACCGGCAAGTTTTCGCAGCGCGTCCAGGGCTTCGTGTTCGGAGGCTGCTGCGGGAAGCGCGTCGAGTCCGCCGGCTAGTCCGCCGTGCAGTGCGTCCAGGATGCTGGCCGGAACCGCCTTGTCGGCGAGCTCGTCGAGGCTGGCTACGCCGATGGTGGCGAGCATGGTGTCGATATCGGCGGTGGTCGGACCGATGTGGCGGTCAGCGAACGTCATGGCGCTCCCGGAGGGTCGAGTCGCGCGGCAGGCACGCGACAGCGTCTCCCCTCCCTCTGTCATCAACCCGTGCCGGGTGCCTGAGAGATTCGGTCGTCCTAGCTGGTGAATCTCCAGCTAGGCGCCTTTCCCCGTCGGCGGGCGGTCCGGTCGTACAACCGGATCACCGCTTTTCAGAGGCATCGGGGCCGAGAGCGGTTCGGGGGCCTGAGAGATTGACGGAGAGGTGTTGCTCCTTCGGCGGTCATGACTGGCGGTCACGACACTCTCCCGCCCACGGGCGATGCGGGACCAGTTTACGCCAGTTAACGAGCTGGTTCAGACCGGAGCGACTGCGGCGCCCGATCAGCCGATCTTGCGGGCGCGATCCTTGCGGCGAGAGGCCAATTCGTCCTCCGGCGCCTCGATGGCTTCGCCGCCGTCGGCACGCTCCCCGGGGAACTCGGCGATGGCGCCGGTCAGTTCGCGCATGGCACCGCTGACCGCGATGCCGAACACACCCTGCCCGCCCTGCAGCAGGTCGACGACCTCTTCGGCGGAAGTGCACTCGTAGACGGTGGTGCCGTCCGAGAACAGTGTGATGTTGGCCAGGTCCTCGACACCGCGCTGGCGCAGGTGCTCGACGGCGACGCGGATGTTCTGCAGCGAGATACCGGTGTCCAGCAGTCGCTTGACGATCTTCAGGACCAGGATGTCCTTGAACGAGTACAGGCGCTGGCTACCCGAGCCGGCGGCGCCACGAATCGAGGGAACCACGAGCGAGGTGCGGGCCCAGTAGTCCAGCTGGCGGTAGGTGATGCCAGCAACCTGGCAGGCGCTCGGGCCGCGGTAGCCGACGAGCTGATCGGGAACCGAGTTATCCGGGAAGAGACCCGGCTGAACAGGCCCGGAAGACGCGGAGGACTCGGAGGACTCGGACGAACCCGCCGCTCCTGACTCCAGCGTCATCTCCAGCTGCCCCTCATGCGGCTGTTCGACCACTTCTGCTCCCTCTCGCCGATCGCTTCGCCGGCTCTCGTGGCGCGGTCCTGAGAAATCCCCTGAGAGATCTCACGGTACCGAGTCCGCCGGTAGTGCGTTCGTCCAAGCACGAATTCTCCGAGCATACGCCCCTTGCGCTGCCCCGTGCCGGCCGCTGAGTCAAATTATGACCCGCGTGAAATTACGGTCAATGCGACGCGCCCGGGCTGCGACTGTCAAGGTCAGGTTGAGACTTACTCGTTACTTAAGGCCCTGTCACGGGCCTTCCGTGGCCTTGAAGTCATCGGGCGAGACGCTGTCCAGGAACTCCTTGAACTTCTCCACCTCGTCTTCGCGCAGCGCTCCGCCGGAGTCCTCGTCGTCCTCGTCGGGAATGATCAAGCCCGCCTCGGCGAGCACCGCTTCCTCGACGTAGATCGGCACCCCGACACGCAGCGCGATCGCCACCGAATCCGATGGCCGCGCGGACACTCGGATGTCGCTGTCGAACACCAGATCCGCGTAGAACGTGCCCTCTTGCAGATCCACAATCCGGACTTCCTTGAGTGAATGCCCAAGGGCCACAATGAGATCACGAATCAGGTCATGGGTGAGCGGCCGCGACGGCTCCACCCCTTGTTGCTCCAGTGCGATGGCAGCAGCCTCCGACTGGCCGATCCAAATCGGCAGGTAACGATCCCCCGCGGACTCGCGCAGCAACAACACCGGCTGGTTCTGGGGCTGTTCCACGCGGATTCCCACGACTCGAACTTCGCTCATCGTGCCTCCAACACCAGTACTTCTGTCGTACCGCGAGTCTAGTACTCAGCGATCGAGGACGCCGCGCACCGCGGACTTGATCATGGCGCCGTGGAGCGCGATCGACAGCGCCGCCACTTCCCGGATCAGGTCATCGGCGCGGTCGCGCGCTCCTGCCTTGTTGGCCTTGACGGTCGGGCCCACTATCTGGGCGATCAGGTCGGTCTCACGATCGACGGCCGACCGGAAGGTGCGCAGGTGCCGCGGCTCGACGCCGTAGTCGGCCAGCTCGGCGGCGCACTGGACGATCAGCACCGTGTACTCGTCGAAAAATCCGCCGGGTCCGGCCGTGATGATCCCTGCCTTGATGAGCGAGGTCAGCAGCACCTCGTCGGCGCCCGAGCGCGACAGTAGATCCTCGCGGCTCAGCCGGCTGGGCCGCGAGGAGGATGGGAATCCTTGACGGGCAACACCGTTGGTGTCGTCACCGTCGGTGATGGCGAACAGCCTGGGGCCGCTGAAGCCCGCCACATCGGGCAACGCCCCGTCGGGCTGCGCGTCGAGCTGCTCCTTGATCACCTTCAACGGCAGGTAGTGATCGCGTTGCGCGGTCAGGATGAAACGCAGCCGCTCGGCGTCATAGGCCGAAAACCGGCGATACCCCGACGCGCTACGCGACGGGGTAACCAGTCCCTCCGATTCGAGGAATCGAATCTTCGAGATCGTGACGTCCGGAAACTCCGGACGCAACAGGTCGAGTACCGACCCGATCGACATTCCGGTGAGAGCCGGCCGGTCGGGAGCTGTCACTGGCCACCCGAGGCGGAATCATCGCCGGCCGACTTCGGTCCGGTCAGGAAGACCAGCCGGAACTTTCCGATCTGCACTTCGTCGCCGTTGGCGAGGACCGCCGAATCGACGGGCTCGCGGTTGACGTAGGTGCCGTTCAGGCTGCCCACGTCCACGACCTGGAATTCGTCACTGTCAAGCCGGAATTCGGCGTGACGACGGCTCACCGTGACGTCATCGAGGAAGATGTCGCTATCGGGGTGCCGTCCGGCCGATGTGGTTGCCTGATCGAGCAGAAAGCGTGATCCGGCGTTGGGGCCGCGCTTGACCACCAACAGTGCCGATCCGGCGGGCAATCCTTCGACACCGGACACGTCGCCACCGGCCTGAGCGGGCGCCTCCAGCTCGGTGGCGAAATCGGCGCGGAACACCGAGGTCGTCTCCGCGGTGACCTCGCCTGACGTGTCGTCCTTGTCGTTATCGGTCACCATCGCTCCTTCTTCCTCGCCCCTGGGAGGATTCGATTGTCAGTGCGGATCTCGCTGAGCGTGATGCTCATCGCGACCCTCATCTGCCCTCATGCTCTTCGCGGCGAGCGTTCATTGCCGCTCGTTTCCGACCGTACCGTCTGACTGCCCGTAACGGGTCACCTCTGCCGTATCCGCCAGTGGTCCACCCGAAATTATGGCCGTCGGACTGGTTGGAGAACCTGTGCCCTCCTAATCGGTGGCGTCACCATATCCCGATGCGTCTAAGAGGTCATTAAGAGCCGCATCGAGATCGGCCGCGCTGGCGGCTTCAAGGTCGACCAACCAGCCCTCGCCGTAGGGATCCGAATTGACCAGCTGCGGGTTGGAGTCCAAATCGCCATTCGCGGCAACGACTTTCGCGGTGATGGGCGCGAACAGGTCAGATACCGATTTCGTGGATTCCACCTCGCCGAATGTGGAGCCGGCGGTCAGATCGGAGCCGGCATCCGGGAGCTGGACAAACACCACGTCACCGAGTTGCGACTGTGCGTAGTCGGTGATTCCGATGCGCACGGTGGTTTCGCCGGTGCGCCGCACCCATTCGTGTTCCTCGGTGTAATGCAGGTCGGCGGGAATTTCGGTCACGGTGAGTCGTCCTTGCTCTCGGTCAGTGGTCTGTGTAGTCGCTGGGCCCTCAGGGCTACTTGCCGGGCTGAGCGTATTGGCGAGGTTTCGGTTCTCGCAAGGTGGTGATGTCAACGCGGGCCGGCTGGTCGATGGTAACGCTGCCGCCCACCCGCGAGACGGTGTCGACGGCGCCGCCGGGAATGTTCATCGCCGCCGCGAGTGTCGGTGGATCGCCTATCGCCAGAACCGAATACGGGGGCGCCAGGGCCGTGCCGTCCACGACGAGTTGTCCGGGGGTGCCGATGACCCACGAATCGGCACCGACGCGTACGGATTTGTCGCCCGCCCTGATCTCGATGGCCTCGGCTCCGGCCGCCCGCAGCTCGTTGACGATGTCGAGGAGCGTTTCCGCGCCCAGTCCCTGCCCGGGATCGGTGATGGTGAGGACGACGCCCGGTCCGGTGGCGCCGACGGTCCCCGCCATGATGGACAGCGCGGACAGCCGCGCCTTGGCGTCGTTGATCACGGCCTGATTACCGGTTCCGCTGGCGCGCATGGTGATCAGGCTCTGTTGCAGATCCGCGATCTCCTTGTTGAGGTTGGCGTCTCGCTGCTGCAAGGAGTCGAGTAGCACGAGCAAATCGGCAGGCCGAGCGGTATCGAGCCCGTCGCCCGATTCGGTCTGACGTACCTGGGTGGTGATCGCCAGGCCCAGCAGCGCGCACAGTGCCACACCCAGCACGCCGAAGGTGATCTGACTGCGCGTCGGCGGCCGACGCGTCTTGGGCATTTCGTGCTTGCCGGGATGTGGTTCGTGTCGTGAATCCGGCTGTGCGGGATGGGATTGGTTCACCGGCTCACGCCCCAAACAACCTGCGCCGCAGGGCGGCAGCGTTCCCGAAGATTCGGATGCCGAGAACGACGATGATGGCGGTGGATAGCTGTGTACCGACTCCGAGCTGGTCGCCCACGAACACGATCAGCGCCGCCACCAGCACGTTGAAGACGAAGGACACCACGAAGACCTTCGAATCGAATATCTGATCCAGGTAGGCCCGAGCGCCACCGAAGAGTGCGTCGAGGGCCGCCACGACCGCGATCGGCAAGTACGGGGCGACGGCGTCAGGCACGTTCGGGTGAAACACCAACCCCAGAACCACCCCGATCGCCAGCGCGACTATGCCGATCATCGTCCACTTCCTTTCCACATCACGGTCGGGCCCACCTCACCGATTGCCCGCCGGAATCTCTTTGGCGTATTTGACATCCCGGCTGGCTGCCGGGGCCATCTGCACGTTCTCCTGGGTGGCCAGGGTGAGCCGTATGCCATACGACTTCTGTAGGAGCCGCATCCTAGCCATTCCCGGACTGCGTTCGAACGCGGACTTGATGGTGTTGGCCGGGCCGATGGCCACGATCCGGTACGGCGAACTGGTGGGCTGATTGTCGACCAGGATCGCTCCCCCGGCCTGACGCATCGTCACGTTCGGGCCGATGCGCACATCGGATACCGAAATCGCCTCCGCGCCACTGGTCCACAGCGAGTTCACCACGAGTTGCATGTCGCGGTCCAGAATGACCTGCTGGCTGCGTGGGATGCGTTCCTTGGAGACGTCCGAAAGATCGCCACCGCTGCCCGGGTCCGCCAGCGTGACGATGAGCGCGGGTCCCCGTACTTCGGTGCTCGCGGCGGCAAGGCCCAACTGGTCCAACCGATTCAGCAGCTCCTTGCCCTGTTCGTTGCCTTCCAGCTGACTGCGCCGGGCTCCGGCCACCTCCGAGGAAAGCTGGTCACGCGTGGCTTCCAACGTTCCCGAATCGCGTTGTTCACTGCGGATGCTGGCGAGCAGCCCCTGCTTCTCCTGCATCACGCCCGGCGCGATGCGTGTGGTCTGAGCCACGGCGGCCGCGAAGACTACCGCGATGGCGATGGCAGCGATTGCCTGCCAACCCCATTCGGCCAGCCGACCGCGTGGCGCGGTCCCATTCTTGCGAGCCTCGGCGGCCTCCAGGTATCCGGCGTCCAGGTGATCGGAGAGCAGTGTGCGCAGCAGCGAGGGCACCGGATTGCGCTTGGGGCGATTGGCGGTGTGGTGGCCCAGCCCCTCCTCGGGCTCGAAACCGCCCATGAGGTGCGGCCCATTGCCGTGTATCTGGGGGTCCTTTCCGCTTCCGGGGGTGTCCGGTGTGTCCATGTCAGGTAGTCACCTTTGGCAGCTGCCGCACCACCATCACGATCTGCGCGATGTAGAGCACGAAGGTCCACAGGTACATACCCAGGCCCCAGATGAGGAACGCCCAGCCGCACGGGCCGATCACCCTGCCCCACAATGAGTCCCATTCGCCGATCAGGATGAGCGGGAACGCCGACATCAACGCGAAGGTGGCGGCCTTGCCGATGTAGATGACCGGAAGGGCCTCGATGCCGCGGCTACGCACGATGGGCAGCCCGAGGGTGAGAATGAGATCGCGGGCCATCAGGGCGATGACGATCCACCACGGCACGATGTCCCGGATCGCGAAGGCGATCGGCGTGGTCACCATGTAGAGGCGGTCGGCGGCCGGGTCCAGGAGCGTTCCGAGGTGTGACGACTGGTTCATCAGCCGGGCGATCTTGCCGTCCGCCCAGTCCGTGAAGCCGCTGAGCATCAGGATGGCGACGGCCCATCCGTCGGCGTGTTTCACCAGCAGCAGGTACAAGAACAGCGGGATGAATGCCAGCCGAATGACGCTCAGCAGGTTGGGGACCGTCAGTATCCGGTCGTCTCCAGTGGACGGCTCCGCGGTTCCCATCCGGCCAGCCTCTCATATTCGCGCGGTGATACCCCGCGCAAATGGGCTCCCCGTCGTCAGCTGAATACGCCGGGTAGGTTCAGGATCGAGAGGCTGTCGTTCTTGCGCGGGTCGTCGTGGATCATGTATGTCCACGTCGAGGTCGGCCGGGCGAGCTTCGACAGATCCAATCCCTGTTCCTCGTCAACCAGATTCGCGGTGTCAAAGGTCTGCTGGGCGGCTTCCACGGCGTCGGCGGCCAGCGATGCGAAGGCGTCGACGGCGAGCCGGTGGAACTCGTCGATCGGGTTTTGTCGTCCGAGGGCGCGCAGGTGGATGCTTTCTCGCACATCGGAGAGGTACGCCAGGTGGTCGGCCCAGCCCCGGTCCAGGTGGTACAGCATGATCTGCCGCGAGATGCGTTCCAGCCGCTCTTCGGAAAGTTCCTCGGCCAGCTCGTCATAGCGCTCGGACGAACGCTCCTGCAATTCCTTGCGGGCGGTGTCGGTGCGCAGCAAGGTGTCCCGGCGGTCGGAGATGATGGCGCGCTGCTGGGCGATCAGCTGGTTGTATCGCCAGGTGTTGGCGTGCAGGTCGAGCATCGCGCCTTCGGCGACCCGCTGGGCGTGGTCGATGAGACCGCCGGCCTTGGCGCTGACGATCTGCCCGTCGTCATCGGTTTCGGTGGGCAGCTTGGCCGAATCCAGGTGCGCCACAACGACCTCGTCCTCCCAGCTGGAGAAGAAGACCGACGATCCCGGGTCGCCCTGACGCCCGGCTCGTCCACGCAGCTGGTTGTCGAGCCGCTCGGTGCGATGCCGCCCGGTGCCGACGACGTGCAGCCCGCCGGCCTCGACGACAGCGTCGTAGTCGGTCTCCTCGGATCCGCCCAGGCGGATATCGGTACCGCGGCCGGCCATTTGGGTGGAGACCGTGACGGCGTTGAGCGCGCCCGCCTCGGCGATGACGCGGGCTTCCTCGGCGTCGTTCTTGGCGTTCAGCACGACGGCGGGAACGCCCGCGCGCACCAGTCGGTGATGCATTGCCTCGGATTCGGCGACATCGTGGGTGCCGACGAGCACCGGCTGACCGGTGGCATGGATCTCGGCGATATGCGCGACGATGGCGTCGTTCTTGCTTGCCTCGGTGATGTACACGCGGTCGGGCTGGTCTTCGCGAATGTTCGGGGTGTTCGGCGGGATCGGCGAGACTCCCAGCTTGTAGAACTGGCGCAGCTGCTCGCCGGCGGCGAGCGCGGTGCCGGTCATTCCGCAGACGCGCGGGTAGCGGTTGATCAGTGCCTGCACGGTGATGGTGTCGAGAACCTCGCCGGTGTCGGTGGTTTCGATGCCTTCCTTGGCTTCGACCGCCGCCTGCAAGCCATCGGGCCAGCGCTGCAGGGTGG
This sequence comes from Mycobacteroides franklinii, assembly GCF_001853795.1. Classification (NCBI taxonomy): domain Bacteria; kingdom Bacillati; phylum Actinomycetota; class Actinomycetes; order Mycobacteriales; family Mycobacteriaceae; genus Mycobacteroides; species Mycobacteroides franklinii. The sequence goes on from NZ_MLIK01000024.1 coordinate 728,111, forward strand.
CGATGCGGCCGCGTGAGGAGTTGATGAGGTGCACGGCGCCGTCGCGCACGATGTAGTGCACATCGCGCTCGAGGAGCACGTGTGCGTGCAGTGCGACGTTGACCTCGGTGAGAATGGTGCCGACGTGATGTTCGGAGTACAGGTCGATGTTTCCCAGCTGCTTTTCCAGCTTCCGGGCGCCGATGTCGGTCAGGAAGATGTTGCGGCGGTCGTTGTCGGCCTCGTAGTCCTCGCCTGCGATCAGCTCGCGTACCGCCTCGATGACCTCCGAGCTCGGCGCTTCCCGATGGCTGGTACCGGCCAGCACCAGGGGCACCAGGGCCTCGTCGACGAGTACCGAGTCGGCCTCGTCGACCACGGCGACATCGGGGCTCGGTGACACCAAGTCGTCGACGTCGATCGCCAGCTGGTCGCGCAGCACGTCGAAACCGATCTCGTTGACCGAGCCGTAGGTGACGTCGCAGGCGTAGGCCTTGCGGCGCTCGTCGGCGGTGGATTCCTCGGTGATCCAGCCGATTGTCAGGCCGAGCCGCTCCAGGAACGGTCCCATCCATTCGGCGTCGCGCCGGGCCAGGTAATCATTGACGGAAATGACGTGCACGCTACGCCCGCCGAGGGCGTATCCGGCGGCGGTGATGGCGCCGGTGAGGGTCTTACCTTCGCCGGTGGCCATCTCGATGACGTCACCGTCGAGCATGCGCAGCGCACCCAGTAGCTGAACGTCGAACGGACGCTCGTCGATGGTCCGTTCGGCGGCCTCACGCACGATCGCCAGGAACTGGCCGATGTCCTTGGACTCGAGGCCCTCGGAGAGGTCGAGCTTCTTGGCCGCCTTGGTGAGCTGCTCGTCGGTGAGGTCCTTGGCCTTCTCGTCGTACTTCTTCGAGGTCTCCACAAGGGCCAGCGACTCGCTCTGGTTCTTGTCCGTGGATGCACCGAGCAGTTTCCAGAACTTCTCGGTGAACCGTGAGGCGGTGTTCGACTTGCGCACATGCACACGGTACGTGAGGTTCCGAGGGGCCCCGATATGCACCGTCAGGCGAGCTCCCGGACCCATCCGCGATACCCATTTGACGGATGCGACACGATCGGCGGAGTACCGCGGCCCGGTAAAGAGCCCAGTACTCCGCCGATCGTCCTGAAGGCGCGCCGCGCGTGACGCCGGCGCGGATGTCGCGAGCTCGTTGCCGTGCCACTTGCCGTGCTATTTGCCGGCCAACAGCCCCTTGGCGATGTGGGTGATCTGCACTTCGTTGCTGCCGGCGTAGATCATCAGAGACTTGGCATCGCGCGCCAGCTGTTCGACGCGGTACTCGGTCATGTAGCCGTTGCCGCCGAAGAGCTGCACGGCATCCATCGCGACATCGGTGGCGGCCTCCGAACAGTAGAGCTTGATGGCGGAGGCCTCTGCCAGGGACGGCGTCTTGTTCTCCGAGAGGCTCTCGATGGCGTGGAACAGCATGTTGCGCACGTTGAGCCGGGCCACTTCCATCTTGGCCAGCTTGAGCTGGATGAGCTGGAACTGGGCGATTTCCTTGCCCCACAAGGTGCGGGTCTTGGCGTAATCCAGTGAGAGACGCAGGCACTCTTCGATGACCCCCAGCGCGAGTGCCGCCACCCCGATGCGTTCCATCGAGAAGTTGGCGCGCGCACTATCGCGGCCGTCGCCCTGATCGTTGGTCTCCGTTTCGCCAAGGAGCCGGTCCTTGCCGAGGCGCACGTTCTCAAAGAACAACTGGCCGGTGCGGGAGCTGTGAATACCCATCTTGCGGAAAGGTTTCGACTGCGTGAAGCCTTCCATGCCCTTGTCCAGTACGAACGTCAGCACCTTGCGATCGCGTGGATCAACCGGTTCCTGCGCTGTGCCTTCGTTCAGCTTGGCGTAGACCACGATCACATCGGCATCGGGGCCGTTGGTGATGAACGTCTTCTGCCCGTTGAGGATGTAGTCCTCGCCATCGCGCGTCACATATGTCTTCATGCCGCCGAACGCGTCGGAGCCCGAATCGGGTTCGGTGATGGCCCAGGCACCCACCTTCTCGTAGGTGACCAATTCGGGTAGCCAGCGCTCCATTTGTGCGGCGGTGCCGCGCGAGGCGATGGTCGGCACCGTCAGCCCCATGCTCACGCCCATACCGGTCACCAAACCCATGCAGACCCGGGAGATTTCGCTGGTGAGGACGAATCCCATGCCGGCGGATCCGCCGGCGAGGCCCATTACTCCCCCGCCGCCGTCGGATTTCTTCGAATCGTCCAACGGTTCCCCGGCTGCCAGTGCGGCCTCACGGGTTTTCTTCTTCTCTATCTGCTTCTGCAGCGCCTCTTTGGCAAGAGCGTCGATGCCGAAGGTGGCGAACATCTTCCGGATGATGGGGTACGGCTCCATCTCGCCGGACTCCAGTGCGTCGACATGTGGTCTGACTTCCTTGTCGATGAACTGGCGAACGGCGTCACGCACCGCAAGGTCAATGGGTGACCAGTCGAGCATGTGTCCTGCTTTCTTCGGTGAAAGTGGTCGATGTCAAGGGGGCGCCGTGGAGCGTGGCTAGCCGAGCTCCCGGGCCAGCAATTCCTTGAGTCGCGCGACGGAGTTTTCGAGCTCCTCCTGCACGGCCTTGTCGATCGCGGTACCGATCGCTCCGGTGAGCATTTGCCCGGTGAAGGACGAGTCCACGTTCACCCTGGTGTTGTCGGCGTCGATTTCCTCCACGCTTGACTTGATGATGGCCTCGACTCCGGCCATGCCCGTGCCACCCAGCTTGAAGGCGCCCTTCTTGGCGGACAGCACCTCATCGGCCGGGGTGAACTCCTGCACGGTCCACTCGACCGTGTTGGCCATCCCCATCAGGGTGACGATTTCGGAGAATTTGGTGCCGACCTTGATGTCGTCGATCGAGGGAACATCGCCCTTGAATCCGGTGTGGATGGTCATCCACTCGTCGTATTTGTTGAGGTCCGGCAACACCGACCAGAGCTTGTCGATGCTGTACGGGAGGTCGATGCTGGAATGCAGCTCAGACATGGGCGAAAGACTCCTTTGTCATTGGTCTGGCTCGGATTGATGCCAACGGTTCCGAACGTAACATACATACCCTCGTGTATGTAAGATGCAATTACCGCAGATCTCGCACCCGAAACCGACTAAATGCAGGTGTATGGCGGTCAAATACCGACAGGCCTGTGGGTGATGGAATGGGGTTCGCCGGTTACCGCGCGGTAGCTCGGGCGCACGTTACATACAACTGTGCTCGTATGTATTACAGTGGCGCTCATGAGCACCCCCGAGGGCGCGGGCAACGACGCGGCGCCCCTCGCTGCCGGATTGTCGGAGAACGGGGGGCGGCAGCCCGCCGCCCCGGAATCTACCTCGGAGCCACCCTCCGCGAGGGCAGATTCGGCTCCTGCCGGTGCCACTATCGATATCGAGATCACCCGACCGAGGGTCAAACTGCATCCGCCGCCACTTCATGTGGAGGCCGGGCGATTTGGTCTCACGATCGCCCGGCTGGCGGGATCGGGTGCGCGCCTTTTGGTGAAGCCCCGGCGCGGAAGGTCCCTGGAAGTGCGTGCCGCGCACGAGCTGCGGCGCACCTTCGCCCTCATGGGCCCGACCTACGTCAAGCTCGGCCAGCTCGTCGCGTCCTCCCCCGGCGTCTTCCCCGAAACGCTTTCCAACGAGTTCCGCACGCTACTCGACAGGGTGCCGCCGGCATCCTCGGAGCTGATTCGCCAGACCGTGCGAGAGCAGTTAGGTGCCGATCCGGCAACGATATTCGCGACTTTTGACGATCATCCGTTCGCCTCCGCGTCCATCGCTCAGGTTCACCACGCCACCCTCAAATCCGGCGAACGAGTGGTGGTGAAGATTCAGCGCCCCAAGATCCGCACCAGGCTCGCCGCCGACGTCCGGATTATCGGACGTCTGGCGCGCCTGATGGTCAAGACCGACCTGGGCCGGGCCACCAATGCCACGGAGATCGTCGAGGACTTCGAACAGAACCTCAACGAGGAGCTGGACTTCGCGGCCGAGGGCCATGCCATGGAGCAGTGGATCGCAAGCCTTGCCGACACCGAATACGGCGATAAGGTACGCGTTCCCAAAGTGTTCTGGGAGTACACCACCGAGCGGGTGCTGACGATGGAGTACGTCGAAGGCATCCGGATCGACAACATCGCCGAACTCGACTCGGCGGGCTTCGACGGGGTCGGATTGGTCAAGGCCATCGTCTATTCGCTGTTCGAGACGGGGTTTCACAAGGGGCTGTTCCACGGAGACCTACACGCGGGCAATCTGCTGGTGGACTCCACCGGCCGGATTGTGTTCCTGGACTTCGGCATTGTCGGGCGTATCGACGAACGCAGCCGCAAGATCTTCACCGAGATCATGGTCGACCTCTTCGTGAAGAATGATCACGCGGCGGTGAGTCGCGGCATCTACAAGCTCGGCGCCATCGGCGATCGGGCCAAGTCTGTCGACCCCACGGCGGCGGGCAAGGATATCTCCAATTTCACTAGTCCCCTGCAGCAGTCCAAGCTTTCGGCCATCGAATACGGTCAGCTCGGCAAGCAGCTGGCCGTGATGGCCAAGCAGTACGACGTGCGGCTGCCCCGAGAGCTGGTGCTGATTTCCAAACAGCTGCTGTACGTGGAGCGTTACATGAAGCTGCTGGCACCCGATTGGGCGCTGCTCTCGGATCCGTCGTTCATCGGATACTTCGGGAACATGGTCATCGCGGCCGAGCAATCGCGCATGGAGGAGGCAGCCGCGCGGGAGTCGGCGCGCGGAGGCTAGTCGGAAATGCCGAGCTTTCCGGTGTCCATGGTGCGCAACGCCGAGTCGAGCGGTGCGCCGACTGTCGGTGACTCGACGATGTTGAGCAACATCGCCTTGGCCCGGGCCCAGCGCTGATCGCGAACGTCCTGCGGCGCGTTCATGCTGTTGACCAGGATTCCGCGCACGGCATCCATCGCGGTGAGGGTGATGTTGCGGATGACACGCAGTTCCTCGTCGCTCTGACTCACCGATTGGCCGAGCGTGGAGAATTGTTGCATCACAATGAATTCGAACTGATCCATCTGGGCGGACAGCTCGGGATCGGTGCGTGCGGCGATCCATAGTTCCATGGTGGCGATGAACATCGACCCCTGGTGCATACGCCAGAGCGCGTCCAGGCAGCGGCTGATGAAGTCGGCGTCACTGTCACGGTCCAGCGCGATGAGTTCGGAGAGGATCTCCTGACCCTGCTTGAACGCCAAGTGCCGCACCGACTCTCCGAGAAGCTCGGATTTCGACTGGAAATGATGGACCAGGGCGCCGCGGGTGACGCCGGCACGTTGCGCCACCCGGGTGGTGGTGGTGCCCGCATATCCGTACTTGACCAGGCAGTCCACCGTGGCATCGAGCAGCCTGCTGCGCATGGCGGCGCTGCGTTCCTCCTGGGTCCGCCGCTCGACACGTTGGGTGCGTGCGGTCGATCGTGCTGGGCTACCCGCGGTGCGTGTCATTCCTTGGGCCCGTCCGTGTCGTTCTTGCTGTCCTTGATTTCTTCGCGGGCCTGTTGGTACGCCGATATCAAGGTGCCGAAGTAGGTGAGAATTTCCGGATCGCCCACCGGCTGCCATTCGGGAGCCAGCAGTTTGGTGTATCGCTCGACGTAGAGCAACTGCTTGCCGACCAGGATGAACTCCTTGGGGAGGATCGCGTCGTGCTCGCGGCCCAACGCGGTCAACTGGCGGCCGATAGTGCCGTAGGAGATCTTGCCCAACGAGGTACCCATGGGGCGGGTGACCTTGCGAAGTGACTCGGCGACCTTGGCGGGGTCGGCGTGGGGATCGATGGCCCCGAGCTTGATCAGCGTGCGCGCCGCCGCCTCATCGTCGGGTTCGAGAATGAGCGCGCCGATCAGCTCCCGCAGCGTCTTACGGGTCCGCTCATCGAGGCGACCCACGATTCCGAAGTCCAGGAACACAATTCGACCTTGTGGGTCGACCATCAGGTTTCCGGCGTGCAGGTCGCCATGGAAGGTGCCCGCGGCGAACGCGGAGTCGAACAGGGTGAGCATCAGGGTCTTCACCACTTCGGGGCCGTCGAACCCCGCGGCGCGGATGGCGTCCGCGTCGTCGATCCTGATCCCGTCGACGTATTCCATGGTGAGCACCTTGTCGGTGCATAGATCGGAATAGAGCTGGGGTACGCGCACTCTCTGCGCGTACTTGGAGCCGGCGAGCCCCGCCGTCCAATCCCGCATGGCCTGGGCTTCCAGGGTGAAGTCCAGCTCCTCGGCAAGATTGGCCTCAAAGTCGCGCATCACCTCGTAGATGTTTGACATCCGGCCCATCTCGGTGAGTTCGAGACCGCGGGCGATCTGTTTGAGGATCTGCAGATCGGCGGCAAGCCGCGTGCGGATCGCGGGGCGCTGGATCTTGACGACGGCCGCGGCGCCGTCCTTGAGTGTCGCCTTGTGTACCTGGGCGATTGACGCCGACGCGAAGGGAACCTCGTCGAATGACGCGAACACATCCTCCGGTGGTGCACCGAGCTCGTCGGTCAGCATAGAGCGGATGGTCTGGGGGTCCGCCGGTGGCACGTGGTCGAGCAACGACCGGAATTCCGCGGAGAGGTCCTCGGGGAACATCCCGGGTGACGAGGCGATGAGCTGCCCGAACTTGACGTAGGCGGGCCCGAGCTCGGCGAAGGACCGGCGCATCTCCTTGGCGATGACTTGGCGCAGGTCGCGTTCCGTGGGACGTTGACTCAGGATCCGCGTTCCGGCCTTGAGTAGCTGGCCGGCCGTCGCGGCGAGTCGGTCGAACTGAATCTCGGCGGAGACCGGATCTAGTCTCCGGGGCCGCCGGGGTTCATCGGTTGCATCGCTCACCGCGGCTTCCTCCGTCCACACCGGTCGTATAGGTCGGTGAGACATTACCGACAAACTGGTATGTATGTTAATCGAACGCCGGGAGTGGATGGTGATGACCAGCCCGGAGGCCGGGAATGAGGTGCCGTGCGGGAGTTCAGCGCAGCGTGCGCTCGATCTGGGCGATCCGGTCGTCGGCGAAGTCCAGCACGATCTTCGTCGGGTACAGCGCGACCCTCAGAACGCGAATCAGGGGGTCCACGACGTCGATGAGCGTCTCGAGGCTCGTCATAGTTCGGGCCAGCGTCGTGGTGGTTTCGGCCAGGTTGTTCAACGTCAGGTTCAGCGAATCCAGCGAGTCGTCGAGGCGCTCCAGGCTCGAATCGAGGTGGTCGAGCATACCGCCGACCCGGTCGGTGAGATCGTGTACCTCCACCGCCATGGACTCGATGCTTCCGACGGTGCCGTCGATGTTCAGCGCGACGTTGGCCAGCTTGCGGATCTTGCCGGTCGGCGCGGGCCGATGCCCGTTCCTGGTATAGACCTCCGCCATTGGAGTCACCTTTCCGTTGCTGACAGCCTAGGCGACGGGTGTGTGGACATCGATGAGCTATCCCGCCACGTGGCCATTTGATGCTTTTTTGTGATGTGGCACACAGTACTGCTCATTGTGCCGACGCACGCTGCGAGGCGTGCGAACCGGCTCGCCGGCCGAAGAACGATGCTTCGCCGAGCCGGGTTCCACTGCTATAGCCCTTGCCGTCCTGAGCGATGTTCGACGCGCTCGCACCGGCGGCGTAGAGACCGGGAATTGACTGCCCTGATTCGGTGAGCACGCGCCCGTCGGCGTCGGTGCGGAGCCCGCCGAGCGTGAATCCGGCGTACATCGCCTTGCCGAGAGTCAGATCGAATGCGCCCCAGGGACCGGTCCCCTGCGAGGCAAGGTATTTCGGATGCTTGTGGAAGTCGGGATCCTCTCCCCTGTCGGCGTGCTCGTTGTAGCGCTGCAGCGTCTTGTCCAGGTTGCCAGCCGGAATGCCCAGGGCCGCTTCCATTTCGGCGATGGTCTCCCAGCCGTCGATGAACGGTGTCAAGGGCAGCGTCGGACGATCCATATGTTCGGAATCGATGATCAGGTACGCGGCACTGTCAGGTTGGTCCATCACGAACCCCGACGTCCGGGAATGGTAGGAGTCCTCGGCGACGAACCGTTCACCGTTCTTGTTGACGATGATCCCGGTGAGCAGACCCGAGGGCGGATACACCGGAGCGGTCACGAAAATCTGGTTCATGTTCCGGGTGCCGGCGCCCGCGGACACCCCGAGCCTGATGCCGAGTCCGTCGTCGTAGGTGCTGCCGAGTACGAATGGCTTCTCCGCGAGCTTGGGGGTGTACTGGGCCACCATTGCGGGGTTCATCACGAAGCCGCCGGCGGCAATGATCACCGACTTGGCCCGTATCGCACCGGTTTCCGCGAAGTGTTTCCACGTCGTACCCACGACCGCTCCCCCCTCGTCGAGGATGAGCGCGGTTGCTCCGGTCTCATACCGGATGGGCACACCGAGGTCGCCGGCGCGTTGGGCGAGCAGGTCCACGACCATGCCCGCGCCGCCGGTGTCACCGGGCTTGGGGACCTTATGCCCGCGCGGCGCGGGGACGGCTTCGTCGCGGTACGGCCACACCAGCTCGTTCCCGGTGAACATCAGCCCCTCGGTATTGGGCTGAATGACGGCTTTCTCCGGATAGAAACTGCGCTCGAACTGAAAGCCCAGTGCCTCAAGCCAATTGAAATGTTCGACGCTTCCCTTGCAATACAGGCGGATCTTCTCCGGGTCCGGATCCGGAGATACCGCCATCAGGTACTTGTACATCTCGTCGGCGCTGTCGGCATGCCCGGTGGCCTGCTGAACAGCGGTGCCGCCGCCCAGATAGAAGTGTCCACCGGCCATTGCGGTGGTACCACCCGCGGAGGCGGCGCGCTCGAGTACCAGCACCTGCGCGCCGGCTTCGGCAGCCGATACAGCCGCACATCCCCCGCCCATGCCAAAGCCCACGACGAGTACATCCACCTCGTCAGACCACTCCGTGATGTCTTGGACCGCTACGGTTTCCGGTATCGCTGCGCTCATGCCTGCTCACTCTTGATGTAGTCGTAGAACGCCCGGATTTCGGACGGGACAAAGGCCAGTTCCATGTACGGCAAGGCGGCTGTGGGGGCCGATAGATAGGCAAAGCGCATGCCGCCGGGCATCACACCGGCCTGGACAACCTCCATGCCGCGTGCGGCAGCGTGATCGAGCGCCACGTCAAGATCGGGTGGTTCGACGCATACATGATGCAGTCCCGCGGGATTGCGCTCCAGAAACTCCGAGTAGATGCTCGTCCCACTGACCGGGAGAATCAGCTCGAGCTGCATGTCGTCGAGATAGCTCAGTGCGATGGTCGCCGTGAAATCGGCTGGCCCGCCACGGTACGTGCACGTCTCGGGACCAAAGTGCACATCTGGAATTCGTGTCCATTTCTTGACACCGAATACGGTGCTGAGCATGCCTTCGGTGGCATCGAGATCATCAGTAACCCAAGCAATTTGGGTGACGCGTCCAAATCCAGAAACATCCGGCGGCACTGCCGATGTGGTCATGGGCCGATAGTAGCGTCCGCTGTGGCGCAGGCCACCCCAGCCCACCTCAGCCCGCGGTATAGGCCTGTGTGGTGCGATCGGCCATCGCGCGGGCTTCCGCGGGATGGACGCCCGCGGCGACGGCGGCGTCGTACCACCGCTCGCTGGAGCCGGTCATGAACGCGCGGCCCTCCTGGCTGGCCGCCCAGGCCGCGCCCTCCTCAGGGGTGATGCGATCCCCGGGCGAGGCGAGATATCCGGCCAGGCCGAGAAGCCCAGAATCCCAGCCGACTCCGACGGCGCCCGGGCCGAACTGCAGCCAATGCTCGTCATCGTCGTCGATATCGGAGATGTGTTCCAGGGTGAAGGTGGCACGGTTCCCGGGGTTTTGCGCCTCCGGCGCGATGGTCACCTCGATCCAGCTCATGCCGCCGCATTCCCACGTTGCCGTGAAGGCACGGGGCGGATCGCAGGTGAGTACTGTTCCGGATGCGTTGCCCTCCAACGAGTAGTGGCCGCCGACGGACAAGTCGCCGGAGACCGGCAGGAACCATCGAGGAATGCGCTCGGCATTGGTGCAGGCGTCCCACAGGTCTTCGGCATCGGTGTCGTAGGTCTGACTGACGGTCACCACCCGCGCCTCGCGGGCCTCGAATGTCCTGGTTCCGACGGTGCGGCGGACGGAGTTGAGTTGGTGCTGAACATCGATCACGAGGCGCTCCCCTTGGGTCCGGTGGGGGTATTTCGGCGTTGTCGCTTGCCGCGGGCGATCTCCGTGGCCAGTGCGTCCAGGTGTGGAGTCCAGTTGCGACGAAAGGTGTCCAGCCATTGATCGACCTCGCGCAGCGGCGTGGTGTCGACGCGGTACAGCCGGCGCGTCCCCTCGGTGCGTACGGTGGCGAACCCGTTGTCGCGTAATACCTTCAGGTGCTGCGACACGGCCGGCTGGCTGATCGCGAACTCCGCCCGGATGACCTCGGCGACCGCACCGGAGGTCACCTCTCCCGCGTGAATCAGCTCCAGGATGCGCCGACGCACCGGGTCGCCCAGTACATCGAAGGCGTGCATGTCGTCGACATTAGAAGCATGAACTTATATAAGTCAAGAATGAAATTCTAACCCCAGGTCAGCGGATCCAACCGCAGATAGAACGCCAAGCGCTCGGGGTCGGCTGGTGTTCCGTAGGCGTCCAGGAACCGCGCCTGGGCGGTGACCGCGCGAGCCTCTTCGGTCCACGTCTCGCGGGAATTGGCGAAGAGCAGGGCGAGATCGGCGTGCCGGTCCGCCACCCCGAGCCTGCCGAGGTCGATGAAGCCGGCCACCGAGAAGTCCTGTGGCGAGATCATGATGTTCGGCAAGCACAGGTCCCCGTGACACACGACCAGATCGCCGGGTTCCTCAGCCAGACGCTCGGCCAGCTGGACGGTGATGCGGGACAACAACTGCTGGGCGGGTATCTCTCGGTCCTCGTCGGGCAGGAAATCCGGGTTGACGGCGTGGCGGGCCACCACATCCCGTGCCAGCGCCACCGTCGCAGCCAGGTCGCGGGAAAAGGGGCAGCAGGTCGCCGGCAGCGAGTGCAGCCGTCGCACCGCGTCGGCGATAGCAGGCCACGCCCTGTCCAGGTCGTCGGCGTCGAGCTGATCGGCGGGTACGCCCGCGACCGCCGAGGTGATCAGCACCGGACCGCCCGGTGCGGTCGACCACTCGAGCCCGGACGGGCCCGGGATCTGTTGACTGCTAAGCCATTCGATCCGGTCTCGTTCGGCCGCCAGATCGGTGCCACCTGTTTTCGCATAGCGCAAGTGGTCCGGTGATCGATAGACCCGGGCGCCTGATTCCCCCGTCGTGACGGGTTCCCAGGCCGAGAGATCGATCAAACGCCCGTCCACGCCGCGTCGAGCCGGTGGGCGACGTCGATCGTGCGCGCCGCCATCGCCTTCGGGTTGTTGACCTCCTGGGCCACATAGCTGGCGATGAATCGGCTGATCAGCTGGTCGACTCCGGCCAAGATGCGCAGTAGCTCCCCGCGGATCGTGTTGGAGGACACATCGACCGTGATGTCCGAGGGGCCGGGCGGCGCGACATCGATGACCAACTGCAGCGGTGCGGCGGCGCGGGCGGTGGCCTTGAGGGAGATGTTGCCCGCGACCTTGAACCGGCTCTTGTCGAGCTTCAGGTCGATCAGCAGATCGATGGCCAGTGGCACCTGGATGTCGAAGGTGATGGTCGGCCCGTCGTTCCGGGTGACGACCGGGTCCAGGATCTGGACTTTCGCGGTCACTTTCGCGATCTTGCCGGGCCCCTGGGCCATGGGACCGACTTCGAATGGCTCGCCCGCGATCGAGGCGACCGCAGCCCTTACCCGGGCTTCGCTGACGGCTATCTCGAAGAACGCCCTGCCAAATTCCTCGTAGGTGAGGTACTGGTGGTCAACTGGTTCGCTGTCCATAGTGAGAGATACCGTCTCATGGACCGGGCTAGAAGTGTGAACCGCCGGGGCATCCGTGTGTCTGAAACGTCGAACCTCCAGCAATCGGAATCGCCATCGCACCCATAGCAAATATGTGACAGATGTTACGTAGCACGTAGGTGGCCAGAAAACCTATATGCGGCTATACAAGGCCTGCCGTTGCGTTCTGAGCTATCGGCAGGCGGACGCCACACTGGGGCGACTGCCGGCGCTTCGGCGGGGATCAGTCGCTGCGGCTTTGGGCAAGAGCTTCGGGGGTGATCGCCTGGCGGACGCTGGCACGTCGTTCTTCGATCGTGCGGCCGAACTCCTGCATGAGCACCGGGTTGCGGTGCACCAGTGTCTCGACCTGCTCCCGTTCAATCTGTACGACGGTGACCTCACCCACCGCATATGCGCGGCCGATCACGGGCTGGCGGGTCAGCGTGCTCTGCCCGAGGAAGGAGCCCTCATCGAGAGTGGCCACCGATATCTCCGCGCCGTCGGCCGTGACCGCGGTCAGTAACACGCGGCCCGAGACGATGAACAACATGTGAGTGGGCACCTCGCCGGAGTCCTGGATCTTCTCGTCGGCGCCGTACCGCTGGAGTGTCGAGTGCGCGATGAGTGCCTGCTGGTCTTCGGGGCCTATCCGCAGTGTCGGTGCGACCACGGTCTGTATCGCGTCTGCGACACGTTCGGGTGTGGACCATGCCTCGGTGGCGTGATCGAGGTGAAGTCCGTCCCGCCGAGCCGCATACCAGATCCAGCGCAAGAAGGTCGCCTTCGCCTGGCCGTCATTGTCGAAGGATCGCAGCGGAATGGTGGTGCGATACTCAATGCCGCCCAAAGGGATTGATGAAGGTTGCGTGCCTTCACGAAGTTGCGGCAACCCGGCTGCCACCTTCAATAGCGTGGCACAGACCTGATCTGGCGGATCGTCCAGGGAGAAGACGCTGACGATCGCGATCTTGTGCTTGCCCTCGGGGCGGCTCACGTTGGTGAACGACGCGGTTGCCAACACCGAGTTCGGGGTGATCTGGAGTCCACTGTCAGTCTGGAGATGTACGGCACGCCAATTGACTTCGACGACGTGGCCGTGTGCGGTCGGGGTATCCAACCAGTCCCCTATCCGAAACGGTTGCTCGAAGAGCATCAACAGACCAGAGACGATCTGACCGACAGACTGTTGCAGCGCAAGCCCCATCACGATGGATGTCACCCCGAGCGCGGTGAACAGTCCCCGCACGTTGGCGCCCCAGATATAGGAAAAGATCATCCCCAGACCGACGACGATCACGACGAACCGTGCGACGTCGACGAAGATGATGGGGACCCGTTTGCGCCACGTTCCTTCGGGGGCACCGTGGAAGAGAGTGGCACTCACACCCGAGAGCACCAGCACCAACACCACGAATGCGAAGAGGGTGCCCACCAGCCGCACTGCCGTTTCCTCGGGCGGGATCTGCTTCGCCTCGATCAGGAGCAGCAGCAGTGCGCCCAGTGGGAGCAGATAGTTGCGCAGGACAGTGACCGGCCGCACCAGGACGCTGTGCTTGGCGCGCAATGCCTGCTGCCACTCCGTCAGCACTATCAACCCCAACGGAAGCCCAAGGGCGATACCAACGGACCAGAAAAACCAGGGTGACGTGAGGATGTCGGTCATCAGTGCTGCTCCGACAACCGCCAGATCGGTTGTTCTTCCCCGTCGACCGTGACCACTCCGGCCGGTGTGAAGTCGAACGTTTCCTGGAGGGCATCGTGTACTCGCGACGTGACGTAGATTCCCTGCTGCGGCGAACCACTCTTCACCTGATATGCGAGATTGACTGCTGCCCCCCACATTTCGTAGACCATCGTGGGACGGCCGACCAGTCCGCTGCTGACCGTGCCGGTGTCCACACCCGCCCTCAGGCTCAGTTCGTACCCGGTCTCGCTGTTGAACCGCCTGATGATTCCCTGGCATGCGAGGGCGAAATCGACGATCCTGCGCACATTGTCCAGCCGTGGAGTGTTGAGACCACAGCTTCCGAGATAGCCGTTGTGTGCTGTGCGTACCCGCTCGATTCCGAGATCTTCGGATACCGCATCGAGCTGGCGGACAAGATCATTGACAAGTGCGAGGGAATCCTCGGATGCCAGCTCAGCCTGCAGGCGGTCCAGACCGACGATATCGGCGAATACGACCGACACGTCGTGACGTTCGGTGGCGATAAGCTCCTCGCCTTGCCGATACCGCTGAGCGAAAGGTTCGGGCATCAATGATCGTAGTAGCCGGTCGTTCTCTTGGCGCTGTTCGGTGAGCAGGTCTTCCTTGACCGTCAGACTCCTGCTCATTTCGTTGAATGCCCTTGTCAGATCTGCGATTTCGTCGCGTGTTTCGATCGGGATGGCGACTGTGTAGTTGCCGGCACTGATTCTCTGCGCCCCCGCTTCCAGCCGCCTGATCGGCCGAACGAAGAGCTGTGCGAAAAACGCCGCGGCCAGGCAGACGGCGAAGATGATGCCGGTGGTCGAGATCACGATGGTCTTGGTGAACGACACCTCGCGCTCGAACGCCTCCGCGGTGTCCACCGTGGCGATCACCGACCAGTGCACATCGGAATCCGGCAGCTTCAGCGGCGCGTACGACTGCAATGTCTGCTGGCCTAGGTAGTTGGTCGCGATGAGGGTTCCCGATTGACCGCGTTGCGCTGCCTGGGTGGCTTCGGAATCCACCGGTTGGACCAGTGTCGTGCCGCCGAGCCGGATGGCCTGATCGGCCACATCGGCAGGAGTGCCCGCCGCGACGACATCGCGCTTGTAGCTCTGCGGATTTTCCAGGAACAGCCGCGAATCCGAGCGCATCAGACCATCCGGGCCGGCGAGATAGGATTCCCCCGTCCTGCCCATACCCACAGCCTCCCAACGTTTCTCGAAAGTCATCAGCCTGTTGATCTTGGACGCCGGAAACTGCAGGGCGAGCACGCCCGTCGCCCGGCCATTGGCGATGACAGGCGCCACGATCCAGGCGGTGGGCTCGTTCTCGGCCGGCTGGTAAATCTCGAAGTCGGTGAACAGTACAAAGTTCGAATCATTGGACGTCAGCGCTCGTTGATACGCGTCATGCAGTTTGGATCCGTTGTATGGGCCCGTCAGAATGTTGGTACCCAAGTCGACATCTTTGAACGCCGTATAGACGACGTTTCCGCGAGCATCGAGTAGCAGTGCGTCCTGAAACTCGAAGCGGGTAGCGATCTCACGGAAGTACTCCTGATAACGGGCGTTCGCCGCCGACCAGGCGCTGCCGTCATGGGCATCGTTGATGGTGATGGCTACGTCGTCGGATTTCCGATGAGCCGTATAGACGGCCTGCAGATAGCGTTGGGCGTTTGTCGTGGGCAGTACGGCCTCGGCGTCGAGTTTGATTCCGCTGTTCTGCTCGGTCTGCTTGAGGAAGTTGCTGTTGTAGTAGTTGACGATCGATTGCCACTGCGCGGGGTCGACGGTCGCGTTGGACAACTGGTCAAAGCCGGTGGTGAAGGCATCGAGGGCTGCGGGGACCGTTGTCCCGTGGGAATAGATGGCCAGTGAGTTCTTCAGATCCGAAAGCTGCTCGGTGAGTGCCCGCGATTGCGACTCGCGTAACTCTGTAAGCCGGGTGAACACGGTCGTACGCAGTCCATTGCGGCCAACCTGAAAGGCGATGATCCCGACCACCGCGGCACCCACGATGGTGCACACCACCATCATCGCAATCAGTTTGGACTGAATGCTGACCCTCGTCAGTGGGCGGAAGCGCAGCAGTCTGAACCTTCTGGCTTCACCGGACTCCGGTGCCTGCCCCTCGGCCTCACGTGTAACCCGCACCCTCGGCGTCCCTTCGACGGCCCAGCTAGACGACTGCTCAGTGTGGCAGAAAGGGATGCTCCTGGGACCGACTCTGATCAAGATCGGCGAGAACACGTTGGTCGGCAGCCAGCCTCAACTGGCGGCTTGCCCGCCACCCTGCTATCGGCGGTGGCCAAACCCTTTGAATACCAACGCGATGAACGCGGGACTTTCCTACTTACAGGATGTAGAGCATTTCCTGGTAGGTCGGCAGCGGCCACAGGTCATCGGCCACTATCCCTTCGAGCGTGTCGGCGGCGGCCCGCACCGCATCCATGGCAGGTAGCAGGCTCTTGGCGTGCTCCGCTTCTTCCAGCGCGCTGACGGCGGAGTCGCTCTCGATTCCCTTCTTCAGGTCGGCAAGGGCGGCGACAAGGTCGGCGATGGGGGCCGATATGTCCTCCAGCAGGGTGGTGCTCGGCGTCATCCCGGCGGCCTTCAGCGTGGCGACGTTCTGCGCGATCTCTGTCTGGTAGCGCAGCGCGGCCGGCAGCACGACTGTCGAAGCCAGCTCCAACGACAGCTTCGCCTCGACGTGAATGGTCAGCGCGTACTGCTCGAGGCCTATCTCGTAGCGGCTGTGCATCTCCCGGTCGTTGAAGACCTTGTATTTGTCGAACAGCTCGAGGGCTTCGGGCTTGATCAGCTCCGGGAGCGCATCCAAGGTGGTCTTCAGATTCGGCAGCCCCCGAACGGCTGCTTCGGTCTGCCACTCCTCGGAATAGCCGTCCCCGTTGAACACCACCGCACCGTGTTCGGTGATGATGTCGGTGAGAAGCTGCTGAACGGCTTTGTCGAAGTCAGTACCGTCCGCGACTTCCTTCTCCAGCACGGTGGCGATGTAGTCCAGCGATTCCGCCATGATCGTGTTGATCGTGACCATCGGCGCGGCCACCGTCTGCATCGAGCCAGGAGCGCGGAATTCGAAGCGGTTGCCGGTGAACGCAAATGGGCTGGTGCGGTTGCGATCTCCCGGATCGGTGGGCAGGACCGGCAGTGTGTCGACACCGATAATCATGCTGCCCTTGCCTTTTGACGATGTTGCCGCACCCTTGGCGATCTGCTCGAACACATCGGCCAGCTGATCGCCGAGGAAGATCGAGATAATGGCCGGCGGGGCCTCGTTCGCGCCAAGACGGTGGTCGTTGGTCGCCGATGCCACTGAAACTCGCAGCAGCCCACCGAATTTGTGCACAGCCCGGATAACCGCCGCGCAGAAGACCAGGAACTGGGCGTTCTCGTGCGGGGTATCGCCCGGCACGAGAAGGCTGCCGAACTGCGAGTTCCCCAATGAAAAGTTGACGTGCTTGCCAGAACCATTGACTCCGGCAAAGGGCTTCTCGTGGAACAGGCATTCCATCCCGTGCTTCTTGGCGATCGTCTTGAACGTCGTCATGAGGAGCTGCTGGTGATCAGAGGCGATGTTGGCACGCTCGAACATGGGGGCGATCTCGAACTGACCGGGTGCGACCTCGTTGTGCCGGGTCTTGGCCGGGATGCCGAGTTTGAACAGTTCACGCTCGGTATCCATCATGAAGCCGAGAACCCGCTCGGGCACCGCACCGAAGTAGTGGTCGTCGAACTCCTGACCCTTCGGTGGCTTGGCGCCGAACAGTGTGCGACCGGCGTTGATCAGGTCCGGGCGGGCCAGGAAGAAGTGACGGTCGACAAGGAAGTACTCCTGCTCCGGACCGCAGAACGACACGATGTGATCGAAATTGCTGTGACCGAATAGTTTCAGGATGCGCTCGGCGTGCTCGCCCATCGCCTGCTGGCTGCGCAGCAGCGGAGTCTTGTGGTCCAGAGCCTCACCGGTCATCGACACGAACACCGTCGGGATGCATAGCGTGTTGCCGTTGGGGTTTTCGAGGATGTATGCGGGGCTGGTCACATCCCAGCCCGTGTAGCCCCGGGCCTCGAAGGTGTTGCGTAGGCCGCCACTGGGGAAGCTGGATGCGTCGGGCTCGCCCTGAATCAGGGTTTTACCCGCGAACTCGGCCAGAGTCGCGCCGTCACTGATCGGTTCCAGAAAGCTGTCGTGCTTTTCGGCGGTCAGACCCGTCAACGGGTAGAAGACGTGCGCGTAGTGGGTAGCGCCCTTTTCCAGTGCCCAGTCCTTCATCGCCGAAGCGACGGCATCGGCCACGGCCGGGTCCAGCTTGGCGCCCTTCTCGACCGTGGCAGTCACGGATTTGTAGACCGATTTGGGAAGCCGTTGCTGCATAACGGCCTTGCTAAAGACGTTCGCGCCGAAGACCTCCCCCGGTTCTTCGCCGACCACGAAGCTGATCGCCGGAGGCACGTAGGCTTCGACATTGTTGATCGCCTGCAGACGCACAGCATTTCCGCTCAATTGACTTCCTATCCCTGGGACGGGCCCGCAGCCGATTCGCGGGCGACCAACGTGGCTACGCTAGGGACAACCGATAACCGGCATGTTTCCTACACGTCAACACCAGTGTCCCGGACGCGGAAACTTCCGCCGACCTACTGCGCCCCTACTGCGCCGATTTCGGCTCGCGCTGAGTACTTCACGCACATGCAACATCTACGAGCTGTGTTTGACACATCTGCTGCGCATTCTTCTGGCCGCGGCTCCTTATGGCCGCGCACCTTTCCAAGCCGCCGAGGAGGAATGCACTAGTGGATGGTTTCCCGATAATGGGTGCCCCGAATGCTGGGGACACTGCGTGGATGCTGGCCAGCGCCGCGTTGGTGTTGTTGATGACGCCCGGTCTGGCTTTCTTCTATGGCGGCATGGTCCGCG
>NZ_MLIK01000027.1:0-198269 GCF_001853795.1 Mycobacteroides franklinii
GCTGCTCGGAGTGCACATCTTCGGCTCCGATGCCACCGACCTGGTGCATATCGGGCAGGCGGTGATGGGCTGCGGCGGCACCGTCGAATACCTGGTAGACGCGGTTTTCAACTATCCGACGTTCTCGGAGGCCTACAAGGTGGCCGCGCTGGATGTGATGAACAAGATCCGCGCGCTCAACCAGTTCAAGGCCTGAGGGATTTCGCGCTCGGCGAATACGCTGCGCGCCTGGAATTCGCATCCCGCCTGGGCCGTTGAGCCCGTAGGTACATTCGCCGTTTGCCTGCCGGTAAGGGACACTGGTGGGACGAGGACGCGAAGGGAGGCGTAACCATGAACAGCAATGAGGGCGCAGAGCCGCAGCCGTACAAGCCGGACCAGGACGGTCTTCGCGCAAGCGGGTCATCCAGCATGTACGAGCTGGAGTTTCCAGGCCCGCAGCTGGCATCTGCCGATGGCCGCGGCCCGGTTCTCGTGCACGCGCTGCAGGGTTTCTCCGACTCCGGCCATGCCGTGAAGTTGGCCGCAGCGCATTTGCGCAACACGCTCGAGAGCGAGTTGGTGGCCTCATTCGCGATCGATGATCTGCTGGATTACCGATCACGCCGGCCGGTGATGACGTTCAAGAGTGATCACTTCACCGAATACGCCACTCCCGAGCTCAATCTGTACGCGCTCAAGGACACCAAGGGCACGCCATTCCTGCTGTTGGCCGGGCTCGAGCCGGATCTGAAATGGGAGCGGTTCGTCAACGCCATCCGGCTGTTGGCCGACCAGCTGGGCGTGCGCAAGACCATTGGGCTGGGCGCCATTCCGATGGCAGTTCCGCATACCCGCCCGATCACCCTGACCGCGCACGGCAACGACCGTAAGACGCTCGACGAGCATCCGGGCTGGATCGACGAGGTTCAGGTACCGGGCAGCGCATCCAATCTGCTGGAATTCCGCCTGGCTCAGCACGGCCACGATGTGGTGGGCTTCGCCGTCCACGTTCCGCATTACCTGGCGCAGACCGACTACCCGGAGGCCTCGCAACGCCTTCTGGAGGAGGTGGCGCGGACCGGCGATCTGGATCTGCCGTTGCAGGAGCTCACCGAGGCGGCCGCCAAGGTGCGCAACCAGATCAACGATCAGGTGGAAGGCAGCGAGGAAGTGGCCCAGGTGGTCCAGGCACTGGAGCGCCAGTACGACGCCTTCGTCGCGGCACAGGAGAACCGCTCGTTGCTGGCACGGGATGAGGAGCTGCCTAGCGGCGACGAGTTGGCCGGCGAGTTCGAGCGATTCCTGGCCGAACAGGCCAAGTTCGGTGATGACCCGTCCGGGCAGTCGCCGGATGGCCCGATTCTCTAGCCCGGTTAAGCGCTCGCCGCGCCAAATTTGCGGCGAAGGGTGAAAATACTTCACATGAACCCTCCCCCGCGGCTGCTGCGTCCGGTGCCGGACGCCGAGCGCATCGACGGGGTCGGTGGCGACAACACCGATTCCGCCGCCGGCACACCGACGCAGCCGCGGCTGGCGTTCCGCACCATCCATGGCTATCGTCGCGCGTTCCGGATCGCCGGGTCCGGGCCGGTGCTGCTGCTCATCCACGGGATCGGCGACAACTCGGCGACATGGGACAGCGTGCACGCAAAGCTCGCCGAGCATTTCACCGTGATCGCCCCGGACCTGCTGGGGCACGGGCAGTCGGACAAACCGCGGGCCGACTACTCGGTTGCGGCCTATGCCAATGGCATGCGGGATCTGTTGGCCGTCCTGGACGTCGACAGAGTCACGGTCGTCGGACATTCGCTGGGCGGCGGCGTCGCGATGCAATTCACGTACCAGTTCCCGCACCTGGTGGAGCGACTAATCCTGGTCGCGCCGGGTGGGGTGACCAAGGACGTCAACATCGTATTGCGTTGCGCATCACTGCCGTTCATCGGAGATGCGCTGGGACTGTTGAGGTTGCCGTTGGCAATGCCCATGGTCCGGCTGACCGGTGCGGTGGCGCGGGCGACCTTCGGACGGGCGGGAATGGCTCGCGACATCCCCGACGTGCTGCGAGTTCTGGCCGACCTACCCGAACCCCGGGCCTCGGCCGCGTTCACCCGGACGCTGCGCGCCGTGGTGGACTGGCGCGGCCAGGTGGTGACCATGCTGGACCGATGTTATTTGACCGAATCTGTTCCTGTGCAGCTGATTTGGGGCAGTGACGACCTGGTTATCCCCGTCAGCCACGGGCATCTCGCCCATGCCGCGATGCCCGGCGCGACGCTCGAGATCTTCGACAAATCTGGGCATTTCCCCTTCCATGACGATCCCGAACGATTCATCGGCATCGTGCGCCAATTCATCGCATCGACAGAGCCCGGTGAATACAACGAGGACGAATTGCGCCGATTGTTGCGCACCGGGGTCACCGAACACGCCATCGGCGGGGCCGCACGCACCCGCATGGCGGTCCTCGACGCCATGGGCACCGACGAGCGCAGCGCCACATAACCTCGAGAGCTGAAGCGCCACCAAAGATTTGCCCTGTTCACGGGTACCGTCGCAGGTAGCGCATGCGGGACGTAGAGTCGAGGAATGAGCGTTGACGTCGCGGTTGTACGCGTATTCACCGACGAGACAGGCAACTTCGGCAATCCCTTGGGGATCGTCAACGGTGCCGACGTAGCGGCGCCGGATCGACAGCAGATCGCTGCCCGGTTAGGTTTCAGCGAAACAGTTTTCGTCGATCTTCCAGCCGAAGGATCCAACACCGCACATCTACGGATCTTCACTCCGGCAGCCGAGCTTCCCTTTGCCGGGCATCCGACAGTGGGGCTCGCATGGTGGCTGCGCGAACGCGGAACACCGGTCAACACCCTGCAGGTACCCGCGGGCGTGCTACCTGTGAGCTACGACGACCGCACGTGGATACAGGCCCGGTCCGATTGGGCCCCAGAGACCGATTTCCACGAAACGGACTCCCCTGCCGATGTGGAGGCCGCCGACCCCGCCGACTATGCGGACGAGCTGTTGCATTGCGTATGGGCGTGGCAGGATCGCGACGCCAGCCTGGTGCGATCACGGGTGTTCGCATCCGACCTGGGGGTCAGCGAGGACGAAGCGACTGGGTCCGTAGCGGCACGGATGACTGATTTGTTGAGCCGCGACCTGATCATCAATCAGGGCAAGGGATCGCAGATTCTCACGCAGTGGAGCCCTGAGGGCTGGGTGACGATCGGTGGCCGCGTCGTCGCCGATCAATCGCTCACATTGGATTAGCGCAACCGACACCGCGCCGGCAGGTCAGGATCCTGTCGGCGCGTCCCGATGCGCTCTCAGCGCGGCGATTTCACGTTCGAAGTCCTCGGCGGAGCTGAACCCTCGATACACCGAGGCGAAACGCAGGTATGCAACCTCGTCCAGGTCGCGCAGCGGGCCGAGTATCGCCAGGCCCACCTCATTGCTAGGGATTTCCGGGGATCCGGCAGCCCGGACGGCGTCCTCAACCTGCTGGGCCAGCAGATTCAGCGCATCGTCGTCGACATCGCGGCCCTGGCAGGCCCGGCGCACACCCTTGATGACCTTGTCGCGACTGAACGGCTCGGTGACGCCACTGCGCTTCACCACGGCCAGCACAGCGGTCTCCACGGTGGTGAAACGACGGCCACACTCCGGGCACGATCGGCGGCGCCGTATCGCCTGGCCCTCGTCCGCCTCACGGGAATCGACAACGCGCGAGTCAGGATGACGGCAGAACGGACAGTGCATTACTGCTCCTTCGCCGGTTCTGAACTCCATGTCGTTGGCCCGGGCGGGCTGACGCACCGCGCAGCGCGCCCAGACCGGTGTCGAGGATACCCGTGCTCCCGCACGCCCGAAGGTCACGTCCGTGCGCCGATCAGCCGACCGGAGAAACCAGCGTCTGACCGGCTTGCACTGTCGCCGAGTCGAGTTCATTGAGTTCACGAATCTTGGAAACCACCGCTGAGCGCGGCGCCTCCGGCGCAACACGCGAGGCCACGTCAGCCAGGGTCTCTCCAGGCGCGACCTGAACGACCGCCACACGATCCGGCACACCCGCTCCACCGACTCCTGCGGCGCTGACCTGGCCGAGCATCAACAGCCACATCGTCGCGACCGCAGCGCCCACCGCGACGACAAGGGTGGCTTTCAGGCTCACGGGGCGGCGACCATGAACTGCGGCCGAGACGCGGATACCGGTACCCCGGTACGCGACCGGCCGCCCGGCGGGCCGGCGGTAAGCGACCGTGCGCACCGGCAGTGCCCGACGCTGAGTCCGCGGATATTCCGCGCTGTACGCCCGTACTTGTGGCGCGCATTCGCGCGTCGTGTTCGCGCGGACGTGAGAACTACGTGGCGTGGCGAGAACGTTTGTGCTCATCTGCAATGCCTTCCTGTCCTGTCGATCGGTTTGCCCGTTCGCTCTTATGTTCGAATGTACTCGATCATGTGTTCGATATCCGAACATGTGATCGATTTGTAGCATTCACCACCGACAAGCGCCTCTGACCAGTGCAGATGCGCCGCTCAGCCGACCTGCCAGGCAGGATGCACGACACGCATCGAACACATGTTTGATAAATGTCGTCGACAGGTCTAGATTCGGGCCCATGAGCGATACACCCAGCAAGGGACCCGCCACCGGTTCACTGACCGAGCGCCAGCGGACCATCCTGGAGGTCATCCGCGCATCGGTGAATGAACGGGGCTACCCCCCGAGCATCCGCGAAATCGGAGACGCCGTCGGGCTCACCTCCACCTCATCGGTCGCCCATCAGCTACGCACCCTCGAACAGAAGGGATTCCTGCGGCGCGATCCCAATCGTCCGCGCGCCGTTGATGTTCGAGGACTCGAGGAAACCCGCGGCGCATCGGTCACCACCGACGTCATCGGCTCGGGCGACCTGCCGGAACCGACATTCGTGCCCGTGCTGGGGCGTATCGCGGCCGGTGGTCCCATCCTGGCCGAGGAGGCCGTCGAGGATGTGTTCCCACTCCCCCGTGAGCTCGTCGGCGAGGGCTCGTTGTTCCTGCTCAAGGTCGTCGGTGAGTCGATGGTCGACGCGGCGATCTGCGATGGCGACTGGGTGGTGGTTCGCCAGCAGAACGTCGCCGACAACGGCGATATCGTGGCGGCGATGATCGACGGCGAAGCGACCGTCAAGACATTCAAGCGGACGGCGGGTCAGGTCTGGCTGATGCCGCACAACCCGCTGTTCGAACCGATTCCCGGTAACGACGCCGCCATCCTCGGCAAGGTTGTCACCGTTATCCGGAAGATCTAGGCCTGTCCGGGCGGTGGCCCGGGCGCGGAATCATCATCCGCATGACCGTCCGAGGGCGGCAGAAATAGCTGGAAATACGCAACGTCCTGCCAGCTGCCCAGCTTGTAGCCAATCCTGCGGTAGAGCGCGACCTGCTCGAATCCCATTGCCAGGTGCAGCTTTTCGCTCGCAGCGTTGGGCACTACGACACCCGCCAGCACCGTGCGGTAACCAAGATCGCGAAGCCGGTCAAGCAATGCCGTGTACAGCTGGCGGCCCGCGCCGCGCTGGCGTCGCGCACCATCGACATACACGCTGACCTCACAGGCCCATCGGTAGGCCGAGCGTGCCTTCCAGGGCGCCGCATAGGCATACCCGAGAATTTCCCCGCCATCCTCGGCGACCAGCCAGGCGTGGCGGTGGGCCGCCGTCTGGATGCGTTCGGCAAGAACGACATCCGACGGCGGCACCTCCTCAAACGAAATAGCCGTATCGGTCACATACGGGGCATAGATCGCCGCACACGCGGCCGCGTCAGCGGCTGTGGCGTCACGAATATGCATAGGCGACTAGAGCGAACGCCCGATGATCTCCTTCATGATCTCGGTGGTTCCGCCATAGATCGTCTGGATACGGGAGTCCATGTACGCCCGGGCCACCGGGTACTCACGCATGAAGCCGTAACCACCGTGCAGCTGCAGGCAGCGGTCGATCAGGTGGACCTGCTTCTCGGTGCTGTACCACTTGGCCATCGCTGCCTGCTCAACACTCAATTCCTTCTTGTTGAGCAGCGTGATGAACTCGTCGACCATGATCCGGATCATCGTGGCATCGGTGGCGAGTTCGGCCAACACAAAGCGGCTGTTCTGGAAGCTCTTGATGGGCTTGCCAAACGCCTTACGTTCGGACGTGTACTGGATGGTCGCCTCAAGCATGGTTTCCATCGCGGCGGCCGCGACGACGGCAATCGACATGCGCTCCTGGGGCAGGTTCTGCATCAGGTAGATGAAGCCCTGGCCCTCGTCACCCAGCAGGTTGGCGGCGGGCACGCGGACATCGGTGAAGGACAGCTCGGCGGTGTCCTGTGCGTCAAGGCCCATCTTGTCGAGCTTGCGGCCGCGCTCAAAGCCCTCCATGCCGCGCTCCACGACGATGAGGCTGAAGCCCAGCGCACCCTTCTCGGGGTCGGTCTGTGCGACCACGATGACCAGATCGGCGTTGATGCCGTTGGTGATGAAGGTCTTGGACCCATTGAGAATGTAATGATCGCCGTCCTTGACGGCGCGGGTCTTGATGCCCTGCAGGTCACTACCGGTGCCCGGCTCGGTCATCGCGATTGCCGAGATCAGCTCGCCGGAACAGAATCCCGGGAACCAGCGGGCCTTCTGCTCGTCGTTGGCCAGATCCCGGAAGTACGGACCCGCGACATCGTTGTGCAAAGTGAAACCGATACCCGACTGACGAGCCTTGGTGATCTCTTCGCCGATGATGGCGTTGTAGCGGAAATCGACAAGGCCGCCGCCGCCGAACTCCTCGGGCATGTCAGTGCCCAAAAAGCCCTGCTTGCCGGCCTCGACCCACAGCGAGCGGTCGACGATCTTGTTCTCGTCCCACTCCTCCCGGTACGGCTCGGCATGCCGTTCCAGGAAGGTCTTGAACGACTCGCGGAACAGTTCGTGCTCGGGTTCGAAAATGGTGCGTTTGAACTTGACGGCGCCGGCCATGATCACCTTCCGGTTTGGGTTTACGTACTCGGCAGAATGTATACCAACCCACTGGTCGGTTGGTACTCGCCTACCTGGTTTCGACGGACAGAAAGCCTAGGCTGATCAGGGTGACCAGGCCGGCACTTTCACATACCCACTGGGGGGCATTCACGCCCGAGGTTCGTGACGGCGAAGTGATCGGCGTCACCCCCTTGGACACAGACACCGACCCTTCCCCGCTGCTGCACAACATCCCCGGCTCGATCCGGCACCGGGCTCGGGTGACGGCGCCGTCGGTCCGCCGCGGCTGGTTACGCGACGGTCCCGGCCCCAGCGCGGCGCGCGGTTCCGACGAGTACGTGGAGGTGTCTTGGGATGAGCTCACCGAACTGCTGGCCGCTGAGCTACGGCGCATCGTCGACACCCACGGCAACGAGGCCATCTACGGCGGATCGTACGGCTGGGCCAGCGCGGGGCGCTTTCACCACGCGCAGAGCCAGGTTCATCGATTCCTGAAACTCCTTGGTGGGTACACCTTTTCCCGTCACTCGTACAGCCTCGGTGCGACCGGCGTCATCATGCCGCACGTGATCGGAACCCATGACGGACTGTTCAAGAGGTCAACGTCCTGGGATGTCATCGTCGAGAACACCGATCTGCTGGTGTCATTCGGCGGAATCGCCCTGAAGAACACGGGCGTCAACCACGGCGGAACCACCGCCCACCCCGCGCGCGATGCCCTCAACCGGTTCCGCGGCCGTGGTGGACGCATCGTCTCGTTCAGTCCACTGCGCGACGATATCGACGGCGAATGCGAATGGCACGCACCAGTTCCCGGAACCGATGTCGCGGTCATGCTCGCGCTGGCACACGTGCTCGCCACCGAGGGCCTGGCGGACTTGACCTTCTTGCGCACCTATTGCACCGGTCACGAACGATTCGAGCGCTACCTACTGGGCACCGACGATGGCGTGCCCAAGAGCCCGGAATGGGCGCAGAACCTCAGCGGTCTGGACGCCGGCGGGCTGCGCAGCTTGGCGCGCCGCATGGCGGCCGGGCGCACCCTGGTGACCGTCAGCTGGTCGCTGCAACGGGTACGCCACGGCGAGCAGGCGCCATGGATGGGACTCACCTTGGCCGCGATGCTCGGTCAGATCGGCATCCCCGGAGGCGGTTTCGGACATGGCTACGGGTCGATGAACGAGCCCGGGCTGGCCCCGGTGAGTTGCCCGCTGCCGACCTTCCCGCAGGGACCCAACCCCGTCGAGACGTTCATCCCGGTGGCGGCCATCAGCGAGCTACTGCTGCGACCCGGCGAGACGTTGGCATACAACGGCCAAACACTGACCTTGCCGGATATCAGATGTGTGTACTGGGCGGGCGGAAATCCCTTCCACCACCACCAGAATCTACCCAGGCTGCGCCGTGCGCTGGCCCGCGTCGACACCGTGGTGGTGCACGATCCGGTGTGGACGGCGATGGCCAAACACGCCGACATCGTGGTGCCGTCCACCACCAGCCTGGAGCGTGACGACTTCTCCGGCAGCCGCAATGATCCGTTGCTGGTGGCGATGAAAGCTGTGGCACCGCCGTATGCCAACTCCCAGGACGATTACACGACGTTCTCGGCGCTGGCCGACCGGCTCGGGTTCGGCGCGCAGTTCACCGAAGGGCGCACCGCCTCCGAGTGGTTGCGCCACATCTACGCCGAATGGGCTGCCGCCCTGAATTTCCCGGTGCCGTCCTTCGACGAATTCTGGGACAGCGGCTCCCTGGAGTTGCCGACCGATCCCGGTTTGACCCTGCTGTCGGACTTCCGCGAGAACCCCGACGCGCACCCACTACATACCCCCAGCGGACGTATCGAGATCTTCTCGGAGACTATCGACGGGTTCGGATACGCCGACTGCGGCGGACACCCCCGCTGGTATGAGCCCACCGAATGGCTCAAGGGAAAACGGGCCGAACACTTTCCGCTGCATCTGATCGCCAACCAGCCGCGTACCCGGCTGCACAGCCAGCTCGACTTCGGCCGCACCAGCCAGGGATCGAAGGTCCAGGGACGCGAACCCTTACGTATCCACCCGGACGACGCCGCCACACGCGGTATCGCCGACGGTGACGTGGTGCGGGTATTCAACGACCGTGGCACTTGTCTGGCCGGGGCGGTTCTCGACGAGGGCCTACGTCCCCGGGTCGTGCAATTGTCCACGGGGGCCTGGTTCGACCCCATCGATCCCGCCGACCCGGATTCGCCCTGCGCGCATGGCAATCCGAATGTGCTGACCGATGACTCGGGAACCTCGTCGTTGGCGCAGGGCTGCACCGGCCAACACGTGCTGGTGCAAATCGAGCGCTTCGAGGGAACGCCGCCGCCGGTGCGGGCACACGTCCCGCCGCGGTTCGTCCCGCGCGACCAAAGCCCTTACTAACGGCCCAGGAGGACAGCCGCCAGCGCGTGCGGCACCCGGCCAACGACCCGTGTGCCATCCGCCAGGTGCTCGGTGGATTGCACTTGGCCCTCGGTATGAATTCGGGCCACCAAATCGCCACGCTCGTACGGGATCACCACATCGACGGGCACATCTCCGCGCGGCACCGCATCGGCGATGGCCTCACGCAGCGCGGCGACACCGTCTCCGGTGTGCGCCGACACGAACAACGCCTTGGGCAACGCGCGACGCAGCTGCGCCAACGCCAGATCGCCCGCCGCGTCGATCTTATTGATCACCAACAGCTCCGGCGCCGCCGAGGCATCGTGGTCCGCGACAACCTCGCCGATCACCGCGCGTACCGCCTCGATCTGTGCCAGCGGCGCCAGATCGGCGCCGTCCACCACGTGCACCAGCAGGTCCGCGTCGGCCACCTCTTCCAAGGTCGACCGGAACGCCTCCACCAGCTGGGTGGGCAGGTGTCGCACAAAGCCAACAGTGTCCGTGATGACGAATTCGCGCCCGTCGTCGAAGGTTCCGCGTCGCGTCGTCGGCTCCAGGGTGGCGAAAAGCGCGTCCTGCACCAGCACCCCGGCTCCGGTGATCGCGTTCAGCAGGCTCGACTTTCCGGCGTTGGTGTACCCGACGATCGCGACCGACGGGGTGTCGCTTTCCAGCCGGCGGCTGCGCTTGGTGTCACGCACCGTCTTCATCTCGCGGATCTCGCGCCGCAGCTTCGACATTCGCTCGCGAATCCGGCGCCGGTCGGTCTCGATCTTCGTCTCACCGGGGCCGCGGGTACCCACACCGCCGCCGGCCCCACCTGCCCGTCCGCCCGCCTGCCGGGACATCGATTCACCCCAGCCGCGCAGCCGGGGCAGCATGTACTCCATCTGCGCCAACGCCACCTGAGCCTTGCCCTCGCGGCTGGTGGCGTGTTGGGCGAAGATGTCCAGGATCAACGCGGTCCGGTCGATGACCTTGACCTTCACCGCCTTCTCCAGCGCCACCAGCTGCGCCGGGCTCAGCTCGCCGTCGCAGATGACGGTATCGGCACCGGTGGCCAACACGATCTCACGCAGCTCGATGGCCTTACCGGAGCCGATATACGTTGCCGGATCCGGCTTTTGGCGACGCTGAATCAGGCCTTCAAGCACCTCCGAACCGGCGGTTTCGGCGAGTGCGGCCAGCTCGGCCATGCTGGCATCGGCCTCCTGCGCGGTCCCATCGGTCCAGACACCTACCAGCACAACCCGTTCCAGGCGCAGCTGCCGATATTCGACCTCGGTGACATCGGCGAGTTCGGTGGATAGCCCCGCCACACGTTTGAGCGCGGCGCGGTCTTCCAGCGCAAGTTCGCCGTCGGTGGGCGTTTGGTGTGTCGTACGCATATTGGCTACCGATGCTCCCACCCCGGGCTCATCGAGCGCATCTGAATTATCCACAGGCGCCAATGCCGCCCCACCATTCGTCAGAAATATCGCCATCGGCCAGCAACATAGAAGGCCCGCGCAGGAAGCTGGATTCGTCGGTGATCGTCACCCGAACCTGCCCACCGGGGATGTTGACCACGATCTCGCCGGTCTGGTCTCCACGGTGTCGCAGTGCCGCATAGGCGGCCGCAACGGTCCCTGTTCCGCAGGAACGTGTCTCACCGACACCGCGTTCATGAACCCGCATGTGCACGGCGCCCGCCGGCCCCGCGGACGGCGCCGTCAGCACCTCGACATTGACCCCGTCGGGAAACAGCTGCTGGTCGAACGTGACCGGTGCGGCCACATCGAGCATGCGTAGCTGCTCGGTGGTCAGATCCGCATCCACGCAGGCCAGGTGCGGATTGCCCACGTCGATGGCCAAACCAGAGAATCGGCGCCCGCCGACGGTGGCTTCACCCGCACCGAATTCCTTCACCGGCCCCATGTCGACGGTGATATCGGCCGTGAGTTGGCTCCAGGAATTGATGCGCACCGGCCGCGGGCCGGCCAGCGACGCGACCACGAACTCATCGCGGTGTTCCAGTCCCACCGAACGCAGGTAATGGGCGAACACCCGCACGCCGTTTCCGCACATCTCGGCTATCGAACCGTCCGCATTGCGGTAGTCCATGAACCAGTCTTCGCTGCCTACCCCGGCAGGTTTCTCGGTCAGTACCCCGCCCTCCAGGGCGGCGCCCACGGTGGTCACGCGCAGCACGCCATCGGCGCCCAGACCGCGTTGCCGGTCACATAGCGTCTGCACAGCAGCCACCGACAGGTCACGTTTGATGTGGACATCCGGCAGCACCACGAAATCGTTCTGGGTGCCGTGGCCCTTGGTGAACTTCACGTATTCGAGGATAGGCGCCAGCGCGACTCGATTTTGCCCGCCAGCCCGCCGCTCTCCGCGGACCCGCCCGCCAGCCATGTGACGCGATGATCGCGTCCGAACCACGATCGCTGACGACGAACGTAGCGGCGGGTGCCGATGAACGTCAGTTCCCGTGCCTGCGCCAGCTCATCGGCTCCTCCCCCAGCCTCCAAAGCCGCGATGACCTGCGCGTATCCGATGGCGCGTGATGCGGTCACACCGTCACGCAACCCGACACCCAACAGATGCTCGACCTCCGCGACAAATCCCTGTTCGAACATCAGATCCGTCCGCCGTGCGATCCGTTCGTCGAGTTTCTCGGTCTCCCAATCCAATCCGACGATCAATGTGTCCCATCGCGGGGGGCCGATGGTCGGCGCCGAGGCCGCGAACGGTTGACCGGTGAGCTCGATCACCTCCAGCGCGCGCACCGTACGACGCCCATCGGTGGGCAGGATGATCGTGGCCGCTGCCGGGTCGCGCGCGGCGAGTTCGGCATGCAGCGCGGCGACACCGATCTGCGCCAGCCGTTCCTCCCAACGCGCGCGGACCTGCGCATCCGTGGCCGGAAAGGCCCAATCATCAAGCAAAGCCTGGACATACATCATGGATCCGCCGACGATCACCGGCACACGCCCCCGTGACCGGATGTCGTCGATTGTCGCGACGGCCTGTTCCTGATAGGTGGCCACGGTGGCGGTCTCGGTCACCTCGAGCACGTCGAGCATGTGGTGCGCGATGCCCCGGCGTTCGGCATCCGGCACCTTGGCCGTGCCGATATCCATGCCGCGATACAGCTGCATCGCGTCGGCGTTGACGATCTCTCCGCCCAGCCGCTCGGCCAGATCCAATGCAAGCGCCGACTTGCCGGTGGCGGTGGGACCGATGACGGCTATGGGCCGCATCACGACACCTGCCACGTGCCCGCGAAGTAACCCACCCCGTACGGAGACCCTTGGTAGAGGCAGCGGGCCTCGACGGCGTCTGACCCCACCAATCCGGTAAGCACCTGGTAGGCGGCGCTCCCGGTGATGACATCCGGTGAGTGGTGCAACACGGCCGCATCTCCCCGCGTGAGGGCGTCGACGAGGGCGAGCTGCGCCCGTTGGGCTTCGGGCCGGTAACCGCCGGGCGCCTTATCGGTGAGGGTGTTGGCGCCATCGGCGACGATGAGCACCCCCGGAGGGTTCGGCTGCGCCTCGATCTCCACGCGCAACGCCCGCCCCAGGGCGACGCCGTCACCGTGAGCGGCACCAACAAGCCGCACCTCGACCTCACCGGCTCCCGCACGCGCACGCAGCCACCCGGCGATCAGCACCGGTAACGGGAGCTCGACGGGCTCGGTAGGCGCAGCGACCGGTCCTAGTGAAACGCGCACGTCAACCCCGTATCCGGCGAGGGTGCCCAACACCTCACCGCGGTACCGGCCGGCCCCCACGCCGATCGCGATCCATCGTGTCGGCAGACTTCGCGCCGCCGTGATGGCGGCCTCACGCAGGTCAGCGGTTTCCTCGGCGGCCTCCCCGCCCAATTCGGGCACCAGCAGCGGGGTCGACGGGCAGATCGCTATCGACAGATCCACAGCCCTAGGTGGCCTTCCGAGGCGGGGGCAATGCGATATCCACCTCGGACATCGCAGCCTCCTTGCGGAATCATCTGGCATATGTTCGCCCGTGCGGCGATGACACCTGTTTGAATGAACGGTGTAGTGAGCTTAGGGCGCCGTGCTGCGCGGCAACAATTGTAGGAAGAGGTTTCGATGCCGGATCAGTCATCACAGCAAGAAAATGTCACTCCCGCCCCCCAGGCCGGAGTTACCCCCGTCCCCCGGCCGGGGCCGAAACCTCATCCGGTGCCGCGGCGTCCCGCCGCAGCGGCGCCCGCCCCCGCGGCTCATCATGTTGATCCCCACAAGTTCGGTCGGGTGGACGATGACGGCACCGTCTGGCTGATCACGAGCGCCGGCGAGCGCCAGATCGGGTCGTGGCAGGCCGGGGACGCCGCCGCGGCATATGCACATTTCGGACGCAGATTCGAAGATCTGGAGACGGAGATCCAGCTCCTGGAGCTGCGACTCGGATCGGGATCGGGTGACGCGCGCAAGATCAAAACGGCCGCCGAACACCTCGCCGAGACGCTGCCCACGGCAGCGGTGCTCGGTGACGTGGACTCCCTGTCGGCGCGGCTGTCGGCGCTGACGGAGTCCGCGGACGCTCAGGCCGCAGCGGCACGCGCGCAGCGCGACGAGGCGCGCTCGGCGAGCATTTCCCGCAAGGAGGAGCTCGCCGCCGAAGCCGAGGAACTGGCCACCAATTCCACCCAGTGGAAGGCCGCTGGTGATCGGATCCGCGTGATCCTCGACGAGTGGAAATCGATCCACGGTGTCGACCGCAAGACCGACGATGTGCTGTGGAAGCGGTACTCGACGGCGCGCGAGACGTTCAACCGCAGACGCGGAGCCCATTTCGCCGAGCTGGATCGCGAACGCGCCGGGGCTCGGGAGAAGAAGGAAGACCTCTGTAAGCAGGCCGAGGCGCTATCGGACTCCACCGATTGGGGCGCCACCGCTGCGACCTTCCGCAATCTGCTCAACGACTGGAAGGCCGCCGGGCGGGCACCCCGGGAGACCGACGACAACCTGTGGCACCGCTTCAAGGCCGCTCAGGACAAATTCTTCGCCGCCCGCAACGCCGAATCCGCCTCCCGTGACGCCGAATTCGTGGCAAACGCGGATGCCAAGCGCGCGCTGCTGGTTGAAGCGGAGAAGATCGATCCGGACACCGATGTCGACGGTGCCCGGGCGGCGCTGCGCGCTATCGGGGACAAGTGGGACGCCATCGGAAAGGTTCCGCGCGAGCAGCAGGCCGATCTGGAACGACGGCTGCGTGCAGTGGAGAAGAGGGTGCGCGAGGCCGGCGAGTCCAACTGGGGTGACCCCGAGGCCGAGGCACGTGCGGAACAGTTCCGCATTCGTGCCCGCCAGTTCGAGGAGCAGGCCGCCAAGGCAGAGGCCGCAGGCAAGACCAAGGATGCCGAGAAGGCACGGGCCAGCGCCCAGCAGTGGCAGGAATGGGCCGACGCCGCGGTGGCGGCGGTCAAGAGCCGGTCGCGCTAGCTACTCGTCCTATTTGTCCCGGTCCTCGTCGTCCTCGAAGGCGTCATCGAGGAAGCTGCGCTGATCGCGCTTGGCGGCCTCGCGCCGCTCCTGCTCGGCTGCTAGCTGCACCGCGGTACGTGACCAGACCACCCGCG
The DNA here is from genome assembly GCF_001853795.1 of Mycobacteroides franklinii. Classification (NCBI taxonomy): domain Bacteria; kingdom Bacillati; phylum Actinomycetota; class Actinomycetes; order Mycobacteriales; family Mycobacteriaceae; genus Mycobacteroides; species Mycobacteroides franklinii. Next base: position 14,995 of record NZ_MLIK01000027.1, read on the forward strand.
CCCAGTGGAAGGTCAGCAAGATGACGGCGATCCAGGCGATCACCAGCCCGATCCCCGGGCCAGGATGCCCGGTTCCGGCGGTCTGACGCGTCCAGATCGCCAGCATGCCAATCACACTGGAGACAAACGAGCCTGCCAGTGCAATCCAGGACAGCACCCATCGGCGCGTCAGCAGTGCCAGCATGGAAAACCCGACACCGAAGATCATCGCGAGCCACACGAAAATCCGGGACGGCACCCGCACGGATTCCTGATCGGCAATCGCGCCGTTCACCAGAACGTCGAATCCTCTGGCATGACCGGTGTGTGGGAGCACGAAGGTCAGTAGCAGCGCGAAGACCAAGACCGCGACCACCATGGCGCGGGCGCCGGGATCGATTTCGCCGGCAACCTTCTTTTCGGCCGCGTCGATATCCTTTTGGAACGCCGCGAACTCGTCAGGCTCGGCGTCTTCTTTTCCCGATCCGGAGTCACTCATAGCCCGCACCCTGCAACCTCAATCTGCTCTGTCTTCGGCGCCCCGATTCCGGGCATTCCCAAGCCAATCCCCGGGGTACTGGGCTTCGTGCCCGATTCGTGTGCGTCGCCGGCACGGGTGCGCCGGTGACCGAGCACTCCCCCATCGGCGATCAGATGGTGCGGCGCGGCGCCGGTCACCTCGACGGTGATGACGTCGCCGGGACGCAGGGCCCCGTCGAGTTGTCCCTGCGGCCGGAAATGCACCAGACGGCCGTCTCGGGCTCGCCCGCTCATCCGGGCAGTCTCGCCGTCCTTGCGCCCCTCGCCGGTGGCGATCAGCACCTCGATCGTGCGACCGATCTGTTTCTGATTCTCCTCGAGCGTGATGGATTCCTGCAGCGCGATGAGTCGTTCATAGCGTTCCTGCACAACGGATTTCGGCAGCTGATCGGGCAGTTCCGCGGCCGGGGTACCCGGCCGGATCGAGTACTGGAACGTAAAGGCGCTACAGAAACGTGCCCGTCGCACAACCTCAAGGGTCTGCTGGAAGTCCTCTTCGGTCTCGCCCGGAAAGCCGACGATGATGTCGGTAGTGATGGCGGCGTCCGGCATGGCCGCGCGCACGTTGTCGATGATCGACAGAAAGCGTTCGGACCGGTAGGAACGGCGCATCGCCTTGAGGATGCGATCCGAACCGGACTGCAGCGGCATGTGCAGCTGCGGACACACGTTGGGGGTTTGTGCCATCGCCTCGATGACATCGTCGGTGAATTCGGCGGGATGCGGAGAGGTGAATCGCACGCGTTCCAGTCCCTCGATGCGACCGCAGGCACGCAATAGGTCGGCGAAAGCACCACGGTCCCGAGGAATTTCGGGATCGGCGAAGTTGATGCCGTAGGCATTCACGTTCTGCCCGAGCAGCGTCACCTCAAGCACGCCCTGGTCTACCAAAGCCTGTACTTCACCGAGGATGTCTCCCGGGCGACGGTCGATCTCCTTGCCCCGCAAGGAGGGAACGATACAGAAGGTGCAGGTGTTGTTGCAGCCCACCGAGATCGACACCCACGCCGCATAGGCCGATTCGCGGGTCGCCGGCAGCGCCGAAGGAAAGTGCTCGAGGGCCTCGACGATCTCGACCTGAGCCTCGTTGTTGTGGCGTGCGCGCTCCAACAGCGCGGGCAGCGAGCCAATGTTGTGGGTACCGAAGACGACGTCTACCCACGGCGCTTTGGCGAGCATGCCCTCGCGGTCCTTCTGCGCAAGGCATCCGCCGACCGCGATCTGCATGTTCGGGTTGGCGGCCTTGCGGGGCGCGAGGTGGCTGATGTTTCCGTACAGCTTGTTGTCGGCATTCTCACGCACCGCGCAGGTGTTGAAGATGACGATGTCGGCGTCGGTGCCATCGGCGGCCTTGACGTATCCGGCCGCATCCAGAAGGCCCGACACCCGCTCGGAGTCGTGCACGTTCATCTGACAGCCGTAGGTCCGGACCTGGTACGTCCGGACCGCCAATTGCTCGGAAGTCGCGGTACTGGTCACCGGCTTATGGTACGTGCCCGCGTTTAGGTGGTTTCCGGCGCCGATTGACGACGCTTCACGACTCCCGCTCCGGAACACGCCAGCCCTGCCACCACTCGCCGACGCTGTAGACGGCGCTGACGCTGATCCACGTCCACCAGCCGGCACCGAACCAGGCCCCGGGAAGTGTGGGTTCTACGAACAGCTCACGAAGAGCCACCAAGACAGCCACGCAGATCAGCCCAGTGACGACTACGAACGAGATATCCCGCCGGGTCCGCGGCCGCTCGAGAATCTCTGTGTCGCGCAGATGTAGCCCCGTATCGACCGTCACCTGCCCCGATGGCGTGGCCAAACGCATTAGCGAGCTGGGCAGCAAAAACAACCCGAAAACCAGCCCAAGACTCGCCACAATCCAACCCCAGTAAGTTGCCCCGTTAACGACCGCTACCGGAAAAGATGCGATGAACAGAACTGATGCCATCACCCGTGCGAATGCCTTGGTTCGCGGACCGTCGAAGGAAGACCGTCGCCGCGCCCGCATGCACCCAGTATGGCAGATGTTTGCTACAGCCGCCCACGCCGCACATCCGATCGCCCGCCGCCGAATTCGCGGCCCCATTCGTTCCGCGCTGCAGAAGTGTGAGGAACCCGTATTGTCTGACCATGCCGGTGAGTACCGACACGTCAACGAGCGGGGCTAATTCCTCCGCAACAAGCATCCCAATGATCTCTCTTGAGCATGTCGACAAGCATTTCGGCGACCTACACGTGCTCAAAGACATCACTCTCGAAATCCCACGCGGTCAGGTGGTCGTGATCCTCGGCCCCTCCGGCTCGGGCAAGTCGACTCTGTGTCGCACCATCAACCGTCTCGAACCCATCGACAGCGGCACCATCCGGATCGACGGCGACGTACTCCCCGAGGAAGGACGCGCTCTGGCGCACCTGCGCGCCGAGGTCGGGATGGTTTTCCAGTCCTTCAACCTGTTCTCACACAAAACAATCCTGGACAACGTGACGCTGGCACCGATCAAGGTGCGCAAGCACGACAAGGAAACGGCACGCAAGCGCGCGATCGAGCTGCTTGATCGTGTCGGCATCGCCAGCCAGAAAGACAAGTACCCGGCACAGCTGTCGGGCGGCCAGCAGCAGCGCGTTGCCATCGCCCGATCACTGGCCATGGGCCCCAAGGTCATGCTGTTCGACGAGCCCACCTCAGCACTCGACCCCGAGATGGTCAACGAAGTTCTCGACGTGATGGTCTCGCTGGCCAAAGAGGGCATGACGATGCTGGTGGTCACCCACGAAATGGGGTTCGCGCGCAAGGCGGCCGATCGCGTCATTTTCATGGCCGACGGGGCGATTGTCGAGGATTCCGACCCGGAGAGCTTCTTCACCAACCCGAAGTCCGAACGCGCCAAGGATTTCCTCGGAAAGATCCTCGGGCATTGATTCCTCAGGCACTGACGAGCTGTTTACGCGAAGAAGCTCGTGCACGGCGGCGACGGTGCGCTGCACTGGTGGCAGCTCTCGCCATGGTCGCCGCACTGATCAGTTCGTGCGGCAGCACCGAACCACGGCAACTGCTCGGGTCGATCCGCGGCGGCACCGTCATCCTCGGCACCAAGTTCGACCAGCCGGGCGTGGGCCTGCAACACCCCGACAAGAAGATGAGTGGCTTCGACGTCAAGATCTCCGAATACGTTGTCAACGCCGTCGCCGATGAGCTGGGCGTCAAACACCCGACCATCCGTTGGTACGAGACCCCCTCGGCACAGCGCGAGCAGCTCATCGACAACGGCACGGTGGACATGATCGCCGGGAGTTACTCGATCAACTACAGCCGAGCGCAGAAGGTCTCGTTCGCCGGCCCGTATCTCATTACCTACCAAGGGCTTCTGGTGCGCAAGGCTGATGATTCACTGACCAAGCTCGATGACCTGAACCGGGGCAAGAAACTGTGCTCGGTGTCCGGCTCGACGCCCGCGCAAAACGTCAAGAACCTGCTACCCGGTACCCAACTGCAGGAGTTCGACTCGTACTCCTCGTGTGTGGAGGCGCTGCGGCGCGGCAAGGTCGACGCGCTCACCACCGACGAGACGATCCTGGCCGGATACGCCAAGCGCTACGAGGGCGAGTTCAAGCTGATTCAGATGAACTACGAGCTGAGCAAGCCGTTGTGTATCGGGAAGCCCATGAAGGAGCGCAAGAACGGCGACCCGTTCTCCAGGGAGGTGTACGGAATCGGCCTGGCCAAGGGCGATACCGCGGCCATCGAAGCCATCGATCGCGCACTCGACAAGATGATCGCCACCGGTGTCTGGGACTCCGATCTACGGGAAGCGCTTGGCGGCAACACGATCGACGATTGGGAAAAGCGCGCCGCAAGCGGCGTCTATGGGTTGCGGCCCGACCCGTCATTGGCCGCGATCGACAAGATAGCGGGCACCAAGCCCGTCGCCGATGCGGTGTGTGAGGCCGCGTGAACGCGCTGTGGGCGAGCATGGGTCCGCAGCTGTGGCCTGCGTTCTGGACCACCCTCAAACTGACGTTCTTCTCGGCGGTAGGTGCGTTTGTCTGGGGCACAATCCTTGCGGGTCTGCGAGTCTCGCCGGCGCCAATCATGCGAACCTTCGGAACCTGGTACGTGAACCTGATCCGGAACACCCCGCTGACCCTGATCATCCTGTTCTGCTCGGTGGGGCTCTATCAGAATCTCGGAATCGCGTTGGCACCCGAGAACTCCAATTTCATCAAGAACAACAACTTCTGGTTGTCGGTCCTTGGGTTCTCTTTGTACACAGCGACTTTCGTCTGTGAGACGCTGCGCTCAGGTTTCAACACCGTCCCCCTGGGCCAGGCGGAGGCGGCCAGGTCTCTCGGGTTGTCTTTTACGCGGGTGTTGTCTCTCATCGTGTTGCCGCAGGCCATCCGATCGGTCCTGGCTCCGATGGGCAGTGTGCTGATCGCGCTCGTCAAGAACACCTCGATCGCCTCCGCGATCGGTGTCGCCGAGGCCGCCCTGTTGATGCGTTCGGAGATTGAGCTGTTCGCCGATCAGATCCTTTGGATCTTCCTCATCATCGCGGCGGGATACATGGTGATCACCTTGACGATCGGGCTGACATTCGGGTACTTCGCGAAGCGGTTGGCGGTGAAGCGATGACCGGCAGCGCCACCGTCATGTATGACGCCCCCGGACCGAAAGCACGTGCTCTCCATCGGATTATCGCCGTCGCGTTCGCCGTCGTGGTGGGCGCGGTGGCGGCGTGGATAATCTGGACTTTGGTCGCCAACGAGCAGCTCACCGCAGAAAAATGGTCACCCTTCCTGCGCCTGAACACATGGACGACATACATCCTGCCGGGCCTGTTCGGCACCATCAGCGCGGCAGCGTTGTCGATCGTCTTCGCGCTGGCGCTCGGGGCGGTGCTCGGCATCGGCCGGCTTTCCGAACACCGTGCGGTGCGCTGGATTTCCAGCGCCCTCGTGGAGTTTTTCCGCGCTATCCCCGTGCTGATATTGATGGTGTTTTCGTACTACCTGTACGGCCAGCAGGCAGTTTTCCCGTCCGAGTACCTGGCGTTCGCCGCCGTGGTGACGGGATTGTCGCTGTACAACGGTTCGGTCATCGCCGAGATCCTGCGTTCCGGTATCCAGTCGCTGCCGAAGGGACAGTCCGAGGCTGCCGTGGCGCTAGGCATGCGCAAGTCGCAGATGATGCGACTCATCCTGCTCCCCCAATCGATTGCCGCGATGCTGCCCGCGCTGATTTCGCAGATGGTCATCGCGCTGAAGGACTCAGCGCTGGGCTACGCCTTCGGCTATATCGAGGTGGTGCGCTCGGGTATCCGATCCGCGTCCTACTACGGCAACTACCTGCCGGCCCTCGTCGTGGTCGCGGTCATCATGATCGTCATCAACTTCGCGCTGTCCTCGCTGGCCACCAAGGTCGAGCGTCAGTTGCGCGAGGGCTGGAGGAAAAAGAGCCTCGGTAACGATCTGCGCCAGGATTACGGCGAGTAGTCAGCGGATCGGCAACGGCGATTCGTCGCCGTCGGGCCGCGGGCCAAAGATACGGCGTTCTGTGTCGGCGATCGGGGTGTCGTTGATGCTGGCCTCGCGCCGGGACATCAAGCCCTCCGGGGTGAATTCCCATAGCTCGTTGCCGTAACTGCGCCACCACTGTCCGGCCTCGTCGTGCCACTCGTACTGGAAGCGCACGGCCATCCGGTTCTCCCGGAATCCCCAGAGCTCCTTGCGCAAGGCATACCCGTTCTCCTTGGACCACTTTCGGGTTAGAAACGCGATAATCTCGGCGCGCCCGGTGATGAACTCGTCGCGGTTACGCCAGAGCGAATCCTCGGTATAGGCGGCCGCGACGCTCTCCGGGTCGCGAGTGTTCCACGCATTTTCGGCGGCCCGCACCTTCTGGCGGGCGGAGTCCATATCGAACGGCGGCAGCGGCGGACGTGTCATGTGTCTTCCTTGTCTACAGCGGTGGATTGGCGGGCGAGGGTTCAGCATCCCCCCACCGCAGTGGGCTGGCGTTGATGGTCTCAACAACCTGCTCGATGGTGAAGTCGACCGAGCACTGCGCTCCCGGGGCGAAAGTGCCCTCGTCCCAATTCAGGCGTGCCGTTCCGGTGAGTTGCACTGTCGATCCGTTGTGCCAGTTCGGGATCAGCAGACCGCACCGCGGATCGACATGCAGATTTCCCAATGTCATGAACATCGAGTTGCCCAGGTAATCGGGCCAGCGCAGCAGGTTGGGTGAGAGCACCTGCAGAAAACCGGGATTGCCGCCCCGATGCGATGCGTCGGCATTGCCCTCACCGTCGGCCGTGCCGATGATGAAGGTGTCCGTCGCCGACACCGTCTGCCGTTGACCGGCGCCCAGGGAACTCCCACGGCGCGTTTCACCGGGCAGTCCGGAACCGATGCCCGAGACATCGCGCCGGGCAATGTACTTGGGGCAGTTCGAATACACCTGATCGGTGGAGACGATCAGCCCTTCTCCCGTCGGCACCGCTGTGCCGTTGACACGCATCCGCCGGCGACGTTGCGGTTGCAATGCGATCATTCCGATCTTGCGTTCCGATCGCAGCGCCTCGGCCAGCGGATCACCGTGGACCGGCACGCCCTCGATCGCGATCGTTCGAGCGTCGATGGCGTGCGCGAAGCCGGGTGGACCGACAATCTGGCTCGCCCACATGCGGCCACCCTCATCCCGCGCCGAGACGAACACCAGCGGCTGGGCGGCGAGAAAGGCCGCCGCAACCTCCGGTATTTCCGCCGAAATGATCCGGCCGACGCGAATGGCGCTGTCGGACTGACCCATTCGACGCTGGACGGCAAGCTCGCCGGCGTGATAGGTCATCTCAGAAGAATCCGCATGTCGGCGCGTCGCCCGTGGGTGCCGCGTGTGGCTCAATGCCTGTGGCCGCGAATACCTCAAGACGAATCCCATCGGGATCGGTGAAGAAGATTCCGCCGGAGGACGCGCCTTCCCGGTGCGCGACGACGCCGTCGTGCATAAACACCGTCGATAGTTCCTTCAGGGTCGCTTCCACCTGTTGCACCTGCTGTACAGAATCCACTTGGAATGACAAATGATGTAAGCCTGGTATGCCCGCCGAGAATTCCCCGCTGCTCTGTTCCCACAGGGTGAGCACGGGGCCCGCTTCGAATCCGAGGAAAGCGAAGCGCTGCGCGCCGTCTGTGCTGGCGGCGAGCTGCTCGAATCCGAACGCCTTGCGATAGAACGCGACGGACCGCTGCAAATCACTGACGTTCAGCCCGACGTGACCGGTGACCACACGGGGTGCGATGGCTGTGCTCATGAACAACCCTTTCTAACCGATAAATTAGTCTTACCGGTTATACGGTAATCAGACTCGTCGACACTGTCAACCATCTATATCCTTTTATCAGTTAGAATTTCCGGTACAGGTTCACTACACAGGGAGGCGGCTAATCTCAGGCCATGTCCGATCCACGCCCCCATCTCGGCGAACCACTTGCACTGGACCTGCTGAACACCCGGTGGATGAGTGGTGATGGACCGCAGGATCTACTGTCCGACCTCGACGGTCTGCGAATCTGGTTGCACACCAACAATCTTCACGACCGATGCGCGGACGATCACCAGACACTGGAGGCCTTGCTCACCGCGCGTGACGCCATCTACCGCGCGGTAAAGAATTCTCAGATCGATGACATCAACGCCGTACTGTCGCGCGGCGCGATCCGCCGCTCACTGACCGTCGATGGGCCCGTCGACACCGCCGAGGTTCCCGAATCGCACCAGCTTGCCGGTTGGCTCGCCGCCGATAATCTGCTCACCCTGGTGTCCGAGTCCCCTGATCGAATCAAACAGTGCGCCCATCCGCAGTGCGTGTTGTTCTTCTACGACACATCCAAGAACGGCGCCCGCCGGTGGCATTCCATGGCGACCTGCGGAAACAGGGCGAAGGCCGCACGGCACTACGCCAAGAACATGTGATCAATCTTCACAGCAGCACCACAGGATAGATTCTTACTCAACTATCACAATCGAAGTATTACGTAACAGGTATCACTTCGTTACCATAGTCACCATGCGGAACATCGTATTGACCATCGGCGTGTCTGCCGTTTTCGGAGCAGCGTGCACGGGGGCAGCACTCACGGGCGCACCGGTGGCCTACGGCGCTCCCCTGAACTTCGACTGCCTGCAGGTCGCGACGCCCATCGGAATGAACCTGACCTGCGTGAACCCGACCCCATTCACCATGGATGCACATTTCAAGGGCAATTGCGGCCCGCTGCCGATGCTCAATGAGGACACCGAGATCGGCCCATTCAAGACGATCTCCCGCCAAGTACCGTGCCTGCCGGGCGTGCAGTCACCGACAGCCGAGGCGTCTATGAGTATGCGATCCACTGGCGCCGATGAAGGCGACCCACCGCCTAACCCCCCAGCCCGCCCGTTCGGTTTGTAGCGACCGCCTCAGTCATCCGACGTTGCGTCGGTCCTTTTCCGAAGCAAGCGCGTTCTTCACCACGTCATATGCCATGGACTGGCCGTATCCACGACGCGCGAGCATGGCGACCAATCGTCGCGCGGCCTTGACCCCGCCGTCGTCCAGATTTTCCGACCGGAGTTTCTTGTCCACGAGCTGTGCCGCCCGCACACGCTCGGCATCTCCATCTATCTGGGACAGCGCTGCCTCAGCGTTCTCGGCCGAGACTCCCTTGGTTCGAAGCTCTGCAGCCAAGGCGCGCTTGCCTTTTCCGGAATAGGTATGCCGGGATTGCACCCATTGGGTGGCAAAGTCGGCGTCATTGATCAGTCCGGCGGCAATCAGCCGTTCCATGATTCGATCGGAAAGGTCATCGGGGTACCCGCGCCGAGTCAACCTTTCGGTCAGCTCGGCGCGGGTACGCGCCCGACTTGTCAACAGGCGAAGGCAATATGACCACGCCTGCTCGTCCCGCGAGTCAACAGGTTCACGCGTCGGGGCTTCGGGGACCGACACGACCCGGGCTCGCAGTTCGTCTAGGAATTCTTGAGAACCCAACTCGGACAGGGGATCAGAAATCGACTGGGGCCGGGACGACTTCGTCATTGGTCAGCACCGCTCCGATACCGAGCTTTTCCTTGATCTTCTTCTCGATCTCGTTGGCCACATCAACGTTCTCCAACAAGAAGTTGCGGGCGTTCTCCTTGCCCTGGCCCAGCTGCTCACCCTCATAAGTGAACCAGGAACCGGACTTACGGATGAAGCCATGCTCCACGCCCATGTCAATGAGCGACCCTTCCTTGGAGATGCCCTTGCCGTAGAGGATGTCGAACTCGGCCTGCTTGAACGGCGGTGACACCTTGTTCTTGACGACCTTGACGCGGGTACGGTTACCCACCGCATCGGTGCCGTCCTTGAGGGTCTCGATACGGCGCACATCAAGGCGCACCGAGGAATAGAACTTCAAGGCCTTACCACCCGTGGTGGTTTCGGGCGAACCGAACATCACACCGATCTTCTCGCGCAGCTGGTTGATGAAGATCGCGGTGGTGCCCGAGTTGTTGAGGGCACCGGTCATCTTGCGCAGGGCCTGGCTCATCAGGCGGGCCTGCAGGCCGACGTGGCTATCGCCCATCTCGCCCTCGATTTCGGCGCGCGGCACCAGCGCGGCCACCGAGTCGATGACGATGAGGGAGATGGCGCCGGAGCGCACCAGCATGTCGGCAATTTCCAGCGCCTGCTCGCCGGTATCCGGCTGGGACACGAGCAACGAATCGGTATCTACACCAAGCTTCTTGGCGTATTCCGGGTCGAGTGCGTGCTCAGCGTCGATGAACGCGGCGATACCGCCGGCGGCTTGCGCGTTGGCGACGGCGTGCAGTGCCACGGTGGTCTTACCCGAGGATTCCGGGCCATAGATCTCGACCACACGGCCGCGCGGCAGACCACCGATGCCCAGCGCCACATCCAGCGCGATGGATCCGGTCGGGATCACCGAGATGGGCTGACGCACCTCGTCACCCAGCCGCATGACCGAGCCCTTACCGAAGCTCTTGTCGATTTGTGCGAGCGCGAGCTCGAGGGCCTTCTCGCGATCCGGTGCCTGCGCCATGGTGTTCTCCGTTTCGTGGTCATGTTCGAAGATCAGGTCTTCGATCGGTTGAGACAGACGCTAGGACAGAGGTCCGACAAGTTATCTGACCTGCGCATACCTTCTCGCTCGAACATCACCCACTGTAGGCGAACATCTGTTCGATTGCACGCATAGACACGCCGGGAAATCGGGCACTCGGCGCGCGGCCATCGACGGATCAGTCGACAAGCACCACCATCTTCCCGCCGGCCTCTCCGGCCTCCATAACCCGGTGCGCCTCCCGGATCTGGTCGAAGGAGAAGACTCGCGATGCTTTGGCCTCGAGCCGGCCGTCACGGACCTTGTCGGCGATGTCCTGCAGGGGAACATCCGACAACGGAAAGCCCGGGCTGCCGAACACGAAGCTGCCGAAGAAGCTCAGATTGACGCCGCTGGCCATACGCAGCAGCGGGTTGAAGTCAGGGATCGGGTCCAGTCCCCCAAGCCAACCGGCCAAACATGCGGTGCCACCCCGCCGCAGCATGTCCAGCGAATCCAGGATCGTGCTGTTGCCCACGAGGTCGAGAACGGCATCAATCTGCTTGGCTTCGGCGATGCGGGTGCCCAGATCGGGAGTCTCCCATTCGGCACGCACCGCGCCCAGAGCCGTCAGCGAGTCAAAGCGCTTCGCGCTACGCGTCGTCGCGATCACACGCGCACCCGCCTCCACCGCCAGTTTTACCGCCGCTTGACCGAAAGACGATGTCGCTCCGCGTATTACGACGGTCTGTCCCGCAGAAAGGTTAAGGTTGCGAAACAGGCAGGTCCATGCGGTGGCATAGGTCTCGGGAAGTGCTGCCAGCTGATCCCACGGCAGATCCGACTCGATCAGTGCGACATTCTCAACCCGCACTCGGGTGAATTCCGCGTAGCTGCCGTTGACGGTGCGCCCGAGCCCGCCCATGAGCGCCGCGACCTTGGCACCCACCGCGAATTCGCCTCCGGGACAAGCATCGACGATGCCGACACACTCGATGCCGCTGACTTCCGCGGCCTCGGCCCACTCACCGCGACGCATATGCATCTCGGCGTGATTGATCCCGAAGCCCTTCACCCTGATCACCACCTCCCCGACCTTGGGCAAGGGTTTGGCGATCTCGGCGTGGGTCAAGACGTCCAGTCCCCCGAAACCGTCGAGGACAATTGCTCGCATCGCCGGCCCACCCGGACGTTCCCTCACGACCGCGGGTTCAGTCGGTGTCACCGATGCTGTTGCTGTGGTATCCATGCGGCCATCTCCTCTGAATGACGTTCCTCTGCTTTATTTTTCGAACGCTTGCACCAGTTGAGTCGAAAGATCGACGAGATCTGATGCGACGAGATCCGGGTACGGCACACCCGGGGCACGCAAGGGCGCGTTGCCAGGACGGGTGATGAGGGCACCGCCGAATCCGACGGCCTGCGCGCCGACGGTGTCCCAGGCGTGCGCGGCCACCATCATGCATTGCCCTGGCCTTACCCCGAGTTCCTGTGCCGTGTGTCGATACAGCACCGGCGCGGGCTTGAACATTCTCAATTCGTCGACGCTGAACTGCCGCTCGAAGTAGCTGCCCAAACCCGCGTTCTCCAATGGACTGGGCCGACCTCCGCGCACCGGCGAATTGGTGAGCGCCACCAGTCGATACCCATCGTCGCGCAGTCGCGAAAGCCCTCGCGCCACTTCCGGATGTGCGGGCATGGTGGCCATCGCGTCTGCCAGCGCCGTGACGTCGCCGTCGGTGAGTTCGACGTCCCGATACGCGGCGATCATCCGCAGCACCGACTGTCCCAGCAGGAAGAAGTCGACATAACGGTCCGATACGGTGACCGTCATCGAATAGGTGACCAGTTGCCCGAACCACTCTCGAAGCACACCTGCATCGCCGAAAACCTCTGTGAAATAGGGGGTCAACGCTTCGATGTCGATGAGGGTTTCGTTGACGTCGAAGACAAGTACGTCCGGACGGGTAGCGGGAGCCATGACGGTTATTCTGCGCCGACACGCTGCAGGAACGCCGTGATCAGATCCGCCACCAGCGCTCCCGCGGTCTCCAACAGAAAATGTCCCCCGTCGAGCAGATGGACTTCCGCATCGCGCGCGTCCCGCTCGAAAGCCCGCGCACCATCCGGGCCGAAGATCGGGTCGTTGCGACCCCAGACGGCCAGCACCGGTACTGCGCTAGCTCGCAGATATTCGTGCAGCGCCGGATACATCGGCGCATTGGTGGCGTAGTCCCGGAACAGCTTCAGTTGGATCTCGTCGTTACCCGGCCGGGACAACAACGCACTGTCCAGGATCCAGGTATCGGGGCTTACCGCCGACTCGTCCGGGGCCCCGGTCAGGTACTGCCATTTGACGGACTCGACGTCCAGTGCGGTGCGGATCGCCGCCTCTGACCGCGCGGTCTGTTCACGCTGGTAATCCCAGATGGTCTGCCAGAATTCCTCGACGAACCCCTCGTCATACCCGTTGCCGCTCTGCGTGATGATGGCGCTGATGGCCTGCGGTCGATTCAACGCCAGTCGCCAGCCGATAGGCGCGCCGTAGTCCTGGACGTAGATTGCGTAGCGAGTCACGCCCAGCTGGTCCAGCAGGGCCTGGGTGAGGCCCGCCAGTGCGTCGAAGGTGTAGTCGAATTCCGTTACCAGCGGCATATCCGAGTAACCGAAGCCAAGGTGATCGGGGGCTATGACGTAGTAGTTCTGCGCCAGACGTCCGATGAGATTGCGAAACATGAAGGAACTCGTCGGAAATCCGTGCAACAACACGATTGCCGGAGCATCGTGGCTTCCCGCCTGCCGGTAGAACAGCCGGTGCCCATCCACGGTGGCGTAGCGGTGCGCGACGGAGACATCCATAACTAACCCCTTAAGTGATTTTGATAGTTAGGAGTCAAACACGAGTCAACTAACCTGTCAAGACTGTTTTAACGGTTACATGAAGCTGCGACGACGGCAGGCAATACCCCATGGGCAGATCTACCAAAGAGCCGCACCGAGGCGGCGTGACCGTTTAGAGCCGGCGCAACCAGCCGAAACTCACCACTGATCGCGCGGCACGTCGAAATCGGCGCACAGCGCCCGCCAGACGTCACGGGGTTCTGCCCCGTCTTCGACGGCCTGGGCCGCGGTGCGTCCGCCCATCGCGGTCAGCACGTGGTCGACCAGTACGGACGAGCCGTAGACCGCCCCGAACCGACCGGTGACCAGCTCATGAAATTCCGTCAGACGCACACGGTCACTTTAGGGCCGCGACCGCGTCCTGGCACACCCGTACCGGATCCTTGACGTCCACGGCGCCTGCGGCCGCCCGGCGAGCGGCCTCGGCATAGCGCCGCTCCCCCAACACGCGACCAATGGCGGCGGCCAGTGAATCTCGGTTGAGCGGACGGACCAACTCGGCGCTACCTTGCCGCACAACACGATTCGCGAGCTCCCATTGATCGCCACCACCGGGAACCACCACGGCCGGCACCCCGGCAAGCAGCGCCTTACTTAAAAACCCATGTCCCCCACCACAAATGGCCAAATCAGCGCCCGCCAGCAATAGATCCTGGCGGGCCAGCCCGGCAACCGCCCACGTCGGCAACCCCGAAGCGGGCGGATCCAGAGCCGAAACAACCACCCGCGCACCCGCCGAATCCAAGGCCTGCACCGCCAGTTCGGTCATCCCCTCGGCCCCGGTGAAGGCCGTTGACGGCGCGATCACAACCACGGGACCCGGCCCCGAAGGCGGTTGCAGCACAACGTCGGTAGGTTCCCAGTGCAGCGGTCCCACCAACACCGCCTCCCTCGGCCAGTCGGGACGGGGTACCTCAAGCGCAGGGAGCGTCGCGATCAACCGCCGAACAGGCCCGGGGTCACGCGCGGGCAAGCCGATCTCGACCCGCGCCTGCGAACGTTGCCGCAGCCCTTCGTCGATTGATCTTTGTGTCAACCGGCGCATCACCTCGTCGCGCAGTCGGCCACGCCAACCCTCGCCGGGAGCCAGCCCACTTCCCAATGGCGGCAAACCTTTTGAAGGCAGGTAGAGCGGATGTGGGTTGAGCTCCACCCACGGCACATCGAGCAGCTCGGCGGCCATCCCACCACAGGCGGTAATGACATCGGACACGATGAGGTCCGGCGCCAGTTCCCTGAGCTGATCCAGGTTGGCCAGCGCCATGTGGGCGGCCCGCTGATGGATCTTTGCGCCCGCATCCGTGTCATCGTCGGCAACCCGGGGCTGCAGCCCCAACAGCTCCCTTGCCTCGAGCCCGACGGCACGGGCCTGCTCCAGCCAGCGTGGCCCGGTCAGCAGCACCGGATCGTCGCCGGCGGCGGCGAATTTCAGGCATAACGCGATGGCGGGAAAGGCATGCCCCGGATCTGGACCGGCGACCACGGCGACACGCACCGCCCTACCCTGCCACAGCGATTCGGACTACCTTGAAACGCATGACCTACAGCACGCTGGAACTGGCAGCTCTCACCCCGGCGCAGACCGTCACCCGCTTCCTGGAAGCCGCCCAGAACGGTGACACCGACTTCGCGGAAAGTGTCCTGGACGAGAATCTCGTCTATCAGAACGTGGGCCTACCGACGATCCATGGGCGTCGCGCCGCGCTCAAGGTGTTCGAGCCACTCAAACGCCCCGGGTTCGGTTTCGAGGTGCAGATCCATCGCACCACCACCAACGGGAACACCGTGATGAATGAACGTCACGATGCCATCGTCCTCGGCCCGCTGCGCTTGCAGTTCTGGGTCTGCGGCGTCTTCGAGGTTTCTGATCGGGGCACGATCACCCTGTGGCGCGACTACTTCGACATGTTCGACATGTTCAAGGCGACGCTCCGCGGCCTGATCGCCATCCCGTTGCCCGCACTGCGACCGAGTTTTTGACCGCTAGTCGGCCTACGAACCGGTCCAGGCTCCCTTGGGCTGCAGCCCGATATCTGGACACAACCCTTCTCTGAGCGTCCCCGTGTGTCTACCGTTGCCTCATGACGGAGACGCTCGCCATCACTGCCCCCATCGAGATCGTCGAGGGATTTTGGGACGCCATGCGCCGCAGCGACCTGCCGGCCCTCGATGCGCTGCTCGATGACACCGTGCGCTGGGAAAATGTGGGTCTGCCCACGGTGCGGGGGCGTATGACGGTGATGCGGGCCTTGTCCGCGCTGAACTTGCCGGGCGCCGGTTTCGACGTCAAAATCCACCGGATCACCGTCAACGGCAACACAGTGATGACGGAGCGCACCGATGTCATCATCGTGGGTCGGCTGCACATTGCGTTCTGGGTGTGCGGTGTCACCGAGCTTTCCGCGGAGGGCAAGGTCACACTTTGGCGCGACTACGCGGACGTCTGGAACCTCACCAAGGGCCTCGCCCGCGGCATCGTGGGAATCGTTGTTCCCGCTCTGCGCCCGAAGCTCTGAATCTCACGGCAGCGGAGTCTTGTCGGATTCCGTCACCGCGCGATACACCAGCACTCCACCGAGAATGAGCACGCCGACCACAAGCATCGGAACCACAAGCTTGAAGATGGCACCTACCACCAGGAATGCCAGCCATACGACCAGCAGCACGCCAATGATTTTCCACAACACAGGTACCCACCGTTCTCTCGACTTGCCGCGATAGCAGAAGCCTGGCAGGACAATTGGCGCCTGAGGAAGCCTGAACGCCGAAGATCAGGGAAAGATCGGGGATTACCCTGACAGCTGCCCGAGCTCGTCGAGCGCACCGGCCCACCCGGTGAGACGATCGGTGGCCTGCACCAGATCCTCGAAGAGCGGGCCCCGCGACATCGGCGACGTAATCACCGCGCCACCATTGCCCGCCGAAACCAATTGCGCTGCCGCGGTGACCAACTCGTTGTACTGGCGTACGCCCGTATCGAGCTGCGTGGTGAAGGCATTGATGGTCGGCTGCAGGTATTCGCGGGTGTGCGGAGCCTCGACAGCGGCCCGCTCCATGGACACCACTTCCTTGGCGGTGGCGGCCATCACATAGGCGGCCTGGTTAGCGGCCGAAAGAACCTGCCGCCCTTCGCTGTCCGGAATCATGTTGCCACGCTCGACCACGCCGAGCAGGGAGAAAAGTGAACGCTCGGCCGCGTCCAGGGCCGCCATCGGTGGCCGGGCCGACGACCCGAAGGGTGGCAGCCGCCGCTCTACCCCGGGACGCGGTGGCGGCAGCGGCTCGGCCTTGAGGACGCGGTACCGCACGAACAAATAAGTGGCTGGAATCGCACATCCGGCCGTCAGCAGTGCCGGGATGATCAACAGCCAGGGTGGTGCGCCGGTGGTGGCGAGCACTGTGGTCACCAGCAGACCGGCCGCGCAAGCCAGCGCCCAGCGGATGCTCCAGCGCTTGGCCCGCAGCCGCTTTCGCAACAACTTCTCGCGTTTATCGGACATCGCGCGCATTCGCGCCGCGAGTTCCTCACCGAGATCGTTGACGTTGGTGGCCAGGCGGCGCAGCAGCTGCTCCCAACCTCCGTGCACCGCGGCGCGGCGAGGCGGTTGGGGTGTCATATTCACATTGTGCCCGAAAATTTGGCGTCCGCCGAGTGCGAATGTCGATACAACAAATCCGCCGAGGGTGAGTGCGGGCGCACACCCTCGGCGGATTTGGAGAGAAGAAAGTTACTGCTGACCCAGCGGGTTGGCCGGGTTGGCCTGCTCGGTTGCCGTCGCCGGCGCCGGGATCGCGGTACCCCCAGCGGGGAGTGCCTCACCCTTCATCGAGGCGCGGATCTGCTCCAGGCGGGAATGCCCGGCCATCTGCACACTGGCCTGCTCCACCTCGATCATGCGGCCCTGCACGGAGTTCTGCGCCAGCTCGGCCGAGCCCAGGGCGTTGGCATAGCGGCGCTCGATCTTGTCGCGCACCTCGTCCAGGCTCGGGGTGTTACCGGGAGCGGCCAGCTCACTCATCGACCGCAACGAGGCGGATACCTGCTCTTGCATCTTGGCCTGCTCCAGCTGGCTCAGTAGCTTGGTGCGCTCGGCGATGCGCTGCTGCAGCATCATCGCGTTCTGCTCGACGGCCTTTTTGGCCTGGGCTGCGGCGGCGAGCGCCTGATCGTGCAGAGCCTTGAGATCCTCGACGCTCTGTTCGGCGGTGACCAGCTGCGCGGCGAAAGCCTCGGCGGCGTTGTTGTACTCGGTTGCCTTCGCGGTATCACCCGCGGTGTTCGCCTGGTCGGCCAAGGTCAGGGCCTGGCGAACGTTGACCTGCAGCTTCTCGACGTCGGCAAGCTGACGGTTGAGGCGCATCTCCAGCTGGCGCTGATTCCCGATGACCGAGGCGGCCTGCTGCGAGAGCGCCTGGTGGTTCCGCTGCGCCTCTTCAATGGCCTGCTGAATCTGTACCTTCGGGTCTGCGTTCTCGTCGATCTTCGCGTTGAACAGTGCCATCAGGTACTTCCACGCCTTGACAAACGGGTTAGCCATGGGATCGATCCGCCTTCTGCTGCTTGGATGCCGGTAGTCGTCGCTGCCTACGACTGCGTGGGTCCCAACTTATCTGTTGCACGTCGATCCCCACACCCCCTACGGGGGCGCAAAACAATGCGACCGCCACAGTAGTTAGGCGGCCGCCATTGCGCGAACCTGGGGAATGACCACCTTGGTGGCGACGTCGATCCCACCCAGGGAACCGGCCGTCGACGTCACCGCGGGCTGCGGAACCGCGGCCGGAGCCTCGCGCCGCGCCAGTCTCACGCTGACCTCGGACAACACCTGCGAGAGCGGGACCTCGAGCGCGCCGCAGATCGCCGCCAGCAGCTCGCTGGAGGCTTCCTTCCGACCGCGTTCTACCTCGGACAAGTAACCGAGGCTGACCCGCGCGGTGTCCGACACCTCCCGCAGCGTCTTGCCCTGCCCGGAACGTGCGCTCCGCAGGGTGTCGCCGATGGCTTCTCGAAGCAACAGCGCCATGTCCTTCTCCTTAACGTCTGTCCGCGTCCATACCGCGTGGTAGTTGAGTCTGCCTTGCTCAACGTTGCCGCGCACGCAGAGGTTCCCAGGGCGTGATGGACGCCTCAGCCCGGTACGCAAGTAGCGGTACGCAAGTATCTGCCGCGAATTGCTCGAGGCAGTCCGCCGATCAGAACTGCGGTGAGAATCTAGGGGCATTCAAGACACTTCATTGCCCGCAACCGCATTTCATCGCGTCACGCCGTTGAGTACGGCGCGCACAATCGTGCCGGAGTTCAGCGTCTTGACGCCGCCAGGACTGAACAATGCACGGGCGAGAATGGGCCCCATCAAAAGTTCAAAAACGAGCCGGTAGTCAACGTCTTCCGGCACGTCGCCGCGTTTCCTGGCCCGTTCGGCAATTCCGGCGCACTGTTCCAGACGAGCCCCGAAGTAAGCGCCTCGTAGTTCCCCTAGTGCGGGATCGCTGGACCGCATTGCATCCAAGAGAACCGGCCCCAGCGGTGATTGGTACAGGGCGAGTACATCGTCGAGCATGCCGGTGAGTTCGTCATACAGGTTGTCCGTGTCTCGGACGGGTACGGCCGTGTCGACGGCGTCGAGCAGGGCGTCGCGAATCAATGTCGCCCTGTCGCCCCACCGACGGTAGATGGATGTGTGATGCACCCCCGAGCGTTCGGCGACAGCCGTGATGGTCATCGCATCCAGACCCTCTTCGAGCAGGATCGCCGTGGCGGCGTCGAGAACGTTGCGACGGACTCGGGCGCTGCGGCCACCGGTCCGGCGTGCTGACTCTGACATGCCACGATTCTAACGCACAGACACTTGCTTTAGCGTCCCGCTTGTGCCTACAGTGAGTTATTGCACAAACATGTGCATTTAAATGATCAGAGGAGGAGCCATGCAGCTCTTTGTTATCGGGGGCACTGGGTACATCGGGTCGGTGGTGTGCCAACGATTGTTGGCGGACGGGCATGTGCTGCGTGGCCTGGCGCGCAGCGACGAATCGGCGGCGCAGCTGTCCGAAGCCGGGGTGGAACCGGTGCGCGGATCCATGGGAGATAGTGATGTCATCCGCGAGGCGGCCGCGGGCGCCGACGGAGTGGTGCAGATCGCCACCGGCGGGTTCCTGATTCAGGCGTTGGAGACGGTCAGCGAGGCGGCATTGACCACGGACGCAATCCTGGAGGCGCTGGCCGGAACAGATAAGCCGTACGTCGTTACCGGCGGCACCGGCGCCTGGATGGATACCGGGCTGGTCAATCCCGAGCGGGTGGTCACCGAGGCCGACCCCATGACTCCACCGTTCTTCTATAAGCATTTTCAGGCGATTACCGAGAAGGTCCTGTCAGCCAAGGGTGTCCGGACTGTCATCGTGTCGCCCGGGCAGTTGTACGGCCGGCGCGGCGGGTACATCGGACCTATCGCCCGCATGTTCAATGGGCTCCGCAAGCACGGAGTGGTTCATGCGGTCAACTATGACAACGCGGTCACCTTCGTGCATGTCGACGATCTAGCCGATCTGTATGCCATTGTGCTGCAAGATACCTCGGCGCGGGGATTGTATTTCGCGGCAACCGATACCGTTCCCGTCCTCCAGGTTGCCAAAGCAGTCAGTGCGGCGGCCGGACTTGGTGGTGAGGTTGAGCTGGTCGACTATCTGACCATGAGGGCCCTTAACGGCCGATTCAACGAGCTGGACTTCTTCGGCAATGTCCGCGCTTCGAGCGCCAAGGCACAGAAAGAACTGGGCTGGCGCCCGCATCGTCCAGGTGTGATCGACGACCTGGCGACGTTGCCGAAACCACTTGATCTGAACAGTGTTTATCCCGAACCCAAGCGTCACGCGGCGGCCGCTCGGGTTTCGTTCTAGCCGGGCGTTACGCGATGACTACCATCACATACGCAAAGGGACTGCACGACTTGGGCAATGGCTGCTACGCGTGGCTGCAACCCGACGGCGGTTGGGGGTTGAGCAACTCGGGCCTGGTGACGGGTTCGGATGCCTCACTGCTGATCGACACGCTGTACGACCTGGCGAGTACCCGCGAAATGCTCGATGGGATAGCGGTTTTGACCGATCGCCACCCCATTGCCACTGTGGTGAACACGCATTCGGATGGGGATCACTATTTCGGGAATCAACTTGTCGTGGGCGACGGGGTGCAGATCATTGCCTCCCAGGCCGCGGCAGAGTTGATGACCCAGGAGTCTGTCGAGGAAATGGCGGCGGTCACGCAATTGTCCGGGGCGTTGGGCGATTTGGCACGGAAGTTCTTTGGCTCCTTCGACTTTGAGGGGATCGTGTCGACCGGCCCAACCCGGATGTTTACTGATCACGAGCAGATCGACGTCGGCGGCCGCGAAGTGCGCCTGATCGAGGTAGGCCCGGCGCATACTCCCGGAGACACCCTCGTGCATGTCCCGGACGCCAAGACGCTGTACGCCGGGGACATCTTGTTCATCGGCGGCACTCCGATTGTGTGGGCCGGTCCGCCGCAGCGCTGGGTCGACGCCTGCGACTTGATTCTCGACCTGGATCTTCGCGTGATCGTGCCCGGCCACGGCCCGGTAACCGACAAGAGAGGGGTGCATGAGGTGCGCGAGTATCTGAGCTACATCATCGTCGAAGCCACCAAAAGATTCGACGACGGTCTCAGCCTGGACTCAGCGATCGAGTCTCTGGGACAAGGGAAATACGCCGCCATGCCCGAGCATAGCCGGATTGTGCAGAACGTAGTCAGCGTCTACCAAACCCTGGATCCCGAAATCACACTCAGTCGCCTGGAGGTATTCGAACGGATCGCCGCCCTCGAAGGCATCGGCACACACGGGAAGGTCAACAATCCATGCGCTGGGTAACATACGGAACATTGAAGGAGCCAGATCGCGCCGGGCTGATCCGCGGCGACATGATCCATGCTCTGAAACCCGGTGTAACACTGCTGAATCTGCTCGACGAGCAGGACGGGCTCGCGGCCGCCAAGCAGCAGGCGCTCACCTCACCGGATCAGGTTGTCCCTCTCAGTAGTGTAGAACTGCGGGCGCCACTGCAGCCGCGTTCCATCCGGGACTGCCTAGGATTCCTGCAGCATCTGCACAACTGCGCCTCCGGCGGTCAGTTCGAGATCAGCGAACGCTACGCGCAGGTGCCGGCGTTCTACTTCGCCAACACCGCCGCCGTCGTCGGCCCACACGATGACGTACCCATCTCGCCAGGAACGCAGCAATTTGACTACGAACTGGAGGTTTGTGCGGTAATCGGCAAATCCGGGGCGAACATTCGCCGCGAAGACGCACCCGATCACATCGCCGGCTACATGATCTTGTGCGACTGGAGCGCACGTGATCTGCAAGTACAGGATATGTCGATGGGGTTGGGGCCATCAAAGGGCAAGGACGGCGTCAACACACTGGGACCGATGCTGGTCACCCCCGACGAGTTGGCGCCGCACCGCGGCCGAAAAGGCTTCGCACTGAGCATGACCGGCCAGGTCAACGGCGAGACCGTAAGTCACGGCAGCTGGGACGATATCGACTGGGACTTCGCCGACATGATCGCCTATACGTCGCGCGGCACCCAGCTACGCCCCGGTGACATCATCGGCTCGGGCACGGTGCCCACCGGTTGCCTCCTCGAGCACTATCGGATGGAGCCCGACAACTTCCGCGGGTGGCTGGCACCGGGCGACGAAGTGCGTTTGGTTGTCGACAAACTGGGCGAGATCCACCAGCGCGTCGTCGACGGCCCGGCACTTCATCCGCTGTCAACGGGCTTTTGATGGCAAAGAACATGAACAAGACCTTTGCATCGGCGTCAGATGCGGTGTGTGACGCTACCGACGCGACCCTCGAGCGCTGCGAATGACCATGTATATGCGCGGGCGTTTGACAACCCGAGGATTGTGACACGTTAGTGAGAATCACGAGCGCACAAGTTCATGCAAGCAGACGCCTACAACGCGGCCTTGCACGCGTCCAGGGAAAGTAGGAACTCCTCTTTCGCCGCCGGAACAATCCTGGCGAAATCAAGATATCCGTGGACCAGGGTGTCGGCGTTGTGGAGCTGGACCGCTACCCCCGCATCCTCCAGTAGTGCCGCGTAGATCCTGCCGTCGTCTCGAAGCGGGTCGTATTGCGCGGTGGCGATGTACGCCGGGGGCAGACCCTCGAGGTCCCCGTTGACCGGCGCAACGGTGAACGGAAGTGCTGCCGGGTCAGCGGTTTCGGATAATTCACCGAGATATGCCTGGCCAAAAATCCTCATGATGTCCCGGGAAAGGACCGGGCCGGCGGCATTCTCGATGACCGAGGGCAAGGAGAGATCGCTGGTGGTGCCCGGGTACCAGAGCAGCTGAAACTTCAGATGTGGACCACCGCGGCTTTTGGCCAGCTGGGCTGCCACGGTGGCGAGGTTGCCCCCCGCGGAATCGCCGGCTACCGCGATTCTGGCCGGGTCCGCACCCAATTCCGTGGCATGCTCCGCCGCCCAGGTGAGTGCGGCGAATGCGTCGTCGACAGCGGCCGGGTAGGGATTTTCGGGCGCGAGGCGGTAATCCACGGACACCACCACCGCTTCGATATGTGCGCATATCGAACGTGCCACCCAGTCGTGAGTATCGATGCTGCCCAGCGCAAAACCGCCGCCGTGGTAGTAGACGGCAAGTGGGAGCTCTCCGGCATCTTCGAAGCCCATCGGCCAGTAGACGCGCGCCGCGATGGGGGGTGCGTCGGTCACCGGAATCACGATGTCCTTCACACGGCCAACCGCGGTCGACGGCGCCTCACCGCGGACAGCATGTCGGCGGGACTCACGTGCCAGAGACAAATCCGCCGGCCGATCAAGATGCACCGCGGGGCTCGCATCGAGGACAGACTTCAAGACGGCATCAATGGGCCTGATCACGATTTCCTACCTTCGGCATCGGCGGGTGGTGCGTCGCGGACAGTGAGCGCCAGCAAGAAACCGAGGCCCATCAATCCGCTGATGTATATCAACAGACCAGCCCATCCCGCATCCGTGAGCACGCGGCTACCGACGAGCCCGAACACGGCGCTCCCACTGAAGCTCGACGCGAGAAAAAGCGAGGACGCCTGCGCCCTACCTTTATGCGCGATCGTCGCCGACAGGCTCGTGAGACACGTGTACCCCGCAAACCCTCCCCCGGTGACAAGCGCTGCTCCAAGCACAATGATCCACACCACGGGAACGGCTAGCAGCGCTACTCCGGCCAGCATCAAGACAACAGCCAGAAGTAGCGTATTCCTGATTCCGATCCTCGCGGCTACGGTACCCGAGGTCTTCGCGGTGAAAACGCCCACCAGAATAACCAGAAAGAATGTGCCGTACATACTCGGCGATATATTGAATGGTGGCGATTCGACCCTGAAGGGCAAGGCATTGAATATCGAAATAATCGCCCCCATGAAGCAAAATATCAGCAGATAGATGACGAGCAACCGAGGGTTCGAAAGGTGCGAGAGGAAGAGCCTGGCTTCCATAGCGTACGAAATATCGCTGGATATGAAGAAGTTCGAGCGCGGCAGTGTGATAGCGGAAACAACAATTACCCCAAGCAGTAGCACGGCCAGCACGCCGAGTGCCAACCGCCATGAACCCGTGCCCCCAACAATCCAGGCCGGCAACATTTGGCCCAAGAGTGACCCGAGGGCGTTTCCTGCCGCGTATATCCCCATCGCAGGGGTAACAGCCTGGGGTTCGAACTCTTCCCCTATGTATGCCATCACAATGGCAGAAACACCGGCCAGCAAGACTCCCTGCAGTCCTCTCAACAAGATGATTTCAGTGAGGTTGTCGCAGAACACCAGGAGCAGATAAATCAACGTTCCCAGTGTTGACGACGCCAGCAGTATGCTCCGCCTGCCATAGCGTTCCGACAACAGACTGATGGGGATCAATCCAAGCGCAAAACCGGCAAATGCCGCCAGGAAAATGAGTTGGCTGTCGCCCGCAGAGATCTGTAGCCCCTCCGCGACCTGCGGCAGAATTCCCTGGATGCAATACAGCTGCGCGGGTCCAATCATCGAGGCGAGGAGCAGGCCAACTGCCGCGACGCGAAACTCTCGGGACTTGGCACGGATCCTGCCTGCGGCGCCGCTTTGCTGCGATTCAGCTGCGGACATCGACATCATGTTCCGTTCCGCGCATTTGCGAGGGTGGTGCCGGACGTACCCGCCGGCGGGCGCCAACGCACGATCCGCGGCCACCAGAACCATGGGCCCAAAATCCTGGCGATCGCCGGGACGATGAACGAACGCACGATCAGGGTGTCAAGCAGAAGGCCCACACAGATAATCGAGCCCACTTGCGAGATGGCGCGTAGATCATTCGGCACCATGGACAGCATGGTGAATGCGAATACCAAGCCGGCGGCTGTCACAACACCACCGGTTGACCCGACCGACCGTATGATCCCAGCCTGGATTCCGCCGTGCAATTCTTCCTTCATTCGTGCGATTAACAGCAGATTATAATCCGAACCGACTGCGACCAAGAGGATAAAGGTGAGCGGGAGGACCATCCAATGCAAGTTCAGGCCAATTATGTGTTGCCAAATCAATATGCCCAACCCAAAAGCTCCTGAGAACGAGAAAGCTACTGTGCCGATAATGGTGAATGCGGCGATGAGGCTCCTCGTGATGATCAGCATTATCACGAAGATCAAAGTGAACGAGGCGATAGCAGCGATCAACAGGTCGGAGGCTACGTACTTTTCGATATCCCGATAATTCGAGGCCGAGCCTCCGAGGTAGATCTTCGCCCCGGCGAGAGATGTGCCTTTCAGCCCCTCATAGGCGGCCTTTTCGATGGCATTAACATGGGCTACCCCCTCGGGGCTCAGGGCCTCACCGTCATGGTTGATGATGAACCTGGCCGCGGTGCCGTCCGGCGAGACAAGAAACCGGAGAGCGACCTGAAAGTCAGTATTACTGAAGATATATTTCGGCGCATAGAAGAGGTCGTCATTACGGGAATCGTCAAAATCCTGACCGATATCGATCATGTCGTTTGCGTCATCGGCCGCAGTGTAGGTGTTCAGCGCCTGTGTGCCGCGCGACTTGACCATCATCCCGCGCATGATGGTCATGTCACTTAATGCCATGCGTGTCTGCGCGAGCATGCGGGGCAGCAGCTGGTCCATGACCTGCATGGAGGCCAGCGCCTCCGCTGTCAGTGCCGTCATCCCGTCGATGCTGTCCATCGAATCGAACATCGACCGCCCCATCCAGCAAATGGGGATGTCCGCGCAGTGCGGTTCCCAGTAGTAGTAGTTCTTAATAGGTCTGAGGAAATCGTCGACGGCACTGATGTTTATTTCCACCTGGTCGGCGAGTGCCTTCATCTCCTCCATTGTCCCCACCATGTCATGGGTGAGTTGCGTCATTTGATCCATGAGCCCAAGAATTGTCTGCATGATCGAGATGGTGTGATCCATGACGGCCACTTGGTTATCTAAATCTGCTACTTGGTTCTCGGTAAATGGCAGCTGTTGACCACTGCTACTACCCTGTCCCGCCAGTATGTTGGCGATTGACGCGCGCTCCATTGGACGGCCCTCGGGCCGCGTGATGCCTTGAACTTGGGCGATCCCAGGCGTGTGGAAGATGGTCTTGGCGATATGATCGAGTGAGATGAAATCAGCGGGATTTCGCATGTCGTGATCGGATTCGATCAAGAGCATTTCCGAGTTCAGTTTTCCGCCGGCGAAATGCCGGTCCGAGGCCATGAATCCGGCGTTGGCTGGAGTGTCGACCGGCTGGAAGGCCCGCTCGTTGTAGCTCACTCGGTAGGACGGCAGAAATACGGCTCCCACCAGTACGGCCGCACTTGAGGCCACCAGCACCGGCTTTGGCCAGCGCACGACGATCGTGCCCACCCTGCGCCATCCCCGGGACTGCCCGCGGGTTGGCCGGGGGTCGAGAAGACCAAATTTACTTGCGATTGCGAGCAAGGCCGGGCCGAGCGTCAAAGCCGCCGCGACGGTGACCAACATGGCGATGGCGCAGGCCGGCCCCATCGTGTTGAAGTAGCCAAGCCGCGCAAAACCGAGGCAGAGGCATGCGCCCGCAATGGTGAGCCCCGACCCCAGAATGACGTGCGATACGCCGTGAAACGTGGTGTAGAACGCGCGGTCCCGATCCTCGCCCGCATTGCGCGCCTCGTGATACCTGCCGAGCAGAAAGATGCCGTAATCCGTTCCGGCTGCGATGATGAGTGATTCGACCATGCTGGTCGCGAATGTCGATATGCCGATGATGTTGTGCACCACGAAAAAAGAAACAATGCCGTTGGATACCGTGAATTCAAAAGCGACGGTAATCAATATCAACAGCACGCATGAAATGGAACGGTAAACCAGGACCAGCATGATGATGATGACGGCAATCGTAAAAAGCAGCACCCGCTTCATACTTTTGTCGCCGGCGTCAAGCAGGTCCGCAGACAGCGGAGCCGCTCCCGAGACGTACACCTTGAGTCCGGGTGGGGGCGGGGTTCGCTCAAGGGTATTTTGCACCGTCTTGCGCAGTGCGATGGTGGACTCGTTGGCGGCGGCCTCGCCGATATCGCCGACCAAACGCAGCATCACGTAGGCGGCCTTGTTGTCGGGGCTCTGACTGCCCGCGGCCGTGATCGGCTTACCCCACATGTTCATGATGAACTGAACATGCTGCTTGTCCGCGTCGAGCAAACGGATCAACTCGTCGTAGTACTTGTGGTCGGCATCCCCCAGTATTCGCCCCTCGGTCTCCAGCAGGATGTAGGCGAGGCTCGTGGAGGTCGATTCTTGAAACTTCTCGCCAATGTGCAGCATTGCGCGCTGCGAAGGCGCATCCAGGGGAACCATCGGCCCTGCGTGTTGCTTTGTCACGCCGTCGAGCTTGGGGACTAACAAGCTAGCCGCAACGGCAGCGCCGACCCAGAAGAGGACGATCGGGATCGCGAGCACCCGAACAGCGTGCGCGACGAAAGGGCGCCTTTCGCCGCCGTCGGGCCCCACATGCTTGTTACCCACGGGCCACGTCGTCTCGTGCGGTGGTCATGCCGACTTCACCTTGCATGCGACCGATCCCTGCTCGCGACTCTGGACCTGTTCGTCGCGAACCTCGCCGTTGACGATGATCCTGCAACCGAGTTCATCTCCCGTTGACTGGGCCATGAGATTGGCCAACATCGATGTACGCGTCGTGACTTCTTCGTGCGTCCAAGGCAACGTCGTGAAGTCGACACGGTGTGGTCTGCTGTCGACGTCGAGGTAAGTGAGCGTCCCTGTGCCCGCGGATTCCCCGAACACCATGTAGACCACATGCTTAGGAGCGAACGACGGGAGCTTCGGTGCGCCCTTCGGACTCACCACCGGCCCCGACGGGGCAGATAGTTCACGCACCTTCGCGACGGATACGAATGCGAGCGAGGCCACGACCGCTATCACCACGACCAACCAGCCGCGCCGGACAACATTGCGCCCGAACGCACTGAGCCCTCGAGGGAACGCCATCAGACGCGAGCGTCTATCGCCGCGGTCAGTTCGTCTTCGATGTGCACGAGAAGCTCATCGCTCTTTTCGTAACTTCCGGCTAGGAAACCCACCCGCAGTCGTTGATTCAGCGAGTCAATCGTGTACACCGAAACTTCCCGACCGTACAAGAACGTATAAATAGCTGGCCCCAATGCCGATGCATGACTGGACGTGATGTCGTCCACGACCAGATTCCCCGGTAGGCGGGGAACACGAATTCGACCTAGCTGGGTGGCATGAATTGCGCCACCAAAAGACTTATCAGCGAGAAGCTTCGTTGGCTCATTTCTAACACGCGTTCGGTGAATTGTGCCGTCCGCTAAGTCCCTGTCGAATTGGACATGTATCTTTCTGGCGAGTGTGACGAGGTCCGGCCCGATCTCAACATCGCCGAACCATGCGTTGGAGAGCAAATTGGTCGCTTCGGTGGGGGCAACCGGAGGCGTCACACAGTCACGAAGATCTACCGGATAGAAATACAGTGGGACTGGGTCGCCAGCGCGGACATGCGCACGAATCAGCGCTGCGGATACAAGCGCGTTGATCGAGATGCTTTCGATATTGCCGAGGCGGGCGAGGCTTGCTCTGCCGAGTTTTTCCAACGTCATCTGTTTGGCGAGCGCGGGCTCCCGAGGGGGCGGGAGTTTCTGGGCAAGCGCGGCCTCATCCCACAGCGGCACACGCAATACTTCATCCGCCTTCACGCTCGGATCCGCGCCCGGATACTGAGTGCGGTTCAGGAAGTACTCCCCCGACTGTGGGAATTTTTGGGTGAGGATCGGCGGGAACTGCCCTTCCTCGACGCGCTGAACGTAAAGGCTCCAAAACTCGATGAGGATCGCAGATCCGTGGCGGCCGTCCGCGATTGAGTGGTGGACGAAGAACGTTACGCGGGCCTGGCCGTCCCCGAGAAGCAGATCGACGTAGAAAAGCTGCTGCGTCTGATCGAATACGGCCTCACGCCCAGTGGACCGGGTCCCAAGGTCTTCTCCCTCGAATACGCGGATCGATTTGGGCGGTTGGTGCGTCGCCACAAACTCGGGGACTTGATCATTCTTACGGATGATGCTTCGCAGGGATTCGTGGCGGAGCTGCATCTCAATACAAGTGTCATTCAGCGCCTCGATATTTAGATCCCCCGAGATAAGCATTGACTGCCCGCCGAAATGACCAAACCCAAAAGTGAAGTATGTCTCCAGGCGGCTAAGTGGACGAATTGGCTCACCAGGCGCGTCCACCGTGCCCTGATGCGGTCGCGTGTCTGTCACGTTGCCTCCTTTCTCGGCTATTCACCCTGTTACGCATAGTGTTCGCACGGAACGTGGCTAATCAATGGCGAACTCGCCGGTGAGCAACTCCACGTCCCCCGGCTCGCGGATGGCGACAGTCTGAAATTTTGCGTCCAAACGTTCCGCCAGACGGGTCAACGGTCCGCTTGGTGCTAGTTCGATGAACAGGGTGTCGGCGGTTCCTGCCTCGGCGATCGCGGCAGCGCAGAGGTCCCAACGGACCACCGAGTTGATCTGGGCGATCAACCGCTTTTTGAAGTCCACGGGACCTGCGATGATCGCCCCGTCGCTATTGCCGATCATGGGAGATGACGGTGCCGAAACCGGACAGCTGTTCACTGCTTCCGCAAACGCGGATATCGCGGAATCCATCGCCGACGTGTGAAAGGCGCCCGCCACATCCAGTTTCATGACACGCATGCCCTCGGGTGGCGCATCAGCAAATTGCTCGACAGCGTCGAGGGATCCGGCGACGACGAACTGGTTGCAGCCATTACGGTTGGCGGTCGAGAGGCCATGTTCATGCGTCTTGGCCACGATCTCGTCATCTGACGCGCCGCCCTTTTTCGTCGGCATCACCGCGGCCATACCAGTAGCGGCGAGGGCGCATGCCGACGACATCGCACCGCCCCGCACGCCGGCCAACGTCAGCGCGGCCTCCTCAGTCAGATAGCCCGCCCCAACCCCAGCGGCGAGCTCGCCCACCGAGTGGCCGGCGAATAGTGCGCCGTCTCCGGAGATGTCGACTTTCTCACGCAGCAGGCTCAGCGACAGCAGGGCCGCCGCGATGATGACGGGCTGAGCGACGGCGGTATCACGTAAAGAGTTCTCATCTCTGCTGGCGGTCACCAGGTCGAACTTGACCCCGTCAGACCAGAGAGCGATGCGATCGCGCGCAGTGGGCAGGGCTAGCCAAGGATCGAGCATGCCCGGCTTCTGCACACCCTGCCCGGGGGACGTGACGATGTAGTTGTACACATTTCCTCGCTTTCCCAGTGGGGTCAGAAATTCTGCGGCAGAAGCTTTTTGCATAGTCGCCTAGATGATTGGGCTGACGTTGAACGCCTGGATGAGACAGGCGCTTACTTCGTCGATGTGGTCTTCCAAGTAGAAGTGCCCGCCGCCGCGGAATATCCGCAGATCGAAATTGCCACGTGTGTGTTCGCGCCACGAACTCACCCGCTCCTGTGGGGCCAAGACGTCGTTGTCACCGATGAGCGCGGTGATATCGCACGCGACGGTCGCGTCGGGCGGTGGGGTGTATGTCTCGCCGGCAGTGAAATCGCTTCGCAGCACCGGTAAAAGAGCGCTAAGGGCCGAGGGGTCGTTGAGGATTTCGGGTGGCAGGCCACCCAAAGCCGCTATCCGTTCGATTCCTTCGGCTTCGTTGAGTAGCCGGTAACCGAGATCGACCACCTTGGACGGTGCCACGATGCCGGACACCACAAGTTTGCGAACGGGCAGCCTCTGCGCAACCTCGAACGCGATGTGGCCACCGAGGCTGTGACCGAACAGTACGTCGTGCTTATCGCTAGCGGGTAGGGCCGCTGCGATGCCTTCTGCGAGCAGGGGAACTGACTCTATCGGCTTCTCGCGCAACCTATTTCCCCGCCCCGGATATTGCACGGCGAGCACTTCGGTGTCGACGGGCAGCATCTTTGCCAATCGCCTGAAGTAACTGGCGGAACCGCCTGCATGGGGGAAACAGATCACCCGCGTCGCACCGCTCCCGTCGCGGAGCCTGCGCAGCCAAGGATTGCCAGGCAACAACTCATCGGTCCTGCGCACCTGTCCTCCTTGATCTGTCGAGGCGTCCGTCTGTGATGAAACCCGGCGGATGCTGTGTGAGAAATTCTGTTGCGTTCGCGCTCTTCGCCTTTGAGCGCTATTTCATCTTGTACCCGCCGTCGATATGGAGAACCTCGCCCGTGATGTAGGTGTTCTGGCGGCTCGCGAGATACAGGACAGCATCGGCGACTATTTCCGGCTTTGCGAAGTCTTTGGCCAGTATCTGGGCCTTCAAGCGTTCGAAGGTGGCGGGAACATGAGTACGCGTAATCTCCGCCATGTCGGTGTAGATAACGCCTGGCGCCACCGCGTTCGAGATGATGTTTCGCGACGCGAACTCGACGGCTATGGCTTTGGTAAACGACTCCAAGCCACCTTTGGTTGCGGCATAAGTAGATTGGCCGCTATCGGGCTTGTCGGCGGCCACGGAGGAAATATTGATGATTCGTCCGTATCGCTGGCCCAGCATGTGTGCGACGACAGCTCTCGTCATCCGGATGGGGCCAAGGAGGTTGGTGGCCACCGTCTCCTCGAGATAGTCCGGGGCGATGTCAAGGAGCAGGCCGGCTCCGTGGGTGCCCGCGTTGTTCACGAGGACATCGATCCGGCCGAATTCGGCGTGCACGGTATCCGCTAGTAGCTCGGGCACTGCCGGATCGGCTATGTCGCCCTGACAGAGGAGGACCTGTCTACCCAATGCGGATATTTTTTCGGCGACCTCTTCTGCGGCCGATTTCGAATTTCCGTAGTGCACTGCGATATCCGCCCCATGTTCGGCAAGCGCCAATGCGATGGAACGTCCGATTCCGCGTGAGGCCCCGGTGACAAGCGCAACCTGACCTTCAAACTCTTTGCCGCTCAAAGACACGTTTCTCCCTGGTTTGTGATGCTCAAGTGGTCCTGATGTTCAGGCCGCGCCCGCTGCGTCTGGACGTTTGGCCAGTACCGCACTGGAGATTCCGTTGAAGTTGGTGTAGGTGCCCAGAACTGAGTCGATCCGCTGCTCTCGGGGTCCGCCCTGTACGAACTCCAGCTGATCAGACAGTGGATCCCCGAGATGGGCGATTGCCGGCAGAGTATTTTCGCTGAAAATTTTCCCAGCGAGTGCCAGATCGACCAGCGGGCCGGCCGCGCCTGGTGTGCCGGTTATCGGCCGAACGGTCGATACGGGTATGCCACTGCCCTTGAACAAGGTGGTGAGCAGTTCGATCTCGGCGGTGTCGTAGCCGGGGGCCGCCTTGCCGTCGGCCAGCACCGCGCCGAGTTGCTCTGTCCCAATTCCGTTCTGGTGCAGCATGTCGTCGTAACGGTGAGCGATGTGCGCGGGCCCGGCGCCGCGGCTGCCCGAAACGACAACCGTGTCACGTAATTGGACCAGCGGTGTGGCACCGCGCGCCGCCGCGTCTCGTGAGCGTTCCAACACCAGCGCTACCGCGCCCTCGCTCAGGATCGTTCCGTCCTGTGTACTATCGAAACTCCGCAGCTGGCCGTCGCCGCCAGCGTCTTTGCTGAGATGGCCCAGGCGGTAATGCCCGGCCAGCGTGAGTGGTTCGTTGTAGCTGCCCGCACCCACTACCAGCGCGATATCGCAATGCCCGTTACGCAGACTGAACGTGGCACGTTGCAGTGCGGTGACCGCCGCGGATTCGCCCTGGACCAGCGCTGCGCAATCCCCGCGGAGTTCATGGACGATGCTTACCAGCGCGAGCGTGTTGTTGTTAAGGGCATGGATGATGGTAAACGGATCAAGCCCTCCGTTCATGAGCAGCTCGTTTGTCAATGCGCCGAAATCGATTTCGCGCCCCTCACCCAGCTGTGCTAGTCCTCGAGCGAAGGTTCCGATGCTAGGCGTAGTGGAATTGTCTTGTGCGACAAAGAGTCCGCGTCGATGGTCGTCGATGGTCGCCCAGCCAGGTCCCGCCTCGGTGATCGCATCTTGAGCTGCCAATACCGCGTTGAAGGTGTATGGGGTGCCGTATTTCCGCTGTCTGTGTGGAACTGCTTCACGGCTTTGCTCCACGACCTCGGCCGGTATATGGCCGAAATGCGTGATCCGGCGCGTGGAGACCAGCGGATCGCGGTACGGCGAAATAGCCGGTTTTCCGTCAGTCCAGGCGTCCCACAAGGGCGTGATGTGACGACCCGTGGGCAGCACCACGCCGGTTCCCGTCACGACTATTGATCGATCTGAATGTTCAGTTGTCATAACGGCGTACCACCAGAGCAGCGTTGAGCCCACCGAACCCGAGCGAGTTGTTGATTGCCACCTCGATATCGGCCTTGCGGGCCTGACCAGGCACATAGTCAAGGTCACAAGCCGGGTCGGGGTTCTCCAGGTTGAGCGTCGGCGGAATGATCCCGTCGCGCAACGACAGCACCGTCGATATCAGCTGTTGGGCGCCCGCCGCGGCGAGCATGTGGCCCAGCATCGTCTTGATAGAGCTGACCATGAGTGAGCGGTAATGCTCACCAGTCCGGAACACTTCCTTGATCGCCGCTGTCTCGGCCGCGTCACTCAGCGGGGTGGATGTACCGTGCGCACTGACATAACCCACCTCGGACGGAGCGACTCCAGCATCGGCGAGGGCACGCTGCATCGCCAGAACCGACCCGCCTCCTTGCGGATGCGGTGCGGTGACCTGATATGCGTCCAGCGAGCTGCCAAATCCCGCGACCTCGCCGTACACGTGCGCACCGCGCGCCAACGCCGACGACTCGCTCTCCAAGAGCACCATTGCTGCCCCCTCGGCGGTGACCATCCCACTGCGGTCGCGGTCGAACGCCCGACATAGTCTGTCGCCATAGAGTTTTGATGTTGATGGGGCGCCGAGCAGGTACAGACTCGTCATTATCGGCAGGTTCAGTGGGCTAACCGCTCCCCCGGCGATCACGGCATCCGTTTCCCCGCGCCGGATCATCCGGAAGCCGTGCCCGAGTGCGTGTGTTGCTCCGGCGCACGCCGTATTGAGGTTCAGCGTGGGACCAGCTAGGCCAGAGCGCGTGGCGATTTCGGTCGCCAGGGCATCGCCGGTGGCCAACGGCGCGTGCGACCGGTCAAGGCCGATCTGTTGTTCGTATACGCGTTTCCAGTCCACGACGCCATCGACGTACGCACTCAACAACTCACCCGATTCACGTTCTGGCATTTCCGAGGCGATCGAGACACCGACACGGCCCAGTGCCGCGGCGTTCGTCACACCGGCGTCCTCCAGTGCTTGCTGCGCGGCGGCGAGGCCGAACCGGGTGCGCTTCTCCATCGGCGCACCGAAATCGGGAAACAACGCGGTGAACGCTTGGTCGTCTACCGGTGCCGCGTAGCCAACGGGAAAGTTCGGAACATCGGGCGGCGACCATGCCTGTATTGCCGAACGCCCGTTTACCAATCCGTCCCACATGGACTGCCAGTTCATGCCGAGGCCACAGACGACACCAAGGCCCGTCACCAGTACACGATTGCCGTGTCGGGGCTGGTTCACATCGCTCATCGCGCTACCTTTTCCACTACGACAGCGCAAACCTGTCCTTGGACACCGCAACTGAGCACCACAACCGCCTGATTGTTTGACAGTGATTCTTCGGCCACGGCATCGTCGCCGTTTCCGTTCACCGGGAGCAGCCGTAGCCCGCGCAGCAGTCCATGCCGGGCCAACAACACGTGCACCAAGGGCTGAGCGGGCCCGGTTACTCCGATAGCCTGCTCGGCGGAGAACACCGGTGCCTGGTCGTTGAACACGCTACTGATCGCGACATGTTGAGCGTGGGCTACCTCGTCAGTCCATGGGCTATCGGCCAGGATCCAGCCCACGTCCTCAACCGATATTTCGGCCACGCGCAACGCATTTCGTAGTGTATCCGCGAGTACCTCGGGGCGAGTCTGGCTGGTAGCGAACCCGCGGCTGTAGCCCGTGAGTACAACATCGCTGGACTGTCCGACGCTGAAGAATGCCGCCGCTTCGCCGGGGATCGCTCCGTTCCAGTCCAGATCGTCGTATTGCAGTGCCAACCACGGGGATATGGACGGGCTTACCGCGCCGACCAACGCGGTTTCACAGTCGCCTTCGGCAACTGCGAGTGCGCCTTCGATCAGCGCCTGCATGCCTGCGTCGGAGAAGGGCGAATACACCGATGTAGGACCGGTCAACCCAAACAGGATTGCGATATGGCCAGCCACCGTATTGTTCGAATCTGTCAGCGCGAAGAACGGTGGAATATCTCGAAGATACAGCTCGGCGATCTTTTCGGGATCTTGCGCCACCTCGCCAAGGTTGGGCGTATCACACTGCGGCAGTAGCGGACTGAGAACCATGGGCAGTCCGAGATAGGCGCCCCATTCAGGGCGGCCAACATCTGAGATGCCCTTCAGCGCCAGTTGGGCCCCATACATCGCCAAGCGAGTTTGTTTCACGGTCGTGCGCAGTGCTTTTCGGTGGATGCCAAGCGTCGATGCATCTGGATCGGGAACTGCGAAGACTTCAGGAAGTTCGGACCACGATCCGAACATGAATTCGTTTGGGACAGTGCTCTTTTTTCCAACTCGCAGTGCTTCCCATACGGTCTCCACGCCAAGCCCGGTTGCGGAATACAAGCCTGGATTACACAGTCCTACCGCCAAGCGTTGATTCATCGAGTGTCACGCTTCCTTTGCCAGGATTAGTGTGCAGTTCATGCCGCCAAAGCCGAAGGAGTTGGAGAGCACGGTGTCGAATTCGTGGTGCCGGGCCTTGGTCACTACATCGAGCCCCTTCGTGACATCATCCGGTTCACTGAAATTCAGCGTGGGCGGAATAACCTGTTCCCGCAGGCTCATCGCAGACAGCACGGCTTCGATGGCGCCACTTGCCGCAAAACCATGACCGAGCGAGGACTTGGTGCTGGTCAACGGAATTGAGGCCGCGTCGGCACCGAACACCAAGTGCAGGGCCGCAGCTTCGCACTCGTCGTTGGCTTGCGTGCCCGTCCCGTGCGCGTTCACATGATGTATGTCTGACGGACTCAGACCGGCATCAGCGATCGCGGCACGCATACATTCCGCGTATGTCGCACCGTCCCGCTCGCTTGAGGTTATCCTTACCGCTTCAGCACTGCCCATGTAGCCGGCGACTCTCGCCAGCGCCTGTGCACCACGCGCTTCGGCATGTGAGCGTCGTTCCAGCACAAGGAATGCGGCGCCGTCCGCGATGACGAAACCGTTGCGCCCCTTGTCGAATGGCCTGCTTATCTCGGCGCTTGGTTTGTCACCGGTGGGAGCGAGCGCGCCGAGCGCGGCGAAAGCCGTGACGATACTGTAGGTAGTCAGTCGCTCGGCACCGCCGACCAGCGCCACATCCAATTCGCCTGAGCGAATATGCCGGTAGCCGCTGCCGATCGCCACACCGCCCGCAGCGCACGCCTCCGCATGAGTCACCAGCGGCCCACCAAGGCCAAAATACTCGGCCAGAGAGGCGGTCATTGTATCCGGAAGAAACTGCAGAAGATCATCCGGAAGATCCGATACGGCCTCGAGATGGTCCAGGTAGGCGTCGAGGTCGAACGTGCCGGCTTGCCGGTCATAGAGCCGAGACAGATCCGCGAGTGCGTCCGGCGCGAACGCGAGCTTGTTGCACGCGGCAAACACACCGACCCGGTCGCTGCCCGCAAGGTTGGGCAGGCCACTGCGCTTCCAAGCCTCTACTGCCGCATGCCATCCGAGCACGCCAGCCGCACCAACCCGAGCCGCCTGCTCCGGCAAGGCGCTCGCCAGCTTGCGCACGGTTTCCTCATCCACATGCCCAGAAGCCGACGCGGGCAACTCGGCATCGCGATGCCCTTGGTGTTGCCGGATGAAGGAGGCACCGTCATTCAACTGCCAAAATAGCTCCTCGGGATCGGTAACCGTACCCGCGACAAGTCCAATCCCTGTGATGACTATATCGTCGTCATCAGGTGACTGTTTCTGTAGCTCCATCTGTGAGGATGCTTTAGCTAAAGACGCTATGCGACAGCCGAGTTGGCCTGAGTAAGTGCTTCCCGCACATCGGCGACCAGAAGTTCATCGCCAGTGACCGGACCAGCCGAAGGGTTGAGGAGGCGATGCGCCATGGACGCCCAATGCGCGGTCGTTGTCGCCCCCGAAACCTCGTGCGGCCAAGCACCGGCCTGGAAGTCGTCAGCCGTGTAGCCGAACGCCGATTGATACAACGCATCTTCAGCCAGTTTGGTGATCCGACCTTCCGCGTCGTACACGCGGTCCTTACCTCCAAGCTCATCGGCGAGAGCGCTGAGAACATTGCTGCGCGGGAAGGTAACGCGGAACTTCGATTCCAGATTGCGCCGGAGTTCGACGATGTCGAGCGACTCTACGCCCTGGTCAGCCATCGGCGCCGTCGTGACTTCCTCGGTCTCGATGCCGAGCACCTCGGCCAATTCCTCACGCACAATGGTGTGAACCTGGTCGTAGCTAAGCAGATTGCTCATGGGTATCAGAGTGCCTTTCATCTATGCCGTCTGGTTCGCCCCAGCCGAGCCGGAAATGACTCTGGCGGTTGGCGATAGATTCGAACTTCGATCAGGTGACAACGTTGGCACTTGGCGATCACTCGCCGTGAACCTGATACCAGAAACGATAAGACTGGGAGATGGGCTTCGCAACTGCTAGACGAAATCTGTCATCTCTAGGTTGAGAGTCCAGGCACGATGGGACTGGCGCCAGTGATGCTGTAACCCACGATCACGGGGAAGGCACGCGGAAAGGCCCTCCGGGTACCCGACACCGCGCGGAAATCGTTGCACA
Source organism: Mycobacteroides franklinii (assembly GCF_001853795.1). Lineage (NCBI taxonomy): Bacteria > Bacillati > Actinomycetota > Actinomycetes > Mycobacteriales > Mycobacteriaceae > Mycobacteroides > Mycobacteroides franklinii. Next base: position 52,901 of record NZ_MLIK01000027.1, read on the forward strand.
GCAATCTGAACGCGTCGCGGTGCTGGCAGGTTTCCGAGGAATTGGCCGGTGTCACCTTCGCCTGAACCCCTTAATCGACCGGCAGTCCAATGACCACGGACTCCACCCGACATGTCTCACCGATGATCAGGTCGTAGAGCCTGTCGAGAAAGCCCTGATCGATACCGTGTTGCTCGCCATATCGGGCGGCACGTTCCTTGACGACGGTGATCCGCTTCGGCTGCACGACCGGCACGCCGGATTCGGCCTTGTACTCGCCGATCCGTACACAGCATTCGATTCGGCGGCGAAGAGCATCGAGGAACTGCTCGTCGATCTTGTCGAGCTCATCGCGCAACAGTTGGAGCCGAGCGGCCGAATCGATGCCCGGAGTGAGTTGTTCAGTCATTGCTTACCCCTTCGCTGATTCGCTGCTCGTTCACCCCGAGCGCCTCGAACATCACCTGACAATGCTCACGATGTCCGGCCAACGTCGACCCCGCATAGTCCGCGATCTCCGCGAACATCTGCGCGAAACTCTGTTCTCCTTGTGCAACAGAATCATTCAATTTCCGCACTCCGGCCGCCAATGCCTCGCGCGCGGCCGGCGCGTTCGGGTTCGCGTCCTGGATATCCCAGTAGACCTCGCTGGTGCCGCCGGCAATACGAGCCAACAACGCGAGCATCGCGTGAAATGGAGGCGGCGCGATGCTTGCCAACTGCGCAGGGTCAGTGCCAATCTCGCGTAAGGCGAGCCCGAACCCGAGGATGCTGGCATGTGTCAGTACCTGCATGGAGGCCGTCGCCTCGTCATGCTCGTCGGCGTCCATGACGACAACATCTGCCCCCCAGTTCTGCATCATCGTCACCAACGCCTGCGCTTTCGGCCCGTCACGCAGCATCACTGCCGCGATCGGGCGTCCCCGCACTCCCAGCGACGGCGCGAACATCGGGTTGAGACTCACCGCTTCGACATCGGCCTCGATAGAGGTCCAGGTTGCCGCCAGGTTGGTTTTCACCGACGCAGTGTCGGCAAGCAGAGCACCCGGTTTCAGCATCGGTACCAAGACCGGAATAGCAGCACACGCAACATCTTCGGGCAGTGCCAGTAGCACCACATCCGCATCGGCCAGTGCGGCCCGTAGCGGTGGACCCGCCTGCAACACGTCCCCTTCGATCACGTCATATGAGCCGCGATCCGGTGCACTGTGCGCTATGCCGGGCAGGTCCACCAACGTCGTCCGCAGACCTGCCGCTGTCAGCAGATCGATGAACATGGTCCCCACGGCACCGGCACCACCGACGACGATCACGTTCTCGAGGGAGTTCACGATTGCCGCTCACCCGTCTCGACACCCGCCAGTGCGGTGAGGATCGCGCGCGATTTCACCAGGGTTTCTTCGTACTCGCGCCGGGGGTCGGATAGCGCGACGATGGCGCCTCCCACCCCAAACGTGACCGCGCGGTCGGCAACAACCAGTGTCCGTATGACGATGCTGAGGTCGGCGGCGCCGCCAAGCGAAAACCAGCCGAGGGCACCGGAATACACACCTCGCGCTCCGTCTTCGAGTTTGTCGATCAACTCCATCGCACGCAGCTTGGGCGCGCCGGTCATGGACCCGCCGGGAAAGGCCGCCCGGACACAGTCGACGGCACTCACCTCGTTGCGCAGAGTCCCCCGAATGGTCGAAATCAATTGATGCACTGAGGAGTAGGACTCGACGTACATCATGTCCGGTACATGTACCGAGCCCACCTCACACACCGTGTTGAGGTCATTGCGCACCAGGTCGACGATCATGAGGTTCTCCGCACGATCCTTCTCGCTGTGCATCAGTTCCAACCTGAGATGCTCGTCTTCTGCCTCCGTGAGTCCCCTGGGCCGGGTTCCCTTGATCGGCTTGGACTCGACGATTCGATCGGGGCCTATCGTCAGGAATCGTTCGGGTGATCCGCTGAGCACCGCGACCCCCGGAAACTGCAACAACGCCCCATACGGCACCGGGCTGGCGTCCCGAAGTCGTAGATAGGTATCCAGCACGTCGATTTCCGCGGCGACTTCGACCTGGTTGGTCAAGCAGATCTGATAGGACTCCCCCTCACGTATCTGGTGAAGGGATTCCTTGATGCGCTGTAGATACGCACTCATATCGTGCCGGGGGCGTAAAAAACCTTGCCGCTCAAACACATCGGGTGCGGGCACCAACGTCGGCGGCTCCCCCGGTGCCGGGTCAGAATCGGTCAGAGACTCAACGCATTGCGCGATGGCATCCATCCACAACTCGGCGGACTGATCGTTATCGTCAGCGGCCAGGGCAAGCACATAACAGTTCTTGAGCTCGTGGTCGATAACCACTGCGCGGTCCACGAAAAGCATTGCCGCATCCACCGTCCGAGATGTATGCGCATTCGCTCCGAGCAGATCCGCCTTCAGCTCGTAACCGAGAAAGCCAACGTAGCCGAGATTGAAGTTGAATGGCAGATCATCGGGCTTTTCCGCGAATCGGGCGTTCAACTCTTGGTCGAGGTAGTCGAAAATGGATCCTGGGACCATTTCCTGCCGACCGTCCGATGTCATCACTCGAACTTTCTGTTCCAATACCCGGTAGGAAACAAACTCGGCCAGCGGGCCCTCACCGCTGCCCAGGATCGAATAACGCGACACACCTTCGATGGCCGCACTGCTGTCCAACCAGAAAGACATGGGCGATTTGGCAAAACATTTTTGATAGATGGCAACTACGTCGGGGAAATTCGCGAGAACTCGAGACTTCACCACTGCAGATCGCCGTATGGGCGGCTCGGGCCGACTAGGCCGCGTCGATTTCAGCGCCAGATCGCGGAAGTTGGTCATGAGCTCGGCACCACACTCGGTCCCGATGGACTCGGGGTGAAACTGCACCCCCCAGATGGGTGCGGTTCGATGGCGCACAGCCATCAGCAAGCCCTCATCGGTCCACGCGATCTCCTCGAGATCGGTGGGTGTGTCCTCCACGATCAGGGAGTGATACCGAATCACCGACATCGGCGAGGGAAGACCTTTGAACAGGTCAATACCTTTGTGTCGCACCTTCGATGAGCGTCCATGCATGGGCTCCGGAGCGTGACGGACCGCTCCACCGAACAGCTGCGCGATACCTTGATGACCGAGGCAGACCCCCAACGTGGGAAGCCCGCTTTCGGTGATTGCCCGAGCACTGATACCGAAGTCGCGCGGGCGGTCCGGCCGTCCGGGTCCCGGGGATATGACGATCGCGTCGTACTCGTCGAGCATCAATTGCGTCCACTGCACGTCATTGCGCACCACCGTGGGCGGCCGACCACAAACCTCGCCTATGAGTTGATACAGGTTGTAGGTGAACGAGTCATAGTTATCAATGAGCAGTGTTCTCATCGCGTAGACCTCACAGGTCGGCACGGCCGCACGTACTCCGACCATTGGACAACGACTTAACCCCGACCCCTGATGTGGGTACTCTTGTATGTCAATTTCATTGGCGCTATCGAACCGGTTGTTGCACGCTACCCCACGGCAATCCCGTGCGGCAGGCATTCGCACCACCCATGCCGCACTCAATATGTCTTTCGAATAGCTAGACCGAATCGACATAGGTCAGGCATGATGCACCATGCGGTGCACACCAAGCCATCACGAGCCTTCGCTCCCGCATTCGAACTTGACCTTGGCAGGAATTAACCATGTCATGTGCTGAGATGTCGGGAAAAGATAGGCGCGTCCTCATCGTCGGGTTGGGAATCAGCGGAATGGCCACGGCGATTCGTCTCAGCCAGATCGGGTGGACGCCCATCATTGTGGAACGTGCTCCGGCGCGCCGAACCGGCGGCAATTTCGTCATCGTCTTCGGTTCGGGTAGATCGGCCGCGGCACGGCTCGGCATTTCGCCGCATCTGCGTGACCGGCGCCCGACCGGGACTTCCTACGAATTCGATCGGGACGGCGGCCGGCGGGTCGGCATGAACTTCATCGACCTGCCGGGTGAGGCCTGGATGGTGCTGCGGGGCGATGTGGAAGCCGCGGCGTTTCAGACACTTCCCGAGGGCATGGAGATCCGCTACTCCACCATGCCCATGAAGATCGACCAGCACACCGATGGCGTCTCGGTAACGCTGTCCAACAGTGCTGATTCTGCCAACACCACCGTCTACACCGAGGAATTCGACCTCGTAGTGGGCGCGGACGGATTGCGCTCCACGGTGCGCAGGCTCGCATTCGGGCCGGACGAGAAGTACTTGCGGCGTCTCAACCACATTGTCGCGACATTCGAAATGCCCCGAAAGCTCAGCGATTTGGCGACCGAAGACGGTGCCTGGTTGGTGGAATCGGGGCGCTCCCTCATCATCTACCCGATGCGCGGCCGCATGCCCACCGCGCAGCTCTCGTACCGGACAGACGACGTCGACGCGGAGTTCACCGAACCCCCCGCGGTACGGCTGCGCAAGGTGTTCGGATCGACGCCCTACGGTCCGATCCTGGGTGAAGTGCTCGATGCCTTTGACGGCACCGATGAGTACCTCTTCGACTCTGTCGAGCAGGTCCATATGGACCGCTGGCACAACGATCGCGTGGTGCTGGTCGGTGACGCCGCCTGGTGCGAAACGATGTATTCGGGCCTCGGGGTGTCATCGGCGCTGGCTGGCCCCGACCTACTGGGCACCATGGTGCAGCGCTACGCCAACGACCTGAACACGGCACTTGCCGAATGGGAACGTTCGCTGCGGCCGTTCATCGACGCATATCAAAGCTACGGGCTCACACAGCGCTTCTTCTTCACACCCGAGAACCGCACGGAACTACTCCTGCGGCGTGTGGTGGCCTGGCTCGTCCACACACCGTTCACCCGGGCGCTACTCACGTCGTTGACCCGCGGAAGCAAGGTGGCTCGCCTCAAGGATCAGGACATCGCCGCGGGAATCTAGCCTCTGGTCATGCGGTTTTCGGCCGCGGACGCAGCGCCTGCACCAGATAGTCGGCGCCGGTGAGGACGGTGAGCACCACGGCCAGTCCCATCAGCACCACGGCACCGGTATGCCAGTACCCCGTCAACGGCAGCAGATAGCCGGCGATCGCCAACGACTGCACCATGGTCTTGAGCTTGCCACCCCGGTTCGCGGGGATCACGCCGCTGCGGAGCACCGACAGACGCAGCACGGTGATACCGATCTCACGCACCAGGATGACCGCGGTGACCCACCACGGCAGATCTCCGAGCACGCTCAGGCCCACCAGCGCCGCGCCGATGAGGGCCTTGTCGGCGATCGGGTCGGCCAGCTGGCCGAACGGGGTCACCAGGTCGTAGCGGCGAGCCAGCACGCCGTCGTATCGGTCAGTGGCGATGGCCAGCGCGAATACGCCGAAAGCGGCAATGCGCCAGGAAGATTGGTGCCCACCCTCGGTGAACAGGACGACGATGAACACCGGCACCAGCAGGATGCGCAGCACCGTCAGGACGTTGGCGATGTTCAGCACCGGCACCGGCGCAGCCGAGGCCGCGGAATCGGGCTGGGTTTCCGGTGGCATCGGCACGTCAAACACCCTATCTGTTCTGGAGCTGGCTACTGTTCACGCATGAGCGCTGAAGGCACATCCGGCATCTCAGGGAATCCGGGGCACACCGCCCCCGCGGTGACTGTTCGTCGTGCCCGTACCTCCGATGTCCCCGCCATCAAGGCACTCGTCGATGTCTACGCCGGGCGCATTCTGCTGGAGAAGAACCTGGTGACGCTGTACGAGGCGGTCCAGGAATTCTGGGTAGCCGATCTCGATGGGGAGATCGTCGGCTGTGGCGCCTTGCACGTGCTGTGGTCGGACCTCGGCGAGGTGCGCACCATCGCGGTGCATCCCCGTCTCAAGGGTTCCGGCGTCGGACACGCGCTGGTCAGCCGCCTACTGGAGGTGGCCAGAGAGCTGGAACTCAAGAGGGTTTTCGTGCTGACCTTCGAGGTCGACTTCTTCGCGAAGCACGGTTTCGGTGAAATCGACGGCACACCGGTGACGGCCGAGGTCTACGAGGAAATGTGCCGGTCCTACGACACCGGCGTGGCCGAGTTCCTCGACCTGAGCTACGTGAAGCCGAACACCTTGGGCAATACCCGGATGCTCGTACATCTCTAATCGCGGTCTGCTCAGCGCGGCGATCGTCCATGATCGAGGGCATGCCACGACTGCGCCAAGTTTCCCGAGCCGAAACCGACGATCGACTTGTCCATCGCATGTACGACCAGATCTTCGGCGACCGCGACCCGGTCACCGATCCGGGAACGACCACGGGCACGCCGGGTGACTGGTGGACGGTTTTCGCACTCGTACCCGATGCGCTGAAGCACTCTGTTCAGGGTTTCGCGTTCTACCGCAGCCCTGATCGCAAACTCGACCCGGTGCTGCGTGAACTCGCGCAGACCAGGGCAGGTTGGGCGCGGCGCAGCCAGTTCGTCTTCTCCCAGCACTGCAAGTCGTGCCGCATCGTCGGCATAACCGAGGACATGATCGCCGCGATCCCGTCGTGGAGCACCGCCGATTGCTTCAGCCCCATGCAGCGCGCGGTGCTGGCGTACACCGACTGCCTGGTGCTCGATGGCGGCCGCGTGCCCGACGGGGTGTTCGCCGCGCTCAAGGCCGGCCTCTCCGACGAGGAGATCCTCGAGCTGACCTACATCACGGCGATGTACGAAATGCATGCGGTGATGAGCACCGCGCTGCGTCTGGAGTGGGACAACCGCGACGAGCCGATCGTGGAGATCGCCGCACCCGAGGGATTCACATCCTTCGACGTGGGTGACGCCATCGCCTTGCGGCGCGACGAGAACGCCTAGAAGTCCTCGGGGACTCCGCCGTCGTCTTCGTCCTCATCGTCGGATCCCCCGCCGCCGCGGATGGACGCCATCACGCTGCCGAGATCCTCGGGCTTGACCATCACCTCGCGGGCCTTGGATCCCTCACTGGGGCCGACGATTCCGCGTGTCTCCATCAGGTCCATGAGGCGGCCCGCCTTGGCGAAACCGACCCGCAGCTTGCGCTGCAGCATGGAGGTCGAGCCGAACTGGCTCGACACCACGAGTTCGACGGCCTGAAGGAAGGCGTCCATATCGTCACCGATATCGGGATCGACGTCGTCCTTGCCGGGGCCCCCACCGACCTTGGCGTTGGTGACGCCCTCGGTGTAGTCGGGCTCGGCCTGTTCCTTGGCGGCGTTGACGACGGCCGAGATCTCTTCGTCGGTGATGAACGCACCCTGCATACGGATGGGCCGCCCTGCCCCCATAGGCAGGAACAATCCGTCGCCCATACCGATGAGCTTCTCGGCACCGGGCTGGTCCAGGATGACGCGACTGTCGGTCAGCGATGAGGTCGCAAAGGCAAGGCGCGACGGCACATTCGTCTTGATGAGGCCGGTGACGACATCCACCGACGGACGCTGGGTCGCCAGCACCAGGTGGATACCCGCGGCGCGGGCCTTCTGCGTGATGCGCACGATGGCGTCCTCGACATCGCGGGGCGCCGTCATCATCAGGTCGGCGAGCTCGTCGACGACCGCGAGAATGAACGGGTACGGCCGGTACTCACGCTGGCTGCCCAGCGGTGTGGTGATCTCGCCGGAACGCACCTTCGCGTTGAAGTCGTTGATGTGCCGAACGCGACTCGCCTGCATGTCCTGGTAGCGCTGTTCCATCTCCTCGACCAGCCAGGCCAGTGCCGCCGCCGCTTTCTTGGGCGAGGTGATGATCGGCGTGATCAGGTGCGGAATGCCTTCGTAGGGCGTCAGTTCCACCATCTTCGGGTCGATCAGGATCATCCTGACCTCCTCGGGGGTGGCCCGTGCCAGCAGCGAGACCAGCATCGAGTTGACGAAGCTCGACTTACCCGAACCAGTAGAGCCCGCGACCAGCAGGTGCGGCATCTTGGCCAAGTTCGCGGAGATGAAGTCGCCTTCGATGTCCTTGCCGAGCCCGATCACCAGCGGATGATGATCACGGCGTGTTTCCGGCGCGGTCAGCACATCGGCCAGACGCACCATCTCCCGATCGGTATTGGGCACCTCGATACCGACCGCCGACTTGCCCGGGATCGGGGCGAGTAGCCGCACGCTGTCGGTGGCCACCGCATAGGCGATATTGCGTTGCAGCGCGGTGATCTTCTCCACCTTGACACCGGGACCCAGTTCGACCTCGTAGCGGGTGACGGTGGGTCCCCGGTTGAATCCGGTGACCGCGGCATCGACCTTGAACTGCTCGAGCACCCCGGTGATCGCGGCGATCATGTCGTCATTGGCCGCGCTGCTCTCCTTCGGTGGATCTCCCGCGATGAGCAGGTCCAGCGACGGCAGGGTGTACGGACCTTCGATTACCCGATCAACAACGGGCATCTGCTGTTTCGGCTTGGGCTTCTTGGTCGGCTTGACCACCGGCGCGGGTTTGGGCGCGGGCGGGGCAGGTGGCTCGGGCGCCGCGGCGGCCTCGTCCTCAAGCGGGTAGTTGTCCATCGGGGTCGCACCGCGCGTGAATTCGCGCGTCGCCTCGTAGTCGGCCTCGGGCTCGACGCCCTCATGGTCCTCGTAGTCCTCGTCGTCCCATTCCTCGTCCCATTCGTCATAGTCCCTGGGCGAGAACATGTTCCGAAGGGTCTCGGGGATGTCGCGAATCGTGGTGCCCGTCAACAGCAGCACCCCGAACACGATCGCCATCACGAGCAGTGGCGCGGCGATCCATGGGGTGAGGCCCTGCGCAAGCGGTCCACCAATGACGAATCCGACGAATCCACCCGCGTCCGAGCGCCCCTCGGCAGAATCCGGGGAGCCCGCAAACAGGTGCCACAGGCCCAGGATCGGCAGCGCGACCATGGCGAAGCCCAGCAGCAGGCGCGGACGCTCCTCCGGGTTCGGCTCGGTACGCATCAGGAACACCGCGATGACCAGCGCGATGATCGGAACCAGCGCGACGCCGGAACCGACGACCACACGGAAGGCGTTGTCGATCCAGCCGCCGACCGGCTTGGCGGCATGGAACCATGAACTCGCGCCCACCACGAACGCCACGCCCAGCAACGCCAGGGCGATACCGTCGCGCCGATGGCCATGCTCGATGTCGTGGGCACGGCCCACCGATCGGAACAACGACCCGACGCCATGGGCGCACGCATGCCACCCCGCACGCGCCCCGCGCCCTAGCGCCACCAGCGGTGACGTCCAGTGCTGGTTACGACGCTGCGGACGGCGGCGCGGAGCCGGACGACGGGTCGGCGCGGTGTTGCGCGGCCGAGGGCCCGACTTGGTGCTCCGGCCGCGTGAACGGCTGACAGTCTTACTCGCCATATGCGACAGCCTAGTCGCAACAGTCACATCTGCACCATCTGCAACACCGACAAAACCGCTAGTAAGCAAATGTTTTGTCACCTACGCGAGGCCGCTCCGAGACAGTCTCGTGACCTGAGAATCGCGGCTAGCGCTCCGGGCGCGGCTTGGTCTCGCCCAGCCAGGACTGATTCGCCGCGATATAGAACTGGTCGCCATTGAAACTGCTGGCCGAATGACCGCGGAAGCAGTACACACCCTCGTCCTTGGTGACAGCACATTTGACGGCGCGGTAGTTGAAGTAGTTACCGGGCGTGAGCACCGGCGGACGTGTCGCGGGAGTAAACAGCCGCTCGCCGGTCGCGTCGAAATGCGCGCGCCAATCCCCCGGAAACCACGCCACCTGATTGGTGCCCGCCGGCGCGCCAGGGAACGAACCGTTGCAGCCGAAACTCCCGTCGATCCAGATCGCACAGGTCAACCCGCGCGGCGTCGAGAACCAGGCGCCGTCGGTGTCATCACGCAGGAACTGCTCGAAGTCGGCCTGCCTGAACTTGGTGGTGTTGTTGACGTCCGGATAAGGGTTGGGGTCCCCCGAGATATCCGGGTCCGCCAGCGCGGATGCCAGCGATCCCGCGGTAAGTCCCAGCGTCAGCGCGATGATGCCCGCCCACCGAGTCAGCAGCCGCATTCAAACCCCTCCCGATATTCGTGGTTACCGAGTCAGCAAAATAGCGAGGCCGATTCTATTGGCGCCGTGGCCTCCGCGCGGGAAAATCAGCCAGACACTTGACAATGACTGTTGCCAACATGCCTAGACGCTCGCTAGCCTTGCCCCATGAGTGGCAATGGCGCCCTATCGACTGTCCGCACGCATCCCAACGACTACTACTGGCGAGCGGGCATGGATCTACGCCCCGCACCGCCCCGGTTGCGATTCGATGCGATGTGGACTCAATCCCGCCGAGACATCCTGCAGCCGTGGATGGACTTCCACGAGATCCCCCGGGAGACGCCGCGCACCCGGCTGCTTGCCGATCATCTGTGGCAGGGCGATGAGCTGATGGACGCTGTCGTGGACCGCATCCGCACGATGCCCGCCCGTCAGGGCCGCGCGATGCTCAACGAGGCCCTCGACCATGGCATCGAATCAATCGAGAACCCGCCTGCGGAATTTGTCGCATTGTTCGAGCAGCTCGACAACCCGCCCGGCTGGTACGACCCCGAACTCTGGGAGCGCGGGCGCCAACTGTGGAACAACTCCTCATTGGCCGCCAAGTTCGGCATGGGCTTCGGAGACACCTTCGGCACCTTCGTGGGCGACGAGGTTGCCTACGCCACCGGCGCGACAGGAAGATTCGTCAACGACACACTGCGCCGCAATCTGGAAACCACCGCGTGGTTCCGGAAGATGACCTATCGCGGTGCCCTGGAACGTTTCTCACAGCCGTTCAAGGACACTGTCCGGGTTCGTCTGATGCATGCGCAAGTACGCGCCGGACTTCGACGGTCCTGGGGCGACGAACAATTCGCCCACCACGGGAACCCGATCTCCAATTCGATGATGATGGGCGCCGCGATGACCTTCGGGCTCATTCCACCGCTGATCGATCACCAGCACGGGCGTACCCGCACCGACGCGGATCTCCAAGCAGCCGTGATGTATTGGGCGTACATCGCATACGTCTTCGGCGTGGCTGAAGAGCTCATACCGAAATCGGTGTCCGAGGGCATGGAGACGATGGACTATATGGTCGCCTACGCCGGCGGCCCTTCGGAATGGACCGATGTCATGATGGGCGCGGCATTCGGCTTCGTGGACAAGGGTTTTGCCGGTTTACTTGGGCGCGCGATTTTCACCCCGGTGCTCGGCGTCGCCGCGTACTACGGCGGCGAAGACCTGGTGCGGGCGCTCGTGCGCGCCACTCCCCTGCGTGACGCCCGGCTGCAGCCGTGGACGGCGCTCACCGGAATGGCCGTGCACGCCAACGTTCAGCTGCGCCGGCTTACCGACAAGCTGCCGGGCGCGCAGCGCCGGGCGCAACAACGCAATGGCGAGCTGTTGTGGTGGTCGGCGACGGTGATCAACCAGGCGCTGGCCAAGCTGGGCGGGATGCGCGACACGTCATACACCCACCACGACGCGACGGCGGCGACACCAGCGGGATGCCCGGTGCCGCACGCCCCGCGTGTCAGTGCCTAGTTCTGAGCTCCCAGCCAGGTCTTACCGGACGACACCATGAACTGGTTCGAGTAGCTCGCGTAGTTGCCGCCACCAGTGCAGTACACGTTGTTGTCCGGTGTCGTGGCGCAACGGGTGCTGCCGAGTTCGATGTAGTTGTTGGCCGGCAGCACGCGTTGTGCCTGCCCCGACGAGAACCGCGGCTGCGCGGTGTTGTCGAAGTGCGCCGCCGAATCTCCCCTGAACCAGCCGATCTGGTTGGTACCGCCGGGAGCGCCCGGAATGACACCGGTACACCCGAAGCTGCTGTCCTCCCAGATCCCACAGTCCAGCCCGAATGGAGTGGAAAACCACAGACCAGGCTTGTCGGCGATGCGGAACCCCTCGAAGTCGAGCTTGGCATATTTGCTGGTGTCCGGGTACGGATTCTTCGGCGTGTCTGCCGCAGCGGGCAAAGCCACCCCCACCGACATCGCCAAACCGGCCACCGCACCAAACATCGCAAACAATTTACGCGACATGACTTGCCTCTCCCCAGTTTCCCAATGACGTCGCATGACGTCCGTCATACACGGTCTTACCTCGAAAATAATACACACATTGGTTCGCCGCAGCCTCTCCGCAGGGGCCCACAGCTATCTTTTAGGAATTCCGGTCCATGACTCCGTAGGTTACTCTATGGTGATGTCATGACCGAGAAGGTCTCCCGCGATGATTTCTTCACTGCCGCCTTCGAGCTACTGGCTGTCGGCGGCAAGTCCGCGCTGACCACGACGGCCGTCTGCCGTCGGATCGGCGTGACAACCGGCTCGCTCTATCACCATTTCGGCAGCGGAGCCCAGTTCTACAAGGCCGTCATCGACTATTGGGAGAACGATGTGACCACCGCGCAACGCCAGCGCGTCGACGCGGTGGCAGACCCGCAGGAGCGGCTCGCGGCGCTGGAACAGGCTGCGCGCGAAGCTAATCACGACGTAGAGAAGGCGATCCGCGCCTGGGCTGCGGCCGACCGTTACGTCGCCGCAGCGCAACACCGTGTCGACCAGGTGCGGCAGAAGCACCTGACGAAGCACTACATCGACGCCGGGTTCGACTCGGCCCGGGCCGACACTCTGGCAGGCATCGGTTTCAGCATCCTGGTCGGTGCCCAGCAGATCGGCACCCGCGTGGACCACAAACGGCTCAACGCAGCGCTCGACGAGTACTCCGTCTGGATCAACTCGGCGGTCCGGTCGGAGGTGACCACTTCCCGCTGACCTTGGTGTACCGCGACATCAATGCCAGGGCCTGATCGGGAACGAGCTGGCGCGAAAACGCCTCACGCGTCCCAGGCCGCGCCGCGAACAAGATTCCCACGGCATTGTCGTTCACCACCACGTTCTTGATCTCGGCATAGTCGCGCAGGATCATCAGCCGTGTTGTCAGAAAAGATTGCCCGAGTAGGGCATTCGTCGTCGGACGCAATGTCCACAAGGTGAAGTCCGACGCCCCGAACTCGGCGCGCTGCACCGTCCCGGCTGGTATCGCCCGCATGGAAAGACGCATGCGGGAGCGAATTCTCGACGCGACCAGGGCCGCCGCGGCTACGACGACAACCAGGATGACAACCCCCGCGGGAACCGCGACGAACACGAAGAAGAACGCCACGTACAAGACCGCCAGGGCCAGCAGAATCCAGACACCTCGTGACCGCGCGACCGTCCGGAGCGCACCCTTGGTCAGTTTTGCGCGGACGTCCTCGGTAAGAACAACCTCCGTCCGGATCGGCAATCCACCGGTCAGCCCCTGATCGATCATGTCCCTCCCTTGATGTCCCGCACAGCCTATCGACGCGGCTCCGTTTCGGTACGGTGGAAATCGATCCACTCCCAACGACGAGAGGTGTTCCATGCCCACTGTGGTCGCGTTCCTGTATCCCCAGCCCGACAAGCGTGACGAGGTCCGTGCAGCGCTCCTGGAAACGATCCCCCAGGTTCACGACGAGCCCGGCTGCAGCCTCTACAGCCTGCACGAGGCACAGGATCGATTCGTCTTCGTGGAGTCCTGGGCCAGCGGCGAGGCACTCGCCGAGCACGCCAAGGCACCCGCCGTCACCGCCATGTTCGGCAAGGTGGGCCCGCTGCTGAGCCAGCCGCCGGAAATTGTTGTCGCTGAACCAATCCCGGCAGGCGATCCGTCCAAGGGCGACTTGGTGCACTGAGATGGGAAAGCTGGACGGCAAGGTCGCCTTCATCACCGGCGCCGCGCGTGGTCAGGGCCGCGCCCATGCGATCAAACTGGCCTCCGAGGGAGCCAGCATCATCGCTGTCGACATCTGTGCGCAGATCCCGTCGGTGGAGTACCCGATGGCCAATACCGAGGATCTGAATCTCACGGTCAAAGAGGTCGACGCGTTAGGGCGTGCCATCTCGGCACACGAAACCGACGTCCGGGACCGTGACGCGTTGCAGGCGGCGTTCGATGCCGGAGTCGAGGCCCTCGGGCCCGTCGACATCGTGGTCGCGAACGCCGGAATAGCCACCCTCACTCCCGAATGCGGTCAGGACGGCTGGCGAGATGTGCTCGATGTCAACTTGACCGGGGTGTATCACACTATCGAGGTGGCGCGGCCATCCATGGTGGATCGCGGAGCCGGCGGTTCCATCGTGCTCACCAGCTCGGTGGCAGGGCTGACGGGCATGGTCATGGACAACCCGGGAGGGCTCGCCTACACCGCGGCCAAGCACGGACTGGTAGGCCTGATGCGCAGCTACGCCAATATGCTTGCGCCACACAATATTCGGGTCAACACCATCCACCCGTCGGGTGTAGCTACGCCGATGCTGATCAATCCGGTCACGGAGAAGCTGTTCGCCGAAGGAGGGCCGGATGGCATGTCCGACACAGGAAATGCCTTGCCCGTGACTTTGATGGAGCCCGAGGACATGGCCAACGCCGTGGCCTGGCTGGTCTCCGAGGACGCACGGTATGTCACCGGCGTCGCGCTTCCCGTCGACGCCGGATTCACCAACCGGCGATAGCCATGCCCACGTCCAATCCTGCTGCCCAGACCGCCTTTGGTCCCATGGCCATCGCCGCGATCGAACAGCATGAACCACCCGGATCACGGATCGTCGACGACGACCTGGCGGCGCGGATCCTGCCCAAAGGCCTGCGATGGCTGGTCCGTGTCACCGCATGGACACCCCTACGGCACTGGTTGATCAGGCTCGGCGAACACAGCGGCCAGGGCGCCTGGTCGATCTTTGTCTGCCGCAAGCGGTATATCGATGATCAACTCGCCGCCGCGACAGTCGATGCCGTCGTCGACCTGGGCGCCGGCCTGGACACCAGGGGATGCCGATTGTCCCGGACCTCCCGGACGCCGGTGTTCGAGGTCGATCAGGTCGTCAATGTCGCCCTCAAACAGCAGGCAATCACGAGGGCGCTCGGTGCCGTGCCCGCGTCGGTCCGTCTTGTCCCGGTGGACTTTCAGCGTGACGACCTCGCCGAAGCGCTACAACACGCGGGGCACGACTCCTCACACCGCACGTTCTTCATCTGGGAGGGTGTCACGCAATACATTCCGGAGACAGCGGTGCGCGCCACCCTCGCATACCTGTGCACGGCCGCCCCCGGAAGCCGCCTGGCCTTTACCTACGTGCAGCGCGACTTCATCGACGGCAGCAATCTCTACGGAAATTCCATACTGTACAAGCGGTTTCGGGTACGCAGCCAGGTGTGGATGTTCGGGCTGACACCGAGCGGGGTGGCACCGCTGCTCGCCGAATACGGCTGGCGGGTGCTGGAAGATGTGAGCGGTCCCGAGTTCCAGGAGCGCTATCTGACGCCCGCCGGGCGCAGACTCTCGACCACTGAGCTGGAACGGACCGTACTCGCCGAAAAAACCTAGTCGACGGTGAGCACAGTCGGCACGATCATCGGCTGACGTCGATACGTCTCGCCGACCCATTTGCCCACCACCCGGCGCACGGCCTGCGCAATGCGGCCGGTATCGGTGACCGACTGTTCGGCAAGCGAATTCAACTCCGCAATCACCATCTCGGTCACCGGGTCCAGCGCCTTGGCATCATCGGAGAAACCACGCGAGAATAACTCGGGCCTGCCCACCAGACGCCCGTTGCTGCGCACCACAATGGTGACCGCCACGAATCCGCCGTTGCTCAGGACCAGCCGCTCCCCGACCGTGGCATCGGAGACGTCGCCATCGACCAAGCCGTGGACGAACATCTTGCCCACCGGAACACGTCCCGAGATGCGCACTCGCTCGTTGTGTAGGTCGACGCTGACACCGTTCTCTGCCAATACGATCCGGTCTTCATCCACACCGGTCTTGACCGCGAGCCCCGCGTTGGCACGCAGGTGCCGCCAGGTGCCGTGCACCGGCATGACATTGCGCGGCCGCACCGCGTTGTAGAGATACAGCAGCTCTCCGGCGTAGGCGTGTCCCGAAACATGGACCCGGGCATGGGTGTTGGTCACTACGCGAGTGCCCACCTTGGCGAGGGAATCGATGATGCCGTAGACGGCCTCTTCATTACCGGGCACCAATGATGACGACAGGATGACCAAATCGTCGGTAGTCAAGGTGATCTGGCGATGGTCACCGCGGGCCATCCGGGACAACGCGGCCATCGGCTCGCCCTGGGTACCGGTGGTGATCAGCACAACCCGTTGCGGCGCAAGCTCGTTCGCGGTCTCGATGTTGATCAGGTCACGATCATCGACATCGAGGAAACCGAGATCACGCGCGATACCCATGTTGCGCACCATCGACCGGCCCACGAGTGCGACGCGGCGACCGTGCGCCACCGAGGTGTCGATGATCTGTTGCACCCGGGCCACGTTGCTGGCAAAACACGCGATGATCACTCGGCCGCGGGCGGTCTCGATAAGCCGGTTGAGTGTCGGGGCGATCTCGCTCTCTGACGGACCCACACCCGGAATCTCGGAGTTGGTCGAGTCGACGAGGAACAAGTCGACGCCCCGGTCGCCCAGGCCGGATAGCCCCGGCAAGTCGGTCGGGCGACGGTCCGGGGGCAGCGGATCGAGCTTGATATCGCCGGTGTGCAGGACGGTCCCGGCCTCGGTGTGTACGGCAATGGCCAGGGCATCGGGAATGGAGTGGTTGACCGCGAAGTACTCGCATTCGAAGCCACCGTGGGTGGACCGCTGCCCCTCGGCGACCTTCACGAATCGCGGGGTGATGCGGTGCTCCCGGCACTTGGCCTCCACCAGCGCCAGCGTGAACGCCGAACCGACGACGGGGATGTCGGGGCGCATCTTGAGCAGGAACGGGATAGCCCCGATGTGATCCTCGTGGGCGTGTGTGAGGACCAGCGCCTCGACATCGTCAAGGCGATCTTCGATATGCCGTATGTCCGGCAGGATCAGGTCCACGCCCGGCTCTTCATGGCCCGGGAAGAGCACTCCGCAGTCGATGATCAGCAGACGGCCGCGTAGCTCGAAAACCGTCATGTTGCGGCCGATTTCGCTGATCCCGCCCAGTGCCGTGACACGCAGCGCGCCGTCGGCGAGCGGTCCGGGCGCACGCAGGTTCTCGGGTGGGGTGAGAGCCACCTACAGCACCCCGGCGGCGCGCATATCGGCGGCCAATCCCTCGATCTGCTCCGCGCTCGGCGGAACGTTGGGCAGGCGTGGATCGCCAACCTCGATGCCCTGCAACCGCAGCCCGGCCTTGATGGCACCCACGGCTCCCAGCCGGCGGCACGCCTCCGTCACCGGCGCAATCTGCGCGTTGAGCTTGCGCGCGGTCTCGACGTCACCGGCGTTGTATGCCGCCAGCAACTCACGCAGCGGCCCGGCGACGAAATGCGATATGACGCTGATGAATCCGACCGCACCCACCGAAAGCCATGGCAGGTTCAGCGGGTCATCGCCCGAGTAGTAGGCAAGGTCGGTACCGGCGATGACCTGGGCGCCACCGTGCAGATCGCCCTTGGCATCCTTGACCGCGATGATGTTCGGGTGCGCGGCCAGCTCACGAATGATATGGAAGTCGATCGGGATGACCGAGCGCGGCGGAATGTCGTACAGGATGACGGGCACGTTCACCGCGTCCGCGACGGCGGTGAAATGCGCCAGCAGCCCTGCCTGTGAGGGCCGCGAGTAGTAGGGGGTGACGACCAGCAGTCCGTGGGCTCCGGCGGCCTCGCACTCACGCGAGAGCTTGATGCTGTGGGCGGTGTCGTACGTGCCGGACCCGGCGATGACGCGTGCGCGGTCTCCGACGGCCGCTACTACCTCACGCAGCAAGGTGAGCTTCTCGGCGTCGGAAGTAACGGGAGACTCTCCGGTGGTGCCAGAGAGCACGAGGCCATCGCATCCGGAGTCGACCAAGTGCGCGGCCAGCCGCACCGCGGTATCGACGTCAAGGGCGCCATCGGCATCGAAAGGAGTCACCATCGCGGTGAGCACGCTGCCGAGCCGCGCCACTGTTTCACCTGCTGTCACGGCACGAGAATACCCGCCGCAACCAAGCGGTTAATCCCCGGCGGCTGTGTTCGATCCCTCAGTTCTATCCCTCGTAGACCAGCGGGGAGATCGCGACCTCCGTGCCGTCGGCCAGGGTCGCGATGTCGAAGTCGCCGAAGATCGATGGGGCCAGGTCGTTGAGCTGGCGCAGGCAAGCGATGGCCAGGCGCCGAATCTCCACGTCTGCGTGTTCGCTGGCGCGCATCGCGATGAAGTGGCGCCAGGCCCGATAGTTCCCGGTGACGACGATCCTGGTCTCGGTGGCATTCGGCAGCACCGATCGGGCGGCCTGGCGCGCCTGCTTGCGCCGCAGTACGGCGTTCGGCACGTCGGCCAGCGTGGATTCCAGTTTCTCCAGCAGCTCGACGTATGCCGCGCGGCTGGCATCGGTGGCCTTGCGCAGCAGCGCGACCAGCTCCGGATCATCCTCGACCGCGGGCGGCAGCACCACATTTGAATCGTCCTCGGGGACAAACCGCTGCGAGAGCTGTGAGTACGAGAAGTGACGGTGACGGATCAGTTCGTGGGTGCAGGAACGTGAGATGCCCGTGATGTAGAACGTCGCCGAGGCGTGTTCGAGCACCGACAGGTGCCCCACCTCGATGACGTGACGCAGGTAGCTCTCGTTGGTGGCGGTACGCGGGTTCGGCTTGGACCAGCTTTGGTAACAGGCCCGGCCGGCGAATTCGACGAGCGCCGGTCCGCCGTCCGCATCGGTGCTCCAGTCGATGTCCGGAGGTGCGATGAAGTCGGTCTTCGCTATCAGCTGCACGCGCAGCGGCACGATCTCAGCCACGCGCAACACCCTATCGATGCCGGGCTCGCGCACCGAAACGCCATAAGCGCCGCCTACCATCGGCCCCGTGAGTTCCTGGACGCTTGTACCCGAAAACGGCACCCTGACCCTGCACACCGGTGTCACCGGGCCGGCGGCGCGCATGGGACACCGGCTGACGATCGTCATGGACGCCTGGACCATCTCCGTCGACGGGCCCGATGATCGGCCGTCATCGGCAAGCCTCGTCGTGGACGTCAATTCATTGCGGGTAGACAGCGGGGAGGGCGGCCTGACGCCGCTGACCCCGCCCGAGAAATCCATGGTGCGCTCGAACGCGCTGAAGACACTGAACGCCAAGCGGTTTCCTGCCATTGAGTTCCATGCCGAGAAGGTCACCCGGAACGCCACCGGATATCTCATGCACGGTCCGCTGACGGTGCACGGAGTGACCCACGCCGTCGATATCGACCTGACCGTCACCGCGGACGGCGATGATCAGCGACTCAGCCTGCGCACGGAAGTCTCGCAGCGGGCACACCACATCAAACCGTTCTCGATGGCGATGGGATCGCTGAAGGTCGCAGACCTGGTCACCGTGTCGTTCGAAGGGCACCGCCCAGCGGTCTGACGAGGTCGCCGCGCTTTCCTACCGCCACACGCTCCAGTCCCAGCCAGGACGCCATGCTGGTCAGCTGCCCGGCCAACGGGCCCGCTATGTGCGCGGGATCTCGCCCTTCTTCGGCGAAGGCGCCGACGACATTGAGCGTGCCGGCCGCGCGATCGGCCTTGAGGTCAACCCTGCCGACCAGATGTCCGTCCAGCAGGAACGGCCAGACGTAGTAGCCGTACCGCCGTTTGGGCGCCGGCGTGTAGATCTCGATGCGGTAGTGAAAATCGAAGAGCCGCTCCACCCTTGGGCGAAAAAAGATCAGCGGATCAAAGGGACAGAGCAGCGCCGTACCCCGATCCACACGCGGAATCGTCTGTCCAGCAGCCAGATACGCCGGAGCGCTCCATCCGTCGACGGCCACCTTTTCGATCTCCCCCGCGTCGGCGAGCGCGGCCAGTGCCGGTTTGATCTGCCCGGCCGAGAGACGGAAGTAGTCGCGGATATCGGCCTCGGTTCCGATCCCCAGCGCACGCACCGCGCGGCGGGCGAGTTCCAGCACCGCCTCCTCGTCGGAGACTTCGCGTTGGTATATATCGGCGGGAATGACCTTGTGCGCCAGCTGGTAATGCCGTGAGAAACCGACACGTTTGTCGGTGGTCAGTTCTCCCGAGGAAAACAGGGCTTCGGCAATCCACTTGGTTTCGCTACGGTCCCACCAGGGGCCCTTGCCGCCCGGTGCCTCCCGCTCGAGATATGCCTCGATCTGCCCGGCCGTACACGGACCGAGTTCGGCGACGGCGGCGAGGACCTCGTCGACGAGCCGCGGATTCTCCTCGACAAACTTGCGCGCCCACCGGCCGTGCCGGTACTCGCGCATACGCCAGCGCATCAGCGGCCAATCCTGAATGGACATCAAAGCTGCTTCGTGCGCCCAGTACTCGATGAGTAGTCGCGGCGTCCGTGCGCTATGGCTCCAGGCGGCGTCGTCGAGAAGGGCGCGGTCGTAGGGTCCGAGCCTGCTGAACACCGGCGCATAGTGTGCACGCACCGCCACCGATACCGAGTCGAGTTGCAGCACCTGAATTCTGGAGATGAGCTTGCGCAGATGTGCGCGGGTTATCGGGGTGGCGGGCGCCGCGATTGCGTCCGTGAAGCCCTGCGCTGTGATCGCGATGCGGCGCGCCTGCGCGACGCTCATGGCCGATCGGCTCACCGTGCTCCCACGAGACGGGCCAACCAATCGGAATCGGACGGGTCGACCATCTCCCCCGAACTGTCAATGACACCGGGAACGCCACCCAGACCGTGACCGGTCAGCTGCTGCTCATTGCCCGCGGTGCGCTCACGATCGGCATCGCTGACCTGCAGAGACGAAATCTCGCGCAGTACCTCACCTGTTACCCCGGCCCCGGCAGCGATCTCGCTGATCTGCAGGTTCGTGAGATTTCCGACGCCTTCGACGGGCTGCCTCCGGAACATCTCGCCGATGAAGCCCAGGATTACCGCGTCCTTGGCACCCGACTTGGCGATCAGGAATAGCGAGGCCGCGGCCCGTGACGAGTAGTCGCCGCTGGCCGAGATCCGGTCCAGAAAACTCACCGGCCGATAGGTCACCTGCAGCCTGCCCGCAGTGACGTATTTGGTGATGTCGTCGCCATACTGGGCCTCGAACCGCTGACAGAACGGACATTGGAAATCCAGGAAGATGGTGATCCCCGCGGCGACGTCGCCGGCGGCGCCCACCGTCACCCCGGCACCCTGGCCACTCCCCCAGCCGGCGGCGCCGGCAGGTGCCGATGCGGTTCCATCCACGGTGCGGGTACAACCTGTCAGTACCAGCACCAGGACGGCCACCAGAAGCAGCGCACGCCTCACCCGTCGACCTTCCGGTAACTCAGGAACTGATATCTCAGACCGGATTCACTTGTCTGCCAATCATTTTCCTCGACGACCCAGCTCTCATCGAGCTCCGGAGCGAGGGCGTCACCCGGCACGTCAGCCTCCACCACCGTCACCTCGCATCGCTGCGCCAACGGAAGGAACAGCCGATAGATCTCCCCGCCCCCGATGACCCAGGGCGCCTCGTCGGAAGCCGCCAGGGCCGCGTCCGTGCAGCCAACGGCCAACGCGCCGTCAGGCTCGAACAGTGCATCGCGTGTCAGCACGATATTGGGCCGGCCCGGCAACGGGCGAACACTGGCAGGCAGCGACTCCCAGGTCTTGCGACCCATGATCACCGTGTGGCCCATGGTGATTCGCTTGAAACGTGCCTGATCTTCGGGTAGCCGCCAGGGTATGGCACCGTCCGCCCCGATGATGCCGGCGCGTGACTGTGCCCAAATCAGCCCGATGGTTCCCGTCATACCGCGACAGGCGCCTTGATGGCAGGGTGGTGCTGATAGTTCTCGACCGTGATGTCCTCGTATTCGTAGTCGAATATCGAATCACGCTGCGCCAGAACCAGCCTGGGGTAAGGATAGGGATCGCGGCTGAGCTGCTCGGTGACCTGCTCGACATGATTGTCGTAGATATGACAGTCGCCACCGGTCCAGACGAAGTCCCCGACCCCGAGTCCGGCCTGCGCCGCCATCATGTGGGTAAGCAGCGCGTAGCTGGCGATGTTGAACGGGACCCCGAGAAACAGGTCGGCGCTGCGTTGATACAGCTGGCAGCTCAGCTTGCCGTCGGCAACGTAGAACTGGAAGAAGGCGTGACAGGGTGGCAGCGCCATCTGCGGGATCTCGCCGACGTTCCACGCCGAGACGATGTTGCGCCGCGAATCGGGGTTGGTGCGCAGCATTTCCAGCGCGGCACTGATCTGGTCGATGTGCTCCCCCGACGGCGTGGGCCATGAGCGCCACTGCACCCCGTACACCGGCCCCAGTTCCCCGGTCTCCGAAGCCCACTCGTCCCAGATGGTGACCCCGTGTTCCTGTAGCCAGCCGACGTTGGATTCACCGCGCAGGAACCACAGCAGCTCGTAGATCACCGACTTCAGGTGGACCTTCTTGGTGGTGATCAATGGGAAGCCATCCTCCAGTCGGTAACGCAGCTGATGACCGAAGATGCTGCGAGTACCGGTGCCGGTGCGATCCGACTTCGGTGTGCCCTGGTCGAGCACGAGACGTAAGAGATCCTCGTAAGGAGTGGACACAGGCACGCAGCTAGCTTACGTCGGGGGCGCGACGATCCCGGGTCCCCGACGCACCCAGCGTGCCCCACCCGGCCCGCGTTCTAGGTTTTTGCGAGAGCTTCCACCCTGGCCACGATGTCTGCGCGCAGCGTGGCCGCCTGCTCCCCGGTGAGTGACCCCGCGGGGAATTTGCAGACGATGGTGAACTCCTCGCCAATGGAATAGACCTCGTAGCGGGACGCCCGCGGCATATACGGGCCGCCGACGGCAGTGGTTCGCGGTGTGGCCAGCTGGACGTCGAAATCTTCCAGAGTCAGGCCCGTCGGCAGGGGCGGGACGGGAAGAATTCCGGGGTTGGTGATCCGGATGAACGGCCCGAAACCGCCGGACAGCACTGCGCCCCCGAGGTGATACACGCTTTGCACAAGAAATCCGCTGGTGATGTCTTCGTTGATCTGACCCGCCACGTCGGCGCCAATTCGCACCGCATCGTCGTTCACGCGGACCATTACCTGACTTCGGGCGATCATGATTCCGTTGGCGATCTCGCCGAGTTCGGCGGGAGGTGTTAGGTGCTTGCGATAGTCCACCAGCGATTCGAAGCCCAGGTTCACCGGCTGGTCGTCGTCGACCCGTATCAAGGCACGTTCGGCAAGTGCGATCACTCCGGTGACGAGGGTGTTCACGGTGGTGTGACGTCGCCGGGCCGCCGAGCGCAGCAGGGTCGACACCTCCGGATCGAAGCGCTGTTTCCAACCCAAGACGGTTCGGGGCGAGGTGGGGTCTGCTCGCTGCCGACCGCCCCAGGAGGTGGGGCCGAACCGGGGTTTCTCCGGGAGCGCGGTAGGACGTACCCCTCGACTCGCCATCGCGGTCTCCGGCGCCACTGGCGCCGGTTGGCGCTGTGGCTCAGAGACCACGCCCGTCATCACGATCCCGGTGTACAACTCCCACAATTCGTGGAAGTACGCATAACTCAGGCGTGCGTCGGCGATCGAGTGATCCACTCCCACGGCGACGGCGCTGCCGCGGTCCCCCGGATAAACCAGAATCGCGAATGTGCCGTCGTCGAGTGCAAGCACTGGTAGTGCGGCGACGTCTTCGAGCGGCTCCATGCGTACGGACACGACGGTGTGGCGCACGGGCTCGGTGGTGATCTGAAAACGGCGGCCGACGGGATCGACCCGGGCGGCGAGGTACGGATGCTTGCGCTGCATGACTGTCCCCGCTGCGCCCAATGCCGCGAGGTCCAGGCCGCCCCGCAGCCATGCGACATACCAAATGGTCGTGTACTTGCGCAGGTGGTTCAATTCCGACTCTGCTACCGAGAGCATCCGCCGAATACCGGCGGCTTCGGCCGTTTGTAGTCTGACGTTCAAGGCAAATTCCGATTTCGCGTGAACTGAATAGGCAGAAGATATCCTACTGTCCATTATGTAGATAATTTACGTAGCCAGAGGCTCCATTGAATTAACATCACGTAATTTCCAGAATTTGATTTAACAGACTATGCGGAATATGACAGATTCGAATTCGTCATGGAATTTCCGGGCAGCGCGGCTACAACGATCACGGGGATCGATGCCGCCATCTTCCGCCCAGGCCCTGCACACCACGCACTACCGTGCGCGCGGCATAGAACCCGGCCACCAGCGTCAAGGCCAACATCACCAGAAACATGACCAGCCAGTTGCTCCGGGTGTGCTCGATGTTCCACCAGATCACGGTGAACAGAACGGCCCCGACGAACACCAGAATGTCCCGCCAGCCACCGCCATAGGAGAGGGCGGCATCGCGCAGCGAGCGGCCACGGTCGTTACTGGCGATCAGATCGTCGATCCGCAGATCAATCATGCGCTGGAATGCCGCCCGGCGTTCGGTCTGCTCCGCGGGGATGCGATCAAGCAGATCGAAGTCTTTGGTGATCAACCCACGGATGTCCGGCGGCTTGAGGTTGCCCGCCACCGCCCCCAGCAGCGCGCCGCCGGCGATGGGCGCTGCGCCCAGGGCAAGTTCGGCAAGTCCGGGCATGCCTGCCTCCTCATTGCATCAAGATCGCGGCGAGTCTGCCGCCAAGGTTATCGGCCCACTCGCACCGGGATGCGTTGATCGGCCGGACTGCATAATCAACCCACACCCGGCAGCAATCGTCGCTAGCCCATCAGCGTGGCCGCGACGGTAGCGCCAAGATTCCAGCACGCCTCGATATCGCCCTTGTCCGGCTTACCGGAAACGATCACCGCTTCAGCGCCCTGTACCCAGCCCAGCCCCGTAGTGATCGCCGCGAGGCCGCGTTCAGCGCCCTCCGTGCCCTCATTGCCGTGCATCCACACACCAAACGGTCTGCCACGGCTGCTATCGAGCAGCGGGTAGTACGAGCAGTCGAACGCATGCTTGAGCGCGCCGGAGATGTAGCCGAGATTGGCCGGCGTGCCCAGCAGGTAGCCGTCGGCCTCCAGCATCTCGGCGGGCGACACCGTCAGCGCGGCACGACGCACTACCTCCACGCCCTCGATCTGCGGATCGGTCGCACCCGCCACAACCGCTTCGAACATCTCCTGCATGTAGGGAGACGGGGTGTGATGCACCACCAACAGGCGGCTCATTGTGCGGCGTCCTGCTGCATCTGCACCGCGGTACGCATCGTCTCGCGGGCGCGGCCGCGGTCTCCCGCATAGTCATACGCGCGAGCCAGCCGATACCACCCCACCCAATCGTCGGGATCGGACTCGACCTCGGCCTTCACGGTAGCGAAGAGCGCATCGGCGTCCTCGCGGTTGACGCGTCCCGACGGTGTGGTGCGCAGCGCACTTACATCCAAGTCGCGGCCCTGTTCGGTGGCCAGCGCGGCAAGCCGCTGATGCGCGAAACCCGCACGCAGAGTGGCGATCATGGCCCACAGGCCGATGAACGGAAGGATCAGCACACCGATTCCCATGCCGATCGCCGCGGGCTTGCCGGACTGGACGAGGGCGATACCCATCCTCCCCAGGATCAGGAAGTACACCACCATCGCGACGCACATGAACGCGATGAGGATCTTGACCCTGGCCGCGGCGGACACCTACAGCTCCAGCAGGGGCTCGATACCGATCGTGAGGCCGGGCCGCTTCGCGATATTGCGCACGGCCAGCAGCACGCCCGGAACAAAAGAGGTCCGGTCGATGCTGTCATGCCGGATGGTCAAGGTCTCGCCCGCCGTCCCGAACAGCACTTCCTGGTGGGCGACAAGGCCGGCGACACGCACCGCATGCACCCGCACCCCGTCCACATCGGCCCCACGCGCGCCTTCGATCCCTGTGCTGGTGGCATCGGGGCTCGGCGGCAACCCCTTACGCGCCTCGGCGATCAGACGTGCCGTTCGGGTCGCCGTGCCGGAGGGGGCGTCGGCCTTATTGGGGTGATGCAGCTCGATGACCTCCACCGATTCGAAGAATCGGGCAGCCTGCTGAGCGAATTTCATCGACAACACGGCGCCGATCGCGAAGTTGGGCGCGATCAGCACGCCTGTCCCGGGGCTTTCCGCCAGCCAGGACCGCACCTGATCCAACCGCTCGTCGGTAAAGCCGGTGGTGCCGACAACGGCATGAATACCGTTGCCGATCAAGAACTTGAGGTTGTCCATGACAACGTCGGGGTGGGTGAAGTCGATGACAACACTGGCGGCGGTGAGCGCGTCCAACGAGTCGTCCTTGTCAACGGCGGCCACCAGGTCCAGATCGGCCGCGCCGTCGACTGCCTCACGCATGGCCTGACCGACCTTGCCCCGTGCTCCCAGCACTCCAGTCGCGATGTTAGTCACGCCGGTCACCCTAATCCTCCTCACCGAGATCGCGGAGAGGACGTCCGCCCAATGCCCGACTATGCGCGACACGACGGGCGGACGGCCCGAGCGCGTCGTTGCCCGTTGACGCAAGTTCACCAGAGCGCAACCCGGAATCACTACGAGCTACCCGATTCCTGTCGGTCACTCAATTTGCCAGAAAGTGATGTCAACTCCTGGTTGAGCCTGTTTTTGACAGCACAGACGCGTGTGATTGCCCCGATGCGAGCAACCGACTGTGACCGCAGTCACGGTTCTGGCAACCATTTGCCGACGTCATACAGAGCTCTCAGGTTCCTCTCAGAAACATATCTCTAGCTGCGGTACGGCCAATTTTCAGCAGTCACTGGTACTCTGGTGCGCATGTCGGGCCGCAAGCGATACGCGCGCGTGGGGGGCTTCTTGATCGCCCTTCTCGCGGCCGTGTGCTTCCTCGGACCGGCCGCCCACGGGCAGGTATTCGGATGGCGAGCGGCGGTCGTCGGAACTTCGCCAGCAACGAGCCTTCTGCCCGAAGAAATTCACGAGCACGTCAAAAGCTCGGTGAACGCGGCGGTCACCAGGGTCCGGCAGCAACCCACTTCGATACCGGTTCCGGTCGCGCTCGTGCTGACCACGCTCTTGGGCGCCAATCTGTTGGCGCTCCTGGCCGCGCGGGGCTTCGTGTTCTCACGAGCACCCGACAATCCGGGACGACAACGCCTTATCACCATCGGGATAGATCGACGCTGAGTCGTCGCCGTGACGGCAACGACGCCGTCATACGCGCCTCATCCACTCATCTATCCATAAGTCGCGCCTGCGCATTTAGCCGCAGTTGCAGCGACTCTTCATCCCGATAGGGCTTACTTCCATGACGACTCCTGTCACCGAGCAGGCCGCCAAGCCGTCGTTACTGCAGAATCTGCGGCACGACCTCCCGGCCTCCCTCGTCGTATTCCTCGTCGCGTTGCCACTTTCTCTGGGTATCGCGATCGCCTCCGGAGCCCCGCTGATGGCGGGTCTCATCGCGGCCGTGGTCGGTGGCATCGTCGCCGGCGCCATCGGCGGATCACCTCTCCAGGTCAGCGGTCCGGCCGCCGGTCTTACCGTGGTGGTCGCCGAGCTCATCAACGAATTCGGCTGGCAGATGACCTGCCTGATCACCATCGGCGCGGGGCTGCTGCAGATCCTGTTCGGGTTGAGCAGGATGGCCCGCGCCGCCCTTGCCATCGCGCCGGTTGTGGTGCACGCCATGCTGGCCGGCATCGGCGTGACCATCGCCCTGCAGCAGATCCATGTGCTGATGGGTGGTTCATCGCAGAGTTCGGCCTGGCAGAACCTCAAGGCACTGCCCCAGGGCGTGATGAACCACCATCTACCCGACGTCATCATCGGCCTGATGGTGATCGTGATTCTGCTGCTGTGGCCCAAGCTTCCGCCCAAGATCCGCATGGTCCCCGGCGCCCTGGTGGCGATCGTCGCCGCCACGGCACTGGCCTATTTCACCAACTCGCCTGCCGAGCGAATCACGTTGTCGGGCGACTTCTTCGATGCCATCACCTTCCCGACGCTTATCGGACCGGCGAACGGCGAATGGGGATCTGTGCTCCTGGGTGTGGTGACCATCGCCCTCATCGCGAGCGTCGAATCGCTGCTGTCCGCTGTCGCCGTCGACAAGCTGCACACCGGTCCCCGGACCAACTTCGACCGCGAGATGATCGGTCAGGGCAGCGCCAACATGGTGTCCGGCTTCCTCGGCGGTCTGCCCATCACCGGCGTGATCGTCCGTAGCTCGACCAACGTCGCGGCGGGCGCCAAGACTCGCGCTTCGGCCATCCTGCACGGCTTCTGGGTCCTGTTGTTCGCCTCGCTGTTCAGCAGCCTGGTGCAGCTCATCCCCAAAGCCGCGCTGGCCGGGCTGTTGATCGTCATCGGCATCCAGCTAGTCAAGTTGGCTCATATGCGACTCGCTTGGCGCACAGGCGATCTGGCGGTCTACGCCATCACCATGGTGTGTGTTGTGTTCCTCAATCTGCTCGAGGGTGTGGGTATCGGCCTGTTGGTCGCCATCGGCATTCTGGTTGGCCGCGTCATGCGGGCGCATATGGATGCCAGGCCGTTCGGCACCGAGGGATCGCGTCAGTGGCATGTCG
Source organism: Mycobacteroides franklinii (assembly GCF_001853795.1). Classification (NCBI taxonomy): domain Bacteria; kingdom Bacillati; phylum Actinomycetota; class Actinomycetes; order Mycobacteriales; family Mycobacteriaceae; genus Mycobacteroides; species Mycobacteroides franklinii. The sequence goes on from NZ_MLIK01000027.1 coordinate 81,341, forward strand.
AGCTCGACGGCACGCTGAGCTTCCTGTCGCTCCCCCGACTCACTAAGACACTCAGCACTGTCCCGCCGGGTGCGCATGTCACGCTGGCCGTGAACGCCGACTATGTCGATCACGCCATCTCCGAGGCCATCTCGGACTGGAAGCGCGCCCATGAAGCGGCCGGCGGCACCGTGATGATCGTCGAGTCCTCGCATGCCAAGATGCACCACGCCCACACCACCCGGCCGAAGCGCCATTTCGTATCGCGCGCTGTCGGTTTGGTGCCGTGGCGGTCGTGGCGTCGGGATCAGAACGGCGAAGCGGGCGCGTCGATCATCGACGGCATCAACGAGTACAACAGCCGCGGCTCGGGCGCATTGCGACCCCATGTCACCGAACTGGCTGACTACCAGGATCCCGATGCGCTCTTCCTCACGTGCGGCGATTCGCGCATCCTGCCGAATGTCATCACGGCGAGTGGTCCGGGCGACCTGTTCACGATCCGCAACGTGGGCAACGTGGTGCCCACCGATCCCGCCGATGGTTCTGTCGATGCCTCGCTTGACTTCGCCATCAACCAGCTGAATGTGAGTTCGGTTGTGGTGTGCGGGCATTCGTCATGCGGAGCCATGAAGGCGCTGCTGACGGAATCGACCGATACCCCCACCACACCGGTGGGACGTTGGCTCGACTATGCGCGCGACAGCCTCATCGCCTTCCAGGAGCACCACCCCGCGCGGGCGAGCGCGGAAGCACACGGGTTCAACGAGGTCGACCAGCTCGGCGTCGTGAACGTTGCCATCCAGGTCGAGCGTCTGATTCACCACCCGATCCTGGCCGGGGCCGTGGTGTCCGGGCGGGTACGTGTGGTCGGCACGTTCTTCAACATCGCCGAGGCACATGTGTACGAGGTGGACGAGAACGGGATCGTCGGACAGGACGGGACCACCGACGGCGTTCGGGAGAATCCCGCGCCCGCGGTCAGCTGATCACAGGTCTACAACGGCGCTCCCCCACGGAGATGCTCGAAGATCAACGACGTCTGCGTGCCCGCGACATCGGGCTGCGCGTTGAGTTTCTCAACGACGAAGGACCTCAGGTCCTCGGTGTCGCGGGCCGCGACGTGCAGGATGTAATCGTCGGCGCCCGCTAAGAAATACACGTCGATCACCTGCGGCAGCTGACGGATATCGCGGATGAATGTGCGGATGTTTCCGCGCGCGTTGGCCTGCAGGCTGACCGAGATCATCGCCTGTAGCGGCCGGCCGATGGCGGCGGGGTCTACGTCGGTGAAGAATCCACGGATCACGCCGGTTTCCTGGAGACGCCGGACCCGTCCATGACATGTGGATGCCGCGATCCCCACGGCCTCGGCCAGCGCACTGTTGGGTATACGTGCGTCGTCGTGCAGTTCCATCAGGATGCGGCGGTCAACGTCGTCGAGATCCACACGCCGAACATCATTCGGCGCTGGCGGTATGTCGAACCGAGATTCCGGTGATTTTGCGGTCATATTTGCAATGTATCGAATCTTCCACACAAATATTGCGTGTTTATCGACGCTTCTTCACACTTGAACACGGGACTTAGATGTGAAACAGGAGAAGGAAAATCATGCGCGTAGGCATCCCTACCGAGATCAAGAACAACGAGTACCGGGTGGCGACCACCCCCGCGGGTGTGGCCGAGCTGACCCGCCGCGGTCATGAGGTGATCATCCAGGCGGGCGCGGGCGAGGGCTCCTCGATATCCGATGTGGACTTCAAAGCTGCTGGCGCACAGGTCATCAACGGCGCCGAGCAAGTCTGGGCCGAGGCCGATCTGCTGCTCAAGGTCAAGGAACCGATCGAGCCGGAGTACGCCCTCATGCGTCGCGGCCAGACCCTGTTCACCTACCTGCATTTGGCCGCCTCGCTGCCGTGCACGGAGGCGCTGCTGACGTCGGAAACCACCTCGATCGCCTACGAGACGGTGCAGACCGCCGACGGTGCGCTCCCCTTGTTGGCCCCCATGAGCGAGGTGGCCGGACGACTCTCCGCACAGGTCGGCGCCTACCATCTGATGGCCCCGGTGGGCGGCCGCGGCCTGGTCATGGGCGGTGTTCCCGGCGTCGGCCCGGCCGACGTGGTCGTCATCGGCGGTGGTGTGGCCGGGTACAACGCGGCACGGATCGCTGCCGGAATGGGTGCTCATGTCACGGTTTTCGACGTCAACCTGAACAAGCTGCGTGAGTTGGACGCCGAATTCGGCGGTTCCATCCGGACCCGGTACTCGTCCACCATGGACTTGGAGGGAGCAGTCAAACGGGCTGACCTGGTGATCGGCGCGGTTCTCATTCCGGGCGCCAAGGCACCCAAGCTGATTTCGAATTCGCTTGTGGCTCAGATGAAGCCGGGGTCTGTGTTGGTGGACATCGCGATCGATCAGGGCGGTTGTTTTGCCGATTCACGCCCCACCACCCACGACGAACCGACCTACACGGTGCACGACAGCGTCTTCTACTGCGTGGCCAATATGCCCGGCGCCGTGCCGCGCACATCCACCTTCGCCTTGACCAACGCCACCATGCCGTACGTGTTGGCACTGGCGGACAAGGGCTGGCGGCAAGCTTGCCGCGACGACGCCGCCCTGGCCAAGGGGCTCTCCACACATGAAGGCGCCCTGCTGAACGCCCATGTCGCCGAGGACCTTGAGCTGCCCTTCACCGATCCCGCGGGATTGCTGGTCTAGGAACGGCGCTGGGCGGCGCCCGCCTCTGAGCGACACATCCGGCCGGCCCGGGAGTTGTCGCTCGAAGGCGGGCGCTGCCTATACCGCCGTTTCGGCGGTGAGGTCGTTGGTCCAGGTAGGCATCTTGATCTTCTTGCGGTACGGCACCTTGTCGTTGAACGTGTTCACCATGCGTCCCACCTTGTGCAACGGATGATCGAAGTCGGTGAAGTAGGTGCTGTTGACAATGGGGTACCGCAACGCCCTGAATACGGGCAACCGTCGGGCATTACTGCTCTTGCGACCTCCAGATTCCGCATAACGGTCGAACGCACGCTGAATGAGTACCGTGTCGATGCCCATGTTTCGCATCGCGTCGCCCACCCGCGTCAGGAAGCCCGCGAACCGGATGACGTGCGGATTCGCCAACCCGACGGCACGAACAATGGTCACCGGCTTGAGCAACGGCGCCACATCCTCCACCAGCATCCGGGAGAAGGTGCGAGTACCCAGCATGTCCATAACCGCGAAACCGACTGCCAGATGGCGTGATTCGTCGGAATTGATCTTGGCGAACACCTCGTGAAACAGGGGGTCCTCAACCTCACCGGAAAGAAACTTGAGTACTGCGCCATCGAGCCCCACCTCGAAGAAGGGGATGACGGTGGCCATGTAGACGAATGGAAGCCGGCGGTCACCGAGGTTGTCGAATCCGCGTAACGCCTGCAGCAGGGCCTTGATATCTCCCGACTGCGGCGGAATTTCCCCGGCATCCAACATGCCCCATCGACGCATCAGCGCGATCTCGGCGTTGGCGTGCCGCTGTTCCTCGGCATGGAAGTAGCTGTAGATCTCGCGCAGGGTGTCGTTGGGAGCGGTGATACCCAACGTGCCCATCATCCGGCCCCCGATGTGCTCGATCCACACCAGATCCGACATGAACTGCTTGAGGTCATCGAACTGTTCGGGGTCGATGGTCTCGGCGCCGGGCTTGTCCCAGTCAAAGTCGGCAAGCGTCCATTGTCTGGCCTTGATCTTGCCGAGAACACTCTCGAAGAATGCGTCGTTCTTCTCGATGTTCTTGGTGTTCTCTCTGGTCACGTCATCGGCGAGTACCGCGGTCATTGGGCTACCCCTATCGTCGTTGAATTGGTGATGGCGCCGAGTTCCTGCTCGGTGAGAATCTTGTAGTCGGCGATCTCGACATCGCCCAGACGCCGCCGGAATTCGGTTGCGGTACCGGGGAACAGCTCATTTGCCGCCGTTTCACGCTGGCGGTACCAGCGGAAGGCGCCGTCACGCCAGGTGCTCTTGTCGAGCCGCCCGGAGGACCACGCCAGCTCCCGCTTCAGGGCCTGAGGGCGCACCTCGATGGAGACGAAGGCCAGCGAATCAACCAACGCCAATGCCGCTACCACATAGTCGATCTGGGCCTCGGTGTGCGATAGGCCCGCGAAAGCATGCGAGCCCGAACCCGGCCCGTTGAGCAGAAACATGTTGGGGAATCCCGGCACGTTGACCCCGTGGAACGCGGTCGGTTCGGTACCCCAGAATTCGTCGAGCGTGGCACCCCCAAGCCCGTGAATCGGAAATGGCGGCTCCAGCATGACCTCTGGAGTGTCCAGCGCAAAGACCAAACAGTCGGCGCGGTGCGTCATGGCATCCGCCGATCGCACTCCGACCGCGCTCACACCTGTGACGGGCCACGGCACAAGCTTGCAGTTGTCTTGTTGCAGTGCGCGATAGAACTCATCGGAGAAGAGAATGCGACGGGTGCCGGCGCGGTAGGCAGGTAACAGGTTTCGCCGTAGCCAGCCGTCTTTCACATTGCGGTTGAGGTGATTCTCGGCCACCGCCTCGACCAAACGCGTACCCACCCCCTGGCGCACCAGCCCTCGGGCCAGCACCTCGTGATAGCGAGCGGACACCGCCCGTCCCGCGAGGGTTCCCGACGCACGCGATAGCAGCCGTCCGGCCAGGCTCGGAGACTCCCCTCCCCAACGTGGCAGCACCCAATCGGGCGTGCGCTGAAACACGCGCACCCGCGCAGCCCGCTTGACCAGTTCCGGGACCACATGCACGGTGGTGGCACCTGCCGCGATCACCGCGACATTGCGGCCGGAGAAGTCGAAGTTCGGGTCCCAGTCGGCGGTGCTGAGCACTGGCCCGTCGAACTGGTCGATTCCCTCGAGTTCCGGTGGCATGGGTAGTTTTCCGGCACCCACGGCCAGGATCACTTTCCGCGCGACAACGGATTTCTTCCCCGCTACGGCGATCCGCCAGGTGGCGCCGGCCGCGTCGAAGGTCAGACCGGTGACGCGGTGGCGCAAGCGCAGCGCCGGTTCGAGGTCGTGTCGGGCCACCAAGTCCCGGTGATACTGCCGCACGCCATCACGCGTTGCCCAGACCGTAGACGCCGAGGCACTCGGGGAGAACGAGTAAGACTGTTGCACCGCAAGTTCATCGGACGCGGAAGCGCCGTAGTCACTGACGCGCCAATAGCCGCCGATCTCGTGGGCTTGCTCGAGAACCAGCAGGCTCTGCACGCGAGCCTGACGCAACCGGGCGGCCATACCCAATCCGGCCGTGCCCGCCCCCACCACTACGACGTCAACAGGACCATCAACTGCCATCTGCGTGGCCACCACTCTCATCTACATTGACGAAACGCCTTATTACGTCAACGCTAGCAGGACATGGCGGTGATACGACAAGACCAACATTAGTCACAGCCGTATGAATATGTGACTTACATCACAAATGACTACTTCTACTCAACTCTTCCAGGGCACCTTGATAGCGGCGCATACCGAGGATCCAGCGGTCGTAGTCGGCACCCTTCTGCCGATACATGTCCAGAACCTGCGGGTGCGGCAGGACCAGGAAACGCTCGTCACGGATCGCATCCAGCGTGATCGCCGCGACGGCGGCCGGCTGCAACACCTCACCGGCGGTGGTGATGGAACTGCCCGCCACCCTGGTGGCGGGGTCGTCGGATTCGGTGAGGCCATCGAGCAGGGCTGTCTTGACCCCCATCGGGCACAGGCAGCTCACCCCGATCCCCTTGTCGCCATAGGTAATCGAAAGCCATTCGGCGAAGCCGACCGCAGCGTGCTTGGTCACCGAATAGGCAGGCGAACCGATCTGAGTGAGCAGCCCGGCCGCCGATGCGACGGACAGGAAATAACCACGTCCCCGTTCCACCCACTGGGGCGTCAGCAGGGTGGCCGCGCGGATGTGCGCGCGCAGATTCACATCAATGGTGAGGTCCCATGCGGCCTCGCCGATGTCGAGCCCGAGGCCTCCCCCGATACCGGCGTTGGCCGCATAGAGATCGACGGGCCCAAATTCCTTCTCCGCCAGGGCGATGAGATTCTCGATATCGGCGATCGAACTGGCATCGGCACGCTGCCCGACGATGCGGCCTTCCCGGGCCGAGGCGGTATGCGTGGCCGCATCCTGATCGATGTCGGCGGCAATCACGGAAGCTCCCGCGTCGGCAAGACCCCAAGCGAGAGCCTGCCCGATTCCAGAACCGGCTCCGGTGACGATGGCGACGCTGCCGTTGATATCCATACCCGGACCCTATGGGATGGCTGCGAAGACCCCCACGGCGGCGGCCGCGACAAGGAAAACACCGGCAAGGATGCGTGCCGTCCGGCGGGGATTCTGGGTGTAGCGCTCCCAGGTAACCGCGGCCGTCAACGGCACCATCCACAAAATATGCGCTGTCGGGGCAAGGGCCATCGCCACCATCACGGCCCAACACGACCTGACACATGCCCACCCGCCGAACGCGCCAAACCGCATGACGCCGTCGGCGGCGGGCCAACCGGTGGGCGGCAACGGGCGTGACTTGTGACAGTCACCGAGTGCCCGGCACTTGAGTGGGGTCAACTGCCAGAGTGCGGCGATAACAAGGGCTCCGGCGAAAAGCCACCAGGGCGAGGGGCCTACCACCGCCGATTGCGCCACGGTGATGGCGACGCCGATGACGGTCCATACCGCGAGCCAGACGGCGGCGTAGCCGACAACAGCTCCTCCCCGGCGGCCCCGCGGCATGTTCTGCTCGATGTACTGGATCGAGGGCAAGGTGGCCGGTCCCATCATCGCGATGGTCATGACAACCCAGGAGGCGATCGCGATCCACAGCACGGGGTGATGCACCACCGGCGCGGCCATCGGCGCCATGCCGGCGTGATGCATGCCATGCATGTGCTCGGCGGCCGGTGCGTGGCCGTGGCCGCCAGAGTGTTGCGGAAGCAACGCGAAACCCAACCACGACAACAGAATTATCGCGGCCGCGATCCCGGTGTATGTGCCAGCCGTCAGTTCCCTGACGCGCTGGATCGCGTTGGCGACCATCAGTGAGAGGATATCTCCCCGACCGTCACCTAGCTTGCTGATTCAATCATCGTCCGCAATGTGCGCGGCAACGTCCGCTTGGATCGGTACGGTCCGACAACCGCCGCCCCGACAGGTCTGCCGAGCAGCTGACGGGCGATGGCATTGACCTCGTCGGTCGTCACGGCGTCGATCTTGTCCAGGGTCGCGGAAATCGTGCGGTGCTTGCCGTTGTTCAGCTCGCTGCGGCCCATCCGGTTCATCCGCGATGCCGAATCCTCAAGCCCCAGAACAAGTCCACCAGACAGTGCACCCTTGGCCCGATCGATCTCCGCCACGGTGAACCCATCCTCGACCACCGATCCCAGTACCTGCGAGGTCACCTTGGCAACCTCGTCGAAGCGCTCCGGTGAACAGCCCGCGTACACCGACAAGGCCCCCGTATCGGAGAAGGTATCCACCGTCGAGTACACCGCGTACACCAGCCCACGCTGCTCGCGAATCTCTTGGAACAGACGGGAACTGAGCCCACCACCGAGCGCACTGTTGAGCACCGACAGCGCCCAGCGGTACTTCCAGCCTCGCCCGGGGGTACGCACACCAAGCGACAGGTGTACCTGTTCACCGTCGCGCGACACCAATTCCAGCCCGGGCTTGGCCGTGACCCGACCGTTGCCCTTGCGCGGCGCGACGGTCAGCGCCGACGGGTCCAGATGCGACTTGAAGTACTTGCGCGCCAACCGAACTACGCGATCGTGCTCGATGTTGCCGGCAACGGCCAGCACCATGCGTTCAGGCCGGTACCGGCGCACATGGAACGAATGCAGCTGTGCGCGCGTCATCGCCGATATCGACTCCGAGCTACCCAGCACACTGCGGCCGATCGGATGGTCTCCGTACAGGGCGCCGAGAAAGGCCTCCCCCAGCAGATCCTCCGGATCGTCGTCGCGCATCGCGATTTCTTCGAGCACGACATCGCGTTCGATCTCGACATCGTCACTCGCGCATCGCCCGCGTAGCACCACATCGGCCACCAGGTCGATGGCCAGCTCCAGATCGGAATCCAGCACGTGTGCGTAATAGCAGGTCTGCTCGCGCGCGGTGAAAGCGTTCAGCTCACCGCCAACAGCGTCGATCGACTGTGCGATATCGGCCGCCGACCGCGTGGGCGTGGATTTGAACAGCAGATGCTCGAGGAAGTGCGCCGCACCAGCGACGCTGCGCCCCTCATCGCGGGACCCAACGTCCACCCACACCCCGACAGACGCCGAGCGCACCGAGGGCATTGCCTCGGTGACTACTCGGAGCCCACCTGGAAGAACCGTGCGGCGTACCGCGCTCGGAACGCTATTCGGCGACGGCATCTACCGGCTGGGCCTCGGCCGCGCCGTTGGAAGCCTCGGCAGCATCGTCATCAGCGACCGGGACCAGCGAGATCTTGCCGCGGTTGTCGATATCGGCGATCTCGACCTGGATCTTGTCGCCGACCTTGACCACGTCCTCGACCTTGTTGATCCGCTTGCCCTTGCCGAGCTTGCTGATGTGCACCAGTCCGTCGCGTCCCGGGAGCAGCGATACGAACGCACCGAAATCGGTGGTCTTGACCACGGTTCCGAGGAAACGCTCGCCGATCTTGGGCAGCTGCGGGTTGGCGATCGCGTTGATCATGTCGATCGCCGCCTGCGCTGACAGTCCATCGGTGGCGCCGACGAACACGGTGCCGTCGTCCTCGATGGAGATGCTGGCGCCGGTCTGCTCGGTGATCGAGTTGATCATCTTGCCCTTGGGCCCGATGACCTCGCCGATCTTGTCGACCGGCACCTTGATCGCGGTGACGCGAGGTGCGTGCGGGCTCATCTCGTCGGGTGCGTCGATGGCCTCGGCCATCACCTCGAGGATGGTGCCACGAGCATCCTTGGCCTGTGCCAGTGCGGCGGCCAGCACCTGCGAGGGGATGCCGTCAAGCTTGGTGTCGAGCTGCAGGGCGGTGACGAAGTCCTTGGTGCCGGCGACCTTGAAGTCCATGTCGCCGAAGGCATCTTCGGCGCCCAGGATGTCGGTGAGCGCAACGAAGCGGCGCTCGGTGGTGCCGTCGGCGAGCTCGATGTCATCGGACACCAGGCCCATGGCGATGCCGGCGACCGGGGCCTTGAGCGGCACACCGGCATTCAGCAGCGACAGGGTGGAGGCACACACCGAACCCATCGAGGTGGAGCCGTTGGAGCTCAGCGCCTCCGAGACCTGACGGATGGCGTACGGGAATTCTTCGACGCTCGGCAACACCGGCATGAGGGCGCGCTCGGCGAGTGCGCCGTGTCCGATCTCGCGACGCTTGGGTGAGCCGACGCGGCCGGTCTCACCGGTGGAGAACGGCGGGAAGTTGTAGTGGTGCATGTAGCGCTTCGACTTCTCCGGCCCCAGCGAGTCGATCTGCTGAGCCATCTTCACCATGTCCAGGGTGGTGACGCCCATGATCTGGGTCTCGCCACGCTCGAATAGCGCGCTGCCGTGGGCCCGCGGTATCACGGCAACCTCGGCCGACAGGGCGCGGATGTCGGTGACACCGCGGCCGTCGATGCGGAACTGGTCCTTCAGGATGCGCTGGCGCACAAGCTTCTTGGTGAGCGAGCGGAATGCGGCGCCGATTTCCTTCTCGCGGCCGTCGAAGCCTTCCTGCAAACGTCCGAGAACGTCGACCTTGACCTCGTCGGTCTTCTCATCGCGCTCGGTCTTGCCGGCGATGGACAGTGCTTCGGAAAGGGGCGCGGCGGCAACAGCTTGAACCGCGGCGTACACGTCGTCCTGGTAGTCGGGGAACAGCGGGAACTCACCGGTGGGCTTGGCGGCACTGGCTGCCAGCTCCTCCTGCGCGGTGCACAGAGTGGCGATGAACGGCTTGGCGGCCTCGAGCCCCTCGGCGACCACGGCTTCGGTCGGTGCGCCGGCGCCGCCCTCCACGAGCGCGATGACGTTATCGGTGGCCTCGGCCTCGACCATCATGATCGCGACGTCGTCGCCGACCTTGCGGCCGGCCACCACCATGTCGAACACGGCGTTCTCCAGCTGCTCGATGGTGGGGAATGCCACCCACTGGCCATCGATCAGCGCGACCCGCACGCCACCGACCGGGCCCGAGAACGGCAGCCCGGAAATCTGGGTGGAGGCCGAGGCGGCGTTGATGGCCAGCACGTCGTAGAGGTCCTGCGGGTTCAGGCTCAGCACCGTCACCACGACCTGGATCTCGTTGCGCAATCCGGAAACGAAGGACGGACGCAGCGGCCGGTCGATCAGACGGCAGGTCAGGATGGCGTCGGTGGAGGGACGTCCCTCACGACGGAAGAACGAGCCGGGGATGCGCCCAGCGGCGTACATCCGCTCCTCGACGTCGATCGTCAGGGGGAAGAAGTCGAAATGGTCCTTGGGGGTCTTACTCGCGGTGGTCGCCGACAGCAGCATGGTCTCGTCGTCCAGGTAGGCGACGACAGAGCCGGCGGCCTGCTGAGCCAATCGTCCAGTCTCGAACCGGATGGTGCGGGTGCCGAAGCTTCCGTTGTCGAGAACCGCGGTGGACTCGAAGACGCCCTCTTCAATTTCTGTAGCAGACATGGTTTCTGGAATACCTCTCATACGTTCTCAGTTAGCAGCACATTGGCTGTATTGGGCATGCGTGCCATCACGCGGTCAGCGCGCGGACGTACCAGCGCGAAGTGGACCCGGAAGGTGATCGGCCACGGCCGTTCGATCGAAGCGGCCGGGGATCGAATGAGTGCTTGCGCGATGAGCACAAGCACCGAACCCGGCAGCCACTACCGAAGACCGCCCGTTACCCGGCGGGACCAGCATGACAACGCACACACCCTACCACCTGCGGCGTTTGCGACCACGCAGTGTGATCAGGGCAGTTCCTCCACACATACGGTGAAGTTGCGGTCCACGTAGGGATAGCCAAGTCCGGTGATGCAGTCGTCGGCGGTCGAGACTTCCTGCAGAACCTGGGTGACACGTTTCTTGCTGTGGGCGTTGCGGTCGTTGCAGTCGACGCGTACCGGATCGCCGTCCCACTTGTCCGGGACGTCCATGCAGCTGCCCACCACCCAGTCGATGTCCAGGCACAATGCCTGGCTCTTACGACCGAATCCGCGCTTGGCGTAGTACGAAGAGTCGGCGTCACGCGGGCAGTCGGTATCCGTCGCAGCTTTGGCGAAGACCTTGAAATTCGACTTGGGACTTCCGCACGGTTCCTTGACGACCTTGGCCCGCTGGTCACTCCCGCTGAGGCTGACGCAATCGCCAACAGCCAAGCCGTCGGTGGCCGCCGCTGCCGAACACGCCGACAACAGCGCCACCCCGACGACAAGGAGGGCGATGGATGCCGCCGCTGAGTTTTCAGGGCGGCCCAATCGAGGAGGAACCAAAATCAGCGGCGCAGACCCAGGCGCTCGATCAGCGAGCGGTAGCGCGCGACGTCAACCTTGGCGACGTACTTGAGCAGGCGGCGACGACGGCCGACCAGCAGCAGCAGACCACGACGGCTGTGGTGGTCGTGCTTGTGGGTCTTGAGGTGCTCGGTCAGATCGACAATGCGCTTGGTCAACATCGCGACCTGCGCCTCGGGGGAACCGGTGTCGGTCTCGTGCAGCCCGTACTGGGCGAGGATTTCTTTCTTCTGCTCGGTAGTCAATGACACGGCAGGCATCTCCATCAGTGGGGTTCGCGTCGAACATCTGTAGCGGGCCACCGCGAACTGCAGCACCACCAGCGACAAAGTGTAGCGGTGCTTTAGTTTCGCGCCAAAATGGTGCGGGCCTTCTCGGCGTCCTTGCCCATCGCCACGATCAGATCGTCGACCGAATCGAACTTCTCCATGCTGCGAACCCGTGCCACGAAATCGACCGCCACATGCTGTCCGTACAGGTCCGCGGCGGTGTCCATGATGAAGGCCTCGACGGTGCGGGCCTTGCCCGAGAAGGTCGGGTTACTACCCACCGAGACAGCCGCCTGATAGCGCTCGCCCGGAACGACGGTACCCATGGTCGGACCGTGCCCGAGCAGCGTGAACCAGGCTGCGTACACGCCGTCGGCGGGGATGGCCGAGAACATCGGGGGTGCCACATTGGCGGTCGGAAAACCCAGTTCCCGGCCGCGACCGTCGCCGCGCACGACGACGCCTTCGACCCGGTGCGGACGGCCGAGGGCCTCGGTGGCCGCGACCATGTCGCCGGCGTCGACGCAGGACCTGATGTATGTCGAGGAAAACGTCACGGCATGTTCGGTGACAAGGGTGACGGCGTCAACCTTGAAGCCGAAGCGCTCGCCGGCCTTCTTGAGCATGTGGACGTTCCCGGCTGCCTTCTTGCCGAAGGTGAAGTTCTCCCCGACCACTACCTCGGCGACGTGCAGCCGCTCAACCAGTAGCTCATGTACATAGCGCTCGGGTGAGAGCTTCATGAATTCGGGAGTGAACGGCACCACCAGGAAGACGTCGACGCCCAGTTCTTCGGCCAGCTCCGCACGCCGGGTCAGGGTCGTGAGCTGGGCCGGGTGGGTTCCGGGGAACACCACTTCCATCGGGTGGGGGTCGAACGTCATCACGACGCTCTTGAGATTGAGCTCACGTGCCGCCTTCACGGCGCGTCCGATGAGTTCGGCGTGACCACGGTGTACACCGTCGAACACACCGATCGTCAGCACGCACCGACCCCAGTCGGACGGGATTTCGTCTTGCCCGCGCCACCGTTGCACGGCCTAAAGCCTACTTCGGAAGGCGCGAGAAGGCCGACTTGGCGTTCGTTCGTCGCTCCCTGACTAGGCTGACCTTCGTGAGCCCCACTCGATCCGACCGGTCTGCCGGATCCACTGATACCGATCTGACGACGGTCGCCCAGGACTACCTCAAGGTGATCTGGACCGCGCAGGAGTGGTCGCACGAGAAGGTCAGCACCAAAATGTTGGCCGAGCGCATGGGCGTGTCCGCGAGCACCGCATCCGAATCGATTCGCAAGCTGGCCGACCAGGGCCTGGTGGACCACGAGAAGTACGGCGCGGTGACGTTGACAGACCAGGGCCGCAAGGCGGCGGTATTGATGGTCCGCCGGCACCGGCTCCTGGAGACCTATCTGGTCAACGAGCTCGGCTACGGCTGGGACGAGGTACATGACGAGGCCGAGGTGCTCGAACATGCGGTCTCGGATCTGCTGTTGGCCAAGATCGACGCAAAGCTCGGCCACCCCCGACGTGATCCGCACGGAGACCCGATACCGGGCCCCGACGGACAGGTGCCCACTCCCCCGGCACGCCAGCTGTCGGACTGCTCCAACGGCGATACCGGCGTGGTGGCGCGAATCTCCGATTCCGATCCCGAGATGCTGCGTTACTTCGACACCGTGGGCGTGGCATTGGATGCGCGCGTCACGGTCGACGAGCGACGCGACTTCGCCGGAACCATCTCGGTGTCCATCGAGGGCGACCACCCGGCCGGCGGCGAGAAGAAGCTGGAGCTGGGAAACCCAGCAGCACAATCGATTTGGGTCGTACTCGACTGAGATGACCGACCACGCGGCGTGTGAGTGCCTTCTGTGCGTCGACTACGGCGATCGCCATCAGTACAACGAGAGCGATCGGGACATCATCGGCAGCGTCACCGAATACGGTTGGAGCGCGCTGGGAATCGGGCCGACATCGTCTGACGAAAGCCCGCCGTTCGCCTACACCGTAGGGATGTGGCACACCATGCGGCTACCCGAACTGGCGATCTACGGGGTCAACGACATCTCGATGATGCAGCGCGCCCTCAACACGGTGGCCAAGCAGACACAGGAGGGGCGGGTCCTGCAGGTCGGCGAAACCTTCGCTGATGTGCTCGCACTGCCCGAGGTGGACGACTACCGCGTCAAACTCTCTCCCATCGATCCGAGTTGGTACGACAACGAATTCGGGTTCGGACTGTGGTTCAACCGCACCAACCACGTGCGGTACCTGCAGATCCTGTGGCCCGATGGCGCGGGACGCTTTCCGGGAAATCCTGAGTTCGACCCGCATTTCGCCGATCGACAACCGCTGATGTGGATGCCGCGCGAACTGCATCCGCCCAGCCGGTGGATCCGCGACTGAAGCTGGGTTTCTGTATTCGGACATCCCCGAAAAAGATGGAACCGAATCTCCACTAGGCACGTCGGACCTATACAAGACCGCATCAAACCTAGGAAAGGGCGAGGTTATGACGTCAGCCGGTGATGCGCCTTTGCAGGTGGTGATCGACGAAGTCAACGCGCTCGGCAAGTTTGTTTCCGGCCTCGCGGACCAAATGAGGGCGGGGTCTACCTCGCTGGATCGCGAGGTTCAGGCGCTGTTCGGTGTGTGGAAGGGCAGCGCCGCCGATGCGTATCGGTCCGGATGGGACGAAATGCAAGACGGTGCAACGAAAGTGTGGGACGCACTCACCAACATCGCCTCCACGCTGGACTCCAACGCTGCCGCCTTCCAGGCTCAGGAGACTTCAACAGCGTCGACCATCAACTCCACACAGGCAGGGTGACGCAATGGCCGCCCATGTGGAATCGGAGTTCTCCTTCGATCTCGACCACATCGAACAAGTCACTTCACGTGCTCGGGGTTTCAAGGAGTTTGTCACCGAGAATCTCGATCAACTGGATTCGCGCGTGCAGAAACTGGTGCAAAGCGGGCAGTGGACCGGTGCCGCTGCCGCCGCCTACACCGAGGCGCACAAAGAGTGGATAGCGGCAGCACGTGAGCTCGTCGAGGGTCTGAATCAGATGGAAGAGGCCGCGCGAACCGCTCATGGCGCCTACTCGGAGGCACAGGAAGCCAACCTTCGAATGACGAGGGGTTGACGTGCCCGTTGTCGTCGAATCAGCGGCGTACTACGCGGCCGCGAATACCTGCTACAAGCTGTCGACGGATGTCCAGGCCGCGTTCAAACCTCTTTCACGTGTGCTCACCTTGGAGACCAGCGGTATGGCCGGCGGCTATCAGGCCGTCAAAGCATGGTCTTCGGGCTATGACGAGCGTGCCGCGGCCCTCACAACGGCGACCACCGAATACGCACGAGCGCTGCAACGCCTGGGCGACATCCTGACTGCGGCGGGCTACAACTGGGCCATCGCCGACTGGAGAGCGAACCGCGATCCCAACAAGGGAACGGGCCCAGCCTGCCCTCGGACGATCCCGTCCGAATTGCCTTATGGGGCAGATGTTGTCGTCGGTGTGGCATCGTCAAAACACAACGGCCCGGGTCTTGAGTCGGATGTGCCCGACCTGTACAAGAAGGTCGTTGCCCAGGTCGCGGGCGGCGAGATCCCGGACGGTGATACGGACAAGCTCGACAGTGCCGCCAAGGCGTGGAAGACCTTTGCCGATAATGACGCGATCTCACGGGGCGAATCCGATCTGAGGCTCGCGGCTAGCGCATTGAGCAATTTTCACGCCCCCGACATCCCTAACCTCAGCGACCATCTCACCACGCTCTCGACAAGCGCGGGCAGAATCAAGCTGGCCGCAAGCGATCTCGCCACCTCGACAACCGCCCACTATGCGGCGCTTAGTCAGCTGCGCTCGGATATGCAGTTCGCGGTGGCCAGCACCCTCGGAGTGGGAATAGCCGCCATCGCCGCCATCGCCGTCATCACTCGCGGGCGAGCCGTCGCGGGAGGTGGGGAGATCGCGGCCACAGCGGTGGACGCATGCGCGTCTGCGCTCGCGGCGTGCATCCGTCCATTCCTTGCGACGTTGAGCGGCATCACCTTTAGTGCCGGATCGGTCACCGCTGCCGGGCTCAGCGCGATCATCGGATTGTCGATCGCGACGATTACCGGGGAAACGGTCGTCTACTCGAACTACAAACCACCTGGTGACGCGTTCGACAAGACCGGCGCAAAGGCACCTGGCCAGCCGGGCACAGCGGAAGGCTTCGTGCCACCCAAAGCCGGAGACAGGTGGGTGCCAAACCCCAGCGCCAGGGGCAAGAATCGCTTCGGATGGGAGGACGCCGATGGGAACGTTTGGGTACCTACTGGACCGGGCTCGCCAGCTCGCCCTGGAGATGCACACGGCGGTCCCCACTGGGACGTGATCGACAAGAACGGCAAAAAGATCAAAGATGCCTACCCAGGAGGACATACACGATGAATGACGTCAACGATGTGGTGCTCGAAGCCACAGGCGTTCAGTATCAGATGTCTCTCGACGAAGCCGCGTTCTTCGAATGGCTTAACAAGATCCCCAGTGTCGACTCCTACCAAGGGCAGCGATTCACGTTGTACATCAAGGTAATCGTCGACACCTTGGACGAAGACGCACTACACGAGCTTGCGGCGCTATACCGTCGGTATCGCATCGATCCGAGAGAGCTGCGTGTTCTAAACACAGGGCGGCTTGGCTATTGGTTCAGCAGCCCCGACCGTTGGTGGCACAACGAAGTATTCGGCACAGACTCAACCGCGAAGGACGGGCCGCACCTGGGTGAGAAACATGCGCTTTCGGACAATGCCGACCACGAGTGGGCGGTAGGAGACGCGGGTACTCATGCAAACATGTGGCCGCCAGTCGAAGTAGCCGAGTTTATGAAGGAGGGCAATGCTGTCCTCAAAGCTACGGGTGTGCGTTACTACTCCGAACTCGATGAAGCCGCGTTCTTCGAATGGCTGGATAAGAACCCCCAAGTCGACTCCTATCGGGGCCGAGGCGACACTCTCTACATCAGTGTGAACGTCAACATCGGCGACGAATCAGAGTTGTCCGAGTTTCCCGCACTGTACGAGCGATACAACATCGACATGACCGAACTACGAGTTCTGAAGTCGGGCAACTTCGGCTCGTGGTTCAGCGATCCCAAATGGTGGTGGCACACAGCAGTTTTCGGATAGTCGTTACAGATTCGCCGGCCGCAGCACAACCACCGACGTCGTACGAGATCCCTTGTCCGCCAAGAGTGCGATGACCCGGTTCTCGGCATCCACCGCCGCATAGGTCCCCTCGATGCCCGCCGCTGACAACGGCCGCCCGTTGCGCACCGAGTCGACCTCCGCCGCATCCAGATCGCGGCGGGGAAATCCGTCTCGGCATGCCGTGTCCAGGTCCAGCGAGAGTGTCGCGTCGTCGGCCAACTCATCGAGCGTGCGCGCCCGATCCAATCCGAAATCGCCAACCCTGGTGCGCCGCAATGCCGTCAGATGCCCACCGACGCCCAGCGCGGCCCCGGCATCCCGGGCCAGCGCACGAATGTAGGTCCCTGAGGAGCAGTCGACTTCCACGTCCACATCGACAAAACCGTCGGCCGGCCGGCGCACGGCCAACACGTCGAAACGCGAGATGCTCACGGGACGCGCGGCCAACTCAACCGACTGTCCCTCCCTTGCCAGCTTGTACGCGCGCTGACCGTCCACCTTGATCGCGCTCACCGAGGACGGCACCTGCTCGATATCCCCGCGCAACGCCGCCACGGCCGCCTCGATATCGTCGTCAGTCACCCGGGAAGCCGAAACTGTTTGCAGTACCTCGCCTTCGGCATCATCGGTGGTGGTGCTCTGGCCGAAACGGATGGTCGCCGCGTACGACTTGGTGGTCAACGTCAGCAGTCCCATGATCTTGGTAGCGCGCTCAATACCGATAACCAGCACACCCGTGGCCATCGGATCAAGGGTTCCGGCATGTCCCACCTTGCGGGTGGAAAATATTCTCCGGCAACGAGATACCACGTCATGGCTCGTCATCCCGGCGGGCTTGTCCACAATCACCAGGCCCGCACGGCTCAAGGGATCGGTCACGGCACCACGATCGCGGTCAGGATCAGACCCTTGTCGATGATCCATCGCCCATCGAAGCTCGACAGCACGCTGCCATCATTGGCCTTGCCGTCGATCAGGATTCGCGAGGTGAATGTCCCGTCGGGGTCGAGGGTGATGTGAGCGTCCTCAAAACCGAGCCAGCGAGTGGTCAGCGGGAACCACGCCTTGTACGTCGTCTCCTTCGCACAGAACAGCAACCGGTCCCAGTGTGTGCCTTCGGGCAACGCCGCCAGCTCGTCACGCTCGACGGGCAGGGTGATCGACTTGAGTACACCGTTGGGCAGCACGTCGTGCGGCTCGGCGTCGATCCCGACCGAACGAACCTCCCCGGCCCGCCCGACGACGGCGCCGCGGAATCCTTCGGTGTGCGTCATGCTGCCCACCACCCCATTGGGCCATAGCGGCTGTCCCTTGTCTCCCTTGAGGATCGGCCCTTCGGGGACACCAAGAACAGATAGCGCCTGCCGGGCGCAGTACCGCACCGTGATGAACTCGTTGCGCCGCTTGGCCACCGACTTGGCGATCAGTGGTTCCTCTTCAGGCAGCGGCACCAGGCCGGGAGGATCCTCGTACAGCTCGGCCGACGACAACACGTCGGGAACCACCGAGGCGATCAACTCATCGGTCTTGTCGCCTCTTCGCGCGAGACGCTCATCAGTCACTGGCACGCTCCTTGGCAAGCCGTTCACGGAATCGCTTGGCCGCCACCCTCATCTGTTCGGTGATCTCAAAGTGACCACCGAACTCGTTGAGGTAGCCGGGCGGATAGTGCGGGGCGGGCAAGATCTGCCGAAGCCACGAATACGGTTTGCGCTGAGCCCATTCCCTCGGGTAGCCCACCGATACCTCTTCGAACCGAACGTCGTCATACCAGGTGGTTCGCGGGATATGCAGATGGCCGTATACCGAGCAGACCGCGTTGTAGCGGGTGTGCCAGTCCGCAGTCTCCGTGGTTCCGCACCACAGCGAGAACTCGGGGTAGAACAACGCATCGCAGGGATCGCGCACCAACGGAAAATGGTTCACCAGGACCGTCGGCGTCATCCAGTCCAGATCTTCCAGCCGCTTACGGGTGTACCGCAGCCGGTCTCGGCACCAGGCATCGCGCGTCGCGAAAGGTTCACTGGAGAGTAAGAATTCATCGGTCGCCACCACGTTGCGATCGCGGGCGATCTTCAGCCCCTCGGCCTTGCTATTGGCCCCCTCCGGCAGAAATGTGTAGTCGTACAACACAAACATCGGCACGATGGTCGCCGGACCACCCTGCTCCACCCACACCGGATACGGATGCTCGGGGGTAATCACGCCCATCTCGTCGCACATGTTGACCAGATAGTCGTACCGGGACTGTCCAAATATCTGCATCGGGTCGCGCGCCGTCGTCCACAGCTCGTGGTTACCCGGCACCCAGATCACCTTGGCGAACCTGCGCCGCAACAGATCCAGTGCCGCCCGGATGTCATCAGTGCGCTCGGCGACATCACCGGCGACGATCAACCAATCCTCGGGTGAGGCCGGATGCAGTTCCTCGAGAACGGACTTGTTGGCCGACTGCCCCACATGCAGGTCACTGATGGCCCAAAGTCTGGGCTCCCGTTCCTGCGTCATCCGGCCAATGTACCTACAGGTTTATCTTGCAGCTCTGCCCCACGTCGAGAACTCGCAGCGCGCGTCCACTTCCCACCCAGAACGCACAGGACAACGCCAGATCAGTCAGCAACCCGTCATCGAAGTGTGCGCGGGCCCGCTCCCAGAACTCGTCGTCCTCGCGCAACCCGACGTGATCGGTGGCGAAGCGGTGCGCGAACTCGGCGGCCGTCCGCTCTGCCTCGCTGTATCGCGGCGAAGTGCGCCACTGTTCGGCGTCGGCATAGAAGTCTGCGTCGAGCTCACCGCTCTGAACGAAACGGGTGTTCTGACAGACCGAGCATTCATTCGCGAAGGCCACGGCCATACGGGCGAGCTCACGCACCCCGAGTGGAAGCCGACTGCGGTTGTATACCGCGTCGGAGAATCCGGCGAAGCCGGGCGCCATCTCGGGCGCGCCCATCAGCCAGCCGGCCACATCATCGTCCGCATAATTGCCAATTCGTGCCATGGTGTCACGGTACTCCTGAACTAGAACGTGTTCTAGTGTTTTCGACGTTCCGTATGAGACGAGGACGCGCACGGTTAGACTTCGGCGCACCGCGGCAGACCAGATTGAGGTGAATTCGCATGGCCCAACGGGCAGGCCTTGTCCGAGCTGGATTCTGCGTCGCCCTGATGGCACTGGCACTCAGCGCTCTTGTCGTCTGGCGCACCGCCCCCACAGAGCACGCCGCCAGCGCGCCGGTTCAACTCCGGTTCTCCACCGCGCCCATGACCGGCCCCGCGGTCACGGGCGCCACCACCACCATCAAATGGCCGGTCGTCCCCGTCACCGACCCGCGCCCGTTCGATCCCTGCTACGACATCCCCGGCTCGGTCATCGCCGCAGCAGGCCTCGATCAGACCCCGCCCGCTCCCGAGGAAGGGTTGCGCTGCCGTTACGACTCGCGCAACAACTACCAGTTGGCCGTCGAGGCAATCGTGTGGCGCACCTATGAAGACTCCCTACCGGCCGATGGCGTGGAGACCACCATCCAGGGTCATCGCGCGGCCGAATACAACATCATGAAACCGACCGACTGGAATAACCAGTGGTGGGTGTCCTGCATGATCACCTTCAAGACGAGTTACGGCGTGGTCCAGCAGTCGCTGTACTACGCCTCGCAGAAGTACTCCCCCGACGGCCCCGGCTGTCTCGTGGAAAACCGCCGGATCGCAAATATTCTCGCGCCCGCCTACAAGTTCTGAGACCGCCTCAGCCGCGTGCCGCGATACGCGCCTGCACCTCGGGCCGTCGCAGCGGCGGCACCGTCTTCGGCGGCTGACGGCGCGCCGGCAGTAGATCCAACAGCCGCATCGTCGTGGCCGTCACCTCCGCCACCGCATGCTCGAACGCCTCCCGATTGGCGTCGGACGTTTTCTGAATTCCGCTGATCTTGCGCACGTATTGCCGCGCCGCCGCCTCGATCTCCTGGTCGGTCGCCGCAGGTTCAAGCCCGCGTAGCTCGGTGATGTTCCTGCACATACCTACGACAGTAGAAAGACAATCCGGAAGACGCCATGCCCCACCCACCGGTTAGTTCCCCTGCGCGTGTATACGTAAGTCATGCCAGTGACGTCATCGGAGCCGTCGAACGTGCTGCGCGAGCGCATCGCCGCCGCCGCGCACGAGGTTCTCGCCAAACATCCCCCCGCCAGCACCCCCGTCGCCGAACTGTTGGGCGCCGTCTATGACGCGGGCCTGGCCTGGGTCCACTTCCCCGCCGGCCTCGGCGGCCTGGACGCCCCACCGGCACTACAGGCCGTCTCCGACACCATATTGCGTGCGGCAGGCATGCCGGACCCGTTGTTTGTCAACGTGATTGGGTACGGCATGGCAGCGCCGACGGTGCTCGCCCATGGGCAGCCGGAATTGACCGAACGAATTTTGCGGCCTCTCTTCACCGGTGAAGAGCTGTGGTGTCAGCTCTTCAGCGAGCCCGGCGCCGGTTCCGATCTGGCGGGCCTGGCCACCCGTGCGGTGCGCGACGGCGACGACTGGGTGATCAACGGCCAGAAGGTGTGGACGTCGGGTGCCCACCAGGCACGCTGGGCGCTGTTGGTGGCCCGCAGCAATCCCGACGCACCCAAGCACCGCGGTCTGACCTACTTCGTCCTCGACATGACCGATCCGGGCGTCGAGGTCCGCCCGTTACGGCAGATGACCGGCGACGCCGAGTTCAACGAGGTCTATCTCACCGATGTCCGCATCCCGGACGCGCATCGCCTGGGTAACGAGGGCGACGGCTGGCGGGTATCGATGACCACGTTGATGAACGAGCGCAGTGCACTGGGTGGCGCCTTCGACCACGGCCGCGGCGGCGGATCCATCGGCAATGCCCTGAACCTGTGGAAACAACGCCCCGACCTACACACCCCCGAGCTGCGGGCCAAGTTGACGAATCTGTTCGTCCGCTCGGAGGGAAACCGTTACGGCACACAGATGCGGATCGCCGCGCAGGGCGACGCACCCATGGGCCCGGAAGGATCGATCGGCAAGCTGATGGGCGCGGAGCTCAACCAGCAGATCTACGACTTCTGCGTTGAACTGCTGGGCATCGAGGCGACCCTGTACGCCTCATACGACATGCGACGCGTCGTCGAAGAGGACCGGCGCGCCGACACCATGTGGGCTTTCCTGCGGTCCAAGGCCAACACCATCGAAGGCGGTACCTCCGACGTGATGCGCAACATCATCGGAGAACGCGTTCTCGGACTGCCCGGCGATATCCGGGTCGACACCGACAAAGCCTGGAAGGACGTGCCCCGCGGATGAGTGCCAACGAAGACAATCAGACCCGGATCAGTGAGTTCGAGTTCACCGAAGAACACGGCGACCTGCGCTCACTGGTACGTGGCTGGTGCGAACGGGTCTGGACACCCGAGCATGTACGCCGGATCGCCGATGCCGGCACCGTCGACCTGAAGGCCTGGCATGCCCTTGGCTCCGAGCTTGGCGTGGTGGGCCTGAGCCTGCCCGAAGAGCACGGCGGCGCAGGGCTGGGCGTCATCGAATTGTCCATTGTGGCGGAGGAACTGGGACGCGCACTGGCGTGTCTGCCGTGGATATCCAGCGCGGCCCTGGGCGCCACCGCCTTGGTGGCCAGCGGCGACAATGACGCCCTTGCCGAGTGGGTGCCCGCGCTGGCCTCCGGTGACAAGACGATCACCCTGGCCGGCGGCCGCACCCGGCTGTCCGACGCGATAACGGTATCGGGCGAATCCGATGCCGACGGATGGAAACTCACCGGCGACACCGAGCATGTTCCCGACGGTGCCACCGCCGACGTGATCCTGGTCTTGGCCGATACCGATTCGGGTCCAAGTCTTTTCGCCGTCGACGGCAACGCGGCGGGTGTGGACCGGCACGCTCTGGCCACCCTGGATCTGACGCGCAGGCAGGCCAACATCCACTTCAACTCCGCGCCGGGACGTCTGATCGGCGAGCAGGGACGTGGGACGCAAGCTGTGGCCAAGGCACTCGACGTCGCGGCCACGGTGCTCGCGGCCGAGCAGGCCGGTATAGCTGCCCATATGCTGGATGTGACAACCGAATACGCCAAATCCCGAATTCAGTTCGGGCGGATCATCGGTTCATTCCAGGCCGTCAAACATCGCCTTGCCGATATGGCCGCGGCCACCGGCAATGTGCGTGGTGCCGCCTATCATGCCGCCTGGTCACATGACGACCCACGCCTTGACGATCCGGCGCTGGCCACCAGCATTGCTCAGCAGGTGGCATCGGCGGGTGCGGTGGAGGTAACCGCCAAGGCCATCCAGAGCCATGGCGGCATCGGTTTCACCTGGGAGCATCCCGCTCACCTGTATTACAAACGCGCCGTGAGCAATTCGGCCCTCTTTGGAGGGCGCGCCGTCCACGCCGAACGCATTGCCAAGGAGATAATCGACGCATGACCGAACCAATTTTGTTGACGCAGACCGAAGACCGTATCTGCACCATCACCCTGAACCGGCCGCAGGCACGCAATGCCTTGAGCACCGCGCTCGGTGAGGAGATCGTCAAAGCCGTCACCGCGGCCGACGCCGACGAGAACGTCGACGTGATGATCCTGACCGCCGCCGACCCGGTGTTCTGCGCGGGCGTTGACCTGAAGGAATTGGGCGGCGGCGACCGCGCCGAGTCCCTGGACCCGTGGTGGCCCGAGCTGAACAAGCCGGTGATCGGCGCCATCAACGGCGCGGCCGTGACCGGCGGCCTGGAGCTTGCGCTGGCCTGCGACATCCTGATCGCCTCGGAGAAAGCACGTTTCGCCGATACTCATGCGCGCGTTGGCATCTTGCCTACCTGGGGGCTGACCACCCTGCTACCGCTCTCGGTGGGGCGCGGCCTGGCGCGGCGCATGAGCCTGACGGGCGACTACCTCTCGGCCGAGGATGCGCTGCGCGCCGGTCTGGTCACCGAGGTGGTTGCTCATGAGGACCTGCTCCCTGCAGCCAAGCGCCTTGCCGCGACGATCGCCGGTAACAACCAGCCCGCGGTGCGTGAACTGCTGGCGTCCTACCGCCGCATCGAGTCCGAGCTCATCGGTGACGGCCTGCAGGTGGCCCTCGACGACGCTCATCGGTGGATCGACCAGAACTCCATCGCCGAGGGCGTAGAGGCCCGGCGCGCCGCCATCATGGAACGCGGGCGCAGCCAGAACGCCTAGTCGCGGTCGGTTCGGTACAGGGCGATCCGGCGGTCGGGCCGAATATCGAACTCGCCCATGGCGGTCCACTCAAGACGAGCGAACACCTTGTGTATTGGAGGATTACCTAGCGCCGGATCGCCCAACAGCCGTCGGCACAGCGGGTCGGCAGCGAACACCGCATGCGGCAGCAGCCGGATCCATCCCGAGATGACACCGCGACCCAAATATTCCACGCCTGCCGTCGCGATATGAAATCCGGTGTCGTGAGGACGAGCGTCGTAGATACGGGCTATCTCGTCACGTGCGGCACGGTACAGCTCGACGTAACCGACCTCGACACCGTCCACCGAAAGGATACAAGGACGCGAGTAGTGCCCGGCCAGCCGATATGAGGAATCTTCATGCCAGCGGGCGGCAGACCATGGCTGCTCCCAGGTCTCAACCAGATGCGGACGGGCGAACCACTCGCTGAGCATCTCCGGATCGCCGCCGTCTGGATCCACCAGGCGTAATCCATACCGGCTCCCGCCGAACGACGGCAGCGGCGGCGGCCCGGCGGCGATGACCTCGGCCGCCACATCGGTGATCTCACGCGCGATGCGATAACCGGTGGGGGTATTCATCGGCCAGCGGGCTCCGTTCGATTGTTCGACCTAACTTAGGTAAGCCTACATTCTACGAAGCAACCGCCGGGATGGCCGCCGCACCCTTACATCAGATGCGGCGTCTCCTTGTGGATCTTGTGATCGTGATGCACCGTGCCGCCTACCACCGCGAATCCGAGGCCCGCGGTGATCAGCAGCGCGATGGCCGCGACCATTCCCCAGCCGTGATGCCCGGCGGCCAGCGCGGCCAGACCCAACGCGGTGATGGTGACCGACACCAACCCAAGGAAGTAGCCGGTCCACACGGCAAATCGATCAAGGTTCATTCGAAACACCTCCTCGTTCAGCGTTCCCAGAGTACTCCGAAGGTGACCTGGATCACATAGCCGCATGTTGAGTGCACCCCGATATCATCGGATGAGCTATCGGAGCAGGGGGAGAGATTATGTCGTATCCACAGCAATACCCGGCCGCGGCGCCCAGATACTTTCAAGTACGGCTGACCAAACACACCGGGATGCTCATCATGTTCAGCACCCGCAGCTACGCGATCACCGGGACGCTTGAGCAATGCGAGGCCGCCTACCGCGACGCACAGACCCACAATCTGGCGGCCGGCTGGTGGAGCTTCCTGTCCATCCTCCTCATGAACTGGATCGCGATCTTCGGAAACATGGGACAGATCAAGCAGATTCGGCGTCTAGCCGCACAGCCCCCGGCATACCAGGGGTACCCGCCCGCGGGATATCCACCGCCACCGGCCGGGTACCCGCAGCCCCAGTACCCCCAGTATCCGCAGACCCACTGATCAGGATCCGGTGCCGGGTACGGCCCAGCGTCCCGACACCGCGCGCCAGCCAACCAACACCAGCCGCAGGACCAGGAAAAGGGTTAGGCCGCACCAGATTCCGGCGAGCCCCCACCCGAAGGCCAGTGACAGCCACACCAGCGGCAGGAATCCACACAGCGCGCTGATCATGGTGGCGTTGCGCATGAACCGCGCGTCGGCGGCTCCCAGCAGCACCCCATCCAGCGCGAAGACAAGACCGGAAATCGGCAACTGACATACCAGGAACCACCACGGCACCCTCATCTGATGCACCACGGTGGCATCGGGGGTAAAGAGCCCCGGCAACACCGGAGCACCGAGAGCCAGCAGAGCAGCCAGCATCACCGCGAACCCCAGCGAGAAGATGGTCACCCGTCGGGCCACCGTCTTGGCCTCCGGCACTCGGCCGGCTCCCAGTGCGGAGCCGACGAGGGTTTGAGCCGCTATGGCAAGCGAATCGAGAACCAGCGCAAGGAAACCCCACATCTGCAGAACCACCTGATGCGCTGCCAGCGCCGCGGCCCCGAATCGCGCGGCCACCGCGGCAGCACTGATGAAACAGGCCTGAAAGGCCAAGCTGCGCACCAGCAGGTCGCGCGCCAACACCAGCTGCGCGCGCAGCACCGCAGTATCCATCCGGAGTCGGGCGCGCTCGGCGTGCAGGGCACGCAGGAACAGGATCGCCGCCAGCCACTGCCCCACCAGATTGGCTACCGCCGACCCCGCCACCCCCATCCGGGGCGCACCCAGCAGTCCGTAGATCAGCACCGGGCACAGCACCGCCGAAACCGCAAAGCCGGCAAGCACATACCGCAGGGGCCTGACCGTGTCCTGCACTCCCCGCATCCACCCATTGCCCGCGAGTGACACCAGGATGGCCGGCGCCGCAAAAATGGCGACACGCACCCACATCAGGCCCTGAGCCGCGACATCGGGTGCCGCGGCGATGGTTCGCACCACCGGTCCCGCCACCACATGCACGATGAGCACCAGCGCGACCCCGATGAGCAGTGCCAACCAGGTTGCCTGCACACCCTCGTGCACGGCACCGCGGCGGTCACCGGATCCGAACAGTCGTGCCGAGCGGGCGGTGGTGCCGTACGACAGGAAGGTCAGCTGGGTCCCTACGAGTCCAAGGACCAGTCCCCCAACGGCCAATCCCGCCAAGGGAACCGCACCTAGTCGGCCCACCATGGCGATATCGAAAAGCAGATACAGCGGTTCGGCCGCCAACACACCCAATGCCGGCACTGCCAGCGCGATGATTCGGCGAGCCAGGCTGGACATTCCCGCCGTGTCGGGGACCTCAGTCAAGGGCGCGAACCAGCGCCGCCACCACTTCGTCGACGGGGCCATTCGCCGAGAACCCGGCAGCCAGCCGATGTCCGCCTCCACCGAAAGTGGCCGCGACCGCAGAAAGATCCACCGCGGACCGTGCTCGCATCGACACCGACCAATGCCCCGGCTCAATCTCCTTGAACACCACCGCAACCTCAGCCTCGGTCGTGGTGCGGACGATATCGACTATCGACTCGACTTCTTCGGTGCGCGCGCGGGACCAGACGTCGTGGGTGACAACGGCATACACCATTCCCGCGCCCCCAACCGCGTCGGGAACGAGCTCGGCGGTGCCCAGTACACGCGACAAGATCGGCAGCCAGACAAATGGGTGCGAATCCATGAACGTGCGGGTGATGTTCACACCGTCGGCGCCCAAGTCCAGCAGCCGAGCCGCCAGCCGGTGCCCCCTCGGAGTGGCCCAGCGGAATGACCCGCTGTCGGTGACCAGGCCCGCATACAGGCAATGCGCCATCTCGCGGGTGATCTCCACACCCCAGGCGTCGAGCAGCTGGGCCACCATCATCGTCGTCGAATCCGCTTCGATATCAACGTAGTTCGCTGTACCGAAGAGCTCATTGGACACGTGATGGTCGATCACCAGAACCGGTACGGACCCCTCGGTCAGCTCGGCAAGTTGACCGAGTCGGCGCATGCTGGGGCTGTCCACCGTCACCACGAGATCCGGATCTCTGCGCAGTTCCTGAGGTCGGACCAACAGTTCCGCGCCCGGCAATGTGCCCACCGATTCCGGAGGCGACGCCGGCTCGCCGAAGCTCACCTGGACGTCAACGCCCTTGGCCACTAACGCCTGTCCAAGTGCTAACCCGCTGCCCACCGTGTCGGCATCCGGATGCACATGGCAGATGATCGCCACCCTGCTGGCCTTGGCCAGCAGGGCCACGGCGCCATCCTCGTCTACGCGTGCCCCTGCGGCACCCGTCTCAATCGGGACGGCGCTCATCGTCCTCGTCGGATGCGGGTTCCTCGACTGAAGGAGCCTTGTACGGGTCAGCATCACCGGCGTGCACGGCCCCCTGCCGCACCTCGGCGAGCGCGGCATCGGCTGCGCGTGTCCGGTCCAGCAGCTCCTCCATGTGCCGGGCCGAATCTGCAATGGTGTCGAGCACGAAAGTCAGGGTAGGGGTAAACCTCACCCCTGTCCCGGCACCCACCTTGGTTCGAAGCACACCCTTTGCCTTATCTAGCGCAGCCGCC
The DNA here is from genome assembly GCF_001853795.1 of Mycobacteroides franklinii. NCBI lineage: Bacteria > Bacillati > Actinomycetota > Actinomycetes > Mycobacteriales > Mycobacteriaceae > Mycobacteroides > Mycobacteroides franklinii. Next base: position 109,446 of record NZ_MLIK01000027.1, read on the forward strand.
GCGCCAGCGAAATCCGGCTCGTCGGACAGAGTCTGCCCCATCACGGTGTAGTACACGGTCGCATCGTGAAGATCGTTGGTCACCCGAGTATCGGTGACCGTGACCATCGTCAGCCTCGGGTCCTTGATCTCATACTCGATCGCCGAGGCGACGATGGCCCCGATCCGCTTCGCCAGCCGGCGTGCGCGAGCGGGATCTGCCACGTTAGACCCGCTCCTTCTCGCGCAGCTCGTACGCCTCGATGATGTCGCCTTCCTTGATGTCGTTGTACGTCAAGGTCAGACCACACTCGTAACCGTCGCGAACCTCGACCACGTCGTCCTTCTCACGCCGCAGCGAGGAGATGGTGACCGTTTCGGCGACCACGATGTTGTCCCGCAGCAGTCGGGCCTTGGCGTTACGACGGATGATGCCCGAAGTGACCAAGCAGCCGGCGATGTTGCCGACCTTGGACGACCGGAACATCGCACGGATTTCGGCGCGACCCAGCTCGACCTCTTCGTAGACCGGCTTGAGCATGCCCTTGAGCGCGCTCTCGATCTCGTCGATGGCCTGGTAGATCACCGAGTAGTACCGGATGTCGACACCCTCGCGGTTGGCCAGCTCGGTCGCCTTGCCCTCGGCTCGCACGTTGAAGCCGATGATGATGGCATCCGAGGCCGAGGCCAGGTTGACGTTGGTCTCGGTCACACCACCGACACCACGGTCGATGACGCGCAACTGCACCTCGTCGTCGATCGCGATACCCAGCAGCGCCTCTTCCAGAGCCTCGACCGTACCGGCGTTGTCGCCCTTGAGGATCAGGTTCAGCTGGCTGGTCTCCTTCAGCGCGGCATCCAGATCGTCCAGGCTGATGCGCTTGCGGCTACGTGCGGCCAATGCGTTGCGCTTGCGCGCGCTGCGCCGGTCGGCGATCTGCCGGGCGATGCGGTCCTCGTCGACGACGAGCAGGTTGTCACCCGCGCCAGGCACGGACGTGAATCCGATGACCTGAACCGGACGTGACGGGAATGCCTCTTCGACATCCTCGCCGTGCTCATCGACCATGCGGCGCACGCGACCGTACGCGTCACCGGCGACAATCGAGTCGCCGACACGCAGCGTGCCGCGCTGGATGAGCACCGTGGCCACCGGACCGCGACCGCGGTCCAGATGCGCCTCGATGGCAACACCCTGAGCTTCCATATCGGGGTTGGCCCGCAGATCCAGCGCCGCATCGGCGGTCAGCAGTACTGCCTCCTCCAGCGCCTGGATGTTGGTGCCGTTCTTCGCCGAGATGTCGACGAACATCGTCTCGCCACCGAAGTCCTCGGCCACCAGGTTGTACTCGGTGAGCTGAGCGCGAATCTTCTGCGGGTCGGCGCCTTCCTTATCGATCTTGTTGACCGCGACCACGATCGGCACATCGGCCGCCTGGGCGTGGTTGATGGCTTCCACCGTCTGGGGCATCACGCCGTCGTCGGCAGCGACCACCAGGATCGCGATATCGGTGGCCTTCGCACCGCGGGCGCGCATGGCGGTGAACGCCTCGTGACCGGGGGTGTCGATGAAGGTGATGAGCCGTTCGGCGCCCTCATGCTCGACGGCGACCTGGTACGCACCGATGTGCTGGGTGATGCCACCGGCCTCGCCCTCGCGGACGTTCGCTTTACGGATGGTGTCCAACAGCCTGGTCTTACCGTGGTCGACGTGACCCATGACGGTCACCACCGGCGGACGTGTCCGCAGATCCTCTTCACCGCCCTCGTCCTCGCCGTAGGTGAGGTCGAACGACTCCAGCAGCTCGCGGTCCTCGTCCTCGGGGCTGACGACCTGAACGACGTAGTTCATCTCGCCGCCCAGCAGCTCCAGCGTCTCATCACCCACGGACTGGGTGGCCGTGACCATCTCGCCGAGGTTGAACAGCGCCTGCACCAGCGATGCCGGGTTGGCGTCGATCTTCTCCGCGAAGTCACTCAGCGACGCGCCACGTGCGAGGCGGATGACCTCGCCGTTGCCATGCGGCAACCGGACGCCGCCGACGACGGGCGCCTGCATGTTCTCGTACTCGGCGCGTTTGGCCCGCTTCGACTTGCGACCACGCTTCGGGGCGCCGCCGGGACGACCGAATGCACCGGCCGCGCCACCGCGCTGACCGGGACGGCCACCTCCACCGCCACCACCGCCGGGACGGCCGCGGAAGCCGCCGGCTGCACCGGCACCGGGAGGACCGCCAGCGGGAGCACCGGCACCAGTACCGCCACCACCGCGGTAGTTACCGCCGCCGCCACCGGGACGACCGGCACCACCGGGACGAGGACCGCCGCCGGGACGGGGGCCACCACCGGGACGCGGCGGGCGCGGACCCATGGATCCGGGCGACGGACGCGGCGGCATGTTGCTCGGAGAGGCGCCACCGGGACGGGGAGCCCCGGGACGCGGTGCCTGCGGACGAGGCGCCGGGCGCTCAGTCGGCTGAGCCGAGGAGAACGGGTTGTTGCCAACACGCGGCACCCGAGGAGCTCCGGGCTTGGGGCCGGGTGTCGCACCCGGACGAGGGGCCGGTGCGGGTGTCGGTGCGGCCGCGGGTGCCTCTGCCGCGGGCTGCGCCGCGGGGGTCGGCTTGGGGGCGGGAGCCGCTGCCGGCGTGGGAGCGGGTGCGGGCGCAGGTGCGGCCACAGGCTCCGGCGCGGGGGGCGCCTCGACAACCGGTTCCACAACCTTCTTCGGCGCCGGCTTCGGGGCCCCCGGCTTGGGACCGGCCTTCCTGGGGGCAGCTGCCGTCTCTGCGGCCGCGCCATTGGACGCGGCGGGAGCGGACTTGTCGCCGCCGAATGATTCACGAAGACGCCGCGCGACGGGGGCTTCCACCGTCGACGACGCGGACTTAACGAATTCGCCCTGATCGCTCAGTCGGGCGAGAACTTCTTTACTGGTCACACCGAGTTCTTTAGCTAACTCGTGTACCCGGGCCTTGCCTGCCACTGCTCTCCTGTCTGCGAGGCAGCGGCTTCAGGCGCCGTGCCTCGTGTTAGCTGTGATGGACGATCATCATCGACGCTTCACGGTGTGCTCATTGTTTGTCGTTGCCAATCTCTTGGTATTGCTCAACATGTTCGAAGACCGCGGTCGTATCTGGGCTTCCAGTGATCCGGAGCGCTCGCGCAAAAGCTCGCCGCTTTACCGCCAGTTGGTAACACTGCGCTGACCGATGCAACCAAGCACCTCGGCCGGGCAGTCTATGTCGAACGTCGACCACTATGTGCCGATCATCCGCAGCAACCACACGAAGCAGATCTGCAGCCAGCTCTCGCCCCCGGCAGCCGACACATGTCCGTACCGGCTTACCGGTTTGGGCAGGTGCAAACGCCGAAGTCTCGCGCTGGATCACGGCTTAGTCTACCGTCCGCGGCACCTAATTTATGAATCGGCCCACAGCGTCGAATAACACGGCTGTTCTTCCCCGCCGGACCCCTCGTCCCGGCAGGGAAGAACAGCTGTCCCCCAACAGTCGTTATGCATTGCCCCCCAGGCTGCGATGAACGACAACAACCTCAGACTTTCAAGGACGGCTTGCAAGGCGCTTGCAAACCTTTGGGGCTCACGTAAACCACCCGTTAACCGCGTGAGATGCCGGGCCGAATCCCTGTCAACGCAACATGGCCAGCGCGCCGGGATCTGATTCCGACAGCCCGGTAGATGCTCGCGGGCGGGCGTGCCGTCAACGAAGACGAAGACGGTCCACTGCCCCGACGCGAACACGAACGCCCACAGGCACCGCTCGTTCGAGACAACAGTCACCCCAACCGCTCGGGTCGACGAGGGGATGACGGACCGATGACCGGAGCGTCCTGACCGATTGCGGTCAGGAATACCTGGCACTCCAATGCCCACCGTCACTCAGACCGGTTAACAGCCCTTCCGCTCCGAAGAGGCACGCCACGTGCCGTACTTCGGCATGGGCCGCATGCTGCCTCCCGTGCTGACCCAAGGTCTTATATGCCCATCCCAGCTCACGTTGACTTTCGGCGGCCAACAACGGCATTCCGAGTTCGTTCTGTATCCGGACGGCACGCTCGAAATGCTGAACGGCAGCTTCCGGCCTAGCCTGGAAAGCCGCCAAGACGCCGAGCCAATGGTGCCCGACTAGACCTGACACAGCATCGTGTCCGAATGTGTCCGCGAGCGGCAAAAGTCTCTGCTCAACCGCGGCGGCCACATCGGGGCGGTCTAGGTGCACGGCCAGGAAGGCCAAATAGTCCAAATTGATGCGCTCCATGCAGTCGCGCCGCAACTGCAATGTCCCGTCGACCATTCGCACATGATCTAGCCGGGCTGCGGCCTGCTCGAATAGACCCGCTTCATATTGATACCTGGCGATCCCAAACAGGCCATGTGGCTGTATCGGCATCCGCTCTAGCGGCCGTGTGATCTCGCCGAGCCGGCCTTGGAGCCGCCGTATCTCTGCGAACTGACCACCGGCGAATAACATGGCGTCCGCGGCGAAGCCGGCTGCCATCCCTTGCTCCAATGCCTCCTGAGAATATTCTTCAGCCAATGACAGTCGGCCCTGCCACAACGACAGCGAGGCCCGCGCGTAGGCCACAGTCCACTGCAAAACCGGCTGTCGCAACGCATTCGCGATCGCCTCGGCCCTGCTCAACATCTCGCCAACGAGTCCAATATTGCCGTCGTCGATGGCCGGTCCACATGCCTGAAGCATGGCCTGAAATTCCAACCCCGGGTCGCCCAACGACCGCGCGATGTCCAAGAGCTCGGTTGCCTCGGCGCGGCGAATATCCAGTGTGTCGGCCGCGGCGATGGCCATGTTTCGGCCCAGCAGTACGTGTGCGATCGTCGACGGATCCTCGGCTGCGCGCGCCAACGCCAGAGCTTCGTCCGCGATATCGAATCGATCGCCCCCTTCGTCGGCCCAGGTCAATTCGGCTGCGCGGGCGCCCAGTACCCGAGCTCGCAACGGCGCACTCACACGACTCTGCTGTGCCAGCACGCGCTCGGTATACGCCAAGTACTCAGCGTCGGTCTCCCATATCTGACTGAACGAGCCGCGGCTCCAGCCCACGCAGACGTTGGCCAACATCTCGGGGTCTTCAGCTTTGGTCGCCGCCTCGGCCGCCGACAGAAAAATCTCCCGGAAAGGGAAACCTGCACGCCGACAGGCGATTCCGTGCTCCAGCTTCACGTTGGACCGCAACAACAACGGTGCATCTGCCCGCTCGGCGAGCTCCACCGCCTGAGCGCACCACCGCATTGCCTCTGCATGCTCATGGAATTGAGCCGACCATCCCGCCGCCGCCCGACACTCGGCGATCGCCCGATCGACGTCTTCGGCAATACCTGATTTCGCAGAGGTAAGCGCCAACGCCGCAGTACTCGGTGGCGTGAAATGACCCCGTAACTCGTCGGCGGCGGCAAGCAATCGGCGCGCCCACATCAACTTCCGCGCATCCGTTATCCGCGCGACAAGAGAATCGCGGTAGAGGCCGTGCGCGAACTCGCACGTGGCATACAGATCATCGATTTGACGTACCAAGCCGACGGCGATGAGCTCCTCGAGCGCGCGATCGATGTCGGGCTCCGACATATTACTGGCATACCTCAGTGCCGTAACCGAACACGTGCCGCCCGCAGTTGCCAGTAGCTCCGCCACCCTGACGGCATCCTCGCTGGCACGCCCCAGCGGCAGCGCGAGCAGATCATCCCCGCCGTCCAGAACTGATATCGCGAGCAGCGGCACGCCACCTGTGCTCTCACGCAGCGCTGCAACACGTTCCTCGGTAAATCGGTGCCCCCTCGCCACAAGCAGCTCGGTAAACGACTCGATCCCCAGCCCATTCAGCCGAATCTCGCGAGCGTGTGTGCGCACTGCTAATTCACCGAGCGCACGTTCTGTGGATAACGGCATATCTGCGCCCGCCGACCGGATGGTGGCGATCACCATCAGGTCACGCCCACGACAGTTGGCGACCAAGTAATCGAGCACTCGAATCGCGGCAACGCCAGCCCACTGGATATCGTCCAGCACCACCAATACCGGGCCCGCTTCGAGAAGCGCTTCAAAATGCCGCATAACCGTGGTGAACATCTCGTAGGCGGCGAATTCCCATATATCGAGGCCCGATTCACCATCCGCGACATATGGCAGCGAGCCCGGGGCAACCAATTTGCCTTCCAGTAAATCGGTCCACGGTTGCATCGGCAGGCGAGGAGTGTCGAAACATCTGCCCGCCACCACAGCTACACCCGAGTTGCTGATCTTCTCGGCAAACTTGGCTGCCAACAACGACTTTCCCACGCCCGGCTCACCTTTGACCATCACCACACGCGGGTCAATACCGGAACTCGACTGCTCCCAATAGCCTGTCAACACATCCAATTGCTCGTCCCGCCCAATCATCTGAGCCGATGTCTGAGCCAGCCATCGCGGTATCGCCAGCTGCGCCCCGGTTGGGAGAAGTCGCGGATCTTGTTGCAAAATCATTCGTTCCAGCTCCGCGAGCCCGGGGCCTGTGTCCAGCCCCTTGGCGTCGGCGAGCATGCGTCGGGCGGTGGTCGCTGCCTCTAAAGCCTCGGTCTGCCGGCCGCTGCGATACAGGGCCAACATCAAAAGCAGCCAACCCCTCTCATCCCACGGTTGCCGAATTATCAAATCCCGCAAGGGCGGCACAACCTCGGCAGGGTCGAATAACTCAAGCCGAGCACGCAATGCGGCAAGGTTATTCGAAGCGGCCAGATCCAAAAGCCGATCACGCTCTAGCGCAAGCTCCGGAACTGCATCAATACCTGAGAACGGGCTACCCCGCCAGAGTGCTGCGGCCATGTCTAGTCGATCCAACGCGGCAGCCCACCGACCGCTCGCAGCCAGCGCCCTGCCCTCAGTCGAATGCCGATCGTATTCGTGGGTATCGATCGTGGCGACGTCGTGAGCCAGTAGGTAGCCCCCAGCTCGACGTGGCAATATCGCCTCAGTAACCGGGGGATGCAGAGCTCGAACTCGCGAGATATAAGCCTGCAGGGAGACCCGCGCAGACTGCGGCGGGCTCGCACCCCAGAGCTGGTCTATCAGCCAGTCTGCGGTGACTAATTGGCCCGCCCGAACCGCCAATGTCCCGAGGACCGATTGCGCCTTCGGCCCACCGATCGAGATCTGTGTCCCCTCTATCCACAGTTCTGGTGTTCCGAGCATACGGATTTGCGCCGACCCCTGAACGAGACTCGACTTCGGCGGGGTGCCACTCCTGTGCACCGCCGTATCCACCCTGTGATCGTAAAACAAACGGCCAGCTACAGCCGCTACTAAGCACTCCCCGACACAACTAGCCACACCACGACGATCAACGCCAGTGCCTTGACGCACTCGACCGCGACGTACACCAGGTGAATACGGCTACGTCCCGCGTATTCGGCTCCATCGCGGATCGCATTGGTCCGCCTCGCCATGGCAGGTCGCACCGCCAGCAACTGAATCGCGAGACCGGCGGACGCCGCGACACCCGCGGCGATCTCGCCCGCAGACGGACTACCGACCGACATCAGCAGCATCATGGACACCGCAAGGACACACTCCACCGCGTTCAGCGCGCCGAACACCAGACGACCTATCGCGAGCCCCACCTGGACCGTCACGCCCGGAGCCCGGAATTTCAGGGGCGCCTCGATGAACGAAATCGCCACCACCAGCCCCAGCCAGAACGCGGCCAGCGCCGCCGTCAGGACCTCGACGCGTGTCATGCCACAGCCGACGCCAAGGGCCCGAACAGCTCGTGGTTGATCTGGTGCTGCGGAATACCCAGCGACACCAGGTCCTCGTTGATGGCCGACATGAACGGCCGGGGACCGCAGACGAACACCGTGGACGAGAGGTTGAGCGGAAGACGCGTCAGGCTCATGCGCCCGATTCCATCAGCCGGATGCTCCACATGTGCCCGTTCGTACCACGTGTGCAGACGGCCGGCGGGCAGCCTGCCTACGAGATCTGCCAACTCATGGCGATAGGCATGCGCGGCCGCCGATTGATCCGCGTGCAGGACTACGACCTCACGCGGGGACTGCGTCGCCACAAGTTCTTGCAGCATCCCCATGATCGGAGTGCAGCCGATACCCGCCGATACCAGAACCAGCGGGTCCTGCGAGTCATCGAGTGTGAACTCACCCGTGGGCAATGACACCCTCAGCTGCTGCCCCTCGAAGACGTTGTCGTAGATGAAGTTCGACACCTCTCCGGCCGGGGCGTCGCCGCCGTTCAGTCTCTTGACGGCGATGCGCCAGTCACCCTCACGGGATCCGCGCGACAGACTGTATTGCCGAATCTGCCTGGCCCCGTCCGGCAACGTGACCTGTACCGATATGTACTGTCCCGGAAGGAAACTCGGCAATTCACCGGATACTCCGCGCAGCTCGAATCCGGCCACATCCGCCGACTCCAGTTGACGGCGCACCACGACGACCTGCTGCCACACCTCACCCGGGGCCACCCCGGCGGCACCATAAAGCGCCTTCTCGCGGGTGATCAGTTCGTCGGCCATCAGCCAGTAGAACTCGGTCCAGGCCTTCGCAACCTCTTCGGTCACCGCCGCCCCCAACACCTCGGCGATCGCGGCAAACAGGTGCTCGTAGACGATCTGATATTGCTCCGCAACGATTCCCAACGAGACGTGTTTGTGGGCGATTCTGTCGAGCACCGAATCATACTGGGCACCTTCACCTTCCAGCACCATTCCGGCGAACGCTGCGATGGATGCCGCCAGCGCCTTCGGCTGCTCCCCCACCGCCTGATTGCCTCGGTTGAACAGATCGCGAAGCAGTTCCGGATGCGCCGCGAACATCTTGGAGTAGAACAACGGCGTGATCTCGTCGATCGCGCCCGCCACTGCGGGGAGCGTCTGACGGATGACTGCCAGCGACTCTGCTGATAGCACTTGACTACTTCCTTTCCATTGCTGGACGGGCTATTTCGGCCACAGTCCACTGATCGAGGTGGGCGAAGAAGGCCTCCTGGGCGGAATGAAGCGCGTCGCGAAGGCGGCAGCTCTGACGGAGCGGGCAGGGCGGATCGCCATCACAGTCGATGACCTCATCGCCGCGCTCCAATTTCCGTGCCAGCGATCCCACCCGACGATCGAGTCCGTCTCGGGTGATGCACACTCCCCCGTGTCGTCCACGCGCGGATTCGATCGCGCCGATTTCCGACAGCCGCGCAACGACTTTCGTAGCGTGCGTGTAGGACACGCACAGCTGGGCGGCAAGGTCACCGGTGTGCAGCTGAGCGTTCGGCCCCTCCACGGCCAGGCGCATGACGATGCGCAGACCCAGATCGGTGAATCGCGTTAGTTGCACATAACTTGTATATGGGATGCAAGTTATGTGCCGATAGGGACTTTGGTCAGTACCTGCCGCTACCCGGTGCTAGTTTTCGGGGTCTGCGTCACTTCTGATATCGATGCGCCATCCGGTGAGTCGTGCGGCAAGCCGGGCGTTCTGCCCTTCCTTGCCGATCGCCAGGGACAGTTGGAAATCCGGGACGATGACTCGGGCGGCCTTGCCTGCCTCGTCGATGACCGAAACCGAAACCACCTTGGCGGGCGAGAGCGCATTCGCGACGAATCGCGCCGGATCCGGGTCGTAATCGATGATGTCGATCTTCTCGCCGGACAGCTCGCTCATCACATTGCGCACACGCTGCCCCATCGGGCCAATGCAGGCACCCTTGGCGTTGAGGCCGGAAACCTTCGATGCCACCGCAATCTTGGACCGGTGCCCCGCCTCGCGAGCCACCGCGATGATCTCCACCGAGCCGTCGTTGATCTCCGGAACTTCCAGTGAGAACAGTCTGCGCACCAGGTTCGGATGGGTGCGCGACAAGGTGATCAACGGCTCGCGCGCACCGCGGGACACGCCAACGACATAGCAGCGCAACCGGTCTCCGTGGTGGTACTCCTCGCCCGGCACCTGCTCGGCCGACGGGATGACCCCTTCGGATCCCTTGGTCTCGCTGCCCATGCGAACCACGACCAGCCCACGCGCATTGGCCCGGGCGTCGCGCTGAATCACACCGCCGACGACCTCACCCTCACGGGTGGAGAACTCGCCGAACTTGTGTTCATTCTCCGCGTCGCGCACGCCCTGCTGGAACACCTGCCGCGCGGTGGTGGCCGCGATACGGCCGAATCCCTCAGGCGTGGCATCCCATTCGGTGATGAGGTTGCCGTCCTCGTCGGTCTCGCGGGCCATCACCCGAACCACACCCGTCTTGCGATCGATTTCGATACGCGCGTTGGGCTCATGTCCGTCGGTGTGCCGGTAAGCGGTCAACAATGCCGACTTGATGATGTCAATGGCCTCGTCGACCGTGATGCCTTTATCGGCAGCCATCAGGTTTACCGCTGCGGGATCGATATTCATGCGCCACCTCCAGTTTCGGCTGCCCCAGCCAGATTGAGTTCCTGCGGATTGGGCGTGGTGAACTCCACCTGCACGACCGCGCTCTCGATATCGGAGAACGCAAGATCGCGCACGGTCCAGCCGGTTCCCTTGATGGGTTTACGAAGCACCACCTGCACCCCGTCGTCGTTCGCGACGCCGATGCGGCCGAGCAGATCTTCGCCATCGGCCAGGCGAATCTGCGCCAGCCGCAGGTGTGCACGGCGGAAATGCGCCGGCGTGGTCAGCGGTCTGTCGACACCCGGTGTCGTCACCTCCAGCTCGTAAACCTCCGAGCCGGTGTCCATCTCGTCCAACAATGTCGATGCGGTGCGGCTCAGTGCGGCGACTGCGTCCAAATCCACCGGAGAATCCGAGTCGACCACCACCGTGATGCGGGCGGGAACGGTTTCTTCATTGACGGAGACACTTTCGATCTCGACGCCGGACCGGGTGAACTCGGCCGCAAGCAGGTCGATCACCTGGTCGTCTGATGGCAGCCCCATGGCGTTTTGTGGCTCCTCATCTTGAGTTGTCGGGCGGTTCAGCTTGCACACACTAGCCGGACTCTCGTCCTGACCAGCACTCCACCTTACGCCCGGCGAGGGCTGTCATGCGCCAACCGCGCGCACTGGCAGGATGGGCGAATGCCCAGAAGCCTGTCGCGCCGCGACCTGTTGATCGGCGGCGCCGTCCTCGGCGTCACCGTCGTGGCCGCCGCGTGCCAGCAGGTGCCGGACACCAAACCCGAGGTGGACGACCTGCAGGCGCAGATCGACTTGGCGGTCCGGGATGCTGCCTCCGCGACCGCGGCGGCCAGCGCCAACACTCAGCTGGCACCCACGTTGAACGCGATCGCCGGTATTCGCAGCGCTCATGTCGCGGCACTGACCAAGGAGCTGAAACGCATCCCCGGCGCCGATGCGACTGTCCGTTCCACTACCAGCACCACAACCACCGCGCCCGCGGCACCTCCACCGGTCGACCAAGTCAAAAACCAGCTCAAAGACTCCGCACACGCGGCGATGGACCTGGCAACCAAACAGAGCGGATATCGTGCCGGCTTGCTGGCCTCAATCAGCGCCGCATGCGCCTCAGCTGCAGAGGTGGACCTGCCGTGACAACGACCGAGCCGACCCCAGAACAGACCTCCTCGCCCGACGACACCGCCTTGGCGAGCGCCCTGGCGAACGAGCACGCGGCCATCTACGCGTACGGCCTGGTGTCGGCGCACTCGGTGCCCGATAACAACTGGCTGGTGACCGAATGCCTCATCGAACACCGGCAGTGCCGTGAAGAGAGCATTGCCAAGCTGCGTGGCCGGTCGGTCACGGCACCGGTGGCCGCCGCCGGCTACACAATCCCGTTCCCGGTGAGCACGCCTGCCGATGCCATCAAGCTCGCATTGCAGGTCGAGACGGATACCGCGGCATGCTGGCGTGCTGTCGCCGAACAGGCCGACAGCGGTGACGACCGTGGTTTCGCGGTGCGCATGCTGACCGAGAGCGCAATTCGCGCGGCACGATGGCGAGTAGTCGGAGACATCACGCCCGCGAGCGTCCCTTTTCCGGGCGGGCCCGAGAAGGCCTAGCCCTCTCGCCTCGACACGCCGCGTTCTGTGCGCGCTACTCGCGAAACGGAACAGAAAACGGCGTGTCGGCGTCGGGTACGCGCTAGGCGAAGTGCTTCTGGGTGTCGCTGATCAGACCGGACAATCCGCGACGGATCACCGGCTTGAGGTGGCGAGTAAATCCGAGCGAGGGCTCGATGAAAAAGCTCCAGGTGAACAACGAGCCCGTCGCGGTACCCACCACCTCGTAGAGCTCACCAAACCGCTTGGTACCCGGGAAGGTGGCCGTCTCGACGGTGAATGCGTTGCGGTATCGTTCCGGACTCTCCTCCCAGACGATGAACCGCTCGTTGACGGCGGCGCCGGGCAGAGCCAGCTTGGCGGTGCGGGTCGCACCGACACCACGCGGCTCGGGTGACGTCCAGCCGATCTTCTTGATGGCCTTGCACCAATGCAGCGGGCTTTCACCATTGAGTTCGGCCCATACGGTCGCTGCGTCCTTAGGCAGCGGCGTGGAGAACGTATAGACGAAATCGGTTGTGCTGAAATCGCTTTCAACCAGCGGTTCAAGCTTAAAAGACGCCATGGCTATACCTTATCGCCTGCCGAAATCGCCTGTGTGACGGACGCCACGGCGTCGGCCACCGCAATAGGCTGCGCCTCTCCGGTGAACCGGTTCCGCAGCTCAACGGTCCCGTCGGCCCAACCGCGGCCGACAACCACAATCCAGGGCACACCGAGCAGTTCAGCGTCCTTGAACTTCACCCCCGGCGAAGCGGTCCGATCGTCGAGCAGCACCTCGTGTCCCCGCCGATCCAGGTCGGCGGCAAGCTCCTCGGCACCCGCGCGTGCGGCATCGTCCTTGTTCGCGATGACCACGTGCACGTCGAACGGAGACACCGCTGACGGCCACCGCAGTCCCAGCTCGTCGTGCTGCTGTTCGGCGACAACGGCCACCAGCCGGGAGACGCCGACACCGTAGGAACCCTGGGTCAGCCGTACCGGCTTGCCGTTCTCGCCGAGCACGTCGACGGTGAACGCGTCGGTGTACTTGCGGCCCAACTGGAAGATGTGGCCAATCTCGATGCCGCGCGCCGACACCAACGGTCCCGCGCCATCGGGCGACGGGTCGCCATCGCGCACCTCGGCGGCTTCGATGGTTCCATCGGGGGTGAAGTCGCGACCGGCGACGAGGTTGACCACATGCTTACCGGGTTCATCGGCGCCGGTGATCCAGCTGGTGCCCTCCACGACCCGAGGATCGACCAGGTAGCGAACGCCGTTGGCGATCAATCCCTTCGGTCCGATGTACCCGCGCACCAGGAACGGATGCTTGGCGAAGTCCGCGTCACCGAGTAGCTCGTACTCGGCGGGTTCCAGCGCGGCACCGAGGCGCTTGTCGTCAACCTCGCGATCACCGGGGACGCCAACGGCGAGCAGTTCCCACTCACCACCGGGCTGGCGCACCTTCAACAGAATGTTCTTGAGGGTATCGGCCGCCGTCACGGACCTGCCGAGATCGGCGGAGTTCGCCCAGTCCACCAGCGTCGCGATGGTCGGAGTGTCACCCGTCTCATGCACCACGGCTTCAGGAAGTCCCTCGACGGACCGCGCCGGCGGTGCCGGTGTGACGACCGCCTCGACGTTGGCGGCATATCCAGATTCCACGCATCGCACGAAAGTGTCTTCCCCGGTAGGGCTTTCGGCGAGGAACTCCTCGGATGCGCTACCGCCCATGGCTCCCGAGGTGGCGGCCACAATCACATAGTCCAGGCCCAGTCGGCCGAAGATCCGTCGATATGCCTCGCGGTGCGCCTGATAGGCCGTCTTGAGTCCGTCATCGGAGGTGTCGAAGGAGTACGAGTCCTTCATGACGAATTCGCGCCCACGCAGAATGCCCGCACGCGGACGCGCCTCGTCCCGGTACTTGGTCTGAACCTGGTAGAGGATGACCGGGAAATCCTTGTAGGAGCTGTACTCCCCCTTCACGGTGAGCGCGAAGAGCTCCTCGTGGGTGGGGCCGAGCATCATGTCGTTATCGCGCCGATCCTTGAGCCGGAACAGCGAATCGCCGTACTCGGTCCATCGGTTCGTGGTCTCGTACGGCGCACGCGGAAGCAGCGCGGGCAGCAGGATCTCCTGGCCGCCAATGGCATTCATCTCTTCGCGGACGATGTTCTCGATCTTGCGAAGTACCCGAAGGCCGAGCGGCAGCCAGCTGTAGACACCGGGCGCGATGGGCCGCACGTACCCCGCGCGGATCAGCAGCTTGTGGCTGGGAACCTCGGCGTCGGCCGGGTCGTCGCGCAGTGTGCGTACGAAAAGCTCGGAGAGCCGGGTGATCATTTTCGTTGAGCCTCTCGGGCGAAGACCGTTAGTTACGGTTGCACAGCATATCGGCGTGCCGTCGGAGCCTCCGGCTAGCATCAACCGCATGCGTGCGTGGGCGGTCATTCCGGCGGTGGCGGTAGTTGGTCTGGGATTCGCGGTACCGGCCGACGCGGCCCCGACCACCGTCAAATACTCGCTGTCGGCCATCGGAATCGGTAATGCCGACTTCACCGTCCAGTATCAGGATGGCGGTCAGCTTCGCGAGGAATCCGGGCACACGTTCGCCGGGTATTACTGGGAGCGCACCGTGACGCTCGACGGCGCGCGGCCCGTCCTGCGAGTCACGCCGGTCGGTCCCCCCAGCGTCTTCCGGATGTCGTGCCACATCACCGTCAATGACGGCATTCCCATCACCAACGGGCTGCTGTTTCGCGCCGGGGACGACACCCCGCAGGACTGCTAGGCCGGCTGCTCTTCGTCCAGGCCCTGGTCGTGCGCGGCCTGCGCCTTCTGTGCGTGCGCCACATCGGCCGCGCTGTAGGTGATGAACAGCGCTGCCACGCCCACCAGCACGGCCGTTCCGGCAATCCAGAGCATGCCGTAGGTGTAGCCGTGATCGAGGGCGTGGAGCTGCGCCTGGTTCATGTTCTGCACGGGGCCCTTGGCCCCGCCCAAGTACAGCGTCCGCGAGGTGATGATCGCCTGGATGATCACCAGAACGATTGGCCCACCCAGGTTTTGCAACATGAGGGAGATGGCGGACAGCGGCCCGATGCGGTCGGCATCTACTCCGGTGATGGCCGACAAGATCACCGGCACCACGATGGTGCCGATACCCAGTCCGCCGACGAAGATGGCCGTCGAGAAATCCGGGAAGTACGCGATGGTGCGGTCGATCGTCGAGCCGTAGAGCATCGCCCCGAACACGACCACCCCACCGCAGAGGATCAGCACCCGCGGCGCCATGCGCGTGACAAGTTGGGAGGACAGCGCCAAGCCGATTCCCATGCCGACGACGAACGGAATGGCTGAGATTCCGGTCCGTAGCGGGCTGTATTTCATGAGGTCCTGCATGTACAGGCCGATGGTGATGGTGAGGGTGAACAGCACCCCGCCGGCCATGAAGATCGCCGCAAAGGTCGCGACCCGATTGCGGTCCGTGAACAGACTGAATGGCAGCACCGGGTTCTCCGCGGTGCGCTCCACGTAGAGGAACGCGATCAGCAGCACGGCGGCCGCGATCAGCGACACAATCGTGTACGGGGAGTCCCAACCGCGGTCAGGACCCTGCGTGAATCCGAACACCGCCGCCGTACAGCCCAGCGTGGCAAGCACGGAACCCGCCACATCCAGCTTCATGGGTTCACGTTCCGTCTCGGTCAGCGACCGCACAGCCAGGTAGATCATCAGCGCGCCCGCCGGCACGTTGATCAGGAAGGCCAGCCGCCACGACACCTCGGCCAGCGCGCCGCCGACGATGAGTCCGGCGATGGAGCCCACCCCCGTCATGGCGCCGAACACCCCGACAGCGGCGGTACGCAGTGGCCCCTTGGGGAAGGTGGTCGCGATCAGTGCCAGCGCGGTGGGCGACGCGACGGCCGCACCCACACCCTGGATGAGACGGAAAATGGCCAGTCCGATGTCTTCTTGCGCAAGGCCCACGCCGATGGACGCGAGGGTGAACAAGGCGATGCCGCCGATGAACACTCGCTTGCGGCCGAAGGTGTCACCGAGGCGTCCACCAAGCAGCATGAGCCCGCCGAAGGACAGCATGTAGGCGGTGATCACCCAGCTTCGGGTGGCATCGTTGAGGTGCAGCTCGGCTTGAATCTTGGGCAGCGTGACAACCGCGATGGTGCCGTCCATGGTGGCCAGGAACTGCATACCGGCGATCGCGATGACGGCGTACAGATAGTGCCGCGAAGGCAGGAATTCTCGCGCCTTTTGAGTGAGCTGCTCGACGCTGAGGGCAGGCATGGAGGACACCTTACCGTCCTCTTAACGTGCCCTTAGGTCACAAGCTCACGCCAGGGGGACTCCGTAGGCAGCAACGGGGCCAATGACGATGATCGCGGGCGGCCTGATGCCCTGCGAACGAATACGCTCTGGCGCGGTCGCGAGGTCCGCGCGCAGCACGCGTTGCTCATCGGTAGTGCCGTGTTGCACCACCAGTACCGGAGTATCCGCAGGTCGGCCACCATCGATGAGAACCTTCGCAAACTGCTCGATGCGCTCGACCGCCATCAACAGCACGAGGGTTCCCTGCAAGGCAGCAAGTGCATCCCAATTGACTAACGATTCCGGATGCCCAGGTGCGACGTGCCCGCTGACGACGACGAATTCATGGTTGACGGCGCGATGGGTGACGGGCACCCCGGCCGCCGCCGGAACAGAGATTGCGCTGGTCACGCCGGGTACGACGGTCACCTGAACGCCGGCCTCGGCACAGGCCAGTACTTCCTCGTAGCCACGGGCGAAGACAAACGGGTCCCCACCCTTCAGGCGCACGACGAACTTGCCCTCTTGTGCCCGTTCGACGAGCACTCGGTTGATCTCCTGCTGCGCCATCGCGCGCCCGTAGGGGATCTTCGCGGCGTCGATCACCTCGACATGAGGCCCCAGATCGGCGAGCAGCTCGGCGGGAGCGAGCCGGTCGGCGACGACCACATCCGCCTGCGCGAGAAGCCTGCGGCCGCGGACGGTAATGAGATCAGGATCACCCGGTCCCCCGCCGACGAGCGCGACACCGTGCGGCTTGACGCGATCCTCACCCCTGTCGTCAATGAGCCCGCGTTGCAGTGCCTCATGGATTGCCGACCGCAGCGCCGCCGATCGCTTGTGCTGACCACCGGTCAGAACACCGACCGCGATGCCGTCGTGATTGAAGGATGCCGGCGTGACGGCCGTACCTTCCCGCGCGGAATCGGCGCGCACGCAGAAGATGCGGCGCCGCTCGGCTTCGTCCACCACGGCGGCGTTGACGGCCGGATCATCGGTACAGGCGATGGCGTACCAGGCGTTTTCGAGGTCTCCGTCCTGGTACGGCCGCAGATTGAGAGTGATCGAGGCCATGCCTTCGACGGCCGGGGTCGCGTTGGGGGCGATCACGTGGACATCGGCTCCGCTGGCGATCAACAGTCCGAGGCGCCGCTGCGCGACGGATCCGGCGCCGACGACTACAACTTTGCGTCCGGCAAGGCGGAGGCCGACGAGGTAGGCGTCATGAGTCACCGCGCGAGTTTACGTGGACGCGAATCACGGGGCCGGATTAGCCATGCTCTAATCGGTCCCAGTGCAATCCCATCGCATGCAACCAGCGGAGTTGGCCCAGGCCGCGATGACGGCTGCCCTCATGGGCGCCATCGCCGTCGTCTCCATCGTGCTACCCGGCGCAGTGGTGTTCGCTTGGCTGGGGGCGGTGCCGATGGGAGTGCTGTGTTACCGCCACCGCATCCGGGTGGCGTTGGCCGCGTGTGTGGCCGCGGGCCTCATCAGCTTTCTGATCGCCGGATTCGGCGGCCTGGTGTCGGCGTTGACATGCGCGTACATGGGCGCGATTTCCGGTCAGGTGAGACGCCGGAATCGTGGTGCCGCAACAATGTTCGTGGTCGCAGCGCTATGGGGTGTGCTGGTCTCGGCCTTCTGCGTCGGGGTGTTCGCGGCCCTGCGGGGTCTTCGCGAGGTTGTTCTGGGCGCGGTGGCCGCGAATGTCGGCGGATTCGCCACGCTGTTGCACGGCGTGCCACTTCTCGGACAGGCCGCGGCAGGGCTGGACCACGCCGTTGCGGGCTGGCTTGCGCACTGGCCGTGGTTCTTTGGCGTATCGGTGTGGCTCATCGTCATCTTCGGAACATCATTCGGATGGCGGGTGATGACGCCGGTGCTGCGCCGGCTCGAGGAAGTGACCGACCTGGCCTCTGTAGGCATGTTGCCCCCGCCGCACGAAAGCGCACCGCCCGGGCCGCTGCCCACTGTGCTCACCGATGTCGGCTATCGATACGCCGGGGCAGATCGAGATGCGCTGGCACCGGTGACGATGCGGGTCGACATCGGTGAACACATCGCGGTAACCGGCGCCAACGGCACCGGCAAGTCCACCCTCATGCGCATCCTGGCGGGCGTCCCTCCCAGCACCGGAACCATCGAACGCCCCGCCGGGGTGGGACTGGGCCAGGTGGGCGGGACCGCGTTGGTCTTGCAGCACCCGGAGAGTCAGGTGCTCGGACTACGTGTGGGCGACGACATCGTGTGGGGACTGCCGCATGACCGCACCGTCGACATCGAGAGCCTGCTCGCCGAGGTGGGATTGAGCGGGATGGGGGATCGGGACACCGCCGGACTCTCCGGTGGTGAGCTGCAGCGGCTCGCCGTCGCCTCGGCACTGGCCCGCGAACCCGCTCTCTTGATCGCCGATGAGGTCACCACCATGGTCGACCACGGCGGGCGCCAAACGCTCATCAATGTGCTCGACGGACTCACGGCCCACCACCGCCTCGGACTGGTACATATCACCCACTACCCGCAGGAGGCAGACGCTGCCGACCGCGTGGTGGCGCTCGGCGGTATCGAGGTACGGGACGGAACGGAACGCCCCTCCCCCATCGAATCCGATTCCGGCGAGATGATTTTGGATGTGCGAGGAGTCTCGTTCGACTACGCGGCCGGGACGCCGTGGTCACAGCCGGTGCTGCGAAATGTCTCGTTCCAGGTTCGCGCCGGCGACGGGATACTGCTGTGCGGCGGCAACGGTTCTGGCAAGTCCACCCTGGCGTGGATCATGGCAGGCCTGCTGGAACCGTCAGTGGGTCAGTGTCTGCTCGATGGCCGCCCCGCCGCGGAACAGGTCGGCGCGGTCGCGCTGTGCTTCCAGGCCGCACGATTGCAACTGCTGCGCGGGCACGCCGGTGCGGCGGTGGCGGCGCTCGCCGGGTATTCGGCCTCCGATACCGACAGCATCGATCGCGCGTTGGCCTCGGTCAGCCTGGACCCGAAGATCGGTGGGGTGCTCATTGATCGGCTCAGCGGCGGGCAGTTGCGGCGCGTCGCATTGGCCGGCCTGCTGGCCCGCTCGCCGCGCCTGCTGATTCTCGACGAACCACTTGCGGGCTTGGATGTCGATGCCCAAGCAGACCTCATCGATCTGTTGGTACGCATCCGCAATAGCGGTCAGGCCGTCATCGTGATCTCCCACGACACCGACAGTCTGTCGCCATTGTGTCCCCGCACCATTCGGCTGGAGCAGGGCGAGTTGGTGAGTGCCCGATGAGCCAACGACGCCCGTTGATGTTGATGCGGCCGGTCCCCGGGCCCTCACCCATCCATGCGCTGTGGGCCGGCACCAAACTCATCGCCGCACTGGTGATATCGGTGCTGCTGACCGTCATGCCGTCGTGGATCGCGATCGGGCTTGTCGCGCTGCTCATCCTGTTTACCGCGGCACTCGCCGGGATTTCGCCCCGGTGCATCCCCTCCATTCCGCGCGGGGTCTGGCTTCTTGTGGTGGCCGGCAGCCTGTTCACCATCGTCAACGGAGGAGCCCCCGAGCTCAGGCTTGGCCCAGCCACCCTCGGCGTGGGTGGATTCCTGGACTTCCTGCGCGTCACATCGCTGGGACTCGTCTTGATCGGCCTCGGAGCCGTGATCTCATGGACCACACAGGTCGCGGAAATCGCTCCCGCGGTGGCCCTTTTGTGCCGACCGCTACGCATCCTGAGGGTGCCCATCGACGATTGGGCCGTCACCATTTCCCTGGCGTTCCGCATGTTCCCCATGCTGTCCGAAGAGTTCCGACTGTTGGCGGCTGCTCGCAGACTCCAGCCGCCGCAGCCGGAGAAGCCCTCGCGGCGTGCGGAAGTCGTCGATCTGTGTACCGCCGCCATGGTCGTCTCGTTGCGCCGCGCGACCGAGATGGGAGATGCCATCACGGCACGGGGAGGTGCGGGCCGCATCTCCCCGCACCCGATCTATCCGGGCTGGCGCGATGTCCTTGCCGCCGCGGCGCTCGCCGGTGTCGTGACACTCGCGTTCCTGCTGGGCTGAGGCCTCCCAGCCATTCATCAGAAACCGGGAAGCAATCCACAGCAATTCCGAAGAGATCCCGTGGGGAACTTTGATTTTCGCGTCTTAATCTCCTGTTGTCGAAACCCGACCAGTGACAGGAGACAGCGTGATGTCCCTTCGAACCTCGGTGCGTAGCGGTGTCCTCGTGGCCGCTATCGGCTCCTCATTGTTTGGTGCACTTGCGATCCCGGCCGTCGCGTCGGCTGCGCCCGCCACGGAGTACACGACCGACCATGTCGACTGGCGAGGCGGTCATCGCTACTGGGATCACCCGGAATGGGGCCGCGGCTGGAATCGCGGGTATCCCGCACCGGGCTGGGTTCCTCCCCGCGGCTGGTATCCGCCCGCCGATTGGGCCCCGCCCAGCGGTTGGTATCCGCCCGCCGGCTGGGCGCCTCCCGGTGATTGGGTAGGCCCTTGCAGCGGACCACTATTCGATCTGTTCCACCCCGTACGCTGCTTCCGGATATAACTCACCGGGTCAGGTCCGCAGCAGGCCGATCGTGCCCAGCGCCAGCATGAGCACGCCTAGCACCGCGACCATCACCGCGACATCGATCCTGCGGCGGGACTGCACCCAACCGTGTAATGCCGTCAGCACCGCATAGGTCTTGCCAGGCATCGCCGCATAGCTCAGTAGCGGCAGGCCCACCATCGAGAAGGCCACCACATTGAAGAAGAGCAACGCCATGGACTGAACGGGCTGTGTGGCTCCCGAGGCATGGATGAGTGCGATCACCGCGAGAAAGTCGGCGGATGGCAAGGCAATTCCCAATCCGCTCACGCCCGCTACCCACAGTGAGTTGTTCTGCAGGAACCCTCGCACCCGCGTCGCCAGCTTGCCCCCGGTACCTGTGCGCGGCGGTGCGGGAGACCGGCGGACCGACGCGGTAACGGCCAGCACCGCTGCCACGGACAAGGCGAGCACGCCGAGACCGACTTGGATATACGGCCCGGAGATGTCCGCCTTGCCCATCGGCGAAACCCGCAACACGAACAGCAGTGTCAGGCCCAGGCTGAGCCCCATGGCGAAGGCCCCGCACAGAAACACGAACAGCTGCAACAACGGTCGGGGCCGGTTCAGCATCAGGACCGTCAAGCCCAATCGAGTGGGTTCAACACTCACACCGAGGGCCATCAGTAGAACGATGGTCCACATGACTACCGCGCGGGCACAACGTCATTCTGCTCGCAGACCCGTGTGAACGTGGACTTCACGAGGTCTACGTAGCGGGTGATCGATTCCCGCGCAACGGGATTGTCGGGGTACGCGATCATCAGCGTCGTCTCGGTCGGGAACCGCGAGATGAAGATCGTCAGCTGGTACACCGACTTGCTCTCGGCATACAGACCGATGGGATTGCTCACCAAGAGCGGGTTGGTGAACAACTGCGAAAGCGGCGGAGCGCCACCATCGAAGAAGTTGATCATCGGGTGGTACGGCCGCGGCCAGCTCAGCTCCGGCACCAATTCCAGCACCCGGTAGAACGGGACATTCACCAACTGCCTGCCCCGGTCAAAGGATTCCTGCGCCGCGACCGCTGCCTCCCCAAAGGTCCCGTCGACGGGTGCGCTTATCGGCACAAGTCCCGTGAACCATCCCGTCGTGAACATGTCCGCTTCCTCGCGGGCGTCGCTCGGCGTGATCCCGTAATAGGTATCCGTGCCGGTCAATTCACGCTCGGCGAACCCAAGTGCGGCCATCACACCGCCGACGAACCGCGCGCCCGCATCCACGCATCGGGACTCGAACTTCAGCGCCTGCTGCTCATCCAACAGTTGCTCGGTGACGATTGCGGTTCCGCACTGCACCCCGTGATCGCCTAGTGGCAGCGGGAAATCCGGAAGACTGCCGCGATTACTCTCGGCGAACTGCGTCCATTCGCGCACCGGCGCAGAATCGGGAGTCAGCCCCGAAAGGAACTCGTGCTGGCGAATGCAGTAGTCGCCATAACTGCCCGCGGGAGGAAGCTCGATGGGGGCTCCGCCCTGAACCAGCGCCTTATACCCCATGAGGATTTCCATGATCAGCAGGCGCGCGAACGTCGCATCCAGGTGCAGGTGGTCAACGCTGAAGTAAAACGTGAAATGCCCTGAGCTCTGGACGATTCCGAAGCGGAAGCAGTCCCACCGGAACGGGTCCGGAGTCTCCGACACCACCAGCTCACGCACCTCGTCGGACGTCATCTCCCCCAGCTTGACCTGGACGAATTCCACGTCGGCCGGATCGGCGATCGTGCGACGGACAATGTTCTGCTCGTCGTCGAGCGAGAACCAGCTGCGGTAGGTGTCGTGCCGCCGCAAGTGGGCGTTGATCACGTGGCCCATGGCCCGCTTGTCGCACCGGCCCGGCATGTCCAAGGTGAAGACGAGTACCCGCGAGAAATCCAGGCCTTTGGCCGCCTGCCGCAGATAGGTTCGCAGATGCTGCACCTGCATGAAGCTCGGCGGGATCTCGCTGACCGGTGCTTCAAGGGCCTTCGCGTACGACGCCGGCGAAGGCTGCCAGGTAATCACCGACCCCGCAGACGGCTCCCACTTGTCGGTCAACGACACCGTTACTGGTCCACCACGCATTTCAGATCCCCTTAAGACGACGCGACTTCGGATTCCTGGTCGGCCAACTTGTCGTACAGGTGCGACGCCAATGAACGCACTGTCGACACGTCGGCCGGACCAATACGGACGCCGGTGTCCGCCTGGATACGGGTACGAATTTCGAGATTGCCCAACGAGTCCAGCCCGTAGTCCGGCAGGGACCGGTCAGGATCGATGGAGCGCCGCAGCACCAGACCGACCTGTTCGGCCACCAGTTTCCGGAGCCGGGTCGGCCACTCCTCACGTGGCAGCGCGTTGAGCTCATCGAGGAACTTGTTTGTCTCCGTTTGAGTTTGGCCCGCATCCCGGAATGCCTGCGCAAACGGACTGCGTTCGACGAAGTCGGACAACCACGAGATCCCCGCCATCGGCGCATAGGCGGTGTAGGCGCGGTTGTGCCGCAGTACCGTGTCGAAGGCGTAGGCACCCTCATCCGGGAGGATGGCCGCGTCCGCGTTCGCCGCCAGGTGCGTGCCCTGGCCGATCTCCGACCAGGCACCCCAGGCGATCACGGTGGCAGGCAAGCCCTGTGCCCGCCGCCAGTGTGTGAATCCGTCGAGCCAGCTGTTGGCCGCCGCGTACGCACCTTGCCCCGGCGAGCCCACCAGTGCCGCGATCGACGAGAACGAGCAGAACCAGTCCAGCGGCTGATCCGCGGTGGCCTCGTGCAGGTTCCAGGCACCGTGCACCTTGGGTCGCCAGTCACCGCGATCGATCAGCTCGTCGGTGATGTTGGCCAGCGTGGCATCGTGAACCAGCGCTGCCGCGTGCAGCACGCCGCGCACCGGTTTCCCGGTCGCCGTGGCCGTCGCGACCAGTCGCTGTGCCGTCTCCGGCTCGGCGATATCACCCAGCACCACGTCGATCTCGGTGCCCGCCTGCCGGATCTGCTCGATGACGGCCAGCGCCTCCGGCTTCGGAGCACTGCGGCCGTTGAGGATGATCCGCCCGACTCCGGCCGCTGCCAGCTTTCGTGCCAGGAACAATCCCAGCCCGCCGAGGCCGCCGGTGATGACGTACGCCCCTTCCCTGCGGAAGGCCGGTGCGTGCGACGGCGGGATCACCGCGTCAACCTCTCCGGCCTTGGGTAGGTCCAGGACCAGCTTGCCGGTATGTCCGGCGGCACCCATCACCCGGATCGACTCCGCGGCCTCCTGCAACGGCGACGGCGAGATCTCCGGCAACGGCAGCACGCCGTCTGCCATCTGCCGATAGAGCGCGGTCAGGGTCCGGTAGATCGCCTGCGGTCGTGTCTTCGACACCAGGACGAGGTCGACGGCGTGGAACGACAGGTTGCGACGGAACGGGAACAGGCCCAGCCGGGTGTCGCCGTAGATGTCACGCTTGCCGATCTCGATGAAGCGGCCACCGAAGCTCAGCAGTTCCACACCGGCCCGCTGCGCGGCACCGGTGAGCGAATTGAGCACGATATCAACACCGTAGCCGTCGGTATCGCGACGAATCAGATCAGCGAAGTCCGTGCTGCGAGAGTCATATACATGCTTGATTCCCCAGCTGCGCAGTAGATCTCGCCGCTCTTGGCTGCCCGCTGTGGCGAAGATCTCCGCACCGGCGGCACGCGCGATGGCAATGGCCGCCTGCCCCACTCCACCGGTGCCGGAGTGGATCAGCACCTTGTCGTCCGCGGAGATCCTGGCCAGTTCATGCAGCCCGTACCACGCCGTGACGTGGGCGCCCGGGACCGCCGCAGCCTCCCTATCGGGTACCTCTGCCGGGAGCGTCGCGGCAAGGTTGGCATCGACCACTACGAAGCTCCTCCAGGCACCGGTCGGTGTCATACCGCCTACCCGGTCGCCGACCTGATGCTGGGTCACTCCTTCGCCCACGGCCGTCACCACGCCCGCGAAATCCACACCGAGCTCTTGTCGGCCTTCGAAACTCGAGTATCGGCCGTACACGTTCAGCACGTCGGCGAAGTTGATGCTGGTGGCGGTGACCGAGACTTCGATCTGCCCCGGCCCCGGGGCCACTCGATCGAACGCGACGAATCCCAGCGACTGCAGGTCGCCAGGCGTCCGCACCTCGAACCGGACACCTTCGTTGTCGGGTGTCGCCACGGTACTGCGCCAATCGTCGGGACCGAGCGGACCCAGGTTCAGGCGCGCCCGGTACCAGTGGTCGTCACGCCATGCCGTCTCGTCCTCTTCGGAACCCGAGACCAGCTCTCCCGCCACATTCTGTGCGGCGGTGTGGCTGTCGACGTCAACATGCGTGACTCGCAGGTGCGGGTACTCGGCTCCGATGACGCGCACCAAACCCCGGAGCCCTGCCTGCTCCAGGTTGGTCACGTCGCCGTCCACGACCGTCTGTGCGTTGCGAGTCAGCACATACAGTCGCGGCGGCTCTCCGGGCAGATCCACCAATTCCCGGGTGATCCGCACCAGGTGCCGAACCTGGTCGGCACCTTGCAGGGCCACGCGATCGGCACCACCTTCGGCTCCCGGCGCCGTGACGACGAGGACGCCGTCGAAGGTGCCGCCCTCCAGCTGGTCATACAGAAGCTTCAGCGCCGCAACACGATCGGTATCCGGGCGCCACTGGATCAGTGCCACCTCGCTGTCGCGCAACTTGAGTGAATCGATCAGTTCCGTTGCCCACGGGTCCACGCTCTCGCCGGTGCTGACCAACAGCCACCGGCGCGGACCGCCCGATACCGCCTCCGGTAACCGCTGCTGCTGCCATTCGATGGCCAGCAGACGATTGTTGAGCAGCTGATCACGCTGCTCGTCGTCGGAGGCCCCGGTACCGAACCGGAAGCCCCGCACGGCAAGCACAATGCCGCCGTTCTCGTCCAGCAGGTCGATATCTGCTTCAACCTCGTTCCCGATCACCTTGGTCACCCTGGTGTAGCAGTACTGGGTGGAACGTGCGGATTGGTAAGCGTGCAGGCTGCGCACCCCCTTGGGAAGCGGTAGCGCATTCTTACTGGCCGCCTGAACATCCGGGAGCGCGATGACGGATTGGAAGCAGGCGTCCAGCAGCGCGGGGTGCACGATGTAGCTGCCCTGCTGCGCCCGAACCTCGCGGGGCAGCGACACCTCGGCCAGCACCGACCTGACGGTCTCGTCGCCGTGGTACGCCACGGCCAGCCCCTGGAAGGCCGGGCCGTATTGAACGCCCCTCTCGTCGAACGACTCTCGCAAGTCGTCGCCCTCTGCGCGGTGCGGGTGCTCCGCACGCAAGGCGGCCAGGTCGTATGCGACAGGAGTGTCGACCTCGACACCAAGACCCAGGACCGCCGCGGCGCGTTTGGCGGCGTCGCCGTCATCGTGGGTCTCCACCACGAACTCGAGCGCACCCGGTGACTTCACCGTCGCCGTAGCCGATATCGGTGTCGTCTCCCCCAAGGTCAGCAGCTGTTCGAACGAGATGTCCCGCACCACAGAACCTTCCCCGAACACTGCGGCCGATGCCGACAATGCCATCTCGCAATACGCGGCACCCGGGTACACGGCCACATGGCGAACCTGATGATCGGCGATCCAAGGCTGTGCCACCGTGCCGACATCCGCCTGCCAGATGTAGCGCTCCGGTTCCTCGGTCAACCGCACATGTGCGCCGAGCAGAGGGTGCACCGCGACCGTGTGACCAGCCTGGCCCTGTTGCGTCTGCGCGGAGAGATCCAACAGATACGACTGACGCGTCCAGGTGGGCAGCGGTACATCCACCAGTTCTCCCGACGGGTAGAGCACCGAGAAGTCCACCGCACCGCCGGCCTTGTACAGATCTCCGATGAAGTCGCGCAGGCCGTGCGGCAGCTCCTGCTCGCGACGCATACCGGCCAGGGCCACCATCGGAATGTCCAGGCTCCGTGCGGTCTGTTCTGCCGGATACACCAACAGCGGGTGCGGTGCCAGCTCACCGAATACGCGATACCCATCGTCCAGCGCGGCTTGCACCGCCGCCGCGAAGCGCACCGTGTGCCGCAGGTTGTCCACCCAGTAGTCGGCGTCCATGACGGGCTTTTCGCGCGGGTCAAACGACACCGAAGAGTACAGCGGGACAACGGGTGTCCGTGGCGTCAGATCTTCGAGAGCGTCGGCGAGGTCGTCGAGGATCGGGTCGACCTGTGGCGAATGCGACGCGACGTCGACCGCCACCTCGCGGGCCATCAGCCCGCGATCCGACCATTCGGCGATCAGCTGACGCACGGTCTCCGTCGCGCCGCCGACGACGGTGGACTGCGGTGAGGCGACCACCGCCAGGACCACATCGTGAATCTCGCGGTCGGCAAGCTCGGACACCACCTGCTGAGCCGGCAGGTCGACGGAAGCCATCGCGCCGGCACCCGAGATACGCAACATCAATTGGGAGCGACGGCAGATCACCTTGACACCGTCTTCCAAGGACAACGCCTCGGAGACAACGGCGGCCGCGACCTCGCCCATCGAGTGTCCGATGACCGCACCGGGCTTCACCCCGTACGAGGCCGCGGTAGCCGCCAACGAGACCTGCATCGCGAACAGCGTGGGCTGGACCCGATCGATACCCGTGACCGTCTCCGGCGCCGAGATCGCCTCGGTGACCGAGAACCCGGACTCCGCCTCGATCAGTGGCTCAAGGCGCGCGATGGTCGCGGCGAATACCGGTTCCTTGCTGAGTAGTTCGGCGCCCATACCCGCCCATTGCGAACCCTGACCGGAGAAGAGCCAGACCGGGCCGCGGTCATCCTCCGCAACGGCCGCCTGGTAGGGAGCCTCATCGTCGGCCACCTCGCGCAGCCCGGCAACCAGTTCGTCGGCGTTGGTGGCCACCACGGTGGTGCGCACCGGTCGGTGCGCCCGTCGACGCGCCAGGGTGTACCCCACGTCACCGATCGACACGCCGTCGCGCTCGGACAGCCAGTCGGCCAATCTGCCCGCAGTTCGGCGCAACTCGTCGGCAGACGTCGACGACACCGGGAAGACGAGCTGCGACCCCAGGGGCGATTCCACGAGAGTTCCCGAAGATACGGCCGGCGGAGCTTGTTCCACCACCGCGTGAACATTGGAACCCGACATTCCGTAGGCCGATACCCCGGCCCGCCGCGGCCCCTCGATCTTCCCGGGCCATGGGATAACCGATTGCGGCACAAAAAGGTTCGTTGCGACACCGGCGAGCTTGTCGGGGATCCCGGTGAAATGCAGATTCGGCGGAACGACCCCATGCTCCACCGCGAGAATGATCTTCATCAGCCCCAGCGCACCGGCCGCCGACATGGTGTGTCCAAAATTGGTCTTCACCGACCCCACCGCACAGGGCCCGTCGACTCCGTAAACCTGCGCCAGGCCGGTGTACTCAATGGGATCACCCACGGGCGTGCCGGTGCCGTGCGCCTCGATAAGCCCGACGGTGTTGGCATCCACACCCGCGGCCGCCAGCGCAGTGCGGCACGCCGCCGCCTGCGCGTCCGAGGACGGAGTCGACTGGTTCACCGTGCGCCCATCCTGATTCGAAGCCGTGCCCCGCACGACCGCCAAAATCCGGTCCCCGTCTCGCACCGCATCGTCCAACCGCTTCAGCAGAATCATGACGCAGCCCTCAGACATCACGAAACCGTCGGCCTCGCCGGTGAATGTGTGGCAGCGTCCGGTCGGAGAGAGCATGCGCTGCTGCGAGGCACCGACATACCTGCGCGGTTCCAACACCAGGTTGACGCCGCCGGCCAGCACGAGATCACTTTCGCCCGCCGCCAGACTCTGACACCCCATATGCACAGTCGCCAACCCCGCGGCGCACCCGGCATCGACCGTCAGCGATGGTCCATGCACACCCAGGGCGTACGAGATACGCCCCGATGCCATGCAGAAGTTCGTGCCCGCGAATCCGTAGGGACCGCCGAGATCCGCCGCGTCCGCGGCCACCAACTGGTAGTCGTTGTGCGTCACCCCGACAAACACCCCGGTCTGGGAACCCGCAAGGGCCCGCGGGTTGATACCCGCGTGTTCGACTGCCTGCCAGGATGTTTCGAGTAGCACGCGGTGTTGGGGGTCGATCGAGACGGCCTCGCGCTCATTGATGCTGAAGAAATCCGCGTCAAATCCACCGACGTCATCCAGGAAGGCACCCCACTTGGAGGGAGACTTGCCCGGCACACCCGACTCCGGGTCGTAGTACTCCCCCAGATCCCAGCGCGCGGGAGGCACCTCGGTGATGAAGTCCTCACCCTGCAGCAAAGCCTGCCAGAACTGCTCGGGTGACTCGATCCCACCCGGCAGCCGGCACCCCAGTCCGATAACTGCAACAGGGGTTACAGACGCGTTTTTCATCTTGCTACGTCCTCCTCGCACACCAAATACGCCTGGTAGTAGAACTGAAGGTAACTAGCAGTAGAGCCCGACAGACCTAAACATAGGGTGCGCGAAAGGAATTCGCGACTCGGGAGATCAGGATCACAGTGCCTCACCGTCGACCGTCTTGCGACATCGCGAAATGGCCGTTTCCATACGGCTAAACCGCCCCGCATTAACAGTCCATTGATAACCAGGAAACACGGAATTCATAAATTATCCAGAGCAACTATACGTTAGCCATCATGCGATTTACCGCGCTCAATGTCTCACATTAACCCATTCCAACACCCCTATTCAGTCCCTATCTACAAGCACATTTCGTCGACTCGAAGAAAATCTCACAGTTCACTCACAGCTATTCATATGGTTTGCGGTATGCGCATACGTCCAAAACATCGAACCCGTAATTGCCTATGAAATATTTATGCGATTTACTCACCGTGAGTGGAAACTCGCGAGGCCACAGATGTGGGCCTAGATCCGGCATGACTTGAGATTTCCTTTTCGGCAAGATCCACCATTGAGACCGTGTCGACAGCCCGCTGCGACGCCGCCGCGGTGCGGCCCCCGCCTGCCTGCGGCCTGCCCTGGCGCCTGACCGCGGCACTCCGCCCGCTGATGATGCTCTTAGACATCCAATAGTTAGCTCGCCCGTGTCGCGTGCGGAACGGAAATCAAGTACCGTCCCCAGCATCAGACGGAACTCAAGTTCCGTTGGGCAACGGCGCCACACTCGACCAGCCGTGACAGTTCCCGCGCGTGACCCGCGCGCATATGCCAACACCATTGAACACAAAGGGGTTTGGGATGTTTCGTACTATCCGAAGGATCTGGATGCCGCTCCTGATCGCAGCGGTGGTGGCGATCGGCGGATTCGCGGTCTTCCGGGTTCGTGGGATTTTCGGATCGGAGTCCTTCGGCTCCTCGGCAGATAACAACGCCAAGGACGCTGTCCCCTACAACCCAAAGACTCTCGTATACGAGATATTTGGCCAGCCCGGCGCAATGGCGGATGTGAACTACTTCAACGAGGATGCGCAGCCGACCCGCGTGGACAGCGTGCAACTGCCCTGGGCGTTCAAGATAGTCTCCACGCTGCCGTCATTGAGCGGAAACATTGTCGCGCAGGGCAATGGCGACCAGATCGGATGCCGGATCACCGTCAACGGTGAGGTCAAGATGGAACGAGTTTCCAACGAACACAACGCGTACATCTACTGCCTGGTGAAGTCCGCATGAGGCACGGCAACGGGGACCACGCCGCGCGCCCCCCACGGCTCGCACGGATGATCCGGACCTTGTCGATTCCGATCATCCTCTTCTGGCTGGGCATCGCAATCGTCCTGAACATCGTCACTCCCTCTCTGGACGAGGTAGGCAAGGCGCATTCAGTGTCGATGTCTCCCAAGGACGCCCCGTCGATGATCGCAATGATGCACGCGGGGAAGGTATTCGGAGAGTTCGACTCGGACAGTTCGGTCATGATCGTACTGGAGGGGCAGCAGGAACTGGCCGACGAAGCGCACCGCTTCTACGACGAGATCATCAAGAAGCTTAAGGCCGATCCAACCCACATTCAGCACATCTCCGACTACTGGGGCGACCCGCTGACCGCCTCCGGCGCGCAGAGCGCGGATGGGAAATCCGCCTACGTACAGGTGAATCTCGCCGGCGACCAGGGCACCACCTTGGCGAATGAGTCCGTCGATGCCGTCCGCAAGATCATTGCCGAAACCCCCGGCCCCGCAGGCGTACAGGCCTATGTGACCGGCGGGACCGCCGCAAGCGCCGATACCGGCACGGCGGGCAACAAGAGCATGCAGAAGACGACACTGATCGCGGTCGGTGTTGTCCTGCTCATGCTGCTGCTCGTCTATCGATCGGTGATCACCACCGTCGTGGCGCTGGTGATCGTGGGGCTGGAGCTCACGGCGGGTCAGGGGGTGGTCGCGACACTGGGCAATCTCAATGTGATCGGGTTGTCCACCTACGCCGTCAGCATGGTCACCATGCTCGGCATCGCCGCCGGCACCGACTACGTGATCTTCCTCCTTGGGCGCTATCACGAGGCACGGCATCGAGGGGAAGACCGCGAAAAGGCTTTCTACACGGCATATTCGGGTGTTTCACACGTCATCCTGGGATCCGGGCTCACGATCGTCGGCGCGACGCTATGCCTCAGCTTGACCCGACTGCCGCTTTTCCGGTCGATGGGCGTGCCCTGCGCTCTGGTCATTTTGGTAATTGTCGCGGCCGCCCTGACACTGGCCCCCGCGGTGCTGGCATTGGGCAGCCGTTTCGGTCTGTTCGAACCCAAACGTAAATACGACGAAGGAGGCTGGCGACGCATTGGTGCGGCCGTGGTGCGCTGGCCCGGGCCAATTCTCGTCGTCACCTGCGGAATCGCCTTGGTGGGTCTACTCACCTTGCCGGGGTACACGCCGGGCTACGACGATCGGCAGTACATGCCCGACGACGTCCCCTCGAAGGTCGGGTATGCCGCGGCGGAACGGCATTTCTCGCCGGCCCGGATGAATCCCGAGATGCTCATGATCGAAGCCGATCATGATCTGCGTAATCCGTCAGACATGCTGGTCATCGACAGGATCGCCAAGACCGCATTCCATGCCCGCGGGGTGGGCCGGGTACAGGCGATCACCCGTCCGCTGGGAACACCCATCGAGCACAGCTCAATACCGTTCCAGATAGGTCTGCAGGGGGCCGGTCAGATTCAGAACATGAAGTACATGAAGGACCGCATGGCCGACATGCTGACCATGGCGGACCAAATGGGAACCTTGATCGGCACCATGGAGCGCGTGTACGGCATGATGCGCGAACTCACCGACATCATGCACGACATGACCGGCCAGATGAAGGTGATGCAAGGCAAGATGCACGACATGCGTGACCTGATGGCCACTTTCGACGACTTCTTCAGGCCGATTCGCAACTACTTCTACTGGGAGAAGCACTGCGCCGACATCCCGATCTGCTGGGCGTCCCGAACGGTCTTCGATGCCCTCGACGGTGTCGACGCGATGGTCGAGGACATGGACGGCATGCTGGTGAACATGGACAAAGTCGATGTCCTGATGCCACGCATGCTCGCCGAATTTCCACCCATGATCGCGATCATGAAGTCCATGCACGGCACGCTGCTGACCATGCACAGCACCATGTCCGGGATCATGAACCAGATGGATGAGAGCACCAAGAACTCCACCCTGATAGGCAAGTACTTCGACCAGGCCAAGAACGACGACTCGTTCTATCTGCCACCAGAGGTGTTCGACAACCCCGACTTCAAGCGTGGTCTGAAGATGTTCCTCTCCCCGGACGGGAAGGCCGTCCGGATGACCGTCTCGCATCAGGGCAACCCCGCCTCGGTAGAGGGAATCGCGACCGTCGGCAATATCAAAGAGGCAGTGGCGGATTCGATCAAAGGCACACCGCTGGAGAACGCCAAGATCTTTCTGGGCGGCACCGCCGCGACAAACAGAGATCTACAGGAAGGGGCAAAGTACGACCTCATCCTCGCGGGCATCGCGTCCCTCTGCCTGATCTTCATCATCATGCTGCTGGTCACCGGCAGTGTCGTCGCGGCACTTGTCATCGTCGGTACCGTCGCGGTGTCGCTCGGCGCGTCCGTCGGTGTCTCGGTATTGATTTGGCAGGACCTATTGGGCATGGACCTGCATTGGTTCGTGGTCCCGCTATCGGTGATCATCCTGCTGGCCGTGGGCTCGGACTACAACCTGCTGCTCATCGCCCGCTTCAAAGAAGAACTCCACGGTGGACTCAAGACCGGCTTCATCCGGGCCATGGGCGGCAGCGGCAAGGTGGTCACCAACGCCGGCCTGGTGTTCGCATTCACCATGTGCGCCATGGTCGTCAGCGATCTGCGCATCGTCGGGCAGCTCGGCACCACGATCGGGCTGGGTCTGCTCTTCGACACCCTGATCGTGCGGTCGTTCATGATGCCGTCCATCGCCGCCCTACTGGGCCGTTGGTTCTGGTGGCCGCTGCAAATCCGCACGCACGGAACGGCGCGGGTTCGATGACGAAAAACTCGGCGATTCAACGACAACGGACATCCGGGCGTCTCAACAGATCACTGGACGTCGCAATCCTGGAGGCCGCGTTTGTCACGCTCGCCGAGCAGGGCTATGACGCGATGAGCATGGATGAAATCGCCACGCGCGCCGGCGTGGGTAAGGCCGCGATCTATCGCCGCTGGTCCTCCAAGGCGGCGCTCACCGCAGACGCTATCTTGCATGGGCGACCCTCCCTGGGGAAGCTCGATGAGGTACCGGACACCGGGAGCCTGCGCAGTGACTTGCATTCTCTGTACGAGGCAAGGGATTTCAACGACGACCACATCCTCACGGGCAACCTGCTTGCCGGGATCATCGCCGAAGCCGTCAACGAACCGACCCTGGCCGCCGCCCTCGACGATCTGTTGGTTTCCCAATCCCAGAAACGGATGGAGCTCGTGTTCGCGCGTGCGGTCGAACGCGGCGAGATAGCGCAGGGTCGCGACTTGTCGCTCGTCTACGACATTCCGTTGGGCCTGAGCCTGACCGCGGCCCTCAAAAGGACCGTCATCGACGAGAGATACATGCGCCGTATGGTCGACGAGGTGATCCTCCCCCTGGTGCAGGCTCCCATCCCCCCTACGTGATACTCCCCCGCCGTGTCACGGGACCGCGGCGGGGTCCGCCGGCTTACTAGTCGCCAAATCCACCGCTTGCCTTGACACCACCGGAAGCACCGGCGCCCCCCATTCCGCCGGACATCCGCGGTCCACGCGCACCGGACATCGACGGCGGCAGCCGGTTCCCGCGCGACACATTCAATGCGGGCAACTGCCCCGGTGCGACCACCGGACCGTAGGGAGCCGGACCGGGCGGTGGCAACTCTGCCGACGCCGGTGCGGCGAGCCCGGCGGTGAGCCCCGTCAAAACCACCGCCACAGACAGCACCCGAATCATCGAGCGACTCCCTCGCCCGTTCCATGCGGGTCCTCCAACTGCCCGCCGGTCATTCCACCGCTGATGCGATGGGTGTATCCCGCCTCGAGCCCGGCCGTAACCTGCGCGCCCCGGCCCGGGCGAGGCAACAGTCCAAAGGCCGGCTGCGACGGCGTGGCCGCATGGTTGTTCGGCGCCCCGCCCGGGACCGCTACCGGCACCGCGGGCATCGGGTTTATCGGTACCGGTTCAGCCGCTGCGACCGCCGCAGGTGCCTGCCATGTCCCGAGGACCAAAAGAATTGCTACACAGTATGTTCGCATTGTCAGATCCTGATCGGATCGCCATAGATCGCGAACTCGGTGTGACCGGTCTCGGTAGATACACGCAAGGAGGCAAAGGACCGGACGGTGACATCGCCTCCGCACGCGTCGGCTTTCAGATGGACGTTGTCCAGATCCAAGGCTCCGGTGTTGCCCCGCGACAACACCATATTGCCCAGCGGCAAGTTGACGATGACGCCCGGTTGCAACACGGTTTGTACAAAGCCGCTGACTCCGGCGCTACCCCCGACGCCCACCGTTTGCAGGGGAAGCACACCAAGGTTCACCGACGGCGCGACGCCGGCGGATCCGCCGATCTGCAACCCTGAGGACACATCGGACTGACAGCCAAGTTGGTAGCCGATGAGAAAGAGGCTATCGGTGATGGGGTTGGTGCCACCGGTCGCGGTTGCGGTACCCGAGAGCGTGACGAAGGCCTCCCTGGAGTTGGTGGCCGCCGCCAGATTGGGCACCGAATTCACACGTTCGTTGTCCAACCGGATCTCCAGACGCCATCCGTCCCGCGTGGTCCTCGAATACAACTGCGACGCCATGTCGACGGGCTCCGCGATGGCGTTGACCGCTTCCGTCAAGCCAAATACGGCCACCAGAAGACCTGTGGCGATGAGGCGGGCAATCATGAGATCCACCACTGCGCCCGCGAGCCGGGTGCCGCTAGGGATGGGAGAGACAGCGCATCGCGGCGCACGTTCATCAACAACAAAAATTTATAGATACAGGCAGAGATCACCACAAGAAACGGT
Organism: Mycobacteroides franklinii; assembly: GCF_001853795.1. Taxonomy (NCBI): domain Bacteria; kingdom Bacillati; phylum Actinomycetota; class Actinomycetes; order Mycobacteriales; family Mycobacteriaceae; genus Mycobacteroides; species Mycobacteroides franklinii. The sequence continues at coordinate 144,777 of NZ_MLIK01000027.1, forward strand.
CCAATCAACGGATATGGAGCCGGCCAGGCGCACGGAAAAGACGCCCTGCACGGCTAGTGAGGGTTTGCAGATGCACACGACGGCAGCGATGACCGTCCGGCAACCCTCAGCGCCGATTGATTCGTAAGTGCAGAAGCCTTTGTCGCCCAAAATTTTCCGGGCCTCGTGAAATCACCGCGCCACGTCGCGACATCAACACAATCAGCAGCGCAGCGCCGCCAAGAGAAATGATCGATACGGCATGAGGCAGCCAGACCGGCTCACCAACCAGCCCGAGGCGAAGACGAGTGGCTGCCACGCCGTGCTGCACCAGTTCCCAGTGATGGGCCTCAACGGTGTCATATAAGGACACCGGGGCGGTAGCGTCCGCCAAATGCGAACTCTCGCCCGGCAATAGGCACGCGCCCCCGACCAACAAACACAAAATCGCCAGCACGGCTGCGGAATACAGCTGGTACTTAGGTACCCCGCGACCAGACATACCGACGATGGTACCAGGAAGATTTTCGGAACTACGGGGCTAGATACATTTCGTTCTCGAAATACCTTCTGTCACAGCGGTTTCTAGCGTAACAATGTCAGCGGTTTTGTCGGTGACTGTCCTTACGATGCACGTATGAGTTCGATCGAGGTGTTGGAGGCGGCGGTTGATGTCTTCTGCGCTGACACTTTGGATGGACTCTCGAACGCTGAGCTGCTGGCGGTGTTGGCGCGGGTGGAGGTGGCCCAACGGCGGCTCACCTCTGCCTCACACGCCGGGATTGCGCAGTTGGTGCGGCAGGCGTCCCCAGTGGAGTTGGGTGGGACGTCGCATGCGGATGTGTTGTCCCGGCGCCTACATATCAGTAAGGGTGCGGCGCGGCGCCGGATCGCCGATGCGCAGCAGTTGGCGCCGCGGCGGGCGTTGACCGGTGAGGTGTTGGCGCCGCAGCTGCCGAATGTGGCTGCGGCCCTTGAGCGCGGCGATATTGGTGAGGAGCATGTGCGGATCGTTCGGCAGTTCTTTGACCGGTTGCCGGTGGTGGTGGATGCCCCGACCCGGGAGGCGGCCGAACAACAACTTGCCGCGATGGCGTGCCAGTTTCGGCCCGAACAGCTGCGTACCGGTGCCGAACGGATGATGGCGTTGTTGAATCCGGACGGGGAATTCTGCGAGGCGGATCGGGCGCGGCGCCGCGGGGTCAGCATCGGACACCAAGGCTTCGACGGCATGTCCCCGATTTCGGGTTTGTTGGATCCGGAGACGCGGGCCTATCTGGATGCGGTGTTTACGAAACTGGCCGCCCCCGGCATGTGCAACCCGACTGACCAATCCCCACAAGTGGATGGGGAGCCGTCACCGGAAGCTGCCGATCACGACACCCGCACCCCGGCGCAACGCAACCACGACGCACTGCGCGCGTGCCTGCGATCCACCTTGGCGTCCGGGGAATTGGGTTCGCATCATGGCCTACCGGTCACCGTCATCGTCACCACCACCTTGCGAGAGTTGGAATCAGCAGCCCGGATCGCCACTGCCGGCGCCGACACCCGCCTGCCTATGCCGGACCTGATCCGCATGGCATCGCACGCTCACCACTACTTGAGCATCTTCGATGACGACGGGCGCCCCCTGTATTTGGGACGTGCCAAGCGGATCGCCTCACCGAATCAGCGGATCGTGTTACACGCCCACGACCGTGGCTGCACCCACCCCGGCTGCAGCGTGCCCGGATATCTCTGCGAGGTCCACCACCTCACCGAATGGGCCGAGGACGGACCCACCGACATCGACAACCTCACCTTCGCCTGCGCACCACACCACCGCCTGCTCAACCACGGCTGGAACACCCGAAAACGCACCGACGGCACCACCGAATGGATACCCCCACCACAACGCGATATTGACGACCTACGCACCATGAATCTGGAACTCCCCACACCTCAACCGGATTGAGGCGTTGCGTCAGCTCAGAGCCGCGCTCTATTCCCTACCTAGCCGCCTGAGCCACGAAACGTGCCACCGCACCGGGGTGCGCCGCGGGATGGGTATGCAGGTAGGACGCGTGTATCCGCCCGTTCCGCGCCACAATGCCCTCGCGACGGATGCCGTCGACAGCGCTCCAGGCCCAGGCGGGCTGCCGCACTCCGCCACGGTAGTCGACCGTGGTGCGGTGAAATTCGTGACCGCTCAGTCGCTCCCCCTCCGTGAACAGCACTGAGCCGGTCACCGCCACCGCATCGCGGTAGCCGAGCGTGAGCGAGTCCGTGAAGCGCGCCTGCGCGTCCAATACCCCGCACATCGGTGCACCATCGAGGTCTGCGCACAGGTAGGTGAGCCCGGCACACTCCGCATGTATCGGTCCCAACATGTCACGAACCTGTTGACGCAGTGGCTCATTGGATGACAAGTCAGCGGCGAATTGTTCTGGGAATCCGCCGGGTAGCACCAGGGCCGCCGTATCGGCCGGCAGCGAATCCGAACGTGGATCGAATTCGGCAACCACCGCTCCCGCGGCGGCCAAGAGTTCGCGATGCTCGGCGTATCCGAAGGTGAACGCCTGACCCGCGGCCAATGCCACCACCGGCTCCCCCGCCACCGCAGTGCCCATCACATCCGCCGGGTTCCATACGGCTGCCGTCACATCACTGCGGGCAGCGGCGACAATCGCGGATACATCCACGTGTGCGGCGACAAGCTCTGTCATGGCGGCTATCGCATCGAGTGCGGCCTGGCCGTGCTCGACTGCCGTCACCAGTCCCAGATGCCTTGAAGGAACAGATAATTCTTCGGTACGAGGCAGCGCTCCGAACACGCAGAGCCCAGCACGATCCGCCGCCGCGGTGAGAATCTCGCGGTGTCGTTCCGACCCGACCCGATTCAGGATCACACCGGCGATCCTGATCCCAGCCTCGGCGGCGTGCACCACAAAGCCGTGTAACAGCGCGGACAGGCTCTGGCTGTACCCCTTCGCGTCCACCACCAACACGACCGGTGCCCCGAGCAGGGCCGCAACCTCGGCGGTGGACCCCTTTGCGTCGCTGACCCGCCCGTCGAAAAGCCCCATAACCCCTTCGATGACAGCGATATCGGTGCCGCGGCTACCGTGGCCGAATAGCGGCCCGATCAGGTCGCTGTGCACCAGCACGCTGTCGAGATTGCGACCAGGTCTGCCAGTCGCCAGGGTGTGGTATCCGGGATCGATATAGTCCGGGCCCACCTTGAACGGCGCCACCCGATGGCCGGCACGCCGCAGTGCGCCCATCAAACCCGTTGCCACCGTGGTCTTTCCGCTCCCGGATGCGGGTGCGGCAATGACCACAGCGGGAACGCTAGCGGACACCACGCTCAACGGACTACCACGCCATCACCATTCGATACCGCGCTGGCCCTTGCGGCCCTGGTCCATCGGATGTTTGACCTTCGTCATCTCGGTCGCCAGATCGGCGGCATCCAGAAGCTGCTGCGGTGCGTCACGCCCGGTGATGACCACATGTTGCATGCCTGGCCGGGAGCGCAGCACCTCGACCACTTCGTCCACGTCCACCCATCCCCACTTGAGCGGATAGGTGAACTCATCCAGCACGTAGAAGCCGTGTTCTTGCGCCGCCAGTCGCCGCGCGATTTCAGCCCATCCGGCTGCCGCGTCCGCGGCATGGTCCGTCTCGGTTCCCGCCTTGCGCGACCAGGACCACCCCGATCCCATCTTGTGCCACTGCACCGAGCCGCCGATCCCGTGCTCGTCGTGCAACTTGGCGAGCTCACCGAAGACCGACTCCTCGCCCACTCGCCACTTGGCGCTCTTCACGAACTGGAACACCGCGACATCGGCACCGTGATGCCAGGCCCGCAGTGCCATGCCAAAAGCGGCGGTGGACTTGCCCTTTCCCGCCCCGGTGTGCACTGCGAGAACCGGCGCGTTGCGTCGCGCCTTCGTGGTGAGTCCGTCCTCCGGTACCACCGATGGTTGCCCCTGTGGCATGCGAACCTCCTCCGCTATCTCATGCGGCGGTCGCGCCGCGCACCACGCCGGCGAGCCGGTCGGCGTTCAGATGGTCCAGCTGCATCACCGGCGCATCGAGCTGCTGGGCCAGCGTGACCGCCAGATCCATCCTCACGAACGATGTCTCACAGTCGATCACCACACAGGCAACCTGTTCTGCACGCAGCATTCCCGCGGCACGACGAGTGCGCCCCAAGGGATCCGGCCCTCCGGTAGCGCGGCCATCGGTGAGTACCACGACCAGCGCGCGACGGTGCGGGTCACGACCACGCTCGCGTGCCACCAAGTCACGCGCGGCCAGAAGTCCTTGCGCCAGCGGCGTCTTGCCGCCGGTATCGAACTGCTGCAGCTTGCGCCCGGCGATATGCGTCGAACTCGTCGGCGCCAACAGCATCGCGGCTTCTTGACCCCGGAAGGTGATGACTGCGACCTTGTCACGGCGCTGATAGGCATCGCGCAGGAGAGACAACGTCGCTCCGCTGACGGCGGACATCTTCTGGCGTGCCGCCATCGAGCCCGACGCGTCAACCACGAAAATCACCAGGTTGCCTTCGCGCCCTTCACGGATCGCCCACTGCACATCGGAGAACACCGGCCTGGGCAGCTTCCCGGGCGCGGTCACCCGGCTCGCCGCCGACATCAGCGTGCCGATCACGTGTACTCCGAAACCTTCATCCGAGCTCGGGGCGATGACCTTGCCCGTGCGGTTACGTGCCGCCGAGCGCCGCCCTGGTGCCCCCATGCCAACGCCGGGCACGCGGAAAGTCTTGGCACGAAAAGTCGCCGAAGGCGCGGGGCTGGGTCGGGAAGGTGGCGCCGCAGAGGGCGAGTCCTGCTGCGGGCCATCCGCTTGAGCCGGATTCGGAGCAGACTCAGGCGCACCGCCACCGGGGCCATCCGGACCTGGGTCCGGGTCGTCTGGGCCGTCCGTATCGGGACCCTGATCCTGCGGCGGCGCGCTATCGCGCATCGCCTGGTCAAGCTGATCCGGATCCAAACCCGGCTCATCGAACGGGTCCCGTCGGCGCCGGTGCGGTAACGCCAGTTCCGCGGCCACCCGGATATCGGGCTCGCCGACCACCTCGGCGCCACGCCACGCGGCATGTGCGACGGCGGCACGTGCCACCACCAGATCGGCGCGCATCCCGTCAACATCGAAGGCCGCACACAAGGCGGCGATACGCTGCAATTCGTTGTCGGGCAATACAACCCGAGGAAGCAGTTGCCGGGCATCGGCAATCCGCGCTGCCAGGTCGGCCTCCTCGGATGCGTACCGTGAGACGAACCCGGCCGGGTCTGCCTCATAGGCAAGCCGCCGTCGGATCACCTCGGCCCGCACCGGGACATCGCGAGAGGCGTGTACGTCCACCGCGAATCCGAAGCGGTCCAGCAGCTGCGGACGTAGCTCCCCCTCTTCGGGATTCATGGTGCCGATCAGGACGAATCGCGCGTCGTACGAATGAGATACGCCGTCACGTTCCACATGTACCCGGCCCATCGCCGCCGCATCGAGGATCACGTCGACCAGGTGATCGTGCAGCAGGTTGACCTCGTCCACGTACAGGACGCCGCCGTCGGCGCGCGCCAGAAGCCCTGGAGAAAAGGCGTGTTCGCCGTCGCGCAACACCTTCTGCAGGTCAAGCGATCCCACGACCCGGTCTTCGGTGGCGCCGATTGGGAGCTCCACCAGGCGTGCGCCATCAACCGAGCTCAGCACGGACGTCAAGGCGCGCACTGCGGTCGACTTGGCCGTGCCCTTCTCGCCTCGGATCAGCACACCGCCGATGTCGGGTCGTACCGCGGAGAGCACGAGGGCCAACCGCAACTGATCGTGCCCGACGATCGCGCTCAGCGGATATCCGGGAATGACTGTGGCGCTAGCCATTTCCGGCCGCCCACGTCATCGGCACGTGCGGTATCTCGTCCTCGAGGAATGCATCACCGGAAACCACGAATCCCAGCTTGCCATACATGTCCTTCAGGTGGGCCTGCGCATTCAGTCGGCAGCGTGAGCCGCCGATCTCGGCGAGTACGGCGCGGACCAGGCGCGCGGCATGCCCCTGGCCTCGTTCGGCCGGGGCGGTGCAAACCCGTCCGATCCAGAAACCCTCGCCGGCTGGATCTTCCAGCAGTCGCAACCCGCTGACCACGTTGCCGTCTGCATCCGCTATCCAAAAATGCCGAGTCCCGGGCTCCAGATCGCGTCCGTCAAGATCCTGGTAGGCGCAGTTCTGTCCGACGATGAACGCTTCTGCCCGTAATCTCAACAGACCGTACAGCGTTTTGGCATCCAGATCCGCGGACCAGGACGCGGCCACCGGAGCCTGCGGCGTCACTGCTCCAGGCCGAGAACCTGTGTCCCCCAGTCCCATACCTCACCGAACAACGACGGCTCATCCGAAAGGCTAATGCCCAACGACGGAATCATTTCCTTGAGCTTGGGCATCCAGTTCGAGTACCGGTCGGGGAAGCAACGTTGCATGACATCGAGCATCGCGGGCACCGCGGTCGAAGCCCCCGGTGATGCACCAAGCAGGCCGGCGATACTGCCGTCGGCCGAATTGAGCACCATGGTGCCGAATTCGAGCGCGCCGCCCTTGCCCTTGGCCGGGCGGATGACCTGCACACGCTGGCCGGCGGTGATCAGCTCCCAATCGGAACGCTGCGCCTTGGGCGCAAATTCACGCAACATGTCGATCCGGTCATCGGGGGTCAGACGCAGCTGGCTCAGCAGGAAGGTCGCGAGTTTGAATTCGGTGAGGCCAACCCCGACCATCGAGGCCAGGTTGTTGGGCTTCACCGACGCGGGCAGGTCGGTGACCTTGCCCATCTTGAGGAACTTGGGCGACCACCCGGCAAATGGGCCGAACAACAGCCATTCCTTGCCGTTGATCACGCGGGTGTCCAAGTGCGGTGCGGACATCGGAGGCGCGCCAAGGGGCGGGAAGCCGTACACCTTGGCCTTGTGGCCGTCGGTCAGATCGGCACTGTTGGTACGCAGGAACGCACCACTCACCGGGAATCCGCCGAAGCCCTTGGCTTCCGGAATTCCGGCCTTCTGCAACAGCCCCAGAGCACCACCGCCGGCACCGACGAACACGAACTTGGCCTTGAGCTTGCGCTTCTCGCCGGTGCGCCCGTTGACCAGTTTGAGAATCCATCCGCCGTCGCTCTCGCGACTGATGTTGCGAACCTCGGTGCCGAAGATCGCGTTGGTTCCGCTGCGAACTCCGAAGCCCACCAACTGCTTTGACAGCTCACCGAAATCGACGTCGGTGCCGTCCTGGCTCCAGTTCAAACCCACCGGATCAGAGAAATCGCGTCCGGCGGCCATCAGCGGCAGTCGGCGTGCGAACTCGTCGTCGTCGTTGATGAACTCCATCTTCGCGAAGAGCGGGTTGCTCACCAGGGCGTCGTGGCGCTTACGCAGGAACTCGACCTTGTCGGCGCCGTGCACGTAGCTCACGTGCGGGATGGGGTTGAGGAAGCCACGAACATCCGGCAGCACACCGTTCTCCACGGCGTACGCCCAGAACTGGCGGGAGACCTGGAATTGCTCGTTCACCGTGATGGCCTTGGTGATATCGATCGAGCCATCGGCCTTCTGCGGGGTGTAGTTCAGCTCGCACAGTGCCGAGTGACCGGTACCGGCGTTGTTCCACGGGTCACTGCTCTCACTGGCCGCCGCGTCGAGACGCTCGATCAAGGTGATCGACAGATCCGGTTCGACCAACCGCAGCAGAGCGCTGAGCGTCGCGCTCATGATCCCTGACCCAATCAGGGCAACGTCTGTCTGCTCCACCTGCGCTTTTGACACCGGTTCACTGTCCTTTTCGAATCTGATGGAGTGGCGACCCTTCGCCACTACCCGCGAGTACACACAGGTTATCGCGCGCGTATATCCGCGATTCCTTCAACTAGGCTATGGCAGTGACATGGGAATCCGATGTCCTTGATGGCTACCTCCGACGGACCATTGACCTGGGCGTTGATCCTGACGGCGAAGGTGTAATTACCGCCACACTGGTGCGGCCTGAAATTCAGCCGGATACCGGACGCGCGGTGCTCATGGTCCACGGATATACCGACTACTTCTTCCACACCGAACTTGCCGAGCATTTCCTGGCTCGCGGCTATCGATTCTTCGCACTGGACTTGCGCAAATGCGGTCGGTCTCGTCGCGAACACCAAACCCCGCACTACATCAGCGATCTGTCGCTGTACGACGCCGAGCTCGATGCGGCGGTCAACATCATCAACGGGGAGACCGTCGGGACGCCCCTTCTCGTGTACGGGCACTCGGCCGGCGGTCTCATCGTCTCGCTGTGGCTCAACCGCCTACGGGTGACAAACAGCCAGGGGCATATCGCGGGCCTTGTCCTCAATAGCCCGTGGCTGGATCTGCAAGGTCGGCCCCTTCTCCGTAGTGGCGGCACCACCGCCGCGGTCAAGGCGATTTCGAGATTCCGTGCCAAACAAGCGATCCCGTTACCTCACGAAGGTGCGTACGGCGCGAGCCTGCACAAGGACTTTCACGGCGAATTCGATTACAACCTGGAGTGGAAGCCTGTCGGCGGGTTCCCGGTGCGATTCGGGTGGATCAGCGCGATCCGCCGTGGACATGCCGAGCTGCACCGCGGCCTGGACGTCGGTGTACCCAACCTGATCTTGCGTTCGGATCACAGTCTTCCCGGGGACGTCGACCCCGCCGCGGCGCTACGTGGCGATGCGGTCCTGGACGTGCAGCAGATCGCACGCTGGGCGGGATGCATCGGCAACGATCAGCGGGTGGTTCCGATCCCGGACGCCAAGCACGATGTCTTCCTGTCCGTCGCGGCGCCCCGCGCGCAGGCATACCAGGAGCTGAATTCCTGGCTGAAGTTCTACGAAGCCAGCAGCTAGCTCAGACGTTCACCATGAGCTGCTGCGCAGCACTACCTCGGCGGCAAGCTCCGGGGTGAGGTCGCGAGTGGCCGAACGGCGTCCCATCAGTTCGACGATCCGGTAGTCGCCGTAAACGAAGCGCTGGCTGGCGCGGGCGATCGCCCGCGTGGCGTCCGAGGTGACCAACACCGTGGTGTTGATCTCGACCGGCGGGCAGTGCTTGTCGCGGATCAGTCCGGCCCGGTCAGCAACGCGCGGGTGACCGCGGTCAATTGCCACCAATCCAATGAATCTGTCGAGCTTGCTGGCGGCCAGATCCCACGCCAGCTCCCCTCCCGCACGGTCTCCCACCAACAACGCCACCTTGACGCCGATATCGTCGAGCACTCCGGTGATCGCCTTGGCATGCAGATGTGGATCATGGCCGATTACCGCGGTGCGCAACCCGGCGGTGTGTAGCCGCTCGCATACCGCCCGATAACTGAGCGCGAAATGTCCGGCCGCGGCCAGCATCACGACGGTGGTTCCCTTATCCGGCCCCGACACATTGACCTGCACTGTTCGTCCGTCAATCGTGACGACCTGGTGCAACTCACCATCGCGGACGGGCGGAGCCCCCGGGCGCGGGTGACGAACCTCGGGCGCCGGGCTCATGGATGAGCCCCCTGCGCGAAGACCTTGGGCATGGGCGCACGGTACCTGAGTACGACCGATCCGGTTGGGCTTTTACCAGCCCTATCAGGAAACTTTCACCCTGCTCAGTCAGGTCCGTTCGATCTTGTCGACCTGTTTTGCCACGATGTCCAGGAAAGTCTGGGGCATGGTGGCGACAGCCTTGACCGATGGGTCACGCAGATCGAAGGACGTCGCCACCATCGCCACTCCGTGGACATTCGCAAACGCCATGTACCGAGAAGTGGTACCCCTGGGCATGATCATCGTCTGTTTATAAGTGAGAACGCCGACCGGTCCATCCTGCACCGGTTCGGTGGTCATCGGTGTTCCCGGCGAACTCTTGTCGAAGAACACCTCGTACTTGGCGCAACGGGTTGCCACGTCCTTGACGTTGGTCAGGTCGATGGTGTCGCGCAACAGGCTGACGATGATGTTCGCACCGTTGAACCGCGCGATGTACCGCGCGGTGTTCTCGGGGCCGGCTTTACCGGCATTCGCCAATCGAGGCGACAAGCCGTCCGCGCACCCCTGCGGGTTCGACGGCATCCCGCCCACGACGACCTGCTGGTTGTTGACCGTCACCGGCCCCAGATCAGCGACCACCCTGTCGTACTTGGTGCCCGGGGGCAGTTCGTCGGCGGTGAGCAGCGATTGCGCGATGCGCGCCCCCGGCCACGTGGCGGTACCCGTCACCGTCTGGGTGCAGCCCACAAGCGCCAATGCTGATACTCCGACAGCTACGAGTCCCCGATGCACCCGCACAGGCTATTCGACCCGTGCCGCAATTACCGGATATGACGGGGCCGCCGACCCCGGCGATCCAGATTTCTCCCAGACGGCCGCGATGGCGTCGACGCCGACGTGGATGTCCATGAGATCGGCCAATCTGTCCAACTGAGCAGCGCGACAATCGCCGACGTTGGTGTCGGCAGCGACGACGAATCCGGAACGTCCGGCGGCCGCCGCAGCCTGCGTGAGCCACTGGCGGCGGAAATCGTCGTTGTCGAGCACCCCGTGCCAATGGGTTCCCCAGATCGCGCCGTCGACAGCACCCTCGTCATGGTCGATCAGCCACGGCGCAACCGCCGACCGCGTGACGGTGCCGTGGTGGATCTCGTAGCCAGCCAAACCCGGGGGTTGCCAGCGACGCAGCGTCTTGTCGGATTCGAAGACGATGTCGATATCGAGCAAGCCCAGCCCTGCCACGGTTCCCGCACCGGACTCGACGCGGTCGTCGATCGTGGTCGCAAGCATCTGGAATCCGCCGCAGATACCCAGCAACGGACCGCCCGAACGGGCATGAGCAACAACGGCATCGGCGATTCCGGAGCCACGCATCCAGGCAAGATCGGCGATGGTGGCCTTGGTACCCGGGATGACCACTACGTCGGCGTCCGCGATATCGGCCGGATGTGCCGCCCACCGGACGATCACTCCCGGCTCGCAGGCGATGGCCTCGATATCGGTGGAATTGGAGATTCGCGGCAACCGCACCGCGGCCACCCTCAGCCATTCCCGTCCGATCGGGGCGGCGGGCCGCCCTACCTGAGCCGACGCCACCACGGACACCGAATCCTCTGCGTCGAGCCATAACTGGTCGTCATACGGCAGCACACCGAATGTCGTTCGGCCGGTCAGGGCGGCGAGCTGCTCCAGTCCGGGTTCCAGCAGCGTCGGATCACCGCGGAACTTGTTGACGATGAAGCCGGCGACGAGTCGTTGGTCAGCAGGTTCCAGCACCGCCACCGTGCCGAACAGGTGTGCCAGCACACCGCCACGGTCTATGTCGCCGACCAGCACCACGGGCAGTCCCGCCGCCTGTGCCAGCCCCATGTTGGCGATATCGGTTGACCGCAGATTGATCTCGGCGACAGAACCGGCGCCCTCACAGATCACCACGTCGTATTCCGCACGCAGCGAGTGCAATTCCTCGGCGACCACCTGCCGTAGCTCCTCGCGGTGTTCCACATAGGAACGGGCGCTGACATTGCCCGTCGCCTGCCCGCGCACCACCAGTTGCGAGGTGCGATCGCTGCCCGGCTTGAGGAGCACGGGATTGAACCGCACCGAAGGTTCCAGACCACAGGCTCGCGCCTGCAGGGCCTGTGCCCGGCCGATCTCTCCCCCGTCGACGGTCACCACGGAGTTGTTCGACATGTTCTGAGCCTTGAACGGCGCGACGCGAATCCCCTTGCGCGCCAATAACCGGCACAGACCTGTCACGACCAGACTCTTACCGGCATCGGAGCTGACACCCCCGACCAGCAGCGCGCCCGTCATGGCAGGGTCAGGATCTCTACCCCGTCCTCGGTGACCACCATGGTGTGCTCGAACTGCGCGGTCCACAGCTTGTCGGTGGTCGCCACGGTCCAGGTGTCATCCCAGATCTCGTAGTCCAGTGATCCCAGGTTGATCATCGGCTCGATGGTGAACGTCATTCCCGGCTCGATGACGATGTCCAGATTAGGGTCGTCGTAGTGCGGCACAATGAGCCCGTTGTGGAATGTCGGGCCCACGCCGTGCCCGGTGAAGGCACGAACCACGTTGTACCCGAACCGCTTTGCATAGGCCTCGATCACCCGGCCGACGACGCTCAGCGCCCGTCCCGGCTTGACGGCGTTGATGGCCCGCATGGTCGCCTCCCGCGTGCGCTCCACCAGCAGGCGGTGCTCCTCGGAGACATTTCCGGCCAGGAAGGTGGCATTGGTGTCGCCGTGCACACCGTCGATGTAGGCGGTGACATCGATGTTGACGATGTCACCGTCCTCGATCACGGTCGAGTCCGGTATCCCGTGGCAGATGATCTCGTTGAGCGATGTGCAGCACGACTTCGGAAATCCCTTGTATCCCAGCGTCGACGGGTACGCGCCCTGGGAAACCATGTAGTCGTGCGCGATTCGGTCCAGTTCGTCGGTAGTGACCCCGGGGGCCACCGCCTCACCCGCCAGCTCCAGCGCTTGCGCCGCGATCCTGCCGGCGACTCGCATCTTCTCGATGACCTCGGGCGTCTGAACGTACGGCTCCCCGATCGCCTCGGCGACCTTGGATTTGCCCACATACTCGGGACGATCGATCGACACGGGAACCTGGCGCTCGGAGGACAACTCCCCCGGGCGCAGTGCGGCACGTGGCGATGAGCCGCTCGCGCGAAGAGAATCCGACACAGTCATGAAGGCAGCGTAGCCGGGTCCATTGAGACCGCTACCGGCTCGCTACGCGTTGATGACGATGGGGTCGCCGACGCTGACGGTGTTGTAGTACCAGGAGGCGTTGTCGGGGCTCAGGTTGATGCAGCCGTGACTGACGTTGGAATTGCCCTGTGCGCCCGTCGACCAAGGGGCACTGTGCACGTAGACGCCACCCCAGGTGACACGAACCGCGTAGTAGACGGTCAGCTTGTACCCCTCGGGGTCATTCAGCGGAATGCCGATGGTCCGAGAGTCCATGACCACAGGACTCTGCTTCTCCAGGGCGGTGAAGGAACCGACCGGTGTGGGGTGCTTGGGCTTTCCCATCGATGCGGGCATGGTTCGCATCACCGTGCCGTCGATCTTCACCGTGAAGGTGTGACCGCTGATGCTGCCAATGCCCAGTACCTCCGAGCCGGTCTGGAACTTGTACTTCATTCCGCTCACACCATTGACCGACACGGTGATCGGCGAATGCGCGGGCCAGTATTCACTCGGGGTGAATCGAACCGTCGCGTCATCGACCCAGCTGAACTTTCCAGCCGGGACCCTCGACGCCGAGAATCCGATGGACCGCTCGGCGGCCGGTCTATCAGCGACCGGGGCCGCGAAATGAATCGTGACGGGCATGGCCACCCCGACCGTTTGGCCCGGTGTGGGTGACACGGAGGCCACTCCACTGGGACTCGCGGCCAATGCGTGGCCAAGGGTTGCGGGTGCGGTGATCGCCACATTCATCAGGAGGCTGACGAGCCCGGTCACCACAAGCACACTCCGAAATGCTCTGCGCAAGCTCTCGATCCTCCCTGGATGCTGTTTTCTACATGGTAGTTCGTAATTGCTTGGCGGAACGTTAGCGACAGCGCGCACAATCGAATTCATGGGCCTGCCCGTCGGACTCACACTCGAGGCGATTGTGATCGACTGCCAGGATGCGTCCACACTCGGTCGCTGGTGGTCTGAGGTGCTGAAATGGCCCTACGAGATCGGTGACGACGGGTTCGTCAGCGTCTACCAGCCGGACCGGCATCCGCCCTTGCTGTTCTTCATGAACGGACCCGATCCCAAGACCATGAAGAATCGTCTGCACCTCGACTTCCGCGACGACGACCAGAGCGCCCTGGTGGACAGATTCCTGGCACACGGCGCCACCCGAATGGACATCGGCCAGGGCGATTCGCCATGGGTGGTGCTGGCCGACCCCGAAGGCAACGAGTTCTGCGTCCTGACCTCGCGCGCGGACTAGGCCAGGTAGTCCGGCGGCAGCGACTGGAACATGACCTTGGTGGCGCGCACCGCGGCCTCCGAACCGCCACCCCCGACGATCAGGGTGGCGAATGCCATGTCACCGCGATACCCGGCAAACCAGGCATGCGATCCGCCCGGGAACTCAGCCTCACCGGTCTTCCCGTAGACCGCCCCCTCACCCTTGAGGTCCATCGCGGTACCACTGAGCACCGTCTCGCGCATCATCCCGCGCAGACCGTCGACCATCGTCGGGGTCACCGGCGTCCGCTCACCCGTGATTCCGGTGATCTGACCCGAAATCAGCTGCGGTACCGGCGTCTTTCCATTCGCGACGGTAGCCGCGGCCAGCGCCATACCGAACGGCGTGACCAGCACCTTGCCCTGGCCGAATCCGTCCTCGGTGCGTTCGGTCACGTTGACGGTGGGCGGCACGTTCCCCGAGATGGTGGTGATACCCGCGACGTCGTAGTCGGGTCCGATACCGAACTGCGAAGCGGCGACAGTCAAACTGTCCAAAGGCATCTCACTGGCCAGCTTCGCGAAGGTGGTGTTGCACGAATTCGCGAAGGCACGCCACATGGGCACCGTGCCGAGATCGAACTCGTTGTAGTTGGGGACACTGCGGTCGCCGATGGTCACCCGCTTCGGGCATCCCAGCATCGTGTCGGGGGTGGCCATACCGCGCTCGAGCGCGGCGCCCGCGGTGATGATCTTGAACGTCGACCCGGGCGGAAACAGCCCTGTGGTGGCCAGTGGTCCGTCCGCATTGGCCGCGGCGTTCTGCGCGATCGCCAGAATCTCCCCCGTCGACGGCTTGATGACCACCATCATGGCCTTCTGGCCCCGGGTGTTGACGGCGTTCTGCGCGGCGTTCTGCACGGCGCGGTCCAGGCTGATCGTCTTCGACGGCGCCGGAGTGGGTTTCACCTCATTGAGGACGGCGGTGTCGACACCGTTCTGGTTGACGCTCACGACGCGCCAGCCCGCCTCGCCATCCAGCTCGTCGAGCACGGCCTTCTTGACCTGCGCGACGATATCGGGCGCGAAGGCGTCATCGGTGGGCAGCAGGTCCGCGATCGGCGTCATCACCACGCCCGGCCGCAGCGCTCCCGGCCGCGTCTCCAGCGCGATGGATACCTTGTCCCAGTCGTCCTTGCGCAGCGTGATGAGGTTCATCGGCGAGGTTTGCGCGCTTGCCTGCTCGGCGAGAGATGCGGCGTTCATCTGGTCGTCATAGGGCCGTATGGCGTCGGCCAGCGCGGTGGCGGTGCTCATCAGCGCATTGCCTGCCTTCGACGCATCGAAGGCGATTCTGTACAGATTGGCGGGTGCCAGTACCGTCGTACCACCGGCCTCGTTGACCGTCGCGCGCTTGGCGGGATCGGTACGCAGCGAGAGCATTTGGCGTTCACCGAGTTTGGGGTGCAGATCACTCGGCGCCCAGCGCACCTGCCAGCTGCCGGCCGTGCGCAGCATCTCCAGGCGCCCGTTGTAGGTCCAGGCGCGCTTCCTCGGCAGCTGCCAGGTGTAGGTGGCATCGGCGCTGCCGGTGTCCTGCGTGTATTGCGACCCGTTCACGGCGGCCTTGAAGGACGTCGCCTGCAGCCCCGAGAATGCTTGGTCCAGGCCCACTTTCGCACCATCGGGGTCATCGGTCAGCTTCGAGGCGGTGGCGGTGTCACCCTTGGCCAGTGCCTCGAAGAACTTTTCTGCCACCGGGCCGGGCCCATCGGGGCGCGGCGTGCACGCGACAGCACTTGACACCAGCAGTGCCGTGCCGAGCAACGGCAGGACCCACACACCTCTGTTCATCGGGGTCGATGCTAAGACCGCGAGACCCTGAAACCTCGCAGGCGCACGGGACTAACGGGCACTAGCTGACGAGAATTAGCTAACGAGAACCGTCGCGAACGTGCCGATCCGCGTGAAACCTGCCTTGGCGTAGGACGCGCGCGCCACTTCGTTGAAGCTGTTGACGTAGAGGCTGGGAATCCGACCGCTGCGGTGCACCGCTGCCGCGACCGCGGCCACGCCGGCAGTGCCGAGCCCACGCCCACGAAATTCAGGATCTACCCACACACCCTGAATCTGGCTGACGCTCAGCGATTGTGATCCGATCTCAGCCTTGAAGATGACCCGGCCGTCCTCGAAACGTGCCCATGCCCTGCCCGCGTCGATGAGACCCGCCACCCGTCGCCGGTAGCCGCGTCCCCCGTCGCCGTTGCGCGGGTCGACGCCCATCTCTCCGATGAACATCTGAACCGAGGCATTCAAGTACTCGTCCAACTCCTCGGCACGGACCTGCCGTACCGCGGGATCGACGACACAAACCGGCGCATCGAGCATCGCCAACAGGGGCTGGCAAGCACGAACCTCACGCGCCGGACCCCAGACCGGATCGAGGTGGCACCACATGTCGAGCACCACATCCGCCGGACCAACGAGCGACGGGCAGATCCGGTGCTGCTCGATGGCACGTTCGGCGAATAACCGGGTTGCCTCGGGCCCACCCGCCAGCGGAATGATCGTCGTCCCGACGAAGCACAGTGCGTCGGCCAACACGCCCGTCGACCAGATCTCGCCGCCGATGGCTGTGGGATCGGCACCGCGAGCCTCCACCCGGGCAGAAAGCATGCAGGAGGCCACCGGGTCGAGGTCCAGAACGGCGCGCACCGCGTCGGTATCCGATGACCCGAGCACGCGAACGGCGTCGGACGACGACGCTCCGGGCGCTCCAGGCGCCGGCAGTGTTGTCGTCATCGGCAATCGCTCCCGTGTGTCCCGTTACGCCGAGCTATGTTCAGCTTACGGTGACGACCGGCTGGCCTGTAGGAGTTCCGTCGGTTCCGATCTCGACGCCCATCTCTTCGGCCAGACGCATGGCCTCGTCGATGAGGGTTTCGACAATCAGCGCCTCCGGCACGGTCTTGATGACCTCGCCCTTCACGAAGATCTGCCCCTTGCCATTGCCGGATGCCACGCCCAGGTCCGCCTCGCGAGCCTCACCCGGTCCGTTGACGACGCAGCCCATGACCGCGACGCGCAGTGGCACATCCAGCCCCTCCAATCCGGCGCTCACCGCGTTGGCCAGGGTGTAGACGTCTACCTGCGCGCGTCCGCAGGACGGGCAGGACACGATTTCCAGCCCCCGCGGCCGCAGGTTGAGGGACTCCAGAATCTGGTTGCCGACCTTGACCTCCTCGGCGGGGGGTGCAGAAAGGGATACCCGGATGGTGTCGCCGATGCCCTTGGACAGCAGCGCACCGAACGCCACGGCCGACTTGATGGTGCCCTGGAATGCCGGGCCGGCCTCGGTAACACCCAGGTGCAGCGGGTAATCGCACTGCGAGGCCAGTAGTTCGTATGCGGCGACCATGATCACCGGGTCGTTGTGCTTGACGCTGATCTTGATATCGCCGAAGCCATGCTCCTCGAACAGGCCGGCCTCCCACAGCGCCGACTCGACGAGCGCCTCCGGCGTGGCCTTGCCGTACTTGCCGAGGATGCGTGGATCCAGCGAGCCCGCGTTCACCCCGATGCGGATGGGGATCCCGGCCTCACCGGCGGCCTTGGCGACTTCCTTGACGCGGCCGTCGAACTCCTTGATGTTCCCCGGATTGACGCGCACGGCGGCGCAGCCGGCGTCGATCGCCGCAAAGATGTACTTGGGCTGAAAGTGGATATCGGCGATCACCGGGATCTGGCTCTTGCGCGCGATCTCGGCGAGGGCGTCGGCATCCTCCTGCCGCGGGCAGGCGACACGCACGATGTCACAGCCGGAGGCGGTCAGCTCGGCGATCTGCTGCAGGGTCGAGTTCACGTCGTGGGTCTTGGTGGTGCACATCGACTGCACCGAGACCAGCGAGTCGCTGCCCACCCCGACGTTTCCGACCATGAGCTGACGCGTCTTACGCCGCGGCGACAGTGTCGGCGGCGGTGCACTCGGAATGCCCAGGCTGGTCATGTGATCCTCCAATTGGATCGCTATTGAAAAAGTCTAATCGGGTTGACGATGTCGGCGGTGATCGTCAGCAGCATGTAACCGACAACCACCACCAGGACGAGATAGGTCGCGGGCATCAACTTCATGTAGTTGACGGGCGCGCCTGCCGTGAGGCCGCGCGCCGACCGAATCATGTTGCGGATCTTCTCGTACGTGGCCACCGCGATGTGTCCACCATCAAACGGCAACAACGGCAACAAATTGATGGCACCGAGTGCAAAGTTGAGCTGCGCCAACAGGATCCAGAACATGATCCACATGTCGTGCTCTACCGTCTCGCCACCCATGCGGCTCGCGCCGACAATGCTCATCGGAGTGTCCATTGCCCGCTCGCTGCCCGTGATCGAGTCCCAAAGGGCGCCGACCTTCGTCGGGATCTTCCCGATGGCCTTCACGGTTTCGACGGCAACGGTGCCGATGAGGTTCCCGGTGGCGGGCACCGCGGTCAACGGGTTGTAGTGCTTCTGTGGCACATAGGTACTCAGTGAGGCACCGACGGCACCCACCGAGATGAGCTTGCCCGCCTTCTCGTCCCAGCGCTGCGTCTCGGCGACGGTCACCAGGAGAGATTGCTGCTTGCCGTCGCGGGTGATCTCGAACACCTGCGGACCGCGCAGCTCTCGAATGGCGGTCACCATGTCGCTGGATGTGCTGACCGGCTTGCCTGCGATGGCGAGCACTTGATCACCCTCACGCAGACCCCCGAGCGCCGCCGGCCCGTCCCCGGTGCAGGTCGCCATGTCCTTGGGGTCGGCACTCTTTTGCGGCGCCACACAGCTGGTTTGCTTGACCTCGGGATGTGTAGGCGCGTTGTTGTCGGGCAGGCCCCAGAACAGGACGACGCCGTAGAAGACCACGATGCCGATGAGGAAGTTCATGGCCGGTCCGGCGAACAGCACCGCGACCCGCTTCCAGACCTTCTGTTTGTACATCGCGCGGTCGGATTCCTCGGGAGTGAGTTCCTCCACCGAGGTCATGCCGGCGATATCGCAGAAGCCGCCCAGCGGGACGGCCTTGAGGCCGTATTCGATGATGTCGTTGGCGCCGTGGTTGCTCTTGCGCTTGGTCGACCACAGCGTCGGACCGAATCCCACGAAGTAGCGGCGCACCTTCATGCCGGTGGCCTGCGCCACCCACATGTGCCCGCACTCATGCAGCGCCACCGACACCAAGATCGCCAGCGCGAAGAGTGCGATTCCGATCACGTACGCAGCCATCAGGTTCGATTTTCCTCCGTGGAGATGAGATGCGCAGCCTGCCGGTCAGCCCAGTTCTGCGCATCGAGTACATCGTCAACGGTAGCGGGTTCCGCAGAGGTTCCTTCCCATTGCCTGGCCGCATCGAGCACATCGGCAATTGTTCGCACGATGGACCTGAATCCGATGCGTCCGTCCAGGAAGGCGGCGGCCGCGGTTTCGTTGGCGGCGTTGTAGACGGCGGTCATACATCCTCCGGCTTCACCGGCGCTCCGGGCCAGGTCAACGGCGGGAAACACCTGGGCGTCCAGCGGCTCGAACTCCCACGTGGAGGCGGTGCTGAAGTCGCAGGCCAGGGCCGCTCCCGGTACTCGATCCGGCCATCCCAGCGCCAAGGCAATCGGTAATTTCATATCGGGCGGGCTGGCCTGGGCCAGCGTCGACCCGTCGGTGAACGTCACCATCGAGTGCACGATCGACTGTGGGTGCACAACAACACCGATCTGCCGATACGGGACGCCGAACAGCAGATGTGTCTCGATGAGCTCGAGCCCCTTATTGACCAGTGAGGCCGAGTTGAGCGTGTTCATCGGTCCCATCGACCAGGTGGGGTGTGCGCCCGCCTGTTCCGGGGTGACGTCCTGGAGCTGCTCGGCGGTCCATCCCCGAAACGGACCGCCCGAAGCGGTCAGGATCAGCTGTGCGATCTCGCCGCGGGTGCCACCACGCAGACATTGCGCCAGCGCGGAATGTTCGGAGTCGACGGGCACGATCTGTCCGGGCGCGGCAGCCTTGGTCACCAGCGGCCCCCCGGCCACCAGGGACTCCTTGTTGGCCAACGCCAGACGGGCCCCGGTCTTCAGTGCAGCCAGGGTGGGGCGCAGCCCGAGAGCCCCGACAAGCGCGTTGAGCACCACATCGGCCTCGGTGTTCTCCACCAACTCGGTGACGGCACCGGATCCACTCAGCACCGGAATGTCCAGGCGGGCGGCGGCGCTCTCGTCCGCCACCGCGACGTTGGTGACCCCGGTCTCCGCGATCTGCCGGCGCAGCAGATCCACGTTGCCGCCGCCGGCGGCCAGGCCGACCACTTCAAAGCGGTCAGGGTTGGCGGCGATGACCTCGAGCGCCTGGGTACCAATGGACCCGGTGCTACCGAGGAGAAGGACGCGGCAGACCTCTGAACTCACTGTCACCCGCTCATTCTGCCCCGGCAGCGCGGCCGCCCCTACCCCGCAAGGGCCACCGGGCGATGCAGGTCGACGTCCCCCTTGGCCGAGCGGATATTCACATCGAAAATCTCGTCCGACGCCTCGGGCCCGTCTGCCAGTTCCAGCGAGTTGGAGAACGCACCCGAATGCGTGTCGATTGCCAGCCTCGCTGCTGTGCCCCGGGCGATCCCGATCGAGGTGTTGCCGCTTGCCGTCTCGAAGAGCAGACCACCCGCGACGGCCATTCCGATGTCCACCGATCCCGATGCCGATGCGACTCTGGCGTGACCGCGCAACACCTTGACGGCAGAGTCGCCGCTGGCGGTGTTCCGCTTGATATCACCGGTCAACTCGCGGATCGACACGCCTCCCGAGGCGGTATCGACCTTCGCGACACCGCTGATCGCGTCGATGATCAGATCTCCGCTGGCGGATTGGAAACGGACATCGCCATAGTCGCCGTCGGCGCGCACTTCCGCCGAGGCCACCGAAATGTCCAGGAGGGACTGGCTCGGAAGTTCGACCACAATGTCGATGGTCCCGGTGCGAAATGTCAGACCCTGCGAAGACAACACCGACAGCACGCCCTGGGAGTACGAGACCCGGGTGCGTTCGGCGGTCCTGAGATCGACAGTCTTCGCCTCATCGCGCGGACGTACCACCACCACGGTGTCCGCACGGTCACTCGCGATGATCTGAAGGGTGCCCCGGGCCAATTCCACCTTGGCCGTGATGGGGTTTGGGGTATCGAATGTAGCTGGCATAGATGACACAGTCATTGTTTCCCTTTCTTCTAGCGAACCCAGCCGCTGATGGTGTTTCCATAGCGGGATGTTCTTGTGCCGGTGCGCTTTTCAACCGCGGCTACCGCGGCACGCACCAGCCATGCGTTGAGTGAGATCCCGTCGTCTCCGGCCGCGGCCTCCACGGTGGGCCGCAGGTTCTCCGGCAGCCGCAGGGTCACGCGCCAGGTGCCGCCGCTGCCGTCATCGGCGGGGACCGCGGTCTCCGGCGGTACGGGCGGGGTCGGCTGGGTCACCACGAACTCCGGTTCCCGGCCACGCAGGCGCACGTCGACCACGGTGGGCGCGAGTTCACGGGTCACTTCCTCGGCAGCCGCCGACAGGGCGTCGAGCAGTGCCAGTCGAATGGCCGACTCCAACGGCGCGGTCAGCCGCTCCGCCAGCTCCCCGGCCTCCGCACCACCAGCTTTTGCGGCGATGACGAGGTCCTCACGCACGGAGTCGACATACGGTTGCAAATTCATGGTGTCATGGTGACACCATTTTGGTGTCACCGCAAGCATCACTTGCGCACGACGGGGCCGGATTCGGGGTAACGCGGGGTGCCACCCTCACCCTGAAGCAGGCGGGCGTGGCACACTATGGGCTGTAGTAGACGTCTGAGATTTGGAGGGCTGGCGGTGGCCACGACCGAGGTTGTCAAGTACGACGGAGTCGATGTCGCGGACGTGCCGTCCGTAGCGTTCGGGCGCGGGCTGTCCGGCCAGAATCCGCGCGTCTTCCACATCCTCGGCGTCGTCATGGCGGCCGTCCTGCTGTGCATGCTCGTCGGCAATCACGTCGGCAAGGTCGAGGACGTCTTCCTGGTCGGTTTCGCCCTCATCGTGCTGGCGTTCACCGCCAACGACTACTTCGGCCGCCGGTCCGGCCGCATCCGCTAACTCAACGTTCGGAAGCGGCCAGCTGGCCGCACGCGGCGGCAATCTCGCGGCCACGGGTATCACGCACCGTGCAGGAGACTCCCTGCTCGCGTACACGTCGCACAAATTCGCGTTCAACGGGTTTGGGGCTGGCATCCCATTGGCTGCCAGGGGTTGGGTTCAGCGGAATCAGGTTCACATGAACGAACTGCCCCAAGGCTTTTCGCAACTTCTTGCCAAGCATGTCGGCACGCCACGGCTGATCGTTCACATCACGAATGAGGGCATACTCGATCGACACCCGCCGCCCCGTGGCATCGGCGTAGTAGCGCGCGGCGTCAAGCACCTCGCTGATCGCCCACCGGGTATTGACCGGCACCAGGGTGTTGCGCAGCTCATCGTCCGGGCAGTGCAGCGACACCGCGAGTGTGACACCGAGCCCCTCATCGGCCAGCTTGCGGATGGCCGGCGCCAGCCCCACCGTGGACACCGTGACACCACGCTGCGATATGCCGAAACCCTCCGGTGGCGGCGCGGTGATCTTGCGCAACACCGTGAGTACCCGGTTGTAGTTGGCCAGGGGTTCCCCCATGCCCATGAAGACGATGTTCGACAACCGGCCCGGCCCGCCCGGCAACTCGCCGTCCCGCAATGACGCCGCGGCGTCACGGACCTGCTCCAGGATCTCGGCGGCCGACAGGTTGCGGGTCAATCCGCCTTGGCCGGTGGCGCAGAATGGGCAGGCCATACCGCAGCCTGCCTGAGACGAGATGCACAACGTGTTGCGATCCGGATAGCGCATCAGCACCGATTCCACGGTGCTGCCGTCATGCAAGCGCCACAAGGTCTTTCGGGTATCCCCGGAATCACACGCCACCTGACGCAGCGGATCGAGCAGACGGGGAAACAGCGCTTCGCCCACGCCGTCACGCGCACCCGCAGGCAGGTCGGTCATCGCCGCGGGATCGCCCACCAGCCGTCCGTAATACTGGTTGGCGATCTGCTTGGCGCGAAATGCCGGAAGCCCCAATGCGGTCACCACATCGCGACTCTGCTCGAGGGTCATATCCGCCAGATGACGGGGCGGCATGGCCCGGCGCGGCGCGTCGAAGACCAGCGGCAACGGAGCAGCGGGACCCTCGGTGGCAGACATAGTGCTACCAGTATCTCAGCTGATCACTAGTCCCCGGAACCAGAACGTGCCCGCACATGCATTCGCTCCCCCTGCGGGCCGAAAATGTGCAACACCTCGACGGGTTTGTCCGTCGGATTGCCGAACCAATGCGGGATATGAGTATCGAACTCGGCGGCCTCGCCCGCGGGCAGGATGAGATCGAGTTCCCCGAGCAGCAGCCGCAACTTCCCCGACAGCACATACATCCACTCGTAGCCCTCGTGGACCTTCATATTCGGTTCCCCCTTCGGCGAATGGGGCGGGATGATCTGCTTGAAGCACTGCACGCCGCCCGGTCGGCGCGACAACGGCAGGTAGATCGATCCGTTCCGCTTGAACGGCTTGGGGTGGATGCGTGGATCTCCCGTGGCGGGCGCGTTCACCAGCTCGTCGAGCGGAACCTGGTGCGCCTCGGCCAGTAGCAGCAGGAGCTCCAGGGTGGGGCGGCGCTGGCCGGATTCCAGACGAGACAACGTGCTCTCGGAGATACCCGTCGTCTCCGACAACTGCGCCAGAGTGACCTGACGATGCAGGCGCAATGCCCGCAGCCTCGGCCCCAGGGCATCGAGCACCGCTTCCATGCGCTGATTTTGGTCGTCCATAGGGTCCATGGTGACCCCCGGGTTGCCACTTTGGCAAGAAAGCTTGCTTATCTTGCAAATCTGCGCCAATAGTGGTGCCATGAACAAACTCTGGGATGTCGCCATCATCGGTGGTGGGGCCGCAGGACTATCGGCCGCCATCACGCTCGCCCGGTCGCGGCGGTCGGTCGTCGTGATCGACGACCACCGCCCCCGCAACGCGCCGGCGGATCGAGTCCACAACTACCTGGGACGCGAATCGACACTCCCGGCCGAGCTATTTGGCATCGGTCGCGATGAGGCGGCGCAATACGGCGCGAGCTTCCTTGACGGGCGCGTCGCATCGATATCCCACGCGGACAACCATTTCGACGTATCGCTCGATGGTGAGCCCACCGTGCTCGCACGGCGGGTACTGGTGGCCACCGGAGCGGTGGATGAACTGCCCGATGTCGAGGGATTGGCGCAGCGCTGGGGCCGCGACGTTCTGCACTGCGCATACTGCCACGGGTGGGAAGTGCGAGATCGTGCGATCGCCGTGCTGGGCACCGGCCCCCTGGCAGTCCACCACGCACTGATCTTCCGTCAGCTCAGCGACGACGTGACCGTGGTGCGGCACAACGATTTCCCGTTATCGCGCGACGAGGCGGCCCAGTTGGCTCGCAGGGATATCGGCGTCGTCGACGGGCCGGTGGCGCGGCTGCGAATCACCGATGACGCACTCTCCGGGCTCGAACTGGAAACCGGCGACACGGTTCCGTGTCAAGCACTGGTCGTCGCAACCGTGGTCTCGGCGCGCATCGACATGCTGGCCCCCGTGCGCCTTACCGCGGAGGAGATGCGACTCGGCGACCATCTCCTAGGGACCTACCTGCCGGTCACCAGGGGCGCCACCGCGGTTCCCGGTATCTACGCCGCCGGAAACGTGACAGACATCAAGGCACAGGTCATCACATCGGCGGCGGCCGGAAATGAAGCCGCCGCCGCCATCAACGCCGACCTTGCGGTCGCCGACGCCGGGGAGCTACAACATGCATGATCACAACAACCCGCCGTCCGACGAGAAGTCGTGGGACGAGTTCTACCAATCGCACGATGCGCTGTGGAGCGGGAACGCCAATCCGCAACTAGTGACTGAGATCTCGTCGCTGCCTCCGCGGACCGCACTGGACGCCGGTTGCGGCGAAGGCGGCGATGCGATCTGGCTCGCACAGCGGGGCTGGCAGGTCACCGGCATGGATTTCGCAGAGACCGCGCTACGCCGTGCCGCCGATAACGCCGTGAAGACCGATCCCGAGCTGGCCAACCGGATCGCGTGGGCCCAGGCCGACCTGACCACATGGCAGCCCAGTCGACAATTCGATTTGGTGACATCGCATTTCATGCACCTGCCAACAAAACTTCGTGAGCCGGTGTTCGCGGCGCTGGCCGCCGCCGTGGCCCCCGGGGGCACGCTGTTGATCGTGGGGCACCATCCGTCGGACATGCAAGCAGCGATAGGACGACCGGACTTACCCGACTGGTACTTCACGGCGGAGGACATCGCCGACACCCTTGACCCGGACCAGTGGAACGTCATCGTCGCCGAATCACGGAACCGGACCTTCACACGAGACGACGAGGAGTTCGATATCGCCGACACGGTACTCCGAGCCGAACGCAAACCCTCAGCGGGAACGAGCTAGGCGATAGCCGCCGCTGCTCCCGAAAGAGCTTCGCGGGCAGCTTGTTCAACAGCGCTGAACACCACGGGGTCCAGCCCGCGGCGGCCGACGACCGATAGGGTCGCCAGGTTCGCCGCGGGCATGGAGTCCACGGGCGCAATGCCGTCGGGCAACCAACCGATGATGGGCAGCAGCGCCATGCCGAGGCCCGACCGCAGGCCCGCGTACAGCCCCGACAAATCCGGTGATTCACCGACGATCTGATACTGGCGGCCCAGCGTGTGCAACGCACTGAACATGGGAGCGCGCAGGGTGCACGGTTCGGTGAAGGTCATGACAGCCAGGGGCCCACCCGAACTCACCCGGTAACCGCGCGCCGCCACCCATTGCAGACGAACGGTGCCCACCGCGTTGGCGCGGTCCAGGCCCGAACCGTCGAGTATGACTGCCAGGTCCATGGTTCCCCGGTCCACCGATTCGGCGAGATACAGATTGCGGTCGAACCGCACGCGCACCGACCAGTCCGGAAGATGGCTCCGCAAGGCCGTGGTGATGCTCGGCAAGATCAAGTCCGCACCGTGTTCGGTGACACCCAAAACCAGGGGACGCTCCCGGCCCGTCACCAGATCATCGACCGCAATGTCATGTGCGGCCAAGATTCGGCGGCCATGTGCCAACAACTGCGCACCTTTGTCGGTGAACACCACGCCGCGCCCGGAACGCCGGACCACCGGCTCCCCGATCGCCGCCTCCAGCTTGCGCACATGCTGACTGACCGCGGACTGGGTCAGGTGCAGCACCGCGGCGGCGCGGTGGAATCCGCCACAGTCCGCAACCGCGACAAGCGACCGCAGCGGCGCGATATCGAGCGTGGAACTCGCCATATCGACACCGTAGCCCGATCACAAGACCTGATCAATATTTCAATCTTCAGCCGTAGAGCATCGATCTGGCACGTATTTCGCTTCTTAATCGATAAGTATCAGCGATTGATTTTGATTGGTAATCATCGTTGGACACCGGCCACCTCGAGCCACCACCATGGCAGTCATGCAGAAGATGACCGTGCCCATGACGAGGTCCTCCGCCGCGGCACTCACGTTTCTGTACGCGCTCGGCTACCCGATCGGGGCGCTCTCGGTGTCCGCCATGACGCCGATGCTGGTGTTGGTCGCCCGCTTCGCGCTCGCCGGAACCATCCTGGCCGGCTGGGCGCTCGTGGCGAGGTCGGTCTGGCCAACCGGCCGCCAACTCGGCCACGTCATCATCACCGGACTGCTCATGCAAGCCGTGCAGTTCTGCGCTTTGTACGAGGCCCTTGAGCATGGGGCGCCTGCGGTATTGGGCGCGGTCGTCATCTCGATGAATCCCGTTGTCACCGCGGTGCTGGCGGCGATGTTCCTGGGTGAGCGGCTCAACGGCCGCCGACTGATTGCCCTCGCGCTGGGCGTGGTGGCGGTCCTTGCCGCATGCGCGCACCGGCTGCTCGCCACGGGCGGCGTCGACACCGTGCTGGTGCTGCTCCTGGTCGCATTGTTGGGCCTGGCCGCGGGCGGTGTGTATCAACAACGCTTTTGCGCCGATGTCGACTTTCGCGTCAACAGCGCCATCCAGAACCTCGCCGGGCTGCTCCCGGCGGGCGCCTTGGCCCTGCTGACCCCCAGCGTCGTTCACGATGCATGGCAGGCGGCCGGCGCCGTGGCGGCGGTGGTATTGCTCAACGCCACCCTGTGCACGTCGCTGTACGTGCGATCGGTGAGCAAGTTCGGCGCGGCCGCGGTGGCAATGCTGTTCTGCGTCATCCCTGCCGTGGCCGGGTTGTTGTCCTGGATTCTGCTTGGCCAGCGGCTGGATGTCGGTATGGGAATCGGGCTGGTGATCGGTGCTCTCGCATGCTGGCTCAACGCCCGGGCAAGCCGGCCCGCCAAGGCTGCCGATGCTCCGCCCCGGCCGACAATCGAGGTAGCGACCGCCGCGCCTACCCGTGCGCCCGCGGTGGCCAGCTAGCCTGGCTGCATGCGTGCCCTGTTACGTGACGGTCTGACCCTGCTGGGAACACTGCTCCTGGTCGCCGGATGCTCCCAAGGAGCATCGGTTTCGCCGACCACTCCCCCATCGAGTCAATCTCCATCCAGCAGCACCACCAGCAAGGCGCCCACCACAACCACCACCAAGACTCCCATCGAGTTACCCGAGCCCGTGGCAGGCGCACCGTATGACGCTGTGGCCCAGTGGATTTCCAAGGGCGCGCCGGTGGACGTCACAAACTTCCACGCCGCCACCAGCCAGGATGGACAAAAGACCGATCTCGGCGACAACGTCGCGTTCAAGACCCCGTCGGGCAAGACACGCTGCATGACCGACAACATCCAGCCGGGCACGCTGTCTTGCCTGGTCAACTTGACGAACCCGCCGAAAAAGCCTGCCGACACCGAGGGCAACTGGGTACCGGGCTGGACTGATTTCAGCGGCCGCCAGGTCACAGTGGGCGGACTACACGGCGACCCAGGCCCCTTCCAGAGCGGCGACGGCAATCCGCTCGACTACGGCGGCCGCCTATCCTTCGGGGAGTTCAGTTGCCGCAGCGAGACTTCCGGGTTGTTCTGCGCCAACGCCCAGGCCAAGTCCGCCATTCGGATCAGCGACGCCGGAATCGAGCCCTTCGGCTGCCTGAAGGAAGCCACCCCCACCGAAGGCGCCGGAAGCGAATTCAGCTGCTAACGCGACGATCGCACCAGATACTCCACACCGCGCGGTGAAAGCCGGTAGCCCACCGGCAAACTCAGCGTCAAACCCAAGTTCTTGAGCTTGCGCACATGCACCTTGAAGGTCGCTAAATCGGGCCAGCGCGAGCAAGACTCGAGGTCCTTCGCCCGCACTTCCGGGCGCTCGGCAATCTCCCGAAGTACCTCCCGGGTCCACGGACCGGGCTTGGCACTGCGATCCATCCGATCCAATCGCGCATCTATCTCGGCGAGATCTTCGACCGAGAGCGCCGCCGAAGAAGCCAGCTCCGCACGCGGATCTGCCATGTCGATCTTGCGAAATGCCAAGCGATACAACTGATCATCCCCATTCGCGCCGACATCACTTCGCGCGGCCTCCGCAGACGGGTACCCGGCCAATAACGCATCGGCATCGTCGATATCGCGTGCGCCGATCTCGTCAACAGCATCGACTTCGATGAAGTCGAACTCGGTCATGGAACGGATTCGATCGGAGCCGACGCGATAGCGCCCGCCCACCTTCACCTGCGGGCGTTTCCAACGCCGATAGGCCACCGAGATGGTGCCGTCGTGGATTCCGGCCCGCAGCCTCGGTTCGAACAGCACCAGATCTCCTTGTCGCTCCGCTCCGACCCGGGCGATCTACGAACCCAGGTGTGCGCCGTAGAGCTCTTCGAGGGCCTTCCAGTGCCGTTCCGCGGCGGCCTCGTCATAGGTGGCGTTGTCCGTGACGGCGAATCCGTGTTTGGCCGGGTACGTCTCGATGGTATGGCGCACCCCGGCGTCGCTCAGCACCTGTGCCAGCAGCTGCTCCTGCTCGGGCGGGAAGGATGTGTCCTCCTCAGCGGCCGCGACCAGCACGACGCCGGCGATGCGGTCGGCCAGGTGGTGTGGGCTGTTGGGGTCGTCGGCGTTGGCGAGATTGCCGCCGTGAAACGACGCCACCGCACCCACCCGATTCGCGTGATTCGCCGCGATTCGCAACGAGATTCGACCACCCATGCAGTAACCGGTCAGGCCCACGGTCTGACCGGTTACCTCAGGCTGGCGCGCAAGGAAGTCCAGAAAGGCGCCCGCGTCGGCATCGATCCGGTCGGGGGTGAGCGTCCCCATCGTCGCGAACAGGCGGCCGCGCTCTTCCGGGTCGCCGAACGCGGTCGCCAAATCGAATGGCTTCCAATTACCTTCTCGGTAGTACACATCGGGCACCAACGCCACATACCCCAAGGCCGCGAGCCGATCCCCCATCTCGCGCATGACTTCGCGGGCGCCGCCGGCGTCGGGATAGAGGATCACCGCCGGGCCGGGCTGGTCGGGCAGGTGCAGGGTTGCCGGGCATTGCCCGTCCGGTGTGGGGATCTGAACGTCGCGGCGAGGCATCTTTCCATCAAACCAGCCACCCGACCTGGTAGCTAGCGCACTGGTATCTTGGCCTGAATATCCGTCAATGACCGGGGGGAATCCGATGGCCTTTGCCAGCACACTGTCGACATCGTGGCAAATCTTCAAGACGTCGGCGAAGGTGTTGAGTTCGCGCAAGGAGCTCGCGGTTTTTCCCCTGCTGTCCGGCCTTAGCTCGTTGCTTGTACTGATCGGGATGGTGACTCTGGGAGTCCTGCTATTGCCCGCGACGACCGGCGATTCGGTTCCGCCGCTCTTCTACCCCGTCTTCGCCATCGGTTTCTTCATCGTGATGTACGTCGCGACCTTCTGGCAGGCGGCACTGATCTCGCAGGCGAACGTGGCGCTGGAGGGCGGAGATCCAAGCGTTGCCGCCGGCATCTCGGCGGCGAGCCAACGCGGAGGTCGTCTCCTCCCCTGGGTCCTCATCACCGGCGTTGTCTCATGGATCATCAGTGCCATCGAGGAGCGGGTGCCCTTCATCGGGAGATTCCTCGACGTCGCGTGGCGCGTGGTCTCCTTCCAGGTGCTGCCCACCATCGTGCTGGAGAACCTCGGGGCGATCGACGCCATCAAGAAGACCAAGGAAACCCTCAAGCACGCCTGGGGGCAAAACGTCGTCGGCATTGTGGGCCTGAACTTTTTCACCGCGATGCTCTCACTACCCGGAATCGCCCTGATCTACCTGGGAGTGGCAGCGAACATAGCCGCCGTGACCGGCGTCTTGGCGGTGCTCGGTGTGCTCTGGATCCTGGTGGCTTCCGTCGTCGGTGCCGCACTCACCGGGATCTTTCAGACGGCGTTGTACCGATTCACGGTCGACGGCCAGGTGCCGGGCCCGTTCGCTGGGGTGGATCTGCGCCAGGCGCTCAAAACGCGCTAAAAGTAGACAGGCGCGCGTGCGCAATCCGCGGGGCGCGCTGCCGGCATCCCTAAACCTCAGCTGTCACACTGGTAACTTATGTAACAAGAGTAACTAATTGCCAGGGGATTCGGTGTGGCTTCTTTCGATGCGCTGTCAACATCGTGGGACATATTCACGTCATCGACACGTCTCCTGCGTCGCCACAAGGCACTCATGTACTTCCCTATCGCGGCCGCGATCAGCATCGCCGTGTTCATCGTCGGCCTCATCGCGCTGGGTCTGCTGCTACCGCCGAACATTGACAAGACCTCGCCGCAGTTCGTCCGGACCGCCTTGGCCATCGACTACGTCATCCTGTTGTATCTCGCGATGTTCTGGCAGACGGCTCTCATCACACAGACGAACGCCGCCCTTGAGGGTGATGTGCCAAGGTTCGCCCGCGGTCTGGCGGCCGCGCGCCGCTACCGCACACGACTGCTGCCCTGGGTGCTC
This sequence comes from Mycobacteroides franklinii, assembly GCF_001853795.1. Lineage (NCBI taxonomy): Bacteria > Bacillati > Actinomycetota > Actinomycetes > Mycobacteriales > Mycobacteriaceae > Mycobacteroides > Mycobacteroides franklinii. Next base: position 175,731 of record NZ_MLIK01000027.1, read on the forward strand.
ATCGACACCGCTGTCACATGGGGCTTCGGCATCATCGACGAGAAGCTGCTGTACGTCGGCAGCCTCGTCCACGTCCTGTTCATCGGACGGTTCTTGGACCTGATATGGCGGGCGGTGTCGTTTCAGGTGCTGCCGACAATCGTCGTGCGAGACGTCGGCGCCGTGGAGGCCACCAAAGCCTGCACGAGGACGCTGCGGCGCATGCTGTCCAAGAACATCCTTGCCCAGTTCGGCCTGCGAATCTTCATCCTGATATTGGTGTCGCCCGGCGTGGGCATGCTCTTCGCCGCGGCTGCGGTGGGAGGTGGAGTGTTGTCCGGAGTACTCGGGCTGTCCGGAGGGCTATGGATCGCGATCGCAGTGCTGTACGGGGCAACTGTCAGCGGCATCTATCAAACAGCGTTGTACCGAAGCGCCGACACCTCACACCCGGCCTAGATAAAGAGCGTCAACACAATCCAGGTAGCGACTGCCGAGGGCAGCAGGGAATCAAGACGATCCATGATGCCGCCGTGACCGGGCAGTAGCGTGCCCATGTCCTTGATCCCCAAGTCGCGCTTGACCTGTGACTCCACCAGATCCCCCAGCGTCCCGGTGATGACGAGCATGACGCCCAGAGCGACACCCACGAACGGGTGGTGTCCGAGGAGGAACGTCACCGCGAGAGTCGAAGCCGTGGTACCCACCAGCAGTGAGCCCGCCAAACCCTCCCAGGACTTCTTCGGGCTGATCGCGGGTGCCATCGGATGCTTACCGAACAGGACCCCCGCCGCATACCCGCCGATGTCGGAGAATGTGACACCGAGCATCAGGCAGAACACCTGCTCCGCCCCATTGTGCGGATAGACCAGCAGCGCGCCGAAGGACGCGAACAGTGGAATCCATGCGGCGACGAAAACCGTGACCGCGACATCACGCAGATAATTCACCGGCTGACTGCCCAGCCCCTGACTCAACAGTCGCCAAATCATGCAGACCACAACGGTCGCGGCGAAGGCGCCGACCGAGCCCGCGGTCCCCCACGGCCAGGTCAACCAGATCATGGCCTGTCCGCCGATGAACAGCGGGATGAACGGCACCAAGATATCGGCCTGCCGCAGCCGCTTGGTCACCTCCCACATCGCGATCCCCAGGAAGACCGAGATGATGCCGACCCAGATTTCCTTCTGGTACAGCAACGAAAAAATGATCAGGGCGGCCAGCGCAACCCCGACCCCGATAGCGGCCGGTAGGTTGCGGCCAGCCCGGGACTTCGCTCCCGAAGGGGGCGCAGGGCTGCTGCCAGGGGCCGGAGCCGCGTCGGTGTCTCCCATGGTCGTCATTACCGGCGGCCCTAGACCTCCAGTAGCTCGCCTTCTTTGTGTTTCACCAGCTCATCGATCTGGTTCACGTACTGGGCGGTGGTCTTGTCCAGATCCTTTTCCGCGCGGCCTACCTCGTCCTCGCCGGCCTCGCCGTCCTTCTTGATCCGGTTGAGCTCGTCATTGGCCTTGCGCCGGACGTTGCGCAAGGTCACCTTGGCGTCCTCGCCCTTGCCCTTGGCCTGCTTGACGAGCTCGCGGCGGCGTTCCTCGGTGAGCTGCGGGATCGCAACGCGAATGATGCTGCCGTCGTTACTCGGGTTCAAGCCCAGATCCGAGTTACGGATGGCGTCTTCGATGGCCCGAAGCTGGTTGGCCTCGTACGGCTTGATCACGACCATGCGCGCCTCGGGCACGTTGATGCCGGCCACCTGCGTGATCGGGGTCGGGGTGCCGTAGTAGTCGATGACCACCCGCTGAAACATGCCCGGGTTGGCACGCCCGGTCCGAATCGTCGCGAAGTCGTCACGGGCGACCGTTACGGCCTTTTCCATCTTCTCCTCGGCATCGAGAAGAACCTCGTCAATCACGATTGATCTCCCATCTGTGCGTGATGTTCTTCGCGCGAGCGGCTCATCAGTATTTGACGATCTTCGCGCAAGCGGCTCATCACGGTGTCACCAGCGTTCCGATCTTCTCACCTGCGACCGCCCTGGCGATATTCCCTTCGGTAAGCAGGTTGAACACCAGGATCGGCATGCGGTTGTCCATACACAGGCTGAAGGCGGTGGCATCGGCAACCTGCAGCCCGCGGTCGATGACCTCGCGGTGCGTGATCTCCGGCAGGAACTCGGCATCGGGGTTGGCGCGCGGGTCATCGGTGAAGATGCCGTCAACCGCCTTGGCCATGAGCACCACCTCGGCGCCGATCTCCAGTGCGCGCTGCGCTGCAGTGGTGTCGGTGGAGAAGTACGGCAGGCCCATGCCGGCACCGAAGATGACCACACGCCCCTTCTCCAAATGCCGCCTGGCCCGCAACGGGATGTACGGCTCGGCGACCTGCCCCATGGTGATGGCGGTCTGCACGCGTGTCACGATGCCTTCCTTCTCCAGGAAGTCTTGCAGCGCAAGGCTGTTCATGACGGTGCCGAGCATGCCCATATAGTCCGAGCGGGTGCGTTCCATACCGCGCTGCTGTAGCTGCGCACCGCGGAAGAAGTTGCCGCCGCCGATCACGACCGCAACCTCAGCGCCGCTGCGAACCACTTCAGCGATCTGGCTGGCCACCCGGTGAACCACATCAGGGTCCAAGCCGACGGCCCCCCCGCCGAACATTTCGCCGCCGAGCTTGAGCAGCACCCGCTTATATCCGGTGCGGCTCACATCGCGAGTCATCACGCCTCCTCGGTACAGGCTCGACAAAGCCGTTGCACAAGCAAAGCCATCGGGCCCCGGATCCACCGAGTGCCGCGACGGCTCCATCTATCTCGCGGACCATCCTGCCCTATTGGGCGACGCTCGTTGGCACGACCCGGCGATCCGAACCTGGGCCGGTTGTGCTTTCGGTGAGACCGATGAGCGGCTGAGGCAGCGGTGCCACGTGCAGCACGCCCAGTCGCTGGGTGGCGCGAGTAAGCGCCACATAGAGCTCAGCGGCACCGCGCGGACCGTCCGCCAGGATCCGTTCCGGTTGCACGACCAGCACCGCGTCGAACTCCAGCCCCTTGGTCTCCGACGCCGGGACGGTGCCCGGCACACCCGGCGGCCCGATCACCACACTGGTGCCCTCGAGGCCCTCCTCCTCGCGCACGAATTCTTCTATCGCTTTTGGCAATTCGCTCTCGGCGAGGTGCCTGGACCACGGCAGGACTCCACAGGAGCGGACGGACTCCGGCGGCTGAGTACCCGGCGCGAACTCGGCCAGCAGCGCCGCCGCGACAGCCATGATCTCGGCAGGAGTGCGATAGTTCACCGACAACGGCCGGTACAGCCAGCGCCCGGGCACATACGGCTGCAGCACCACGTCCCACGACGTCGCACCGGCTACCGATCGTCGCTGAGCCAGATCGCCGACAACGGTGAACGAACGACTTGGGCAGCGGCGCATCAACACTCGCCAGTCCATTTCGGACAGTTCCTGGGCTTCGTCGATGACGATGTGGCCGTAGGTCCAGTCCCGGTCTGCCGAGGCACGCTCGACGAGGTCACGGGTGTCACGTTCGGTGAATCGTTCCGCGAGGTCCTCGGCACCCAGCAGGTCGGTGGCGAAGAGGTGGTCCTCGTCGTCCATCATGTCTTCGCGGCCGGTCATCAGGTCGAGAACACCCGCGGCGTACTCGGCTTCTGCCCTGCGCTCGCGTTCGGCGGCCTCTTCGGCCGCCTTGTCGCGGCCCACCAGGTCGACCAACTCGTCGAGCAGCGGAACGTCTGAGACCGTCCATGCGTCGCCGACGACGCGGGCCAGTGCCGGGTCCGCGCCCGCGGCCCGCAACCGCTCTGGCACGGTGTAGAGCTCCGCTAAGAGGGTCTCAGGTGTCAGCATGGGCCACAGCTGGTCGAGGGCGGCGGCGAATCCCTCGTGGTCACCCAGTTCGTCGAGCAACTCGGCGCGCAGATGCTCCCAGGCCTTGCGGTCCTCGCGGGTCAGCCACCCCTTACCGATGCGCGGGATGGCCCGCTCGGTGATCGCCCAGGTGAGCACATCCGTGAAGACCGTTCGGGCCTCGTTGTGCGGAAGTTTGCTCGCGCGCGCCTCTTCGATGGCCCACTGAGCGATATCGGCATCAATGCGCACCGTGACATCGGCGAGCTGAATGGGCAGCGGGTTCTCAGGCACCCGCTGCCGGTCTGCGATCGCCGCCGCGAGCACGTCCAGAATCTGCAGCGAGCCCTTGAGCCGCGCGGGCTCCGCTTCGTCCTCTGCGGTGACCTTGAGCCCCGGCACCAGATCACCCGCCGTGGTGAACACCACATTCGTCTCACCCAACGAGGGCAACACGCGCGAGATATGGCTCAGGAAAGCAGCATTCGGACCAACAACCAGCACTCCGTGGCGTTCCATCCGCTTGCGCTGGGTGTACAGCAGATAGGCGACGCGGTGCAGCGCCACCACGGTCTTGCCCGTACCGGGACCGCCCTCGATGACCAGCACGCCCGGATGGTCGAGCCGAATGATCCGATCCTGTTCGGCCTGGATGGTCGCCACGATGTCGCGCATCCCGGCACCGCGGGGCGCGTTGACGGCGGCCAGTAGCGCGGCATCACTCATGCTCCCGCGCTCCCCGTTATCTTCACCCTCCGAGCGGTCGTCCGAACCGACCACAAGGATTTCGTCGATGAAGTCGTCGACGTGGCGCCCCCGGGTCCGAAACTGGCGCCGGCGCCGGGTGTTCTCGGGGTTTGCACCGGTAGCGATGTAGAACGCTTCCGCTGCGGGCGCCCGCCAATCGATCAGCAGCGGTTCGTAGTCGTTGTACTGGTCGAGGAGTCCGATGCGCCCAACGTAGGAGCGCTCTCCGGTGATGGCGTCCAGCCTGCCGAAGCACAGCCCGTCATCTGCGACGTCGAGGCGCTGCGCCAGGCTGGCCAGTGCGCGCACTTCGTCGTCGCGCTCGACCATCGCGGCACCGTTCTGCTGATCGACGGGCCCGCGCAGAGCACTGCGGTACCTGCCCTTCACGCGAGCGCGTTCAGCGTCGAGCAGCTCATACAGTCCAGCGATGTACTCCCGCTCGGCCTGCAGTTCTTCTTCGTGCGTCGTCAACTCCGATTTGCCCCATTTTCCTTGTAGTCCATGGCATCTGACATTCAGCTCAGCGATTGTGCGGCATGACCCGGGCCTTGCCGCAAGCCCCCCTATGCGTTATATGTTGAAAGGGGCAGGTTATTCATACTGATACGACGGTCGCCACTGTGCGCAGCTCTTTTCGCCAACTCCACAGGCCGACCACGGCCATGATGCTCAAGAAGGCATAGAAACCCGCCGTCAGGTACAGCCCTTTGTAGAGGTAGACGCCCACGGAGAACGTGTCGGTGACGACCCACAGCACCCAGTTCTCTATCCACTTCCGATTCATCATGAACTGGGAAACCACACTGAGTCCTGTGATAACCGAATCAAGCTGCGGGACATTGGAATCGGTGAAGGTAACCAGAAACGCGTAGAGACCCGCGATCAGGGCGGCCAGACACAGCGCCAACGGCAGCCACGCCGCTCGTGGCGTACGCCGGACCACGACCCCATGCCGGTCCTGACTACCGCGCAGCCACAGATACCACCCCTGCACCGCCAACGCGATAAACATGATCTGCAGGGCCGCATCGGCGTACAAGGTCTGCCGGCTGAAGACCACCATGTAGAACAGCGAGCTGACGATGGCCACCGGGAAGGTCCAAATATTTTGCCGGACCGCAAGGATGACGAACAGCACACCGGCCGCGCTGCCGATTAGCTCAGTCCAGTCCACGGCAACAGGTTAGCCGAGCACCAGTAAGCTCGCGCCATGACGACCCCGGACCAGCAGCGGAGCTTCTCGTGGCTGGCCGGGCTCATCAACAGAAGCGAGCCACGGTGCGGCAACGTGCGTGTCGTCGCCATCGACGGTAGGGGCGCTGCCGGTAAGAGCACCTTTGCTGCGCGATTGCACACAGCGCTGTCGGCGACAACCCCGTCCACGGCGGTCCTGCACACCGACGACTTCGCGTCCTGGGACACATTCTTCGGGTGGTGGCCCCGGCTTGAGGAGCAGGTGCTGGTCCCCTGGGCGCGCGGCGAGCAGGCACGATACCGACGCTACGACTGGGCGGCGCGCGAGTTCGGCCCGTGGGAGTGCAGCCCACCGCCATCGGTGCTGATTCTCGAGGGCGTCGGGTCCGGCCGCGCGGCCGCCGCCGACCAGTTGAGCACGCTGATCTGGGTGCAGACCGACCAATCAACGCGCCGTCGCCGTGCCGAGGATCGCGATGGCCAACGGCTCCGGGAATTCTGGCAGCTGTGGATTGCTGCGGAGGAGGAGCACTTCCGATCGGACGACACCGCCGGACGCGCCGACATCCTCGTCAACGGCGACCCCGTGGTCTCCCCGCAGGACCCCGAACGCGACTTCGTGATCGCCTCCGACCGGACACCGTAAGGCCGGAGAATCAGACAGAGCCGACATGGGTCGGCGCCGTCGGCCCAACCCGCGTATGCACATCGGCGAGCAACAGTTTCAGCAGTTGCGCCAATTGCGCGCGTTGCGCCGTGCTCAGCCCTGAGATCAACTCCAGCTCATCGGTGAGCAGTTGATCGACGGTGGATTCAACCAAGTGGTGCCCGTCCTTCGTGAGGGACACCGTCACACTGCGCGGCAACGATCCGGGCTCACGTGTCACCAGCCCCTCGCGTTCAGCCCTGGCCACCCGTTGAGATACCGCCCCGGCCGTGACCATCGTCCGCTGGGCGATCTCGCGAGTGCTCAGGCAGTAGGGCGCCCCACTGCGCCGCAGGGTGCTGAGCAAGTCCAACGTGGCCATATCCACCCCGAGCCCGGACAGAAGCTTTCTCCGCTGGGCACCGAACAGCGTGGCCAGATGCCAAATCCTGGTCACCACGTCGATAGAATCAGTTGGCGCGCTTGGCCTCTCGCGCTGCCATGCCAGTGCGATCTCATCGGCGGCGTCTTGACACTCCATGCGGATGACTCTACCGTTTAGATCTAAACATTTAGACCTAAACGAATGGAGTGTCGTATGCGCACAGCATTGGTCACCGGCGGCGGCACCGGTATCGGACTAGCGGTCGCCGCTGCGCTCATCGACTCCGGCGTCCACGTGTCCATCACCGGACGGCGCGCAGATGCCCTCGATGCGGCCGTCGCCGCACTGGGCCCGAACAGTCGAGCACTGTCCTGCGACCACACCAACCCAGATCAGGTGAAAGACCTCGCTACGCGATTCACCGGACCCATCGACCTATTGGTGAACAACGCCGGCGGCAACACCGACTTCGATACCGACGCGCCCGTCGGCCTCCATGAGCTGGCCGGCCAGTGGCGTGCCAACCTGGAGGCCAACCTCATCAGCGCCGTCCTCACCACCACCGCTGTCAGCGATCAACTAGCGGGCGGCGGCGCGGTTGTTCACATCGGCTCCATCGCGGCACACCATGGTGCCGGGTCATATGGGGCGGCCAAGGCGGCCCTCGCCTCGTGGAATGTGCAGCTGGCCGCACAGCTCGGCCCCCGCGATGTCACCGCGAATGTCGTTGCACCCGGCTACATCGCCGACACCGAGTTCTTTCGCGACAAGCTCGCCGATAGCCGCCGTAACACCCTCATCGCCTCGACCCACACCGGGCGCGCCGGCACCCCTGCCGATATCGCGGGCACCGTCAGCTTTCTCGCCTCATCGAGCGCCCGCCACATCACCGGGCAGGTCATCAACGTCAACGGCGGTGCGCTGACGACGATTTGACCGGGGGGATCAGCGCAACGGAACCGTCGGCCCCCTGGAATCCAGCGGGGCACAGCTGTCCTGCCCCACCGTGGTGGAGCATTTCGCCGCCGGGATCACCGGGCGGTAACCTGGCGCGGTCCCGGCGTCGCGGGTGATCCGGGTGTACGTCGAGACAGCATCGGTGGGCACCCGCTTCAGCGCCGGATCACCCAACGCATCGACCGTGTACAACCCGAAACGTGGCCGGTAGCTTCCCCATTCATAGTTATCGACGAGCGACCAGTAGTTGTATCCGATGATCGGGATCCCGTCCGCCTTGGCCCGTTGCAACCAGAAGATGGTGTCCTCGAGGTACTGCGATCGCGTCACCCCGTCCGCCCGCGGCTTGCCGTTGTCGGTGACCATCCCGTTCTCGACGATGTAGATCGGCAGCCCGGGATAGCGCTGCGCATAGTGCCGCGACACGTAGTAGATGTCTTCGGGCTGCAGTTTGATGTTCCAGCGCTCCCTCATGCTCTGCGCCGAGGCGAGGTTGTCCCCCGCAGTGCCCGTGTAGTAGTCGAAACCGAGATAGTCGAGACTGTCGGCAACCCGGTCGAAGAACGATCCCCCGATACCCTTCACGCCGAAACCTGCGAACTGCGCCAGCACATCTGGCGGTATGTAGGCCTCGTTGGTCGTCACCTTCGCCTTGGGGTCGGCGTCGTGAGCGGCACGGTACACCGCGCGGTGCGCCTGGGCGACGCTGTCCAGAAACCCGCCGAACTGATCGGGCTTAATCGCGCCGGTGCGCACCTCCATTGCCCCGAAGGCCAGTGGCTCGTTGACACTGACCCACAACACCCCTTGTCCGGCATAACGTTTGGTGATCGCCTTGGCGAAGTCCTCAAACGCTCCGACGTTGTTCATGAACCCGCCGTTGTCGGCAACCCAACCCGGATACACCCAGTGCATGAGCGTGATCATCGGCGTGATGCCGTTCTCACGCAGTGTGGCGACGATGGAGTCGTAGTACGCCAGCTCCTTCTCGTCCCACTTGCCCGGCTCCGGCATGACGCGCGACCACTCCACGCCGAAACGAAATGTGTTGACGCCCATGGCATGCGCGTTGGCGATGTCCTCGGCGTATCGATGGCGGAAATCATCGGCCTGCCGGTACGGGTCGACCGGGCCAGCCCCCAATGGATCAGCCCCGGGCTCTACCGGCCTACCGGCGGTGCGATCGACATAGCGTCGCCAATTGCTGTCGGGAGCACTGCCCTCCACCTGGTAGCCCGCGGTTGCAGTACCCCAGTAGAACCCGCGATCCCAGGCGGAGTCGCCATTCGAACTCTCCTGCCGCGGGCTGCAGGCGGCCAATCCCAACGCCACGACGACTGCCGATGCCACTATGGAGACGATCCATTTCATACGAAAACCATACACTGTATGGTTTTCTAGGCCAGTAGCCGCTCCCACACCCGCCGCATGTGATCCCCCATGTCGATGGATGGATCCGACATCCACTGGATCTGAATGCCGTCCGCGGCCGCGATCAGCGCCGCCGCAGCGAATTCAGCATCGACATGCTCGGGGACCTCGCCCGCGGCTTGGCGCCCTCGCACATACTCGGCGATGAGGGTGCGCATCCTCTCGTACCTCTCCCGCAGGTAAGCACCGGCAGGATGGCCCGGGTCGACGGCCGCGGCGGCCGCCAGTGAGAGATACACCGTCCCGGAGCCGGGCTTGCTCGCCTTGTCGAGCATCGCTTGTGCGAGCACCTCGCCGGGGTCGATCTCGGAGTCCGAATTGCCATACCAATGTTCAAATCTGGCATCGGCATCGCGCTGGATCTCAGTGAGGATCACATCGCGCGTCGGGAAGTAGTGCATGAGCCCGGCCAGGCTGATGTTGGCTTCCTTTGCGATCACACGCATCGAGGCGCCGGCCTCCCCGTCGCGCTCCAACACCCTCAACGCGGCGCCGAGGATCTCCCGGCGCTTGGCTTCCCCTTTGGGATACCGCTTTGCATCAGGCCCAACAGCTGGCATTGCCCGAGGCTAGCGCACAAACAGTTCGGCCCCGCACAGGAACGAATCCTGGCGGGGCCGAATTGTTTTGAGAAACCTAGGCTTGGCCGACCTCGAACCGCGCAAAGCGGGTCACGGTGACACCGGCCTCGTCAAGCAGAGCCTTGACGGACTTCTTGTTGTCGGACACCGACGGCTGATCCAGCAGCACGACATCCTTGTAGTAGCCAGTCACGCGTCCCTCGACGATCTTGGGCAGCGCGGCCTCGGGCTTGCCCTCGGCCTTGGCGGTCTCCTCGGCGATGCGACGCTCGTTCTCGACCACGTCGGCCGGAACGTCTTCGCGCGTCAGGTACTTGGCCTTGAGCGCAGCGATCTGAAGCGCCACGGAGTGCGCGGCACTCTCGTCCGAACCGGTGTACTCGACCAGCACGCCCACGGCCGGCGGTAGGTCCGCAGCGCGCTTATGCAGGTATGCCTCGACAGTTCCATCGAAGTACGCCACCCGGCGCAGCTCCAACTTCTCGCCGATCTTGGCGGCCAAGTCGGCGATCGCCTGCTCAACGGTCCGGCCGTCCTCGACCTTGGCGGCCAGGAGGGCGTCGACCTCGCCGATCTTGCCGGCAGCGGCCGCACCGACGATGGCGTCGGCCAGGCCCTGGAACTCGGCGTTCTTGGCGACGAAGTCCGTCTCGGAGTTCAGCTCGACAAGTGCGCCGTCACGCGCGACAACCAGGCCCTCGGCGGTCGCACGCTCGGCGCGCTTGCCAACGTCCTTGGCGCCCTTGATGCGCAGCACCTCGACAGCCTTGTCGAAATCACCGTCGGACTCGGCCAGGGCGTTCTTGCAGTCGAGCATCCCGGCACCGGTCAGTTCCCGGAGCCGCTTCACATCGGCAGCGGTGAAATTCGCCATTTAGCCTTCCTCAGTTGCGTTTTCAGTGGTTTCGGTGGCAGTAGCCTCAGCGGCCGGGGCGTCAGTGGCCGGAGCCTCTGCGACGGCGGAGGCAAGCAGTTCCTGCTCCCACTCGGCCAGCGGCTCGGCGGCCTCGGGCTTCTCGTCGGCGCCGGACAGACCGGAGCGGGCCTGCAGGCCCTCGGCGATCGCGGAGGCGACGACCTTGGTGAGCAGCGCGGCACTGCGGATGGCGTCGTCGTTGCCCGGGATCGGGTAGTCGACGACATCGGGATCGCAGTTGGTGTCCAGGATCGCGATGATCGGGATGTTCAGCTTGCGGGCCTCGGCAACCGCGAGGTGCTCCTTGTTGGTGTCCACCACGAAGATTGCCGAAGGCACCTTCTGCATGTCCCGGATACCGCCGAGGCTGCGCTCGAGCTTGTTCTTCTCACGCGTGAGCATGAGGATTTCCTTCTTGGTGCGCCCCTCGAAGCCACCGGTCTGCTCCATCGACTCCAGCTCCTTCAGGCGCTGCAGACGCTTGTGGACGGTGGAGAAGTTGGTGAGCATGCCACCCAGCCAGCGCTGGTTCACGTAGGGCATGCCGACGCGGGTCGCCTCTTCGGCGATCGGCTCCTGAGCCTGCTTCTTGGTGCCGACGAACATGACCGAGCCACCGTGGGCGACGGTCTCCTTGACGAACTCGTACGCCTTGTCGATGTAGGTCAGCGTCTGCTGCAAGTCGATGATGTAGATGCCGTTGCGGTCGGTGAAGATGAACCGCTTCATCTTGGGGTTCCAGCGACGGGTCTGATGCCCGAAGTGCGCGCCGCTGTCAAGCAGCTGCTTCATTGTTACTACAGCCATGATTCCATGGGTCCTTTATGTCGGTTGTCGCCCGGGATCGGGTGATCCTGGGCCCTAGCGCCTGCTGATGCCGGAACCCACCTGAGTGGGACCGCCCGGCATGTTGCTCACGAACTCGTGTGCAGACGCGCGAAGTCAACCCGCTGGGCGAGTTGCGGTACTGAGTTTACATGCTGCGACGAGTGCTTTTCGCCATGCATCCTCGTGGTGGAGGCTTATCCACAGGAGCGGGAATGACTCTTCCTCACCGCGTCATCTCCCGGCCACTATGACGGCGTGTGGTTACGCGGGCTCGGCTGCCCTTTCTTGATCCTCACGCTGGCGGTCGCCACCTCCCCGCCGGCGGCCACCGCTCCTGCGGATACCGGAGACCGATTCGGCTGGCCACTACACCCTCGACCTGCGGTAACCCGTCAGTTCGACAAACCTCAGGAGCGCTGGAACCGGGGACATCGCGGAGTTGACCTAGCGGGCGTCGTCGACCAGCAGGTCATCGCGGTCGGGCCGGGCGTCGTGGTGTTCGCGGGATCACTCGCGGGCCGGCCACTGGTGTCGATCGAGCACGAGGGCGGCCTGCGCACCAGCTATGAACCCGTCACCCCGTTGGTCAGATCGGGCCAGCGGGTCGCGGAGGGAGCGCTGGTCGGGACGCTGCTGCGGGGACATCCCGGCTGCGCCGCACCGGCCTGCCTGCATTGGGGAGCCCTGCGCGGGCCTGCCTCGGCCGCCAACTACCTGGATCCGCTGGCGCTGTTGGCTTCGACGCCGCTGCGACTCAAACCGCTCTAGGCTGGCTGACACACGTCGACATGCGCCGGCTTGCCGGTGGTCAGCGATAGCCGCGCAACCGCATCATGGAAACGGTCGAGGGCATCCTGCTCGGTGATTACTTGGTAGAACGCACGCATCTCACCGCCGTTGGCCATGCACACCCACCACGGCGGGTACACATCGGCGGCCGCCGTTCCCGGGGTGACAATTCCGAGACTCAGAGCCAGCGCGCCGATGGCGACGGTCATGGCAGGAATTCCGGCGCGCATGCTTGGCACTTTAGTCACCGGACGGATGCAGACCAGGCTTTTGCCCACAGGTGCAGTGGCGCCAGCGCGACCAACAGACCCTTGCCCACCGTCGTAAGCGAGTACAGACCGTCCTGGTTGCGCACGATATGGGCCGCGGTGAGCTCCTTGAGACGAGTGGTGAGCACACTGCTGGACGCATCAGTTATCTCGGCCCTAAGCTCCGGCAAAGTTCTTGTGCCCGAACGTAGTTCCCATATGACGAGGATGGCCCAACGCCGACCGAAAAGGTCGAATGCCGCGTTGAGTGGCTGCCCGGACCCGGATCCACGCACGGGACTTCCCGGGCGCGGTACGACGGCTCCCTCCGGCGACTCCGCCTCGGATATCCCGGCGCTGGCAATGATGGTGATGAGCCGGCTCGCGCGCTCGACCATCTGCTCCGCGCTCTGATCGGGGTGCCGAATCCACCAGGTGATCATGGCGCCGACCATCCCCATCCACCCCTGGGTGAGCACGCCGAGGTCCTGTGGGTCACGCAGTTGGGTGGCCGCACTGCCTACCGCGGCCACACCCTGACCGGCCAGCGCAGCAAGCCGGGCCCTGGCTACCCGGGCCGCGGCCAGCGCTTCGCTGCCATCGGGCACGGTCTGATCCCAGATCACCAGCCAATCGGATGGGCGAGGCGCCAACGCCTGAAAGATGGCCTGCAATACCGCGCGTGGCAGTGCCAGCGTGGGCGGGGCGGCTGCCATCGCCGCCTCGATGTGATCACCGACGGTCGCCCCGGCACGCTCGACGCACGCGATGTACAGCTGCTCCTTGGAGCCGAAGTACGCCAGCACCATGGGCTTGGACACTCCGACGGCAGCGGCTACGTCCGCCAGCGACATTCCGGCGTATCCACTGCGCCCGAACTCCTGGCATGCAGCATCGAGGATCTGCTGTTCCCGCTCCGCGCGGGGCATCCCCTTGGTGCCTGCCCTTGTCATGAATCCCTTGTACCAGCTCGCGGTCCACTGGCAGCACGTATCGATGTGGCACGCATCACAGTAGACCGATCGGTGTGACGTTGATATGACCGACTGTTAAATTAACGATCGGCCAGTTAACGTCAACGCTCACCAACCGGATCAACGAGGAGCTCCGAATGCGTGGCGCGTGGGTGTATCTGGTGTCGATAGCGACACTCTGTATCGCGGGGGCGTACATCGCCCATCTGCGCTTGAGCGCAATCCCGGACCCCGCGATCGGCCACTCGGCCAAGCCGCCGGTAACCGGCAAGCCACGCGACAAGGTCGTCGAGTATCGGCTCGACGGGCCAGCGGGTAGCACGGTCAAGGCGTCTTATCTCGATGTCGACGGTGCGGTACGCGAAGTTTCGGGCACACTGCCCTGGCAGACCACCCTGCACGCCAAGCAACTCGTGGTTCCCGTGGGCCTTGTCGCCCAGTCCAATTCGGGACAAATGTCCTGCCGCATCACGATCAACGGGCAGACTCGCGATCAAAGCGCGGCCAATGCGTCAGCCGTCTCTTGCCAGGTGACCGTCGCGTGAGCCTCATGGACAACCTGCGGGTCCGGATACTGGACAAATTGTGGGCAAAACCTGCCGATGTGGTAGCCACGCCTGGGCGGCCGCTCCTGGCCCGGTTCCTCTACCGGTTCTCCATACCCATTCTCGTGCTGTGGCTCGGCGCGGCCGGCCTCCTCAATCTCGCTGTACCGCAGCTGGAAACAGTGATCAAGCAACATGCCCGTTCGTTCCTTCCCGATGACGCCGCCTCGGTTCAAGCCATCTCGAAGATGGGCGACTACTTCGGCGGCGCCGGGACGAACAATTTCGTCTACCTGCTCCTCGAAGGCGAGTCGCCTCTCGGAGCCGAAGCGCACCAGTACTATTCGTCGATCCTCGGCCGGATCAACCAGGACAAGAAGCACGTCAACTCGTCCATGGACCTGTGGTCTGACCCGCAATTCGCACCCGCCAACGAGAGCGCCGACGGCAAGGCCGCCTACGTCCTGATCAATCTCAAGGGCAACATGGGGACCGCCCTGGCCATGGAGTCCACCGCTCAGATCCGTGAGCTCATCGCCCAGTACCCACCGCCCCACGGAATCACGGCGCATCTGACTGGTCCGTCCGCCGTGGTGAACGACGAATTGGTTTCCATCAACGACTCGATCCTGATCCTGCTGGTCGCGTGCGCGGGGCTCGTGGGCATCATCTTGCTGGTGGTGTATCGCTCACCGATCACCATCGCGTTGCCACTACTGGTGGCAGGAGCAGGTCTTGGTGTCGGGCGCCCGATCGTGGCATTCCTCGGCCAGCACCAAATCATCGGAGTCTCGATCTTCGCGTCGGCCCTGCTGGCGGTGATCGTGCTGGGAGCCGGAATCGACTACGGCATATTCCTTTTGGGCAGATACCAGGAAGCACGCCGGGCAGGCGAAGACCCTGTCACCGCGTACTACACGGCGCTTGCCGGGGTGCAGCACATCATCATCGCCTCGGGCCTCACGGTCGCCGGCGCGACGGCGTGCATGGTCTTCACACGACTGGCCATCTTCAGTACCTCCGGACTGCCCTGCACCGTCGCGGTCGTGGTCACCCTTGCCGCAGCACTGACTCTGGCGCCCGCGGCGCTGGCGGCCGGCAGCCGATTCGGGTTCTTCGAACCGCGCGAGGAGAAATCACAGCGCCGTTGGCGGCGCATCGCCACCTATGTGGTGCGCTGGCCGGGGCCGGTGCTGGCCGGCAGCCTGGCCGTACTCGCGATTGCCTTCCTGGCAGTACCCGGGTTCCAGCCCAGTTACAACGAGCGACAGGCCCAGCCCAGCGACTCTCCCGCCAACGTGGGCTTCGCCGCATCGGATCGTCACCTGCCGCCAAACATCATGTCCCCCAGCGTGTTCATCGTGGAGTCCGACCACGATATGCGCAACTCGGGCGACCTGATCGCCCTCGCGAAAATGAGCAGCGCGATATTGAACATTCCTGGCGTCAGCAATGTGCAAGGCATCACCCGGCCATTGGCCGCCCCGCTGGAACTGGGAACACTGCCCGCACAAGCTGGTTACGTCGGTGGACGACTGACCCAGATGACAAACCTGCTCAAACAGCGCATCGAGGACCTCACCGCCCTCAGTGGCCGGGTGGGCCAACTGTCACTGACGGTACGGGGCCTTGAACAGGCGCTGCAGACCGGAACCGTAGGAGCAACCCAGATCCATTCGGGTGCAGCCGAATTGCGCACAAGCCTCGCGGCCGTCGTGCAGAAGGTTGACTCACTGCGCGGAACCGTCAAGCCCGCCGAGGATTTCATCGGCGGCATCCCGAACTGCCGCGACAACGACTACTGCCAGGCCGCACTCACCGGCTTCTCGCTCTTCGACGACCTGCACCGTTTCGACGGGCTCGTCGGCAATCTGGTGAACGGAACCGGAACGCTGGCCCAGACCCTGCCGGCACTCGGTGCGCAGCTGCCGGGCCTGAAGGATTTCATCAGCCAGGTCAACGCGGTTGTCGCACCGCTGCAGAGCACCCTGCAGGTGCTATTGCCACAGGTCTCCGATATCACGCAATTCACCGACGACCTGAGTAAGAGCTTCACCGACGGTGACCCGAACAACTCATTCTTCATACCCACGCAGGCGTTTGAGAACCCACTGTTCAAAAGCGCTATGCCGTACTTCTTCTCAAGCGACGGCAAGGTGACGCGGATGGTCGTCACCCCAGAGCAGGAGGGATTCAGCCAGGAAGCGATGGAGCTGAGCTCCAAGATCATCCCGACCGCACTACAGGCCATCAAGGGCACGTCGTTGGCGGGTAGCACAGTCAGCATCGGCGGACCGGGCGGCACGCTGCTCAACATCGAGGCGTTCACACGCGAGGACTTCATCACCAGCGCTGTGGCCGCGTTCGCCTTCGTGTTCTGCGTGATACTGATTCTCCTGCGCAGCCTGGTCGCCGCGATCGTGGTGATCGGGACCGTCGCACTGTCCTATGTCTCGGCACTGGGCGTGACGGTATTCGTCTGGCAAAACCTCATCGGCATACCACTGCACTGGTCGGTGGCACCACTGTCCTTCGTGTTCTTGGTCGCCGTCGGGGCCGACTACAACATGCTGCTGGTGGCCAGGTTCCGCGAGGAACTACATGCCGGTATCAAGACGGGCATCATCCGTTCCATGGCCAATACCGGTGGCGTGGTGACGACCGCGGGTCTGGTGTTCGGGTTCACGATGTTCGCGATGATCGTCGCTCCCGCGCGGAACATCGCCCAGCTCGGTACCGCCGTCGGTCTGGGTCTACTGATGGACACCCTGATTGTGCGGTCGTTTGTCGTCCCGGCAATCGCTACCCTGTTGGGCCGCTGGTTCTGGTGGCCGGTGGTGGTGCACGACAGAGCCGCCAGTCGGGACGCCATCCCCCACGCTGTGACGCCCGGGGACGCGTCCGATCGTGGCCGGCTGGTAGGCGCGTCCCGATGACGTGGGCGACCCGGTGCGGGATATCCGCGACCGACAAGCCCCGGACCGCACTGGAGATGCACTTTGGCACCGGACATCTCGAAAGCAATACGTACGAGCTGAACCTCGGCTCTCTGCGGATTCGCATCGGCACATGGCGCGCGCCGAATCGCAGGTACACGCCGTGCCCACGGTAGCCGGAGTGACCGCACTGCTTCTGCTGCTGGTAACGCTGGCGCTGTGGGCCACGGGCGGGAACGACTCAATGAGCTACTACCAGCACGAGGTGAGCCGGGCGATGCGCAGGCAATCCCGGCAAGAAAAGACAGACCTGGCCGCGAAGGCCCAACGTCATCGCTTGCGACGCTGCGCCAACCGCCTCAATGCCACACTCCTGCGGAGAACGAAGCCTGACAACTAGCCGTCACGCCCGCGGATGCGCCTGATCGTGAACGGCGCGTAGGCGCGCCACGGTGACGTGGGTGTAGAGCTGGGTGGTGGCCAGCGTCGAGTGCCCCAGCAGCTCCTGAACGACGCGTAGGTCCGCGCCGCCTTCCAGCAGATGGGTTGCGGCACTGTGCCGTAACCCATGTGGGCCAATATCGGGGGCACCGGGAACGGCGGACATGGTTTGATGCACGACCGTGCGAACCTGACGCGGATCGATGCGCCGGCCTCGGGCACCGAGAAGCAGCGCAGACCCCGATGCCGCAACGGCCAGATGCGGTCTACCGCGATCCAGCCAGGCTGTCAGGGCATCGGCGGCGGGGCCACCAAAGGGCACGGTGCGCTCCTTGTCGCCCTTACCCAAGACGCGCAACACCTTTCGCGACCGGTCGATATCGTCGATGTCCAACCCGCACAGCTCGCTGACCCGGATTCCGGTGGCGTAGAGCATTTCAACGATCAACCGATCCCGCAACGCCATCGGATCATCTTGTTCGGCACCAGAATGCGCCGCTTCCATCGCCGCGACGGCTTGATCTTGTCGCAGCACCGCAGGAAGAGTTCGGCGAGACTTGGGCTGCTGCAGGCGAATCGCGGGATCTGTCGGCATCAAACCGCGGCGGGTCGCCCATGCGGTGAAGATCTTGACCGCTGACGTGCGCCGGGCGACGGTGGAACGTGCCGCACCCTGCCTGGCTTGAACCCCTAGCCAAGACCGTAACGCCGGCAGCGACAGGTCCGCCAGAGTCGCATCGGGATTGGATGCCGACAGATGGTCGAACAGCAGCGTGAGGTCGCCGCGATAGGCGCGCTGGGTGTGTACTGACCGCCCGCGCTCCAGCGCAAGATGCTCGGCGAACTCGTCGAGAATCTCGGTCAGCTGCGGCGTCACTCCCTCACGGTAGCTTCGGCAGCCGCCAGCTCTTGTTTCCACACGCGGAAAGTCTCCTCCGTGCGGCCACGGCGCCAATATCCCGAGATCGACGCGGCCCATGTGGGCGATACCCCACGCTCCTTACGGATGTACGGTCGCAGCTTGTGCATGACGGTCTGCGCCTCGCCGTGGATGAACACCTGTACCTGACCCGGCAACCATTCCGCCGAGCGCACCGCCTCTACCAGCGGGGCGTTGTCCCCGGCGTGTTCCTCGTCGACCTCATCGGCGCCGGCGCCGCGGTGAACCCAGACCACCTCGACATCGCCGCGGGTGTCGAAGTCGATCTCGTCCTGCGGACCTGCCACCTCGATGAACACCTTGGCGCGGGCGTTCTCGGGAAGAGCCTGTAGCGCGACGCTGATCGCCGGGACGGCCGCCTCGTCACCGGCGAGCAGATGCCAGTCGGCAGCGGGATCGGGTGAGTACGCGCCGTGCGAGTCGGTGACATACAGCGTGTCTCCGACCTTCGCCCGGGACGCCCACGGACCCGCGACACCGGAGTCTCCGTGCACCACGAAATCGATGGCGATCTCGCGGCTGTCGGCGTCGACAGAACGAATGGTGTAGGTACGCACGGTGGCCTGCATATCGCGCGCCTGATCGATATCCCGCGGACCCGGCCCAGCGTGGTCCTCCGGAAGGAAAATCAGCTTGGCGTAGCTGTCCGTGAACTCGCTCACCTCGAAACCGTCAAATCCGTTACCGCCGAGCACCACCCGGGTGATGTGCGGGGTCACCTGCTCGGTCCGAACCACCTGCAACTCGTGGAGTGGGCGTGTCATATCGCCTCCTGCGTCGAATCTTCTATGTCAATTGCCTTGACTATACGGAGAAATCGCCGCCGACGGGGGCCTACCTCAGGGCAGCATGCCCCTGACGATCAGCTCTGCGGCGGCTTCGGCGTGCGCATGAACCCGATCGGGGTCGAGCACATCATTGCCGAACACGCTCCGAGCCAGCGCTCCGCTACTGAACAAGGCGGCGGTACCGGACGTGATGAGAAAGAAGCTGGTCTGCAGTGGCACATCGCGCAGCTCCCCTGCCTTGACCGCTTCCTCGTAGACCGGGCCGAGCCGTTCTTGCATGGGGATGACGTAGGCCTGACAGATGTGCTGCAGCCGCTCGCTGTCCTGGCCCGCCTCGATGTCCATGATCCGGATCAATTCGGGGTGTTCGGCCGCGAAGATCACAAACATCTTGATGAATCGTTTGATCCGCTCCGCAGAGCTCAAGCTCTCGTCGTCATCAGCCAGAACCTTCTCGACGATCGCCTGGAATCCCCAGTCGACCGCCGCGTACCACAACTGTTCCTTGGACGAAAAGCGTTGATGCAGCAGGTTATGGCTCACACCCAGTTCACGATTGAGCGTGCGCATCGACACGCCCTGATAGCCGTGGGTGGCGAATGCCCGCAACGCAGCGGTGAATATGGCGTCCGCCGATACTCCTTCTCCACCCTTGCGCGGTCTGCCACGAGGGCGCCGCGTCAGCTCACCCGCTTCAGTCACGAAATCCGTCACATCCTTCCTCCTCAGCCATCATCCCCCCACTTGCTGGCAATTGCCCCGAGGACGTCCGCACAGTGGTCATGATCTTTATCGGGTTCGCCGAACACCGTCGTCACGGCCGGTCATACTGGCGCGATGGATACCTGGTTATGGATTTGCGCCGGCGTACTGGCCGTCGTGCACCTCGGTGCTGGTGTGTTCAAGTTGATCACCCCGTACGAGAAGATCGTTGCCAATCCCAACCTGGCCTGGGCCAACGATTTCTCACCCACTGTCGTCAAAGCGATCGGCGGATTAGAGGTGCTGGGGGCGATCGGCGTCGTGGTTCCGCACGCGACGGGGATCGCACCGGTCCTGAGCCCACTCGCCGCTGCCGGGCTGGCGGTGTTGCAGGCAGGCGCCTTCGGTGTCCACGTCCGTCGCAACGAATGGAAACTCGCCCCGGTCAACGTGGTCCTCATCGTGCTTGCGGTATTCGTAGCCTTTGAGTGGTACGGCTGACCGATCCGCGAACTGCAGCGACGACGTCCCGTCACGAAACGAGATTGGACTCCTTGCGGCACAATTCATCAACACATGCCGCAAACGCGACCACCTCGGGTGTGGCACCCTTTCCGCGCCAAATCAGGGAAAGTTGTCCACTCATCGTCCGGTCAGAGAGGTCGATCTGACGAAGCCCGCCCAGCTGGTCGGGGGCCAACTTCGGTGTCACCGCGACGCCGAGATCGTGGGCGACGAGATGCCTCATCATATCCGCCGAGCTTGTTTCGAAGACGATGCGCGGCGTGAATCCTGTTGCTAGGCAGGCTTGGTCGAGAGTCTCGCGCATCTCACACCCTTGCGGGTGACTGATGAGCGCACGGTTCCGCAACTCTGCGAGGGCGACGGAGTCCCGCGCCGCCAAGGGATCGTCGCGATGAACCAGCGCCACGATGTTCTCCTTGGCCACAATCTGCTCGCGGAGCTGAGGCGGCGGCGGGGCAACCCAACCCATGACCGCCATATGAAGCTGGCGTTCGAGGACTGCCGTGGCCAGCTGGTCGGACCTGGCTTCGGTCAACGTCACCGCCACCGCCGGGTGCGCCTTACGGAACACTGCCAAAGCTTCCGCGAGCAAGGGCAGCGAGTGCGGCACGGTCCCTATCGACAACTGTCCGGCCAGCACGCCCGCCACGGCATCGGCCGCCGACCGTATTTCGCCCACGGTTCCCAGCGCTGCTCCCGCAAGCGGCAATAGCGTCTTGCCGAACTCGGTCAGTCTGAGCACCCTGCTGGAACGATCGAACAGCTCGTTGCCCAGCTCGCGCTCCAGTCGCCGAACCTGAGCACTCACCCATGGTTGAGCAACGTGCAGCGCTTCGGCGGCTCGGGTGAAATTCGCATGCTCGGCCACCGCGAGAAAGTACTCAAGCTGCCTCAGCTCCATGGCGAATCACCCGGACGCCCAACGAATGCGACAGCCCTCACCAAGGCAACGGTCAGTAGTTGATGAGCCAGAATGGCCCGAATTTGGCAATCCCCAGCGAGATGAACAGGGCCGCAATGATCAACGCCACGAACAGGTCATTCGTATGCTCAATCGGACTGGCCGCCTCAGCCTTGTGCGACTCATATATCTGGAATCCAGGCTCCATAACATGCATCCTTTCTTGATTGGATTGACTAGCCGTAGTACTGATCAACCGAGAATGGTCTTGCGGTCGGAATGAAAGAATGTGACGAGTGTTGTTGCGCCACATATTATTCCGACGGTGAGTATCACTTTGGATCCGCTGTACAGCGAGGCGATCACGCCGCCGGTCGCGGCTCCCAGGGTGAACGACAAGTAGAGCATCGCGTATCCCAGCCATTCGAAGACCGAGCCCCGGCCGAACAGGTGCCGCTCGATCCCCTGCCCCAATTTGACGACGGTCCCCGTGACATAGCTCAGGGGAATGGCCGTTTCACCCTTCTTGACGAATGATGTGTTCAAGGCACCAATCGAGAAGGCCAACAACAGAATCGGCGTGAAGTGCACGTCGATGTTCGCGTTGAAGCCCCGGTCCTGAAAGAAGTCGACCGCCGCGGCAGCCAGCAGACCAAAGGTGGTCAGGACCGTGGCTCCGTGCGGGTGGTTCTTCCAGAACTTTCGCCTGCAGTAGGACGCCACGATGACGCCGAACAGGAAGGCGCCGATCATCGAGATGGCGGCGATCGGGCCCGCACCTGCCACTTGCTGTTTGTCGGTGACTTTGAACCACGTCAGTACGGCGCGCTCGGTGTTTCCGGTCATGAATGTGACGAAGTAGCCCGCGCTGTGCAAGAAGGCAACCGCCCCAACCATTCCCGCCAGCCCGGAAAGCAACCAGGACAGTCGGGCCTCGGAACCGATCGCAGCCTCACGCGTTATCACCGCATCGGCGGCTTTCGATGCGGCGGCCGCATCCTTGTCCTGGCCGATTTCGATCTCATCTCTAGATCCGCTCTCCAAAGTCGCGGACCGGCCCTTCCAATTCATGTCCGTCTCCTTAGGGGCTATCGATATCGCCGACGTGGCCATGCAGCACGACGCGGCCGTCGGCCAGTTTGTAGGTCAGATACACCAGCGCGAGCTTGTTGGCCTTGACCGCATCGGCCACCACCTGCGAACGCTGCAACAGCTTGCT
>NZ_MLIK01000018.1:0-173115 GCF_001853795.1 Mycobacteroides franklinii
CGGTGTTGGTGCAGACACCACCGAGCATGTTGTCGCGTTCGACGACCGCCACCGACTTACCCAGCTTGGCCGCGGCAATAGCGGCCTTCTGGCCTCCGGGGCCGGAACCGATGACGACGAGATCGTAAGTGGGGGCTCTTAACTGGTCTGCATCCATTCCAACAACTTTCTCTTACGAGTTGATTGCATCGGCCGCATGCAAGCCGTTCCATAGCCGATCTAAAGCCCCATGCATCCCCACATTTCAGCGAGTTCTGATACAGCAATTATACCGCATGGGGGTAAGGGTACGGTCATCATATCGCATGGGGTGAGGGATCGTGTATGACGACAGACACAGTAATGAAAGCGAGTCGGTTGGCTAGTCCGTTGCCGTTGAGTGTTTTTGGAGGACACATCCATCCGGCGCGTCCGTTCGGCGCTGAAGTTTGGTCTCGCTATGTCGAACCCCGCAGATACTGTCGTACCGACATTCCGCCGAAACCAGCGTGTCCTGCTGTCGATGCGACGTTCTGTACCGACCGTTTCCTAGCTGCGCCGTCAAGATCTTCGATCATGACGGGGGCGGTAGTTCCCGCAAAATTTGGTAGCGATTCGAGGAATCATTCTGTGTAGGTGCGCACCGGTGAACCACTTGGTCTCTCTTGGCTTTCGTTGTTCAAGACACAACTAGGCAGGGCGGCGGCTGAGATGTTCGCAACACCTCGAGTGGACGGCAAGTGTCTTCGATAGGTATGCAAGGTCGGTCGTGCTGATGCGCGTGATGGGCGAGTACGGCCATGTCGCGACTGCGACAAGCGACTGCCTATCGCTACGAGAGCGTCGGCTAATAGTACTGTGCCGCGAAGTTTCGCGATTGATCGCTCTGTCGATCAGGCACGGTGACGGGTGGCAGATCCGTCTCCAGGCGCTTGGTGTCGGTGGAATCGGCACCGATTAGCTTCGCTCCGAGCGTGTTTGAACCAGGGGACTCCGCCAATCGGCCGGCGTGCTCGCATCGTTGCGACTAGGCCTCAATTTCTCTGCCAGGGTAGGCAAAGCTCGATACAAGCCAACGCGCGGAAGAGAGCCGTTGCTGCCGGTCCAACTCTGTGTTTGTTCTGGTACTGGGGCCAGTGCAGTGCTCCCAGTTTCAAGTCGGCTGAGTCATGCTTACCATCATCGACTTTGGCAGCTAGGCTGAATTCCACCTAGGCTAGGCTCAATTGAAGGCGTGGGTACCCAAATTATTTGTGCGCCAGCCGATCAGAGCCGTGGCATCCGACGAATAGTATCGACGCTGATTCTACAAGCGGTTGCTGCCATGAAAGAGCTGACCTGTCTCCACTGTTCACGCCCTAGCATCAAGGTGGGTGAATCGGGAAGAGTCAATATGTGCGAAAGTACTTGTTGCCCTGGACAATATAGCATTTCTTATACCGGGGGATCTCTCATCGGTTGCTTCTCGAAAACTTTGAAATTGACCACGATAAGATGCAGCGCGAAGAGGCCCAAGGTCACCCTTGCGGCGGCCAGTTCCTGCGCAATCTGGTTGGTAGCGAGTAGATTGACATCGCCTCGAGACGCCCGTCGCGGTTGAGCCCTTTGGCATTATGAGCCGGCACGGAGCCCGGCCGTTCGCGGAACATCGAGCTCTTCGGGATAGATCGCGATAGCACCGGTGAGCAAATGGGGCTGGCAACCGACCTGTCGAAATCACTCTCCCGGATGTCTTTCGGGCCTTCTTCTTGTGATGTGTGAGGCGTCACGTAACTGTCCCCTACCTCGCTTGCCCCTACCCCCGTAGGGTAGTCTGGAGGTCAGGTGCAGTCAGGTTGACTAGCAGCTGATTTCGGCGACATCGATAACTCCCAACTTGGAGATAATGAATTGAACGGGCGTTCAGACGCTCTTTTGAGAGACGAGGCGGGGCTCATGGGGATGGAAAACGGCGCTGAGACGTCATCAGATGCCGGGCAGTCTGTTGCAGTCCGCACGGCCGCAATCGGCAGCGAGGCCCGACTTTCTTGGCTTTTGGCGGGGCTGGCTGGGATGCTAGGTGCAGTCGCCTTCCTGCACAGCGCGGGATACTTTGTGACTTTTATGACAGGCAACACCGAGCGCGCTGTTTTGGCTTGGTTTGAAGTGTCCGATGGGCAGCGAGTTGCGGGCGCTGGGCCGGTAGCTGCGATCTCGATGATAGGTGCATTTTTACTCGGAGTCATCGTTGCTTCTTATTGCCGCCGAAAATTCTGGAGAAGCCACCCGCATGGGGCGACTGCACTGACGACCTTCGGTCTTTTTGCTGCGGCTACGATCGACTTTATTCATGATCGTGGTTTACATGCGAATTTAGAGGTACATTTTGCGCCTATTCTCTTACTAGCGTTTTCTATCGGTGCGCTTAACACGTCTTTTGTGAAGAATGGCGAGACTGCTATTCCGTTGAGCTACGTTACGGGCACGGTCGTGAAGCTCGGCCAAGGCATCGAGCGTCACCTTTGCGGGAACGGGTCCATTTACGAATGGTTGGGATACGCGTTACTTTACGGATCGTTTGTTTTAGGGGCAGCTGCTGGAGGCGTGGTCGCCTCTCTCTATAGCGGGCCTTACATGATATTAATAGCTGCATTGATCTGTGGTGCGACAACGCTCGTGACATTCTTCTATTCTGACAGGAAAAATATCCTTGGATAGGTTAAGTCAAGGGTTCAAGAGCTGCTAGATCGTCGCCATAAATATCATTTTCTACAGCGAATACCAATGGGCCAATCATTCGCTATGTAAGGCATTATCGCCAAATGTGTGGTCTATTATTCACGAATAGGAGTAGGCATGTCGTCCGTACCAAGATTTGTGGTTTATACAGGAATTTCCCTCGCCGCCGTGGGTATATCCGCCCTCGGCGCGCCGATAGCCGCAGCAGAGGATCCCCCCAGTTGTACGCCAGCGGATCTGCTGGGCGTGGTCTCTGGTGTAGCGGCCTCGGAGTCGGTCTATCTCCACACGCATCCGGAGGTAAATGAGTTCTTCAACGGCTTCAAGGGCAAATCGAGAAGCGAAATACGCTCCGCGATTGACCGATACATGGCGGCGAACCCCGACGTAAAGGCTGATCTCGATGGCATCCGGCAGCCAGTGACGGACTTCAAGGAGCGTTGCGGTGTTGACTTAAGTCACATCGATTAAATTCAGAAGGAAGTGGGTGCGATCACGATGTGTACACAGTCCGCCTTCGCGCGGGTACTGATATTTGCCTTCTTCGGCGTGACCGCCACCGTTGGTGTGAACCTCGCGGACTGCGCAAAAAATAAGAACGGAAAGGGGCCTACTGTTACCTACAGCGCGGACCCCTGGGATGACGAGGTCGAGTCCCTTACCGGAAACGACGCAATGAACATTTATACGCCCGATTCCCAACAGATCAACGGCCAGCCTCAAAATATCGGTGGTGGCCAAAATAGCGGTGGCGTCGGAGCGCACTGCAACAACCCGGGAGTGCAATGCAGGTGAACCAATGCGTCCCAACGGGTGAGCAGGAAAGACAAAGACGTGGATCGGGTCCATATATTCTGGGCCAGGGTACTGGCTTACGCAGGAGCAAGGCCTGCAAATCGCGAGTCAGCTGTGGCCCTGACACTTGAGCTTCAGTACCCGTCGATATTTATGGTTGATATCAGATGAGATAGGCAGAAGGACGCTCATCTGATAGTTCGGACATATCTACGATGTTGAACTGACTCCGAGCTTCATCGAACAGGAGTTCTGCTGGACTGGTGGATGCGCGAGACCTAGTTCGGTTTGAACTGGGCTGTTAATTGGGCGTTGGCGCCAACCATGTGCCGCCGACGCTGCCAACCGCCGCTGACAGTCATTGGTGCTGGAACACTAGGCTTGGTTTGGAAGCGGAGAGAGGTGTTGTTTAAGTCGCACTCAACTCCGGCCTGGAGAGTCTGGTCGAGATTAGGCGGACTCCCACGCGCTTCGGCGGAGCGGTGCCTAGGCTAGACGGCGTTGACTCAAGACTGCGCGGTTGTGAACGCCTATGAGGGCCATACTCTTCGCCGTTGGTGGCGCCGTGCTGATTATGTTATCTGACAACAGAATTCATGGAATTTCCTTGGTGTTCAGCATTTCGAAAATGGTCCTCTGTAATTTCGTACGTCACCGGGCTAGCGCATCAGGCAACGGAATGTAACCCGGAAAACCCTGGCAGCTAAGGGTTTTGGGCAATGTCATCCTGACCACATAGGTGGTGCGTCGTTCCAACGGTCGGCGGAAAGGCATGAATATGTGACGTACGGAGCACTCCAGAATCGTGTGGAGCTGCGTAATATTTGTAGGTATGCCAGAGGCTTTGCATCCCGTCTTCCAGCCACGTTTTGAGACCGTTCTCGCACGTAACCCGGGGGAGGCGGAATTTCATCAGGCCGTCCTGGAGGTGATGGCCAGTCTGACTCCTCTGGTTGGCAGTACGCCCGACTACGACCGCTGGTCGATCCTGGAACGGATCTGTGAACCAGAGCGGCAGATCATCTTTCGTGTCCCGTGGATCAAGGACGACGGCGCCGTCGAGATCAATCGTGGTTACCGGGTGGAGTTCAACTCCGCGCTGGGGCCGTACAAGGGCGGTCTGCGCTTCCATCCGAGCGTGAGCCTGTCGATCGTGAAGTTCCTCGGCTTCGAGCAGATGTTCAAGAACGCGCTCACCGGACTCCCGATCGGCGGCGGCAAGGGCGGATCCGACTTTGACCCCAAGGGCCGTTCGGACGCCGAGATCATGCGCTTCTGTCAGTCCTTCATGACCGAGCTGTACCGGCACATCGGCGAGTACACCGACGTACCCGCCGGTGATATCGGCGTGGGGCAGCGCGAGATCGGGTATCTCTTCGGGCAGTACAAGCGCATCACCAATCGCTACGAATCCGGGGTGTTGACGGGTAAGGGCTTGCCATGGGGCGGATCCCAGGTACGTACCGAAGCCACCGGATACGGTGTCGTGCTCTTCGCCCAGGAGATGCTCGCGACGCGCGCGCAGTCGCTGGACGGGAAGACAGTCGTGGTCTCCGGCGCGGGCAACGTCGCAATCTATGCGGTGGAGAAGGCGCAGCAGCTGGGCGCGACCGTTATCGCCTGTTCGGACAGCGAGGGGTACATCGTCGACGAACGCGGTCTGAATCTCGAACTCCTCAAGGAGATCAAGGAGGTTCGCAGGGGCCGACTTTCGGAGTATGTCGAGGAGCACGGCGGGGGAGCGCGTCAGGTCACCGACGGGAGCCTCTGGGACGTGCCCTGCCAGGTCGCGTTGCCGTGCGCCACGCAGAACGAACTCGACGGCAAGGATGCCCGCAAGCTCATCGAAAACGGTGTGCAACTCGTCGCCGAGGGTGCCAACATGCCGTGCACCCCCGAAGCGGTGAAGTACTTCCAGGACGCGGGCGTGCTCTATGCGCCGGGCAAGGCGTCGAATGCCGGCGGGGTGGCGACCAGTGCGCTGGAAATGCAACAGAACGCGAGCCGCGACTCGTGGTCTTTCGAGCAGACCGAGACCCGGCTGCGGTCGATCATGCGGTCCATCCACACCACTTGTGTCGAAACCGCCGACCACTACGGGGACCCCGGAAACTACGTGACCGGCGCCAACCTCGCCGGATACACCCGGGTGGCCGATGCGATGGTCGCCCTCGGCGTCATCTGACGCTAAAGCGTGCCATGTAACCCTTTGTGCGGCCTTAAGCTCTAGTGTCTATCGACAGGGATGCGTGTCCAAATAGGTTTTGCTGACGCTGCGTTGGTGGAGGCTCGGGTGGGACCGTGTCACCCAGTTGAAACCCCATGATCGAGATGGGCCTCGGTGTGTCTACGGCAATCAGGGCCAGCCGTATCGAGGAGGAGCAGGTTAAAGCGCAGGAGCCTGATGGGTGCTGTTGTCCGACGGCGACCGCGCACTTCGCTGAAACCTTCATGGAGAAGTGTCCCGTTGCCGGACGCACATTCCTCGTGTAGCGGTCGATCAGTCTGAGTTGACTACGCCGTCTGGAGTCTCAGCTACCGCTTATCTTGCAAGGCCTCTGGCAGCAGAGCTTCAAACCGATAGTAGCTGAATTGCGTGTGAGTCCCAGCAGGGATGCAACATGTAGTGTGCGCTCGGCTCTCAGCCCATACCTTGCTAGACAGCTCAATCCTGAAAATCTGATCGCGCGCCCAGCGAATCAATCTTGCCCATACGACCCAGGTGGCGCTACGTGCGATACACGTAACCCGTCCAAGGTAGGTTGAACGCCCTCCGTAAGCTAAGCCGAATAAATACTTGCTGAATATTTCAATATTCAAAAGTAAGATGTACACAGTTAACCTATTATTATGATCATATATGTGTATATATGCTGGTCAGCATCAATAATCATCAAGCTATCTGCATATCAGCAAGATGGAAACTGATCTCCTCTAGATTTGCCATCGTCGAATGTTGCGTTCAGCTTTGGCTGTGACTCAGTGCCGTCGTGAGCACGATGCAGGAAAGTTCCCGTGACCTTCTGCGTGAAAGCATCGAATCGTGGCACATTGCACAGAAGTTTGGTGCGCGACGTATATAAGTTTGCTGTACCGTCGAACCCGGGTCGGCAGTTCTAACTGTAGAGGGGTTTATGATGGCTTTTCGTGTTGCACATGTGTGTGCCAATCTGCCCAGTCAGAGGGGCGCTGCTACAATCTCGGCTAACTCTAAGATCGGCATTTCCATTGGTTCTACGCGGCATTGGCGTGACCCTAAGCGCCACGCCTGGTTGTTAGGGCTCGTGATACCGGTCCTTGTGCCATGGTCGTGGATTCTGGTGAAAGTAACGGAATGGACTCTCTTTTGGTGGTGGGGCGTAATCCTTGTTTTCGGCATTATTCCTGTGTTGGATTGGGTTGTCGGCGCAGACTCGGCAAATGCGCCAGAGTCCGCGCTAAAGTCGCTGCAGAACGATAAGTACTACCGCTGGGCAACGTTTGCTTACCTCCCCGGTCAGCTGCTTTCGCTGGTTCTGGCGTGCTGGCTACTTAGTGGCGGTGGCTGGCAGACAATGAGCCTGCTAGATAAGTGTGGCTTAACCGTGACACTGGGCATCGTTGGCGGAATTGCGATCAATACCGCACATGAATTGGGGCACAGACGTGAGCGCGTCGAAAGGGTTTTGAGCAGGGTCGCGCTTATGCAGACGGGGTATGGACACTTTTATGTCGAGCATAATCGCGGCCATCACGTACGTGTCGCCACGCCCGAAGACCCGGCCAGCTCGCTACTGGGTGAGAGCGTATTCCAATTCATTCCGCGCTCTGTGATTGGCGGCGTCCGGTCGGCCTGCAAGCTCGAGGCAGAGCGACTGCGCAAAACTGGCTACCGCATATGGTCATTGAAAAATGACGTTCTGTCGGGGTGGCTTATGAGTCTCGTATTATTTACAACCCTAGGTATTTGGTTCGGCAGAGTCGTACTGCCCTACATGGCTGCTCAGGCTGTCATAGGGTTTAGCCTGCTGGAGGTTGTAAACTATCTTGAGCACTATGGCTTGCGTCGGAGTCTGCGACCAAATGGTAGATATGAGCGTGTGCGCCCGGCTCACAGCTGGAATAGCAACAATGTCGTGTCCAACATTCTATTGTTCCACCTACAGCGACACTCAGACCATCACGCACATCCGGTCCGGCGCTATCAGACGCTACTACATCACGATGAAGCTCCGCAGTTACCGACGGGCTACGCGGGAATGATCCTCTTGGCATTGGTCCCACCATTGTGGCGTCGAGTCATGGATCCCAGGGTAAGTGACCACTACGGCGGTGATCTAACCTTGGCCGCCCGTAATACTCGCTTCAACCGCACAAGGACTCACGAATGAAAAAGCCCGTGCCAGGTACTCATGATCGAGGTTTGTCATGACATTGGTATCCCGGCGTCAGCTTTTCGGCGCAGCCGCAGCAGGGGCGTTGTCGTTCGCTGCCTATAACACGTTGGGCGATCGGCGCCGGCACGATCGACAGCATTACACAGCAATTGTCGTTGGCACCGGTTACGGCGGAGGTGTTTCGGCGCTAAGATTGGGCCAGGCAGGAATTGATACTCTCGTCCTGGAGAAGGGGCGTTTGTGGGACACGCCGGACTCGGACGGACGTCGATTCACTCCAGTACTTCCAGTCGATAGCCGTAGCAGCTGGTTCGCTTCCGGTGCGCCGTCGCTTGTGCCCTCGTACAACGGCATCTCACTTAACAAATTACCTGGAATCGCAAAACAACCATTGCAGGCAGGCATCTGCGCGAAAGAAACGCACGGTGCACACGACGTCTTTCGGGGAATTGCAGTAGGCGGAGGCTCGCTCATTAACGCCGGAATAGCGGCGATACCGACATTCAATCAAGTACGCGCGGCTTTTCCTGATATAGACCCCGTGGAATTCCGCCGAACATATCTTGAACGCGCCAAATCAATGCTCCGAATAAACTACCGACCGACTGGCTGGTTCGAGAAAACTCCCTGGTTTCAGTATGCCCGGGTTGGCCGTAGATATGCAGGTGCCGCTGGGTTTGATATCGACTACAATGGTAGCTCCTATTCTTTTGGTTACATGCAGCGTGAGGCGGCCGGAATAGTTCCACGCTCAGCCTTGGCGCTAGAACAACAGTACGGTAATAACTTTGGCAGATTCGGCAGCGTTGACCGGACCTATATTGCCGCAGCGTTGCAGACAGGACATGTCACGCTACGGCCGTTGACCGAGGCAGTCAGTATTCGACAAGAATCAGCGGACGAATATGTCGTCACTATCCGCCAGATTGATCGATGGGGAACTGAACTATCGACAACGGAAATTAGCTGCCGGAGCCTATTTCTGGCTGCCGGAGTCCTTGGTACAGTCAAATTACTACTACGCGCTCGCGAGACCGGAGACCTGCAAAATCTGGGTGAAGAGATTGGGCAGGACTACGGTAACAACGGCGATATAATGGTCTCTCACAACCTATCGGCCAGAGATCCTGCTGGTACGCAGCAATCGTTGATGGGAATGATCAGTCTCGACAACCGAAATGACCCAGCCGATCCATTGTACGCAAATATATTCTCGATACCACTGCCGGTGGAAACGCATGCGCTTGCCTACTACGCAATGACACGAACTGAAGACCGTAGCGATATTACCTACGACATCGGCAATGACGAGATCTCCATACGATGGCCCCAGGCATACACCGACCATCTCTGGGATCGCGCAAGAACCACCTTCAACAAGGTAGTCCACGGTAACCGGGTTGACTACCGAGACGATCTATTTGAGGGGAGCCCCTACCGGGCCAATACCGTCCACCCGCTGGGTGGATGCGTACGAGCACATGCAACCGATGAAAACGGGCGTGTCAAGGGGTATCGCCGACTTTACGTTAATGATGCCTCACTAATCCCCGGATATCTGGGCGTAAATCCATTCCTGACGATCGCAGCGCTCGCTGAACGCAATATTGAGCGGGTACTGTCAGATATTACGGCCGCTTAACGGGCCATGTGAGATCATCGGTTCACCGCGCACACCTGAGATTCAAAATACTGTGGACTGATGTTGATGGAAATGATCAGCCGATAGCGAGTGCGTGGTGACGGATCATTCCATTAAATGTCGCTATCCGGGGCGTTCTTCATGCTCGACGTTACTGCGATTCTCCTACAATTTAACCGCGTGAAGATCTTTCGAGTCGCGTCGATATGGATGGATTTGAAATTCATTTTCTCCGAGGCGTTTACCGTCCCACCATGCGGCTCCTGTCACCTTTGCGGTCAATTGTCCCGTTGGCGATCGCGGTCAGGTGTGCCCCATGCTATCGGTTATCATTGGTAATATGGCAGGTTTGAGCGCTGCCGGAGTCAGTGTGTGCTGGTTGCACTTGGTGGCGGCGCCGAGTGCATTGAGGGTCTTGCTATCGGTCTCACCACCTGTCGGTAATGTCAGATTATTGGTGCGCGTAGTTGTTGGCAGTTCTCTTGGGGTCCTTCATGGCTGTCTGGAATTGAGTCACATCATGCGCTCGGCGGCGGCGAGCCTGCAAGCGAGACAGGTATTGTTGAGTAGTAGTCGACTGCGAAGCAGGGAACTCGAACGCGCTCTCATTAGTGTTCTTCTTCACTATGGTTGGCACTCGTGGGATTAGTCTCGGACTCGGAGTTCGGTATGACCTTGTAGCGATTAACGCGGTACGCTGGCGAGGGCAGATCCTAGATACTGTAGTAAGTTTGACCTCTAATCCAGGCGGTAGCCAATGCAGAAATCTTTAGATCGTTCCCCGTCTCGTTCCGTCATTGTGGTTGGCGCTGGCTTTGCGGGTTTAGTCGCTGCTCGCGAGTTGGAGGCGGCAGGGTTCGACGTCACTATCTTTGAAGCTCGCGACCGGATCGGTGGAAGAGCCTGGACCGACGAACGGCTAGGTGGACTTGCGCTGGAAATGGGTGCTACCTGGGTGCATTGGATGCAGCCCTTCGTATGGACGGAAATCACACGTTATGGGCAGGAAATCTACCCAAGCCCGGATGTTGATTGGGCATATTGGTTGAGCGGTGAGCAGCTGTTTGAAGGCACTGAGCGTGACCTCGACGATGCGTTAACTCCTCTGCAAGATAAGATTTTTGAGGGATCACGAGAGTTTTTTCCTTACCCTCACGATCCGTTTGCGATCTTGAACGATGAATCAACTGATGCAGACCTACGTGCGCGCTTCCTTGAAGCGGACAACGGTAGTGTCCTGGATTGCTTGCGCAATGGTGAGTTCAGTCAGGAGCAGATAGATCTAGCTGATTCGTACTGGTCGGCTGGGTATCAGGGGCCCACCGCATCGGCTTCGCCGTTGATGGCTAAGCACTGGGCGGCTTTGAGCGATCATCGGAGCGCGCTCATGGATGAGCAAACAATGCGTTTCAAACTGGTTCGCGGGATGCGGGGACTTTACGATTCAATTGCGGCTGACCTGCGGTGTCCGGTTCACCTCAAGACGGCTGTGAGCGGTGTTGAACATAGTGACGCGGGCGTACGTGTCACCCTTGCGAATGGTTTCAGGCAGTCGGCCGATGCTGTGATAGTTACCGCTCCAATCGGCGCCTTGAGGAATCTTAAGTTTTCCCCCGACCTGTCTGCGAGGCAGAGGCGAGTTCTTAGTGAAGGAACGAACTCAGTAGGGTTTAAGGTTTGGATCAAAGTAAAAGGGCGGCATGCCATTATCGCGGGTGCCCCGGGAAACAACCCGATATCGCTGATGCGAAGCGAGAAGTTCCTTGATGACGAAGATGCCACAATCCTGGTCGGTTTCGGTTCTGATCACAACGCGATATCGTTGAATGATACGGCTTCCGTGCAGAACGCAGTTGACGTTTGGCGGCGTGATCTAACGGTGACAGGTTGTACGGGTCATGATTGGGTCGCTGACAGTTGGTCTGGACAGACCTGGGCGACTTTGAGGTCTGGCCAGTTTTTCAACGGCTGGAGCGTGTTTCAGCACTCTGGTACACGTCTCAGGTTTGCGGGAGCAGACTACGCCAGCGGTTGGAACGGTGTCGTTGTCGATGGGGCTATCGAGTCTGGAATTACGTCGGCGCGGGCCTTAATCGCGGAGTTCCGTAATGTCGGGTAACTTATTAGTTTAGGTGAACGAAGATTCGCGAAGGCATTAACAAAATTCGAATATCGTGAAGATTGGAAGTTTGTATCTCGTTCGTTCGAACGAGACGCCGCCGCTGCGGCGAAGGAAGCGACGAACAGGTTGCCGAGGCCGCGATGACCGTCGGGATTGAGCGAGTAGCGGACTTGGACAGGTGCGGTTAGTAAAGATAATGCGGTCCGGGTGGCGGTCGTTGGTGCGACCTACAAGACACCCCTGTAACGGGCCAGTGTAAGAAGCGGAGTGCGAGGAGCAAAAAGGTGAATAAGTTGCTATTTGCAGGCATTGCCTCAGCTGGCGTGATCGGCGCGTCGCTGGGCGGGGCGAGTGTCGCGCTCGCCGCACCATCTGGATCTGGCGACGCCAACGCTGTCATCAACGACTTGCAATCCAACGGATACCGAGTGATCGTCTCTAAGGTCGGCAGCGGTGATCTGAGCAACTGCACTGTTCAGTCGGTCACTCAGGGGTCACCGGTCGGTGATGTGCAGCCGGCACGGGACGCGAAAAACAAACCGACGTCGGCGCCGACCATGGACAGCAAGGTCGCGCGCGTCACACTGAGCTGCTGAACACGCAGCACAACCTAGACACGAGTAAGTCGAGAGCACGGTCATCGTGGTGTGAATTCAATGATGGAGCACGCTCCAGCCTGGCGGGGACGAGGCAGCCAGATCGCTCGTTTAATTTGGCGGGATGGAGATTGAATGAATCGGAAGTCATCCGATCGGAACTGTTCCAGAGCCAATAGTCACATGTGGTTTCATCGATGGTGTATTCCATTGTGGCCCTTCTCGAAACGAGAATTCGGTACGGGTTGACCGCTGTGTTGCGTCGTCGTATCGCCGAGCGTGACGAACTGAAGGCGCGTCAAGCAACCCTCCGTCATGTCCACCGCACAGATCTGTGAATGACCGAGGAGCTGGGTGGGTTGGCGGCGGTACTTGGGGAGGCAACTGGGGCAGAACGTGCTGAGGTTTTACGCAAGCCTGGGCCTGCGTCTCGATTACGACTCGCTTAAGCAGCGAGTCACGGCGACTGCCGACCTGAGTCGTGTCGCAGGTTGGTGTGATCGCGGCTTCGCCGCTCAACACACTCCATCGGCTCGGAAATGAACGCGAGCGTTCACTTCGCTCGCCTCAGTCTTGTGTCCGAGGGGGGACTTGAACCCCCACGCCCGTTAATAGGGCACTAGCACCTCAAGCTAGCGCGTCTGCCATTCCGCCACTCGGACATTGCTCAACCATGCTGGGTCTGATGACCCGTGGCCGCCGTCATAGGCTAGCGGAAACCCCGCTCAGAGCCCAAACCGGTCATCGGAGCCCGGTGCGTCGCGACCGACGATGGTAGGAAAGGTAGTTGTGACTTCTGTGAAACCGGCGCCCGAGGACGAGGTCGTCGATCTGGTCAGCACGCTGATCCGTTTCGATACCTCCAACACCGGAGAGCTGGAGACCACCAAGGGCGAAGCCGAATGCGCGCGGTGGATCCAGCAGCAGCTGGAGGAGGTCGGATACACCTGTGAGTACGTCGAGGCGGGTGCGCCCGGGCGTGGAAATCTGTTCGCGCGGCTGCCCGGGGCGAACGTCGATCGCGGTGCCCTGCTCATCCACGGCCATCTGGATGTAGTTCCCGCCGAGGCTGCCGACTGGAGCGTGCATCCTTTCTCGGGGGCGGTCACCGACGGCTACGTGTGGGGCCGCGGCGCCGTCGACATGAAGGACATGGTCGGCATGATGGTCGCCATCGCCCGGTACTTCAAGAGATCGGGGACGGTCCCGCCGCGCGATCTCGTCTGGGCGTTCGTCTCCGACGAGGAGAACGGCGGCAAGTGGGGCTCTCAGTGGCTCGTGGACAACCGGCCCGACCTGTTCGAGGGTGTCACCGAGGCGATCGGTGAGGTGGGTGGTTTCTCGCTCACCGTGCCCCGCAAGGAGGGCGGAGAACGGCGCCTGTATCTGCTCGAGACGGCGGAGAAGGGCATCGCCTGGATGAGACTGACCGCCAAGGCCCGGGCCGGTCACGGCTCGATGGTGCATGAGGACAACGCGGTCACCGCCGTCGCCGAAGCCGTCGCCAAGCTGGGCCGGCACAAGTTCCCGCTGGTCTTGACCGAGGCGGTCACCCAATTCCTGACCGCGGTGGCCGAGGAGACGGGCTACGACTTCGACGCGGACTCACCGGATTTGGAAGGCACGGTCGCCAAGCTGGGCTCGATCGGCAAGATTGTCGGTGCCACCCTGCGCGATACCGCCAACCCCACCATGCTCAAGGCCGGATACAAGGCCAACGTCATTCCGGCGACCGCCGAGGCTGTC
Organism: Mycobacteroides franklinii; assembly: GCF_001853795.1. Lineage (NCBI taxonomy): Bacteria > Bacillati > Actinomycetota > Actinomycetes > Mycobacteriales > Mycobacteriaceae > Mycobacteroides > Mycobacteroides franklinii. The sequence continues at coordinate 13,975 of NZ_MLIK01000018.1, forward strand.
ATCGACTGTCGCGTGCTGCCCGGCCGGTTGGCGGCCTTCGAGCGTGAGGTCGACGAGATCATCGGACCCGATGTCGAACGGGAATGGGTGCAGCTGCTCCCGGCCTACGAGACCACGTTCGACGGCGATCTGGTCGACGCGATGAACGCCGCGGTACTCGAATTCGATCCCGAGGCGCGCACGGTGCCGTACATGCTTTCCGGCGGCACCGACGCAAAAGCGTTCGCCCGATTGGGTATTCGTTGCTTCGGCTTCGCGCCGCTCAAGTTGCCGCCGGAGCTCGATTTCGCCTCGCTGTTCCATGGCGTGGACGAGCGGGTGCCGGTCGACGCGTTGACGTTCGGCACCAAGGTTCTCCAGCATTTCCTGCTCAATCACTGATCACGCCCCGAAAGGATCTCCATGCCCTCTCCGTACGATGCCCTGCCACCGCTGCCGACCTTCACCCTGACCTCCGAGAGTGTCACCGATGGACAGCCACTCGCGAATGCTCAGGTCAGCGGAATCTTCGGTGCCGGCGGCCAGGACGAATCACCCGAGCTCAGCTGGTCCGGATTCCCGGAGGAGACCCAGAGCTTCGCCGTCACGGTGTATGACCCGGATGCGCCGACCGTTTCGGGTTTCTGGCACTGGGCGGTGGTGAACCTGCCCGCGACGACGACGCAGCTGCCCGCGGGAGTCGGAGATGGCAGTGGATTGCCCGGTGACGCAATCACCTTGGCCAATGACGCCAGCCTCAAGCGCTTCCTCGGCGCCGCCCCGCCGGCCGGGCACGGCCCACACCGCTACTACATCGCCGCGCATGCTGTCGACGTCCCCAAGCTGGAGATTCCTGAAAACGCCACTCCGGCATTCCTGAATTTCAACCTGCTCGGGCATGCGATCGCCCGCGCCGTCATCGTCGGCACCTACGAGCAGCACTGAGGTGTTCGCGCCTTCAGGAGGCCGTGCCGACGGCTTCCTGAAGGCTGCGGAATCCGTTCGCACGCAGCCGCTGGGCGATGCCGTCGTGAATTCGTTTGGCGTAGAAGCCACCCCGATAGATGAAGCCGGTGTAACCCTGCAGCAGTGATGCCCCGGCGGTGATCCGTGCCCAGGCGTCGTCGGCGTCCTCGATGCCGCCGACGCTGATGAGCACCAGGCGATCTCCCACCCGGCGGTACAGCCGTTGCAGCACCTCAAGCGAGCGTGCGGCCACCGGCGCTCCGGAAACCCCTCCCGCGCCTAGGTCTGCCACCTCCGGCGTCTTCAATCCGGCGCGGCTGATGGTGGTATTGGTGGCGACGATGCCCGCAAGGCCGAGTTCTGCTGCCAAATCCGCGATCTCGTCGATATCGGCGTCGGAGAGATCCGGGGCGATCTTCACCAGCACCGGCGCGGTGGTCTCCTCCAAAACCGCGGAGAGGATCTTGCGTAGTTCCCCGATGGCTTGCAGATCGCGTAGCCCGGGGGTGTTGGGGGAGCTCACGTTGACGACCAAGAAGTCGGCGGTGGGCCCCACCAGCCGGGCGCTCACCCGGTAGTCCGACGAGGCGAAGGCAGCTTCGACGATCTTCGACTTGCCGATGTTGGCCCCGATGGGCACCGTGACCTTGCGTGTCGCCAGCCGGGGTGCTAGCGCCGCCGCGCCGTGGTTGTTGAAGCCCATCCGGTTGAGCAGGCCGCGGTCGGCCTTGAGCCGGAACAGCCGGGGTTTCGGGTTACCGGGTTGGGCGATGGCCGTCACCGTGCCCACCTCGGCATAGCCGAATCCCAGTGGGCCCCACACCTTCAGGCCTTCCCCGTTCTTGTCGAATCCGGCGGCCAGTCCCAGGGGAGCGGGGAAGGGCACCCCGAATACTTCGCTGGCCAAGATGGGATCGGTCGGGGCGCACAGCCGATCGATCAGCCACCGGGTCGGTGCGAAGGCGGCAGCGGCGCGCAGCACCGCGAAGGTCAGGGTGTGCACGCGTTCGGGCGGCACCAGGAAGAGCAGCCGCAGCAGGATGGTGTACAGCATCACAACACCGGCGCCGTCATCGGAGCGCCGGCCATGGCGCCGCGTAACTTCTTGCGGCGCAACAGAATCCGGCGACTGCCATCGGTGTAGAGCCGGACCCGGGTGAGTTCCCAGCCGCCGAACTCGGCCTGAATCGACAACCGTAGCGACGCCGTGATCCGGGTGATTTCCGGTGGCAGCCGCAACGGGTAATAGTCGTAGTCGTCATCGGATTCGCTTTCCCAGCCCGCCGGAAAGCTACTGCGCGCGGCGCGGCTCATCCGATGCCCCTGATGTCGATCGCCTGTATCCCGTCACCCGCGCCGGACGCCACAAACAACGTGGATCCGTCGCTGACCAGTGAATTAGGTTGCCGCACAGTTGCGAATCGTGCCCTTTCCTCGGGGATGCCGGTAGACAAATCGTAGCCAATAACTGTGTTTGACGCCGTCTGTGACACCCAGATCAGCGTGGTCGAGTACGTGAGCCCGTACGGGGCCGCGGGTACGGGGTAACGCTGGCGCAGGATGAGTGAATCCGCGAGCCCGAAGACCAGCAGGGCGCCGCCGCGGGTATCGGCCACCAGTAGACGCCCCTTGTCGTCGGCGAGCATGGTGGTGGCGCCGTCGCCGGCCCGCAACGCGTGTGCGGTGCCGTCGCCCGCGTTCGTCAGCGTGGTCACCGAGCTTTGCGCACGATCCAGCACGGCGACGGTATTACCTTGGTAGGCAAGGGAATCAACATGGGCGAAACCTGTGGCGTGCGCGGTGACCTGGTTCTGGGCGTCGAGGGTGAAGACGGTTCCGTCGCCGCCTCCCAACACGATTCGGCCGTCCGTGCGACGGGCGATGGCCGAGAATTCGATCTGTTCATGGCCCGAGATGTTGACCTTGTCGGCGCGCCCGGAGGCGATATCGAGGGTGTAGTAGCCACCCTTCGTGGACAGATACAGCGTGCCGCGCCCGTCGTCGATGGCCGCGGTGGCCGGCGAGGGCAGCGCGACCGTGTGACGTGGCACATCGAGGTTCTCCGACGTGAGCAGCGTCACTGTGTGGCCGTCATGGGTCAGAATCGACACCCCGCGGGTGGAGGTGTCGAACAACACGGTGCCGGCTGAGCCGGCGAATCGGTGCACTGCCCCGGCCGGAACTGTCGTCACCGGAGGAGACTGTGCCGCCGAGGCCGGGGTGATGACGCGCGGATCGGTGGAATTTTCGCTATCGCTGCCGGATGAGCACCCCGATGAGGCGCCCGAGACCACCGCCATGACGGCTGCTAGCGCGACGACTGTGCCCCTTATACCGCGCACATCGCGGCCCCGTAAACGGTTCATCGTGTCCATCATCGCAATTGACCTGGGATTGCCGAGCAGGAGATGACTTTCTCGGCGCGTTCGGTGCTAGCAATCGGTAGCTGAGGGCTATCGTAAGGACCATGACGCTTGCCGACAGTCCGGTCTTCACCGTTGAGGTCCTGGTAACGGGCGTGCACGCGAATGGGTTTGGTGAGGTAGGCGATGGTCGTAGCTTCGCTTTCCGCATCGAGGACTCGTTGCTGCGTGTCGAGATCTACCGAGCCTTCCTTACCGAGCTGGTTCCCGACTACAGCGATGTGGTGGCGGTGGGAACCCGGCCGATCACCGATATCGACGTCACCGATGAACGCAGCATTGTTGCCGCCGTTCGCGATCTGGTTGCCGACGCGCAGCCGGTGAGCACCAGCCGGCTCGCCCGGCTGCTGGCCGGCTAGGGCGATCTGCCGGCGCGTCCAGTACGGTCGCTGTCGTGGATTCGGCAGCAGCGGCAATGTCCTGGTTGCAAGTGATCGTGCTGGCGGTGGTCCAGGGGCTAACCGAGTTCCTGCCGGTCTCGTCGTCGGGTCACCTGGCCATCGTGTCGCGGGTGTTCTTCCACGAGGATGCCGGTGCGTCCTTCACCGCGGTCAGTCAACTGGGTACCGAGGCGGCGGTGTTGCTCTATTTCGCCAAGGATATTTGGCGCATCCTTCGTGCCTGGTTTGACGGGCTGTTCGTCAAGGCGCACAGAAACTTTGACTACTGGATGGGTTGGTACGTCATTGTCGGCACCCTGCCCATCGGGATTCTGGGTCTGGCGTTCAAAGATCAAATCCGTTCCGGTGCAAGGAATTTGTGGTTGATCTCGGCCTCTCTAGTTATCTTCGCGCTGGTCATCGCTGCCGCCGAGTACTACGGGCGTCAGGTGCGCCACACCGAACAACTGACCATGAAGGACGCTGTGATTGTGGGCAGTGCACAGGCTTTGGCGCTCATTCCGGGCGTGTCCCGGTCGGGCGCCACCATTAGCGCGGGGTTGTTCCTCGGGCTGGATCGTGCCGCCTCCGCCCGATTCGGATTTCTGCTGGCGATCCCCGCGGTGCTGGCTTCTGGTCTGTTCTCGCTACCCGACGCCTTCCATCCGGTCACCGAGGGCATGAGCGCGACGGGCCCGCAGCTGCTGGTGGCCACACTGATCGCATTCGTCATCGGCTATGCGGCCGTCGCCTGGTTACTGAGGTTCATCAGTAACCACAGCATGTACTGGTTCGTGGGGTACCGCGTGGTCCTGGGTCTGACGGTGATGGGCCTGCTGGCTACCGGCGTGGTGAGCGCGTCATGACGGTAGTCCTGTTGCGCCATGGCCGATCCACCTCGAATGTCGCCCACACCCTGGCCGGCCGAAGCCCCGGTGTCGAGCTCGACGAGAAGGGGCAGATCCAGGCCCGTGGCGTGGTCGAGCGCCTCGGCGCGGTGACGGTCCAGGCGATCGTCACATCGCCGCTGCTGCGGTGCGAGCAGACCGTGGCTCCGTTGGCGGCGGCGTTGAACCTGACACCGATCGTCGAGGATCGGCTCGCGGAAGTGGACTACGGGCAGTGGACGGGCCGTCAGATCGCCGAGTTGCTGTCCGAACCTCTGTGGAAGGTCGTCCAGCAGCAGCCCAGCGCGGCGCGGTTCCCGGACGGGGAGGGCCTCGCGGAGGTTCAGGCGCGGGCGGTGGCTGCCGTGCGCGAGCACGATCGCACGCTGTCCGAGGAACATGGTGGTGACTGCGTCTGGGTGGCTTGTACTCACGGAGATGTCATCAAGTCGGTGTTGGCCGATGCGCTCGGCACCCACCTGGACGCCTTCCAGCGCATCGTGGCCGATCCGGCATCGATGAGTGTGGTGCGCTACACCGAGCTGCGGCCCTTCGTCGTGCACATGAACCACACCGGCCCAGACCTGTCCAGCGCGCTGAGCGCCCGGCCGCCCGAGAAGCCCGCCGGGGGTGCTTCCGACGCGACAGTCGGCGGTACCACCGACTAGCGGTATTTTTGGAGGCATCATGCCGCGATCGATTCACGTATTCCGCAGCCCGGACCGTTTCGTCGCCGGAACAGTCGGGGAGCCGGGGAACCGTACGTTCTACCTGCAGGCTGTCCACGAAACCCGGATCGTCAGCGTGATGCTGGAGAAGCAACAGGTGTCGGTGCTCGCCGAACGCATCGGAACGCTGCTCTCGGAGGTTCATCGCCGATTCGGAACCCCGATTCCGCCGGAGCCGGAGGTGGTTGATGACCTCAACCCACTGGTGATGCCCGTGGACGCGGAGTTCCGGGTCGGGACCATGGGACTGGGCTGGGACGCCGAGGCCAATTCGGTGGTTGTCGAACTGCTTGCCGTCAGCGAGCAGGAATTTGATGCCTCGGTGGTGCTGGACGACTCCGAGGACGGCCCGGACGCCGTTCGGGTGTTCCTGTCGCTGGAAGCGGCGCGACAGTTCGCAACCCGCTCCACCAGGGTGGTTTCCGCGGGCCGGCCCCCGTGCCCACTGTGCGAGGAGCCGCTCGATCCGGCCGGACACATCTGCGTGCGTACCAATGGCTACCGCCGCGGAACGGTGCCCGGGGCGGCAGATGACACCGAGTCCTGACGACTTGGGTCCCAGCGGCGGCGCCGAGGATCACGTTGCGATCCGTGAGGGTGAGCTCACCGTCATCGGGCGCATCCGATCGGCGAGTAACGCCACGTTTCTGTGCGAGACGCAGGCCGAGTCGGGAGACAGCGTGCACTGTGTCTACAAACCGGTCCGGGGGGAGCAGCCGCTCTGGGACTTCCCGGACGGCACCCTGGCCGGCCGCGAGGTGGCGGCATATCTGATCTCGGCCGAATTGGGCTGGAATGTGGTGCCGTACACGGCATTTCGCGACGGCCCGGCCGGGGTTGGCATGGTGCAGCGGTGGATCCACGAGCCGGAGTTGCCCGACGGTGTTCCGGACCTGGTCGACATCTGTCTGCCCGATGCCCTGCCCCCGGGTTACCTGCCGATCTTGCGGGCGCTGGATGCCGATGGTGCCGAAATCGTGTTGGTGCACGCCGATGACGCGCTGCTGCGCCGGATGGCGGTGTTCGACACCTTGGTGAACAACGCCGACCGCAAGGGCGGTCACATCTTGCGGGGCGCCGAGGGCGGCGTCTACGGCGTCGATCACGGCATCTGCCTGCACGCCGAGGGCAAGCTGCGGACCGTCCTGTGGGGTTGGGCAGGCAAGCCCGTCGAACCCGAGCTACTCGCCGATGTGGTTCACCTCGAGGAGGCATTGCGCGGGGAATTCGGTGCTGCCCTGGCGGCCCACGTCACTGTGGACGAAGTGACCGCATTGCGCCAACGCGCTGCGATGATGCTGGACGAACCGGTGATGCCGATGCCCGATCGCAACAGGCCCATACCGTGGCCCGCCTTTTGATTGCCGATCGTCTAGCCTGGTCGGCAAAGCGCGCACCGCGTCGGTGCGGATCGGGTTAGCGGGGGTGCAGACATGACAGGACCGAACGACCCGTACCAGTACGGGGGAGCCGGACAGTGGGGTGCCCCCGAGCAGCCGACTCAGGACCACTGGCAGGCAGCGCCGCCGCCGGACCAGTTCGGATATGCGCAGCAGCAGTTCGGCCACGCGCCCGCGGACTACCCGGATGATTCGATCGGCCGTCTGTACGACGGAGTCCCGCAGGGCTATCCGGTCCCGCCGATGTATCCGGGGCTTCCTGGGCAGGCCCCCTACGGGCAGCAGAAACAGTCCAAACCGTGGATTCTGATCGCCTCGATCGCGGGGGCTGTCGTCGTCGTGCTGGCGTTGGTCCTGGTGCTGATCATGAGCAGGGATAGCGATCCGAGGCAGTCGGCCAGCTCGCCGACCAGCACCACGGTGTCGTATGCGAACCCCGAATTGCCGACAGCCAGTGGCGCGCCCACATATCTGACACCGACCGTGCAGCCGCCCGCCGCGCCGATTTCGCCGCAGATGCCCGTCCCGCCTCCGGCACCGACGGGTCCGCCCAAGGCTGCCGGGCAGGTGGCCGCCGTCGGTGACTGCATCGCGCTGGCTGCCCCCTCGGACTACAAGGCGGTGGCGTGTACCGACCCCAAGGCGGCATGGCGCGTGATCGAAGTGGTTCCGGGCGGCAAATGCCGGGCGACGTACACGGGGTTTACCGCTGGTGATTTCTCCTACTGCATTGCCCCGCAACTGCGGGTCGGCTCCTGCTATCAGACGGCCGTGGTGATGGGAAGCACCGTGTTCGTGGCGGCCGATTCCTGCCAGTCACCGAAGGCTTTCCCCGTGTTGTTCGTGATCCAGGGGACGAAGGAAGCGGCGCAATGCAAGGGCAAGCCCGGTGTTGTTCATTCCTTCGCGTTCCCGGATCCGCCCATGGCGATCTGTACGGGCGAATTCGCGCCGTGATCTTGAAATCTGGGATTAGTCGACTCTAGGGAAATCGCTTCCCACCAGGGCGAACGAAACCATAAAATCGTCTCCTCATCAGAGGGGACACCATGATCACACATTTCCGCCGGCTTTCGGCTGCCGGTTTTCTTGCTGCTTCGGTCGCTGTGGGGATCGGCCTTGCCGCACCGGCGCATGCCGACGGGGAGGTTGAGTTTCTGCAGATGTTGAACGACACCACGCCGGGTACCGCGATCTTTGGCGGCGCCTCTGCCCGCTACCTGGCCAGCGGCTACCGGGCGTGCGATGCGTTGAGGTCAGGGGCGTCCAAAGACGACGCGATTGCCGCCGCCACTGTGTTTCCGGGCATTCAGGCTCGATGGGAAGTGGCCTCAATTGTGGATATCGCCCCGAAAACCCTGTGCCCTGACGTCAAACACTGACGCCTAGCGCGGTGGCCCGTTCTCGACGCGGGCGCGCAACGCGGCGAGCGGATTCTGATGTTCGGTGTGCCAGTCCGAGTCCAGGTACCAGGTGTAGCCGACATCGCGCAGGGTCGCGACCTGCTCGCGGGTGACCGCGAGATCGTTCCAATCGGTGGTCGTCTCGTACACCACGTCGTAGTTGTTGTCGTACCCCAATTCGCTTCGCAGTGAATGAATTTCGCGTGCGGCCCCGAGCCAGCGGTCCAGTGGTGGATGGAAGTCGAACTGTCCGTCGGCAGTGGTGATGTTGGGCAGCAGTCCGTCACAGCGGGCGGCGCGAGCCATGGATCTATTCGCTCCGAGCAGACCCACACACCAGGTGGTGATGCGTGGTCGCTGGGCCGGGGGATCGGGCACCAGATGCGTTGTCGGGGTGACCTGGTAATGCTTGCCCTGATAGCTGAAGGGTTGGCCCTCCCACAACCCGAACAGGACGTCGAGGCCCTCATCGAGTAGCTCGGCGCGGGTCTTGCGGCCCTGGTCGCGCTCGAAGGCCAGCCAATTGTCGTGCAGTGCACCCATTCCCACGGACAGGATGACTCGTCCGCCGGAGAGTCGATCCAGCGTCGCGGTGGTCGATGCCAGGTCCCACGGTTTGCGGCGCGACAGGGGAGTGAGCATGGTGCCGAGCTTGATCCGGCTGGTGCGCATGGCCGCGGCGGTTAATGCGACCCAGGCGTCGACCCCCCAGACCGGTTCCCAGCCGAAGATCGCATCCCATCCCGCTTCTTCGGCGAGGGGCGCCAGCTCGGCGACGTCGGCGGCATCTCCCGTTGTCAGGACGATTCCGTATTGGATGCCTGCGGTCATGGGCGCGAGTATGCCGACGGGGTGTGACAAATCCTGATCGGGTAATACTGACCGGGTGACTCTTTCCGATGCCGCACTTGCCGCAGAACTCGCCCACGAAGCCGGACAGCTGTTGTTGCAGGTGCGTGCCGAGATCGGGTTCGACGACCCCAAGGCGCTCGGTGCGGCCGGTGACAAGCGGGCGAACACGCTGCTGCTGGAGCGGCTGGCGGCGGAGCGTCCCACGGATGCGGTGCTCTCGGAAGAGGCCGTGGACGACAAGGCACGCCTTGGCGCACAGCGCGTGTGGATCATCGACCCGCTCGATGGCACCCGCGAATTCGGGATCGAGGGCCGCAATGATTGGGCGGTGCATGTGGCCCTGTGGCAGGCGGGCTCCGAAGGACAACACAGCGGTGGTTCGATCACCGACGCCGCCGTGGCGCTACCCGGTTTGGGCACCGTTTTTCGTACCGACGAGACCCGGGTGGTGCCTTCGGCGCGTGCTGAATCGGACCCGATCCGGATCGTGGCCAGTGCCAGCCGCGCACCCAAATTCCTGACCGATATGGCCGAGCGACTCAACATCGAGCTCATCCCGATGGGTTCGGCCGGCGCCAAGGCCATGGCGGTGGTGCGCGGTGAGGCCGACGCCTATCTGCACGGCGGCGGGCAATGGGAATGGGATTCGGCAGCTCCGGCCGGGGTGGTGCTGGCTGCCGGGCTGCATGCCTCACGGCTCGATGGCTCTGCGCTGCGGTACAACGAACCGCATCCGTACCTGCCGGACCTGATCATGTGCCGTCCGGACTTGGCGCCGCTGCTGCTGGACGCGGTCGCCGGGCGCGCCTAACCACCCAATAAGGTGTGGGTATGCAGTCGTGGGCGTCGGCGCCGGTTCCTGAACTCGACGGTCGTGGTCCGCAATTGCGGCTGTACGACACCGCCGACCGTCAGGTACGGCCGGTAACGCCCTCATCGGGTCCGGGGGCGGCCGCGACCATGTATGTATGCGGGATCACCCCGTATGACGCCACCCACCTGGGCCATGCCGCAACGTATCTCACGTTTGACCTGATCTATCGGCAGTGGCTCGACGCGGGCCTGGATGTGCACTACGTGCAGAACGTCACCGATATCGACGACCCACTCTTCGAAAGGGCCGATCGCGACGGAATCGATTGGCGCGAGCTGGGGGACCGGGAAACCGACCTGTTCCGCAGCGATATGACCGCGCTGCGGGTGCTGGCGCCGCGAGAGTACGTGCGTGCCACCGAGTCGATCGCCTGCATCATCGAACTCGTCGAGAAGATGCTCGCGTCGGGGGCCGCGTATGTGGTGGACGATCCTGAGTATCCCGACGTGTACTTCCGTGTCGATGCCACCGAACAGTTCGGCTACGAGTCGGGCTATGACATCGAGACCATGTCGCGGCTTTTCGCCGAGCGCGGCGGCGACCCGGATCGCCCCGGTAAGGCCAATGAGCTCGATGCCCTGCTGTGGCGGGCCGCGAGGCCAGGGGAGCCGAGCTGGGAGGCGTCATTCGGGCCGGGTCGTCCCGGCTGGCATGTCGAATGTTCGGCGATCGTGCTGCGTGAGCTCGGCGCCGGTATCGACATCCAGGGCGGTGGCAGCGATCTGATCTTCCCGCACCACGAATACAGCGCCGCACACGCCGAAGCCGTTACCGCACAACGCCGATTCGCGCGGCACTACGTGCATGCCGGAATGATCGGCTGGGATGGGCACAAAATGTCCAAGAGCCGGGGAAACCTGGTGAAGGTATCGGGACTGACGGCCCAGGGGGTGGATCCCGCCGCGATCAGGCTTGGGTTGTTGGCCGGCCACTACCGTGCCGATCGCTCGTGGAGCGATGCCGTACTCGGCGATGCCCAGAGCCGGCTGGCCCGTTGGCGCCATGCGGTGGCGCTCCCGACCGCACCGAGTGCCCGCGATGTGGTGTCACGGGTCCGGCGCTACCTGGCCGACGATCTTGATACACCGAAAGCGCTTGCTGCCCTGGATAACTGGGTGACCGACGCCCTGGCTTACGGTGGCCACGATGCCGCGGCGGGCACCCAGGTGCGCGATGCGGTGGATGCCCTGCTGGGAGTGCAGCTGTAGCGTCGTCGCATGGGTTCAACGGCGAACAACATCGCAGGCAAGACCGTGATGATCACCGGCGGTGCCGGCGGTATCGGTGTGGAGGTCGCACACAGGCTGCATGCCAAGGGGGCGAGCCTTGTGCTGACCGATCTGGACGAGACCAAACTCGACGCGATCGCCGACGACCTGGGCCGCGATCGCGTGCTGGTGGCGGTCGCCGATGTGTGTGATCTGACCGCCATGGAGAAGGCCGTCGCACAGGCGGTTGAGCGGTTCGGCGGGATAGATGTGCTGTTGGCCAACGCGGGACTGTTGACGTTCGGTTCGGTGCTGCAGATCGATCCGGCCACCTTCAAGAAGTTGATTGATGTCAACGTGCTCGGGGTGTTTCACACGGTGCGCGCCGCCCTGCCGTCGGTGATCGAACGGCAGGGGTACGTGCTCATCGTGTCCTCGCTGGCGGCGTATGCCGCCGCGCCGGCGGTGACCGCGTACAACGCATCCAAGGCGGCCGCCGAGCACTTCGCCAACGCCCTGCGCCTGGAGGTGGCACATCACGGTGTCGACGTCGGATCGGCGCACATGTCGTGGATCGATACCTCGATGGTGAATGACCAGAAGGCCAATCTGTCGGCGTTCTCGGAGATGTTGACCCGGCTGCCACCGCCGCTGGACAGGGTGACCTCGGTCGAGGCATGTGGCAAGGCGTTCGTGAAGGGTATTGAAAAGCGACGTAGGCGCATCAACTGTCCCGCGTGGGTGGGTGTGACGCGCTGGATCAAGCCGGTGATGTCGACGTCGCTTGGCGAGATCCCGCTGCGGGGCATCGCTCCCGAATTCCTGCCACGGATAGACGCCGAGGTCGCCGCCATGCAACGCGCCGCACGCGACGGCGCCGATCGCGGATAGCGAAGCTTTTCCCCCGCCTGGAGACCCACCTTTAATACCCACTACGGGTATGGGGTGTGAGTGTAGGGTGGCCCCATGGCGCTCAATGGTGATCGTGTGGTGGGGCGTGGGGCCCCCATCACCGTGTCGGCATTGCTGAGGGCGCTGCTGATCCTCGCGGTCTTGCTGGTACCGGTGCTGAAATGCCCGCAGACCGGCGACGCGACCACTGGAATCGCTGGCGGTACGGCGACCGTGTCGACGCACATCGCCGAAATTCCGCACGTGCTCGCTGCCGCCGTTGACGGGGGAAATCATCACGAGTGCCGTACGCCGCCGGTAACCGCGGCAATTGCCGCCGTGGGCAGCGCCCCGCATGGCTGGGTCATCGCGCTGGCGATGATGTCGTTCGTCGCACTCGCTCTGTGGGTGGCATGGAGTCCGCGCAAGCGTGGCCCACCCCGGCAACGCCCCCATTGGTTGTTGAGCTCCGGCCGTGACCATCTTCTGCGTTTCTGTGTGATGCGGCGCTGACTGGCATTCGCTTGTGCCTTTTCGACATGGCACCGGCCCGATAGTCGCTCTGCGCTGTCGGCCGCCAATCAGTCATGGCTTCAACACCTTCCACTCAAGGACACGATCATCGTGACTTCATCATCTCCATCATCTTTGCCTCGTTCCCGAGCTGCCGGATCCATCGGCGGCCTGGCCTTGGCGGCGGGGCTCGCCGCCGTCGTATTTTCTGCTCCGGCCGCCGCGGGTCCGGCACAACCCGGGCCGCAAGCCCCGGGCAACGCCCAGGCCATGGTCGCCGAACTGAAGGGGCGCGGGGACCAGGTCATCATCAATCGCAGCGGGCCCGCCAAACCGATGTCCCAATGCCGGGCCACGTCGATACGTGTCGGTCGACATATCTACAAACAAGTGCCGCAACGCAAGGGGCCGCCGACCAGATCGCTGGACTCGCACGTCATGTACCTCATGGTGCAGTGCTAGGGATCCTCGTGTACCGCACACAGTTTCCATGCCGTGCAGGTCTGGCGGCGGCGTGCCTGGTGGCGGCGCTGGTCGTCGTCACACCTCCTGCGGCGTCGGCAGGCCCCGCGGCTCCCAATGCACTGCAAGTGATCACGCAGTTGCAACGCCAAGGCGACAAGGTCACCGTCCATAGAACCGGCGGCAAGCCGTTGCAGATGTGTTCCGTGACGTCGGTGCGCGAAGGCAAGTCCGAGTACTGGTGGACCTCTCCTCGGGTAGCGGACCCCAGTCCCAAAAAACGCGCCAACGGAGTCGGGTCCCAATTGATGTACCGCACCATGGACGTCGACGTTCAATGTTGACCGAGGTGGGCGATCCGTTGACGGGTACCCCTAGGGGGTATTTAATGGCGGTATGAGCTCGCATTCGGATCACCCGGAACATCCGACCGGGCACGATGCTTCACACGAACATCACGGCCATGCCGGACACGGTGATCATGTCGGGCAGTTCCGTCGGCTGTTCTGGATCATGCTGGTGCTCTCGGTACCGGTGGTGGCGTTCAATGACATGTTCGCGATGGTCATCGGATATCGGCTGCCGGCCACCGGATGGGTTCCGTGGGTATCGCCGGTCCTGGGCACCGTCATCTATTTCTGGGGCGGCAAACCCTTCCTGGAAGGCGCGGTCGCCGAGGTCCGCAGTCGTAAGCCCGGAATGATGCTGCTGATCGGGCTGGCGATCACCGTGGCCTTCACCGCGTCATGGGGTGCCAGTCTCGGTTTCCTGGATCACCAACTCAATTTCTGGTGGGAACTGGCGCTTCTCGTGGTGATCATGTTGCTGGGGCACTGGATTGAGATGCGGTCGCTGGCGCAGACCACGTCCGCGCTCGATTCCTTGGCGGCACTGCTACCGGATACCGCCGAGCGGGTCGACGGAGACACGGTGGTGCCGGTGTCACCTGCCGATCTGCGGGCGGGCGACATCGTCGTCGTGCGCCCGGGCGGTTCGGTGCCCGCCGATGGCCGGATCACCGAGGGCAGTGCGCATCTGGACGAATCGATGGTGACGGGGGAGTCTCGCCCGGTGCGGCGCGCGGTCGGCGATCAGGTGGTCGCGGGCACGGTGGCCACCGATTCCGGTCTGCGCGTGGAAGTCACGGCGGTGGGCGCGGACACCACACTGGCTGGAATTCAGCGGCTGGTCGCGGATGCTCAGGCATCCAGCTCACGCGCGCAGCGGATCGCCGATACGGCCGCGGGCTGGTTGTTCTGGTTCGCGCTCGGCGCGGCCGTGCTGACGGCCGTGGCCTGGACGATCCTGGGGGAGCCCGATACCGCGGTGGTCCGTGTGATCACGGTGCTGGTGATTGCCTGCCCGCACGCGTTGGGCCTGGCCATTCCGCTCGTCGTTTCCATCGCCACCGAACGCGCGGCCCGGGGCGGAGTCTTGGTGAAAGACCGTCTTGCCCTGGAGCAGATGCGCACCGTGGACGTCGTGCTGTTCGACAAGACGGGCACGCTGACCAAGGGCGCCCCCACGGTGACGGGTGTCGAACCCGTCGCCGGGCGCGACGCCGATACCGTGTTGACGCTTGCGGCCGCGGCGGAAACCGATAGCGAGCATCCGCTGGCGCGCGCCATCGTGGAGGCCGCCGGTGGCCGGGGATTGCGCATCGCTGCGGCAGCTGGCTTTTCCTCCGAGCCGGCGCTGGGTGTCACCGCTGATGTTGATGGGGTGCAGGTCGCGGTCGGTGGCCCCGCCTTACTGAAAAGACATGGGATACCAGAGCTGCCGATCGCACAGAGATGGCGCGGCGAGGGCGCCATTATTCTGCATGTGCTCACCGATGGGCGGGTTGCTGGCGCGCTGCGGTTGGCCGATGACATCCGGCCGGAGTCCCGGGATACCGTGGATGCGTTGCACCGGCTGGGCGTATCGGTCGTCATGATCACGGGCGATGCGCATGCCGTGGCGAACACGGTGGCGGCCGAGCTCGGTGTGGACCGAGTGTTCGCCGAGGTACGTCCCGAAGACAAGGTGGCGGCGGTGGCGCAGCTGCAGTCCGAGGGACATATCGTGGCGATGGTCGGCGACGGTGTCAACGACGCTCCCGCACTGGCGCAGGCCGACGTGGGCATTGCCATCGGTGCGGGAACCGATGTCGCCATCGCCTCGGCGGGTGTCATCCTGGGCAGCTCGGACCCGCGGTCGGTGCTCTCGGTCATCGAGTTGTCGCGCGCCAGCTATCGCAAGATGAAGCAAAACCTTTGGTGGGCAGCGGGGTACAACCTGATCTCGGTTCCGTTGGCAGCCGGGGTCCTCGCCCCGATCGGATTCGTGCTCCCGATGAGCGTGGGAGCCATCCTCATGTCCGCGTCCACCGTGGTCGTCGCGCTCAACGCACAACTGTTGCGCCGCTTGGATATCCGCCCGGAAAAATCCGTGCGGCGAATCCTCACCGCGTCTGGGCGGTGAGCGCGTCGATCACATGATCCACCGAGGCGCCGCCGAGTAGATCTTGCACGGGCAGCTCGAAGTCAAGCTCGGCCTGCACACGCCGGCGAAATTCCAGTGCCTGCAATGAATCCAGGCCCATCGCGACCATAGGCATGGCGGTGTCGATGGAGTCGGCGTGATCGGCGCCGATGACCTCGGCGAGTAGTTGCACCAGATGTCCGGATCGGTTCTCGGGCACCGCCACGGCGGGGCGAATGGTCTCGGCGGGAGCCGCGGGCGTGCTGATTTCCTCGAGCTCGGAGAGCAACGGTCCGTAGCCGAACACGCCCAGCATCGCGCGGGCCTGGGTCAGGTCGAACGCGCCGACAAGAGCGTTGTCGGTGTGGTGTCCCATGCCGACGGCAAGGGCATCGGCGGGGCGCATCGGATGCACCCCTGCGGCGGCCAGTTTCGCGATACCTGTGTCATCGAGATCGAGGTGCACGGTCCACTGTCCCCATTGCACAGAAACGCAATCCAGTCCGGCGGCACGACGGCGAGAAGCGAGCACGTCCAGCATCCGGTTGCCGGCCGCATACATCAGCTGGCCCTTACCGCCGATCGTCGCGGCCAGTGAGGAACACAACATGACACGGCAGGAATCGGTGCGGGGTACGGCGTCGAGCACATTCACGATGCCGCCGACCTTGGCGCGCAACGCCTCCTGGAACTTGTCGGCAGTGACCTCGGCGAGCGGGATATCCGAATAGTCCACCGCGGCATGGATGATGAGGTCCGCGGGTGCTTCGGCCAGCTGAACGGCGAGCTCGGCGACGGCGCCCGGATCGGTCACATCGCAGCGGAGTGCACGAACCGTGGCGCCGGTGCTGCGCCGGATGGCATCGAGGCGTTCGGTCACCGTGTCGGTCTCACCGGAACGGCTGATCAACGTGATCTGACGGGTGCCCAGGCGGGCATAGTGCTCGCAGAATTCTTGGCCGAGTTTCCCGGTGCCCCCGGTGATCACGACGTGCTCAGGTACCGGGCTGGCGGTCTTGGCGTCACTGTCGTGGTCTGCGTCCTGGATGCGCTTGGCGTACATGCCGTCCGCGCGCAATGCCAGCTCCGATTCTCCGGCCGATTGCAGTGCGGCGAGGATGGTTTCGGCGCTGTCCGGGTGTGCGATATCGGGCGCGATGTCTAGATGCCGGAAGGTGACTCCGGGATGCTCGGTACCCATGCTGCGGAACGCGGCGGCGATGGCGGCGGGTACGGGATGCGATGGCGCGTCATCGGCGATGACCTGCTCGCCGCCGACCGTGACGAGCCAGCATCCGGTCACAGAGCTCGACAGCTCGGGCCACCACGTGCGGTTGCCGAAGAACTGTGCCACCGCATCGGCGGCCTCGTGATCACCATGCTGAGCCGACGTGGGCAGCACGATGACCACGGTGTCGCCGTCACCGGTACCGGATTCACGGGGCTCGGTGACGATCTGGGCCGACGAGCCGAAATCTGGCGCACCGTCACGGAGGGCATCGACCAGGGGTCCAGCCTCGCCGGTGGCGTCGATGAATGCATAGGACCTGGGAGGCATCATGGAGCGCCGGGTCACCTTGGTCCATGCCTCGCGCAGGAGCCGCGGGTAAGCCCGCGAGTCGATATTGTCTGGCGCGGGTTCAGGCTTCGGCGCGGTCGCGGGTTGGTTCGGCACCGAAACCGCACTGCCCGCCGAGCGGTACGACAGCCACAGCGGAATGTCGTTGTTCTGCACGTTCGGGAAATCGTGCAGCGGCAGCGAAACGGGCGGGGATGTCTCGGTGCGTAGTGCATCCCAGTTGTAGCCGAGATCGTGCACGGCGAGGTTGGAGAGGTTGGCGGTGAGCTCGGATAGATCTGTTGCGTTCCGGTTGGATGTACCGACCACGCAGGAGGTGCGTTCGGAGCCCAGCGCCCCAAGGTTCTCCCGGATGGCCAGCTGCAGCGTGGGGTGCTCGGCCAGCTCCACAAAGGAATCGATGTGAGCCGTCGCTGCGGTCGCGATAGCGCGGTCGAAGCGCACGACATTGCGCAGGTTCCAGAACCAGTACTGGTCGACAGGCATGTCGCAGCTGATTGCGGTGCCGAGTGTCGCTCCGATGCAATCGATGTCCGAGGCGGCGAACTCGCCGGCGCCGAGGCACCCGACAAGTGCCTTGCGAATCCCGGTACCGATCGAGGCGATCATGCTGGTATGTGCGGGGAATCGCATGGGCACTATACGGGCGAAGACCCCGTCCTCGGTGAGACGTTCGATGATCTGGTGAACGGTGCCATGTTGGCCGGAGATCCCTACCATCGCGGGGGAGTTGATCACCGACAGTTCGGCCCAACCGGATTGCCGGGCAAGAAGATCCTCGCAGGTATCGCGGTCGGCCGCGATGACCGCCACGGCGTAGTCGTCCGCGGGGAACTCGTCGGCGATTCGGGCTCGGGTGCCGATAACTGCCACTGCATCGCTGAGAGAGATGATGCCTGATACGTACGCCGCGGCGATCTCGCCCAAGCTGTGCCCGACGGTTGCGTGCGGGGTGACGCCCATCGAGCGCCATAGCGCGGCCAGGCCCACCATCTGGGTGAACATGGCGGGCTGGATGACGCGCGCACTGTCGTCGCTGGGCAGACTTTCGTCGAGCAGATAACTCAACGGTGAACGGCCGAATTGCGTATCGAACAATTCTGCGCAGCGGTCTACCTCGGCGCGGAAGTCGGGGAAGGCATTGTAGAAGAGTCGTCCCATTCCGGCGCGCTGTCCGCCATGCCCTGGGAACACGAATCCGTGCCGGCGCGCTGTCGCGGGTTCGGTATTGCGGACCACCACCGGATGTTCGGCGCCGGTGACCACGGCACGCAGCGCGGCGACGAGTTGATCGTGATTCTCGACGGTGGCCAGCGCCCGGTACCGGCGTGCGACACGAGTCCGAAAGAGCATGCCCGCGATGCGATGTGGCGCGATTCGCGGGTGATCGACAACGTAGGCGAGAAGCGCCGACGCCTCGCGGCGAAGCGCCTCCGGGGTGTCCGCGGAAAGCAGGACGGGGATGGTCCCGTTCGGTAAGCGGTGGCTAGAAATTGTCGCCGTCCTCTCCCTCGTTGTCCATGACGGGCATGGCGATGATGGCGTGTGCGTTGGCGCCCCCGGCTCCGAAGGATGAGACGGCGCCGTATCGGACGCCGTTCCTGGGCTCCCACGGGTGCAGTTTGGTGGCCAGTCGAATCCCGGTCATCGACCAGTCGATCTTGGTGGTGGGGTTGTCCGCGAAGAGTGTTGGCGGGATGTGCCCGTGCTGTCCGGACAGCAGAAGCTTGATCAGGCCCACTATTCCCGCGGCGGATTGTGCATGTCCGGCATTGGATTTCGCCGATCCGAGCAGCGCGTTCGAGCCGCCCGCGCCGTATGTGCTCTGCAGCGCCATGATCTCCAGCGGATCACCGGCACGCGTGCCGGTGCCGTGTCCCTCGAGCATCCCGATATCGGCGGGGTTGACGCCGGACGCTGCGATGGTCGCCGCGACCAGCTTGGCCTGCGCGCGTCCCCGGGGCACGAGGATGGGCTTACCGCTGCCATTGTGGTTGGTGCGCACCGCCATGATGCGTCCATACACCCGGTGTCTGAGGGCGCGTGCACGTGATTCACGTTCCAGCACAACCATTCCCACGGCCTCGCCCCAGAGGGTGCCATTGGCCTCGTCGGAGTATGAGCGGCAGTGTCCGTCGGGGTCGAGTGCGTGCATACGTGAGAACTCGTAAAACCCACCGGGTGAGCCCATAACGCAGACGCCACCCGTGATAGCCCATTCGCATTCCTCGGCGCGCACCGCGGCGGCCGCGATATGCAGTGCCGCCAATGAGGACGCACACGCCGAGTCGACACACACCGATGGCCCGATCAGACCCAGCCCATGCGAGATTCGACCGGCGGCACCCAGCTGTCCACGGCCGACCACTCGCATTCCGTTGTGCGCGTTGATCTCACCAGTCGGCGGCCCGTATTCGTTGGGCGATATGCCGATGAAGCAGCCCGCTTCGGAGCCATCGAGCGCACCGGGATTGAGGCCGGTGTTTTCCAGGGCTTTCCAGGCCACGCGCATGGCCAACCGTTGCTGTGGGTCCATGGCGACCGCTTCACGCTGGGTAATGCCGTAGAAGGCAGGATCGAAAGCGGTTGCATCGGTGAGGAATCCGCCAGCATCGGAAACACGGCCCCAGCCCTCGAGATCGGACAGCGACAGCAGCTCTTCGATGGGCCAGTCCCGATCGCGGGGGAACGGGCCGATGAGCTCGCGGCCGTCGGCCAGTGCGTTCCAGAACGCCGTTGGGGTGTCTATTCCACCGGGAGCCTCGATCGCCATACCGGAGATGACGACAGGATCGGCGTCGATGCCGCTCATCGTTGCGGCGTGGCCGCGCGGGCGGTGTTCGCGGTGAGCAGTTCGGCCAGGGCCTCCGTCTGCGCGTTCAGGAAGAAATGTCCGCCGTCGAACAACGTCACCTCCAGTTCGTCGGTGTGCTTGCCCCAGCCGTACAAATCGCGCATCGTGATCATGGGGTCCTGGTCGCCGCCGATCGCGTGGATAGGGGCCGCGATCTTGACGCTGTCGGCGCATTCGTATGCGTTGAAGGCTTGATAGTCGCCCTTCATGACGGGCAGCGCCATTCGCATCACATCGACATTGCCCATGACCGAGGAGTTCGTGCCTTCGAGGGCGCCTACATATGCGAGCACCGCGTCGTCATCGGTGGGCAGGGCTGGTTTCTCGGCGATATTGCACGGCGCCACCGACGCGGAAACGGTCAGCTGCTGCACGTCCAGACCGGCAGCCTCGGTCAGCCGGGCGAACTCGAACGAGACCACCGCTCCCATGCTGTGGCCGAAGGTGTGGAGGGGAGCGCGGCGATTGTGCTCCGACGACTGAAATTCGGCGAAGGCTCCCGCGGCGATATCGGAGAGAGTCGGTAGGGTCGGTTCTCCCGCGCGATCCTGCCTTCCCGGGTATTGGAAGATAAGGACATTGAAATTCGCTGCGGATGCTTTGGAGAGCGTGCGATACGCCGAAGCGCCGGCACCGGCATGCGGAAAGATCAGCAGTAATGGTGCGTCGGGTGACTCCGGCTTGTGGAACTGCCTGATCCATCTGAGTTTGCGATCCACGTCGAGCTTCCTTCCAACTTGCAGATAGTTAGATTAGCCTAACGTAACTCGCGATAGGGCACGCGGCTCGCACTCTGGGCGGGGTGATGCACGGCACCGATGGGGCGTCACGCGGCGTGCCCGGCAGATATTAAGGTAAGGCTAGGCATAGTTTCCAGATTGAGGTGGTTCATTTCATGCGCGCGGAGCCGTTCGGATTCCAGGCTTTTGTCATGAGCGGAGACGCTCGGTGACCGGCGACCAGCTGTCTGCGATGGATCGTCGGCGCGAGCTGTTACGCAGACGACTTGCCGACAGCGGCGTAGCGGCGCAACCCGCCGACCGGGCGCCCCGGGTCCAGGCCGGTGAACGGCGTGAACTCGCGCCCGGGCAGCGGCGCATGTGGTTTATGCAAACCAAAGATCCAGCGGATACCTCGCTCAATGTCTGTCTCGCGCACCGCATGCGGGGTGCACTCGACGAGGCGCGTTTGCGCGATGCCCTTGCGACGGTAATCCGGCGCCACGATGTACTGCGGACCACCTATGGTGTTGACGCCGCCGGTGAGCCTTATCAGGTCTTTGCCGATGACGTCGAGGTTCCCTGGGCTGCAATAGATTTATCGGACTTGACCGGTGATGCTCAGGATCGGGAGATTCGGGCGTCGGCCGACCGGGAGTTCGGAAGGCCGTTTGACCTTGCTGCCGACCTGCCGCTGCGGGTCACGTTGCTGCGGGTGGGTGCCGACGACTTCGTCGTGCTGTTGGTGGTGCATCACATCTGTTTCGATGACAACTCTTGGGAGATCTTCTTCACCGAGCTGAGCCAGTATTACAACGGTCGTTCGATCGAGGGTGATGCGCCGCAGTTCATGGTGGTAGCGGAGGTCGGCGATCCGCCCTCCGGCGCGGACCTCGAGTACTGGCGCGAATCCCTGACCCCGCTCCCGGGCCCCTTGGAGCTTCCGGGGCCTGCGAGCACGTATTCCTCCCGGGGAGCCAGGCGCCGTGCCGTGCCGATGCCCGCCGAGACCGTAATCCGGATCGAGGAATTCGCCCGTGAACACTCGGGGACGCCGTTCATGGTGCTGCTGGCGGCGTTCGGGGCCCTCATCCATCGGTACACGGCGGCCTCCGATTTTGTGATCGCGATTCCGGTTGCGGAACGAAAGGCCAATGTGGAAAAGGCAATTGGCTACTTCGGCAACACCTTGCTGCTGCGCACCGCGGTGGGCTCACACGATACCTTCGCCTCGTACCTGGCAGAGGTGCGCGAGGTGTGCCTGGGCGCCTTCGGTCACCAGAACGTCGGGATCGACGAGGTGGTGCGCGCGGTCAATCCGAGCCGCACCAACGGCCACGACGGAATGGACGAGCTGGTCCAGCTGGGCTTCAGCATGCGCAAGGACGCCAACGGATATCGGCTGGACGGTGTTCAGGCAACCCAACTCGACCTCGGTGCGGTCAGCGCGCAGGTTCCGTTGGCCCTGGCGATCGCCGCCGAATCCGATGGCACGCTCATCGAAATCGAGTACCAGACCGATGTGCTGCCGGAATGGCTTGTCGACCAGCTTCTTACGCACTACCGACGGCTGCTCGAGGACGGTTTGAGCCGTCCGGGAGAAGTCCTCGCCCGGTTGGATCTCCTTGGTGTCGAGGAGCGTTCAGCGGTACTGGAGCATTCGCACGGAGTGTTGGCCGAGGCTCCGTGCACCACCCTGGTGGATGTGCTGGACGTGGCTGCCGAGGCGACACCCGACGCGTTGGCGGTGGTGGCCGACGACGAGGAGCTCACCTACCGAGAGTTGCACCGGCGCTCGAACAGCTTCGCGCGCTGGCTCATCGCCCAGGACGTCGGTACCGAAGATGTCATCGCCCTGCGGATGTCGACATCGGTCGAGTTCATCGTCGCGATGCTCGGGGTTCTCAAGTCGGGCGCGGCCTACATGCCCATCGATCCCGCATTGCCCGAGGAACGCATCGAGTACCTGATCACCGACGCCGGCCCACGGATGGTGTTGAGCCCGAAGGATTTCCGGGCCGCCGAGGCGCAGGCCACAGATCTTGATGGCGCCCGGATCATCGATGCGGATCGGTTGCGCCCGCTATTGCCCGAGAACCTGGCATACGTGATCTACACCTCGGGATCCACCGGGCGGCCGA
The DNA here is from genome assembly GCF_001853795.1 of Mycobacteroides franklinii. NCBI lineage: Bacteria > Bacillati > Actinomycetota > Actinomycetes > Mycobacteriales > Mycobacteriaceae > Mycobacteroides > Mycobacteroides franklinii. The sequence goes on from NZ_MLIK01000018.1 coordinate 36,697, forward strand.
AGGGCGTTGCCGTGGCACACGCGGCGATCGCCGAACATGTGGTGTCCTTCACCGCCGAGTGGAGCATGACCGCGCAGGACCGGATGCTCCAGTCGACCTCCGTCAGCTTCGATGCCTCCCTCGCGGACATCCTGTGCCCGCTGACCTTGGGGGCCCAACTCGTCGTACCGAAGTCGAATCCGTTCTCCGATATCGGATATGTGATCGATCTGGTGCGGCGCCGCGGTGTGACCGTGCTGCACATGGTGCCGGCGCTGCTCGGTTCGGTGCTGCTGTTCCCCGAGGCCCGTGAGCTGCGTGGGCTGCGGCATGTTCCCGTCGGCGGTGAAGCGCTGCCGGGCGAGGTGGCCGACAAGTTCGCGACAGTGTTCGACGCCGAATTGCGAAACCACTACGGGCCCACCGAGGCTGTTGTCTGTTCGACACATATGCCCGTCGACGGGCCCCAGGGCAATGCGATTGTGCCGATCGGTATCCCCAACCGGAACGTCTACGCGTACGTGCTGGACCAGGCGCTCGCGCTGGTGCCGGACGGCGTCGTCGGGGAGTTGTATCTCGGTGGTGCACAGCTGGCCCGCGGCTATCGGGACCGGCCCACGCTCACCGCGGAGCGGTTTGTCGCGGACCCGTTCAGCCCCGGAGGTCGGCTGTACCGCACCGGTGATCTGGTGCGCCGCAACGCGTCGGGCCAGCTCGAATTCGTCGGTCGGGCCGACGAGCAGGTCAAGGTGCGCGGATATCGCATCGAGCTCGGTGAGGTCGAGGCTGTCATCGGTGCCGACCCGCGGGTCGGGCACTGCGTGGTCGCCGTCGTGGAGGATCCACAGGTCGGGCCGATGCTGGCCGCCTACGTGGTACCTGCCGCGGGCAGTACCCCTGAAATCGATCTGGACGAACTGCGCGCCCGGGCCCAGGAGATGCTGCCCGGGTACATGGTGCCCACCGCATTCGCGGTCATCCCCGAGATTCCGCTGACCACAAGCGGCAAGCTGGACAAGCGCGCGTTGCCCGCCCCCAACCCGATGGCGGAGAGGGTATTTCGGGCGCCGACCACCCCCACCGAGCACCGGATGTGCGCGATCTATTCGGAGCTGTTCGGGCGGGAGGAAGTCGGCCTGGATGATTCGTTCTTCGAACTGGGCGGACACTCGCTGCTCGCGGCCAAGCTTGTCACGCAGATCCGTGCGCAGTTCGGCGCTGACCTGACGGTGCGCGCGGTGTTCGACAGTCCCACCCCGGCGGGACTGACCCAGCAGCTCGTCACCGCACAAGCACCCCGGGACGACCGACCGGATCTCGTGGTGGCCGTGCGCCCCGAGCGCTTGCCCTTGTCCTCATCGCAGCTTTCCGTCTGGTTCGAATGCCAGATGGAAGGCGTTACCGATATCGCGAACATGTGGCTGGCCTTGCGTTTCGACGGCCCGCTGCAGACATCCGCACTCGCCGCGGCCATCAACGATGTGGTGGCTCGTCACGAGTCGCTGCGCACCAGTTTCGCGATCCACGAGGGTGCGCCGTACCAGTTTGTGCGGCCGTCACGAGAGCTGGAAGTGCCGATCGTGCGTGCCGCGCCGGATAATCTCCGCGACACTCTTGCCGAGCTACGCCACCACGTGTTCAGGCTGGAATCGGAGTCGCTCATCCGCCCGACCATCGTCGAACTGGGTTCGGAGGAACACGTGCTGTCGCTGGTGGTGCACCACATCGTGGCGGACCACGCGTCGTTCACCGTGGTCGTGGACGACCTCGTCACCGCTTACCGCGCGCGCATCGCCGGGGAAGTCCCGCAATGGGATTCGCAACCGGTGCAGTACGCCGACTACGTGATGTGGCAACGCGATGCCTTCGGTCCCGACAGCGAGTTCGGGCAGACCGAGGTGACCTACTGGCGCGAGGCGCTGGCCGGAATACCCGGTGAGATCGCGGTGGCACATGATCGTGTCCGTCCGCAGATCCTCGGAAAGCGCGGTGAGGTCGAAAGATTCACCGTGTCGCCGGAGCGCAGGCAGGCACTGACCCGCATGGCCGAGCAGCGCGGTGTGACCGAGTTCATGTTGTACCAGGCGGCTTTGGCCATGGTATTGCATCGATGTGGCGGTGGCACCGACATTGTGATCGGCAGCCCGGTCGCGGCACGTGTGCATCCAGATGTCGCGCATCTCGTCGGGTTGTTCGCCAATATGGTCGCGCTACGCAATGACCTGTCGGACGATCCGACGTTGCGCACCGCGCTGGAGCGGAGTCGCGACGCGACGCTGAACGCGCACGCGCACCAAGAGTTGCCCATCGAGAAATTGGTGGAGGCCATCAACCCTGCCCGTTCCCTGTCGTGGAACCCCCTGTTCCAGACCATGATCAATTTCCGTGGTGCGGATTGGGGAGCGGAGACGCGGGATCTGACGGGCTCCGGCCAGACGTGGCTGTCGCCCTTGCCCATGGAGGTGGATGTCTCCTACCTGGATCTGAACTTTGCGCTGAACGTGACTCCGGCGGGTGGGCTCGATGTCACCGTGGTTACCAACGCCGACCTGTACGACGCGGAGACCACTGTGCTGATCGCGCGGGCTCTGGATGCGGCATTCGATGCGTTCGTGAACGACCAGGACGCAAGGGTTTCCGACGTTGTGCTGGCTCCGGCCGAGGCCATGCAGCGGCTGCTGGCCCCACCGGCGGCCGCGGTCGAACGCGTCGTGGCGCCGGCGGTCGAGGGCTCGCAGGAGACCACGCGCGCGCTTGTCGCGATTTTGGAGGAATTGCTGGAGATCAGCGATGTCGATCCCGAGGACAATTTCTTCGCGCTCGGTGGCGACAGCGTCATCTCCATCCAATGGTCCACGCGCGCGGCCGAACGGGGATTGGCGATGACTCCACAAATGGTGTTCGAATGCGCGACGATATCGCAGCTGGCGGGAGCGGTGGATGCTGCTGACCAGATTGTGGCAGAGGAGAACTTGGATGCCGCCGCGCCGGCAGAGCAGAGTGCTCCGATGAGTGCTTCGGGTCTGAGTGCCGACGCGCTGGCCGAGCTCACCGCATCATGGCAGGCACAGTCGTGACGGGGACGGAGCAGCAGCCCCAGATCGAGGATGTGCTGGCGCTGAGCCCGCTGCAGGAGGGGTTTTTCGCGCTATCCCAGCTTGCCGACGAGAGCGTCGATCTGTACAGCATGCAGTTCGTCGCGGATATCGACGGCGGGCTGGACGTCGACCTGTTGCACCGCAGTGCACAGGCGCTGCTGACGCGCCATCCCAATTTGCGTGCCGCCTTCTGGGACCGCGGGCTGCCCAAACCCGTGCAGATCGTCCCGACACACGCGGACATCCCCTGGGAAGAACGCCACGCACAGCCAACGGAATTCGGCGAGATCGCGTTGGGCGAGCGGCTTCGCCCGTTCGATCTGGGCAAGGGCCCGGTGATCCGTATTGTGTTGCTCACGGTCCCCGGAGAATCACGGCACCGAATGATCGTCACCAGCCACCACATCCTGATGGACGGTTGGGCGATCGCGATCTTCTTCAGCGAGTTGCTTGCTGCCTACCAGGCGGGCGGATCGGTCGACGGGCTGCCCGCGGTGCGTCCGTACCGCGACTACATCGCATGGCTCAACGCGCAGGACACCACCGCGGCGACCGCCCGGTGGACGCGCTACCTGGGCACCGTGTCCGGGCCACTGATGCTCGCCGAGGGCGCCGTCGCCGCGCACGACAGTGTGCCCGAGAAGTCGCAATTCCTTTTGACGCCAGAGGAAACCGTACGACTTCGGCAGTGGGCGGCAACCAACGGACTCACCCTCAACACCGTGACGACGTTCGCCTGGGCGCTTGTTCTCGGCAGGTTGACCGATCGTACCGACGTTGTCTTCGGCACCATCGTGTCCGGGCGACCCAAGGAATTGCCCGATGTCGAGCGGATGGTCGGGCTTTTCATCAACTCGGTGCCGATGGTGCATCACATCGACTACTCGGCCTCGGTGGTCGAGCAGTGTGCGCAGATGCAGCGCGAAGCGGCCGCGATGCGTGATATCGGATACCTGAGCCTGTCGGCACTGCAGCGGGCCGAGGGCAGCGCCGCGTTGTTCGACACCCTGTTCGTCTTCGAGAACGCGCCCATCGGCGACGCGGCCCAAGAAGTGCAGCTGGCCGACGGGACGCGTTTCCGCCCGGTCGAGATGGATAGTCTGGCCCACTATCCGGTGACGGTGGTCTCGCATATGCACGGCGACGCGTTGTTGGTCCTTATCGAAGCGATTCCCGAGGCATTGCCCCATATTTCGGGTGCCAGCATCGGTGAGCGTCTGCTCTCGGTGCTGCGTCAGATGCCGGAGATCGGCGACCGGACACCGGATGCGCTCGACGTTTTGACCGCGCATGAGCGGGCCGAGATCGTCGTGACGGCCTCGGCTGCCGATCAATCCGTCACCTCGGTATGGGACCTGTTCGAACGAGAGGCGCAGGCCCACCCGGAGACACTCGCGCTCGTGGCGGGTGCGGAGTCGCGCTACACGTATGCACAGTTGTATGCCGAGGCGTCGCGGCTGTGCGCGGAACTGATCGACGGCGGGGTGACTCCGGAAACAACAGTGGCGCTGGCGCTTCCGCGCTCGGCTGATTCGATCATCGCCATCCTCGCGGTGCTGGCCGCGGGCGCCGCCTATGTCCCGGTGGATATCGATCTGCCCGCCGCGCGAATCGAATCGATTCTGCGGCAATCTAATCCGAAGATTGTCATCACGCTCGACAGACATCGCGAGATCGGTGATCGGGATTATCGGGCCCTGGTACTCGATGATCCGGAAACCATTGAGCGGATCGCCGGGCGTGCCGCGGTGCCCCCCGGAATCGGCGTACATCGCGATCAGAGTGCGTATCTGATCTTCACGTCCGGGTCGACGGGTGAGCCGAAGGGCGTCATCGGAACCCACGGTGCGCTGATGAGTTACTTTGCGGACCATCGCGATCGGGTGTATCGACCGGCCACCGCGCGACTGGGACGCACGCTACGGATCGCGCACGCCTGGTCGCTGAGCTTCGACGCGTCCTGGCAGCCGATGATCGGCCTGTTGGACGGGCACACGGTGCACCTGTTCGATGCCGAGGCCATGCGGGATGCGAGCCGACTGGTGCGGGACATGGCCGAGCACGGTGTCGACATGATCGATACCACGCCCTCGATGCTGGCGCAGTTGTCCGCTGCGGGACTGCTCGATCGCGAGCTCGCCGTGCTGGCGCTCGGCGGCGAGGCGATCGAAACCGCGTTGTGGGACCGGCTGCGATCGTTGGGCGGTACCGCCGTCTACAACTGCTACGGTCCCACCGAAACGACGGTCGAGGCCGTGGTGGCGACGGTCAAGGACTATGCGACACCCACCATCGGCACGCCGAATCAGGGCATGGCGGGGTACGTGCTGGATTCGCGACTGCGTCCGGTACCGGACGGCGCCGTGGGCGAGCTGTATCTCGCCGGCGCTCAATTGGCGCGCGGCTACGCGGGCCGGCCTGCCGTGACGGCGGGCGCCTTCGTGGCCGATCCGCAGCGGCCGGGCCATAGGATGTACCGCACGGGGGACTTGGTGCGCCGGCTACCGCACGGCGGCTTCGCGTATCTGGGCAGGGCCGACTCTCAAGTCAAGATCCGTGGCTACCGGGTCGAGGTCGGCGAGATCGAATCGGCGCTGCGGATCCAGCCGGGTGTGCACACCGCGGCGGTATCGGTGGTTCGTCGTGCGGGTGGCGCGAGCCTCGTGGGTTTTGTTGTCTCCCAACAGGGTGTATCGGACTCCGACCCGGTTCGCACATTGGTGAGGCTGGCCGAACGGTTGCCGTCGTACATGATGCCCTCGCGTCTGGTCGCGCTTCCGCGGCTGCCTGTCACGGTCAACGGCAAGCTGGATGGGGCCGCGCTGGAGCGACTCGCACTGAAGGCGTTGTCCGGGGGCGCCGCCGAGGGCGAGGCGGCACAACCGAGCAGCGCCACCGAATGTGCGCTGTGTGAATGCTGCGCCGAACTGTTCGACGGCGCGGCGCCGGGTATCGACGAGGACTTCTTCTCGCTTGGGGTGGACAGCATTGTCGCGATTTCGTTGGTCAACAAGGCCCGCAAGCGCGATCTGATGATCACCCCGCGTATGGTGCTGGCCGCGCCGACCATCCGGCAGCTTGCCGCCTTGATCGACGATAGGGCCAACCGCGGTCAGGTGGATTCCCTTGCGGAAGAGGCCGACTACGGTGAAGTGCCGCCGCTCCCGGTGGTGTCGTGGATGTTCGAAGGCGGTAGTTACCGGCGATTTGCGTTGTCGGTATTGCTGAGACTCCCCGACGGGATCGGCCGCGGGGATCTCGAACTACAGTTGCAGACGCTGCTTGATGGGCACGACATGCTGCGCTCGACGCTGGTGGACACCCCCGACGGCCCTCGTGTGGTGACGCGCGAACCGGGAACGGTGCGTGCCGGATCCATTTTGACGCGTGTGGAATTACCCGACGCGGACAAGGCCGGCGAGGTTGTCACCGCTACCGCGCGTGAAAACTTTGACCGGTTGGACCCGCGCGCCGGTGCCATGGTTCAGGCGGTGTGGTTGGCGAGTCCTGGCCAGGAGGACATGCTGCTGCTGTCCGTTCACCATCTCGCCATCGATGTCGTGTCCTGGCATATCGCGCTCGCCGACTTGGCCGAGGGCTGGCAGACCGTCGAGGCAGGGGGAGTGCCCAAGGCGTCCGTGGAGTTCACGTCGTATCGACACTGGAGCCAGTTGATGGTGCAGCGCGCAAGCACCGATGAGGTAGATGCCCAACGTGCGTACTGGGCCGCGCAGGTTTCCGGGCCGGACCCGGTGCTAGGGGCCCGCAGTGTCGATCCGGCATGCGATACCTGGGACACGCTGCGAACGACCAGAGTTGCCACGCCGGTGGAGGTGACCGGCCAGCTCCTTTCCTCATTGAGTAACCGGGACGGTGTGCGTGGATTCTTGTTGGCCGCCTTGTCGGTCACGGTGGCAAGCTGGCGCCAGGAGCGTGGGCAAGATCCGGGAGCGGGCACATTGGTGTCGATGGAGGGACACGGTCGCGTCAACGGTGTGTCGGACACCGACACCACCGGCACCGTCGGCTGGTTCAATAACATCTTCCCGGCCCGGATCGGCGCAGGCGAGCTTGCCTACGGGATCGATCACATCGAGCAACACCCGGAGTTGGCCCGCGTACTTCTCGATTCGGTCGCCGATCATCTGGCCGGAATACCCTACGAGGGCCTGGATTACGGATTGCTGCGTTATGTCGAGGGTTGGGAGACGCTGATCTCCGCTGCGGACCCGCAGATCCAATTCAACTATCTGGGGCGCATGGATATGAGCGGGATCTCCGATCAGCCCTGGTCGGTCATCACAGATTCGCGAAATCTCGCGGTGCCCACCAACTCGGAGCCCGACCTTCCGCTGCGATTCGGCATCAACATCTCTGTCGCCGTGACTGGCACCGCCGATGGCGCGCAACTCGTCGCGAATTGGCTGTGGAGTTCGGCCCTTTTCAGTACATCAGATGCCGAACGGCTGACGGAATTGTGGCAGCGCAGCGTGACCACGCTTGCGGCCGTGGCAGCCCGATAGCGGCATTCTCGTATTACTTGCAGAAGACGAAAGAAGCGACGTAATGAATTCAGAAACGGCCGGCCAGGACATCAGCGGTGTGGTCTTGAGTAAGGACGAGATCAAGGCCACGATCGCAGATTTGGTGGGTATCAGGCTGGAGCAGATCGAGGACGGGGCCGACCTCATCGCCCTCGGACTCGACTCGATCCGAATGATGACACTGGCCGGTGGCTGGCGTAAGCGTGGCAGCCGCATTACCTTCGCAGAGCTTGCCGCCGCCCCGTCTGTCGAATCGTGGCATGCCCTGCTCAGCGGTACAGGTGTCACCGAACCGTCGGCTCCCGCAGCCGGAATCGACGGCACAGATTCCCGCGAGGATGAGCCTTACCCACTGGCCACCATGCAGCACGCGTACTGGATCGGCCGATCGGAGGACCAGGAACTCGGTGGGGTTGCGGCGCACCTGTACGTCGAGTTCGACGGCGGAGTAATCGATCCCGCGCGCCTGCGGCTGGCCGTTGATCGATTGGTAGCGGCACATCCCATGCTACGCACCAGGTTTCTGCCCGACGGCACCCAGCAGACCCTGGCGGCCCCGGGGCGCGATGTATTCAATGTGGTGGATCTGCGCGGACGTACGGCCGACGCGATCGACGAGGCGCTGGCCGAGCTCCGCGAGCGCAAGACGCATCAGCGCTTGGCGATCGAGGATGGCCAGGTACTCGACGTCACCCTGACCCTGCGCGACGAGAAGAGCAGCCGGCTGCATCTAGACGTTGACATGCTGGCAGGTGACGCGATGAGCTACCGGGTTCTGGTATCAGATCTGGCGGCGCTGTATCACGGTGCTGCACAACCGGAGTTGCAATACACCTACCGGCGATACCGCACAGAGAATCAGAGTGACACGTCGGTCTATGAGCGTGACAGGCGATGGTGGAATGAGCGGCTGGACGATTTGCCGGGTGCGCCCGAGCTGCCCACCGTGCCGGTCAGTGAACGTGCTGAACCGCATCGCACTGTCCGATATGACCATTGGCTTGAGCCTCAGGCGAAGGAACAGCTGTTGACGGCCACCCATCGGCGGGGCATCACCCCCGCGATGGCGATGGCAGCCGTGTTCGCGGAGACCATCGGCGGATGGTCGGCGCAGAGCCGTTTCTTACTGAACATTCCTCTGTTTCAACGCGAATCGACGCACCCCGATATCGATCGGGTCATCGGTGACTTCACCTCATCGATCATGCTCGAGGTTGACCTGACCGATGACATGTCGGTGGCCGATCGTGCCCGGGCTTTGCAGCACAACATGTATGAGAGCGGGGCACATTCGTCGTATCCGGGACTGAATGTGCTGCGTGATCTTGGTAGGCATCGCGGCGAGCCGGTGCTGGCGCCCGTTGTGTACACCAGCGCACTGAATTTGGGAGAACTGTTTGCCGAGACTGTCAGGGAAACGTTCGGCGAACCGGTCTGGATCATTTCCCAGGGGCCCCAGGTGCTGCTCGACGCTCAGGTGACCGAGGTCCGTGGCGGGCTGCTGCTGAACTGGGATGTACGCGAAGCCGCCTTCCCGCAGGGCATGGTCGACGCGATGTTCAACCACTATATCGACGCCGTCGCCGCGCTGTGCGACGGTGACGAGGGCTGGAATGCTGATGCGACCGTAAGGATTCCTGCCTCGCAGGCGGAGGTTCGAAGAACTGTCAACGCGACGGACGGTCCGGTCAGTGGCCGTTGCCTGCACGAAGGCTTCTTCGACACCGCGGCCGCCCATCCTGAGGCGCCTGCGGTGGTCTGGGGATTCGGTGATGACGACGGCGTGTGGACGTACGGTGATCTAGCCGCGCAGGCACTGACGGTGGCCGGTGCCCTGCAGGCCAGAGGCGTTCGGCCCGGCGATGCGGTGGCAGTGCAGCTGCCCAAGGGGCGTGATCAGATTCTCGCGGTCCTGGGGGTGCTCGCCGCCGGAGCGACCTACATCCCGATAGGCTTCGATCAGCCTGCCGTTCGACGGGCCAGCATCCTGGAGACCGGTGCTGTGACCATCGCGATCACTGTCGAAGGCACGGATATTCCGGTGCCTTCGTTGTCGATAAACGGTGCCGTTGAACACCCGGAACCGTTGGCAGCGCCGGTGATTCCGCTGACCGACACCGTCGCGTATGTCATCTTCACCTCCGGATCCACCGGCACGCCCAAGGGTGTGGACGTGCTCCACCGCGGGGCAATGAACACTATCGATGCCGTCAACGATTGGTTCGATGTCGGGTCCACTGACCGGGTGCTCGCGCTGTCGGCCCTGGAATTCGACGCCTCTGTCTACGACATGTTCGGAATGTTCTCGGTCGGTGGATCGGTGGTGGCCGTCGATGCCGAACAGCGCGCTGAGGCCACAACGTGGGTGGATCTACTACGGCGCCACAAGGTTTCGATCTTGAACTGTGTGCCGAGCATGTTGGACATGATTCTGGAGATCGGCGGGCATGGCCTGGGTGATTCGCTGCGGGCCGTCACCCTCGGGGGTGACTGGGTGGGTGCCGACTTGGCCACCCGCCTGGCCGAGCAGGTGCCGGGATGCCGGTTCTCCGGATTGGGTGGAGCCACAGAGACGTCCATTCACAACACCATCTGTGAGGTGGTGGGTACTCCGCCCGCACATTGGGCGACGGTCCCTTTCGGTGTGCCATTGCGCAACGTCCGATGCCGGGTGGTGTCACCGGCGGGCCGCGATTGCCCGGACTGGGTAGCCGGTGAATTCTGGGTGGGTGGTGCCAATGTCGCAGCCGGATATCGCAATGATGCCGAGCGCACGGCGGAGAGATTTGTCGAGTACGACGGACTGCGGTGGTACCGGACGGGTGATATGGCCAGGTACTGGCCGGACGGAACCATCGAGTTTCTCGGCCGCGCGGACCATCAGGTCCAGATTCGTGGATACCGAGTTGAGCTGGGTGAGGTGGAAAGTGCCTTGCGGATGGTGCCCGGGGTGCGCCACGCCGTCGCCGCCATCGTCGGCGGTGACGCGCCCATTCTGGTTGCGGCGGTGTCGGGTACACCTGATCGCGCCTTGGGCTTTTCGACGCAGCTCGCCGACCTGGTTCCCAGCTACATGGTCCCGAATCGGGTTGATGTTCTCGACCAGATGCCGTTGACGCCGAACGGGAAGATCGACCGGGGCGCCGTCACAGCTCTGCTTGAGCAGATGAGTACTGCCAGCGTCGATGCCACACCCCGAGATGATCTGGATGCTGCCCTGGTGGATCTGGTGTCAGCAGTGTTGGCCGTGGAATCCATTGGGGTGCATGATGATTTCTTCGCACAGGGCGGCGACTCGGTGCTGGCGACGGCGGTGATTGCGCGGGTGCGTGACTGGCTGTCCGCGGATCATGCGCTGGTCGGAGATTTGTTCGCCACCCGGACTGTTGCCGGACTGGCCGACAGACTCAAGCAGCGGGAGGCAGAGCTTGGTACTCCGGATCGCCTGATCGTCGTCGCGGGACACTATCTGGAGATCGCGGCGATGAGCGATGAGGAGATCCTGGCCGGTACCACTTGATCGGTCGGGTGCGGCCGGCATGCCCAGTACGCTGAACATCCAGCGAAAATCCGGACGGTGAGGGTGCACGATGAACTTCGGCGATTTCCAGCTCCAGTTCTATGCGGCGGGCGTGCTCGGCAAGGTCTCAACCCTTCCGTTCACCTTTGCCGAGCTGGAAAGCCGTGCCGAACAGGTGCTGGGCGAGGGGATCTTCGGCTATGTGCGCGGCGGCGCCGGCGATGAGCACACCCAGGACTCGAATGCCACCGCGTTACGCCGTTACGGGTTGGTGCCCCGGATGCTGCGCGACCGTACGAATCGGGACATGTCGACGTCATTTCTGGGGCGCACGTTCACCAGCCCGGCCTTCATCTGTCCGGTGGGTGTGCTGGGCGCGGTCCGCGACCGTGGCGACCTGCTGACGGCGGCCGCCGCTCGTGAGCTGGATATGCCCGCCATGTATTCGACACTGTCGGCGGCCACCCTTGAAGAGGTTGCCGCCGAGCGTGGCGATTCCTACGGGATCTTCCAGCTGTACCCGTCGTCGGATTCCGAGCTGACCGATAACTTCATTCGGCGCGCCGAGGCAGCGGGATACGACGCCCTCGCGGTGACGCTCGACACCGGCACACTCGGCTGGCGTCCGCGTGATCTCAAACATGGATATCTGCCGATGCTGCACGGGCAATGCCTGGCGAACTACACTTCCGATCCTCGATTCCTGGAGATAGCGGGGGTGCGCTCCGCCGGGGAACTGACGCCGATGCATGCCGGATTGGTGTGGGCGTCGTTGTTCAGCCATCCCGGGCTTACCTGGGCGGACATCGACCACTACCGGTCGATCACCAAACTTCCGATCATCCTGAAGGGCATCTGCGATGTCGCGGATGTGCGGGAGGCGGCGGACCGCGGCATCGACGCCATCGCCTACTCCAATCATGGTGGGCGGCAAGCGAATGGGGGAGTGCCCGCGATCGACGGACTTGCCGCTGCCGTCGAGGCGGCCGGGTCTGTTCCCGTGACGTTCGATTCCGGGGTTCGCGACGGTATCGATATCTTGCGGGCCGTGGCACTCGGCGCCAGTCTGGTGGGCATCGCCCGTCCGTACGTCTACGGGCTCGCGCTTGACGGAACCAACGGCGTCAAACATGTCATTCAGTCGCTGCTCGCCGAAGCCGACCTGACGATGGCCGTGAACTGCTACCTTTCGCTGAACGAGTTGGCGGTGCAGCGGCTTTCCTGAGCGCGCGATAACTTCAGTCGGGGGGTCTGATGATTCAGCAGTGGCCTCAAGAGCCCGTTCCGTATCCGCAGTACCCATCGTATTCGCCGTACCCACCACCCGCGCCCAGGGCGGCCCGGTGGGCAACGGTCACGATCATCGTGGCCGCGGTGGTGACCGCGTTCGCCGTGGCCGGGTGCGGTCTCCTGGGATGGAAGTTGGTGGCGGATCGGCGGGCAACACACGACTTGTCGGGAGAATGGCGCACCACACTGATTCGGGATCGCGAGGTGCACGAGGCCGGCAGGCAAGCGCAAGACGCGTCTGCCGACTTCATCCTCGCATTGACGAACGTGGACTACCGAGATCTCGATCGACAACGGTCCGCGGTACTCGAGAAGTCCACCGGCCAATTCAAGAAGACCTATGAGAACTCCAGCGCCCAACTGAGACAGGTCTTGGCCGAGAACAAGTCGAAGGCCGAGGGCAAGGTGACGGCCTCGGCGATTCAATCCGAATCGGTGGACAAGGTTGTCGTGTTGCTCTTCGTCGATCAGAGCGTGAGCAACGTCGCGGTTCCGGATCCCCGCCAGGATAAATCGCGGGTGAAGATCACCATGGAGAAGGTCGATGGTCGTTGGCTCGCAAGCGATGTGGAGCTGATATGACCGGCTATCCGGCACCGCACGGTGCGCAACTGCGAATTGTCTTCGCGAGTGTGCTGGTTGGTCTAGCGCTGGTCGCGCTGTGTGTATGTGGATTCTTGGGGTGGAAGCTGGCCCACGACGGTCCCATTCTGGCCGCGCAGCGCGACACCGTCGTACAGGAACGGGCAGAGTTCGACCGTGATCGGCGTGTTCGCGAATCTCGCGGCGAGGCGCGCGAGGCCGCCGAGGCGATAGCCGTCTTGATGACCTCAATTGATTCGGGACGTCTCGACCAGAGCTTCGCGCAGATCCTGGAGCACAGCACCGGCGAACTCAAGGATCAGTTCGCGAAGAACTCAGTGCAACTGCGGCAGTTGATGATTGACAATCGGGCGACCGCGGTGGGCAAGGTGGTCGCCTCGGCGGTGCAGTCCGACACCGTCGGTGAACCCGAGCAGAAGGTGGTCGTGCTGCTCATGGTGGATCAGTCGATTGCCAACAACACACGCCCGGATCCGCGGATCGACAAGTCCCGCATGAAAATGACCATGGAACTGGTCGATGGGCACTGGCTGGCGAGCAAGCTCGAATTCATCTAGGCGGTCGGTTCTCACAGCAGTGCTTTACCGGGGCCACCGGTGCGGTGCTGGTGCGAGCTGTTGAGTGCGCCTCGGGGGCTAGCCCCCGAAACGCGGCCCACGACGGCGCAGATACCGCTCGAACTCGGCGGCCAGCGCGTCACCGTCGATCTTGCTGAGAATCTCGGTGGTGTCCACCTCGGCGTCGCCACGCTCCTCGAGAGACTGCACGTATTCGGAAATCTCTTCGTCCTCGGTGGTCATCTCGCTGACCGCCTGCTCCCACTCCTCGGCTTGCTCGGGTAGATCCCCGAGGGGGACCTCCACGTCGAGCACATCCTCGACGCGCTGCAGCAGCGCGACGGTTGCCTTCGGATTAGGGGGTTGTGACACGTAGTGCGGTACCGCGGCCCAGAACGCGACAGCCGGTATTCCGGCGTTCACGCAGGCGTCCTGGAACACCCCGGCGATACCGGTGGGCCCCTCGTATCGGGTCTCTTCCAAGCCGAAGAACTTGGCAGCGTCGGGGGAGTACGCGGTGCCGCTGACCGGCACCGGCCGAGTGTGTGGAGTATCGGCCAGCAGCGCTCCCAGGATCACCACCGTTGACACGTTGAGGCGGTCCGCGATGGCCAGCAAGCGGTTGCAGAAGGTGCGCCAGCGCATGTTCGGCTCGGCGCCGTGCATGAGGACCACATCGCGCTGCGAGCCGGGAGGCGAGCAGTAGGAGATGTGCATCCCCGGCCATTCCAGCTCGCGGGTGACGCCTTCGACCAACCGCACGATGGGGCGATTGACCTGGTAGTCGTAGTAATCCTCATCGTCGATGGTCATCAAGGGAGTGGCCTGCCAGGTGGTGTCCAGGTGCTCCAGCGCGGCGCTGGCCGCATCGCCGGCGTCATTCCAGCCCTCGAACGCGGCAACCACTATCGGGTCGCGCAGCACGGGTAGGCCGTTCTGGGCGTTATCCGACAGCGTCACGGTGCCAGCGTAAGCCCTGCGTGACGGGGACGAGCCGCGGCGGGCGGAGAATGGATTGGATAGCCGGATCACATTGTTGATATGACCGCCCTAAGAGAAAACCGCACGACACATTAGGCGTTCGCACGACTGTCGGGTGACGACGTAGACTTCATCTGGTCGAGAGGCGTTGCAACGGTTCCGGATCACACCCCGTGACCGCCACGCTCGGCAGAGTTAAGGACGCCTTCCGCTCTGGAAGGAATGCACGTGGCCAATCTGCAGCCGAATATCCGCCCCGACTGCACGGACCCGCTGACAACTGCTCTCGGGCAGCGCATCCTGGTGATCGACGGAGCGATGGGCACGGCGATCCAGCGCGATAGGCCAGATGAGGCCGGATACCGCGGCGAACGGTTCGCCGACTGGCCGAGCGACCTCGTCGGCAACAACGATCTGCTCACTCTGACGCAACCGCACATCATCGAGGGCATCCACCGTGAGTACCTCGAGGCAGGCGCGGACATCCTCGAGACCAACACGTTCAACGCGAATGCGGTGTCGCTCTCCGACTACGGTATGGAAGAGCTGAGCTACGAGCTGAATCACGCCGGTGCCGCGCTGGCGCGGGCGGCTGCCGACGAGTACAGCACCCCTGCCAAGCCCCGTTATGTCGCCGGAGCGCTGGGGCCGACCACCCGGACCGCGTCGATTTCGCCGGACGTCAATGATCCCGGAGCCCGCAATGTCTCCTACGACCAGCTGGTCGCCGCCTATCTCGAAGCAGCCAACGGCCTGGTCGACGGCGGTGCCGACATCATCCTCATCGAGACGATCTTCGACTCGCTGAACGCCAAGGCGGCGGTGTTCGCCGTGGAGACGCTGTTCGAGCAGCGCGGGCGGCGCTGGCCGATCATCATCTCGGGCACCATCACCGACGCGTCCGGACGGACGTTGTCCGGCCAGGTCACCGAGGCATTCTGGAACGCGATCCGGCACGCCAAGCCCATCGCGGTTGGTCTCAACTGTGCCCTGGGTGCCCCGGAGATGCGGCCGTACATCGCGGAGATGTCACGCATTGCCGACACCTTTGTCTCTTGCTATCCGAACGCGGGCCTGCCCAACGCCTTCGGCGAGTACGACGAGTCCCCTGAGCACCAGGCCGGCTACCTTGCCGAGTTCGCCGAGGCAGGCCTGGTCAACCTGGTCGGTGGGTGCTGTGGGACCGCGCCCGCGCATATCGCGGAGATCGCCAAGGTTGTCGAAGGCAGACCGCCGCGCGCATTGCCGGAGATCCCACTGGCGACTCGCCTCTCCGGGCTGGAGCCCCTCAACATCACCGACGACTCCCTGTTCGTGAACATCGGTGAGCGCACCAACATCACCGGTTCGGCCCGGTTCCGCAACCTGATCAAGGCCGAGGACTACGACACCGCGCTGTCGGTCGCACTTCAGCAGGTCGAGGTCGGTGCGCAGGTCATCGACATCAACATGGACGAGGGCATGATCGACGGCGTCGCCGCGATGGACCGGTTCACCAAACTGATCGCGGCCGAGCCCGACATCAGTCGCATCCCGGTGATGATCGACTCCTCCAAGTGGGAGGTCATCGAGGCAGGCCTGAAGAACGTGCAGGGCAAGCCGATCGTCAACTCGATCTCCATGAAGGAAGGCGAGGAGAAGTTCATCCGCGAGGCGCGGCTGTGCCACAAGTACGGTGCCGCCGTCGTGGTGATGGCCTTCGATGAGAAGGGCCAGGCCGACAATCTGGAACGGCGCAAGGAGATCTGTGGACGCGCCTACCGGATTCTGACCGAAGAGGTCGGCTTCCCGGCCGAGGACATCATCTTCGACCCCAACTGCTTCGCGCTGGCGACCGGTATCGAGGAGCACGCGACGTACGGGATCGACTTCATCGAGGCATGCGCCTGGATCAAGGAGAACCTGCCAGGGGTGCATATCTCCGGCGGTATCTCGAACGTGTCGTTCTCGTTCCGCGGTAACAACCCCGTCCGCGAGGCGATTCACGCGGTGTTCCTGTTCCACGCCATCAAGGCAGGCCTGGATATGGGCATCGTCAACGCCGGTGCGCTGGTGCCATATGACTCGATCGACCCCGACCTGCGGGAAAGGATCGAGGACGTCGTGCTGAACCGGCGCGCGGACGCGGCCGAGAGGCTGCTGGAGATCGCAGAACGGTTCAACACCAAGGGGGAGGAGACCGGTCCCTCGGCTGTTCAGGAGTGGCGGAGCCTGCCGGTCCGGGAGCGGATCACGCACGCCCTGGTCAAGGGTATCGACGCCGATGTCGAGACCGATACCGAGGAATTGCGGGCCGAGATCGCCGCCGCCGGGGGTCGCCCGATCGAGGTGATCGAGGGCCCGCTGATGGACGGCATGAACGTTGTCGGTGATCTCTTCGGCGCGGGCAAGATGTTCCTGCCCCAGGTCGTGAAGTCGGCCCGGGTGATGAAGAAGGCCGTGGCGTACCTGCTGCCGTTCATCGAGGAGGAGAAGGCCGAAAACACAGCGAACGGTGTCGCTGGGTCTTCCAAGTCCAAGGACACCAACGGCACCATCATCATGGCGACGGTGAAGGGCGACGTTCACGATATCGGTAAGAACATCGTCGGGGTTGTGTTGCAGTGCAACAACTTCGAGGTAATCGACCTCGGGGTCATGGTGCCCGCCGAGAAGATCCTGGCTGCGGCCGAGGAATACGACGCAGACATCATTGGGTTGTCCGGCCTGATCACCCCGTCGCTGGACGAGATGGTCAACTTCGCCGTCGAGATGGAGCGTAGGGGGCTGCAGATCCCGCTGCTGATCGGTGGCGCGACCACCTCTCGCGCCCACACGGCGGTGAAGGTGGCGCCGCGTCGCAGCGGTCCGGTCGTGTGGGTCAAGGACGCGTCCCGCTCGGTCCCGGTCGCCGCGGCGCTGCTCGACGACAAGCAGCGCCCTGGGTTGTTGGAGGCGACGTCTGCCGACTACGCGGCGCTACGGGAACGGCACGCTCAGAAAAATGAGCGCCCAATGCTGACCTTGGAGAAGGCCCGGGCGAACCGAACCCCCATCGATTGGGACGGTTACACGCCACCGGTACCCGCGCAGGGTGTCGGAGTGCGGGAATTTCTTGACTACGACATCGCCGAGTTGCGCGAGTACATCGACTGGCAGCCCTTTTTCAACGCCTGGGAGATGAAAGGTCGTTTCCCCGACATCCTGAACAACCCTGCGACAGGCGAGACCGCCCGCAAGCTGTACAACGACGCCCAACAGATGCTCGACTCCGTGATCGAGGAGAAGTGGCTGACGGCCAACGGGGTGATCGGCTTCTTCCCGGCCAACGCGGTCGGAGACGACATCGAGGTCTACACCGACGACACCCGCACCGAAGTGCTGACCACGCTGCACAATCTGCGCCAACAGGGCGAGCACCGCGATGGCATCCCGAACCGGTCGCTGGGCGACTACATCGCCCCCAAGGACACCGGCCTGGCTGACTACATCGGCGCCTTCGCCGTCACCTCGGGACTCGGCGGCCAGGACAAGATCATGGAGTTCAAGGCGGATCTGGACGACTACAGCGCGATCCTGCTGGAGTCGGTCGCCGACCGGTTGGCGGAGGCGTTCGCCGAACGGATGCACCAACGGGTCCGCAAGGAGTTCTGGGGTTTCCAGCCCGACGAGCAGCTGGACAACGAGGCGCTCATCGGCGAGAAGTACCGGGGAATCCGTCCGGCGCCCGGTTACCCGGCCTGCCCGGAGCACACCGAGAAGGTGACGCTGTTCGACCTGATGGACGTCACGAAGCGCACCGGCATCGAGCTGACGGAATCCATGGCGATGTGGCCCGGCGCCGCCGTCAGCGGCTGGTACTTCTCGCACCCGCAGTCGCAGTACTTCGTGGTCGGCCGGATCGCCCAGGACCAGACCGCCGACTATGCCAAGCGCAAGGGCTGGACGCTGCAGGAAGCCGAGCGCTGGCTCGGCCCGAACCTCGGCTACAACCCTGAGGACTGAGCACCAGCGTCGTGCGCAGCGGGCGACCTCTGACAGAATTGCTCGCATGCGTGCGGTGCTGTGGGACATGGACGGCACCCTCATCGAATCAGAGAAGCTCTGGGATATCTCGATGGGAGAGCTGTGCCGCAAGCTCGGCGGCGAGATGACTCCCGAGCTGCGTACCGCGCTCGTCGGCGGAGCCGCGGACGCCACCATGCGGATGATCTTCGCCGCGCTGGAACTGGAACCAGATCCCGAGCGGATGGCCAGTGAGAACGATTGGCTGCACGAATACACCGGTGAGCTCTTCCAGACCGGTCTCATCTGGTGCGATGGCGCCCAGGAGATGCTGGCGCAGCTTGCCGCCGCTCAGGTGCCCATGGCACTGGTGACCAACACCATCAGGTCGCTCACCGACCAGGCACTCAAGACCATTGGCACGCACTGGTTTACCGAATCGGTCTGCGGTGACGAGGTGCCGGCGGGCAAGCCTGCCCCCGATCCGTACCTGCGCGCCGCCGAACTGTTGGGCGTCGAGCCACGCGACTGTCTGGCCATCGAGGATTCGGCAACCGGCGCCGCCGCCGCCGAGGCCGCGGGGTGCGCCGTGCTGGTGGTGCCCAACCATGTCGAGGTGCCCGCCAATGATCGCCGCAGGCATGTCGCCAGCTTGTTGGGGCTGACGGCGGACGACCTGCGGCTTGCGCATGCCGACGTGCTGACGGCCACGACCTGCAAACCCATATGACTCGCCGGGCCAGGTCGTGACAGAATCGCCACCCGTGAAGACCTTCGAGGAGCTGTTCGCCGAGCTCAGTGACCGCGCCAGAACCCGGCCCGAGGGCAGTGGGACCGTTGCCGCCCTCGATGCGGGTGTACATACCCTGGGTAAGAAGCTGCTCGAAGAGGCGGGCGAAGTCTGGCTGGCGGCCGAGCACGAGAGCGACGAGTCACTTGCCGAAGAGGTCAGCCAGCTGCTGTATTGGGCGCAGGTACTGCTGATCGCCCGTGGGCTCACCCTCGATGACGTCTACCGGAAGCTCTGACATGACTGAGTCACACGCGGGCACAAAAGTGCCCCTGCGGGTTGCCGTCCCCAACAAAGGTGCGCTCAGCGAGGCCGCGTCGGAGATTCTGTCCGAGGCCGGCTATCGGCGGCGCGGCGACGCCAAAGATCTCACGGTGCTGGACCCGCAGAACGATGTCGAGTTCTTCTTCCTGAGGCCCAAGGACATCGCGATCTATGTGGGCTCGGGCGAACTGGATCTCGGCATCACCGGGCGCGATCTGATGATGGACTCCGATGCGCCGGTCGTCGAGCGGCTCGCGCTGGGATTCGGCGGGTCGACCTTTCGGTATGCCGCACCCGCCGGGCGCGACTGGAGCATTTACGACATCGCGGGCAAGAGAATTGCCACCGCGTACCCCAATTTGGTTCGAAAGGACCTGGCCACCAAGGGGATCGAAGCCGACGTCATTCGGCTGGACGGTGCCGTGGAGATCTCCATCCAGCTTGGCGTGGCCGATGTGATCGCCGATATCGTCGGCACCGGTCGTACCCTCCGCCAGCACGGCCTGGTCGCGTTCGGCGAATCGCTGTGCGATTCCGAGGCTGTGTTGATCGAGCGGGAGAACGCCGATCCGGCAACGGAAACGGCGCGCACGCAACTGACCACGCGCATCCAGGGTGTGGTGTTCGGCCAGCAGTACCTGATGCTCGACTATGACTGCCCGCGCGAGGTGCTGGACGAGGCGCTCAAGGTGACGCCCGGTCTGGAATCCCCGACGCTGGCGCCATTGGCCGACGAGGCGTGGGTCGCGGTCCGCGCCCTGGCGCCACGCAAGGGTGTCAACACCACCATGGACGCACTGGCTGCCATCGGGGCGAAGGCCATCCTGGCCTCCGAGGTCCGGTTCTTCCGCGCGTAGTCCCCCCATGGCCTAGCATGGCCGTATGGCGCTGCACGTCCTCGTCTACAGCGATGACATCACGGTCCGGCGCAAGGTAATTCAGGGAATCGGCACGCGGCCGGATTCCGCCCTGCCGCCGCTGGAGTTCGTCGAGGTCGCCACCGGGCCCATGGTCATCGAGCGTCTCGCGGCCGCCGGTATCGACCTGGCGATCCTGGACGGCGAGGCGACACCCTTCGGTGGGATGGGTGTGGCCAAGCAGGTCAAGGACGAGGTCGAAGCGCCGCCGCCGATCGTGGTCCTGACCGGTCGGCCGCAGGACAACTGGCTGGCGAGCTGGTCACGTGCGGAGGCTGTGGTGCCGCGGCCGATCGACCCGATGCGGTTGACCGCCACGGTGATCGATCTGCTGGGCGCGGCGGCCGCAACCCGCCGCTGACACTGCCGCAACATTCCGCTGACTTCAGCTTTCACAGACCTTTCCGCTCGGTACTTAATTGTGCAAAACACCGTCAAACGGTGGCATGGATCAGGCGCCAACCGATAGTGTGTTTGTTAGGTCACATCTGTACTGGTCGGCAGCCCTCGACCACAAACAGCACTGACACGGCAATGTTGCCGATCCAGCACAGGGACCCGATGGATCTATTCGGGAGGCTGTTCTGCCATGGATGCATATGTACCGATCTTGGTACTCGGCGCCATTGCGGTGGCTTTTGCCGTTTTCTCCGTTGGGATTTCGTCGTTCGTCGGTCCGCGCAGATACAACCGGGCCAAGCTCGAGGCGTATGAGTGTGGCATCGAGGCAACCCAACACTCGATGGGGCGCGATCATCACGGTGCCGCCGCGGGTGGGCACCGGGTGCCCGTGAAGTACTACCTCACCGCGATGTTGTTCATCATCTTCGATATCGAGATCGTCTTCTTGTATCCGTGGGCCGTGCACTTCGACGCCCTCGGAGTGTTCGGACTACTGGCAATGGCCCTGTTCATCGTCAACGTGTCGGTGGCGTACGCGTACGAATGGAGGCGCGGTGGCCTGAGCTGGGATTAGCCCCGCGCGATTGATGGGGCAGCTGGAAGTCCTTGCAACATCACGAATATGCACGCCTGTCGGGAGAGCCATGGGTCTTGAGGAAAAACTGCCGAGCGGATTTCTGCTGAGCACCGTCGAGACGCTGGCGGGGTATGTGCGCAAAGGTTCGTTGTGGCCCGCCACCTTTGGGCTGGCGTGTTGTGCCATCGAGATGATGTCGACGGCAGGCCCGCGATTCGACATCGCGCGCTTTGGCATGGAACGTTTTTCGGCGACACCGCGACAGGCCGACCTGATGATCGTGGCGGGCCGGGTGAGCCAGAAGATGGCTCCGGTGTTGCGCCAGATCTACGACCAGATGGCCGAGCCGAAATGGGTGCTGGCCATGGGGGTCTGTGCGTCTTCGGGCGGCATGTTCAACAACTACGCCATCGTCCAGGGGGTCGATCACGTTGTCCCCGTGGATATCTATCTTCCCGGTTGCCCGCCGCGACCGGAAATGCTGCTGCATGCGATCTTGAAGCTGCACGAGAAGATCGCGCACATGCCGCTCGGGGCGAACCGCGAGGAAGTCATCCGCGAGACAGAAGCGGCCGCACTTGCCGCGACGCCCACCATCGAGATGAAGGGGCTGCTGCGGTGAGCGACAGCGAGCAGAAGCCGAGTGAGGTCATCGGGGTGCGGCGCGGGCTGTTCGGGGTACGTGGCAGTGGCGATACCTCCGGCTACGGCGGACTGGTCCAGTCAATCTCCTTGCCGGCGAGCTCGAACCGTCCCTACGGCGGGTACTTCGACCAGGTCGTCGACCGGCTGGAATCGGTTCTCGCCGAGCAAGAGCATGTCACGTACGAGGATGCCATCGAGAGTGTGGTCGTCTACCGTGATCAACTGACGATTCATGTCAAGGCTGCGCATCTGGTGCAGGTCGCCCAGTCCCTGCGCGACGACCCGCAGTTGCGCTTCGAGCTCAGCCTGGGCGTCAGTGGCGTGCACTATCCCGATGACACTGCGCGGGAACTGCATGCCGTCTATCCGCTCATGTCGATCACCTGGAACCGCCGGATCATGCTCGAAGTAGCTGTGCCGGAAAGTAATCCGCATATCCCGTCGCTGAATGCCGTCTATCCGACCACGGACTGGCATGAACGAGAGACCTACGACTTCTTCGGCATCGTCTTCGACGATCACCCCGCGCTGACCCGAATAGAGATGCCCGACGACTGGGAGGGACATCCGCAACGGAAGGACTACCCGCTCGGCGGTGTGCCGGTCGAGTATCACGGGGCGACCATCGCGCCGCCCGATCAGCGGAGGTCTTACAACTGATGACAGCGCAGCCCGAGCTCCATCTCATGGCGGGTGGCCAGGATTGGGACGAGATCGTCACCGCCGCAGCGCAAGCCACCGACGAGCGGATCGTTGTGAACATGGGTCCTCAGCACCCATCCACGCATGGCGTGTTGCGGCTGATCCTGGAGATCGAGGGGGAGACCGTCACCGATGTGCGCTGCGGTATCGGATACCTGCACACCGGTATCGAGAAGAATCTGGAATACCGAACCTGGACGCAGGGCGTCACCTTCGTCACCCGAATGGACTATCTGTCCCCGTTCTTCAACGAGACCGCCTACTGTCTGGGCGTCGAAAGACTGCTCGACATCACCGACGAAATCCCGGATCGTGCCAACGTGATTCGGGTGTTGTTGATGGAGCTCAATCGCATCTCCTCGCATCTGGTGGCGCTGGCGACCGGAGGCATGGAGCTGGGCGCGATGACCGCGATGTTCCTCGGTTTCCGCGAACGCGAAATGATCCTGAAGGTCTTCGAGGCGATCACCGGACTGCGCATGAACCACGCGTACGTGCGGCCCGGCGGGCTCGCGCAGGATCTGCCCGAAGGCGCCGAGCAGGAAGTCCGGGACCTGCTCAAAATCCTCCCCGGCAGGTTGCGCGATATGGAAAACCTGTTGAACGAGAACTACATCTGGAAGGCGCGCACCCAGGGCGTCGGATACCTGGATCTGACCGGGTGTATGGCGTTGGGCATCACCGGTCCGGTGCTGCGTGCGACCGGTCTGGCACACGACCTACGGCGCGCACAACCGTACTGTGGATACGACTCCTACGATTTTGATGTCGTCACTCACGAGGACTGCGACTCGTACGGCCGCTATCTCATCCGAGTCAAGGAGATGCACGAGTCCATCAAGATCGCTCAGCAGTGCCTGGACCGGCTGCGGCCGGGACCGGTCATGGTGGACGACAAGAAGATTGCCTGGCCCGCCGACCTCGCCTCGGGGCCAGACGGTTTGGGTAACTCGCCCAAGCACATCGCCAAGATCATGGGTACCTCGATGGAGGGACTGATCCATCACTTCAAACTGGTCACCGAGGGGATCAGGGTTCCCGCCGGGCAGGTGTACGTCGCCGTCGAGTCGCCGCGCGGCGAGCTGGGAGTGCACATGGTCAGCGACGGCGGAACCCGCCCCTACCGCGTGCATTTCCGGGATCCCTCTTTCACGAATCTGCAGTCCGTTTCGGCGATGTGTGAGGGCGGGATGGTGGCCGATCTGATCGCCGCGGTGGCGAGCATCGATCCGGTAATGGGAGGGGTGGACAGGTGACGGAGATATTCGTCGAGCTCGGTCATCGTCCGCCCGAGGACGAGGGTCGCTTCGCGGGGCGAAAAAGCTATCCGGCGGAGGTGGTTTCACGGTTGTCCATCGACGCCAAGGATATCCTCGACCGCTACCCGAGCCGTCGGTCGGCGTTGCTACCGCTGCTGCATCTGGTCCAGTCCGAGGACGGGTACGTGACCATGGCGGGAATCGAATTCTGCGCCGGGCAGGTGGGATTGACGTCCGCCGAGGTGACCGCGGTGGCGAGCTTCTACTCGATGTACCGCCGCGAACCCACCGGCGACTATTTGGTCGGTGTCTGCACCAACACGCTGTGTGCGGTGCTCGGCGGTGACGCGATCCTGGCTCGATTGGCCGACGAACTCGGTGTGCGGCCCGGTGGCACGACCGAGGACGGCAAGGTGACGCTCGAACACGTCGAGTGCAATGCCGCGTGTGACTATGCGCCCGTCCTGATGGTCAATTGGGAGTTCTTTGACAATCAAACCCCGGATGGGGCGGTAGATCTGGTGGAAGGGCTGCGCGGCGGCCGCGTTCCCCAGCCCCGGCGAGGCGCGCCGCCCTGCACGTTCAAAGAGACCGCCCGGATCTTGGCCGGGTTCGCCGATGAGCGGCCCGAGGCCGTGGCGGCGGCGCGGCCGGGTGACCCGACGCTCGCGGGGTTGCGACTGGCGCGGGATGTGCAACGGAACGATCAGCAGGAGACAGGGGGGACTGCGCTGTGACATCCACGATCCTCACCCCGGTCCTGTCCGAACATTGGGACGAGGCCGACGCCTGGACACTCGACGGGTATCTGCGTCATGACGGCTATCAGGGACTGCGCACCGCACTGAGCATGGAGCCGGATGCGGTCATCGCGTTGGTCAAGGAGGCGGGGCTGCGCGGGCGCGGAGGCGCCGGATTTCCGACAGGCACCAAATGGTCCTTCATCCCGCAAGGCGGTGAAGCTGGTGCCAAGCCGCATTACCTGGTGGTGAACGCCGACGAGTCCGAACCCGGCACCTGTAAAGACATTCCGCTGATGCTGGCGACGCCGCACACCCTGATCGAGGGCATCGTCATCGCGGCCTATGCGATCCGCGCCTCGCACGCCTTCATCTATGTGCGCGGCGAGGTAATTTCGGTGATCAGGCGGTTGCAGGCGGCGGTGGCCGAGGCCTACGAGGCCGGATACCTGGGCCGCAACATCCTTGATAGCGGCTTCGATTTGGAGTTGGTGGTGCACGCCGGCGCGGGCGCCTACATCTGCGGGGAAGAGACCGCGCTGTTGGACTCGCTGGAAGGACGGCGCGGGCAGCCGCGATTGCGGCCTCCGTTCCCGGCCGTTGCCGGTCTGTATGCCAGCCCGACCGTGGTCAACAACGTCGAGTCCATCGCCAGTGTCCCGGTAATCCTGCGGCGCGGAGCGGAGTGGTTCCGCACGATGGGCTCGGAGAAGTCACCGGGATTCACGCTGTATTCCTTATCCGGGCATGTGCGTACTCCGGGCCAATACGAGGCCCCGCTGGGTGTGACGTTGCGACAGCTCCTGGAGTTGGCCGGGGGTGTGCGCGACGGGCACGGGCTCAAGTTCTGGACGCCCGGTGGCTCGTCGACGCCGCTGTTCACCACCGAACAGTTGGACGTCCCGCTTGACTACGAGGGGGTGAGCGCCGCCGGATCAATGTTGGGCACCAAGGCATTACAGATATTCGATGACACCACCTGCGTGGTGCGCGCGGTACTGCGCTGGACCGAGTTCTATGCGCACGAGTCCTGTGGCAAGTGCACGCCATGCCGTGAGGGCACCTACTGGCTGGTGCGCATCCTGCAACGACTCGAGGCCGGCGAGGGCGCCGCCGAGGATCTGGACAAACTCCTCGATATCTCGGACATCGTGTTGGGCAAATCCTTCTGCGCTCTCGGTGACGGTGCGGCGAGCCCGATCATGTCCTCGCTCAAGTATTTCCGCGGAGAGTATGAAGCGCACCTGGAGCATGGGTGTCCGTTTGATTCGGTGGCCAGCACCGTCTTCGGAGAGGGGAACCGATGACAGCCACGGAACCAGGGACCGCGACGGAGATGGTCACCGTCAACATCGACGGCAGCAGTGTTTCGGTTCCCAAGGGCACGTTGGTGATCCGCGCCGCTGAGCTCATCGGTGTGCAGATTCCCCGATTCTGCGACCACCCGCTGCTGGAACCCGTGGGAGCGTGCCGTCAATGCCTCGTCGAGGTGGAGGGGCAGCGCAAGCCGCTCGCGTCGTGCACCACCACGGTCACCGACGAGATGGTGGTGCACACCCAGGTCACCTCCGAGGCGGCGCAGAAGGCGCAGAGCGGTGTGATGGAACTGCTGTTGATCAACCATCCACTCGACTGTCCCGTCTGTGACAAGGGCGGGGAGTGTCCGCTGCAGAACCAGGCGATGTCCACTGGGCGTACCGAAACCAGATTCACCGAGGCCAAACGCACCTTCCCCAAGCCGATTCCGCTGTCCACCGAGGTGTTACTGGACCGAGAGCGTTGTGTCCTGTGTGCTCGCTGCACCAGGTTCTCTCAGCAGATCGCCGGTGATCCATTCATCGAGCTGCTGGAACGTGGTGCGCTACAACAGGTTGGCATCGCCAGTGATGAACCCTTCGAGTCCTATTTCTCCGGCAACACCGTGCAGATCTGTCCGGTGGGGGCGCTCACCGGTGCCGCGTACAGGTTCCGCGCCCGCCCCTTCGATCTGGTGTCCACACCCAGTGTGTGCGAGCACTGCGCCAGTGGATGCGCACAGCGCACCGACCATCGGCGGGGAAAGATACTCAGGCGCCTGGCGGGCGACGATCCCGAGGTGAACGAGGAATGGAACTGCGACAAGGGACGCTGGGCGTTCACCTATGTCACGGCCGCTGACCGCATTACCAACCCGATGATTCGCGACGAGTCCGGAAACCTGGTGGCGGTGTCGTGGCCGCAGGCGTTGGAAACCGCGGCAAAGGGTTTGGCGGCTGCGGGCGCCAACGCCGGGGTACTCACCGGCGGACGGTTGACGGTCGAAGACGCCTACGCCTATGTCAAGTTCGCACGTATGGTGCTGGGCACCAACAACATCGACTTCCGCGCCCGCGCGCATAGCGCTGAAGAAGCGGCGTTCCTCGGCTCGGCGGTCGCCGGGCACGGGATGACACAGACGTATGCGGCGCTGGAGTCCGCGCCGGTGGTCCTGCTGGCGGGATTCGAGCCGGAGGAGGAATCTCCCATCGTCTTCCTGCGGCTGCGCAAGGCAATGCGCCGGCGGGGACTCAAAGTGCTCACCGTCGCACCCTTCGCGAGCCGGGGATCGGCGAAGCTTTCCGCCGACGTTATTGCCACCGTTCCCGGTACCGAGCCGGAAACCCTCGCGGGCCTGGCCGATTCAGAGCTGCTGCGCGAACCGGGCGCCGTGATCATGGTGGGAGAGCGGCTGGCGTCGATACCCGGGGGGCTCTCGGCGGCAGCCGAATTGGCCACCACTACCGGCGCCACCCTGGTATGGATTCCGCGCCGGGCGGGTGAGCGTGGGGCGTTGGAGGCCGGGGCGCTGCCGCGGCTGTTGCCGGGCGCGCACCCCGTGGCCGATAGCGCGGCGCGCCGCGTCATCGCCGAAAAGTGGGGTGTCATCGCGTTGCCCGATGTGCCCGGACTCGATGCGGCCGGCATGCTGGACCCCGGCAGGGGGCTCGACGCGTTTCTCGTCGGCGGCGTCGAGCTGGCTGATCTGCCGTACCCGGCCGCCGCCGTCGGTGCGCTCAAGACGGCATTTGTGGTGAGCCTGGAGATGCGCCACGGCGCCGTCACGGAACTCGCCGATGTCGTCCTCCCGGTAGCGGCGGTTGCGGAGAAGTCCGGCAGTTTCCTGAATTGGGAAGGCCGGCTGAGGACTTTCCCCACCACTCTCGACGTCAGCGACGCCCTGGACGATCTCAGAGTTCTTACCGCGCTCTCTGAGCGGATGGATCGCCCGATCGGCCTGAACCATGAAAACCAGGCGCTTGCCGAGCTCGCGGACATCGGTCCGTGGGAGGGCGCCCGGGACTCGCTGCGGCCGGTCCACGCGACCGCCAGGCCCCAGCCAGAGGCGGGTGAGGCGGTGCTGGCCTCGTGGCGGATGCTGCTCGATACGGGCCGTCTTCAGGATGGCGAGCAGTACCTCGCCGGTACCGCGCATCCGGCGCAGGTCCGGCTCTCGGAGGCGACTGCCAATGAAATCGGGGCTACCGAAGGCGAATTGGTGACCGTGCGCAGTATGTCGGAGTCGATCCCGGGGTCGATCACGTTGCCGTTGCTGATAACCGAAATGCCGGACAGGGTGGTGTGGGTGCCCATGCGCTCGGCAGGTTCGGAGGTTCATCAGCAGCTCGGTCCGGCACTCGGGCACGTGGTGCGGATCGAGGTCGCGCCGTGACGGGCAAAACAGACTTGTCGCAGTTCGGGATCGACCCGCTGTGGCTCGTTGTCGTGAAATGCGTTGCGGTATTTGCCTTCCTGGTTCTCACGGTGCTTGTCGCCATCCTGGTCGAGCGCAGGGTATTGGCCTGGATGCAGCGCCGCATAGGCCCCAACCGGGTGGGCCCGTTCGGCCTGCTGCAGAGCCTTGCCGACGGTGTGAAACTGGCACTCAAGGAGGGCTTGACTCCGGCCGGGGTCGACAAGCCCATCTACCTCCTGGCGCCCATCATCTCGGTGGTCCCGGCGATCGTCGCCTACGCGGTCATCCCCTTCGGGCCTGTCGTCTCGGTTTTCGGCCATCGCACGCCCCTGCAACTGACCGACCTGCCGGTGGCGATCCTGTTCGTACTGGCGGTCACCTCGATCGGTGTGTACGGGATCGTGTTGGGGGGTTGGGCATCCGGATCTACCTACCCGCTGCTGGGTGGATTGCGGTCCTCCGCGCAGGTGATCTCATACGAGATCGCGATGGGCCTGACATTCGCGGCGGTGTTCCTACTGGCCGGAACCATGTCGACGTCCGGGATCGTGGCGGCGCAGGCTGGACGCTGGTATGTCTTCCTGCTCTTGCCATCATTTCTCGTCTACGTCACGGCGATGGTCGGCGAGACGAACAGGGCGCCGTTCGACCTGCCGGAGGCCGAGGGCGAGCTGGTGGGTGGCTTCCATACCGAGTACTCCTCGCTGCGCTTTGCCATGTTCATGCTCGCCGAATACATCAACATGGCAACGGTTTCCGGGTTGGCGGCCACCATGTTCCTGGGCGGCTGGCATGCGCCCTGGCCGCTGAGTGTGATCGACGGCGCGAACACGGCCTGGTGGCCGGTGCTGTGGTTCGTGGCGAAGATCTGGGGATTCATGTTCCTGTTCATGTGGCTGCGGGCCACATTGCCGCGACTGCGCTACGACCAGTTCATGCGGTTGGGCTGGGAGGTACTGATTCCGGTCGCGCTGGTGTGGATCGTCGTTGTGGGTGCGGTGAAGGCCATGGCGCTGTACGGATACGGAAACCCATCGATCATCCTCGGGATCACCGGGGTGGTGGTTTCGGTCGGCAGCATCGCCTTGGTGGGCGTTCTCTCCCGACGCACACAGCCGGCAAAACCCTCGCTGCCCAAACGCTTCGATCCGATGGCCGGAGGATTCCCGGTGCCGCCGCTGCCCGGACAGCGTCTGGACACCAACCCGCGCTCCACAAAGGAGGACGCACATGCCTGATCTGCTGCGACGCTCGGTCGACGCCCTGGCGGGGTTCTGGGTGACCTTCTCGTCCATGTTCAAAAAGCGGCTCACCGAGCAGTACCCCGAGAACAAGCAGCCCACCGCAGCCCGCTATCACGGGCGCCATCAGCTCAACCGCTACGCCGATGGGCTGGAGAAATGCATTGGCTGTGAGCTGTGTGCCTGGGCTTGTCCGGCCGACGCGATATTCGTCGAGGGCGCTGACAATTCCGAGGAGGAACGATTCTCTCCGGGCGAGCGGTATGGCCGGGTGTATCAGATCAACTATCTGCGGTGCATCGGTTGTGGGCTGTGCATCGAGGCGTGCCCCACACGGGCGCTCACCATGACGAACGACTACGAGATGGCCGATGACAACCGGGCCGACCTCATCTACGGCAAGGACAAGCTGCTGGCACCGCTACAGCCAGGAATGGCGTTACCGCCGCACGCGATGTACCCGGGCACCACCGATACCGACTACTACCTGGGCAACCTGCCGAAGGCAGGGGAGGACATCAGGTGAGTCTCGATCTCGCGGCCGGCCAGCTGACAGTGCTTGTGGCTGAGGGGCTCTCTCGTACCCCCACATGGGAGGGGGTGACGTTTTGGGTGCTCGGCGCCATCGCGGTGCTGGGTGCGCTTGGGGTGATCGCCGCGCCGAAAGCGGTGTATTCGGCGATCTTCCTTGCCATGACGATGGTCATTCTTGCGGTGTTCTTCGTTGCCCAGGGGGCGCTGTTTCTGGGTGTCGCTCAGGTGGTGGTGTACACCGGCGCCGTCATGATGCTGTTCCTGTTCGTCCTGATGTTCGTGGGAGTGGACTCCTCGGACTCTCTGGTGGAGACCCTGCCGGGGCAGCGGGTCGGTGCCATCGCGGCGGGACTGGGATTCGGAATCCTTGCCCTCGCGGGCATCGGAAATGCTTCCACCACAGCCTTTGTGGGGCTCGACCAAGCCAACAGCCGCGGAAACGTGGAAGGTCTGGCGGAGCGTATCTTCATCGATTACCTGTGGGCGTTCGAACTGACCGGTGCGCTGTTGATCACCGCCACGATCGGGGCGATGGTGCTGGCGCACCGCGAGAAACTGGGGCAGAGCGGCGGCCAGCGCGAACTGGTCATTCGACGGTTCCAGCACGGAGACCGTGCCACGCCGTTGCCGAACCCCGGTGTGTATGCCCGGCATAACGCGGTCGACGTGCCCGCGCTACTTCCCGACGGGTCGTTCTCGGAGCTGTCTGTCAGCGGTGTATTGACGCCGCGGGATATGGGGGCGCGATGAACCCCGGGAACTATCTCTATTTGGCCGCGCTCATCTTCACGATCGGGGCCGCCGGCGTGATGTTGCGCCGCAACGCAATCGTGGTCTTCATGAGTGTGGAGCTCATGCTCAATGCCGCCAACCTGGCATTTGTCACCTTCGCCCGCATGCACGGAAACCTGGACGGCCAGGTCATCGCATTCTTCACCATGGTGGTCGCGGCCACGGAAGTGGTTGTGGGACTGGGGATCATCATGACCATCTTCCGTACCCGTAGGTCGGCTTCGGTCGACGACGCCGATTTGTTGAAGTTCTAGGAGGGGAGTACCCGTGACGTGGCTCATGCCGGCGCTGCCCCTCGTGGGTGCGGCCGTCCTCTTACTCATCGGCCGCCGGGGCGACGCCTGGGGGCACCTACTGGGCTGTGCGATGGCCCTCGGATCCTTCCTGGTGGCCGGCGTCGCCTTCCTCGGCATGCTCGGCCGAACCGGCGACGAGCGCGTGGTGCACGAAACACTTTTCAGCTGGGTTCCGGTCGGGACGCTGCACGTCGATTTCGGGTTGACCCTCGATCAGCTGTCCGTGTGCTTCGCACTGTTGATCACCGGGGTCGGTTCACTGATCCATATCTACTCGATCGGCTACATGGCGCACGACGCGGACCGTCGACGGTTTTTCGGCTACTTGAATCTGTTTCTGGCGGCGATGCTGCTGTTGGTGCTGGCCGATAACTTCCTTGGGTTGTATGTGGGCTGGGAGGGCGTCGGCCTGGCGTCCTACCTGTTGATCGGCTTCTGGTACCAGAAGCCGTCGGCCGCCGCCGCGGCCAAGAAGGCCTTCATCGTCAACCGGGTCGGTGACATGGGGCTGGCGCTGGCCATGATGCTCATGTTCGCGACATTCGGCTCTGTCGGCTTCATACAGGTGCTGGGCTCGGCGAGCGCGGCCGGCGAGAGTCGCAATACCGCAATCGGATTGGCACTGCTGCTGGCAGCATGCGGAAAGTCGGCCCAAGTGCCGCTGCAGTCCTGGCTCGGCGATGCGATGGAAGGCCCCACTCCGGTCTCCGCGCTCATCCACGCGGCCACCATGGTGACCGCGGGTGTCTACCTGATCACCAGATCGGGGCCGATCTTCGAACATGCTCCGTACGCCCAGATCGCGGTGGTGCTCGTCGGTGCCGTCACGCTGCTCTTCGGGGCAATCATCGGTTGCGCC
The DNA here is from genome assembly GCF_001853795.1 of Mycobacteroides franklinii. Classification (NCBI taxonomy): domain Bacteria; kingdom Bacillati; phylum Actinomycetota; class Actinomycetes; order Mycobacteriales; family Mycobacteriaceae; genus Mycobacteroides; species Mycobacteroides franklinii. Next base: position 68,983 of record NZ_MLIK01000018.1, read on the forward strand.
AAGGATGACATCAAGAAGGCGCTCGCCGCGAGCACGATGTCTCAGATCGGGTACATGGTGCTGGCGGCGGGGCTCGGGCCCGCGGGCTATGCGGTGGCGATCATGCATCTGCTCACGCACGGATTCTTCAAGGCCGGGCTATTCCTCGGAGCCGGTTCGGTCATGCATGGCATGAATGAGGAAACCGATATGCGGCGCTATGGCGGGCTGCGCACCGTCATGCCGATCACCTTTGTCACCTTTGGGCTGGGATACCTTGCCATCATTGGTGTTCCACCATTCGCGGGCTTCTACTCGAAGGACAAGATCATCGAGGTGGCGTTCGGCCACGGCGGTGCGGGCGGATTCCTGCTGGGATCGGCGGCACTGTTGGGGGCAGGGATCACCGCGTTCTACATGACCCGGGTCATGCTGTTGACCTTCTTCGGGGCGAGACGTTGGCACGAGAACGCGCATCCACATGAGTCGCCGTCGGTGATGACCTGGCCGATGATGGTGCTTGCGGTCGGGTCGGTGGGGGCCGGATTTGCACTCAGCTTCGGTGGCGCCCTGCAGAATTGGCTGGAGCCGGTCGTCGGCGCCCATCATGGCGAGATGCCTGTCCCGGCTTGGGTCATCAGTGTCGTCACCGTCGCGGTGGTGCTCTGCGGTGTCGGTATCGCCTACCGGATGTACCGCGGCGAGGTCGACGAGGCTGCGCCGCAGGGTTCCGTGCTCACCGTCGCCGCGCGCCGGGATCTTTACGGTGACGCGTTCAACGAGGTGGTGTTCATGCGTCCCGGTCAGCGGCTTACCCGTGGCCTGGTGCTGGCCGACGACCGGGCGGTCGACGGCCTGGTCAATGGTGTGGCCTCCACGCTCGGCGCTGTATCGGGGTGGGTGCGGCATATGCAGACGGGTCACGTCCGCTCCTACGCGTTGTCCATGTGTGCCGGTGCGGCACTGGTGGTCGCGGTGTTGATGGCAGTGAGGTGGTGAGTGTCGTGGGTGCCGTGACAGCGCTGTGGCTCATTCCATTGGTGGGCGCCGCCGTCGTATTGGTGATGCCGACCCAACGGCGGGTGTTGGCGAAGTATGTCGCACTGGGCGCCTCACTACTCGTGCTGATCGCCGCGATCGGGCTGGCGGTTGCGTTCGATCCCACGGGCCCGCAGTACCAGTTCGTCGAATCGGCTTCCTGGATACCGGCATTCGGAATGAAGTATGCGGTGGGTCTCGACGGGATCGGCCTCGCGCTGGTGCTGCTGACCGCGGGGCTTCTTCCCGTGCTGCTGGTGGCCGGATGGGATGACGGAGCAGGAGCCCCGGGGTACGGGAATCGCCCCCTGGCGCAACGCTATGTGGCGTTGATCCTGATCGTGGAATCCATGGTGCTGCTGTCCTTCTCTGCGCTGGATGTGCTGCTGTTCTACATATTCTTCGAGGCCATGCTCATCCCGATGTACTTCTTGATAGGAGGATTCGGGAGTACACATTCCGATGCGAAACAGCGGTCGCGTGCGGCGGTGAAGTTCTTGATGTACAACCTGTTCGGTGGTCTGATCATGCTGGCGGCCGTGATCGGGCTGTATGTCGTGACCGCGCGGGGCCAGGCCGGCACGTTCGATCTGCGGGATATCACCGAAATGGTCGCGACCGGCACGTTGGGTATCGATCCGGGTGTGGCGAAGGCGCTTTTCCTGGGGTTCATGTTCGCGTTCGCCGTGAAGGCTCCGCTGTGGCCGCTTCACACCTGGCTGCCCGATGCGGCTGTGCACGCGACACCCGCCAGCGCGGTGCTCATGATGGCGATCGTCGACAAGGTGGGCACGTTCGCGATGCTCCGGTATTGCATCCAGCTGTTCCCCGATGCCAGTAGATATTTCACGCCGCTGATCATCACGCTGGCGGTCATCGGCATCATCTACGGTGCCGTCGTGGCGATCGGTCAGACCGACGTGATGCGTTTGATCGCCTATACATCGATATCGCATTTCGGGTTCATCATCCTGGGTATCTTCGCCATGACCAGCCAGGGTCAGTCCGGTTCGACGCTGTACATGGTCAACCACGGCATCTCCACCGCGGCGCTGATGCTGGTGGCAGGATTTCTGGTTTCCCGCAAGGGATCTCGACTCATCGCTGAGTACGGCGGGGTGCAGAAGGTGGCGCCGGTCCTTGCCGGATCGTTCTTGGTGGCGGGTCTGGCCACCTTGTCGTTGCCGGGCCTGGCGCCGTTCATCAGCGAATTCCTGGTATTGGTGGGTACTTTCACGCGCTACCCGGTAGCCGCGGCGTGCGCGGTCATCGCATTGGTGCTGGCGGCGATCTACGTGTTGTGGATGTACCAGCGGATGATGACCGGGCCGTTGGCGCCGGGTAATGAGACCATCGGCGATCTGAAGCGCCGTGAGCTTGTGGTGGTAGCGCCGTTGGTCGCGCTCCTGCTGGTATTGGGCATCTATCCCAAACCGCTGCTGGACATTGTGAATCCGGCCGTCGAGCAGACGCTGCGGACCGTCAACGAAAAGGATCCGCCGCCCGTCGTGGCCGATATTGCCCTCCGACACGGTGAAGGCGAGCAACGATGACCGATATCGGGATTCTCCCGGCCCCGCCGGTTGCGTACGGCGCGCTGTCGCCGATGCTGATCATGTTCGGGGTCGCGGTGGTATCGGTGCTCGTGGAGGCATTCGTTTCGCGGCGGTACCGGCTCACCACTCAACTGATGCTGACGACAGGCGGAATCCTGGGTGCCCTGGTGGCCGTGGTGGCCCTGGGCGGTTCGCATCAGGTCGTCATGAACGGTGCGGTGGCGATCGACGGCCCCACACTCTTTCTGCAGGGACTCATCCTGGTGGCGTCCGGACTGGCGCTGACGGTCATGGCACAGCGCAGGACGATCGCGGTTGTCCCGAGCACGGTTTCCGCCGGGGCCAGCAGCGGACTGGATGCCTTCGCCGCGCAGGCATCGAGCGTTCCCGGCAGCGAGTCGGAGCGGGTGCTCAACCGCACCGGTATCACGCAAACGGAGATCTTCCCGCTGACGTTGTTCGCGATCGCCGGCATGATGCTCTTTCCCGCCTGCAATGACCTGCTGACGATGTTCGTCGCGCTGGAGGTGTTTTCGCTTCCGCTCTATGTGATGTGCGCACTGGCGCGGCGCCGCCGGCTGCTGTCCCAGGAATCGGCGCTCAAATACTTTCTGCTGGGCGCATTTTCCTCGGCCTTCTTCCTGTTCGGGTCGGCCTTCATATACGGATACGCCGGAACGGTCGAACTCGGCGCCGTCGCGCGAGCCATCAACGCCGATGCGGGGGAGCGGTCCTTCCTGCTGCTTGGTGTGGCCATGCTGTCGGTGGGGCTGCTGTTCAAGGTGGGGGCGGTACCGTTCCATTTCTGGGTGCCCGACGTGTACCAGGGAGCGCCGACGCCGGTGACCGCATTCATGGCGGCCACCACCAAGATCGCGGCCTTCGGCGCGCTGCTGCGGGTTCTGTACGTCGCGTTGCCGGGAATCACTGCCGATTGGCGGCCGGTGCTGTGGGCGGTCGCGATTGCCACCATGCTGATCGGATCGATCGGTGCGGTCACGCAGACCGACGTCAAGCGCATGCTGGCCTATTCGGCAGTGGCACATACCGGATTCCTGCTCACCGGGGTGGCCGCAGCCAATGAGCGGGGCGTGTCATCGACGTTGTTCTATTTGGCCGCATACGGTTTCAGTACCGTGGGGGCGTTCACCATCGCCGGTCTGGTGCGCTCGGGTAACGCAGATGACGGCGCTGACGGCGACTTCAAGGATGACGACGAGGTCACCGAGCTGAGTCGATGGGCCGGAATCGGTCGCCGTTCACCGGTGCTGGGCATCGTGTTCGCGTTGTTCCTGCTGGCATTCGCGGGGATTCCGCTGACGAGCGGATTCGTCAGCAAGTTCGCGGTGTTCGAGGCCGCCGCATCCGGAGGTGCCGTGCCGCTGGTGGTGGTGGGTGTGATGTGCAGTGCCATCGCGGCGTATTTCTATGTGCGCGTCATCGTGGTGATGTTCTTCGCCGATCCGGTCGAGGACTCGGGGATACTTCGCTTCCCCGGCCCCGCGGTGACCATATCGATCGGAGTCAGCGCGCTCGTCACCGTTTTGCTCGGTGTGGTGCCCCAGCCGCTGCTTGATCTCGTGGGGAATCTCGCCGACTTCGCCAAGTGAGTCCGGTCACCGTCGGTCGGTGTTCGACACGCCGTGTTGGGTGCCGACACGCCTCCGATTTGGGGGGAATACGGCGTGTCAGCGCATGCCGTGGCCGGGATGTCACCACCTGTGGCGTGTCCATTTACCGACGAGTAACCTACGGGACCGTAGGGTGAAGGTATCGTGGGCGCGAAAGGAGGCCGATGGCAATCACGGACATCTCGGCATTCGCGCATCTCACCAGCGAGGACGTCGAGAACCTGGCCGTCGAGCTCGATGAGCTGCGACGTGAGATCGAGGAGTCGCGCGGTGCACGCGACGCTCGGTATATCCGCCGCACCATCGCAGCGCAGCGTGCCCTTGAGCTGACCGGCCGTGTGCTGTTGGCCGCGAGCAAGAAGCGCTCCGCGTGGTGGGCCGGAACACTGACATTGGCTGTCGCCAAGATCATCGAGAACATGGAGATCGGCCACAACGTCATGCACGGCCAGTGGGACTGGATGAACGATCCCGAGATTCACTCCTCGACGTGGGAGTGGGATATGGCCGGAGCCTCCAAGCACTGGCGTTTCACGCATAACGTCGAGCACCACAAGTACACCAACATCCTCGACATGGACGACGACGTCGGCTACGGGATCCTCCGAGTCACGCGCGATGAGCCGTGGAAGGTGCGCAACCTCCTGAACATGCCGCTCAATTTCATCCTTGCGGCGGGGTTCGAGTGGGGAATCGCCCTGCAGCACCTGGAGTTCCGGAAGATCTGGACAAAGGAAACGCGTGCGTCGACCATTCAGCGAGTGCGCGAACTGGTCACGTCGGCGGGCTCTCAGGTCTTCAAGGACTACGCCGCATTCCCGGCGCTCACCGCACTTTCGCCGGGCGCGAGCTATCGGTCGACGCTCACCGCGACGGCCACGGCCAACCTGATCCGAAACTTCTGGTCCAACGCCGTCATTTTCTGCGGGCATTTTCCCGACGGGGCCGAGAAGTTCTCCGTGACCGACATGGAGAACGAGACGCGGGGCCAGTGGTATCTGCGCCAGCTGCTGGGCAGCGCGAATTTCAATGCAGGGCCCACCATGAGGCTGATGAGCGGCAACCTGTGTCACCAGATCGAGCACCATATCTACCCGGATCTGCCGAGCAACCGGTTACACGAGATCTCGTTGCGGGTGCGAGAGATTTGCGAGCGCTACGACCTGCCCTATACGACCGGTTCGATGTTGTTCCAGTACGCCAAGACGTGGCGCACGATCGCCAAACTGTCACTGCCGGACCGATTCCTGCGTGCCACGGCGGACAATGCGCCGGAAACCCGCAGTGAGCGGATGTTCGTGGTCCTGGAGCAGCCCTCGGCTGCCGAGTCGGATTCGGTGCCACGGCGTGGGCTCAAGACCGCCATCGCCATGGTTCGGGAACGCCGTCGCGCCAAGGTTGCGGTCTAGCCCGCCAGCCCTGTCGTGGTGAGATCCTAGCTAAATCTACCGGTCGCGCCGCATTCGTCGATCTTGATGATTCCCCCGCGGAGACGGGCGGAACGCGATATGTAGAGATGTGTGACCACGTATGTAGCGGCCCCGATAGTGACTCAGGCGGGCCCGGGGAATGGCCCGATCGTGCCCCCCGTGGACAGGCCCACCCGCTCGTTTGTCGGCTTCCTGACGATGGCGCGGGATGCGTTCGTTGCCATGCTGACTCGCCCACCCGCAGTGCGCGAGTTCTTCCGGCAGGGGGCGGCGATAGCCCGAGTGTCGGTGTTGCCCATGTGCATGGTGGCGATACCGCTGGCGGTGGTGATTGTCCTCGTCCTGGAGGCATTGGTGTTCGGTCCGACAGGATTCCCGACGCACGCGATCTTGGTGGCCGCGGCCACCGCTGCGACAGTGGTCTTCGCGGAGGCCGACTCCGCGCGAATACAACAGGACATTGATGCCATGCGCGGCAGAGGTATCGATATCACCCATGGATACGTTGTCCCGCGTGTCCTCGCCACCGCGGTCGCCGCGGTGCCGTTGGCATTCATAGCCGTTGGGGCGGCGGGTGTTTACTTCTTTTCAGCCTTCGGTAAGCACACCCCGTTGAGTCTCTTCATCGGGAACTTGATGCAGCTCATGAGCCCAGTGAATGTCCTGATCGTGGTTATCGAGGCTGCGACTCTGGGTCTCATCGCGGGGCTCATCGGCTGCTACCGAGGTGCCACGGCGGACAGCGGGCCCGCCGCATAGGCACCCGCGATTACCGCGTGGTCAGCAGGGTCGCCAGCCGAAATGCGGGTACGACCAGGCTTGCGGCGCGTAGTCCGAACCTCTGCAGGCTGCGGCTGCGTACCAGGGGCCCGAACCCGGCAAGCTGCGCGGCGCCATAAAGCATGTCCCAGTCGGTATCGATGTGGGTGATCTTGAAGTCCTCGGTCAATGTATAGCGGTCGATGCCAATGAAATCCAGGCAGCGGCCCGTTCCCTTGAGTTTGGCTCCGGTGTTGGGCTCGATGGTCTGGCCGATCATGCGGCCGATGCCGCGCCACGGAATGGTCACCCGCCACTGGCCGTCGAAGTAGTCCCAATAGGGCAGTGATCGGTTGGTCCCGTCCTGTGGGTAGAAGGCGAAATCGGGAAAGACGTCAAAGGCGGCCTCGCAGTTGTCGATTGTGAACTGGCGTCCGAGCCGGTTCTCCTGGAACGTCGAGCTGTCGATGTAGCTACAGTCTTCGGCAAGGCAGTAATCTATCTTCTTGATGTCCTGTTCGGCCCAGGCGTCGAACCAGGTGTGGGCGAACTCGGTGCGGCCCCGAGCGGGCAGCCCGCGCTCGATATCGTTGTTTTCTTGTTGCTGAACCTTTTTCCAGAACTCGGGCATCAGTGCCTGGTGCTTCGCGTGCTCCGGAGAAGGGCCCAACTTTTCCAATCGGCTCATCGTGTTCCTTTCGTGGTGAGAAATATGTTGACTCGGGCCAGATTTCAACGAGCGAACAGCCGTGTCGGGAGGCCGCCGGCAAGGCCGGTGGATACCCGTACGCGGTGTCTCGGTGTCCAGCCGTCGCGGATTTCGAATGCGTAGCGCTGCAGGATGGCCCCCAGGACCAGGGTTCCTTCGATATAGGCCATCCGGGTTCCCATGCACTTGCGGGGCCCGATACTGAACGGCAGGAATGCATTTCGGTTGATCTTGTCGGTCAAGAACCTGTCGGGATTGAACTTCTCGGGTTCTGTCCAGAACCGCGGATCGCGTTGTAGCGCGTACTGCGTGATGATGACCTGTGAGCCCCGCGGGATGAAGTAGCCACCGATCTCGTCGTCCTCGACGGCGGTTCGGACATTGGCGGGTGCGGCCTGAAAGCGTTGCGCCTCATCAAAACAAGCCCTCAGATACTTCAGGTTCTCCAGGTCGTCGTACTCCAGCGTTTTGCCGCCGAGCGCGTCGATCTCCGCGTACGCCTTACCCAGTGCGATCGGGTTGCGGCAGAGCAGGGCGATGGTCCACGCAAGTGCGGCGGCGGTCGTCTCGAATCCGGCGAACACCAGGCCTGCGGCCTCGGAGCGTCGTCGCCGCTCCTGCATCTGGGGGCAGCCGTCGAACTCCAGCCCCACCAAGGCATCCACCAGGTCTGGTGTCTCGGACGCCGGGCATCCTTTTCGCTCGTCGACGAAGCGGTCGAGGATGCCGAAGAGCTCCTCCTTGGCCTCTTCGCCGCGGCGGCGCAAGGGATTCGGTATCCACCCCGGCAGGAAGTGCAGGGCCACCCGGCTGATGACGTAGACGCCGTAGCGGCGCGCGCCGTCGACGGCATGATCGATCTCGGTGGGGCTGAGCCGAACCTTGAACATCGAACGCATCAGTCCGTCCATCACGACCGCGCCGAGTTCGTGTTCGAGGTCCACCACGTCGCCGCTGTTCACATGCGGCGACCAGGCATCGACCCGGTCGGTGATTCCCTCCATCATCAGGGGAGTCGCAGCTGCCAGCGCGCGCTCGCCGAAGTATGGGTTGAAGGCGGAACGGACTCGTTTCCACTCCTGTCCCTCCAGCAAGGGAAGCGCGACGGGCTCACCGGAGACTAGCTCGATGGTGGCCTCGTGCTTGACATAGCGGTCGTGGTGCCGGGTGAAGACGTGGTCGACGTAGTCGGGATGGTTGATCAGGGTCAGGGTGAGAGCCGGCGTGGGTCCGGTGAACAGCCGGACGATGTCGCCGTACTGGTTCGCGATCTTGGGTAGCAGCAGATAGGGCAGGCGGGACGGGTCGCCCATGCAGCTGAGCCCCAGGAGCGCCGCTCGACGGATCGGTAGCCGTGGCGGAAGCCGGGGCCCCTGAGGCGACGGTAGTTCCTCGGGGTGGACGTTGATGTCGATGACTTGCATGCGCCTGTCCTCTTCGGTCGGTCACGGTTCTGGTGGCGAAGTGTATGGCGGATTCGAGGGGTATGCAATACTGAATCAAAATTAGTTCATTGATTCAAACCCCAGGTAGATGCCTCGAAGGGAGCGGTCGTGAGTCGCATCGACATGGCAACGACCTCCGCAGCTACTATCGGCTCCGTGGTAGAGCTCGACTCATTGCTGCGGCAGCTGACCACGGGAACTCTGTCGGAGACGAATGTGGCGACGTCCCGCTTGTTGGACGCCGCGCGCGAGGAATTCGTCGCCCACGGCATAGCCCGCACCGCGGTCGGCGATATCGCGCGGCGTGCGGGCGTGTCACGTCCGACGCTGTACCGCAAATGTGGCGACAAGGAAGACATTGTCGCGGCCGTATTGGTCCGGGAGACAACGGAATTCTTTGTCCGGGCGCAGGCGGTGCTCATGCCGTTGTCGAACGCGGAAGACAGGATGGTCGAGGCGTTCGTCATGGGAATGCGTGAGGCGCGCGACCATCCGTTGGTCATGGCGCTGAAGGAATTCGACGCCGAATCCTTCTCGCGCAACGTCTTCGATGTGAATGCGGCCGGATATCAAGGCCTGCTGACGGTCATCGCCGAACTGTTGGCCGACGACGACTATCCGGTTGCGGCAGTGAAACGGGCACTGGACCTGGCCCTTCGGCTGACCTCGACCTTCTTGATCAATCCCTCGGCCCTGCTGCCGACCGACACCGACGAGAACACCCGGGAGTTCGCGATCAGGTACCTGCTGCCGCTCATGCGCGCGGCCCGCTAGCGTTTCATGACGGGGACACTTTCGTATCCTGTACGGGTGGCAACAGTCTTGACGGTGAATGTGGGGGAGCTGCGGTCGAATCCGACGGGCGGGCCGGTACCGACCGGGATCGACAAGCGTCCAATGGACTCGACGATCGCGGTGCGCGCACCTCTCGAGGGTGTGGGCAGCGGACTGGCGGGTGACGCCATCGGTGACCACGGCGTGCACGGCGGTGACGATCAGGCCGTATATGCCTATGCCCGGGAAGATCTCGACTGGTGGCAAGGCGAACTGGGCCGCGACCTGGGTAACGGGCAGTTCGGTGAAAACCTCACCACCCGCGATATTGACGTGACCGGCGCACGGATCGGCGAGCAATGGCACATCGGTGCCGACGGGCTCGTGTTGGAAGTTTCGTCACCGCGGATACCATGCCGGACGTTCGCGGCCTGGCTCGACCAGCAGGGTTGGGTTAAAACCTTTACCGTACAAGCGGTTCCGGGTGCATATCTGCGGGTGATATCTCCCGGGGTGGTGCGTCAGGGCGACTCCATCACCGTACGGAACAGCCCGGATCACGAGGTAACCGTTGGATTGGCATTCCGCGCGCTGACTCGTGAACCCGCCCTACTTCCGCAACTTTTGGATGTGCCCGCGCTTCCGGAGCACATCAAGGAAACCGTGCGTCGCAGGAGCGGTGCGTAACGCAGGCACTTATCGCCGCTGAACCAGCACCGTTTGCGCGCTGGAGCCGATGTAGCCCCGGCGGTCAAAGATTTCCGCGGTGGTCACACCGACGCCGTCGGGCCCTACGGACATGCGGGCCCGTACGCCGAACTCGTCGCCCTGGGGGATTCGGTGTACGTGCATGACGGTGTCGGTGTTCATGTACACGAATCGCAGCGGGTTCAGCACCGCTCCGATCCCGTTGGCGGAGTCGATCACCGACGCCAGGCGTTGCCACGGCGTGGTGGGTTCGGTGTCGACGATATGCACGTGCGGCCGCATCCAGGCCACCTGTGCTTCACCGTCGGGTACCGAAAACCACTGAAAATCAACAGATTTAGCGTATCCGGAGCCATCGAATCCGAGTGGCTTCGGGGCTGCGGGATAGTCGGGCAACGGCGGGTATCGGTCACTTGCCTTGTCGGCCGTCACCGAGGTCGCCAACAACCACGCGCTGGCCCGGGCGACCGCGCGGTATCCGCCACCGGTGTACGCCTCCATCTCGGCAACCGCGAGTGCGATCCGGCGGCCCGGACGCTCGATCCATGCCCGTACCCGCACCGGCTCCAGCGGCACCGGGCCCAGGATATCGAGTGCGACACGGCCGATCCGCAGGCTCTCGCGTGCCTCGGGCAATTCTTCGATGGCCTTGAGCAGCAATGCCATCGGGGGCGAGCCATGCTGCAGGTTCGGACCCCAGCCGCTGGCAGTGAGTTCGGTGGACTCGAATATCTGGAACTCGCCGTCGGCGTCCAGGCGCTGGTAGTAACAGCCCGTCAGGTCCTTCGTCATGCGGCATCTCCCGGAATGGCGGTCGCGGCGTCCTCGATATCCGCTTCGGAGACACCGTAATCGGCGGGCCACCCCGGGTAGGGCGGCGGCGTGCCGCCGAATGCTGGGCACAGCGACTGGTGGGCGCACCAGGCGCACAGCCTGGATGGATTGGGGCGAAAGTCGCCTGTGGCGCCGATGTTTTGAATCGTCCGCCAGATGGCCATCAGGGTCTTCTCGAACTTGAGCAACTCGGCTTCGTCCGGTGAGTAGTCGAGAACCTCGCCATCGGACAGGTACAGCAGCCGCAACCGCCGGGGCGCCACGCCGCGAGTGCGGTACAGGGCGACGGCGTAGAACTTCATTTGAAACAGCGCCTTGGCCTCGAACAAGGCACGGGGTGCGCGCCCCGTCTTGTAGTCGACGAGTCGCATCGCGCCGCCGGGTGCGATGTCGATGCGGTCGATGAAACCGCGCAGCATCGTCCCGTCGGCCAGCTCCACCTCAACGCGTTCCTCACAGCTGTCGGGATCGAACCGGGTGGGGTCTTCGAGTCGGTAGTAGCCAGACAACAGGTCCCGTGCCTCGTCGAAGAAGCCGGGAAGGCGCTCGGCCTCGACCACCTCGGCCAGCTCGGGATTCGATTCCACCAGGCGGTCCCAGGCCGGCTCCACCAGGCCTGCGGCGGTGGCGTACTCGCGTTCGGCGGCAGGTCGCGCGTACAAATCCTCCAGGGCCGCGTGTACGAGGCTGCCGCGGACCTGCGCCGTCGAGGGTGGTTCGGGGAGCCGATCGATCGCACGGAAGCGGTACAACAGTGGGCACTGTTTGAAGTCACTCGCCCGCGAGGGAGACAGCGCCGGACGGCGCGTCGGCCGGTCCTGCGCGGAGTCACTCATAGCTGGCAGCCTAGGCACGGAGTCCGACAGCTGCCGACGCCACGCCGCGCACAAAACCGGTGGGCGTTGTTCAACACATGTCACAAGTCGTCCCCAAAATATCCGTACTGCCAGTAACGTGCACCTCCAAGTGAGCAAGGGCAACGATGCCCCCGTTCGGGAGGACCCGCAGTGACCACGGCAAAGCGTCGAAGCGCCCAGGTTGTCCTATCGGCAGCCGATACCTCACTGGCCGGTGACGGCCTGGCCGAACAATGGACGGCGGTGGCCGACGGCCCCAGCCGATATCCGCGCGTCGCGTTCACCCCCAATGTGTCGATACCGCTCGCCGACGGCACGGTGCTCAAGGCTCAGGTGTTTCGTCCGGCGCACGCCGACGGCACCCCGGTGACCGATCGGGTACCCGTGCTGTTCAACCTGACCCCATACAACAAGTCGGTCACCCACCTGGCTGCCTGGCTGCTGAGCGGGCTGCGGCGGTTCGGTGTCACCGTGCCGGTCACGCCGCCGAGGAATCCGCGATTGTTCGAGCTCGCGGAACTCGCGCGAGCCATTCCCGGCGGCGGCCTCGCTACGTTCGGGGTGAACGACGCACTCATCCGCAGCGGATACGCACAGGTGGTCGTCGATGTCCGCGGCACCGGCGCCTCCACGGGGGATTGGGGGATGCTCAACGATGTCGAGCAGCGCGACACCAACGAGGTGGTCGCGTGGGCGCAGGCGCAGCCCTGGTGCGATGGCTCGGTCGGCATGTACGGGATCTCGTACTGCTCGATCAATTCTCTACAGGCCGCGGGCAATCGGGTTCCGGGGCTTGGCGCGGTATTCGCGGTGGAGCCAGTGAGTGATATCTCCCGGGACCTCATGAAAACCGGTGGGGCGCAGACATTCTTCATGCCATTCTGGATGCTGGCGGTGGCCCTGGCCAAATGGCTGCCGTCGCCTTCTGATGTGGCACGTGGAGGCATCGGGCCGGCCTGGCTCGCCGCGCGGTTGCGAGCGCCGCTCAATCGTGTGATCCGGTACATCTTCGAGGGGTTGCGTGGCCGGGGCGCACTGATCGACAACGACGAATACTTCCAGCAAGTCAGCCCCCGATTCGAGGACATCGAGATCCCGACCTTCGTGTACGGGGCGTGGGACGACATCTTCGGTCCTGCGGCACTGCGTATCCATCGTCGAACCTCGTTGCCGGGCGGCAAGTTCCAGGTCGTCATCAACGAGGGGTATCACGGTTCTCCCGGCGCGCAGCTCGGGCGCCCGGGCGGCCCGCCCCGGCTCGATGTTTTGCAGCGTGCGTGGTTTGACAAGTGGCTCAAGGGTATTGACAACGGAATCGAGGGCTACGGCCCGGTTACATTGCAACAGCAGAACGGCGGCTGGCACACTCTGGACACCTATCCGCGGCCCGAGGCGGTGTCGCAGCGGTTCTACCTGGACGCGGAACCTTCCGGGTTCGCGGCGCACACTGCCTTTGACGGGTCGCTGGGTGGGGCCGCGCCGCGGGGTCGGACCGAGCACCTGCTGCACCGGCGGCTGGGTCTGCTGAAGTCGCCCACGACCTCCCGGCTGACGGCCGGTATGACCGCGGCACTGGGCACCCCGGGGCTCAAGGACTCGCGGTACTTCGAGCGCGGTGCGCTGACCTTCACCAGTACCGTTGCTGCGGAACCATGGGTCATTTCCGGTCCGCTCAATCTTCATCTGTGCACCAAAGCGGTGGGTACAGAGGCATTTTGGGTTGTTTCAGTGACGGATGTGGCTCCCGATGGGTTTTCCCGGATGCTTGCCGAAGGTGCCCTACTGGCATCGCGACGTGGCGTGGACGAGGGCAAGAGTCTGCGGAGCGCCGACGGTGACTATCTGTCGCCCTGGCACCCCACCGCCAAGGGGCACAAGCTTCCGGTTGAGCCCGGCGTGCCGATAATTCTCGATATCGATCTGACCGAGGTTGATGCGGTGATAGAGACGGGGCATCGGCTACGGGTCGTCATCTCGGCGGCCAGTCTGCCGCGGTACATTCCGTCGATTCCCGAGCTGTGGGCGAGTCGTCACGGCCAGTCGGTAATTCTCGACCCCGGCGCACCGAGCTACCTGGTGGCGCCGGTAGTCGAGGGGGCTCATTTCGGGGCCGCGTAGTCCTCACAAATTCACCTATCTCTAACCTACTTTTGCGTAACTTACGGTACCGTAGGTTAGGGGTAGCGGTCATGCCGCAGAGAGAGGTGGACGAGATGGTGACTGGACTGCAAACACGACTACTCACCGAGCTGGAGCCCGTCGTCGAGGCGAATCTCGAACGGCACCTCGGTGTCGCGAAGCCATGGGCCCCACACGATTACGTGCCCTGGAGCCGGGGCAGGGACTTTGCCTTCCTGGGGGGCGAGGATTGGAAACCGGAGGACAGCCCACTCGATCCGATTGCCCAGGCGGCTCTGGTGGTCAACTTGCTCACCGAAGACAACCTGCCGTCATATCACCGTGAAATCGCCACGCGGTTCGGTCGGGACGGGGCATGGGGAACATGGGTGGGGCAATGGACCGCCGAAGAAGGCCGGCACAGCATCGCGCTTCGCGACTACCTGGTCGTGACGCGCGGTGTCGATCCGGCCAATCTCGAAGCGATGCGCATGGCGCACACGGTGGCCGGCTACGACTCCGGGGACAAGACGCCCCTGGAGGCACTGGCCTACGTGTCGTTCCAGGAGCTCGCCACGCGGATATCCCATCGCAACACGGGAAAGGCCTCGGGTTGCCCGATCGCCGACCAGCTGCTGGCCCGGGTCGCGCTGGACGAGAACCTACATATGGTCTTCTATCGCAACCTCATGGCGGCCGCGTTCGATATCGAGCCCGATGCCGCGATGCAGGCTATCTGCAAAGAGATCGTCGGTTTCGCGATGCCGGGCATGGGAATGGAAGGCTTCGCGCAGAACGCGATAGCCATTGCCAAGGCCGGAATCTATGACCTGCGCATCCATCATGACGACGTCCTGCAACCCATCCTGCGTTTCTGGCGTGTGTTCGAACGCGCCGACATCGGACCCGAGGGTGAGCAGGCTCGCGAGTCCCTCGCGAGATTCCTTGCCGCCGTGGATGAACGCGCAAAGTTCTACGAGGAGAAGGCAGCGATGCGCGCCGCGGCGCGGGTGTAGGTGATGGCCCGCGCCGACCGGTTTACCGGGAGGCGCTGTTGCCGGCCCTACGGGCGGATCGCTGGCCTTGGCCCTGACGTCCCTGACTCTGACCCTGGCGACCTTGACCCTGCCCGCCGCGCCGTGGCGTACGTGCCGGGCGTCCCTCGGCGCCGCCGCGGGGCCGCTGGGACCGCTGGCCGTTCGCCGCGGAGGAGCCGTTGGGCTTTTGCGCCGGAGCGGGTTTCACATACGGAGCAATCTCACCCACCAAGTTGGTGACCTCGGCCGAGTCGGCGGTCACCTGGCGTGGAGTGGCCTTGATGGCGGCCTTGCGCAGCAGTGCGTCGACGTCGCGGCGCTGTTCGGGCAGGACCAGTGTCACGACATCGCCGGAGCCACCGGCGCGAGCGGTTCGGCCGGACCGGTGCAGGTAGGCCTTGTGCTCGGCGGGCGGATCGACATGTACGACCAACGCCACATCATCGACGTGGACCCCGCGAGCGGCGACGTCGGTAGCCACCAAGACTCGTGCGTCGCCGTTGGAGAACGCCGCCAGGTTGCGATCGCGGGCGCCCTGGGACAGGTTGCCGTGCAAGTCAACTGACGGAATGCCCGACTGGGTGAGCTGATGCGCCAGCCGCTTTGCGTGATGTTTGGTACGCATGAACAAGATCCGGCGCCCGGATCCCGAAGCCAACGTGTTGATGAGCTCGCGCTTGGCGTCAGGTCCCGCGACGGTGAAGACGTGGTGCGTCATCGCCGCGACGGGGGAGTCGGCGGAGTCGACCGAATGCTCGGCGGGGGAGTGCAGGAATCGCTTGACCAACTTATCGACATCGTTGTCCAGCGTCGCCGAGAACAGCAGGCGCTGACCGGAACTCGGTGTCGCGGCCAATAGGCGGGTAACGACCGGCAGGAATCCGAGATCGGCCATGTGATCGGCTTCGTCCAGCACGGTGATCTCGATACCGTCCAGCGTCAGGTGACGCTGCTTGAGGAGGTCATCCAGGCGGCCCGGGCAGGCAACCACGATGTCCACACCGGCCTTGAGTGCCTGGACCTGTCGGTGCTGCGAGACTCCACCGAAGATGGTGGTGACCTTCATGCGGTAGGCGGCCGCCAGCGGTTCGATGACGGCGCTGATCTGCGTGGCCAATTCGCGAGTGGGCGCCAGCACAAGTGCCCGGGGCCGGCCCGGCACTCGCTTGCCTTGGGCGATACGTGCGACAACGGGAATGGAGAAACCAAGGGTCTTGCCACTGCCGGTCTTGCCGCGGGCCAGCACATCGCGGCCGTTGAGGGTGTCCGGCAGGGAGGCCGCCTGGATCGGGAAGGGTGCGTCGATACCGCCCTGGGCAAGGACGTCGACGAGGGCTGAGGGCACGCCGAGGGACGCGAATGTTGTTGAAGACATGAAGAATTGATGCCTTTCAAGGCTCTGAAATGGCGAGATTGCCAATGGGCAAAATCGATCGCCGTGAGAAAAGCCTGAGATCAGCGGAGCTGACGAAAGAATGATCTACGACGCGGCGCACAGTGGCGCTTACCTACGACAGTACGGGTCGCGCCGCCGAAGAGCTAATTCGTGTGTGCCGAAACACATGGGATATTCGTCCTCTTCGGCCCCGCTCACCTGCGAAACCCGACCCATTCGCGTCGGGCGGTGCGTACCTGGCAAGGTGAGCGCATGTCTCGAACCGGACCATTCGTCGTCGGCGACCGCGTGCAACTCACCGACCCCAAGGGGCGGCACTACACGATGGTGCTCGAGCCCGGTAAGGAGTTCCACACCCACCGTGGGGCCATCGTGCACGACGGCGTCATCGGCCTTCCCGAGGGCAGTGTGGTCAAGTCCACCAATGGCGACCAGTTCCTGGTGCTCCGTCCGCTGCTGATCGACTACGTGCTGTCGATGCCGCGCGGGGCGCAGGTGATCTACCCGAAGGACGCCGCCCAGATCGTGCACGACGGAGATATCTTCCCCGGAGCGCGGGTGCTCGAGGCGGGCGTCGGATCCGGTGCGCTCACCTGCTCGCTGCTGCGGGCGGTGGGGCCACAGGGATCGGTGATCTCTTACGAGATTCGTGAGGATCACGCCGAACACGCTGTGCGTAACGTCACAACGTTCTTCGGGGAGCAACCCGATAACTGGGAACTGGTTATCGGTGACCTTGCGGAGCGGTCCGCGGACGCGGGTGAAGTCGACCGGGTGGTGCTCGACATGCTGGCGCCTTGGGAGACTTTGCCCGCGGTCGCCGAATCGCTGGTGCCCGGTGGTGT
Organism: Mycobacteroides franklinii; assembly: GCF_001853795.1. Taxonomy (NCBI): domain Bacteria; kingdom Bacillati; phylum Actinomycetota; class Actinomycetes; order Mycobacteriales; family Mycobacteriaceae; genus Mycobacteroides; species Mycobacteroides franklinii. Next base: position 86,099 of record NZ_MLIK01000018.1, read on the forward strand.
GCTCATCGTCTATGTCGCGACCGTGACCCAGTTGTCCCGCGTGGTCGAGGCGATGCGCGAGCAGCAATGCTGGACCGAGCCACGGTCCTGGGAGTCGCTGCAGCGCGGCTGGAATGTGGTGGGGCTGGCGGTGCGCCCAGAGCACAGCATGCGAGGGCACACGGCATTCCTGGTCAGCGCGCGCCGCCTGGCGCCGGGCACGATCACCCCGACACCGTTGCGGCGCAAGCGTCTGCCGACCTAGAGCTTCTTTAGCTACGGGGTGGGTGTCGGCACCTGCGGCGCGGGGGCTCCGGCGGGAGGTGTCTCATGCGGCGTGCCGGTACCCGCGAGCGATGTCCCGGTCTTCAACAGCAGATCGGAAGTCCGCTTCGACAACTTCCAGCCCACGCCCTCGGGCGAGAACGACATGGGGACCGCGAACCCGCCCATCTTGGGGCTGGGGCTGTTGATGGTGACGACGGCCTCGACGTCACCGGGGGTCTCGGTCGACCACTTCGGGTCCTTCACCGTGAACGACAACGGCGAGAACCCGGCGTCGCCGATCGCCTTGGTGAACTTGTCGAGTTGCTCGGGGGTCGCACCCTGAACCGCGGTCACCTTCTCGGCTCCCGGCAGATTCGGATCCGCGAGCCGATTGAGGACATCGTTCAGGACTGCCGGATCCGGCAGTGGATGGTCGGGGGTGGCCGCGGCGGCCGCGGAAGACGCGGCGGGCTGCGTCGCCGATGAGCTGGTGGGGCTGGCCTTGTCGCTTGAGCTGCTGCAGGCACTCAGCGTGAGAACGGCTGCACCGGCGGCGAGCACGACAAGGCGGGCGGCGAGGCGGTGACGGACCATGATCTAGGAGACTCCCATTCGGCGTATCGGCTTAGTCATTCGGCCAAGTGTGGTGACGATATCGGCGAGTGAGGTGTTGGAGATCGTCCAACCCTCCTCGTTTACGTCTACCTTCCAGACTTACCGGATGCTGCCTGAATCAGCGAAACGGCGGACGCCTTGCTGATTTTCCAGCCGTCCTGGTTCACGAAGTTGATTTTCGTCGTGTACGCCTGGGTTTTGGGGCCGGTGATGGTGACAGCGGCTGTGGCCAGGCCAGGTCCGGTGGGTTTGACGTCGGACACCGTGAAGGCCAGGGGTAGGAAGCCGTCACGGTTGGCGTTCTTGAAGGCGCGGTCGGCGTAGATGGCCTCCCCGGCGCCGATGCCGCCCTCGACGAGACCGCCCTTGGCGAGGGCCGACACGCCCGGGTCGGCGAGCGAATACAGCAAACCGCTCAGTTCGTCGGATGTGGGTGCCGCGTCAGCAGGATCGGCCGGCACATCCAGGGGGGCATCCCAGGACGCGGGGACGATGCCGGAGGTCGTCACGATCGTTGCTGTCGGGCTAGGAGAGCTGGCTCTCGGCTCGCTCATTGGCACTGCCGAGCCGATCGCTGCCGCGGTGAGTAAACCCAGCATGGCGACCCCCGGAATACCGGTTCGTGAGCTCACCGTTGTCCTTTCAATCGACCTGAATGTGACGAACGCTAACAGCGTAGACGTCCCAGCCAACGGGTAGACCCCGCACGGCTCGCCAATCGCCGGTAGCGTTGAAGTATCCACCGCACCAATTCTCGGTGTGGGAAAGGAGGACATCATGAGTGAGTCGGAGCGTTCAGAGGCGTTCGGCACACCGGATGCCGCCGAAGTGGAGCGGCTACGCCGAGAGGTTGCCGCGCTTCGCGAACAGCTGGAAGACAGTCCTACTCACGGGCCCGGGGATTCCGCTCGCCTGCGTGACCTGAACCAGCTCGAGGCTCGCATCGATTCCCTGAACGCGCGGAACGCCAAGCTGATGGACACCCTCAAAGAGGCCCGTCAGCAGCTCCTGGCGCTGCGTGAGGAGGTCGACCGGCTGGGGCAACCGCCGAGTGGTTACGGCGTGCTGCTGGCGGTGCAGACCGACGAGACGGTCGATGTGTTCACCTCGGGCCGCAAGATGCGGGTGACCTGCTCTCCCAACATCGAGACCAGTGAGCTGCGGCGTGGTCAGACCGTGCGCCTCAATGAGGCACTCACTGTGGTCGAGGCCGGTCACTTCGAGTCAGTGGGCGAGATCAGCACCCTGCGGGAGGTGCTCGACGACGGACATCGCGCGCTCGTGGTGGGGCATGCAGACGAAGAGCGCATCGTGTGGCTGGCCGACCCGCTGATCGCGCCCGACCTTTCCGACGTGTCCGAGGACGCCGACGGAGCTGATCTCAAGCCCCGGAAACTGCGGCCGGGTGATTCGTTGCTGGTCGATACCAAGGCGGGGTACGCCTTCGAGCGCATCCCCAAGGCCGAGGTCGAGGACTTGGTGCTGGAGGAGGTGCCGGACGTCAGCTACAGCGACATCGGTGGCCTCACCCGCCAGATCGAGCAGATCCGCGACGCGGTGGAGCTTCCGTTCTTGCACAAGGATCTCTACCGTGAGTACGCACTGCGCCCACCCAAGGGTGTGTTGTTGTACGGCCCGCCCGGGTGCGGAAAGACGCTCATCGCCAAGGCCGTTGCCAACTCGCTGGCCAAGAAGATGGCAGAGCTGCGGGGCGACGACTCCCGCGAGGCCAAGTCCTACTTCCTGAACATCAAGGGCCCCGAGCTGCTCAACAAGTTCGTCGGTGAGACCGAGCGGCATATCCGGTTGATCTTCCAGCGCGCCCGCGAAAAGGCTTCCGACGGAACGCCAGTCATCGTGTTCTTCGACGAGATGGACTCCATCTTCCGCACCCGTGGTACCGGTGTCAGCTCCGATGTGGAGACGACCGTGGTGCCCCAGCTGCTCTCGGAGATCGACGGTGTCGAAGGCCTGGAGAACGTCATCGTCATCGGCGCCTCCAACCGCGAAGACATGATTGATCCGGCGATCCTGCGGCCCGGCCGCCTGGACGTCAAGATCAAGATCGAGCGGCCGGATGCCGAGTCGGCGCAGGACATCTTCTCCAAGTACCTCACCGAGAAGCTGCCGGTCAACGAGGACGATCTCGCCGAGTTCGGTGGCGATCGCGGGCTCACCATCAAGGCCATGATCGAGAAGGTCGTGGACCGCATGTACGCCGAGATCGACGACAACCGGTTCCTGGAGGTCACCTATGCCAACGGTGACAAGGAAGTCATGTACTTCAAGGACTTCAACTCCGGTGCCATGATCCAGAACGTCGTGGACCGCGCGAAGAAGAACGCCATCAAGGCGGTGTTGGAGACGGGCCAGAAGGGTCTGCGGATCCAGCATCTGCTCGACTCGATCGTGGACGAGTTCGCCGAGAACGAGGACCTGCCCAACACCACCAATCCGGATGACTGGGCCAGGATCTCGGGCAAGAAGGGCGAGCGCATCGTCTACATCCGCACGCTGGTCACCGGTAAGAGCTCGAGTGCCAGCCGCGCCATCGACACCGAATCGAGCCTGGGCCAGTACCTGTAAGGCCTCACCGCACTCGGTGTGCCGTCACCACGGCATTCCAGTCGCCCCGTGCGAGTCGGCGGCTGTTCGCCGGGTCGTAGTGATCTACGAGCGTCGGCACTCGTTGGTGGGTGATCGCCTGAAATCCGTGTTGGGCAAGGAGTTCGTCCACCTGCGCGGCGGTCATGCCCGTGCGGTACGGCTCACCCTTCCGGCTGACATAGCGTGATACCCGACGCACGTCCGGGCGCGGGCTGCGATGACCCACGATGTCCGGATCGCCGTAGTCCATGATCAGTCGGCTGTCCGGGGCGCAGAGGTTCTTGAGCTGCGCCAGTGTCGATTCCAGCACGGGGGGCGTCAGGTAGTAGGTGACGCCCAGCCACACCACCAGTGCCGATCTGGCCGAATCGAACCCGGCATTGCACAGACTGGTGGTCACGTCGTCCCGCTCGAAATCGCAGGGCACCCAGCGAGGCTGGAATCCGTGACGTTCCAGCAGACGCCTCTTGTCGTGCTGCGTCGAGGGCGCGTCGACCTCGAACACGGTGACGGGCAGCGACCCAAGGTGCTGACTGCTGGTGTCAAACCCCGCGCCAAGGATCACAACCTGGGAAATGCCGGATGCTGCCGCCGCATGCAGCTCGTCGTCGGAGACCCGCCGCCGCAACACAATGTGCGCGTGCAGGCCGGGGCACCATCGGTCGAGCAGTCGCAGGCCCCACCGGGCGACGGTCGGTGAGGCCAGACCGAGGCGAAATGCCGGGTGTGTCACGAACCATCCGGATTGCGGGTCATCCAGCAGTGCCCCGGTTTGCAGCGACTCGGCGGCGCGCTGCCAAGCGTTGAATTGTGCGGTCAGGCTTGCGGTTTGGTCGAGCCGGCGTAAAGACATACGCCGAGAATAGAAACCTCGGCGCACCGAAAAGGGTGCACTGGCAGCGAATGGCAGTGCCTGGCAGGCGACGGCGCTGCTGGTCAGCGTGGCGTTCCTAGCATGGCCGGTACAGCCCACAGGAGGTTCCATGAAACCCAAAGAAATGCTTGCGACCGAGCGCGCAAGCCTGGCCGAGTTCCTGTACACGCTCTCCGATGAGGACTGGTTGGCCCCGTCGCTCTGCGAGGGTTGGCGGGTGCGCGATGTCGCGGCACACATGGCCCTCGATGCCATACCGCTCGGCGTCTACCTCGGCGCCGCGGCACGAGCCCGATCAATCGACAAGCTGAACAACCACTTCGTCCACGAGGCCAGCGAAATGTCCATCCCGGACCTATTGCACCATGTCGAATCGGGCATCCGGCCGGGGCCATGGGGCCATCTCATGCCGTCGGCCCTGCATACCGACGCGATGGTGCATCAGCAAGACATCCGGCGGCCACTGGGCCGGCCGCGCCTCATTCCCGAGGATCGGTTGTACTACGCGCTGGCGCATCCGGATTTCGGCGCCAATCCACGCCGATACACCAAGGGCCTGCGTTTCGTCGCCACCGATGTGGACTGGGCCAGGGGCAGCGGGCCGGAAGTGCGGGGTGCCGGCGAAGCGCTGGTGCTGGCAATGGCGGGTCGTCCCGCTGTGCTGAGCGAGCTGGAAGGTGATGGCGTACCGACCCTGGCTGCTCGGATGGGCTAGTTGCGCGAGGCAGCGAGGTAGGCGTCGCGTCCGGCCAGGCTCACCGCGACGTCGGCGATCAGTGGCTCGAAGAACCGGCTGCGGTACTGCGGGTCGACGCTGCTGTTCACCGTGAAGTACAGCCCGGACAGCACCGCGACCAGCAGCGCCATGTGAATGAGGGTCTGCGGCAAGCCGATCCGGATGCCGAACCACGTTCCGGCGCAGGGAGGTGCCGCCCCGGACGGACATGCGGCCTCGTTGGACCACAGGACCATCACGTCGTGCGGCACCGCGACGATGCCGAGCAGCAGGAAGAAGGCGAACACGCCCGTGGTGAAGAAGATGACCTGGATGGCCTGCGAAACCACCATGACCAGCAGCACATTGATCCGCTCCGGCCACCGCAACGCGGGCCTCGGCACCTCGTCATCAAGGAGATCGGCCAGCGGAGTATCGGCCAGCAGTACCGCCGCCCCCGCCGACTCGGCGCGGCTCTCGCGCAGGTTGGCGAGCTCGTCGCGCACGGTCACCACCATGAACGCGACCGCCGTGACGGCCAGGAAACCAATTGTCTGCCAAAGCCTCTCGCGGGTGATACGGGCCGAGAGCTGCCAGAGCTCTCCGGTGAAGAACACCACCACGGTCAGCATGAGCAGCGGCAGCGCACGGGACATGAGTGTGCCGAGGGCGCCGAATTGTGTTGAGGAATAACGCAGTGCCCACAGCCCGATGGACCCGGCGCCGAGGTAGGTAAGCCAGATCAGCGCCAGTGCGGCCAGGAGATGGGCGGGCATCCGTGCCGCTGCGGCCGCCCACGTGCCGGTATCGGCGACGGGCAGCGCGATCAGGAAGATCGCGATCACCAGCCACGACAAGGTGCGGCGCACCACGTCGGCGCGGATGGTTCCCGCACGCTGCAGTGCGATCAGCACCAACGGTTGCGCCGCCATCAACAGGGCCACCACGCCCAGCAGGATCATCAGCACGACCGAGCGCGTCTCGTTATCAGTGGAGAGAAGCTCGTACAGCGCGACGCCCGCGCCTGTGATTCCGATCATGGGTGCGGCGCGGTCGAGGAGCTCGCGTGAACGCACTCGACGGTCCAGCACGACGGGCAGCCCCCGCGCCAGGAACCACTCGTGGACGTCCTCGAGATTTCGCACTACGTCATGATTGCCGGTCTTCAAACGAAACCCGAGGACCACCCCGGCGTGTTCGGTGCATCATGGGCAGGCCCTCAAGTTGCCCCTGGTACGGGCGGATATTCGGGCGTATTTTGAACCAATCGGGCGGTCGGATCGTGTAACCGTCGGAGGTGTTCCATGGCGGATGGGCAGGCTGGGCCTGACCGAACGAGCGTAAGTGGCTCGTCGGGGCGTGATGGTCTGCGCGCGGACGGCTCATCGGAGCCCACTGCTCTTCGCGCAAGCGGCTCATCGTCGCTGATGAGAGCCTTTTACGACGAGTACGCGGGCCCGTTGCACCGGTACGTCATGCATCTGACACACGACTCGGCGCTCGCGGAAGACATCGTGCAGGAGGTGCTGTTGCGTGCCTGGCGGCATCCGACGCTGGTGAACCAGACAGAAGGCTCCGCCCGCGCCTGGCTGTTCACCGTTGCCCACAATCTGGTGCGCGATAACGCGCGGAGCTCACGTTTTCGCAGTGAGATCGCCACCGCGGAGACGCCGGAGTTCGCGTCCCCGGATCAGGTGGACGCGACGCTGGACGCGTGGCTGGTCGCCGAGGCGCTGCGCACGCTGTCCACCGATCACCGAGCCGTCATCCTGCGCGCGTACTACCGCGGGAGCTCGGTCGCCGACATATCCGCTGAGCTCGGGGTGCCCGAGGGTACCGTCAAATCACGCCTTCACTACGGTGTGCGCGCACTCCGGTTGTCGCTGCAGGAAATGGGGGTCACGCGATGACTATCGAACATGTCTACGCCGACTGGGACGCTGCCTACGTACTGGGTGCGTTGTCGTCGACCGAACGGCGTGAGTATGAACAGCACCTGGTCGATTGCGCCAGCTGCCAGCGTGCGCTGTCCGAGGTGACCGCGATGCCCGGTCTGCTGTCCAAGGTCGATCGCGGCTATGCCGAGAAGATGGAACTCGAAGACCCGCCTGCGCTCGCGAAGCCGGTCACCAGCTGCCCGGTGCAGGCGCTGTGGCCCAAGCTGCAGGCCCGGTGGCGGCGGCAGAGCGCGGTGCGTCGACTGGCTTATGTGGGCGCGGTCGCGGTAGCCGCGACCGTAGCGCTGACTGTTTCGCTGGTGCCGCCGCCGTGGTACCACCGGCCCGCACCGATGAACGTGGCGGCGGGCTCGCTACCGTCGGGTGAGCATTGGCAACCGATGCGCCAGGTGACACCTTCGCCGATGAGCGCGCAGGTGGCACTCGTGCGAGACGGCACCGGCACCCGCATCGAAATGTGGTGCAGTTATCCGGCGTATGGCGACGACCCCGATGATTCGGCAGCGCCGTACGCGCTGCGGATCGGCACCCGGGCAGGCGGGAACATCATCGCCAGCTCGTGGACTGCCAAGCCCGGCTCGACGATGATGACATCGACGACCGTCCCTATGGCACAGGACCAGATCGAGAGCGTTCAGGTCATCGACAATCACGGCGACGCCTCACCGCTCGTGTTCCTCGAATTGCGCCGCTGAGGGTTTCGCGCACCCGGCTCGTGATGCTTTGACGTGCCTATCTTCGGCGAACCTGAAACCCGATTCATGTTGTGCCATCACATGATTGAGATAACTCAATCACTTTTTCTTTCGTATTGTTGAACCGGTCACGTGTGGCAGTCGTGTACTAATCATGACCACCCCGATATGTGCTCGGAGCTACGCGGCAGGCGACCTTCCGCTCCGCAACGGGAACATACGAGTGGTTGACTGGCTCGCCTCCGAGCTGCGTCGCCACGCCGTCGATTTCGTCTTCGGTGTCGACGGTGCCAATATCGAGGATCTCTACGATGCGGTGCACTACACGCCAGGTATCGAGGCGATCGTTGCCAAACATGAGTTCTCGGCGGGGGCCATGGCCGACGGTTATGCGCGTGCCACCTCACGCATGAGCGTGGTGGCCACGACATCCGGTGGTGGTGCCGTCAATCTTGTTCCGGCGCTTGCTGAATCATATGCAAGTGGGGTTCCGGTGCTGGCGATCGTGGGACAGCCGCCGCGCCCGTTGGAGGGCAATGGCGCATTTCAGGACGGCAGTGGGCGCGCCGGCAGCATGGATCTGCAGTCAGTCTTCCGGCCCATCTCCGGATACTGCGCCCGTGTGGAACGCCCCGAGGAGATCGCCGAGGCGCTGACCCATGCCCTTACGGCGGTCCGCGACGGCCTGCCTGCGGTTCTGTTGATTCCTAAGGATGTTCAGCAGGCGCAGCTGGCGGTCGTGCCGCAGATACGGGAGCCGCATCAGCGGATGGGGGCGGTGCCCGCGCAGCTCGCCGATTTCGCACAGCATCTGGCCGAAACGCCCGGAAGAATCCTGGTGGTGGCGGGGCCGGAGGTCGCCCGACACGACGCTCGCGACGAGCTATCGCTTCTCATTGACCGTCTGGATGCCTTCGTGGCGATCTCTCCCGATGCCAAAGATGCTGTGGACAGCGAGAACCCGCGACTGCTGGGCGTCATTGGCGTGATGGGGCACCCGGCCGTCGAACGGGTGTTGCGTCACGGCGTCACCTGCATATGTATCGGCACGACCATGCCCGTGATGACCCGGGGAGGTGTCGACTTCACCACAACCCCGGTGCTGTCTATTGGCTCCGTGACGCCGCATATCGCGTCCCGGCACTTACAGACCGAGGATCTGTCCTCGACGCTGACCGGCCTTGCCGCGGCACTGCCCGCGCGCTCGGACGCATCGGATAGTGAAACACTCTACGCCCCAGCTCATCTTGAACCGCCGGTGCATGAGGGTGATGGCGTGCGATACCACGACGCCATGCATGTGCTGGACCAGGCGATTCCTGCCGGTGCCGATATCTTCGTGGACGCGGGCAATACCGGAGCCGCTGCGGTTCACTACCTAGGTGCTCGGCACAACGGCCGCTACGTTGTCGCCCTTGGAATGGGTGGCATGGGATATGCCTTCGGCGCCGGTATCGGCTGCGCGTTCGCGCGGGCCGGCCGCACCGTGGTGATTGCAGGCGATGGCGCATTCTTCATGCACGGCATGGAGATTCATACGGCCATCGAGCACAGACTGCCGGTGACTTTCGTCATCGTCAACAACAATGCGCACGCCATGTGCGTCACGCGCGAGCAGCTCTACTACGGCGGAGGCTACAGCTTCAACCGGTTCGCGCCCTCACACATCGCGTCCGGACTGGCCGCGATGTTCCCCGGCCTGGTGTGTCATTCTGCCGACACGGTAGCCGATTTGGAGGCCGCCATGCACGAGGCGATGACCCACAGCGGTCCGTCCGTGGTGGAGGTCGTCTGCTCCACCGACGAGATACCCCCGTTTGCCCCGTTCTTGTCATCCGAAATCGCTAAGGAGAAAACGCATGACCGACACGATCACCGAAACATCCAAGCCCGGCCTGAAAGCTTTGCCCGCGCTTAGCGATATCGCCGCCGACGCTGGTACCGAGGACGCGCTTCCCGGCGTACACCGCATCGAGACCTCGCCCCGTGAGAAGGCGACGCCGGTCATCATGGACATGATGCGGTCGGTGTATCCGCACGATCAGGTGTTCGGCCCGTTCTGCACGGTCCAAGAGTACGTGGACTGTCCGCCCGACGAATTGCACCGTTACCTGTCCGACACCCGTTGCCTGGAGGAGTGGACCTACAGCCTGCGTGGCTTCGAAGAGACCGATGAGCCCGGTCTGTGGATTGCCCATGATCGGTTGGGGTCCGACACACTGATCTACACCCGTACCGAGTCGAACGCCGACTCCGGGACCGTCGACTATCACTGCGCCTGGGATCAGGGCGATCACCTGTGGATGATCTACCTCATGCGGGTGGTCGACGCGCAGATCGTACTCAACAAGCCGGGCTCCGTCGTGCTGTGGACCAACTGCCATCACCCGTTCTATGACGAGAATCCCTATCCGGAAACCGCTCCACCACAACGGAAGCCGTGGGTAGGGGACTTCTGGGACATGTTCGGTGCGGGCCATCTCCTGGAGCTGCTGAATCTCAAGGCCATCGCCGAATACCGCCACAGCCATGGGCTGCCGATTGTTCCGGAGTGGATGAAATGACCGTCAGTATCTTCGATATCTCCAGCTATCTTCCCCAGAATCGGGTCAGCGCAGATTATTTCGCGCAGTACGCGAAGGACGACGACCTGGCCGAGAACGTCATGTTCCGCAGTCCGGCCTACCGGCATCATGTGGCGGCCGACGAGACGGCGGTGGACATGGCTGAGCGCGCCGTGGCCGGCCTCCGGGAAAGGCACGGGGAAGCGGTACTCGATGACGTCGACATTCTGCTGACACACACCCAGCTGCCGGATCTGCCGTTCGTGGGCTGCGGTGGCGAGGTGGCAAGCCGATTGCAGATCCGCCCGGAGTGGATTCTGGACGTACACAACGGTGGTTGTGTGTCGTTTGTACTGATGCTCAAGCTTGTGCAACAGATGATGGCCTCATCGAGCGCACGCTCGGCACTGATCGTGAACATGCAGAACGCGGCGGGGCAGATCTTTGTACAGGAGCAGGTGCGCTCAACCGCTCAAGCCTCGATACCGGGAGACGGTGCCACCGCGGCGCTGATCACCCGTGACGGGGGGTCGCCGGTCCTAGGCATCGAGACCCGGAATTTCGGTGAGTACGCCGGAGACATGACCTACGCGGTGACGCCTCATCGCAAGTATTGGGAGGCCGGATCGGGGCAGGGCCGGGTGGCCTTCACCGAGCACAAGATCAGCAAGGTGCTGGCCCGGGGTAACCGGATGGTGCCGGAGGTGGCGCTGGCGGTCTGCGACCGAATCGGAGTTCCTTCAACAGATCTCGATGCGTTGGTGACCAATCAGCCCAACCGGATATTCCTGCGGAACTGGCGCGATGCCCTGCAGTTGCCCAAGGAGAAGCACCCGGACACCTTCGATGAGTGCGGGAACCTGTTCGGGGTGGGTATTCCCCACACGCTCGACCAGGCGATCTCCGAGGGGCAGGTGCAGGCAGGCGACACGGTGATGCTGGCCGGATTCGCCCATGCCGGCGACTATGCGGCAGCGGCGGCGGTGCGATGGGGAGGGAGGGGCCAGTGACGGTGAGCCCGCTTCGGTTGGCATTGAACGAAAATCCCTATCGTCCACTGCCATCGGTGCGCGATGCGCTCAGGCATGACATCGCGGAGGTTAATCGCTACCCCGAGTTCCTGCCGGTTGTGCTCCCGAGGCTGATTGCAGAACGCGTGGGTCTGACGCCGGAGGAAGTAGTCGTCGGCGTCGGAGCCACCGGAGTTGCGCTGCAGGTGCTGCAGGCGTTGTGCCAGCCGGGTGATTCGCTCGTCTTCGCGCACCCGACATTCGACGGCTACCCGATACTGGCCGATATCGCCGGGCTCATTCAGGTTCCGATTCCGCTGGCGGACAACGGCATGACCGATCTCGACGAACTGCTGGGAGCGGCGTATGACGCGGACGCTGCCGCGGTGGTGCTGTGCCGACCCCATAATCCGACGGGAACGCTGATACCTGCCGAACAGGTCTATGAGTTTGTCCGCCAGGCACCGCCAACCAGTGTTGTGATACTGGATGAGGCTTATATCGAATTCGTGGATCCCGATGAGCATCTGGACATCCCGCGTCTGATCGCGGCGCACCCCAATCTGGTTGTGCTGCGTACATTCTCGAAGGCGTACGGATTGGCCGGACTGCGTATCGGCTACGGATTAGCCGCACCCGCGGTCTGTGGTGTGATCCGCCGGTACCAGCTTCCGTTCGGCATGAATCGCGCGGCCGCGGTAGCGGTGGCGGCGTCGTACGCGGCCGAAGATGAGCTGCGGTTGCGTGTGGATTCGATTGTCTACGAACGTGACCGGCTGCGGGAGCGACTGGCTCAGATGGGCGCCCACATCCCGGAATCACACGCCAACTTCGTGTATCTCCCGGCGCGCGGCGATGGCGATCCCTGGATGTCAATCCTAGGGACGGACGATGTCGTGGCCAAGGAGTATCCCGATGGCGGTGTTCGCCTCACCGTCGGCGATCCGCGCGAGATGGCGATCGTGGCACGGCGACTTCTGGAAGTCGACGAGATAGGTGAAAGCGCAGTGTCTCGAATGAGCAGACCTGCGTCATAGACTGGTTGGCCGCGGCGATCCGTCCCCCCGATTGCCGGCCCCGAAACGGCAAGGACCGCCGCGGCCAACCCCCAACTTCCTCCCTCTCGAGGTACGGATCAGAACGCGTAGCGGTGATACTGCGCCATGAACCGGGATGTACGCGATAGCGACATCAGCGTGGCGACCACTCGATATGCCCCGCGTACTCGCTGAAAGCTCAGCGAATCGAAGGCCGATACCCACTCGATCAGTTGGAGCCCCGGTACCGCGCCGATGATGTCATCGGGCCCGTTGATACCCCAGTACAACGTGGCGCCGGAGCGGCGCACCACCGCGTTGGACCACTGTGTTTTGATGCCGAATGTGTTGAACGCATCGAATTGTATTTCCCCGGAAGGGAAGTGGTCGACGATCCGGCGCAACAACGCAATGCCTTCATCCTGCTTCAGATACATCGTGAGTCCCTCGCCTATCGCGAGTACCGGGCGGTCACCCGCGATGTCGGCGATCCAGGCCGGATCGGTGACCGATGCCGAAATCACATGATAGTGATCATGTTTGGGGTAGAGCTTGCGGCGCAGTCCCGCGACCTCTGGATAGTCGATGTCGTACCACTCGACGCCCGGCCCGGGATTGAGTCGCAGGAATCGGCTATCCAACCCGCAGCCCAAATGCAGCACGACGGCCTGTGGATGCTCAGCCAAGAACGCGCGCGCCCAACTGTCGAAATGTGCCGACCGGGTGGTGACTGCCGGTGACCGCTTGGCGGTGATCATCGTTCGGGACCAGTCGTAGTCGATCCGATCCACGATGTCGCGCGCGTGGGTGTCGTTCAGGATCGGTTCGGGCAGATCCGCATCGAGAGCCTTGGCGTAGAACGTCGCCAGCATGGTCTGCGGTGCCCCGCTGAGGTCGACATGAATCTTCTCGGAGTGGCTCATGAACCCGACGTTAAGGCCGATTTTGAGGCACACGGAGCAGTCTGAACAGTCCCCGGCGTGGTGTTCAGCCCAGCCTCTCTAGGCTGATCACCATGCAACGGATCATCGGTACCGAGGTTGAGTACGGCATTTCGTCGCCCACGGACCCCGCCGCCAATCCGATTCTCACCTCCACGCAGGCGGTGCTGGCCTACGCCGCGGCCTCGGGGATCCAGCGGGCCAAGCGCACCCGCTGGGACTACGAGGTCGAATCGCCACTGCGCGACGCCCGCGGCTTCGACCTGGGTCGCACCACGGGTCCTGCTCCGATCGTGGATGCCGACGAGGTGGGGGCGGCCAACATGATCCTGACCAACGGTGCCCGCCTGTATGTCGATCATGCACACCCGGAGTACTCGGCGCCGGAATGCACCAACCCGTTGGACGCCGTCATCTGGGACAAGGCCGGCGAGCGGGTGATGGAGGCCGCCGCTCGGCACGTCGCCAGCGTGCCCGGTGCCGCCCGGCTGCAGCTCTACAAGAACAACATTGACGGAAAGGGTGCCTCTTACGGCACGCACGAGAACTACCTGATGGACCGCCAGACGCCGTTCTCGGCGATCATCGCGGGCCTCACCCCGTTCTTCGTATCGCGGCAGGTCGTGACGGGTTCCGGTCGGGTGGGCATCGGGCCCTCCGGCGACGACTCGGGTTTCCAGCTCTCGCAGCGCGCCGACTACATCGAGGTCGAGGTGGGTCTGGAAACAACCCTCAAGCGGGGCATCATCAACACCCGCGACGAACCGCACGCCGATGCTGACAAATATCGCCGGCTGCACGTCATCATCGGGGACGCCAATCTTGCCGAGACCTCGACATTCCTCAAGGTGGGTACCACCTCGCTGGTGCTCGACCTGATCGAGTCCGGGGCTGATCTGTCGGACCTGGCGCTGGCTCGGCCGGTGCACGCGGTGCATGTGATCAGTCGTGATCCGTCGCTGCGGGCCACCGTGGCCCTGGCGGACGGCCGAGAGCTGACAGGGCTTGCGCTGCAGCGCATTTACTTGGAGCGGGTGGCCGAGCTGGTCGCCTCTCGCGACCCAGATCCGCAGGCTGACCATGTACTTCAGGTGTGGGCCAAGGTCCTGGATCTCTTGGAGCGTGATCCGATGGAATGCGCGGACCTGCTGGACTGGCCCGCCAAGCTGCGGCTGTTGGAGGGATTCCGCCAGCGCGAGAACCTGACCTGGTCGGCGCCGCGCCTGCATCTGGTCGACCTGCAGTACTCCGATGTGCGCCTCGACAAGGGGCTCTACAACCGGTTGGTCGCCCGCGGTTCCATGCAGCGGATGGTCACCGAGCAGCAGGTACTGGATGCGGTGACCAGGCCTCCGACGGACACCCGTGCCTACTTCCGTGGCGAGTGCCTGCGCCGTTTCGGCGCCGATATCGCCGCAGCCAGCTGGGACTCGGTGATCTTCGACCTGGGCGGGGATTCGCTTGTCCGGATTCCAACGCTGGAGCCCCTGCGTGGCAGCAAGAGCCACGTGGGCTCGCTGCTGGACTCGGTCGATTCGGCTGCTGAACTGGTCGATCAGCTCACGACGTAACGGGTTCGGCGACGCACGCCCGCGAAACGTCACGTCGTCGGCGCTGCCCGGTAGGCTGAACAGAACCGACCTAGCAGTCAGGAGGCAGCGATGGCGCAGGAGCAGACTAAGCGCGGTGGTGGCGGTGACGAGGACGATGTCACCGACCTTGGGGGACCGGCCGGGCAGGAGCGCCGCGAAAAGCTGGCGGAGGACACTGACGATCTGCTCGACGAGATCGATGACGTGCTGGAAGAGAACGCCGAGGACTTCGTGCGGGCGTACGTCCAAAAGGGTGGCCAGTGATCTGGCGCGATGACTCGATCGCGCCCCAGCAGTTCACCCGACATTCGCACCTTTCGTCGTTCTCCGAGTACCTGAGGATTCAGGCCCCGGAGTTGCTTCCGGCGGTCGGAAAGGCGTCAAGCGAAGTGATCGCGAACTTGCCGCACGGCACCACGATCGTGGCACTCACGTACCGCGGTGGGGTCCTGATCGCGGGTGATCGGCGCGCCACTCAGGGCAACTACATCGCCAATCGCGATATCGACAAGGT
The DNA here is from genome assembly GCF_001853795.1 of Mycobacteroides franklinii. Taxonomy (NCBI): domain Bacteria; kingdom Bacillati; phylum Actinomycetota; class Actinomycetes; order Mycobacteriales; family Mycobacteriaceae; genus Mycobacteroides; species Mycobacteroides franklinii. The sequence goes on from NZ_MLIK01000018.1 coordinate 101,467, forward strand.
GCAGATCACCGACAACTACTCCGCGACCGGTATCGCCGGAACCGCAGCCATCGCCGTCGAATTCGCACGGTTGTACGCCGTCGAGCTGGAGCATTACGAGAAGCTCGAAGGTGTGCCGCTGACCTTCAACGGTAAGGCCAATCGGCTCTCGGCTCTGGTCCGCGGCAATCTGGCGGCGGCCATGCAGGGACTGGTGGCGGTGCCCCTGTTGGTGGGTTATGACATCGATGACCCCAACGGTGAAACCGCTGGGCGCATCGTGTCTTTCGATGTCGCGGGTGGCTGGCACGTGGAGAGCGACGGATACCAGGCGGTGGGTTCGGGCTCGATGTTCGCCAAGTCCTCGATCAAGAAGCTGTACAAGCCCGGTGGCGACGCGCTGGGTGCGCTGGCGGTGGCCGTGGAGTCGCTCTACGACGCGGCCGACGACGATTCGGCAACGGGTGGACCGGATCTGGTGCGCCGGGTGTTCCCGACGGCCGTTCGGATCGATTCCGGGGGAGCGATCCGGGTACCCGAGGCCGATATCGAACGCATCGCGCGTGAGGTCATCGAGAAGCGGACCGAAGCGGCACGTGCCGAAGCAGAATTGCGTGAATCGGGAGGTAGGTCATGACCTTTCCGTACTATGCGTCGGTCGAGCAGCTCATGCGCGACCGTTCGGAGTTGGCGCGCAAGGGAATCAGCCGCGGTCGTTCGGTGGTGGCGTTGACGTACGCCGATGGGGTGCTGTTCGTCGCCGAGAATCCGTCGAACTCGCTGCAGAAGGTCAGCGAGGTCTATGACCGGGTGGGCTTCGCGGCCGTCGGAAAGTTCAATGAATTCGACCGGCTGCGCCGTGGCGGCATTCAGTGGGCCGATATGCGCGGCTATGCCTACGACCGCCGTGACGTGAGCGGGCGGCAGCTGGCCAACATCTACGCCGAGGCACTCGGCACCATCTTCAATGAGCAGGCCAAGCCCTACGAGGTGGAGCTGTGCGTCGGCGAGGTGGCTCACTACGGTCGGGACACCGACCCGGTGCTGTACCGGATCACGTACGACGGGTCGATCGCCGATGAACCGCATTGGGTGGTCATGGGCGGCAACACCGAGCCGGTGATCAACTCGCTCAAGGAGAGCTACGCCGAGGGCGCCACGCTCAAGGACGCGGTGGGGTTCGCGGTGAAGGCGTTGCAGGCCGGGGCCAGTGCCGGTACCTCCAACGGCTCGGCCGAGGGCAGGGTGCTCGGCGGGCTTGAGGTCGCGGTATTGGAGCAGAGCCGTCCGAGGCGTGCGTTCCGGCGGATCAAGGGTGCCGCGCTGGAAGCGCTGTTGCCCGAGGACTTCTCACCGGGGCAGACGGAAGGCGGCGGCGATCCCGCGCCCGAAGCCGGCGATTCGAAGGATTCCGACGCCAAGAATGCCAAGGACTCCAAGAAAACCAAGGACAGCTAGGCTTCGTGCTTTCGTCTCGACAATGGCCGGCGGCCGTTGGCGTGGTCCTCGCTGCGCTCTTCGTGGCACTGGGGTTCATCGCGCACGCCGCGCATGCCGGTACCGGCGTTGACCACGCGGTGCTGGACTTCATGCTGGCCCAGCGCCGACAGTGGCTGACTCCCATCGCCGTGTTCGTCACCGATGTGGTGGGACCCAACGGCATGTGGCCGCTTGGGATCGTGGTCGGTGCGGTGCTCGGGTGGCGGTGGCGGACACCGCTACCCGCCCTGGTAATCTTCGGAACCCTGATCGCGACCAGAATCGTGATTCCGGTGACCAAACACATCGTGGGTACCCAGCGCCCGCCGCACGCCGTCCGGTTGGTGGTGGAGAACTCCCCGTCATATCCGTCGGGGCATTCGTTGACGACGATCTCGGTACTGGGCGTGCTCGCGGTGGTCCTCGGCTACGGGCGCAGCCGCACCGTCCGAATCTGGTTGTGGGTGACGGTGGCCGTCGGCACGGTCGCGGTTGCCCTGACGCGGCTGTATCTGGGTGTGCACTGGCTCTCCGATGTCATCGGGGGCGTGCTGCTGGGCGGCCTGATCATCGTGGTGGCCGGATCGCTGTACGGGCGATACGCGTCCCGGAAGTTATCCACAGCCTGAAAATCGGCGGAACCATACGCCGGTGCCGGTGGTCCTACCTGCTATCGAACCCGTTTAGCCCCAGGTAGGAGCTGCCATGTCCAACGATGAAGAGGACACGTACATAAATCTGGCGACGCTGTGGCTCGCCGACGGCGCGTGCGAGGAGCTGGCCGCCCGCTGCGAGCTGCTCCGGAGCACATTTGCCGGGATCATCGCGCGCCTGGAATCCTTCGCGCCCGCCAACCACGTCATCTTCGGCGACTGCGAGGAGGGGCGGGGGTGGGGCCGGGTCGTTCACGACGCCGCCCAGGCGCCGACGGGCTCGCTGGCCGCGGTTCTCGAACAGCATCGCTGCGTGCTGACCGAATTCGCCGAGACCTTTCGGCGCATCGGTGATGCCTACGCGGAGGTCGACACGGGTTCGGCCGACTGCGCCCGGAGGGCGCTGAGATGACCGTGACCGTACGCCCCGACGAATGGCACGGTGACAAGTGGAGCCACGAGTCGATCATGGATATGCAGGCACGGATGGCGCCGGAGGACATCAAGCGCTTCGCCGATGAATGGAAAAGCACACTGCGGGGGCTCGATTCGCTGTTCACCACCTTCCTGGAGGATGTGACAGCGACGATCCAGGACGGCTGGAGCGGCTCCGGGGCGCGAGCGGCGCTGGGCACCATGCGGGAGTACGTCGAAAATTCGCGCATCGCACTCGAACAGGCATTGACCCTGTCCTCGGGTCTGGACGTATTGGCAAGGGCCACGGGCGAACTGCAGCAGCAGATCGCGCCCCCGCCCACACCGGTGCTGGTGGACAAAATGGGTGAAATTCCTCGCTGGCGAACGTCGTTCGCCGAGCAGTTGGGCCTGTGGGAGCAAGCCCTGAATCAGGTGCGGACCGTGTACAGCGGCCCGGCGATCCAGGCCGGCAACGCCGTCGCCGCGCTGATCGGCCCACAGGAACGACTTCGCTTCGGCTTCGGGCCGGATATCGGCGCCGCCGTACCCGGGCAGTCACCGGACGAACAAGCCGAGCGGGCCGCGGAGTTCCTGGCCCGGTGGGGCCTGGGCGAGCACGAGCCCAATCCCAATCCGTCGCAGACGACGCCCCCGCCGATGCAGGTACCGCTTACGGTGATGGGAGTTCCGGGTAATCCGTTCCCGGGCAAGGGTTCCGCAATGGGATCGACACCCGGATCCGGGGTCGACGAACGTGGTGAAGACGATGTCTATGCGGGTCAGGATTGGATGCACGATCCGCTCTGGCGTGAGAGCCCAACCCGCAGTGCGGGGTTCGAATCGGCGGTGCCCAGCACCGGTCGGCCGCTGTCTGCCGACCGGATGCCGGCATTCGGTTCGGGACCCACTGTGGCGAGCACCGGCGGTATCGGTGGTGGTGCGGCAACTCGGACGTGGGGCCCGATGATGCCGATGATGGGTGCATACCCACCGCACGCAAGCCAGCGCCGCGGCGACGAGAACGAGCACTACAGCCCGCCGTATCTGGTGAATGCCGACAACACCCGAGAGCTGCTCGGGGATCTGCCCAGGGCAGCGGCCCCGGTTATCGGGCTGTGGGACAGCGATGGTGACGACGAGTCGGGGCCGTCGCCGCGGCGCGGGTTTCGTTCGCGCTGAGTCAGACCCTTGAGGGCCGGGGTTTGCGCCGGTATGAATACCGAGTGCCTTCGACACTATCCGCTGATTGCTGCTGTTGCGTGACGCCGTTTCCTAGCGCCTAGCCACAGAAAGTACTTCGCATAGTGTCTGTTTTTGTCGACGTCGTTCCCGGCCAGTCACCGGCCCCGGAAGCCGCCGCGCGCCCATCGCGATGGCGCCTTCGCCTGACCCGCGCCGCCCTGCCGCTGCTGTCGGTGATCGTGTTCATCGGAATATGGCAGCTGGCCGCGGTCAGTGGGATCTGGAACCAAACCTTTGTGCCGTATCCGAGCAGTGTGTGGCACGCCTTCATCGAAGTATCCACCAACCACGACGGAGTGCATGGATACGGCGGCTACCTGCTGGTCGAACACCTGTATATGACGTTGCGCCGCTTGCTGTTCGGCGTCATCATCGGAGTGACGGCCGGGGTGCTGCTCGGCCTGTTGATGGGATCGGTCGGGTGGGTGCGCAGCGTCCTGGAACCCTGGCTGACTTTCCTGCGCACACTGCCGCCGCTGGCGTACTTCTTCCTGCTGGTGATTTGGCTGGGTATCGACGAGGCCCCCAAGATCACCCTGCTCGCGCTGGCGGCACTGCCGCCGGCGGCCGTCGCCACCACAGCGGCGGTGGTCGCGGCCCCCGTGGGCCTGGTGGAAGCGGCCCGCGCACTGGGTGCGTCGCGATGGCAGGTGACCCGCGACGTGGTGATCCCCGCAGCGCTGCCCGAGACGTTCACCGGCGTGCGGCTCGCGGTCGGTATGGCGTATTCGTCGGTGGTCGCCGCGGAACTGTTCAACGGCATACCCGGTATCGGTGGCCTGGTGAAGGACGCCAGTAACTACAACAACACGCCCGTGGTGTTGGTCGGGATCTTCTCGATAGGGATCTCGGGCCTGGTGATCGACGCCGCCCTGCGCGCCGTCGAGCGCCGGGCGGTGCCGTGGCGGGGGAAGATATGAGGCTGGCCCACCTCGCGGCCACGCTCGCGGTGGCGATCGCGGCGTTGTCGGGGTGCGCGATCGATCACTCCGGTCTGGACAGCAGCAAGCCGACCATCCGGATCGGTTACCAGAACTTCCCCAGCGGTGATCTCGTCGTCAAGCAAAACCGTTGGCTGGAAACGGCGTTGCCCGACTACAACATCAAATGGACGCGGTTCGACTCGGGCGCCGATATCAACACCGCCTTCATCGCCAGGGAACTCGATTTCGGGGCGCTGGGATCGAGCCCCTTCGCGCGGGGGCTCTCGGCGCCCTTGAACATTCCGTATCGGGTGGCCTACGTCCTTGACGTCGCCGGTGACAACGAGGCGTTGGTGGCCAGCAATCGCAGTGGCGTGACCACGATTGCCGGTCTCAAGGGCAGGCGCGTCGGAACTCCGTTCGCCTCCACCGCGCACTACAGCCTGCTGTCCGCGCTGGCGCAGAACGGTTTGTCGGCGAACGATGTTCGGCTCGTGGACCTGCAACCGCAGGCCGCGTTGGCCGCGTTCGACCGCGGAGACGTGGATGCCGTCTATACCTGGTTGCCCACGGTTGACCAGGTCCGTAAGAACGGCAGAGATCTGATCACCAGCCGACAGCTGGCCGCCGACGGCAGGCCCACCCTGGACCTCGCGGTGGTGTCCAATGCGTTCGCCGACGCCCATCCCGAGGTGGTCGACGTGTGGCGCAGGCAGCAAGCGCGCGCGTTGAACCTCATCCACGACGATCCGAGCACGGCCGCCAAGTCGATAGGCGCCGAGAATGGTCTCACCCCGCCGGAGGTCGCCGATCAGCTCAAGCAGGGGATCTACCTGAGTCCGTCCGAGATCACCTCGGCGAAATGGCTTGGTGAGCAGGGTAAGCCGGGGCATATCGCGGTCGATCTGCGGAGCGCTTCGCAGTTCTTGGCCGATCAGAAACAGATCCCCGCCGCGGCGCCGCTTTCGACGTTCGAGAATGCTGTCTACACGAAGGGCCTGCCCGATGTCATCGGTCGATGATGTGACAACCGCTGTCCAGGAACGAGATACCGGATCAATTCGGATCAGTGGCGTCACCCACAGTTACGGCAGCGGTGCGGCGAGGACGACGGCGCTGGGCCCGGTGGACCTGACCGTCGAGCCGGGGACCTTCCTGGTGCTGGTGGGGGCATCCGGATGCGGCAAGAGCACCCTGTTGCGGCTGCTGGCCGGATTCGAATCACCGAGCGAAGGGGCTGTGTCGGTGGCCGGTGGAGCGCCGACCCCGGGCATTACGTCGGGGGTTGTGTTCCAGCAGCCACGGCTGTTTCCCTGGCGCACGGTGGGAGGCAACGTCGAGCTCGCCCTGAAATACGCGAAAGTGCCGCGCGAACGGTGGGCGCAACGCCGAGACCAATTGCTCGCCCGTGTCGGACTGGAAGGCACTGCGGGCCGGCGCATTTGGGAGATCAGTGGCGGTCAACAGCAGCGGGTGGCGATCGCTCGGGCACTCGCTGCCGAGACCCCGCTATTTCTCTTGGACGAGCCGTTCGCGGCGCTCGACGCGCTCACCCGTGAGCGTCTGCAGGAGGACGTCCGCCAGGTCAGCGCCGAGTCGGGTCGCACCACGGTGTTCGTCACACACAGCGCGGACGAAGCCGCCTTTCTCGGGTCGCGCATCGTGGTGCTGACTCGTCGACCCGGCCAGGTGGCATTGGATATCCCGGTGGAGCTCCCCAGGACCGGTATCGACCCCGATGATCTACGCCGTTCTCCCGAATATGCCGAACTGCGTACCGAGGTGGGCCGGGCGGTGAAGGCCGCGGCCGCCTAGCTCGTGTGCGGATACGTCCGCAGCAGCGCGGCAGCGTCGGATTGATAGGCATGCTCTGCCCACCCCAGTGGTGTCGACCCGAAACGCGTGTCGGTGATCGCGGGATCGGCTCCGGCCGCCAGCAATCGGCGTATCAGCGCCAGATCGCCCGCCCAGGCCGCCTCGTGCAGCGGTGTCGCGCCGTCCTCGTCGCGGGCATTGACATCGGTGGGGAAGGAGCGGGGCACGAGAGTTGCTCCCGTGATGTCGATTCCGTGCCGGGCCAGCAGCTCCAGGCGATCGGAGAATCCATGGGCGGCCGCCCAATCGATCTGCCGTCGCCACATCTGCTCACGGGTCTCCATGGCCTCGCCCAGGCGGCGCTCCCAGGGGCTCACGCCGGCATCGGCCAATCCGTGGGCGAACAGCAGTTTCAGATGTGAATCGTCGGGGCGGAACATCCGGTTGTAGAGGGTCTGCTGATCCACCGGGTGTGCACCGCGCTGCAGCAGCAGGGCGGCCAGCGCCCCGGCGAACGGGTGGCGGGGCTGGCGTCCCGGCCCCTGCTCTCCCTCGCCGAACACCCCCGTCAACGCGGTGAACGGGGTGGACATCCCGCACCACAGGTACCCCGAGTTGGGGTCGGCGCCGGTGTCCAGGAGCAGGCGGGCGGCGGTCAACGTGTCATCGACGGTGCGGTCCAACGGTGCACGGCTGTAGCACAGGTACATCAGCGGAAACCATTGGTACGGACCGCCACTGGCCGTTGCCAGCGCCGGTTGCGCGGACAGGTGCCGCGCGACCGCGGCGGGGTCGGCGGCGGTGGCCGCCGCCCACACGTGCCTGTCCACCAGCGCCGGATCCGCGGCGACGAGATCGGCCGCCGCCTGCCAGCGCGGCGGCTCATCGTCGTGGTCGTACCGCAGCGAGGCGAGGGCACAAAACCGGTCGGCCGAATCGAGGTTGGCTTCGTTCACCGCACTCGGATCGGTGCTCAGGTCGGCGGCCAGCTCCAGATAGTGCACAAGTGCCGGCCAGCCGGTGAATCCGTACCGGCGGGCCATCGTCAGCTGGGCATCGTGCAGCGCGAACCGTCCACTCGCCAAGGTGATATCGGGGCGCGGGTGGTGTTGGCGCACCATGTCCAGCGCGTCGGGATCCGCGGCGCGTAGCGCGCGCTGCAGTCCACGTGCGTCATCGCGAATGCGATCAAGGGACGGATTGGTGGGAAGGGTGCTGGCCATGACGGCCTCCTCTCGTGAACCCGATGTCCGCGAGGCCGGGCGAGAAGAGGTCGGTAACCAGTTCAAGGAAGGCAGGGAGGCTGAGCCTCTTCGGGCGGACACCGGGCGCTCCTGCACGCCCGGCACCCACACTACCGCGCTAGAGGGTCGGGCGCCGGTGTGCCCACGGTTCGGTCGCTTCGAGCTGGGCGGCCAGCCGAATGAGCAGGGATTCGCCGCCGAGCGGGGCCACGAACTGCACACCGAGCGGCAGGCCCTTCGGGGTTTGATGCAGCGGCAATGAAATCGCCGGGCGCCCAGTCAGATTCGCCAACTGGGTATAGGGAACCCAGCCGAGGTTGTCGTTGATCATGCTGTCGATGATGTTCGCGTATTTGAGCACGCGGGCGGTCTTGGTGCGCAGCAGCAGATCTGACACGGCGGCCAGCGGTGCGGGGAGGTTGAACTCGCCGATACGTGGCGGAGACTTGGCGAGCGTCGGCGTGAGCAGCAGGTCGTAGTCGCCGAAGAATGTCGCCATCTCGCGCACATAATCGTGCCGGCGTTCTACGGCCGCAACATAATCGGGCCCGCTGGTGGTGCGCCCCAGTGCCGCGATGAGCAGGGTGTCGCGCTCGAATCCCTCATCACCCGCACCCGTCAGCTTCTTGGTGTGATCCACCTCGTAGGCGGCATGCACAAACCACGTCAACAGGAAATCGCGAGCCAGCTGGCCATCGTCATAGGGGGCGCTCACCTCTACCACCTCATGGCCCAGATGCGTCAGGATGCGCACCGCGGCATCGACCGCGGCCACTGCGGCGGGATCGGGGCTGGGGGTGATGACCGTCGGGACGCGTACCCCGATCCGGAGCTTGCCGGGATCGCGGCCCACCTGGGACGCGTACGAGTCCTTCGGTATCGCCGGCAAATACGGCGAGGTGGGCTCGGGTCCGGCGATGATGTCGAGCATGGCGGCCGTATCGCGGACGGTTCGCGAGACGGTGCCGTTGACCGCCGCGCCATGCATGGGTTCACCGGCCGTGGGGCCCATGGGGGTGATACCGCGACCGGGCTTGAGTCCGACCAGGCCGCAGCATCCCGCGGGGATACGGATCGACCCGCCGCCATCGCTGGCGCCCGCGACGGGCACGATTCCGGCCGCGACCGCGGCAGCGGAGCCGCCCGAGGAGCCGCCCGGGGTGCGGCTAAGATCCCACGGATTGCGGCTCGCCCCAAACAGTTCCGGCTCGGTGATGCCCTTGGCTCCGAACTCGGGAGTGTTGGTCTTGCCGAAGATCACCAGGCCGGCGTCGAGCCAGCGCCGCACGATGGTGGAGTGCTCCGCGGCGGGCAGCGTGGACAACGCCCGACATCCTCCGGCCGTCGGCAGGCCCCGGTAGTCCTGGCCCAGATCCTTGATGAGAAACGGCACACCGGCGAACGGCCCGGTCAGCTCGCCCTCGACCCGCTGATCGGCCTCGGGGATGGTTCGGACTATCGCGTTGACCTTGTCGTTGACCTCCACCGCGCGGGCGCGGGCGGCGGCGAGCAGCTCGGCCGGGGTGACCTGTTTGGTGGCGACCAGCTCGGCCAGGCCGGTGGCGTCGTATTGGGAGTAGTCGGAGAAATCCACCCGATCAGCCTATGCGGCATCAGGGGGTCAGGCGTTGGCCTTCTTCAACACATCGTTGTAGATCGCGACGATCTTCTCGGTCTGCAGCGACTGCCGCGGCTCGTCGTGGTGCGCGGCGACAACCTCGGTCATCTGCCGCAGCTTGCCGCGGTCATCGGCCAGGGCGCGGATGGCCTTCGCGATGGCCTCGACGGATTCGTTCTCGGTAACCAGGCCGCCGCCCTCGGGTACCGATTCACCCAGGATCTCGTCGCAGAAGATCACCGGAGTCGACATCGAGATCGCCTCCAGCAGAACCAATCCCTGTGTGTCGAAACCGTATGAGGTGAACAGCAGCGCACTGCTGGCTCCCATCGCCGCCAGGCAGCTGTCCTGGCTGACCCGGCCACGCAGCCGGATCCGGTTGGAGGCTCCGTGTGAATCCACGTACTTCTTGATGGCGCCTTCGAGGTGCCCGTCACCGTAGATGTCCATGACGCAGTTCTTGACCTGCGTGGCCGCCTTCACGGCCTCCAGCACCCGCTTTTCGGGGGACAGGCGCCCGCACCAGATGAGCCGCAGCGGCTCGTCATCGGTGGGCTTGTCGTCCGCGGCTTCACGGGCGATGTCGACGAGCTCGTCGTCGACACCGTTCGACACCACGGAAATGGGCCGACGCAGACCGCGATCGGTGAGAGCCTGCGCAAAATGCGTCGTCGGGGTGATCTCGTGGTCCACCGCCTGCGCCTGCGCCATCATCAGCTGCCACGCCCGCCGCGACGCGGCGGATTCCTGCACCGTCGTCAGGTGGAAATCCTTGGGCAGGTGACGCTCCTGCATCTGGCTGAAGATCCAGGCCAGCAGCAGGGGGTTGGGGCTGGCCTTCTCGAAATACACGTCATAGCGGGTGTGCTTGGTCTGTACCACCGGGATGCCGTTGCGGCGCGCGGCCTCCACGCCAGCGATGCAGACGCCCAGGTCGCCCTGGCTGTGGATGATGTCGATGGGTCCGCGCGCACGCAGTTCCCGATCGATCAGCTCCCGGTTCGCGGCGCCCGGCCACACGAAGGTGAAGTCGTCGTGCTTGCCGAGCTTGCGCATGGCCTCGGCGACGAAGGGCACCGGCTTGACCTCCACGACATTCGGGTCGGGATCGACGGTGTGCGCCAGGGGTGCGGTGAACACCGTCACCTTGTGTCCCAGCCGCTCCAGGCCGTGACGCTGCCGGGCCACCGAGATCTGCGCGCCACCCAGGCTCTCGGGGTGAAGATCGGTGAACAGCGCTATATGCATCGTCGAAACCTGTCGTTGTGTGCCAGTACGGCATGCGGAAACCCGGGCCCAACCCGTCCCGAACCGTATCGGATCGCCGCTGATGCTGCTGAGATACCCAGACAGAAGGTGTCGAGAATGCCCAGCCTCCCCGCTGCCGGTGGCCTCACCAAGTAGGCTCGATGCTGTGCAACGTCGAATTATGGGTATCGAGACGGAGTTCGGCGTTACGTGCACATTCCATGGCCACCGACGACTGAGCCCGGATGAGGTCGCGCGTTACCTGTTCCGCCGCGTGGTGTCCTGGGGCCGCAGTTCCAACGTCTTCCTGCGTAACGGCGCCCGGCTCTACCTCGACGTGGGCAGCCATCCGGAGTACGCCACCGCCGAATGCGACAGTCTGGTGCAGCTGGTCACCCACGACCGCGCCGGCGAGCGCGTCCTGGAGGACCTGCTCATCGATGCCGAGCAGCGCCTGTCCGACGAGGGCATTGGCGGCGACATCTATCTGTTCAAGAACAACACCGACTCCGCCGGCAACTCGTACGGCTGCCACGAGAACTACCTCATCGTGCGGGCGGGGGAGTTCTCCCGGATCTCCGATGTGCTGCTGCCGTTCCTGGTCACCCGCCAGCTGATCTGTGGCGCGGGCAAAGTGTTGCAAACCCCCAAAGCTGCGACCTTCTGCTTATCGCAACGCGCCGAACATATTTGGGAGGGTGTCTCCTCGGCAACCACCCGCAGCCGTCCCATCATCAACACCCGCGACGAACCGCATGCCGATGCCGAGAAGTACCGGCGCCTGCACGTCATCGTCGGCGACTCCAACATGTCCGAGGCAACCACCATGCTCAAGGTGGGCACCGCGGCGCTGGTGCTGGAGATGATCGAAAGCGGCGTCGCGTTCCGTGACTTCTCCTTGGACAACCCGATCAGGGCGATCCGCGAGGTCAGCCACGACCTCACCGGACGTCGTCCCGTCCGGCTTGCCGGGGGCCGTCAGGCCAGCGCGCTGGACATTCAGCGCGAGTACCACGCGCGCGCCGTCGAGCACCTGAACACCCGCGAACCCAACGAACAGGTCGAGCAGGTCGTCGAGCTATGGGGCCGCACGCTCGATGCCGTTGAGAGCCAAGATTTCTCGAAGGTGGACACCGAGATCGACTGGGTGATCAAGCGCAAGCTGTTCCAGCGCTACCAGGACCGCTACAACATGGAGCTGTCCGACCCGAAGATCGCCCAACTGGACTTGGCCTATCACGACATCAAGCGCGGCCGGGGTGTGTTCGATCTGCTGCAGCGCAAGGGTCTGGCTGCCCGGGTCACCACCGACGAGGAGATCAAGGCCGCCGTCGACCAGCCCCCGCAGACCACTCGCGCCAAGCTGCGTGGTGACTTCATCACCGCGGCCCAGGAGGCCGGCCGTGATTTCACGGTCGACTGGGTGCACCTCAAGCTCAACGACCAGGCGCAGCGCACGGTGCTGTGTAAGGACCCGTTCCGGTCCGTCGACGAGCGGGTGGAACGCCTCATCGCCAGCATGTAGCGGCCGCTTTCCCGCGGTGCTTCCGCATTCGTCGAGATCCGCTTTTTGTCGGCGTCTACTCGTACTTTCGCGGCAAAACGTCGATCTCGATGGGTGTCGGTGGGGGCGTGCAGCATGCACGCATGGCTGACACGCATGGCTGAGGTGTTCATCGGTAGCGAGGCGGTGTCGACAGGTCGGCCCAGCCGCCACGAGCTCCGGCGCTATTACCGGCCCATTTTTCGCGGTGTCTACCTTCCAAAATCTGCGGAGATGACCCTGCGGGACCGGACTGTGGCGGCATGGCTGGCGACCGGACGAAGGAGCGCGATCGCAGGATTGGCGGCCTCCGCCCTGCACGGCGTCGGCTGGGTCGATCACGATGTGTCCATCGAATTGGTCGGTGTGACATCGCGGCCGCAGGACGGATTGATCACCAGGAATGAGCGCGTCGACGCCGACGAGATCACCTGGATATCGGGGCTGCCGGTGACGAACCGGGTGCGCACCGCCTTCGACCTGGGCCGCTACCAGCCTCGTGCCCGTGCCCTCGGGTGCCTGGATGCGCTGATGCGAAACCAAGACTTCGCGTGTGACGCCGTGATAGTGCTCGCCGAGCGCTATCCGAAGGTGCGCGGCATGCGGCAGCTGCGAGAACTGCTGCCATTGATCGACGCTGGCGCCCAATCACCCCGGGAGAGCCTGATCCGTCTCCAGTTGCACGATGCTGGGCTGCCTCGCGCCCAGACCCAGGTTCCGGTGCTCGACGGATACACGCCCATCGCGTTCCTGGACATTGGCTGGCCGCGGTATCACGTGGCCGTCGAATACGACGGCGACCGCCACCGCAAGGATCGCCGCCAATACGTCAGGGACCTGGCGCGGCTACGAATGCTCGAGGAGCGCGGCTGGATTGTCATCCGCGTGATCGCCGAGGAACCGCCCGACGCGTGGATCGCGCGGGTGGCGGCGGCGCTGCGCAGCCGGGGCTGCCAAATCGAGATCGACAAAATGCGGCGACCCACGCGGCCTTTCGCCGCATAACGCAGATCTCGAAGCATCGAACAAACTTTCGCAACACCCCCTAAAGTGCTGGCAGGAAACACCCCACCGTCCTCTAAGCTTTCCGCCGTGGCGATCTCCAAAGTCGAGCGGTTGATGAACCTGGTGATCTGCCTGCTGTCCACCCGCACCTACGTCACCGCCGAACGAATCCGCACGTCGGTGGCCGGTTACTCGGACTCGCCGAGCGACGAGGCCTTCAGTCGGATGTTCGAGCGCGATAAGAACGAGCTGCGTGACCTGGGCATCCCGCTGGAGACGGGAAAGGTGTCCTCCTTCGACGCCACCGAGGGCTACCGCATCCGTCGCGACGCCTACGGGCTGCCCGACATCACCCTCACCGCAGATGAGTCCGCGGCCGTGGCAGTGGCCACCCAGCTGTGGCAGTCACCCGAGCTGGTCACCGCAGCGCAGGGCGCGCTGATGAAACTGCGCGCCGCCGGTGTGGACGTCGACCCGGCCGCCGAGAACGTTTCGGTGGCAGCGCCGGCCGCCATGCCGGGTGGGCGCGGATCGGAATCTGTGCTGCGAATTCTGCTGTCCGCCATCGATTCCGGTCAGGCGGTGCAGTTCGGGCACCGGCCTTCGCGTACCGAGCCGTATGTCACGCGCACCGTCGAGCCATGGGGCGTGGTCACCGATCGTGGCCGCTGGTATCTCGTCGGACACGATCGGGACCGCGACGCCACCCGCACCTTTCGGCTGTCCCGCATCGGGGACGACGTGACGAAGCTCGATAAACCCGGGACGGTGCGTCGTCCCGACGATGCCGACCTGCGTGCCATCGTGGCCAGGGCCGTCGGCGACGGGCCGGTGCGGATCACCGCACGGGTGTGGATCGCCGAAGGGCGCGCCCAGGAGCTGCGCCGGATGGGTGCCGTTGTCGAATCGCGGCGTCTAGGGGAACGCGACGGGGACATCGTCGAGATCGAGGTTGCCTCACCGGACCGGCTGGTCCGCTCGATTGCCTCCCACGGCGCCGACGCGGTGGCGCTGGAACCCGTACAGGTACGTGACGAGGTCATCGCTCGTCTGCAGGAGCACGCGGCGGATGAGCCGCTTGTGCGAAGAGGATCCAATGGGGTGACGGCATGACCGAGTTGTCGAACCGGCTGACCCGGCTGCTGAATATGGTCCCGTATTTCCAGGCCAACGCCGGTATCAGTGCCGCGGAGGCCGCCGCTGACCTGGGGGTGACCACCAAACAGCTGATGGCCGATCTGAACCAGCTGTGGATGTGTGGTCTTCCCGGGTATGGGCCCGGCGACCTGATCGATCTCTCCTTCTCCGAGGAAAGCATCGAGGTCACTTTCTCCGCGGGTATCGACCGTCCGCTGCGCCTCACCTCACCCGAGGCGACGGCACTGCTGGTCGCGCTGCGCGCACTGCTGGACATGCCCGGCACCGTCGACCCGGAGGCCGCGCGCAGCGCGATCGCCAAGATCGAGGACGCCGTGGGTGCGGCCCCCACCGACGGCGCACCCGCGCAGCTTCCCGCCACCGCCGAGTCCGAGGCGGTGACCGCGGTGCGCTCGGCGGTCCGTAAGAGGCAGGCGCTGCGCATCGAGTACTACTCGGCATCGCGAGATGCGTTGTCGGAGCGCATCGTCGACCCCATTCGTATCGCGGTGGTGGGGGACCACAGCTACCTGGAGGCGTGGTGCCGGGCGTCCGAGGGTGTGCGGTTGTTCCGGTTCGACCGGATCGAACAGGCAGAGGTTCTCGACCAGCGCGCGGCGCCGCCGGCGCCCGCGGTTCAGACCGCCACCGACACCGGTCTGTTCGAGGCAGATCCCTCGCTCCCGGCGGCGACGGTGATCGTCGGTCCGAGCGCGTCCTGGGTTTTCGACTACTTCCCGATGCGCCCGACCGGGGCTCAGCATGCCGACGGATCGGTGGAGGCCGCCATGACCTACGCCTCCGAGGACTGGATGGCCCGATTGATCCTCGGTTTCGGATCGGCAATCCGCGTGCTGGCACCGGAGTCGTTGGCGCGGAGGGTGCGCGCTGACGCGGCGACGGCGCTGGCGGCGTATCAGGCCAGCTGACCGTCACGGGTCCTGGGGTAGCATTCAGGGCATACACGACGTCTGGAGGTGACCACATTGGGCGGTCTACAACCCATGCACTGGGTAATCGTTATCGTCGTATTCGCGCTGCTCTTCGGAGCCAAGAAGCTGCCAGACCTTGCGCGTTCGCTGGGTAAGTCGCTGCGGATCTTCAAATCGGAAGTCAAGGAACTGCAGAACGAAGGAAACACCGCACGGGCGTCCGAAGCCCCACAAGCCGTGGAGCAGCAGCAAGTGCCTCCCGCTGTCGCGGTGGAAGCACCGCCCATCGAGTCGACTCCCGGTCACAAGCCCACTGCCTAGCCGCGTCTCGACGCGGAACAGGCCGGCCGGACAGGTCATACGTTGATGAATAAGGTTCTGGGTGCTCTTCGGCTGCCTGGACGTCCTCGCCAACCCAAGAATGCCGACGGCACCATGTCGCTCGTCGAGCATCTGCAGGAACTGCGCACGCGTCTGCTGATCTCGGTAGCGGCAGTGCTGCTCACCACGATCATCGGGTTTGTCTGGTATGAGCACGCCATGTTCGGCGTCGAGAGTCTCGGCGAGTGGCTGCGCGAACCATATTGCTCACTGCCGGCCAGTGCCCGCGCCAATCTCAGTGCGGACGGCGCCTGCCGACTTTTGGCCACGGCACCCTTTGAGCAGTTCATGCTGCGCCTCAAGGTCGGACTGACCGCCGGCGTGGTGCTGGCCTGCCCGGTGTGGCTGTACCAGATCTGGCGGTTCATCACCCCGGGTCTGTATCGCAACGAACGCAAGTTCGCGGTCATCTTCGTGACCGCGGCCGCGGTGCTGTTCATCGCCGGGGCGCTGTTGGCCTACCTGGTGCTGGCCAAGGCGCTGCACTTCCTGCTGACGGTGGGCAGTGATGTTCAGGTCACCGGACTCAAGGGTGACGAGTACTTCAGCTTCCTGATCAACCTGTTGCTGGTATTCGGTGTCAGTTTCGAGTTTCCGCTGCTGCTCGTGATGCTGAACTTCGTCGGGATCGTGTCCTACGCCAAGCTCAAGAACTGGCGCCGCGGCATGATCTTCGGTTTGTTCGTCTTCGCGGCCTTCGCGACACCGGGGTCCGACCCGTTCTCGATGACGGCACTGGGGCTCGCGCTGACACTGCTACTGGAATTCTCTATTCAGGTATCCCGGGTGCACGACAGGCGGAAGGCCAAGCGGGAGGCTGCGCAGCAGCTCAGCGATGACGAGGCCTCCGCGTTGGACGCGCCCGAGGTCATCGCCGCGCCCGAACCGATCGGTCCCCCCGAGCGGTTTGACAACATGGGCAAGTGACCAGCATCGGAACCGAACTTAGTGCGTTCTCCCAGGGGCTGAGTTTTGCTCTCGATCCGTTCCAGGTGCGCGCCTGTACCGCGCTGGAGAATGGTCACGGCGTGCTGGTCTGCGCACCCACCGGCGCGGGCAAAACCATCGTCGGAGAATTCGCGGTGCACCTGGCCCTGGCCGCCGGGCGCAAATGCTTCTACACGACGCCCATCAAGGCGCTGAGCAACCAGAAGCACAACGACCTGGTGTCGGTGTACGGACCGGACAAGGTCGGCCTGCTCACCGGAGACTCGTCGATCAACTCCGACGCTCCGGTGGTGGTGATGACCACCGAGGTGCTGCGCAACATGCTCTACGCGGATTCACCCGCACTGCAAGGCCTTTCCTATGTGGTGATGGACGAGGTGCACTTCCTGGCCGATCGGTTCCGCGGTGCGGTGTGGGAGGAAGTGATCCTGCATCTGCCCGAGGAGGTCGCGCTCGCCAGCCTGTCCGCAACGGTGAGCAACGCCGAGGAATTCGGCGGCTGGATCAAGACGGTCCGCGGGGACACCACCGTGGTGGTCGACGAAACCAGACCGGTTCCGTTGTGGCAGCACGTCATCGTCGGGCGGCGGCTGTTCGACCTGTTCGATTACGACGGCAAGAAAACCGACGTCGATCCGGAGCTCACGCGCTACATCGCCCAGCGTCGCCAGGCCGATCGCTTCGCCGACTTCGACCGCCCACGCCGGCGGGGGCCACAGGATCGCGGTGGGCGTCCGCCCACCCTCTACCGTCCGCCGTCGCGGCCCGAGGTCATCACGCGGCTCGACGAGGATGGCCTGCTCCCGGCGATCACCTTCATCTTCTCGCGGGCCGGATGCGATGGCGCTGTGGCGCAATGCCTTCGGTCCCGGTTGCGGCTTACCACCGAAGAAGAGCGGCGCGAGATCGTCGCCATCATCGACCGCCGCACCGAGGGTCTGCCCGAGGGCGATCTGGACGTGCTCGGGTACTGGCAGTGGCGGGAGGGGCTGCTGCGCGGCATCGCCGCACACCACGCGGGCATGCTGCCGGTGTTCCGGCAAACCGTTGAGGAGTTGTTCACCAAGGGACTGGTGAAGGCGGTATTCGCCACCGAGACACTGGCATTGGGAATCAACATGCCTGCCCGCACGGTGGTCCTGGAGCGGTTGGTCAAGTTCAACGGGGAGCAGCATGCCGCGTTGACTCCGGGGGAGTACACCCAGCTGACGGGACGGGCGGGCCGCCGCGGTATCGACGTCGAGGGACATGCCGTCGTGCTGTGGACGCCCGATGTGGAACCCAGTGAGATCGCCGGTCTGGCGTCCACGCGTACCTTCCCGCTGCGCAGTTCCTTTGCGCCGTCGTACAACATGACGATCAATCTGGTGCACCGCATGGGGCCGGACCCGGCACGTGAACTGCTGGAGCGATCTTTCGCGCAATACCAAGCCGATCGCTCCGTGGTGGGCCTGGTGCGCGGCATCGAGCGCGGTCAGAAGATGCTCGATGAGATCGCGGCCGAGCTTGACGGACATGATGGTTCGGTCCTGCAGTATGTCCGGCTGCGTGCCAGCCTCGCCGAACGTGAGCGTGCCGCCGCACGTGCCTCCCGACTCGAGCGTCGCGGGGCCGCCAACGATGCCCTCGCCGCCCTCAAGCGTGGCGACGTCATCGCGATCCCGCATGGTCGGCGCAACGGTGTGGCCGTGGTGCTGGAGCCCGCCAACGACGACGATGATCCGCGTCCGTTGGTGCTGACCGAACATCGCTGGGCCGGAAGGATTTCCTCGGCGGACTATTCGGGAAGTGCGGAACCGCTCGGATCCATCACGCTGCCCAAGCGTGTCGAACATCGTCAGCCCAAGGTGCGCCGTGATGTGGCATCGGCTTTGCGATCGGCACTCGATGAGGGTCGGGTCCGCAGGCCGGCGTCGGGTAAGCGGCGCGCGGATGGTTCTCATGGAGACGCCGACGCCGATGTGGAACGGCTGCGGCGCGAAATTCGGGAACACTCAGTGCATCACGCTCCCAAGCGCGAGGAATTGGCGCGTGTCGGCGAGCGCTATCTGCGCATCGAACGCGATAACGCCCAATTGCAGAAGAAGGTGGCGGCCGCGACCAATTCGCTGGCGCGGACCTTCGACCGCATTCTCGCGTTGCTCACCGAACGCGGCTATGTCGAGGACAGTTCCGAGCTCGGCATGAAGGTCACCGAGGACGGCATGTTGTTGGCCCGCATTTACAGCGAGAGCGACCTGCTGGTGGCCGAGTGTCTGCGGCGCGGAATGTGGGCGGGGCTGAAGCCGGCGGAGCTGGCGGCGGTGGCATCGGCGGTTTTGTACGAGTCACGCGGCGACACGGTTTCGGTGACCGGAGAGGCGCCGACGGCCGCGTTGCGCGGGGCTCTCGCCGAGACCCATCGGGCGCTGGCACGGCTGCGCCGCGACGAACAGCAGCACCATCTCGCCCCCACACGCGAGATCGACGAGGGCTTCGTGGCGGCGGTCTACCGGTGGGCGACCACGGGAGATCTGGCGGCGTCGCTGGAGGCTGCCGGCGACACAGGTACCGCGCTGCCGGCGGGCGATTTCGTACGCTGGTGCCGGCAAGTGGTGGATCTACTGGACCAGATTCACAAGGCAGCGCCGGACGCTGATGTGCGTTCAGCAGCGAAGGCCGCGGTCGGCGACGTGCGGCGTGGCGTCGTTGCCGTTGATGGCACATAAGGTCGAGCAAACGCTAAGGTGGAGCGTCAGCACGCTTTCACATCGGTAACACACACCGGTAAGTAACAAGGTCGCGACACGGGAGGAACGATGAGCGGTCCACAGGGAACGGAACCCGGCGGACAGTGGGCGCCGCAACCTGGGCAAGGCCAAGAGCCCTGGCAGACACCGCAATCCTCAGATCCGGCGCAGCAGGGTGAGCAGGGCTGGCAGCAGCCGGCCTACGGTCAGGGACAGCAGTATCCGCAGTACCAGCAGCCGGGTTTCCCCGGCGGCGGTTTTGGGGATCCGAGCCAGTTCGGCCAGCAGCCCGGTCAGCAGGGATTCGGCGAGCCGAGTCAGTTCGGGCAGCCCGGTGCCTACGGCCAACAGGGACAGTACGGACAGCAGGGTGCATACCCGGGCCAGTACGGACAGCAGCAGGGACAGCCGTTCCCGCAGTTCGGTGCCGGTAAGCCGCAGCGGTCCACCAAGACCATCGCGATCATCGGCGGCATTGTCGCGGCCGCGGTGATCCTGATCGTCGTGCTGGTCACCGCGTTCCTGATTCCCGGATGGGCCATGACCACGACCCTGGATGTCGCCAAGGCGCAAGACGGCGTGACGAAGGTTCTGACCGACGAGACCAATGGGTACGGCGCCAAGAACGTCAAGGACGTCAAGTGCAATGACGGCAATAACCCTGAGGTGAAGAAGGGCGGCACCTTCACCTGCGACGTCAGCATCGACGGCACCAAGCGTCAGGTCACCGTGACGTTCCAGAACGACAAGGGCACCTACGAGGTAGGCCGCCCCAAGTAAATCGGCTCTCGCAAAAACGCCGAGTGTGCCAATCTGCACACTCGGCGTTTTTTGTTGTCTCTAGGTCAGCCCGTCGAGCGCCTTCTGCAGGCGGATGATTGCCGACCCGATACCCAGTTCGGCACCCAACTCGGCGACCCGCTGCGGATCGCGCGCGATCAGCGGCAGCGCGTCACTGTCGCGGTCGAGGGTCACCGGCGCATCCACCGCCACCCGCACCACCGGCTCGGCGGCGCCAATGTAGTCGGTTGCCGCCTGCAGCTTGGCGCGAACCGCCTTGGCCAGCCCCGATTTCGGGTCGTCGGCCGCGGCGAGAATACCGGTCAGGGACCCGTACTCGGCGAGGAGTTTGGCTGCGGTCTTCTCGCCCACACCGGCGACACCGGGCAGACCGTCGGACGGGTCGCCGCGCAGCAAGGCCAGTTCCGCGTACGCCGCGCCGGCACGGTCCACGGGCACGCCGTATTGCTCGGATACCTCGGTCGGGCCGAACAATGTGGCCTTGGCGAATCCCCGTCCCATATAGAAGACGCGGACGCGCACCGGGTCGTCGGTGACGACCTGCAGCAGGTCGCGATCGCCACTGACCACGATGACGGGGTCGTGGCGCTCGGTCGCGGCCAAAGTGCCCAGCACGTCGTCGGCCTCGAAGCCGGGTGCGCCGGCCGATGCGATACCGAACGCATCCAGCATGGCGGCGATCATGTCGACCTGGGGTGTGAGCTCATCGGGTACCTCTTCGACGTCCACGACACCGTCGGGCTCTTCTTCCACCACCCGGTGCGCCTTGTACGACGGAATCGCCGCCACCCGCCACGCGGGACGCCAATCCAAGTCGAGGCACACCGCAAGCCGATGGGGCTGATGCAGGGTGATGAGCTGTGACATCGTGTCGAGGAATCCGCGGACGGCGTTGACGGGTCTGCCGTCGGGTGCCTTGATGGAATCGGGAACCCCGAAGTAGGAACGGAACCACAGACTGGCGCCATCGAGTAGCAGAACGGGTCTCGAAAGGTCTTCTGACACGGCTCTCAACCTATGCCAGATAGCCTGGACCGTATGGCAGCCCAGCGTTTCGAATCCGATGTCTACGCCAACCGTCTGCAGCGCGCCGCTCAGGAGGCCACCAAGGCAGGGGTGGCCGGCCTGGTGATCACACCCGGATACGACCTGAGGTATCTCACCGGGTCACGCGCGCAGACGTTCGAGCGGCTCACCGCCTTGGTGGTGCCCGCCTCGGGCCGCCCCACCGTGGTCGCTCCCCGGATGGAGCTTGCCGCACTACAAGATTCAGCGATCGGCGACCTCAACATCCCCATCAGTGACTGGGTCGACGGCGAAAATCCCTACGAGCTGGTGCGGGCGGCGCTCGGAGCCGCGGGAACGGTCGCGGTCACCGAATCGATGCCTGCACTGCATCTGCTGCCGCTGGCGGCACTGATCCAAACGGTGCCGGTGTTGGCCACCGGGGTGCTGCGCCGGCTTCGCATGGTCAAGGATGCCTCCGAGATCGATGCGCTGCGCAAGGCCGGGGCCGCCATCGACCGGGTACACGCCCTGGTCCCCGAGCTGCTGGTGCCGGGACGCACCGAGGCTCAGGTGGCCGCCGATATCGCTGAAGCGATTGTGGCCGAAGGCCATTCGGAGGTGGCCTTCATCATCGTCGGTTCGGGCCCGCACGGCGCCGACCCGCATCACGAATGCTCCGACCGTGAGCTACAGGCCGGGGACATCGTGGTGGTCGACATCGGCGGCAGCTACGAGCCGGGCTACAACTCCGACAGCACCCGCACCTACAGCATCGGTGAACCCGACCACGAAGTCGCGCAACGGATTTCGATTCTCGAGCGGGCGCAGCAGGCAGCGGTTCAAGCGGCCCGTCCCGGCGTGACCGCCGAGTCCGTGGATGCCGCCGCGCGCCGGGTTCTCACCGAAGCCGGGATGGGCGAGGCGTTCGTGCATCGCACCGGACACGGCATCGGGCTATCGGTGCACGAAGAGCCGTACATCGTGGAGGGCAATGACCTGGTTCTGGAGCCCGGGATGGCGTTCAGCATCGAGCCGGGCGTGTACTTCCCGGGACAGTGGGGCGCGCGAATCGAAGACATCGTCGTGGTCACCGAAAACGGTTGCGAATCGGTGAATTCACGGCCGCACGGCCTGACGGTGGTACCGTCTCGCGGCTAATCGGCAGCGGTGTCGCTGCGGTTGAGCAGATCCGAGGAACCCAACACCCGCTCGATCTTGACCTCGATCACCACGCGCTTCGGATTCACCCGGGGGGTGCGGTAGCGCTGCGCGTAACGCAGCTCGGCGTCGCGCACGGCCTCTTTCTCGGTGACAACCACGGCCGAGCCCTCCAGGGAGAGCCAGCGGGCTCCGTCGACCTGACTCAGCACCGCGAGGCCGCCGCGCTGGGCGTTGACGGCTTTCTGTGACCCGCCGGTGGTGATGACCCGCGCGATGTGGGTTGCGGGGTCAAAGGTGAAGCCGACGGCCACCACATGCGGGCTGTTGTCCTGCCGCAGCGTGGTGAGCATGGCGAGATGACGCTCGGAGAGGAACGCCAGCGCATCGTCGGTAAGTCGGGTCGTAGGGGTGTTCGACATCAACTCTCACGCTAGCGCAGGACATAATCGCTGACGTGACCGACACGGTGCGACACTCCGGCCAGCTTGGGGATGAGCCCCCCGCGCGAAGACCAGGCGTCGTGGTGATTTTCGGCGGCCGCAGCGAAATCGGGCTCGAGGTAGCCGTTCGGCTGGCGCCGGGAAAGACGGTGGTACTGGCCGCGCGACGGGCGGGTGACCTCAGTGATGAGCAGCGGCGGGTCCTGGCGGCGGGCGCTATCGGTGTCGACTGCGTGGAATTCGATGCCGGTCGGCTCGACAGCCATGAATCGGTGCTGGCCGCGATCATCGAGCGTCACGGCGCGATCGATGTAGCGGTGCTCGCCTTCGGGCTGTTGGGAGACCAGGCGCGGGCGGAGACCGACGCCGAACATGCCGCGGCGATCGTGCACATCGACTACGTGGCGCAGATTGCGTTGTTGACCGACCTGGCGGTACGCATGCGCGGTGCCGGCCATGGCGCGCTGGTGGTGTTCTCGTCGATCGCCGGATGGCGGGTGCGTCGCGCCAACTACGTGTACGGGTCGGCCAAGGCGGGACTCGATGGCTTCGCGAGTGGACTGGCCGATGCGCTGCATGGTTCTGGGGTGCACTTGCTGGTCGCCCGGCCGGGTTTCGTGATCGGCCGGATGTCGGCCGGCATGTCACCGGCGCCCTTGTCGAGCACGCCGCCCCAGGTGGCGGAGGCGACCGTGCGGGCGTTACGCAGCGGAAAACGCACGGTGTGGATTCCGCGGGCGTTGGGTGCGCTCGCCTTCGTGATGCGATGGGTACCGTCATCTGTATGGCGCAAGATGCCGCGGTGATTACCGTGATCGGGATAGGGGCCGACGGCGTTGACGGGCTGTCGGTGCGTTCCCGCCGCGAATTGCAGCGCGCATCAGTCATTTTCGGATCGCTGCGCCAGCTCGAGCTGCTGGCCGAAGAATCTCTGACGGCCGAATGCCGGGTGTGGCCCTCGCCGTTGCTGCCCGCGCTGTCCACCATGTTCGACGGTCTCGGTGATGTCCACGTCCTTGCCAGCGGGGACCCCATGTTGCACGGCATCGGCACCACACTGACCCGGCTGTACGGCGCGGGGCGGGTGCGTGTTTTCCCGCACGTGTCCAGCGTGTCGTTGGCCTGCGCCCGAATGGGTTGGGCGGTGAACGATGTTGAGATCATCAGCCTGGTGAACGCCCCTGTCGACTCGGCCCGTAGGTACGGCGGGCGCGCGGTGGTGCTGAGTCGCAATGCCAATACTCCGGGAGAGCTGGCACGTAGCCTGACCGACTCGGCGCTGGGCGCCTCGCAATTGACGGTCTGGGAGCAGCTGGGCGGTGCCACCGAGCGTTCGTTCGGCGGTATTGCCCGCGACTGGGATCACTCACCCGGCGATGCCCTGAATGTAATTGCCGTCGAATATGTTCCGGCGGAGGAGGTCGCCACCCTGGCGTTGGTCGCCGGGCTGCCCGAGGATGTGTTTGAGCACGATGGGCAGATCACCAAGCGTGAGATTCGGGCGGTCACGTTGGCATCGCTGGCCCCGCGGCCGGGCCAGCGGTTGTGGGATGTCGGCGCGGGGTCGGGGAGCGTCGCGATCGAATGGTGTCGCAGTGGCGCCGGCTGTCGCGCCTCGGCCTTCGAGATCGCGCCGGTGCGGCGGGCAGCCATCGCCGCCAACGCGACGAGGTTCGGCGCCGATATCGAGGTCTTCGACTCGGCTCCACAGAGTTTCGAACAGGCCGCCGCGCCGGACGCGATCTTTCTCGGCGGCGGTGTGACTCAGCCCGGTCTGCTCGACGCCTGTTGGAGTCACCTCCCCGCGGGTGGCAGGTTGGTTGTCAACGCGGTCACGGCGGAGTCCGAAGCGCTTTTGTTGCAATGGTATTCCCGTCACGGGGGAGAGTTGCGCCGGTATCGTGTCGAGGACGCCGCCCCGCTCG
Organism: Mycobacteroides franklinii; assembly: GCF_001853795.1. NCBI lineage: Bacteria > Bacillati > Actinomycetota > Actinomycetes > Mycobacteriales > Mycobacteriaceae > Mycobacteroides > Mycobacteroides franklinii. Next base: position 126,095 of record NZ_MLIK01000018.1, read on the forward strand.
GGGGATTCACCAGCTGGAGATCCCGGTTGCCTGTCACACAATGGAACGCGGAAAAGCCGATGTCCGATGTCTTCCCACAAGCGGGTCATCCATGACCGTCTACTTCATCGGCGCCGGGCCGGGCGCCGCCGACCTCATTACGGTGCGTGGGCAGCGGGTCTTGCAGCGGTGCCCGGTGTGTTTGTACGCGGGGTCGATCATGCCACGTGACCTACTGGAGGCGTGCCCGCCCGGCGCCCGCATTATCGACACCGGACCACTGACGTTGGATGCCATCATCGAGGAGATATCCGTTGCCGACGCACAGGGATTGGATGTCGCCAGGCTGCATTCCGGTGATCCGTCGCTGTACAGCGCGGTCGCCGAACAGTGTCGTCGCCTCGATGCCCTGGGGATAGGCCATGAGACTGTGCCGGGTGTCCCGGCCTTCGCGGCGGCGGCCGCGGCCTTGGGCGCGGAGCTCACCGTTCCGGGCATCGCGCAGACCGTGACGATCACCCGCGTCTCGACGTTATCCACCGCGATGCCGGCGGGCGAGGATCTGCGGACCCTGGCCGCCCCGGGGGCCACCCTGGCGCTGCACTTGGCGGCTGCTCAGATCGATACCGTCGTGGCCGATCTCGTCGCCGGGGGATACCCGCCGGATACCCCGGTAGCGGTGGTGGCCTACGCCAGCTGGCCGTCCGAGATCATCCTGCGTGGCACCCTTGCCGATATCGCCGGAAAAATGACGGCGTCCGGTATTACCAAGACCGCGGTTATCTTTGTGGGCAAGGCGCTTGCAGCAGAGGGGTTTACCGACAGCTACCTGTATTCGGCAGGACGTCGCAGGGGGGTGACGCACTAGTGAAGATCTTGATCCTTGGGGGGTCGGCGGAGGCCCGTGAGCTGGCCGAGCTGCTCGCGCCCCGATGCGACGTGACCACCTCATTGGCTGGGCGCGTGCGCAACCCGGCGGTTCCGGCAGGCGCAGTGCGCATCGGTGGTTTCGGTGGCGAGGTAGGACTGCGGAAATGGCTGTTGGACAACAATATTGATGCAGTTGTCGATGCCACCCACCCGTTCGCGGCGACGATCACCGAGAACGCCGCGGCCGCATGCGACAGATTGGGAATTCCGCACCTGATCCTGCGGCGTCCACCTTGGCCGGCGGGAGATGCCACCGTCGTTTCCTCGGCCGCCGAGGCCAAGGATGCGGTGGTCGCGCAGGGTTTCTCGCGGGTGTTCTTGACCTCGGGGCGGTCCAGTATCGGGGCGTTCCTGTTCTCGGATGCCTGGTTTTTGATCCGCGTGGTGGAGCCGATGTCTGCCGATGAGCTACCCGAACGGCACCATCTGCTGCTCTCGCGTGGGCCGTACACGCTGGGGGATGAGACCGAGCTCATGCGCCAGTACGAAATCGAGGTTCTGGTCACCAAGAACAGCGGTGGCTCGATGACCTCGGCAAAGCTGGAAGCCGCTGCAGCGCTGGGCATTCCCGTCGTCATGATCGACCGGCCGGCCCTCCCGGAGAATGTGTCCACGGTATCGACCGTGGACGAGGCGCAGCGGTGGGTTACCGAGCGGGATACCGCCGAGGCGTGAACACCTGAGGACCGGAATCGGTGTTCTGCCATTGCGTCTGCGATGACCCGATGATCAACAGGGTGCGCATGTCCACCTGTGATGGGTCGAGCTCGCCCAGTGTTGTCACCCGGACGGATTCCCCCGAGCCGCCCACGTCGCGTCCCAGCACCACCGGGGTCGCCGGGTCGCGGTGTTCCAGCAGTATCTCGCGCATGGACGCGACCTGCCAGGTCCGCGATTTCGATGCGGGGTTGTACACCGCCAGCACCAGATCGGCCGCTGCGGCGGCGCGCAGACGCGATTCGATGATCTCCCACGGCTTGAGGCGATCCGACAGGGAGATGACGGCGTAGTCGTGTCCAAGGGGAGCGCCGACCCGGCTGGCGACGGCCTGGGCTGCCGTCATGGCGGGAAGGACCCGCACCGTGACATCGGGCCACGCTCTGGCCTCCTCCAGCACGGCCGCGGCCATCGCGAACACGCCAGGGTCTCCCGACGACACGACGGCGACCCGCCGGCCACCTGCCGCGAGCTTGAACGCCAATTCGGCGCGAGCGGGCTCGTCGCGGTTGTCACTGGCGTGCCGAATCTGGCCATCCCGGGCGGGGATTCGATCGAGATACGGACCGTAGCCGATGAGGTCGGTGGCGCGCGTCAGCTCCTGACGCACCTCGGTGGTAGTCCAATCGTGATGACCGGGGCCCAGCCCGAGGACGGTCACCATCCCGTCGGGCTCGGTCTCGGAGACAGGCTGCGCCCCGGGGACCAGGACCAGTGAGAAGTACGGGACCGAGGACGGGTCCACATCGGCTGCGGGAAGCACCCGTTGCCCCGAGGTGCTGGCCCGTTCCACGTAGTACGCGCGGTCCAGCTGTCCCGAGGTGTCCAGCGCTTGCCGCACGGCGCCGTAGGAACGGCCCAGTTTCATAATGACCGCGGCGTTCGAATCGCTGAGCCTGCGCGCGATCTCCTCGGCGGGCAGGGTGCCGGGGATGATGGTGAGAATCTCATCGCCCTCGACCAAGGGTGTCCCTGTCGCGGCGGACGCGGCGCTGACCGATGTCACGCCAGGGATGATCACCGCATCGAATCTGTCGGTCAGTCGACGGTGCATATGCATGTAGGAGCTGTAGAACAGCGGGTCGCCTTCGGCGAGCAATGCCACGTTCCGCCCGGAATCCAGATGTGCGGCAATCCGATTCGCAGACTCCTCGTAGAAGTCGTTGATCGCGCCTCGGTATCCGCCCGGATGGTCGGTGGTTTCGGTGGTCACGGGGTAGACGAGGTGCTCCTCGATCTGACCGGGACGCAGATACGGCTGCGCGATCGAGCGGGCGATGCTGCGGCCGTGCCGTGCGCTGTGGAACGCCACCACGTCGGCCTCGCCGATGACTCGCGCGGCCTTGACGGTTACCAGCTCGGGGTCACCGGGCCCCAGGCCCACACCCCACAGCGTTCCTCTGCTCATTCTTGTTCACTCGCAATCGCATTCACCGCGGCGGCGGCCATCGCACTGCCGCCGCGCCGGCCCCGCACCAGCAGGTAGTCCATCCCGCGCGGATGGTCGATCAGCTCCTGCTTGGACTGCGCCGAGCCCACGAATCCGACCGGACCGCCGAGGACGGCAACCGGGGGAGCAACCCCTTCGTCGACGAGTTCGAGGATGCGAAACAGCGCGGTGGGGGCATTGCCGATGGCGGCCACCGAACCCGGCAGCCGGTCGGCCCAAAGATCGACGGCTGCAGCAGATCTGGTGGTTCCGGTGCGCTGGGCCAGGTCCGCGGCGCGCGGATCGGCGACCAGGGAAACCACCTCGTTGTCGGCGGGTAGGCGCAGGCGGGTGATCCCCGCCGCGACCATCGAGGAATCGCACAGGATGGGGGCACCTGAGTCCAGCGCCGCTCGCGTGCGTGCCACCACATCGGGGGTGAAGGCGATCTCGCCGGGCAGATCCACCTGTCCGCAGGTGTGAATGAGCCGGACCACCACACGCGCCACGTCGTCGGGGAACCCCGACAAATCAGCCTCGGCCCTGATGGTCGCGAACGACTGCCGATAGATCTCGGCTCCGTCCCGTACGTAGTCCAGCACGCGCTAACCCTACGGGTGCCGGTCCAGCGGTCGATAACCCAGTTCGGTCGCCACCAGCACTTGGCCGGTGCTGGGGGCGCCGCAGGCCCGCGGGCAGCCAACCCAATGCCGATGTACCGGCGAGTGGATACCGCTGGCGATCTCTTCGGCCACCTCGAGTCGCACATCGGCGTGCACATCGGTCCGCGAACGCCCACACCCGGGTAGTCCGGTGCAGGAACTGGCATTGAGCCACGGGGAGCGCTCATCGAAGATCAGGCCCAGGGGAGCCAGCACCCGCAGCACCGCATCGGCGTCCTCGTGGGGCAGATCGCACAGCAGCACAGAGCGCCACGGGGTGATGACGACGGGTTTCTCCGCCGCCGCCAACAGGGCGGCCACTCTCGCTGGTAGCTGCCCCAGCGGAACGGCGGCACCCAACGTGACCAGGTCGCCCTCGGGGTCCTGTTCGATCCAGCCGACCGGTGCGCGCCCCGAGTGGGCGGTCGGTGACGCTGCCGGCCCCGGAATCGTCGTGAGACCCAGACTCGCCGCGAGCGTTTCGGCGCCGGCCGGTAGCTCGGAAACGCGCCATGCGTTGCCGCGGATTCGTACGAAGGCATGTGCGGCCGCAAGCATGCACTCGACAACGGCTTCGGGGCCGTGCAGGCCCTCCGTGAGATGTCCGTCGATGAGTAGCCGCCACCCCGCGGGCTCGTGGCGCACACCGATATCGGCACCCATGGTCGCCATGTCTCCACGCCCGTCGTCGAGGCTGAACAAGAAGCGGCCCGGCAGATCGGCGAGCGCGGGAGATGAGATCAGCCCATGATCGAGCCGTACAACCAGGGGCCGCACGTCAGCGAAGTTGCCGTCGCGCCCCGACAAGGGCGAGGCCACGATGTTGCGGACACGTTCATGGCTGGGCGAGGGCAGCAGATCGGCGTGCGACAGCAGCGCGCCCACCGCGTCCGCGTCGCGGATGGATCGAAGCTGCACGTTGCCGCGAGAAGTCAGTTCCAAGACCGGCGCGCCGTACTCACCGGCTGCCTCCGCCAACGCCGCCAGCTGCGCCGACGTCAGCATTCCACCGGGTAGCCGGATCCGCGCCAGTGCCCCGTCGGCCGCCTCGTGCAACCGCAACGCACCGGGGCACGCGTCGTCTGGGCTGGAGCGGGTCACCTACTCACCGTAGGACTACGGTACGAATATCTTGTGAGCGATGCGGCATCTCTTCCCAGGATCCTGATTTTATCCACGTCCGACACCGACCTTCTGAGTGCGCGTGCCAGTGGTGCGAACTACCGATGGGCCAACCCTTCTCGCATCCACGTCGACGACCTGCCGGGCCTGCTGGACGGGATGGGCGCGGTGGTCGTCCGGCTGCTCGGCGGCCGCCGCGGTTGGGAAGAGGGCATCGATGCCGTCATCGCCTCCGGTGTGCCCACGGTCGTGGTCTCCGGTGAGCAGGCCCCCGATGCCGAACTCATGGAGTGCTCCACCGTCCCGGGCGGTGTCGCGCTGCAGGTCCATCGCTACTTGGCCGAGGGCGGTACGGCGAATCTGCAGCAGCTGTACGCGTTTTTGTCCGACACCATCGTGATGACCGGAATTGGCTTCGATCCGCCCGCGACCAACCCGGCCTGGGGAGTGCTGGAACGCAGTGGTCGTGAGGCCACATCCGACGGTCCGACGGTGGCAGTGCTGTACTACCGGGCACAACAGCTCGCAGGCAACACCGCCTACATCGATGCGTTGTGTACGGCCATCGAAGACCTTGGTGGGCGAGCACTTCCGGTGTTCTGTGCCTCGTTGCGCACCGCGCCGCCGGAGCTTCTGAAGACGCTTTCGGCCGCCGATGCCATGGTGGTCACGGTGTTGGCGGCCGGCGGTGCAACTCCGGCGGCGGTGGGTGCCGGGGGATCCGATGACGAGTGGAGTGTCGCGCACCTTGCGGCCCTTGATATCCCGATATTGCAGGGCCTGTGCCTGACCAGCGCCCGGGACGATTGGGACGCCAACGACGACGGCATGAGTCCCTTGGATGTCGCCACCCAGGTGGCTGTCCCCGAATTCGACGGCCGCATCATCACCGTGCCGTTCTCGTTCAAGGAGATCGACAGCGACGGACTCATCACCTACGTCCCGGACGCGGAGCGCTGCGCGCGGGTGGCCGGTATCGCCTTGCGGCATGCGAAACTTCGCTCGATACCGGCCGCCGAACGCCGGATCGCGGTGGTGTTTTCCGCGTACCCCACCAAGCATGCGCGAATCGGCAACGCCGTCGGACTCGATACTCCGGCGAGCGCCGTGGCGCTGCTGACCGCGATGCGTGCCGCGGGCTACGACGTGGGTGCCGACGGCGACATCCCCGGTCTGCCTGCGACCGGTCGGCCCGCCCGGGACGGAGACGGGGACACGCTGATTCACGCCCTGATCGAGCGTGGCGGCCAGGATCCGGACTGGCTCACCGCGGACCAGCTGGCGGGCAACCCGATTCGGGTGCCCGCACAGCAGTACCGGGAATGGTTCTCGCGGCTGGCGCCTGGGCTCGCCGAGCAGGTTGTCGAACATTGGGGCCCACCGCCCGGGAAGTTGTTTGTCGACACCAGTGCCAACCCCGAGGGCGATATCGTGATTGCTGCGCTACAGGCAGGAAACACAGTACTCGTGGTGCAGCCGCCCCGTGGATTCGGTGAAAATCCAGTAGCTATTTACCACGATCCCGATCTGCCGCCGAGTCACCACTACCTCGCCGCCTACCGCTGGTTGTCGGCTCCTCGCGAGGAGGGCGGCTTCGGCGCCGACGCGCTGGTGCACCTGGGCAAGCACGGCAACCTGGAATGGCTGCCCGGGAAAACCGTTGGGCTGTCGGCGGATTGCGCCACTGATGCCGCGATCGGCGATCTGCCGCTGATCTATCCGTTCCTGGTCAACGATCCGGGCGAGGGCACCCAGGCCAAGCGGCGGGCACACGCGACCCTTGTCGACCATTTGATTCCTCCCATGGCGCGCGCCGAAACCTACGGGGACATAGCCCGTTTGGAGCAGCTCCTCGATGAGCACGCGAACATCTCGGCGCTGGATCCGGCCAAACTACCTGCCATCCGCCAACAGATCTGGACGCTGATGCGGGCAGCCAAGATGGACCACGATCTCGGGTTGGAGGAGCGCCCCGACGAAGACGTCTTCGACGACATGCTGCTGCACGTCGACGGATGGCTGTGTGAGATCAAGGATGTGCAGATCCGCGATGGCCTGCACATCCTGGGCAGTGCTCCCGAGGGCGGGGCCCAGGTCGATCTGGTGCTGGCCATCCTGCGTGCCCGTCAGATGTGGGCGGGCGAACAATCGGTGCCCGGATTGCGCCAGGCGCTCGGCCTGGTCGAGGACGGCACGGACGAGCGTGCACTGGTGGATGAGATTGAACAGCAGGCACATTCCTTGCTGACCGCCCTGCAGGCCTCGGGCTGGAACCCCGACGCGGTGGACAATCTCACCGAGGACCCGCAGGTCGCGCAGATCTTGCGCTTCGCGGCCACCGAGGTGGTGCCCAGGCTCGACGGCACCAACGGTGAGATCGACGCGGTCCTGCGTGCGCTGGATGGCCGATTCATCGAGGCTGGGCCCTCCGGCTCGCCGCTGCGCGGGCTCGTCAACGTGCTGCCGACCGGGCGCAACTTCTATTCGGTGGACCCCAAGGCGGTTCCCTCGAAGTTGGCCTGGGAGACAGGCCAGGCCATGGCCGACTCGCTGCTTGAGCGGTACCGCACCGACTATGGCGATTGGCCGCGTTCGGTGGGACTCTCCATCTGGGGAACGTCCGCGATGCGGACCTCCGGTGACGATATCGCCGAAGTGCTTGCACTCCTGGGCGTTCGGCCGGTGTGGGACGACGCTTCTCGCCGTGTGGTGAACCTGGAGGCCATCTCGTTGGCAGAACTCGGGCGCCCGCGGATCGACGTCACGGTGCGCATCTCCGGGTTCTTCCGCGATGCCTTCCCGCACGTGGTGACCATGCTTGATGACGCCGTCGCGCTCGCCGCCGGTCTCGAGGAACCCGCGGAGCAGAACTACCTGCGCGCACACGCCGAAGCCGATCGCGCCGAGCACGGCGATTGGCGGCGCGCGACGATGCGCATATTCGGTTCCAAGCCGGGGACTTATGGCGCCGGGCTGCTGCAACTGATTGACAGCCAAAACTGGCGCAATGACTCCGATTTGGAGCAGGTCTACACCGCATGGGGCGGGTTTGCCTATGGTCGTGGGCTCGATGGTGCCGCGGCGAGTGAGGATATGCGCCACCAGTACCGGCGGATCGCGGTGGCGGCCAAGAACACCGATACCCGCGAGCATGATATTGCCGACTCGGATGACTATTTCCAGTACCACGGCGGCATGGTCGCCGCGGTTCGGGCGCTCACCGGAAAGGCGCCGGCGGCCTACATCGGCGACAACACCAGGCCCGACTCCGTGCGCACTCGAACGTTATCCGAAGAAACCACAAGGGTTTTCCGTGCGCGCGTGGTCAACCCGCGGTGGCTGGAGGCGATGCGCAGGCACGGCTACAAGGGTGCCTTCGAAATGGCGGCCACCGTCGACTACCTGTTCGGGTACGACGCGACCGCGAACGTCATGGCCGACTGGATGTACGAACAGCTGACCAACAGCTACGTGCTCGACGAGCAGAACCGTAAGTTCATGCAGCAGTCCAACCCGTGGGCGCTGCACGGCATCGCCGAGAGGTTGCTGGAGGCCGCCAGCCGAGGCCTGTGGGAAAAACCCAACCAGCAAGTTTTGGATGATTTGCGCTCGGTGTTCTTGGAGACCGAGGGCGAGCTGGAGTCGTAGCATCGGAACATGGCCCGGAACAAAGGCTTGGACATCGAGACGGTAGCGATCGGCCGGTACGTCTTGTTGACCACCTTCACGAAAGACGGTGTGCCGAAGTCGACTCCGATGTGGTTCGTCACCGAGGGCGATGAACTGCTGATGACCACGGGCGGCGACTCCTGGAAGATCAAGCGGATCAGGCGCAGCCCAAGGGTGACGGTGGCCGTGTGTACCCAGCGTGGTCGGGTGATCAGTCCGACAGCAGACGGCACCGCCGCAGTGGTGGAGGATCCGGCGTCCGTCGAGCGTATCCGCGCCACGGTGCTCAAGCGCTATGGCCTGTTTGGCCGGATCGCGTGGGCGCTGAACAGCCGTCGCAGCGGCTCCAGGGTCGGAATTTCGGTGACGCTCGGTGCGCCGGAAGCGCAGTGACATACCTACGATGGGCGCATGGGTGCGAACCTCCCGGCGCCGACGTTCGATGACGTCTGTGCCGCCAAATATGTCCTGCTGACCACCTACACCAAGGACGGTCGGGCCAAGCCCGCCGCGGTCTGGGCAGCGCCGGAAAACGGCGAGCTTCTCGTGTGGACCGAGACGAACTCCTGGAAGGTGCGCCGCATCCGCAACACCCCACGGGTGACGCTGGCCGTCTGCGACGTGCGCGGCAAGGTTCGTAGCGGCGAGATCCAGGGAACCGCGCGGGTCCTGGATACCGACGGCACCGAGCGGGCTCGCGCGGCGATCACCCGCAAGTACGGCCTGGTGGGATGGGTGCTGGTGAAGGCGAGCATTCTGCGCCGCGGCAGCACCGGCACCATTGGGCTGGCCGTCACCGCCTGACCCGCACGTCGATACGGGAACCCAGCGGCATATCGGCTCGTTGAGTCGGTATGTGGCCAGGCCTGTTTCTGCTGTACGTGATCGTCGAGGTGTCCGCGCTGGTGGCGTTGACATCGGCCGTGGGCATCGGCTGGACCATCATCGCCGTTGCGGCGGCCTTCGTCATAGGCCTATTGCTGGCTGGCTCCCAGGCCCGACGCGCCCTCGACCAGCTGCGACGAGGTGTGAGGTCCCCGGGTGGAGCAATCGCTGACGGTGCGCTGATCGCACTGGGCTCCGTCGCGGTGGTGATCCCCGGGCTGGTTTCCTCGGCCATCGGACTGCTACTGCTGCTGCCGCCGACCCGTGCCGTGCTGCGGCCCGTTCTGACACTGGTCGCGGCCCGCCAACTGAGCCGGCGCGCACCCCTGATCACCGTCATTCCCTCGGGGTATGGCGCGTTTCAGACCGGCCAGCCCCGGGCGCGCACGGTCGACTACATCGACGGCGAGGTCATCGACGTCGCGGACGAATCCGGCGGACAGAGCTTCAGATACCGTCCCGGCCACGACCTGCCCGCGTAGACCTCGCCTGAGCCCGGCAGAATTACCGAGTGCAGACTCGTTCGGGCGCTCTTCGCGCAAGCAGCTCATCGCAACTGCTCGTCAACGCCCGGGTGCACAGCCCGTCCCATCCCGCGGCGACCGCGATGGCGGTGACCGGCGGCGTCATCAGCTGGATCGGTGAGGACGACCTCGGCCGCGCGGAGTTCCCGGACGCCCAGGTCGTGGATCTGGAAGGTGCCTTTGTGGCGCCCGCGTTTGTCGATGCCCACGTTCATGTCACCGCGCTCGGGCTGTCCATCATCGGGCTCGACCTGTCTGATGTGACCTCGCGCGAACAGTGCCTGGCCCGGTTGACCGCGTATGCCCGCGAGCACGCCGACGAGGTGATCTGGGGCCACGGCTGGGATGAATCACGATGGCTGGATCGGCATCCGCTGACCACCGCCGACCTCGACGCGGCGGCACCCGGTCGGGCCGTCTACCTCACCCGCATCGATGTGCATTCGGCCGCGGCATCGACCGCGCTGCGACAGCAGGTGCCCGGACTTACCGGGGCCACCGGATTCCACCCCGAGCAGCCGCTGGCCGCCGCGGCACACCATCTGTTGCGGGCCCACGCGCGCAATGCGCTCTCGGCGAAGGGGCGGGCCACCGCACGGCGGGCGGCCCTCGACACCGCGGCATCGCTCGGCGTGGTGTCGGTCCATGAATGCGGAGGACCCGAGATCGGCGGGCTGGAGGATTTCCGTGAGCTGTTGGCCACCGAGCACGGCGTGCAGGTCACCGGCTACTGGGGAGAAGCGGCACGCGATCCCGATCACGCGCGTGAACTCATCGCCTCGACAGGGGCCGCCGGTCTGGCCGGTGACCTCTTCGTCGACGGCGCGCTGGGATCGCGTACCGCCTGGCTGCAGGAGCCGTACCGCGACGCGCCCCACACCTGCGGCACCAGACATCTGGATGCCGAAACGGTTGAAGCGCATCTGGACTCGTGCACGCAGGCCGGCATCACCGCGGGATTCCACGTGATCGGGGACGCCGCCGTCGCCCAAGTGGTCGAGGCCCTCGAGCGGGTGGCGGCGCGCCACGGTGTACCCGCCGTGGCGCGGTGCGGCCATCGGCTGGAACACCTCGAAATGATCTCCGCCGCACAGGCCGAGCAACTTGGCCGGCTCGGCGTGATCGCCAGCGTGCAGCCGGCTTTCGACGCCCTGTGGGGCGGCCCCGACGGCATGTACGCGGACCGACTCGGCGTGGACCGAGGTACTCAGCTAAACCCGCTGGCGCTGTTAGCATCCCAAGGCGTGCCCCTAGCGTTCGGTTCCGATGCCCCCGTCGCGCCCATGAATCCGTGGGTGACGGTGCGGGCGGCGGCGCATCACCGCACCGCAAGTAGCTCCGTATCGGTCCGTGCGGCATTCGGTGCCGCGACCCGAGGTGGCTGGCGCGCACAGGGAATTCACGATGGCGTCACCGGCACACTGGCCCCGGGAGCGATTGCCAGCTACGCGATCTGGGAGACAGGGGATCTGACCATCAACACCAGCCAACCGGGCGTTCAGCGGTGGTCCACCGACCCGCGCTCGCGCGTACCGGCACTGCCCGACTTATCGGACGCCGCTGCTGTACTGCCCAAGTGTCTGCAGACCGTGCACCGCGGCAAGGTGATCCATGGCTGACGAGACTGTCGATGAGACGCGTGACGAGGATCTGGCTGATCTCGACGAGCAGTCCGACGTTCCGGCAGACGATGAGCCGGAGGATCCCGTCGAGGCCGGCCCTTCGCGCGGGAAGCTCTTCGCGGCGGCGGTAGGCGCGCGCGTCACGGCTTTCGGTCGAGCATGGATGCGGGCGGCCGCCCGCCAGGGCGCGGCCGTGGTCGGCGGTCTCGCATTGTGTGCGAGCTTCCCGCCCTGGGGTTTTTGGTGGGCGGCGTTCCCCGCGTTGTCGATCCTGGGACTGGTGCTGTGGTCGTCGAAGACCACGCTGCGCGGCGGACTCGGGTATGGGCTCCTATTCGGTCTGGCGTTCTTCATCCCGCTGTTGCCGTGGACGGGTCAGCTGGTAGGTGCCGTCCCGTGGTTGGCGTTGTCCTTGCTCTGCGCCACCTGGGTGGCCCTGTTTGGCCTGCTGGCGGTCGCCGTGCGGAATCTGCCCGGTTGGCCGCTCTGGTTCGCCGCTGCATGGACCGCCACGGAATGGGGCAAGGCAAGCGTCCCGTTCGGCGGATTCCCTTGGGGCCGAATTGCTTTCGGCCAAGGCGATAGTCCGATGCTGAGTCTGGCCCGGTATGGGGGAGCGCCGTTGGTGTCCTTTGCGGTGGCCCTGGGTGCGTTTGCGGTCACCGCGCTGGGTATCGAGATGTATCGGTGGTGGCGCAGCCCGTCGGTGGGCCCGGATGGTGCCCGGCCGGTGCCGTCGGTGCTGCTGCCGGGAACGTGCGTGTGCCTTGTCCTGATCGCGATGGCGGTCAGCTGGCAGCAGGTCCGGCACGCGAGCCACGGCGCCACTGACGGGCGGACCGTCACCGTCGCGGCCGTCCAGGGCAATGTGCCCCGGCTGGGCCTGGATTTCAATGCCCAACGGCGCGCGGTCCTCGACTATCACGTCAAGGAAACTCTCGTACTGGCCCAGGACGTCAAGGCCGGAAAGGCGCCGGCGCCGCAGTTCGTGGTGTGGCCCGAGAACTCGTCGGATATCGATCCGATCCGCAATGCCGACGCGGCCGAGGCCATTAACGAAGCAGCACAGGCCATCGGGGTGCCGATTCTGGTCGGTGGAGTGCTGCGGCATCCCGATTTCACCCCCGAACAGCCCAAGTCGATCAATTCCATCATCGTGTGGGACCCGAACAGCGGCCCCGGTGAGCGTCACGACAAGCAGATCGTGCAACCGTTCGGCGAGTACCTGCCCTGGCGGAGCTTCTTCGCGCACTTCTCCGAGTACGCCGATCGGGCCGGGTACTTCGTCCCCGGGGACGGCAACGGCGTCGTCACCGCGGGAGGTGTCAAGATCGGTGTCGCCACCTGCTGGGAGGTGCTCTTCGATCGGGCGCTGCGGCAATCCACGCTCAACGGCGCCGAGATTCTCACGGTGCCGAGTAACAATGCCCTGTTCGGAACCGCGATGAGCGAGCAGCAGCTGGCCATCTCGAAGGTCAGGGCCGTCGAGCACGACCGGGAAGTCATCGTCGTCGGTACCACCGGGATCAGCGCCTTTGTCTCTCCCGACGGAGTCGACGCGGGCCGCACCAAGTTCTTCCAACCGGCTTACATCGACATGCAGGTGCGACTGCACAATGACCTGACACCCGCCACGCAATGGGGGCCGTGGGTCGAATGGGCGCTTGCTCTGATCGCCGTACTTGCCGTCCTGGCCTCGGCTGGCCTGGCGATACTGCACAATGGAGGGCTGAAGAGGCCGGAACGTGAGGTTGAGCCGGCCTCACCGATTAAGGAGACCTGACCGGAGTGGATCCCGTGACCGAACGTCCGAGTGCCCGGACCCTGGTGATCATTCCGACGTACAACGAGCGGGAGAACCTCCCGCTGATCCTCGGTCGGTTGCACAAGGCGCAACCCGATGTGCACGTGCTGATCGTCGATGACGGCAGCCCAGACGGGACCGGCGAGCTGGCCGACGAGGCAGCGCTTGCCGACCCTGATCGCGTACATGTCATGCACCGCAAGGAAAAGGGTGGCCTCGGTGCCGCCTACATCGCGGGCTTCGGCTGGGGTTTGGCCCGTCAGTACTCGGTGCTGGTGGAGATGGACGCCGACGGCAGCCATGCTCCCGAACAGCTGTCGAGACTGCTCGGCGCCGTGGACGCCGGAGCTGATCTGGCGATCGGCTCGCGGTATGTGCCCGGCGGCACCGTGGTCAACTGGCCGTGGCGACGGCTTGTGCTGTCCCGCAGCGCGAATGTCTATGCGCGGCTGGTGCTGGGAGTCAAGCCGCACGACATCACCGCGGGCTACCGCGCATACCGCCGTGAGGTGCTCGAAAAGCTGGATTTGGCGGCCGTCGAGTCGCACGGGTACTGCTTCCAGATCGATCTGACGCTGCGCACCATCGCGCACGGCTTCGAGGTTGTCGAGGTGCCGATCACCTTCACCGAGCGCGCGATCGGTGAATCCAAGATGAGTGGCTCGATCATCAATGAAGCCCTGGTCAAGGTGACCAAGTGGGGTGTCAAAAGCCGCTTGGACCGGGCCCGCGGCGTCAATCGCTGAGGTAGTCAGTCCTCACGCATTGCGGGCCATCAGGCCGCCGTCGACGGGAATGACCGCGCCGGTCAGATACGACGCGGCCGGCAGGCACACACTCAATGTCATGTGTGCGACTTCCTCGGCGCGACCGTAGCGGCGCAGTGCGGTACGCCGGCGGGCATAGGTGTCCTTGTCCTCGGCGGGAATCGCGGCCGTCATCGCGGTATCGATGGGCCCCGGGCAGATGCAGTTCACGGTGATCCCGTCCCGCCCCAGATCGACCGCCAGACTCCTGGTCAACCCGGCCAGGCCGGATTTGGCGGCGACATAGGGGCTGTCATACGGGGTGGCGCCGAGGGCCTCCGTGGATGCGATGTTCACCACGCGCGGGGCAGGGGAGTTGCGCAGAAACGGAAGTGCCGCGCGAACAACGCGCACCGGTGCGGTCAGGTGTACCGCAAGTGATCGATCCCAGGTATCGCCGTAATCGGGGTCATCGAGCGATCGGAACGCCGCGAACCCGGCATTGTTCACCACGATGTCCAGCCGGCCGAACCGTTCACCCACGGCGGCGACGACCTCGCTGATCTGCGTGTCATTGGTGACATCCAGCGCCCAGGGAACTGCGGCATCACCGATCGCGTCGGCGACGGCTTGTGCGTCTTCCAGGCGTAGATCGGTGACTGCGACGAATGCTCCGTCCGCGGCGAAAACGCGGGCGGTGGCTTCCCCCATACCGCTCCCGGCGCCGGTAACGAGGACAACCGAACCCGCTACCGATCTGCCGGGTGCACTCATGGGTGGGGTTGGACTGCCGCGGCTCTAGCCTCTACGGCGACCCTTGATCAGTTCCAGACGCTCTTTGAGCAGCTCATCGAGCTCTTCGACGCTGCGACGCTCTAGGAGCATGTCCCAGTGCGTGCGCGGTGGCTTGACCTTCTTGGGCTCGGGCACATCGCCGTCGAGCAGCGTGCCCTCCAAGCCATTGCGGCAAGCCCAGTTCGCCGGGATCTCGGCGTCATGGGCGAAGGGAACGTCGAATTCTTCACCGTTGTCGGTGCGGTAACGGGCCATACGACGGGGCGCCAGGTCGTGGTCACGATCGGTTTCGTAGCTGACGGCGCCGAGCCGGCTGCCTCGTAGCACGCGATCTGCCATGTGTACTTCTCCTCTTCACTGCGGGTCTGTGCGATCGGATCCCGCGTTTACATTGCTGGTGGCTGTCTACCTCAACGCGGCACCTGCGGCATTAGTTCCCTGTTCATGCAGGTTGTGGCCCTCATTATAGTTCGTGAACGCTCGTCTGACTGTCACCGCTACGCATCTGTGACGCGTGGCGGTGAATACGACGAGAAAAGACGTCTGTCTTAGCGGCGCTGTGCCGTGGTGATCGCTGCCCGGCCGTCGGCAGGCGACCGACTGACATACGTCGGTGCGTAGTGCTGCAGTAACTCGAACGTGGTCAGGTGTGCCTCGCACGTGAAACCGTGCGCGGCGAGCAGAGCGTCGGCGTCGGCCGCGGTGAGACCGGTGAGGTACGGCTCCCCGAATCGTGCGGCCGCCTGTGTCCACAGCCGGGCGCGAGCGGAGGTGCTGTCCCCGGCCACGAGATTGGTATCCAGGTAGTCGAAAACCAGGCGGCTGCCCGGCGCGCAGACCGCGGCGAGATCGGCCAGCGTCGCGTCGAGGGCCTCCCGGGTGAGATAGGCGGTCACGCCGAGCCAGATGATCAGACTGGGCCGGGTGGGATCGAACCCGCTGTCCAGAAGCCTTTCGCGGAGTGCGTCGTGTTCGAAATCGCAAGGTACCCAAACGATGTGATCGTTTCCCTCGTCCGGCCGGAGCCGTTCCACGACGGCGCGTTTGTCCGCTTGAGTGGTGGGCGCGTCGACCTCGAAGATCTTCACGGGACTGTTCGTGGCCCGGCGCAACGACGTGGTATCGAATCCAGCACCCAGCAGCACCACCTGATCGACACCATCGTTGATGACGCTCTCGAGCACGTCGTCGGTGTAGCGCGCCCGCAAGACCAGGAAAAAGTGGCCGGCGGCACCGAATACGGATTTCAGTAATTCGATGAATGCGCGGGCGGCCAGGGGATGGATCAAACACACCCGCAATAGGGGACTGTGGATGAAGTACCGCGAATAGGGATCGTCTAGCAGACGACGATCCGGCGGCTGTAGCGTCTCGGCCGCGCGTTGGGCGGCGCAGGATTGCGCCGTAAAACTCGCCCGCCGATCTAGACGGCGACTTTTCACGCGCCGGTCTCCGTATCTGGAGTGCGGCAATCATCTATTCCGCGGTTTTTGGACAAAGGTTTCCTTTTTATGTCGGGCTCGCGCCGGTCGTCGAGCGAACCAGTGATGGGTCCGTTTCCCGCAACGCGCGGCACGGCACCCGCATGGGCCACCAGAACCACCGGCCCAGGAGGGTCGCGATGGAGGGGATGACGAGCGAGCGGACGATGAGCGTGTCGAGCAGGAGCCCGACGCCGACCGTGGTGCCGATCTGGGCCAGGGTGCTGGAGTAGCCGGCGATCAACGCGAACATCGTGAAACCGAAGATCAGACCCGCGGTGGTGACCACACTGCCCGTGCCCACCATGGAACGGATGATCCCGGTCTTGATTCCGGCACGTAACTCTTCTTTGAAGCGGGCCACGAGTAGCAAGTTGTAGTCGGCGCCGACCGCGACCAAGAAGATGAAGGAGCACGGTGCGACCGCCCAGTGCAACGGCAGACCCACGCCGTATTGCCAGATGGCGACACTGAGCCCCCATGCGGAAAGAAATGACAGTCCCACGGTGCCGACGACGGCGACCGCGGCGACGAAACTGCGCAGCAGCAGCAGGACTACGCAGAACACGAAGGCGAACGCTGCCACCGCGCTGGTGATGAAGTCTTCCTTGGCGAAGGCGGCGATGTTGAGCAGGGTGCCGCCGGCTCCACCGATGCTCACCGTGCTGCCGCCGAGTGAGGTGCCTTTGAGTGCTGCCTTCGCGGTCGGGACGATCTTTGCGCTGTAATCCATGCTCTCCCGGCTGAAGGAGTTCACATCGCCCATGACCAGCATCCGGGTGATCTTGCCGTCCGGGGAGAAGAAGACGGACATCGCGGATTGGAACAGCGGGGACTCGAAGGCCTGACTGGGGAGGAAGAAGTATCCGCTCGGGTCACCCTTCATATAGGTGTCGGCGATCTCCCGCAGGAACTGGGTGACCTCATTCATTTGCAGCAGCAGCGAGTCGGCCATGCCGCGGATGGGCGTCAGCGTTCGTTGCGCGTCGGCGAGGAACTGGTCCAACATGCGGACCTGAATCACCAAGTTCGGCAACGACTCTGAGGCGACACGGGAGGCGTCCACAAGATCCTCGAACTTGCGCCCTCCGGAATCGTTGAGTGCGTCGAGCACCGAGAGTCCGGTCAGCGCCGTGTTGCAGGGAAGGATCTGTTTGCAATCGGGGACCATGTCCACGAGCTGGCCTGCCGTATCGATGCCGCCCGCGAGCAGCGGCTGCATCTCGTTGTGGACGCCCTTCGCCATCTTCAACAAGTCGATGAGACGTTGCCGGGTGGCCTTGCCCGTACCGCCGGGAAGCTCGACGGCGCGCTGGGTGACCTGAAGATCCCTGAGGACTACCTTGACCCCCACGGAGAGCTGATCGATTTGGCCGGTGATTCGGGCGATGCCGTTGAGTTGTGTGCTGACCATCTCGGCTATTTGGGACATCCGTTCGCCGATGTATCCGCCTTGGTAGGTCAGGGTGCCTTGAGGCAGCGGCGAGATGAGCGGGCGGGTAATGCCTTGCACCGCTTGCACACCGTCGACGCTGTAGACGGCATTGGTCAGCTTCGCGAGCGCGATCAGGTCCGCGGAGTTGCGCATGTCGTGATCGGCCTCGACGAAGAGCAGATTCGGGTTCAGCATGTTGGGGGGCAGGTGCCTATCGGCGGCATCGAGGCCCAGGTTTGCTTCGGTGTTGGCCGGTTGGGCCGCCCGCTCGTTGTAGCTGATGACATACGTCGGCAGCACGAGAATGGCGAGTGCGAGCACGGCGAGGCTGCCGGCCAGTACCGGGCCGGGCCAGCGGACCACGTGGGTGGCGATGCGTCTCCAGCGCCGGATGGCCCGGTCGCCGCGCGGCTCGTAGAGTCCGAGCCTGCAACCGATCGCCAGTAGCGCGGGGCCCAGGGTCAGTGCCGCGGCCAGCGCGGTGAGGATGCCGATGGTGCACGGCAGACCGGACGTGGAAAACGCGGCGAGCCTGGTCAGGGTCATACATGCCGTCGCGCCCGCCACAGTCAGTCCGGAGGCGAAGATGATGCGCTGCACACTCGATAACGCGGTGTAGTACGCCGTCGTGGGGTCCTGGCCGGCTCGTCGTGCCTCTTGATATCGGCCCAGTAGGAAGATGCCGTAGTCGGTCCCCGCACCGAGGACGATGCCGGCCAGCAGGCTCGAGGCGAATATGGAGATGCCGATGACGCCGCGTTCGCCGAGAAGGGCGACGATCGGCCGGGCCGTCACCAGGGCAACCGCCACAACCAGCAGCGGCATCGATGCCGTGAACAGCGAGCGGTAGGTCAACGACATGATGATGGTGATGCAGATGGCGCACGCGATGATGATCGGCAGGATCGACCGGTTGATCGCCAGCAGTTCGTCGTTCACGACCGCGGATGGACCCGTCACATAGATCTTGACCCCCGCGGGAGGCGGGTACGCCTTGACGATGTCGCGCACCGCCTGGGTCGACTCCATGGCCAACGCGGTGCCCATGTTGCCGCTCAGGTTCAGATAGCTGAACGAGGCCTTCCGGTCCTGGCTTTCGAACGCCGGGGCGAATGACGGATCGGACCATAGGTCGATCGTCGTGATGACATGTTTCTTGTCCGCCTTGAACTTCGCCATCAGGTCGGCGTAGTAGCCGTGCATCTCTGCTCCAAAGGGCTTGTCGCCCTCGGCCAGAACCGCCACGAAGTTATTGGTGCCGCCGTCACCGAAGTACTTGCCCATATTGGAGAGCGCCTGCACCGAGGAGGCCTCGTCCGGCAAGAAGGACAGCGCGTGCCCCTCGATCACCTTCTCGAGCTGGGGGCCCGCGGCATTGAGCCCGCATGCGAGCAGCACCCACAGGATGACAATAGGTATGGAAAGCCCGTACAGCAGTCGGGCGTACAGGGGTCTGTGTTGCTCGGTGCTGGTGTAGGTGTCGCGACGGAACGGCACAGAGAACTCGTTGCGCACACGTCTACCGAATGCTCGCGATCGAACGGAGAAGCTGTCCTTGCCGCCGGCGGCCGGTATCGGCCCGGTGACCGCGTCGGTCTCGTCCCCGTTCATGCGACTTGCACCTTGCAGCTCGCGATGCCACCGGTGGCGGTCGCGACTTGTTCGTCGCGGACCTTTCCGTTGACGGTGATCCGGCATCCGACTCCGGTGGTATTGGATTGCACCACCATGCTCGTCACGAGGGATGGTTCCACGGTGCGTAGCGCCTCCTGCCATGGCAGGACGGTGTCGACGTTCTGGTTGTGGCCGTCGTCGTCGAGATAGGACACCGTCGCCGGAGTCCCGGCCGGCCCGACCGCCTCGTACTGAATCGTCCGTTCGGTGAGGCTGCCCAGCGTGGGCAGGCGGCCCACGGTTCCCGCCGCCTCGTCCGGGATGTCGGTCGAACGCAGCTTGAAGATGAACAGCGCTGCGACGGTAAGCACCGCCAGCACAACAAGATACACCCAAGCGTTCTTCATCGAGCTACCTTTGGGTGAAGCGACAAAGTCATCTGAAACGCCCTTCGTGTTGCCAATCAGACGGGTACAGTCCGAACTCCACAGAATGACTCGACAGGTAAAGCATCGTTAGTGGTCAAGATGATTCCAGATCAGTTCGAATGTCTCGCTATTTCGGCAAAAGTTCCATTGTCTCCAGGTAAGTTCAACAACTAGGAGAGGGCAGGGCGTTGGTCGCAGTGGCTATCATTGGCATCGGGTGCAGATTCCCCGGTGGCATAGAAGATGCGGACAGCTTTTGGGAATTCGTGTTACTCAAAGGCGATGCCGTCGCAGACATTCCGAAGGACCGCTGGGATGCGGATAAGTTCTACGATCCAGACCCTGACACTCCGGGGCGGATGTACACCCGGCGAGCCAGCTTCCTCGCCCAGGGCTTCCGCCGATTTGATGCGGACTTCTTCGGGATCTCGCACCGCGAGGCCGCCGTTCTCGACCCGCAGCAGCGACTCCTTCTCGAAACCTCTTGGGAGGCACTCGATGACGCGGGTATCGCGGGGCAGGCGCTGGGTGGCAAGGTAGGCACCTTCATCGGCGGCTTCATGAACGACAACATGATCAGCCGGGGGCTTGCCCGAAACCTCGAGAAGATCAACAACTTTGCCGCGTTCAGCGCATCCCAGACCCTGCTGTCCAACCGAATCGCCCACGCGCTCGACCTCTGGGGGCCGAGCATGACCGTGGACACCGCGTGCTCTTCCTCGCTCGTCACAACGCATCTCGCGGTGCGTGCGGTCGCGAACGGCGAATGCGATGTGGCGCTCGCCGGCGGCGTTAATGTCATGTTCCAGCCGGAAACGTTCATCACCATGTGCAAGGGCAGGTTCCTCGCGGCAGATGGCCGCTGTAAGTCGTTCGACGCGGCCGCGGACGGCTATGGCCGCGGCGAGGGTGTCGGCATCGTCGTACTCAAGAACCTGGAGCAAGCGCAGCGGGACGGCGACCGTATCTATGCGGTGATCCGGGGTAGTGGGGTCAATCAGGACGGTCGGACGATAGCGCTGCCCGTGCCAAATCCGTTGTCGCAACAGCGTCTTGCCGAACAGGTGCTCGCAGAGGCGGGTGTCGATCCCGCACTCGTCGGATACGTCGAGGCGCACGGTACCGGTACGAGCGTCGGGGATCCGCTGGAGGCGGAGGCGCTGGGCCACTCATACGGCCAGGCTGCCGGCCGCACCCAATCTCTGATCATCGGCTCGGTGAAGAACAACTTCGGGCACACCGAGGCCGCGGCCGGCGTCGCGGGCCTGATCAAGGCCGCGCTCACGGTGCAGCGGCGCACCATCGCGCCGCAGGTCGTGCTCGACAAGCTCAATCCCCAGATTCCCTTCGACGAGCTCAGGATTCGGGTTCCGCTCGAGGTGGAGACCTACCCCGATCTGGGCGCGCCAGCCTACGCCGCGGTGAACAGCTTCGGCTACGGCGGGGCCAATGCGCATGTGCTGGTCTCCGAGCCTCCCGCACCGACAGCCCTCGAGGCTCCCGTGCCGGTCCGGGACAGCATCCGGATCTTTCCGGTCTCGGCACGCAGTGGTACGGCGCTGCATGAGGTCGCCGGGCGGTATGCAGAGATGCTCCGTACCGACACGGGTGCGGCAGACGAGGCGAGTACGGTCTCCGACGACTATGCGCGGCGCCTGAAGACTGCGGCCACCGGGCGGCGGGCGCAGCACCACCTCCGTAAGGGCTTCATCTATCGCGACGCGGATGATCTGCTGGTACAGCTCAATTCCTATGCTGAGAGCGAGGAAGCGGCTCCGCCGCGTGCCCTCGTCGAGGGCATCTCGGATCCGGTGTTCGTCTTCAGTGGCATGGGTCCACAGTGGTGGGGGATGGCGCGCGGCTTGCTGGAGTGCCAGGGGGTGTTCCGGGACACCGCCGCCGACATCGATGCGGTGTTCCAGGAGATTTCGGGCTGGTCGGTGATCGCAGAACTGCTGCGATCACAAGGGGATTCGCGTGTGAGTCGTACCGAGATCGCTCAACCGGCGAACTTCCTGGTGCAGTCGGCATTGGCCAAGCACCTCGAACAGTTCGGCATCCGGCCCACAGCGGTAGTGGGGCACAGCGTCGGTGAGGTGGCCGCGGCCTACGTCGGCGGCGCATTGTCGCTGCGGGACGCCGCCACTGTCTCGTTCCACCGGTCTCGCTTGCAGGCGAAGACGGCGGGCTCGGGTGGCATGCTCGCGGTCGGACTTGATGCCGAGGAGGCCCAGCGCCGTGCCGCACGCTTTGGCACCGCCGTGTGCGTCGCGGCGATCAACAGCGCCGCGGCGACGACGCTGTCCGGTGACTCCGCGGCACTGCAGACCCTGCACGACGAACTTGCCGGGGACGGGATTTTCGCCCGGATGCTGCACGTGGAGGTCCCGTATCACAGCCAGCTCATGGATCCCATCCTCGACGAGTTGGCGACTTCCCTTGCGGGGTTGACGCCGCTGCCGACGGACATCCCGTTGTACTCGACGGTTACCGGCGAGAAGGTGGACAGCGCGGCATTCGCCGATCCCGCCTACTGGTGCCAGAACGTGCGTGAAAGTGTCCTGTTCGCAAGGGCGGTAGACACGCTCATCGCGGACCGGTATCGAGTCTTCCTCGAGGTCGGGCCGCACCCGGTTCTTCTGGGTAACCTGCGCGAGAGCTTTGTGCGCCACAGTATTTCCGGTGCCGCGGTGCAGACGCTGCACCGCGATCAGGATGACGAGCAGTCGGTGTTGCAGGCCATCACCGACCTGTACGCGGTGGGCGCTATCGATGCGCCCGGGCAGGCGGACATCTACGAGCACGGCGTGATCGCGCATATGGACCTGCCGAAATACCCGTGGTCGCAAGAGGAAGTGTGGGAGGAAGATCCCCTCACATTGCGCGCGCGGTACGGCGACGCCGACCGTTTCGCGCTTCTCGGTGACCGCGCGGACGCGCTGACGCCGCAATGGGAGGTCACCTTGGCCCCCGCGAATCTGCCGTGGCTGCCTGACCATACGGTCCTCGGCTCGGTGGTGCTGCCGGGAACCGCGTACCTGGACGCCGCCTTGTCCGCGGTGCGTCAACGTTCCGGTAAAGGCCAGGCCGGATTGGACTCGGTGGTCTTCGCGGTGCCGTTGGTCGTCGCCGAGCACGATGCCCCGATCACCCGCATCACCGTGGACGAACCCACCAAACGGTTCATCGTCAACGGCCGTTCCGCGCACACCCAGATGTGGACGGCACACGCCAATGGCCGTCTGGTGGAGGCGAATCTGGGGACGTCCCGGATCGAGGTTCCGGCGCAGTCGGTCAACGACAGGGTCTTCGACGGCCAGGATGTCTACAGGGGGCTGGCCGCGGTCGGGCTCTCTTACGGGCCGGCGTTTCAGCGAATCCAGAGTGTGCGCATCGGATCGGCGGGCTGCGTCGCGCAGCTGGCGAGTCTGGTGGACGGTCCCGAACCTGGTTCCGCACCAAAACATGCCGTGCATCCGGCGTTAGCCGACGCGGCACTGCAGTGCATCGCGGTTCTGCTGGCGGCGCGTCCGGAACTGGATATACCGCCGACGGCGCATGTCCCGGCTTCGATTGATCGCGTGCGGCTGTACCACGAGGTTCCCGAGGATCCGATCGCGGTCGTCGAGATCACCAGCACGCAGCCGTTGCGAGCCAACGCTTATCTGGCGTCGCGGGACGGCGAGGTCGCACTGGCGATGACGGGGGTCACCCTGCGGCCGGTCGGGTCGGCCTCGCCGCCACTGTCCGAGCTTGAGCAGTACTTCTACGAACCCCGTTGGGAGCCCTTGGAGGAGGAGGTTGAGGGACAGCCTGCCCCTGTGGCCCCGACGCCGGTGGCCCGTGCCGCGAACGCGGTCATCGAAATCGCGGATGTAGACGCTGCCGTCGCCGAAGGCGCTCGTCGCGCGGCCGCCGCCGGTGTCGTGGTCTTCAGCGCTGACACCGTGCAAAGAGCAGATCTCGCCGAGACTTTCGCGGCGGCGCTGCACCGGGACGAGTTCTTGCGAGTGCTGGTCACGGTGGGCTCGGGGAAGTCCGCCGTGGATAACGTCGATCGGCTCGTCACCGTCGCGCAGGCGTTGCGGGTGGTCCTGGAGGCCGAGACCGAACGCGGTGTCGTGAGTCCGGACGTGCAGGTGGTCGTGGTGAGCAAGAACGCCTTCCTCGCGCCGGGAGATCATGGCCTGGACCTCGATCAGGTGGCGCTGGTGGGGGCGCGCCGTGTGCTGGCGAACGAGCAACATCCCGCCAAATGGTCCCTGGTGGATCTGACCGATGGGGTCACAGCGGACGAGGTGACCGCCGAGATCGGTGCGATGAATCGCGCCGAAGAAGTGGCGGTGCGTGCGGGTGTGCGGTGGACCCAACGGATGCGCCGATCACTGTCGGAGCTCGTCGCGCCGTGGGAGGAGCCGTTCGAGCCCACCGATCCGGAGGTGGCCTACGAAGTGCAGATCCCGGATACCCGGACGCTCAAGGACATCACGCTGCGCGCGTGCGACCGTATCGAGCCGGGGCCCCGGCAAGTGGAGGTCCGCATCGAGACCGTCGGACTCAACTACAAGGACCCGTTGAAGGTCCTCGGAATCCTGACGGAGCGCGAGCTCGGTAAGACCTATTTCAAGCTGGAGCCCGGCATGGAGGGCTTCGGTGTCGTCACGCGTGTGGGCTCACAGGTTGACGAACTCCGGGTCGGCGAAAGCATCGCGGTCGCCGAGCGGGGTCTGCTGCGCCGCTACCTGACGTTCGACCTCGACGGCGGCGCGGCCTGGGAGCCGATAGCGGACGTGCATCTGCAGCGGGAGGAATTCGACCCGCTCGCCGTCGGTTCCGGTGTCCCGTTCTTCACCGCTGGCTATGCGTTCTACAAGCTCGCCGACCTGCAGCCCGGCGAGACGGTTCTGGTGCACGGCGCGGCGGGCGGCATGGGCATGGCCGCGGTTCAGGTCGCGGTCAACATGGGTGCGGTCGTGTACGCGACGGCCGGTAGCGAGGAGCGTCGGCGCGCGGCACTGGACCTGGGCGCCACCGCGGCCTTCGACTCGCGCTCGATCGGGTTCGTCGAGGACATCCTGCGGATCACCGAAGGACGCGGGGTCGATGTCATCTACAACTCGCTGCCCGGCGAGATGATCGCCCAGAACTTCGCGGTCGCCGGAGAGTTCTGCCGGATCATCGAGATCGGGAAGGCCGACATCTACTTCGGCGGGGCAACGGATCTCAAACCGTTCAGCGGCAACCTGTCGTTCCACTCCGTCGACATGGATCGCATGCTGCGCATGCGGCCGGAGATCTTCCGCGAGCTGCGGCGCGAATGCACCGAGATGCTCACCGCGGGCAAGCTCACCCCGCTCCCGTACACGAGATTCCCGATCGACCAGATTGTCGGGGCGTTCGAGGCGGTGTTCCGTGCGGAGCATATGGGCCGGATCGTGCTGGATCTACGCGATCAGACCCCGACCCTGCTGCCCCGAAAGTCCGACCCGGTCCCGGTGCGCCCGGGCCACTCCTATCTCATCACCGGCGGATTCGGTGGGTTCGGGTTGGCCACCGCGCGTTCGTTGGCCAGAGCCGGGGCGACTCATCTGATTCTCGCGAGCCGCAGCGGTGCCACGACGGAGGTGGCGCGAGCACAGATCGAGGCCTTGCGTGCCGCCGATGTCGATGTGTGGGAAGAGCGGATCGATATCAGCGACTACGACCAGGTCGCGGACCTGGTCGCGAAGGTGGAAGCTTCGGGGCATCCGCTGCGCGGCGTCTTCCACGCCGCCGCGGTGGCGCATGACGAGGTGATCGCCGATATCAGTGCGGAGTCGCTGTACAAGGTGTTCGGACCGAAGGTGGGGGGTGCGCTGAACCTCGATAGGGCCACGCGTGAGCACAATGTGCAGCTCGACCACTTCGTGCTGTACTCCTCGATCAGTGGCCTGATCGGTATCGTGCCGCAGCTGACGTATGCCGCGGCGAACAGCATGTTGGACGGCCTTGCTGTGTCGCGGCACGCGGCCGGGCTGCCGGCGCTCTCGGTGAACTGGGGCGCGATGAGTGGTGGCGGCATGGCCGAGTCGGATGCCATCGTCAAGTTCCTCGACTCGGTGGGGCTGCGCCGCCTGAACATGGATCTGGGAGCAACACTCATGCAGGAGTGCTCCCGTTTCCCGCTGCCACATGTCGCCATCGCGGGTATCGATTGGGGAGTCTTGCGTACCCCGTTGCCCTCGACCGCCAAGAGCACCCGTTTTGCGCATTTGTCCGCGGAGGCTGCCGCCGTGTCGAACGAACAGGCCGCTTTCCGCGCGGCGGTGTTGACGCTGCCGGAGGAGGAACGCGGGCCGATGGTCACCAAGGAGCTGGCCAAGGAGCTCGCCAACGTTCTCAAGGTCGACGTGGACAGCATCGATCCCACGGGGCCGATCGCCGACCTCGGGATCGATTCGCTGATGGCGGTGGAGTTCGCCGCCCGAGCCGGCAAGCAGTTGAACATCCAGATCAGTGCGTTCCAGTTCACTCCGGATCTCACTCTTGAGGCGGTGGGTGCCCGGGTGGCGCTGCTCATCGCGCAGGGGGTCGGCGATCCCGACCACGACGGGATGTAGCTGGTCGTGACTACTACTCAGCCGCCCGCTCCGCTCGAGTGTTGGTGGTGGCCTAGGGCGTATCAGCCGTCGTTGCCCACCGTGCTGTTTTTCCCGGGCGCGGGGGCAAACCACGCCGGCGAGCAGCACCTGGTTCCGCATCTGGCGGGCGTGAACTTCGGGGTGTGGCGGATGCCGGGGCGCTGGACCCGATCGGCCGAGCCGCATCCGGACAACCTGCTCAGGCTCGCAACGGAGTGTGCGGAGTCCGTGATCGGACTCGGCTGCCGGCGTCCGGTCCTGGCCGGGAAAAGTTTCGGCGGGCTACTGGGTTATGCGGTATGCCAGGTATTGGAGGCTCGCAATTTCGAAGTAGGCCGGTTCATTCCGGTGGTGAGCGGCCATCCGTCTCTCTGGGGCATGGACGCTATCTACGGCAAGGCCCGCGGCCATAGTCTGAAAGAGCACGCAACCTGGAGGCTCGCCAACGATGAGCAGCGCGGCGCCTGGCCCCCGAGGAAAATCGCGGACGAGGCGCTACTGGAACAGGCGCGACTATTCGTGGTGACCGACCTCAGTCTGGGTCTGCAATCGATCCCGCATCATCGGATCAAAACGCCGACCACCGAGGTGAGCGCAAAAGATGATGAGGTGCTGCCGAAGTTCGCCGCACCACGCCGATGGGCCCCGTACACGCGTGGTGAGTTCACGAGCATCCTCGTGACGGGCGGACATTACTTCTACTGGGCGAATCCTCAGGCCTTGGCGACCATTCTGACCAATGAGGCAGAGTTCGCATTCAGCGGTTCATTCTCGTAGCCAACGAGATTCGGCACTTGACGTGCTACGGCTCAGTGCGCTGACAGTCCGGGCCGGTGTACTGCCAGTTCGAGTCGCTTGTGTACTCACAACCCGGGCCTACGTACTTCCAGGCTGGGGGCGGGGCCGGGGCGCGCAGTTGACCGCCTTCGCCCGATCCGTTCCGGCCCGAATACCGCCAGCCCCAACCACCGAACCAGCTGTCCGGGTTGACGCAGCCTGTCATGGTTCCCGGTCCCCACGGTCCCCATAGGGGTGGGGGCGGGGGTGGGGGGTTGAGCCCGTCGAAGCACACATCCGCGGGGGCCGGTGTCGGCTGCGCCGAGGCCGTCGCCGCGTTCATGACAGCGACCGGAGCGGCAATGATGCCTGCTGCTAACACGGCCTGCCCGAGCATGAGGATCTTCTTCATCGCACAACCTCCGACGTTGGATGCCGCTGTGACTTCGCAAGATTAGCGCACTCTCGGCCGATTTCCGGGCAATTGCGGCAATTGCGCTCATCGGTACAACGCGGAGCGAAGCGATGACTGCCGCACCCGTCTACCAGTGCTGTTACCGAGGCTGGCGCGGGCAGGACGGACAACGCAATGAGTTGCCCAACCCCAACGGTGGGTAGCCGGGCGGCGGTGTGGCCGGCAAGGGCGTGTGCGACTGCGGACGGGGGCCACCACTACGCTTCTGAACGTGGCGCGTCGCAAACATGCTCAGCCCTGCAAGTGGTGCGGGCGTGAAGTCGACGACGCCGAATTGGGCCGGCGGCGCCAGTATTGTCGCCAATCGTGTCGTCAGCGCGCCTACGAGCAGCGGGCGGCGGTCAAGGGCACGTCGGTGCCCGCCGATGCCGTGGTGCTCACCGCCGACGAAGCAACAGACCTGGCCGATCGGGTGTATCAGGCGCGATGTGCGGCCGAGGATGTCGCGACCGCCGTCGACGAAGGTGCGAGCCAGGACGAGCTGCGTCAACTGTGCGAGGAGCTGTTGCGGGCCGCCAAGGCAGCCGACGGCTGGCGCTAACTTTCTTGCTCGTGGCAGCCGGCATACCCGTCGAATCACCGCGAAATTAACTCTTCACGGAATCGGAACGCGCCCATAGGTTGTCGGTCACCTACCGATATCAGTTGAGACACCGCCGCCGACCCGTGAGGACTCTCGAGCTTTTCATGACCACCCGTAATACGTTGGTGGCCGCTGCGGCGACTGACCCCGACGACTCTGTCTCCGGCCCGTCTTGGCGGGAGCGGATCCTCGGTCGGCGCTGGGAGATCATTCGTTTTCTCTCGCCGTTCACGGTGCTGCTGATCTGGCAGGCGGGTAGCGCGTGGGGGCTGATCGATCCAGACATCCTGCCCGCGCCATCGACGATCGCCCGCGCCGGAATCGAATTGATCGGCAATGGGCAGCTTGCCGAGGCGTTGCGGGTCTCGGGAGTACGTGCCGCCGAAGGTCTATTGCTGGGCGGCGTGGTCGGGGTGGTGCTGGGCGCGGCGGTCGGGTTGTCGCGTCTTGTGGACGCCGTGGTGGACCCGACCATGCAGATGATCCGTGCGCTGCCGCATCTGGGGCTGATTCCGCTGTTCATCTTGTGGTTCGGCATCGGTGAGTTGCCCAAGGTGCTGATGGTGGCACTCGGTGCGGCGTTCCCTTTGTACCTCAACACCACGTCCGCGATCCGGCAGGTGGATCCCAAACTCTTCGAAACCGCACAGGTACTTGGGTTTTCGTTTTGGCAGCGGTTGCGTGTCATCATCGTCCCCGGCGCCACGCCGCAGGTGCTCGTGGGGTTGCGCCAGTCCTTGGCGTTGTCCTGGCTCACCCTCATCGTCGCCGAGCAGATCAATGCCGACGCCGGGGTGGGATTCCTGATCAACAACGCACGCGACTTCCTTCGTATCGACGTCATCATCTTCGGTCTGGTGGTCTACGCGTTGTTGGGCATTGTCACCGACGCCATCGTGCGGGTGCTGGAACGGCGTGCGTTGCGATACCGATCATGAAAGGCCCTTCATGACAGTGGTTTTCGAGGTGACTGAATTGTCGTCGGAGCGTGCCACGCCTGCGGCCGAACTGACCGGGGTGACCAAATGGTACGGGCGCAACCGGGTGCTCGACGACGTCTCGCTGCGGGTCGGTCAGGGTGAGATTGTGGCGCTGGTCGGGCGCAGCGGCTCCGGCAAGTCGACGGTTCTCCGGGTGCTGTCCGGCCTGGCCGGGGACCACGACGGCGAGCGCGAGGTACTCGGAGCTCCGGCGGTTGCCTTCCAGGAGCCGCGGCTGTTCCCGTGGCGTTCGGTGCGCGAGAACGTGCGGTACGGGCTAACCCGCACCAAACTGTCTAAGGCGGAGGCATTTTCGCGCGTTGATCGAGCCCTGGACGAGGTGGGGCTCGCCGACAAGGCGCAGGCCTGGCCGCTGACGCTCTCGGGCGGGCAGGCGCAGCGGGTGTCTTTGGCGCGGGCGCTTGTCGCCGAGCCGCGACTGCTGCTGCTCGACGAGCCCTTCGGCGCCCTCGATGCGCTGACCCGGCTCTCGATGCACCGACTGCTGCTGAACCTCTGGCGCGAGCACGCTTTTGGCGTGCTGCTGGTCACCCATGACGTGGACGAGGCGATATCGCTGGCCGACACCGTGCTGGTGCTCGACGAGGGCCGGTTGGCGCACACCCTGCGCATCCGCAATCCCCGTAAACCCCACGGTAAGCATGACGTCGAAACCGAGAACTACCGAGGAGAGCTCCTTGCGCAGCTTGGTGTTTAAGTCAATCCTCAGCGCAACGGCGATCGTGCTGTCGTTGGCGGCCTGCACCTCCGGCCGCGACGATAAGGGCGATTCCGCGGTGCCGCAGCTCGTCCCCGTCTCGGAGCTGGCGGGTCTGACGCTGCGCGTGGGCGATCAGAAGGGCGGCACCGAGTCGCTGTTGCGGGCGGCGGGCGAGCTCGACAACGCGCCGTACAAGATCGAATTCTCCACCTTCACTTTTGGCCCCCCGCAGATCGAGGCATTGACCGCCGGCAAGATCGACTTCGCCGTCACCGGGAACACACCGCCGATCTTCGGCGCCGCGTCAAAGGCGAGAATCAAGGTGGTATCCGGCTATACGAATGACGCCTCGGGCGACCAGATCCTGGTCGCCGACACCTCCCCAATTCACTCGGTCGCCGACCTGCGGGGCAAGAAGGTGGTTGTCGGGAAGGGGAGTTCGGCGCACGGCAACCTGTTGCTTCAGCTGCAGAAGGCCAATCTCACCATCAAGGATATTCAGCCGATCTTCCTGCAGCCGGCTGATGCGTTCACGGCATTGAGCCAGGGTCAGGCGGACGCATGGGCCATCTGGGACCCGTATACGGCGCTGGCCCAGAAGCAGCTGAAGGTTCGCACTCTCGCGACCGCGACCGGTGTCGCGAACGGATACGGATTCGGTGTCGCACCGCAGGTTGCGCTGCGCGACGCTCGGCGCAATACGGCACTGTCGGACTTGGTCCAGCGCATCGCGCGGGCCAGCCTGTGGGCCCAGGCCCATCCGCAGGAGTGGTACGGAAAGTACGCTGCCGCAATTGGAATCGATCCGGCGGCAGCAGAGCTCGCGCAATCGCGCAGCCTGCGGCTGTCGATACCGCTTGACGCCGAGGTCAACGCCTCCGAGCAGAAGCTGGCCGATCTGTTCGCGCAGTCGGGCCAGATTCAGGGCACGCTCACCTTCTCGGATTTCGTCGACAACCGTTTCGACAACGCCCTCAAACAGTTCTTCGTCAAGTCCCAGTAACCCGCACAAGGAGAGTAATTCCCGTGGCCGCCAAGTTTTTCTGGTTTTTGCCCACCAACGGAGACAGCCGTTCGATCGTGGGTGCCTCACACGCCTCGACGCATCACACCGTGCCGGCGGGTTACCGCGAACCCAGCCTGCGGTACCTCGGCGAGGTCGCGCGTGCCGCGGACCGGCTGGGCTTCGAGGGTGTGCTGACCCCCACCGGGACCTGGTGCGAGGACGCGTGGCTGACCGCGGCGGGGCTGCTGGATCAGACGGAACGCCTGAAGTTCTTGGTGGCATTCCGGCCGGGTCTGGTCCCGCCGACTCTGGCCGCGCAGCAGGCGGCGACCCTGCAGCGCTTCTCGAACGGCCGGCTGCTGCTCAACGTGGTCAGCGGCGGCGACGACGCCGAACAGCGGCGCTTCGGAGATTGGCTCACGCACGACGAGCGGTACGAGCGCACGGGTGAGTTCCTGCAGATTGTGCGCGATATCTGGAAGGGCAACGCGGTCGACTTTTCCGGAAAGCACTACACGGTGACCGATGCGCGGGTATCTGAGCCGCCAAACCCCTTGCCGGAGCTGTATTTCGGCGGCTCTTCGCCGGCCGCGCTACCCATCGCAGCCGACCATGTCGACGTGTATCTGACGTGGGGTGAGCCGCCCGCCGCTGCCGCGGCAAAGATCGAGGCGGTGCGCGCGCTGGCGAAGGAGCGCGGGCGCACCCTGCGGTTCGGTATCCGCCTGCACACCATCAGTCGCGACACCTCGGAAGCGGCCTGGGCCGTCGCCAATTCGTTGGTCGGTGAGCTGACCCCCGATCAGATCGCGAAGGCGACGGCGCTGCACTCGAAATCGGAGTCCGAGGGTCAGCGGCGCATGACCGCACTGCACGGCGGCCGTCTCGACAAGTTGGAGATCTATCCGAACCTGTGGGCGGGGGTCGGATTGGTGCGCGGAGGTGCCGGCACGGCGCTGGTGGGTAGCCACGAAGAGGTGGCCAACCTGATCTCCGAATATCACGCGGTCGGGTTCGACGAGTTCATCCTGTCCGGGTACCCGCATCTCGAAGAGGCTTACTGGTTCGCCGAGGGTGTGCTTCCGCTGCTCAAGAAACGAGGGGCACTCGCCGCCTAGGCCAAGTGGGCGCTTTCGTCATCGAGATCGTTGCGCCGCAGGCCCATTGGTGTCGAGGCCGGCAGGTCGCCACCGGCGATGACCTGCCGTGTGATCGGGGTGAGGGTCCGGAAGAGCGTCTCCACCTCCGCATCGGTGAGGGCATCGAGCACCGGTAAGGACGCGCTGTCGGTGCGTTCTTCGATATCGGCCTTCACGGCATGGCCGTGCGGGCTCAGCCCATCCCCGTCCAGCAGGCCACGCCGGGTCAGTTCCCGTTCGATGTCCGCCCACTCGGCATCGTCGTAGTCGCGACTGCGCAGGATATTGTCCTTGCCGGCCCGCCCGGCGGCGACGTGGAACACGTTTGACTCACGGCCACCGATACCCGCGGCGACCAGTGCGGCAACATGAGCATCCCCACGCTGTTCACGGAGCAGTGTGGCCGCGTGCCACAACGCTGCCACCGGTTCATCGGGCCAGGCAAGGGTGGTGAGCGCTGCGTAGAGCGGGCGGCCGGAGGCCGACGCGGCGCGGGCCGCCTTGCCGAGTAGTTCGGCAGCGGTGCGCAGATTTTCGTCATCGGTGAGGCCGTAGCGACGTAGCGCGGCCACGGCGCCGGACTGCCGGGCGATCAGGGCCTGCTCGGGACTGACCGTGTCCCAGGCACCATCGAGCGATGTGGCGACCCGGAACGGGGCGAAGTTGTAGAAGATCGCCTCCACCACGCGGGGGGCGGCCTTGCCCAGGGGCGCGGAGCGGGTGGCGAAGTATCCACGCCAGAAGCCGCGGTAGCCGAGTTCGTCGATGGCGGTACGTGCCTCCGGGGCGAAGTAGACGATGCCGTGCACCGGTTCGAATCGTTCGTAGAGGCGACGGGCCAGGGCTGCTGAACGTGCCATGAAATCAGTGAACCATGCACTGTTTCCAACCCGCTGCACTTGTCGGCAGGTGATCGTAGGGTTGTGTCATGGGATTGAGTGTGGATGAACGACAAGCATTTTTGGCCGAGCCCCATGTGGCGGCGATCTCCGTGAGTGCGGGTGCCGACCGCGCTCCGCTGACCGTGCCGATCTGGTACTACTACACCGCCGGGGGCGATCTCTGGATTCCGACGGGCAAGGGTTCGCGTAAGCATCAGCTGATCGAGGCCGCGGGCCGGGTGACGCTCATGGTCGATCGAGAGCAACCGACGGTGCGCTATGTCAGCGTGGAGGGGCCGGTGACCAAGATCGTGCCTCTCGAACACGACCAGCATCGGCAGGTCGCCGCCCGGTACATCCCGGAGGAGTTGCTCGACGGGTACCTCAAGTACTCCGAGGGATACGGCGAGCAGATCGCCGTCTATGTCTCGCCGGAGCACTGGCTCTCCGCGGATCTCGGCGGCCCGGAAAACTGGGGCTGACCCCACGGTGGGTCACAGAGTCATCGGGGCATCGGGAAGTTCTCGGTTCCCGGTTCGCCGGCCGGTATCACCGGCAGCGTGAGCGTCGAGGGGTGCGCCGCATCGTGCAAGATGGTCTGCGTCGCGGTGCGCAGCTCGGCGTTCTGTCCGAAGGGTGCGCCGGTGTTCGGGTTGGGCGCGTACTGCGGGAAGTCACTGCTGGAAATCTCCAGCCGGATGCGCTCGCCCGGGCGGAACTGGTAGCTCACCGGCCAGACGTCGATGCGGTACTTGTGCGGCTGCCCCGCGGGGATGAGCCGCTGCTCCGATAGCGACGCCGCCAGGGAGGTGCGGACAATGCCGTTGTTGAGGTTCACTGCCGCACCATCGGATTGCACGACAACGAGTTTCGCGGTGAAGTCGGTATCCGGGGCCGATGACGACGCCCACAGGTCCACACTGATCGGGCCGGTGACCTCGGTATCGGTGGTGACGGGCTCGCTGGTGTACGTCAGCACGTCGGGGCGCTGTTCCACGGCGCCCTGGTCGTAGCGGCCTTCCGGGGCCGAATCAGCGGCGCAGCAGGAGTGCCCGCCGGCGCTGGGTACCGGGTTGGCCGGGTCGTAGAGATAAGTGTCGGGCGGGTCGTGCGGCGCGGACGACTTGTCCAGCGTGCCGGTGTGCTTCGCGCCGGGGCCGCCGAGGTGGTAGACGGTCCAATCAGTCTGCGGCAACGGCCAGGCGGGCGCGCTCTTCCAGCGGTTGGCCCCCATCACGTAGTAGTCGACGCGGGGCGACTCGGGAGCGACACCGTTGTCGGCGCCCTTGAGGAAGTGATCGAACCAGGCCAGCTGCAGTTCGTTGACGGGGCTGTTGGCCCCCGGCCCCAATTCCTTCAGTAACGGTGACGGACTTGATGATTGGCGTCCCCAGGCCAGGTGATCCCACGGGCCGATGACGATGCGCTGATGCTGCCGCGCCTCCGGAGAGCCACCGCGGGCCGACATGCCGGCGAAGTTCTCCAGCCCACCCCGCAGGAACGCGTCGTACCAGCCCTGGAAATGCAATACCGGAATCTTGACGTTCTGATACCGGTCCCGGATGCTCCAGCGTTTCCAATAGTCGTCCCGGGTCGAATGCCGAATCCAGTCGAAGTACCACGGTGCCACCTGCGGATTTCCCGGTTGCATGGGCGGAAGATCCTGATAGGGACGGAAATTGAGCCAGCGATCGCGTTCCGTGGCGGCGGCCTGCAGTTGAGCGACGGCCGCGTCATCCCCCCGGTTCTTTGCCGCGGTGGTGGCGATCGTGCCGATCGCCCACGGCTGCACGAACCCGAGCCGGTACTCGCCGCCCTCGTACGTCCATCCGTCGTAGTAGTCGGAGGCGGTGTTGGAGGGGACGATGGTTGTCAGGTGCGGGGGAGTGGTGGTGGCGGCAAGCCATTGAGTCGCACCGACATACGACGAGCCGTACATGCCCACCTTGCCCGTGGAACCGGGTAGGGCTGCGGCCCATTCCACGGTGTCGTAGCCGTCGGTACCGTCATTGCCGAACTCGGTGAACACCCCATCCGAGGCGCCTTGACCACGTATGTCTTGTACCACCACGAGATAGCAGTGCGAGGCGAACCAATCGGGAGTGCGGAATCGCGACGGCTGGATCTGCGCGGTGTCCTTGCCGTACTGGGTGCGCATCACGATGACCGGCACGGGGGCCTTGACTTTGGGGCGGTAGATGTCGGCCCGCAGGATCGTACCGTCGCGCATGGTGGCCGGCACATCGATCTTCTTGGCAACCGCGCACGGTCCCCGGCCATCGGAGGGGGGCCATGAGATGGAACCCGTGCCGTGGCCACATCCGGTGAGGACGAGGCTCAGCGTGGCGGCGAACATTCCCAGACGTCTGGCCGAACCTGCGATCACTCCGAAAGGGTACCGAGCGTGGCTGCAGCCGGTGCCCGCTGCGCCAGACGGTCAGCCCATGTCTGCAAGACATCCGGCGCAGTGGGGTTAGTGGCGAGGCTGCCGATGACGTATGCGGCTGCACTGGCCGCGAGGCCGCAGTAGATAGGTTGGTTGGCGGCAAGGCCGAAGACGCACATGGTGCCCAAGGTGACAGCAGTTCCGGCGATCATGGCGCAGAGTGCACCCATTCCGGTCGCTCGTTTCCAGAGGAACGCGCCCAGGATCGGCACCAGCAGGCCTCCGACCAGGATGGCGTAGGAAACGGTGAGCGCACTGACTACATCGTCGAGTAGGGCGGCGATCACGATGATCAAGGCGCCGAGCGCCACCACGTATCGGCGATCACCCTCGACATCCTGACCGGCCTTGTCGGCGGGGTCGGTTGTGGCGGACCGACCGAGCCCGAGCAGTGGCGCGATATCCGCCCTGGCCACCGTTGCGGTGGCGATGAGTGCCCCCGATGCGGTCGACATCATCGCGGCGATCGCTGCCGCCAGTACCAATCCGCTGATCCCGGCGGGCAGGATGGTATGGGCGATGATCGCGTAGACGTCATCCTGGGCCGTGACGTGGGGCAAGAAAGTGGATGCCGCCATGCCGATGAGCGCGCCCGCGATGCCGTAGCACAGACAGTAGATCGCCGCGGCGGTGCCGCCCCACTTCGCGACACCGGGTGAGCGTGCCGTGCAGACACGCTGCCAAATATCTTGTCCGATAAGCATTCCGAAGCTGTAGACGACGAAGTACGTGACGATGGTCTGGGTGCCGATTGCGCTCGGGTCGAAGAAACTATCCGCCGCGCGTCCACGGATACCATCAAGTCCGCCCGCCCGGTGCCACGTGAAGGGGAGTAAGAGTGCGAAGACTCCGATGGTCTTCAGAACGAACTGGACCATATCGGTCAGGGTGATCGACCACATACCACCGATCGCCGAGTACAGCATCACGATGACACCGCCGAGTATCACCGAGGCCGTACGGCCGATGTCGAACAGCACCGTGAAGATCGTCGCGTACGCGATGGTCGAGGTCACCGCGAGCATCAAAGTGTATGCGGCCATGACGAACCCGGACCAAGAGGTGAAATCGGTGCCGTATCGCAGATTGAGCATCTGGGCCACCGTGAACACGCGCAGTCTCTGAATGCGGCCGGCGAATGCCAGGCTGAGCGACAACAGTCCCACGG
This sequence comes from Mycobacteroides franklinii, assembly GCF_001853795.1. Classification (NCBI taxonomy): domain Bacteria; kingdom Bacillati; phylum Actinomycetota; class Actinomycetes; order Mycobacteriales; family Mycobacteriaceae; genus Mycobacteroides; species Mycobacteroides franklinii. Next base: position 162,733 of record NZ_MLIK01000018.1, read on the forward strand.
CAATCGCCACCACCAACCACATTCCGGAGATGCCATACCGATAACCGAGCCCGACCCCTCCGACCGTTGACGCTCCACCGAGCACGACGGCGGCCATGGTCCCGGTGTACAGCGCCGGGCCGAGACGTCTTCCGGCGACCAAGAAGTCGGCGGAGTCTCTGGTCCGAGTCTTGCCCCAGAAGCCGAATCCCAGCATGGCGCCGAGGTAAACGACGATGATGGCTGTATCGACGGATTTATCCATGGCGTCATCCCTCTGGTGTGCGTGTCAGGCGGTCATCGATGGGTGGGGGCGAACATGCGCAACCGGCAAGGCAGTACTACGACTGCCGGGCCCACGGTGGTGAATGTGTCGGCGACTATCTCGCCGACCGATGCGGATGTGGCGTAATGCGCGGGCACTCCGAAACTCCTTGCCAGGGAAACGAAATCCGGCCGGGTCAACTCGGTGGCGGTGGCTTGTCCGAACGCGCTGTCCATGTATTCGCGCAAGATGCCGTATCCACCGTCGTCGACGATCAGCCAGGTGACGTCGGCCTGGTGCTGCGCCGCGGTCGCCAACTCTGAGATCGAGTACATGGCACCGCCGTCGCCGGATACCGCGAGGGTACGTGTCTGCGTCCCGATCGCCGCGCCGATCGCCGCCGGATACGCAAATCCCAGGCCGCCGGCTCCCTGTGCGGAGTGGAAGGCGCCGTCGAGTGGGTCCCACGCCGACCAGGCCCAGTATCCGGCGATGGTCATGTCCCAAAAGGTTTGGGTGTCGGGAGGAACGGCGGTCCGGAGGTCGTGCACAAGAGCCAGTTCAGTGTCGAGAGCTTGGCGGGATAGGCTGTCCTGCACAGACTTCCGAAGGTCGCCGGCGAGCGTTGCGCCGCTACCGGGGCTGCGCGGGGTCACCAGGGCGCTGATGGCCCGCAACGCCAGGGCGGCATCGGCATGGATACCTAACCCGGGATGGTTGGCTTCAAGAACCCGCGGTTCGGCGTCGACGTGAATGAGTCGGCCTCGTGGGCGCAGTGTGAAGTAATTGCTCGTTACCTCGCCCATAGCGGTGCCGACGGCCAGCAACACGTCCGCACTGTTCAGCAGCTCGGTGGTGTGTCGGTCTTCGATCCATGAGGCTGCAGACAGAGGGTGCGCGAACGGAATTGCTCCCTTGCCACCGGCGGTCGATACCACTGGAGCGTCGAGCCGTTCGGCCAGGGCCGTGAGTGCCGCGGCGCCACCTGCTGAACGGCGAACGCCGCCTCCCGCCAAGATGACCGGCCGCTGAGACGAATTGATAAGGCGTGCTGCCTCTTCCACCAGCTCACGTCGGGGTGGCCGCTCGCTGATATGTGTTATCGCGGTGGAAACAGGCGGAACGTGGGTGGTAGCCAGCAGCACATCCTCCGGTATCTCCACCCAGGTGGGACCGGAGGGCGCGGACTGGGCCAGGGCCCAGGCGTCGGCCAGTAGGCTTGGAATCTGCGCGGCCTCGCGGGCGAGGGCGATGCTCTTCGTGACATTGATTGCGCTGCGCGACTGGTCGTCGAGTTGGTGCAGCATGCCCTTGTGGAGCCCGAGCCCGGCGCGCGGTACCTGGCTGGCGATCACGAGCAAGGGGACGGCCGTCGCGTGCGCCTCTTGCAGTGCTCCCAGCGCGGTGAGCGCACCGGGCCCGGTGGATAGAAAGAGCACGCCGACCTCGTCGGTGGCTCGCGCATAGCCGTCGGCTTCGAACACAGAATTGTTCTCCACCCGGGAGCTGATGAATCTCAGGTCGCTACGCCGGATCGCATCGAACAACCCGAGTGCGTGTTGGCCGGGGATGCCGAATACGTGGGATACGCCCAGTGCGGCAAGTGTTTCCACCACCACGTCGCCGCCGTTACGTTCATGCACCGGCTGTTTCCTCCCGGCGCAGGGCCAACAGCGACACCAAGTCGTAGGCGACATGTGCGGCGGCGATACCCGTGATCTCGGCGTGGTCATAAGCCGGAGCCACTTCCACCACGTCCGCGCCGACGATGTTCAATCCGCGGAAGCCCCGCAGGATCTCCAGCAGTTCGCGGCTTGTGATGCCACCCGCCTCCGGAGTGCCGGTACCGGGCGCGTGTGCGGGATCCAGGACGTCGATATCGACGGACACGTACACCGGGCGGGCACCGACGCGCTGGCGCAGTTTGTCGACGACTTCGGTCACGCCCTGGTAGTAGACATCGGAGGCGGTGACGATGCCGAAGCCGAAACGCCGGTCATCGTCCAGATCCTTCTTGCCGTATAGCGGACCCCGTGTCCCGACGTGGGTCAGCGCCTCGGTGTCGAGGATCCCTTCCTCGACCGCGCGCCGGAAGGGCGTGCCGTGCGTGTACTCCGCGCCGAAGTAGGTGTCCCAGGTATCCAGGTGTGCGTCAAAGTGCACCAGGGCAACGGGGCCGTGCGTGGCCGCGGCAGACCGCAACAGCGGCAGCGCGATGGTGTGGTCGCCTCCGATGGTCACTAGATTGCTTCCGCTAGAGGTTAATTCGTCAGCAGCCGCCTCGATGTTCTCTATCGCCTGGTGAATGTTGAATGGGTTCACTGCGATGTCACCCGCATCGGCTACCTGCGCGATGTCGAACGGTGAGACGTCCAGGGTGGGGTGATAGGGACGCAGTAGCCGCGACGACTCGCGGACATGGTTAGGGCCGAATCGGGCGCCGGGACGATAGGAGACGCCGGAATCGAAAGGCACCCCTGCGATGACGATGTCGGCGCGGGGAACCTGGTCCAGGCGCGGTAGGCGTGCGAAGGAGGCCGGGCCCGCGAAGCGCGGCGTCTGGGAAGCGTCGATCGGCCCTATCGTGGTCATGAGAAAGCTCCTTGCGGTGATGCATCCGTTGTGGTGATGGGGATCTGGGCGGGGGGAGCGGCCGGAACGCATCGGGGCCCTTGAGGCCCGAACGCATCCCGTGGCTCTGGGAACAGCCAGAGGGCAGTGGGATAGAGAACAGCGGAAAGACCGAGACCGACCGGGATGCTCAGGTCGACGCCTCCGGCGAGATTGCCCAAGGGGCCCACGAATTGCCCGGGCAGGTTGACGAAGCAGATGCTCAGCGCTGCTGCTGCCGTCCACGTTCCCAATCCTCGCCAGTTCCAGCCATGGGTGAACCAGTACCGGCCTCCGCGCTGGTGGCGATTGAACACTTGTAGCGAGTCCGAGTCGTACCACCCGCGTCGGCTGAACCAACCGACCATCATGACCACCATCCACGGTGCGGTACATGTGACGATGAGTGCCGCAAAAGTCGAAATGCTTTGCACCACATTGAAGATGAATCGGCCGGTGAAGATGAAGGCGATGGCGATGGACCCGATCAGGACTGTGGCCTGCACCCTGTTGAAACGTGGGAAGACGCTCGAGAAATCGAGTCCGGTGCCGTAAAGGGCAGTGGTTCCCGTAGACATTCCTCCGATGAGCGCGATCAGACAGACGGGCGCGAAATACCAACTGGGAGAAACGGCAAGAAGCCCGCCAACGTAGTTGCCTTGGTCCAGGTACTGGTGCGCGTTGGTGGCGACGACGGTGGCTGTCACCACACCGAAGAGGAATGGCACCAGGGTGGCAATCTGAGCAAGAAAGGTGGCCGACATCAGTTGCCAGCCCGGGGTCGTGCGCGGGATGTAGCGGGTCCAGTCGCCGAGGAAGGCGCCGAAGGACACCGGATTGGCCATGACGATGAGGACGGCGCCGACGAATGAGGGCCAGTACAGGGCATTGGTGCCGGGATCTGCCGTTGGCCCGAAGATGCCGGCATACGCGGGATCGAAGCTGGGGCCGAAGGCGGCGAGCCCGAGTAGGAACAGTGCCGTCGCGGAGATCACGGCGATCTTGTTGACCAGCAGCATGAATTGGAACCCGTATACACACACGACAAGGACCAGCAGCGCGAAGATGGCATAGGCCACCGCAACCGTAAACCCACTGTCCGGCAGTCCTATTGCCCTGCTTATGCCACCAACCAGGGCATCGCCGGAGGTCCACACGGAGATGGAGAAGAACGCCACTGCGGTGAGTAGCGACAGGAACGAACCCACGACACGGCCGTGCACGCCGAGATGCGCCGAGGACGAGACGGCGTTGTTGGTGCCATTGCGTGCACCGAACAGTGACATCGGAGCCAAAATCGCGGCCCCGAGCACCAGTCCGGTGAACGTTGCCAGGAGGGAGTCTCGAAAGGACAAACCGAAGATGATGGGGAAGCTGCCCAATACCGCTGTGGCGATGGTGTTGGCACCGCCGAATATCAACCGGAACAGATCGAGTGGCCTCGCGGTGCGTTCCGCGTCGGGAATGGGTTCGACGCCGTGTGCTTCGACCTCGATGACCTTGGGAGCAGGAACATCTGCGTCTGTTGTCATCGCGACCCTCGTTCCCTGGGATGTGGTGCGCGTCACCCTATGATCGCCAGAGATCTTCCGCAAGCAGTTCCTTCGTTACCGGCGCATTACGCGTTGCTATATAGCGATATTCGCGCGCTATTCTGATGAAAACATCGAAATATCCGCCCTGATGTTGTGGAAATGGCGGTTCGGCAATACCGAAAAATCTTGTGGGAATTTCACCAGGGAGAGTCGCCAGTGGACGAAATCGACGAGAGCATCGTGGCGCTCTTAGAAGTTGACGGCAGGCTGTCACATGTGGACATCGCCAGGGAGGTCGGCCTGTCCCGATCCGCGGCGGCGGCGCGGATTCACCGGTTGTTGTCCAGCGGTGAGGTGGAGGTGCGGGGCGTGGTGCACCCGGCCGTAATCGGTCGCGGCGCACTTGCCCACGTCGGGATTACGGTGGACGGGCCGGCCATGGGTCTCGCCGCGCAGGTCGCCCGGCGAGAGGACATTCCGTTCCTCTCCATGGCGACGGGTCAGTATGGCCTCGTCGCCGAGGTGCGCGCGGGTTCAGCGCACGACGTGGACAGGGCGGTCGCGGAGTTGCGTGCGCTGGATGGAGTGGTCGGTGTCGACACTCTCACGTATGTCGAGGTGGTTCGCGATGTCATCGGGCCGGTGGGCGATGTGCCTACGCATGTGGACGGAACGGATCTGGCGCTACTCAAGGCACTCCAAGACGATGGTCGCGCCTCGTACGTTGATCTGGCTGGGGCAGTGGGGCTTTCGGCGGCGGGTGTCCGGCGCAGAATCATCCGGCTGACCGAATCGCAGGTCGTTCGGATCGGGGCCGTGGTGAGGCACGCCGGGCGTGACCGGCAGACCGCCTTGGGCTTCGGGGTACGGCTTGGGGGTGACCACCCCGAGGTGGCCCAGTTGCTTGCCGCCATGCCGGCGGTCATCTTCGTGGCACGCACGCTCGGCCGCTTCGACATATTGGGCACCATCCGGGCGTTCACTGCGCGGCAGCTCATCGAACTGCTCGACACGATCAGATCCACACCGGGAGTCCGGGCAGTGGACAGCTGGGCTCACCTTCAGGTCGTCAAAGAGACCTACGCGTCAGGTCTGGATCTCCCCGATCACGAGTGATCAGACCAGCGCCGGCGCCTCGTCCCGTTGGGTGAGGGTATCGAGGAACTCGGTGGTGACAGCGGTACCGACTGGACCCAACGCCTTAGGCGACAGTGGGTTCAATGCCTGCAGCACGAGCAGGTGCTCGCCCCAGCACGGTGTCAGTCCGGGTAACGGAGCGTGCGCGGCGGGCTTGTCCCCGGTACGCAACGCGCTCACCACGGCCAGGTGCGGCGCGTCGGCGTTACCAGTGAGCTCAAGAGCCGTCCAGCGCTCGGCCAGCGCGGCATTCCGGATGCTCCCCAGGGTTTCGGGTAGCTCGTTGTTCACGGTGACCCGATAGGTGGCCAGGTAGCCGTGATCGTCGATGATGCCGCGCGCCCCTTCCTTGGCCTGTGCCGGCAGCGGGGTGTTCGGGCTCTCGGTCGCGGTGACCTGCCAGCCCAGTTCGCGCAGGTGGTCGGACAGTCGACGGGCCACGGTATCGGCGGTCTCGCGCAAGGGGATTCGTGGCGAACGGGCCTGCAGCGCGGTGAGGTTGTCCGCGGCACTCAGGGTCAGACTCACCCAGGTCTTGCTTGCCGCACCGTTGATATCGGCAGTCGTGACACGGATCGACGAGCACCGCACCCCGTAGCGATCCAGATATCCGGCGAGAAGGGCAATGGGCACATCCTCGCCCGAGGGACGCTCCGTCAGCTCGAGTGCCACGGTGCTGCGTGCGTCGACGCCCACGGCGACGATCGGTGCGGTGTCGGCGGGGGCACGTCCCGAGAACCTGCGGGCCAGCATCTTCGTGAACCGTCCGAGGATGTCGGTGAGGAAGGTACCGCGCCACCACACCAACAGAGCCAACGCCAGCACCCCAGCGGTGATCGCAATCCAGCGGTCCGCGGGGTCCCGGCGGTAGAGCGCAAAGGCACCGGCGGCGATCAGGGTCGCTACCAGCGTCAGGCGCAGCGTGTACGGCACCGGGGGGCGATACAGTTTCAACTTCTTACTCTCATTCGTATTCACTCAGTGCTCTCCTGTCTGCGACGCGCGCTGAGTGCGGCGACGACGATCACCGCGATCAGGCATACACCGGCGCCCAGGAAGGCGAGCCGCCGGGGAAGTGGGTTTTCCGGGGTGGGCGGGGGCGGCGGGACGACCGCGCGGGAGCTGGGTCCACCCGGTGCGTTCCCGTCAGCGGGGACCTCCCAGGTGAGCGCGGCCACCGGATCTACGATTCCGGCTCCCACCAGATTGGACGGCGACCGGCCCGCGTCACGAGCCGTTCTTTGCAGCCGTGAAATAACTTGCGGAGCAGTCAATTCCGGGTATCGACTGCGTACCAGCGCCGCGACACCCGAGACGTAGGCCGTCGCATAGCTGGTCCCGAAGAGGGGGGCCGGCTTGCCGTTCTGGCCGATCATGGCGTTGGCAAGCCCGCCCGCGGCGTCGTTGGACAGCGAGGTCACGTTCTCGCCATTCGCCGCGATACCCACCCAGGGGCCGGCCATGGTGAACTTTGACGGGGTGCCGTCGATGCCCACCGAACCCACTGACAGCACGTATGGCTGCCACCAGGAGGGCGACGAAACCGACTCCACTCCAGACCAATTCCTGGGGTCCGCGCCAGAACCGGAGAACGGGTTCTGCTGGCAGTTGGCGCTGCCGCCGTTGGTGTTGCCGGCGGCGGCGATGACGACCGCATCCTTCTCGGTGACGGCATACCGCAGTGCCGCACCGAGTGCTGCCTGATCGATGGGCTTGGCGACGGGAACGCACTCGGCCGAAGAAATATTGATCACGCGTGCCCCGAGGTTCGCGGCGTGCACGATCGACCGGGCCAAGGTATTCACGTACTGGGCAGCACCGTTGGTGGTCGGATCGCCGCCTGCGGTAAGCCGTGGGGAGAACTTTGTCGACTCCTGGCGGATCGAGATCAGCTTGGCCGCCGGTGCGATGCCGGAGAATCCATCAGGGCCGGGCTGGCCGCCGATGATGCCCGCGACCATGGTTCCGTGCCCGTCGCAGTCGGTGAGCCCGTTGGTGGACTGTACGTAGTCGCCACCGCCTTCGACATGTAGGCGTGCGCTCGGCTGCACGCCGGTATCGATGATCGCGACGCTTTGACCCTCGCCGCGAGAGAAGTGCCACGCTTCCTCGAACTCCGGGGACGGCTTTCCGCTCGTGCCCGTACCCGGCATCAGCACCGTGGTGCTGCACGCGCCGGACTGCGTGCCCGCGGTCGCGCTGGGGGCCGAATCTTTTGGCAGTGCAGCGGGATCAGCCACTGGGGGCGCCACCGCGTATGCGACCGGAGCTGTCATGGGAGACAGCGCCAGCAGCATTGCGGTAACGGCGCCCACCGACATGAATCGGATCATCGGTTGAGGATCCAGGTGAACAGCCCGGTGAGGTACGCGATGACCGGCAACAACGAGGCGTCGATACCGGAAGCGAGGAATCCCAAGAGGCGTCGGCTGGGCAGCGAGTAGCTTTCGGCCTCACCGATCTTGGGGTTGAAGACGACGACCGTCACCGCGGCGACCAGGAGTGCCAGCACACCGAGTGCCGCCAACGCGCCGGTGTAGCGCTGTTCGATGGCGAAGATCACCAGCAGTGTGCTCGTCACCAGGAACGGAACCGCGAGCAGCCAGGCCTTGCACACCGCCGAATCCCATACCCGGGCGCGCAGTGCCGCGCCTGCGGCGACCGCGACCACCAGGTACCAGGCCCACGGGCTAACCGGAGCAGATCCACCCACCATGGCAAGCGATCCCAGGATGGCCAAAAGCGAAGCGCCCGCGATGAATCCACTCTGGTGCGAGTCACTCAACTGGACACGTCGCGGCAGATCCTTGAGGACCGACATTGCCGGAGCGGAGGGGGTTGCGTCGCCGGGTGCGGGAATCGTCGGCAGCGGGAAGCGTGCGGCGAAGGCGGACAGTTGCGCGGCGCGCACGGTGACCAGCAATGCCACGATGATCAGCCCGCAGCCCAGGACGAACACGGAGGGGTGCCACAGGATCTGGGCGCCCGCCGCGGCCGCGATGCCAACGGAGAGCACCGTGGTCGCGGTGAAGAAGGCGATCAGCTGCCGCGCCACGATCAGGTAGATCAGCGACCACGCCGCCACTCCGGCGGCGCCAAGGAGAACGCGTGGTGCCAGTCCACCTCCCGGTACCGCCAGGGCGAGAGCGCCGGCAATCGGTGCCAGTGCGGTGACCGCCAACTCCGCGCCCAGACGGGGGGAGCGCACATGTGCCACCAATGCGCCGATCGCGGTGGCGATGGCTACCACTGCCAGGCCGGCGAGGCTCAACGACGACGCGGTGCGCACGTTGTGCACGATGGCCAGAACAGTTGCCGCCACGATCAATCCGAGGACACCCAGGCGACCGACGCGGGCGATGTGCTCGGTGCCCCACGGGCGTTTGCGTGATTCGGAGAAGATGACCGCCGCATCCGCGATGTCCTCGACGATGCCGGGCGCGGCGGGTCCGACAGGGGTTGGGCGCAGCGTCAGCAGGTCGCCGTCGACGACTCCTACGGTGTCCAGGGTTGCGTCGGCGCTGAACGGCGCGCCGTTCACCGGCGCCAGGCTCAGCCGTTGCGGCGTCGTTGCCTCGGTGGCGTCAGGGGCCACCATGCGGTGAACCGCGGGAATGATGTCGCGCATCGGCAGCTGTGTCGGCAAAGCGACTTCTGTCAGCTTTTCTTCACCGAGCACGGCTACCCGGACGATGGGCATCACGGCGTTGTCAGACATGGTGTTTCGTTTGACTCTCTCGATAGGGGGGTGGGGCTCAATGGGGGAACTAACTACAGGGAAAGCATCAGTCGAAGTCTCGGGTCAGTCGGGCATCGGGGAACCAGTGCCCGTTCGGGAGCGTGGCCATCAACTGCTCGACGGCCACTGCGATCGCGAACGGGGTTCCGGGTGCGAAGGTGGACAGCCAGGTGCCGTCGCCGGCGCGGTGCGGGCTGACGAGGATGCGCCCTGCGCTGGTATCGACCACGCTGATGCCTACCTCGGAGGTCTGTTGTGTTGCATTATCGCGTTGTCCGGCAACCACTTCGACGTAATTCCGATTTCCGATGAACGCCGATTCCACCACATTTTGCGCGGCGGGTGGGACGCCCAGATAGCCCATGACATCGGCAAGCGAGGCGCCGGCACGCAGTTGCTCGTCGGCTTTGGCGCCCACGTGAGTGGGCAGGGTGAACTCGGGGAAGCGCGCCGGTGCACGCCACCGCAATCCGGCCACCACGCTGGGAACCAGCGCCGACGAGTCGTCGGCGTCGACCACGGTGAAGGTGATCAGATGCGCGTTGCGCAGGGATACCACGGTGTGTGTGCGGCCTTGCGATTGCTTCTTCGCGATGATTCCGCGCATCACGTCCGGGTTCTCCGAACCTGCCGCGACATAGCGCAGTTCGAGCCAACGGTCCGGGCGACAGACGGTGCGGATCCATCCCGCCACGGCGGGATCCACTGTGCCGTCCGCGCCGAGAACACCGGCGCGGGTGAGTTCCTGAACGCGCTGAGCATTGAACCCCGCGCGCTGTGCTTCATCCCGGAAGGGGACGGTGATCGCCAGCACCCAGGGAAAGGTGCCGGCGCTCAACGTGTCTGCGAGGAACCAGGCCTGGTCAACCGTCAGCTCGACAGCATCCGGCGACCGGGTGGCCTGGTTCGTCGCAGCATCGGGAACCACGGTTCCCTGGGCGTCTAAGCGCCCCACTTGGCTCCTTCGGCCATGTCGCGGGCGTTCATGGAGAGGGTGTTGGTTTCGTGGGTGGTGCCCATGGCGCGGTAGGCGCGGATGAGTTCTTCCATGGCGGTGTTCCACTGGGCCTGCCAGGCGGCTTGGCTCATGGAGGTATCACCGTGCCAGGCGGCCTGCA
>NZ_MLIK01000003.1:0-91717 GCF_001853795.1 Mycobacteroides franklinii
TCTACTCGGCAATCGGCACCGCTATCGTTGCTCTCATCGTGAAGTACACCATTGGCCTACGCATCAGCGACGAGGGAGAAGCCGCAGGCGCCGACGAATCCCAACACGCAGAAGGCGCATACGACTTTGCCGCGTTGGGAAGTGGTTCGGTAATCGGCCGCCACGTCAGCTCTGGCAGCTTGGACTAAGGAGAAAGAGGAAGACATGAAGCTGGTCACCGCGATCGTCAAACCGTTCACGCTGGAAGATGTCAAGACTGGTCTGGAACAGGCCGGCATCCTCGGCATGACGGTCAGCGAGGTGCAGGGCTACGGCCGGCAGAAGGGCCACACCGAGGTATACCGCGGTGCCGAATACTCGGTGGACTTCGTGCCGAAGGTTCGCGTCGAGGTAGTGGTGGACGACAGTGCCGTCGACAAGGTGGTGGAGGTCATCGTGACCGCCGCACGCACCGGCAAAATCGGCGACGGCAAGGTATGGGTGAGCCCCGTTGACTCGGTGGTGCGGGTACGCACCGGCGAGCGGGGGGCCGACGCTCTGTAGGGCTTGGGCCCTCTGACCGCTTAGGACGGTAATCACATGGGCGCCGCAACGGACCTCGTGGCCGCTAGGGCGCAGCTGCTCGGTGATAGTGCTCGGCTGAACGCCGGCGCGATTCGGGAAGCGATGACCGACCTCAATGAGCTGTGGCTGACGACAAAGGCCGCCGAGGTCGGCATCACCGAATCCAGTGGATTCGCCATCGTGGCACTCGGCGGCCTCGGCCGACGGGAAATGCTGCCGCATTCGGATCTGGATCTGGTGCTGCTGCACGACGACAACATCGCACCGGAAACGCTCAGTGAGGTCGCGGACGGATTGTGGTACCCATTGTGGGACGCCAACATTCGGCTGGATCACAGTGTGCGTACGGTTGCCGACACCTTGCATGTTGCCGGACAGGAGATGTCGGCGGCGTTGGCACTGCTCGACGCCAGGCATATCGCGGGCGATGCGCAGTTATCCAGCTTGATGATCGGTGGGGTGCGTCAGCAATGGCGTTCACAGATCCGGACCCGGCTCGATGAACTGATCGAGTACACCAAAGCCCGGTGGCGGCGCAGCGGCGAGATCGCACACCGTGCCGAACCCGATCTGAAGTCCGGCCGCGGCGGCCTGCGCGATGTTCAGTTGTTGCGCGCGTTGGCCATTGCCCAGCTCACCGATAGCGGACTGGAGAAATCCTTCGACGGTGCGCATTCGGTGATCTTGGACGTCCGCACAGAATTGCATCGTGTCGCCGGGCGCGACCGCGACCAGCTGCTGGCCCAGTTCGCCGACGAAATTGGTGCGGCGTTGCGCATCGGTGACCGGTTCGACCTGGCCAGGCTGCTGTCGGACGCCGCTCGCACCATCAGCTACTCGGTGGACGTGGGGCTGCGTACTGCCGCCAATTCCATTCCTCGACGGGGTATTTCGGCGCTGCGGCGAACTGTCCGGCGTCCGCTCGACGAGGGGGTGGTGGAGCATGCCGGTGAAGTGGTGCTGGCTCGTGACGCTCGCCCGGAGCGTGACCCGTCGCTGATCCTGCGGGTGGCGGCGGCCTCGGCGACGACCGGACTGCCGATTTCCGCGTCCACATTGGGCCATCTGGCCGAATCGGCACCCGAGCTGCGCACCCCCTGGCCACGTGAGGCCCTCAAGGATCTGCTGGTGCTGCTGGAGGCCGGTCGTCCGGCGCTGGCCACCATCGAAGCGTTGGATCGAACTGGATTGTGGAGCAGGCTGTTTCCCGAATGGGGTGCGGTCCGGGACCTGCCGCCGCGCGATATCGTCCACATCTGGACCGTCGATCGGCATCTGGTCGAGGCAGTGGTCCAGGCGAGCGCCTTCACCACCCGAGTCTCCCGGCCGGATCTGTTGGTTCTCGGAGCGTTGGTTCACGACATCGGCAAGGGGCGCGGCGGTGACCACAGCGTCGTCGGAGCAGAGCTGGCCGTACAGATCGGCACTCGGTTGGGGCTATGGCCTTCCGATGTGGACCTGCTATCCAAGATCGTGCGGTACCACCTGCTGCTGCCCAACACCGCGACGCGGCGCGATCTTGCGGATCCGGAAACCATTGAGACCGTGGTCAATACGCTCGGCGGTGACCTACTGCTCCTGGAGCTGCTGCAACAGCTCGCCGAGGCCGATTCGCTGGCCACCGGTCCCGGCGTGTGGGGTGACTGGAAGGCATCGCTGATCGGGGAATTGGTGCGCAAATGCCGGATGGTGATGCGCGGTGAGCAGCTGCCCGAGCCCGATCCCATTGATCCGGAACTACTTTCGCTGGCTGCCGACGGGGGAGTCCAGGTGCGGTTGACGCCCGGGGGATCTCCCCATATGTACAGCGTGAGCATGATCGCGCCCGATCAGCGCGGTCTGCTCTTCAAAGCAGCGGGGGTGTTGTCGCTGAATTCGTTGCGGGTGTTCTCGGCCTCGGTGGCCAGTCATGCGGGGTCGGCCATCAACACCTTCGAGGTATCGCCGCGATTCGGCTCACCTCCGGCGGCCGGGTTGCTGCGTCAGCAGCTGATCTCCGCACTCGACGGGGACACCGACATCATCGCGACACTCGACGAGCGCGAACGTGAGTCCGCACAGTTCGCCACCGGTGCTGTCGGCGATCCGACACCCGCGGTTCCCACCAATTACGCGCCCGCGCCGCCCCGGATCCGATGGTTCGAGCCGGCGGGTAACCCCGATCAGCAGATCGTGGAAATCCGTACCTCGGACGCGCCGGGCCTGCTGGCCCGCATTGCCGCAACACTGGAGCGCCACGGCGTGGATATCGCGTGGGCCAGGGTCAACACCCTTGGTTCCTCGGTGGTGGACACGTTCTGTCTGAGCACCGGGCCCGAGCAGGCAGTGCTCGAGGCGGCGATTGCGTCAGTGCTGCCGGCGGTGGCACCGGAGCCGAAGAAGGCCGCTGCCTCGTAGCGCGTCGACACGCCGTCTCGTGGCGGACACGTGCGATACGAACCCGCCACCATGCGGCGTGTCGGTGGTTCGACAGAGTCGATATCCCAGCCAGCTAGGCTGGTCGACGTGTTTGAATCGCTGTCTGACCGGTTGACCGATGCCCTTGCCGGCCTACGGGGCAAGGGCCGTCTGTCCGACGCCGACATCGACGCGACCTGCCGGACCATTCGGCTCGCGTTGCTTGAGGCCGATGTGGCGCTGCCCGTTGTGCGCACCTTCATCGGGCGCATCAAGGAACGCGCCAAGGGCGCCGAGGTCTCCGGGGCGCTGAACCCCGCGCAACAGGTCGTCAAGATCGTCAACGAGGAACTGATCGCCATCCTCGGCGGGGAAACCCGCCAGTTGGCATTTGCCAAGACCCCGCCGACCGTGATCATGCTGGCCGGTCTGCAGGGTGCCGGTAAGACGACACTTGCCGGAAAGCTGGCCAAATGGCTTAAGGGACAAGGGCATACCCCGCTTCTGGTGGCCTGCGACCTGCAGCGTCCGGGCGCGGTGAATCAGCTACAGGTGGTCGGTGAGCGCGCTGGCGTATCCGTCTACGCCCCACACCCGGGCACCGCCGATGGTGGCCTGGAAGTCGGCTCGCTGGTCGGTGACCCGGTGGCGGTGGCTCGCGACGGCCTGGCCCATGCCAAGGCCCAGCACTTCGACGTGGTGCTCGTGGACACCGCCGGCCGCCTCGGTATCGATGCCGAGCTGATGGACCAGGCGGCGCGCATCCGCGACGCCGTCGACCCCGACGAGGTGCTGTTCGTCCTGGACGCCATGATCGGCCAGGACGCGGTGAGCACCGCGGAGGCCTTCCGCGCGGGGGTCGGGTTCACCGGCGTCGTCCTGACCAAGCTCGACGGCGACGCGCGCGGTGGTGCCGCGCTGTCGGTGCGTGAGATCACCGGCACCCCGATCCTGTTCGCGTCCACCGGCGAAAAGCTGGAGGACTTCGATGTCTTCCACCCCGACCGGATGGCCAGCCGAATCCTGGGCATGGGCGACCTGCTGTCCCTGATCGAACAGGCCGAACAACACTTCGATGCCGAACAGTCGCTTGCTGCCGCCGAGAAGATCACCTCGGGGGAGCTCACGCTCGAGGACTTCCTGGAGCAGATGCTCGCGATCCGCAAGATGGGGCCGATCGGCAACCTGCTGGGCATGTTGCCCGGGGCAGGCCAGATGAAGGACGCGCTGGCTGCCGTCGACGACAAGCAGCTCGACCGGGTGCAGGCCATCATCCGCGGTATGACGCCCACCGAGCGGGCCGATCCGAAGATCATCAACGCCTCCCGCAGGCTGCGCATCGCCAATGGCTCCGGGGTGGCGGTCTCCGAGGTGAATCAGCTTGTGGACCGCTTCTTCGAGGCGCGCAAGATGATGTCCTCGATGGCGGGCCGCATGGGTATGGGCGCCATCAACCGCAAGAGCAATCGCAAGGGCGGTAAGAACACCAAGAAGGGCAAGAAGGGCGCACGGGGCCCCACTCAGCCGAAGGTCCGGGGTGGATTCCCGGGCATGGCTGGGCTGCCCGGGGGAATGCCGGTCGGATTCCCTGACCTGTCCGGCATGCCCGAAGGACTGGGTGAACTGCCGCCCGGCCTGGCCGATATCGACATCTCGAAGCTGAAGTTCCCCAAGAACTGAGCCAGATGCCCGTGCATTTGCGTGGACGAACTCTTCCGTCCGAAGAGTCCATCGATCTGTGGGTGCATGACGGCGTCATCAGCCTTGAGTCGACAGCGGGCGCCGACACCGTCTTTGACGGCGGGTGGCTGCTGCCCGGACTTGTCGACGCGCACTGCCACGTCGGAGTCGGACCGCATGGCCCCACCTCGCTCGAGGAAGCGATTGCGCAGGCCGAGGCCGAGCGCGAGGTGGGTGCACTGCTCCTGCGTGACGCCGGATCCCCGGTGGATACCCGCGGCTTCGATGAGCGTGAGGACCTGCCACGGATCATCCGCGCGGGCAGGCACCTGGCCAAGCCCAAGCGTTACATCCCCGGGCTACCCATCGACATCGAGGATGATTCGCAACTTCCCGAAGCTGTTGCCCTCCAGGCGCGTTGGGGCGACGGCTGGGTGAAGTTGGTGGGGGACTGGATTGATCGCTCCATCGGTGACCTGGCTCCGCTGTGGTCAGACGAGATCCTCAAAGACGCCATCGAGGCCGCGCACGCCAACGGTGCGCGGGTCACCGCCCATGTCTTCGGCGAGGACGCGCTGCCGGGTCTGATTCGCGCCGGAATCGACTGCATCGAGCACGGCACCGGTCTCACCGATGACACCATCGCCCTGATGGTCGAGCATGGCACCGCGCTCGTCCCGACTGTCATCAACATCGAGAACTTTCCGGGAATCGCAGACTCCGCAGCGAAGTACCCGATCTATGCCCAGCACATGCGCGATCTGTATGCCGGCCTGCACACGACCTTCGGGAACGCGTATGACGCCGGAATCCCGATCTACGCCGGTACCGATGCCGGTGGGGGGATCGCGCACGGTCGCATCGCCGACGAGGTCGCCGCGCTCACCCGGATCGGCATGAGTGCCACCGATGCGTTGGGCGCTGCGTCATGGCGGGCCCGGGACTGGCTCGGCCGGCCGGGCCTTGAGCACGGCGCACCGGCCGATCTCGTCGCATACCGTGAGGATCCACGCACCGGACCCGGTGTGCTGTCGCGTCCAGACCTCGTGATGCTGCGCGGCCAGATTCGATAGAGTGCCCGTCATGCGTTTGGCGATGGCGGTGGTGGTGAGCTGGGGCCTGGCGGTCGCGATGCCGGCGTCGGCGCATGCCGAGACGCTCTGCCGAGACTTCAATACGATGGATGACGCAGGAAAGCTGGCCGCTGTTCAGGAGGCGGCCGCGGGCGGCAACGCGGTGGCACAGATCTCGCCAGGGGACGCTGTGGCACTGGCCATTGCGATGTGCCGGGTCCGCACCGGTGAAACCGTGCTCCAGGTACTTAATACAAAGGTCTAGAGCGAACCGACGCTGGTCGAACCGTCATTGAGAAAGCCCCAGTCGAACAAGCTGGCGGCCTGATCCCAATAGGTGGGGCCACCCTCGTGGATGAGGCCGTACATCATCACCACGACCAGCCGTTTGCCGTCACGCTCGGCGGCCGCGACGTAGGTCTTGCGGGCCAAGTCGGTGAACCCGGTCTTGCCTCCGATGACTCCCGGATAGCGGTACATCAGCTCGTTCTGGTTGTGCAGTACGCGGCCCGGGAACTCGGCGGCAGGCTGTCGGGTGATATCCGCGAACACCGGATTGGCCAGCGCCGCCCGGAAGATCACGGCCAGATCGTGTGGGCTGGTGCGCATATCCATGCCCGGCGCGTCCAGTCCGGACGGGGAGGCGGTGTGCGTGGCGGTGGCACCGAGCGCCGCTGCCTTCGCGTTCATCTTGTCCACGGCTGCCTCACGGCCGCCCAGCATGTGGGCCAACGTGTTCGCGGCGTCGTTGCCGGATTCCAGCAGCGCGCCCTCGAGCAGGTCGTGGGTGGTGTAGGTCTGTCCGGCCTTGATGCCCACACAGTTGCACTCGGCATGGGAGTCGGCGGCATCGGCAACCACGGTGGCATCCAGCGGCAGCTCGTCGAGCGCCACCAGGGCCAGCAGCACCTTGATGGTGCTGGCAGGGGGGTGCACGGCATAGGGATCGCGCGCGGCCAGGATCTGACCGGAGTCCAGATCCGCGACCAACCATGCCTGCGCGGGCCCCTCGGGCGGCGGGGGCGCCATGTCAGCGTGCGCGACGCCGACAGACATCACCGACAGGAACAGGGCGCTGAGCACCGCCAAGGAACGGTTTCGCAGAGTGGACATCGGGTCCGACACTAGCGCAGGGCCGATTCCGCGTGATCCAGGTCCAGCGATTCCACGAACTGCGGCTGTTGATACAACTCGCGTAGCTGATCTTGCGGAATGGCTTGCAGCGCAGACTTTTTGATCTTGTCTCCACCGCCGGCCGCCCATGCGCTGTCCCAGATCATGGCGAGCGTGCGGGCGCTGTCGGCCATCAGGATCCCGGTTTGCTCGCCGAATTGTGCCCACAGTCCGTCCTGGGTTGCCACCACGGGTTTGCCGCCCAGCGCGACGAATGCGTCGATCAGCTGGGTCGGCGCCAGCCGCTTCGCCGATCTGTCCATCAATTCGACGGTCGCCAGCGCCGCGTGCTGTCCGTCGTCGACCAGATCCACGTCGCCGAGCGAGGTCAGGGCGGTGGGTATCGCGGCCACCAACTCTGCGGCATGCCGGTCGATCATCTTCGACTCATAGCATGCGTGCACCCCGGCACCCGTACCGTCCGGGTATCCGTCCGCCAAGTAGCTTCCGTGCAGCGGCTGCGAAGCGTCGCCCACGTAGTGCGCCAATAGGCCTGCCGCGCATACAAACTGGTCGATCTGCTTGTTCTTGACAAAGCCAACCATCGCGTCGTAGAACTGCCAGACCCGAAAGGGCAGCAAGCCACGCTTGTCCTGCGTGGTGTGACCGCGTTCGTCATAGAACTGCTGCCACTTGGCCACCGTGAGGTTGGTGATGTCCTGGAGGCACAAGTCGCGCACGATGGAACCGTCCGGGCCGGGTTCATCGATATCGGCGTAGTGGCATGGATGCTCGGGGCCCTGCGACCGATATCCGACCATGTGGTCGTCGCGGCCACCCACCACCTTGCTCGGCAGGTTCTTCCAGACCAGATCCGGCACGTCGGCAAGGGGGATGATGCTGTCCGGATTGCTACGGGCCTCCTTGAGCCGCTGGGCAATGGTCTTGGGGTCCAGCTCTGACAGCGCGAAGCTGATCGCGTCCAGGTTGGCCTGCATCAGCGTCTTGAGGTTCGGCGACCGGATCGCGTCGGGGGTGAAGGTCGCGATGCGGTAGTGGCCGGTCTGGCCCCAAAACGGTTGCGCGCCCTCTTGCTGTCCGACGACCGGTTCCACGTCAAGGAGATTGCACACCGTGCTCAAGCTCGTGGCGAGCGCGAAGTTCATCGTGCACCGGGTAGTGCCATCCAGAAATGCCTGCCCGCCCCACTCCACGGCCAACGGTGCGGGCCGCGCCCGGTCCGCGGTGAGGTGCCAGACCATTCCCGAATCGCCGGGAACCGTTTGCGGGCCTTGCGGATCCGGTGCGATGAGAAAGTCCGATACGTACTCTGAGCCACCCACCGACTTGTATCGGTAGAACAGCGCCATGACCTTGCCGGCCACCAAGCCCGAGCCCGCGCCGTGTGCCACCACGGGCTGGTCGATCAGATCGAGACCATTGGTCATGTCACCGGTGTCGATCATCGGACCGATATCGCCAATCCCGTAGGCGGTTGACGTCCATTCTCCGGCGTCATCGACGTCGACGAGTCCGATGTCCAGCGTGAGGTAGGTGTTCGTCATCGAGAAGGGGTACACCTCGTCGAACGGCAGCCGGGTGAGCTGCTGCCCGCTGGATACCCCGATCCGGGAGCGGGCCAGGCCGCGCACCATATCGATCTGTTGTCCGGCCGGTCCGCACACGTGCCGGTTGGTCAGTGCGTACAGCGTGTGCCCGTCGGAGACAAGACAACCTGCGGTCGCGGTGTGTGACTGATTCTGGACATCGACCACGATCGGGAGTCCGCCGCCGAGAAGTGTGGTGGGCCAGCGTGTCTGCGTCGGGCGTTGCGGGGTGGTGGACACGGGAGCCGGGTCCACCTGCACCTTGCAGACCGGGACAACGCGGCCGTCGGGCATGAACAGTTGCTTGGGCACGTAGTCGTACGGGGTGAGGGACTTGGGTGCGGCCCAGTCACTGATGAAGACCATCACGCACGGCCAGGAAAATCCCTGTTCCACCCGGGAATTGACCAGCGTGCGAGCGCCGCCCGGCTGCTCGCGAATCAGATATCGGCCGATCGCGGTGCCCACCACATTGGGTTTGTTGGTCAGGTGGTGGTGGTAGAGGTCACGGGCTGCCAGCAGGTCGGTGACCGAGAGTGCCTGCAGGTTGTCCACCGTTGTTTGGTTGTTCTCGCGCGCGCGGCTCATCCTTGATTCGTAGCGCCCGCGAACCAGATGCCGGTGCGCATCGGATGAACACCGGATGAACCGCGGCTGGGAATACCCCGGGAACATAAACGGACTGCGCGGTACCTGAACCCTGATCTCTTCGCCGACTCGCAACCAGTCACCGTCGAGGAAATCAGCCGTGCAATTTACCGTGAACGAGCCAGGAAACACGTGAAATTGTCTTGTCGAGCGTCCATCCGAGCGGGCAATCGGGCAATCATCCTTGCCGTGAGAGCAGAACTCGCCATCGTTGAGATTCCGGACGTATGCACCAAGGCCGCTGAATCGAGGCCCCCACCCGTAGGAAACCCCCAGGGTAGGTTTACGTCCAACGAGACCCTGGTCATCCACCAGATATCGCAGCTAAGACCATACAGCGGCTGGGCCGGCTGCATCGCCAGCAGATTCGCGAGGAGGATTACATGCGCCGCTGGTCGAGCCTTGTTGTCGTACTTCTACTGACGGGCTGCAGCCAAGTTAGTCAAGTCCGGCAGACCGAGACGGACCTGGGCTCACGATCCGACGCCGAACTCGCCAAGTTTCTGCCCGTGCTGGCCGACTATCCGGGCTTGTCCTGGAACGTGACCACGACCGTCGGCGCCTCAAAGCGCCCTGTCGGCCCGTACATCGACCCTACGCGCAGCGTGACGCCCGCTGGTTGCGCCGACATTCCGTTTCAGCGTCCAGCTCAGATCGCCGCCAGTACCGACGGATTCGTACCCAATGGCGTCGCGGGCAACAGCGGCATGGCCACCGTGCGCATCATGCGCCAATCCCCGGGTGCTGACCTGGTCGACGAATCTGTGCAGTGGGCAAAACGCTGCCACGAATACCAGATCAACTATCCCAGCACTGGCCCAGGAGATCAGGCTAGCGCCGACCCAACTGCTGTGAGCATCTTGCCGGCCACCACCATCGACGGCACCCAGATCACCCGCATCCACCTCACCGACAACCGTGAGCACAGATTCCAGCCCGAAGGCACCAGGGAAAGCATGGTGTCATTGGCGCAAGTCGGCGACATAGCCGTGGTCGGCTACCGCCACGACGACGACACCGATGCCGACACCATCCTGGCGCTCACCATCGGCCGCCTCAAGACGGGGCAACCCGAGAGTAAACCGTTGTCCGACAAAATAGATGACAGCTTACTGGGAGGCAGGCCCGACAAAGAGATTCAACGGTTACTTCCCTCAGCTCTTGATCTGCCGCCGGAATGGACAGTGTCCCAAAGCACCCCGATCCTGGGCGAACGCGAGGGAGAAGAAGGGCCGTCCACGACCGTCCCACCCTCCTGCCAAAGAACGCCCTACGAGCACGACGGATGGAGCACCGATACAGACCGCGACTTCCGGGAAATCGGCGCCGTCACAACAGATCAGAACAAAAATCAACGTATCGTCAGCGAAACGGCCCGTCTCGGAATCGAGAAACCCGGCACCTCGGTCATCGTGGAGACAACGAACTGGGCGCGGGACTGCCGCACCTACACCACCGGAAACGGCTCAAGTCATCCGTCCGACGTAACCATCGACCTGCTGCCCACCACCGAGCTCGACGGCATCGAAATCACCAGCGTCCACGTTAAAGGCGACACCTCGAACCTGATTGACTACACCGCATCCCTTTTCAGAGTCCGCGGCATCCTCGTCATCACCAAACCCGCGGTGACACTGCAAAACACCACTCTTTCGAAACAGATCATCAACAACCTGCAACACGCCAAATACGACACCCCCTCGGCGGTCGCATACCGCGGCCCCTACGACCGCTGGCCCGGCGAACTCAAGCAGCCCGCCCCTACATTCCAAACGACCGAAAAACTAGCCCGGGTCGCGCGCGGTGTCTTGGTAGATCCTGAACAGTATCGCCCTGGTGGCTATATGCCCGGTGACGCCAAAACCACCAACCCGGACTACCTGCATTTCCGGTCGCCCACCGGCTCGATCGCCTGCACCTTCCGTAAGTACGTCCTATTCTGCGACGTCCCCCGCGGAACCTACCCACGAACACCGAAACCTACAGATCTACAAGGGAACTGGTCCGACACCACAGTGTCCTTCGGCTACGACGGCGGCATCGACAACGGGGTAGCGACCAACGACCCCATCGTCTATGCCGAGTCCAACACTCTTGAATACGGCCGCACCATCCGCCTGCAAGATGGCATCGAATGCCTCATGGAACGCGACGGACTGACCTGCGTCGACTATTCGACCCGTACCGGTATGCACCTGAGCCGAGACGACTTAACCCCACTGGCCGCCGACGAGACACTAATTACGGATAAGCGTTTCGTGTCGGGCCGGTAGAGTCCCCAGCGGCCCGAGGGCGCCCCGGGAACAGGGCTCTAATCCTGCGGATTGGTCTGCCGAGGCTTGTATGTCAGAAGGTCCAGACACAGGTGTGCACGTCCGTGCCGATTTAGCCTGAACCGGACCGCAGGTAGCTAGGCTCGGTGGGTGAGCGATGACATTGCCGAGCCGCAGACACCAGCTGAGGACCTGAGCGCGCCTCAGCCAGTCATGTTGCTCGGGGTGATGATCGGGCTGGTGCTGGCCGCAGTGGCGTGTGTGGCGATCGCCTGGATTCGGCTAAGCAACAGCCCGATTCCTGGGGATGACCCCAGCGCTCTATTGCGACGAGTCAGCACGGTGGTCGTCGCCATCGCGGCCGTCATCGTTATCGCCTATCTCTGGCCGGGGAGACGCTACCGGCGCTCCTCGGACCGATTGAGCCGCTTCCTTGCCGCGACGTCGGCGGTGCCCGCCGCCGCGGCGCTGGCTGCCTTGATCAGCCTGTATCGGGGCACTCCAGCGCGCTTGTTCAGCGATGTCGTGATCGCCGAGAAGCGCTTCGGCGGGCCTGTTGTGACTTCTGCGGCCCGCGAAGCGTGGTGGCTCGCCGCGCTGGCGGTGGCCGCGGCCGCGCTTGCGGCGGCTATCGGATATCTGGGGTCGACGAGCCTGGTCGAGGATAAGGGCGATTGGACAACCAGACGCGCCGCATGGACAGGGTTCACCGCGGCCGTAACAGTGGCGTTCCTGGTGGTGCCGCTTCTCAACGCGCAATCGCCGCCATCCAAACCCTCAGCAGCGCAGCCTGTTCCGCAACAGATCGGCACCGCCGCACCTAGTGCGCCCCCACCGATTCCCTCAACGATCACCGGCCAGGTCATCTACCGGGTCGATGACATTCCCGCCGACGCCTTCGTAACCGGCGCTGGCGCAGGCTTTGTGGCCGTGATCGACGACGAAAACTCCGGCTTAACTCATATCAACGGCTATGACGGAGCCACCGGACAACAGCGCTGGTCCTACCAGCTGGCTCAGCCGAAGATCGCTTCATCGATGGTCTCAGGCACCGGCCCAAACAGCGTTGTCGTTGTGGTCGCCCCCGCCGCGATCAGCGGCATCGACGCCACCACCGGTAAGCAACTGTGGAGCCGCGACATCAGCGCCGGCCAGAACCCGTACGTGCATGTCTCCGCCGACGTGGCGATGATCGAGCAGAAGGACACACGGAGCCCTGTGCGATCGACGTCCTGGACCGCGTTGGCGATCAGGACCGGAGAACAGCTGTGGACCCAAACTGCACCGGACATCTGCGGAGCCAGTTGGCTACTGACCAATACGGCGGTTGTGGCCCCAGCCTGCGACCCGCGGCAGCCAGATATCGCCGCACAGCTGCTCGAACCGATGACGGGACAAGTCCGCGCACAGATCAGGCTATCGGCGCTAGGGATCGACGCAGCTGACCTGCACCGCGATGCCGGGGACGCCAGGCTCTACGCTGCGTCGGGCTCCTCAGCGATCCTGGAGATCGATCGAATACGCCCCGCGCGAACGCAAACCCTGGTGGCGGTGGACCTGCCGACCGGTCGACTGCTCGCGACTCTGCCGCCAGAAGCGACCGGCTACTTCCTGAACCCAACCGCACTGGCAGTGTTCGTCCGTACCGACGCGCAGATTCTGGACCTGCAATCGCAGACCACTGTGTCAACAGGCTTGAAAACGCGCGGCACAGGAGACTGGGGTATCCGCCCGCAAATCATCAGCGTCGGGGCGGGCTGGGTGACCTCGCTGTCCACTCCCGAGGAAGCGAACACGAAGCTCGGGGAGCCGTCGACATCCTCGCTGCGGGCGATAGACCCGAGTGGCACCCAACGAGTACTTCCGCCGCCGTGTGCACCCAACCAAGGCCCAGCGCTGGCCTCACGAGCTCCGGGCGCACTGTTGGTGCGTTGCGGCAACCAGGTCGTCGGTGTTCGCTAAACCAGCCCTATCACGGCATAACCGGTGACCCGGGAACTATCGTCGGTGCGCGCACAGGTGACCAGAACGGCGCCGGGCACTGGGATGACACCACCGAAATCTGCTCCACCGCAAGGCGACGGGCGAAGGTTGGCCTTGCCGTCTGGCCCCACGGTTGCCAGCTGGGCGCGCCAACTCGCGGTAGCAGCTGTGGCGGTCACGAGTTGATCGCCGACCAGGGCCCAACGCTGACCGTCCATGATCGGGGTGCCGGTCGTCGGGATGGATGTCTTCACGATCCGGCGCTCACCGACCAGAAGCACCGCGGTGTCATCAGAGTACGTATCGATTTGCAGTACCGGACCGGGATACTGCCCCGCGTCGTGCGACTGCCGATCCCGGCGCACGTTGACCTTCGAGGGAAGCGCCATGCTTGCGCCATCGTCGATATCCACGGCAAGGTTGACCGGATACGGCGACCGATTCGGGCCTGAGCCCGCTACCTCTATTACGACCACGCCCGCGGCCGCCGCGAGAAGATTGACCTGACTGACACCGTCCGGAAATTTCTCGCGCTCAATCGTCAGCGAGCGCTCGGCGCCGCTGTGTGCGTCGACAACGCGCAGCACAACCTCGTGAGCTGTAGGGCAGATTGGGAAGAACACGATGTCCTGCGTCTTGTTTCCCAGGCCAACGAGGTTGCCCCCGCAATCACCGGCCGTGAATTGCTTTGTCCATAAAACGTTTCCAGTGCGGACTTCCAGTGCGCCAACCTCGTCGCCGCGCAACACCGGAACGACATCCGGGCCAGTAACCGCAGTTGAACGGATCCGCCAATTGTCGGCGTTGGCCCACAGCACCCGCCCGGTCATTGCGTCGACCCCGGTCAAGATAGTACGCCGAGCAGAATCGGAGTATGAGTTCGTCTGGGTTGGCCGTAGACATTGGACGATCACGACCGAGTCGGCTGATGTGCCCGTGGAACGCACAGAGGACGGTTCGCACTCATAGGCGATTGTCTTGAAAGGCAGCCGCCACCTCTGCTGCCCGGTGTTGCCGGCATATCCAACTAGGTCCTGGTCCTCGAGCGTCACAAACCCCGGCCCGGCCGGCACAACAAACCCCGGATCCGATAGCGGTAACGCATACCTGACTTCGGTTCCAACCCTGGTCGGGGTGACAGGGATCTCGATCGGCGCCGCGATGACCCCCACGACGTCGTTCCGGGCCTGTGCAAGGGCCCCGGTACCCAACGCGAAAATCAGGCCTAATGCCAGTCCCACAACTACTTTGGGGCCTCTTCCGGACTGCGCCAGGAGCGTCGCACGCCCAACGGATGCGACCGCGCCTGCCACCACGAAAACCGCCGCGATCACCAAGAACACCCACGATAACCGCATCAACACCAACGCCGTGTGCGTGCTCGACGCCAACCCGGCAGGATCAGCCAACACCGCATAGAGCGCGGCCGCCACGATCACCGTCAGCAGCAACGCTGACCGGCCGACTACATCAACACCCCGCATCGCTGATCGCGCAGTCCAGATCAACGCCGCAGCGAAAAAAGCCACGAGCAACACAGAAACTGCCGCCCAATTACGCACCGACACCTCATGCAAGCCAACAGGATTACGCCGCACGAAGCCATATGCACCCAGCACCACCGCACCCGAAGCCAGCCCCATACTTAGACCCCGAAATGCTCCGGCCAGCGCAGAGTGCTTCGCTACGGTGCTGGCCCCCCCAAGATCGCTCATACGCAAACTCTGTCACAGGGTGCGCAATATGGCGATGAACCGGGATGTGTTGAAAACCTCGACATGGCTGATCAGCGCCGGCATGTCAGCGGGATTACCGACGTCGAATGAATAGCCGCGTCTGGTGGCCCGAAAACTGCATCAAGCTGCCGCGCGGTAGCCGGCGACCCAAACCGGCTTTATGGCCAGAATCCATGATCTGGTCTGGATCTGAAGTGAGCCGGGTATCTGGAATCCCGAGTCATTGGCGGCGGAAGCGGGAAAGATAAACAACCGTGACCCGGTTCAGGTTCGATCTCACCGCCTGGTTCACCGACCACGCCGATCAGGTGCGTCGAGACTTGCAAGACTATTTCGCCGGTGGCACCAAAAGGTTTACCGGTCGCTGGTTCGAGGATTTCGCCACGATCGGCGACCCGAACCGTTTCGAGGCATCCGACGTACTCGCCGTCGAGGCTCTCAGCGTCAAGGTGCCGCCCGAGGCCGCTGCCACGCTGCTGATTACAGACACAGAGCGCTTCAACGGCCTGCTGCGGCAAATCCCGAGTGATCAGAGCCTTTGGGAAGCTCCTCGCTCGGCCATCGATGTTGGCAGCCCCGCACACGATCTGCACCTCGCACTTGTCAGCGTCGACGGCATCGGTTGGGTGGTAGCCGGAAAGTTGCTCGCAGCCAAACGTCCCACGCTCGTCCCCGTCTTGGACAACAAGGTCAACGACTTCCTCAAGCCACCCAAGCGACAGTTCTGGGTGAGCCTTCATGACGAACTTTCTGATCAAGCACGGCGCGAAGCGATTTCCGATATCTGCCAAGTCGCACCACCGCACGTCAGCCTGCTTCGGCGAATTGACGTCGCGCTGTGGCGCGCCGCCAAAGGTGAGGCCGGCACCTGACCGTAACTCGCGGCGGCGGACTTACAGAGCTACTGGGACCCATGTCCGTGCCCGGAATGCCGCCTCGGAAGCGGCCCGCCTGACAGCGCCGGGGGCTTCGCGCCGGATCTATCGACCGCAGCGAACGGTGTCGAGGTCTTCGGACTTCATCAGCGCGTCGATCAAATCTGGTGAGCCGCTCACGCGGGTGGCCCATAGGTCGTAGTCGGTGTACACAAACCAGGATCGGTTCGCTGGCCAGAAGTTGCTTGGCGTGAAATCGACTTCATTGACTAGGGAACGTAATTCCTCTAGATGCCCGGTGAAGATTTTGGGGCCTTCACGCATGAAAGGGGGACACCCAAAGTAGAAGTCACACTGTGTGATTGCATCGTCGGCTGTGTATTCACCGAGCACTGTGGTCAATGCTTGCAGGCTCTGCTCGTCGAGTGCCCCTTCGGCAGGCGGCAACATATTGGCTGGCCAACTCGATTGTCCGACCGTGTCAATCCGCGGCCAACTCGCGGCTGGGATGGTTACGGGATCGTCCCAGTGTTCCTGGGGTGTGTAGTGCAGGTCGGGCCAACGACCCGACACCGCCCAGAACCCAAACCCGTCGCGGCGTCCGAGACCAGCCCACCGCACACGACGCCATGGGGCACCAGGCCTCTCGGCGAATCCCAACGAGTGGCCGGTCGTGATGGTGTTCTCGTCCAGGTTCATCTCGCCGACCATCGTCGGCTCACGCAATCCCAACTCAATGGCCCGATGGTGTAGTTCGTGATGAGTTATGGCATCTGACAGTTCGGGGTTTTCGTATATCGCATTGAGTACCCACACAGAGGCTGCCCAGCCCTCGGCAGGATCGAAACCTGTCCCTCCGGGGCAGCCGCCGTCGGCGGGCATGTCGTCGCGAGCGATCCACGATATTCGTGTGCCGGCGGCAGCGTCGTCGAGTTCAATCACCCAAACATTGTTTTCGGCTCAGGGCGACCGTGTCCAGAAAATTTGGCCGCGACGCTATCGCCCACTACATCCACCGCGATCACACAGATAGAGATTCTTCGACCGCGGGTGTTTGCCCACCGGGAGACTATCGGGGTCCGTTCGGGTACGGGTGCGGGTTCCCATACGGGTACTGCGGTGGTGGCGGCGATGATGTACGGCGCCGTGACGAGGTGACGATGAGGATGGTAATTCCCGCTCCGACGAGCGCGATGCCGCCGATGGGGCCCACGAGGGTAGCGGTGATGGTGCCGCGGCCCGCGCGTGGCCCGAGCCCGTAGGTGATGTCGGAGTACCCGGCGCAACTGACGGTGTAGTTGCCTGCCTGGTGGGCACTCACCACGTAGAGGGCATGCCATTGGTTGATGCTCATAGAGCCGCTGTAGCGGCTGATGGTGGCGTCGTTATTGCTCTCGTCACGTGCCACACAGCGCGTGTTCTGGGTCAGCTTGGGCACGGGTTCCACATCGGCGACATAGATGATCATCGAATCGCCGGAAGCCAATTGTGCAGTTGCAGAACCATTTGCGTTGAACTGACTGGTAGGCCCCTTGAGGGCGTAGACAAGTCCCGTGACGAACAGGCCGATGCCACCGATCAGCCCAACCGATATCAGTGCGGCACCGACGGCGTACCAGTAGCGCGGCATTTGCCGCTGCGGCGTGGCGGGAGGGGGAGCGGGCCGCTGTGAGGGTGGCGGCGGGCCCCAGGGATATGCGCCGGCTTGTGGCGTTGGCGGTGGCGTCCACGAAGCGCCAGGTTCATTGTCGTGCACCGCGTAACCCCCGTTTTCATCGCTCCTGTTCAGGATAGGTATGAGAGTAGCTGATAGGCCAGGCCGGTTACGAGGCTCAGCTACTGTGAGTGCGTGAGGAGCAGGTCTGCCATTGCCTGGGTGCTTCCTGTCGTCGATACGGGGCTAGTTGCTGCGATCGCATTTGTGTGCTGGGCATTGGTTTGGTGTGACGGCCCGCTCGAGCGCGTGGGATGGCTTGGAATGTTAGCTTTCTTGGCAGGTCTTCCTTTGTTGCTGCTCACCGCAGCGTATTTCAGCCTCACCGCCTCTCGCGAGCGCAATGTAGAAGTGCCGCTGGCTGTCATCGCAGCAATAGTGGGCTTGTCGATAATCGCTATTGGCACGGGGGGTTTGCAGAAACTGCGATGGGTGCAAGCCAGGCCCGAGATTCTGGCTGTCGCCCAGCACCCTCCACCGCCAGGGGAGACTCAGCATCGGCGGCTGGGCACGTACGCCGCCGACATCTACGGAAACAAGGACGGCACCGTGCTGATCGCGTTCGGGGGGAGCTGGGATGGGCTGCTATACCTACCGCCGGGGCCGCTCGAACCGGAGCGTAAGAAATACGCCGGCCGCGAGGTCATGCCGCACTGGTTCTACTACGCCATGGACTGACGAACCGGCTCGGTGCCGACCGCACTGCACGTGAACTGCCACCACCGTTGAATCCGCCGCCAACGCGGACCATCACCCGAAGGACAAGAAACAGAGGAAGGTACCGGAGTGAATCGCCCCACATTTCTGCTAGGTGTGGCCGGAATCGTCGCGCTCGCCGTTGCGGGCTGCGCCGAATCAACCAAGGCAATCACTAAGACCGAATCGTCCTCCACTACTGGTTCCCCGCCTGCCTCCTCGACGGTCACCAATACCTTGCTTGAGCCACATCCGGCGCCGACCGACAACAACAACGGCACGAGCTTTGATCCCTGCCTGGCATACACAGCCGTTGAGTTGAAGTCCTGGGGTGTCAAAGCAGGGTCCGTGAAAGACCTAGGCATCGGCGATACGATCCAGCGAGGGTGCAGATGGTCAGGCGATGGATGGGAGCTTCAGCAGCTTGTCATCAATCGGCCAGTAGATGACTATTTAAATCAGAAGCTGTTTGCGGGATCCGAGTCAGTGACGGTTGGGGGCCTGCGAGCGGTGAAGTGGCGAGACGAAGCCGATCCGCAACGGGTCTGTCATGTGGAGTTGCCCTCTCAACAATCGACGGTGGGAGTCCTAGTCGGGGTCAACAGTCCGCAGGCGCACAAGACAATTCCTGATGCCTGCGACAAAGCGATGAGCATCGCAACTGACGTGGCCAACAAACTCCCCAAGTAAGGGTGGGCATGGACGCCGCTAGATATCTCGCGTGGTGTGATGGAGGGAATCTGCAAGCTCGGCGCGTCAATCTAGACCTGATCGCTGTCCCGTCCGGCCGACTTGCATTTCGCGATCCTTTCGAGCAGCGCGCGGACTCGACAATTCTGAGCATCATTGCGGGCACCCACCAAGTTTGGATTACCGAAGTTGATGACGATGATGGAAGTCGTGTATCTGCTTATTTGACTTCCTGGGGTCCTATTCGCGGCCTCAATGCGCTGCAGGGCCATGGTGAGCTCTCGGCTACGCTGCGCTCCCATTTTAGTGCCTCTCAATCTGGCTTATGCGTTCCTTGGGCCAGGCGCATGCTCGGGCCAGTGCGTGCCGCTGTCGCCGGGTCCGGCTGGATCGCCTGCATCGCAGAGTCATTTACCTCACTTACGGACAAATTGTACGAAAGTGAGGTATGGTTGCCGACATGACGAACGACTACGAGTTCTTCACCTATGACGCGGGCCGGCTCAACGCAGCAGCCGTCGAGATATTCGCCTACCCAATGGGCGATCTGACGGTGCGCACCCTCACAGACGTCGACCTCACTTCCGGGGTGCAAGTCCTGTGGGTGCATACCGCGGCGCCGGATTGGACGGTGGTATTCAACTGGGCCGCGTTGACGGCGGCGTACCCGCACCGAATTCTGGTGATGCCGTTCCTGCCCAGTGCACGCGGCGACAAAGACACCCCATGCCCGGCGCACACCAACGCGCGCCTGGCCGCGCTGTCCGGGATCACCGGTCTTGTGACCATCGATCCGCACTCGCCGGTGTGGCTGGACACGCTTCGGGCGGTCAACCCGACTGTCTCCGCGCACGTCATCGACATGGCCAAGGTAGTGACGGGCGCCGTCAAGGCCGGTGACTATCTCGGCGTGATCGGCCCGGACGCGGGGTCGCTGGGGCGTGCGAGCGCGGTCGCCGCGAAGCTGGGGTTGCCGGTGTTCGTCGCCGACAAGAAGCGCGATCCCTCCACCGGAGCACTGTTGGGCTACAAGGCCCCGGCCGAGGCGCAGGACCGGCCTGGCAGGTATCTGGTGGTCGATGACATCTGCGACGGCGGTGGAACGTTCGCCCTACTGGCACAGGGTCTAGGTGATGGGTTCGACCTGGACCTGTGGGTCACACATGGCGGATTCACCAAGGGCACCGGTGTTCTCACGGACAACTACCGCAGCGTCCACACCACCGACTCGCTGCGCTCGGCCGCCGCTGCAGCTGTGGCATCGCCGGAAGAGTCAGCGGTGAAGATCCACCCGCTGCACCAGTACGTGCTCGATGTGCTGGACGCCATCAACACCGCTCGATAGGGGAGGAAACACCATGAATGACAACCAGAACCAAGCACTGGACACACTGCTGGCCACCGACGCTTACAAGCTCGACCACCGGCGCCAGTACCCGGAAGGCACGGAGTTCGTCTACTCCAATCTCACCGCGCGTGGCACCCGAGTGCCGGGCATCAACGCCACAGTCTTCTTCGGGCTGCAGGCGTACCTGCAGCGCTTGGTCGAGGACTGGCAGGTGTTCTTCGACCTGACTGACGACGAGCTCGAACCAGTGCTGAAGGGCTACACCAAGTTCGTCACAGCGCTGCTGGGGCCGAACGCGATAGGTGTCCAGCACTTCCGAGATCTACACGAATTGGGGTACCTGCCGCTTCAGGTGCGGGCAGCGCGAGAAGGATCGCTGATTCCGCTGCGGGTTCCCTACCTGACGGTAGAGAACACCGATCCCCGGTTTTTCTGGCTGACCAACTACTTCGAGACACAGCTGTCTGCCGAGCTGTGGCAGCCGATCACCAGCGCCACCATCGCCTGGAACAACCGTAAGCTGCTCGACGAACGTGCATCTGAATCCGGCGATGAAAACGTGGTGCAGTTCCAGGGCCACGACTTCTCCTACCGCGGGATGGCCGGTGACGCGGCCGCGGCGGCCTCGGGCGCCGGCCACCTCACCAGCTTCACCGGCACCGATTCGCTGCCTGCGATCCGGTTCATCGAACGGTTCTACCGCGGCAACGGCGACACGTTGATCGGCGCTTCGGTTCCGGCCACCGAACACTCCGTGATGTGTGCCGGCGGACAGGACGGCGAGCTGCAGACCTTCGATCGGCTGCTGAGCCTGTACCCGGAAGGAATCCTGTCGGTTGTCTCCGACACCTGGGATCTGTGGTGGGTGCTCACCGAGTACCTGCCCGCGCGCAAGGAACAGATCATCGCCCGCGACGGAAAGCTGGTGATTCGGCCCGACAGCGGTGACCCCGAACTAATCCTGTGCGGGGATCCGGATGCGCCGGAAGGCAGCCCGGCGCGCAAGGGTGTGGTCAACCTGTTGGCCGAGACGTTCGGCACCGTCACCAACGTCAAGGGGTACCGCGAGCTGGCCCCCCATGTCGGTGCGATCTACGGCGACTCGATCACCTACGACCGCGCCGACGCGATCACCCGGAACCTCATGGCGCAGGGATACGCCTCCACCGCTGTCGTTTTCGGGTTCGGCTCCTACACCTACCAGTACCAGACCCGCGACACCTTCAAGATGGCCGTCAAGGCGACGTGGGTACAGGTCAACGGCACCGGCCGCGACATCCTCAAAGACCCGGTCACCGATGACGGGTCCAAGAAGTCGGCGACGGGGCGACTGGCGGTGCGCCGGTGGATGAGCGGTGAGCCGTACCTGATCGAGCATGCCGATGCCGATCAGGAAGCCGACAACGAACTGAAGCTGGTGTTCGAGGACGGAAAGCTGTTGCGGCAATACAGCTTCACTGAGATCCGTGAAACGTTGACGCGGGAAACCGGAATATATGAACGCTACAGCGGCGCAGCGAGGGAGCAGCCATGAGATCGATGACCGAATCGAACCTGGAGGTGCGACCCGGTGACCATCCAGTGCACGGCACGTGGCTGAGCGTGGATGTCGTTGCGCTCACCGATGATCCAGAGCCGAAGATCGTGCTGATCAAACGAGCAGGGCCGCTACACAAGGGTGAAATAACTCTTCCCGGTGGGCTTCTGGCCGCCTGGGAAGGCGAGACCGTCGAGCAGTGCGCGCAGCGCATCATCCGCGACAAGGCTGGTACTGAGCTGACAAGCGGGGTGGCTGTGGTGGACGTCGTTAGTGACCCCGGCCGCGACGAGCGCGGTCACACCGTCTCGATCATCGTGGTCGGCCGCGTACCTGCAGCTGTTTCCTGCGCCGTTCCCCTCGCGCAGATACCTCCAGGAATGCCGTTCGGGCACACGACAATTGCGGCATCTGCGATCCGGCGGCTGGGGGAGCGCCTGCTGGTCGACCCGGACACCACACACGCAATGCTTGGCGACGAGACCACTCTCGCGCAGGTACGGGCACTCCTGAGTGTGACGGGTCCGACAACCGGCGATGCGGCCCGCAAGCGCCTGGACCGCTCACCGCTGTACTTCCGAACCGAGGAACTACGAAAACCAACACCGACCGGACGCCCAGGCCACGTCTATCAATTCACCTGCAAATCAGTCTGATTCACTTTCGGTGTGCGTGAACAACGCCGCTCTTTTGGGTCAATGCCGGTAACAGATGTTTTGTATCTTCCCGGTCTCCTCGAGCATCTGCTTGCTGATAGCGAAGTAGGCGTCGTTCAGGCTCGGCTGCACGCCAGCTCCCGGATTTTGGGTCTGGTGTATCAGAACGCTGGCGTTCCCGGACAGCTCAGCAATGCGCTGTGCCGGTTGGGCCAGATCGGCTCGCGAGACCTGCGCGGCCAGACCGTGGAGTTGGTCGGACCGGTTCTGGTAGTCCGTGACTGTCGGGCCTTGCGGCGGAGTCCCTAGCTTCCAAAGGAGCAGGTCTTGACGGGCAAGGACGTCGTCCACGATACGAGTAGCCACACGACATTGTTCGTCGGTCCGCGGTCGCTGAAGGACGGCCATTGCGGCAACGAGTCCGATGATCAGCCCTGCGGCGCCGCCCGCCAGCCAGATACGGCGGCCAACCACCGGCGGCGGCACCGTGACGGAGACGTCCACAGAGTCGTCGGCTACCTCAACGAGCTGCGTGCGCAAGAGCTCGACACGGGCGCCCACGCGACGCACAGTGTGGTCACTGAACCACAGCGTCACGGCCAGCACCACCGCCAACAGGGCGTAGAGGAGACCGCGGCGCATGTCTGCGGTGGCCACAGAGACACCTGCGAGCACGAGCGCCACAATCGGTATCACCCATTGAAAACGTGTTACCCACCGTGGAGTTTGCCTTCTCATCCCTAACATCAGTGTGCCTAAACGGATTCCCGCTACCAGCACCACAGGATCAGCCGGCAGTGGAGCAGCCCTGAGCGAGTTGAGCGCGCCGGCACGTTGAGCCCGATTCAGGTCACCGCAGATCGTCAGCACCGAGCGATGAAACGGCTCCTGTGCCGCTGTCATCAGCGCAGCGGTCACCACCCCGACCGCTACCGCCTGCGCCGCCACCGCCCAAACCCCTAACTGCCGGTCCGCAAACAGCAGCATCCACAACGGAACTTCGACCAGTGTGAGCACCACCCCAAGCAACAGGAACCGCCTCCACCAAGGCCAAATTATCTGCCGCATCCACACAGCTAACATTCTTGCAAACGGCGACCAGGCCAATCTGCTCGGGCATTGTCTCGCCATCGACTACTCATGGGGAGCGCATGGCGCACTCGACGCGCCTTCGGGGCCGACCAGCCCCGTCGACGTCGCGCACCTCCCCAGCGGGTCGAATCGGTGCCGCTCACGCCCTGGGCGGGCAGGTGTAGCCCTTCGCGGACCGCTCGTTGCGCCTAGCGGTCATCGTGGGCGTTCTGAACTGCCCCCGGCGGATCATGAGGTCGACCTGCTGCTCCCACGACAGGCCCAGCTTCAACGAGAACTCCAGAAAGAAAAAGGTCCCCTCCCATTTGAGCATCGCGGAGAGGCTTGGGAGGGGGTCGATTGACATCGATATAGCCCGAATAGGCACTGCGCGCAAAGACGCGCTCACCGTCGAGAGCCCACAAGTGGGTGCGCAGTGCTTGAGCGCCGGTGATAGCGCGCTTGCGGGCGTAGAGGTGTTGAAGTGCATCAACTGCCGTTGCGGCACGTGCCATCCTCGGGGATCTGTCCGCCGCTGGCGCAATGTGGGCAGCTACAGCCGGTGTCGAGGCCAGAAGGGGAATTCGGTCCTGAAGCCAGTCCCTACACACATATGTACAGAGCTCTGTACATATGTGTGTAGGGACTGGTAGGGTTCAGTTATGCTCGTTAACCAACAACGCGTTATGACCATGTCGGCCGCACGAGCGGCATTCACCGAGGTACTGGACAGGGCCGCCGATGGCGCCATGACCCATGTCAGCCGCGATGGCCGCATCTGCGCACACGTCGTTCCCGAGAAGGCTCTCGTGATCCAAGGCAACGAGCTGGATGTCCTAATGGGCGCGGCGATAGAAGAAGCGGCCAACTGGCTGGCCCAAGACGCTGCACAATCAGGGTATTTCCAAGCCGGCGACGACATCGGCAGAGTATTCGCCTGGCTGTGGCGATGCGACCCCGATCAGGCCGCCCGATTCTTCAGCGTATACGCCCACAAGGTCACGAACACCTTCGAAGCGCAAGGTATGACCCGTCCAGCTCTGAAGGTGTTGACAGCCACCCTAAATGTCGCCTTGGGTGTCTGCCTCACGAAAGACGAGTCCCGCGAATTCCATGAATACATACGCCCTCGGCTTAAGGAGTGGTTTCACCCATTCAGTGCCGAGGAGCTCGAAGGCGGCGATCGACCGCGGGATGAGGATGACCCATGGCCGGACGCCACCTACTTCGGTAAAGCGTTCGCCAAGAAACGCTGGCGCGACGTCACACGCCAACAATTCGTCGCTAACCCCGATCGTGCACCCGAACTCGGCATCGATGTCGACAACTGGTGCCGGGTAAGCCGCGTAGAGGACGCCACGGTGTTCCTGACACACCATGACGGAAGCGCCTCCACCGTCTCGCTAGAGGAAGCTGGTGATCAGTTCGTTCCGTTCCAACACTACGGACCGCTGAAATGGCCACACTGAAATGCCCAGAATAGTTGCAAGTAAACGCAATTCAGTCAGCGTGAGTTGATTCGCTCTATGCGAACAACCAACACCGACGTCGCGAGCTCCCCACCCTGCCTATGGGCCGTACGGTCAACGGGCACAGTCGATTACCAGTAGTAGGCCGGGTTGTTGTCGATGATCTTCTCGAACATCGCTGTAAGGCCATGCAGCTCGGATTCGGCCCGAGCGGCGTGACAGCTACCGTGCAGCTCGACGTCGTCCGTTCGTTCCCAATCCAGCCCAGTGCCGCGTTCGGCGAGGAGTTGGTCAAAGAACTCGCGGGTGGTGCGCCCGTTGCCCTCTCTGAAGGGATGCGCGTAGTTAACGTAGTCGTACAGGTATGCGACTGTATGAGCGAGATCTGTGGCGGTAACCACCTTTAGCCGATTGAGTTCGTGGATTCGCATTGCGACATGGCCCATCGGCTGATTGACGTTGGCCGGTGGGCAGAACGATTCGCCGCCTTTCTCGATACCGACTGTGCGAAGCTCACCAGCCCAGTCGTAGACGTCTTGGAACAGGTGGTGGTGAATAGCCTTCATGTGAGCCAGATCGTAGGTGCGGGCGCCGATTAGCGTGGGCCGTTCGCGGAGTTCGAGCAGGCGTACCTCGACCAGGTCGTTCTCGGCATCGCGGAGTGCTTCCATCGTGGTGGCGCCGACTCGGTTGCGAAGGACGGTAGTACCGGGAATGAGATATCCGAGCCAGTTCTGGTCGAGGTCGCCGGTGTCCCAGGCGTGATGTGGCACCCGCTATTGCAGGTTGTACCGGCGGCGGACACGTTCTCCGAGTTCGGCGACAGTGATGCGACCTTGGGCGTATTCACCTTGGTCTGCGCGGGTCGCGGCGGTGCTACGTGATCCCTCAAGTTCGGTGCTGCGTTGAATGGCGCGCACAGTCTTGGTCCGACGCTGCTGCTTTTGCAACTCGGTCATTTCACAACACCTCCTCGATTTGGCTACTTCGAGGATAGAGGAAAAGCGGCCATCAAAGCCAGGCTACTCGGCTGTGTGTCCGATCGCTCATACGTTTCTGACCAGTGATAACACACTGTCTGTGTCTGCCCCGTTGGACTCGGGCGCGCATCACTCACCGGTGGTATATTAATGAGTGAAATCCCCCCACTTCGGCCACCCGCACACCGGTTTCGCCGTGGGGGGGTTATTTTTGCGCGATCACCGGACTTGAATCCGCCGCAGAGTTGGCCCTGCGGCGCGCGGTCTGTCAATCCCGCAACACCGCCCCGACTCTTAGAGGCGAGTGGTAGCTCGTTGGGGTTCGATGGCCAACGCGGTGTCGATGGAGTACGCCGCTTCGAGTGCATCCCCGCGGTTGAGGGCGTCGCGGGCTTCGCAGTACAGGTACGTAGCAAGTAGCGCAGGATATTTGGGGTCTGCTGAACGGTGGCGGTCCCACCGTGCGGCCCACAAACGGATTTTGGCGGATTGAACAACGTTGTCAATTCGGCCCAGGCCCCAAGTCTTGCCGAACTCGTCGACGAACTCGGCGGCCTGTTGTGGGGGAATCCGTGGTGGCAGTAGCTCGCTGCGGGTGAGCTCGGCCGGCAGGATCCGGCCTGTCTCGGCTAGTCGCTTACGCTCGGCATCGGTCTGCACTGATTCGGTCGCGCCGAAGTCGCCGGAAAGTGTTGCCGTGTTGCGGGTGTCATTAGTCACCAGATAGACCAATTGGCCGTCGGCGGGGTTCTGTTGCGCGAACGCGGCGAGTTTCTGTCCGGCATGCCGGTTACCTGCCTGCTCCCAGAAAAACTGTAGGGATGCTTCCTGGCCGAGAAGCTCCACGCCGGCCGGCATCTTGATGCCCGCCGGCAACACTGACAGGCCGTCGGCGGTGGCCAGTACATACCGCAATCGCGCGCCGCGGGCGTCTTTGGTCATGCGTACTGCGATCGCCAGATTGGTTCCGGCCCAACCGGCCTGGACGAACGACTCTGCGATCGTGGCCAGTTTCATCTCGGCCAGTAGGTGCTCGGTGGCTAGTCCGGCGAGCCGGTCCACGTGCCGGGCCTTGGATGAGGTGTCAGAACCTCGGCTGGCGAGTTTCTCAACCGCCGTGGGAACCGAGGTGACACCCATGACCGGCGCTGCGGCGGCCGCCGCAGCGGTTGGGGGAATGGTTGGCCCAGCGCCGCTGCCACCTAGTGGTGCAACGGATTGCGGTGGCAGTGGAGTCGGGCCCAGTCCGCTGCCGTTGGCGGCGTAGGGGTTGAGAACAGGTGGGGGTTGCGCTCCGGGTCCGCCTGCCCCTGAGCTGAGCGTTCCCGGACCGTGACCGCCAAGTGCATTCGTGTCGGTGACCGGGTGCTGCTGCTGGTGTGAGACAGGCGTGGTCACACCGGACTCGTCAGAGGACAACGAAGTAATCGGCGCCCCCGGCGTCGACGGCGCGGCCGTCACCGTCGGAGCCGCAGGGGAGGGCGAATTCACGTGCGGTGCAGGAGGATTGTTCAACGCTGGGTTGGTGTTTTCCGCCCCGTAAGGATTGGAGTTCGGGCCCTGAAGTGTGGTGTGCACACCGTCAGCCTTCACGCCGACTTTCTTGTCGTCCTTACCTGACGTGTTGGCGCCATCAGAGGTTCTGTCCGCGTCCTTGGATCCGCCATCAGGATTCGTCGTCGGTTCGCCGCCGCCCTGGCGGCCGTACAAATCATCAAGGGCCGCTTTGGATATCGGCTGCCCTTTCTGGCTGTCCGCGAGCGGGGGCGGACCGTGCGCCAGTTCCAGCCAAGCCACACAGCGGAAAGCGCCAAGGCGCCGACCAATACCCACTCAATTGCCAAGAACACCCATAACACCGGAATGGCTTCGGCCGCATGGGCACTCTGGACAGTCTGCGCGCAGACGTAGGGCACGAATACAACAACCATGGCCGCAATGGTTGCAACGCTTGCGATCTCGCTGACGTCCGGCAAGAACAGCGGCTTAGTTGTGCTGCCGCCGTCTCGTATTGCTCGCGGTAGTTTCCTGAACCGAGTTCGCAACATCATCAACTGCATGACAAGGGAGGGAACCAGCAGGAAGACAGGGGCTGCGGTTGTGAAGCCCAGGCCGAGCTTGCCGAAGCTGTCGAATGCAATCGGCACCACCACAACAGTGACCAGTACGACCAGCAGGAGCAGCCCGAACACGATTCTGATAGTCCAGACCGCGGCCGAATGACGTGGCCAGGCCGACGGCCATTGCATTGAAGCCACCTCCGCATACATGACGCCAGGCTATACGCGAGTAGCGCCGCATCCGGGAGACCGCGAATCAGTGTTCATAGATGCCGGCTGGAAGATCGCATCGCGTGCTGGGGCCAATGCATTTGCATGGCGCCTCACCGCTGATACGTTTTTCCTGAATGGCAATGGGGGAGGGGCTGTATGAGAATCGTGCGGTGGGTTGTGTGGTTGCTGTCGGCAGCGGTGGTAGCTGGTTGCGTCCAGGTCGTGCCTGGGCAGGGCCAAGCTGCCCCGAAACCACCGCCTTACCTGCAGCGAGTCGATGATTCGGTCCGCAAGGACCGGGCCCGCGCGCAACAGCTTCGACTGCAAGATCCGTGCTCGCTGATAAATCTTGATGCTGCGGCCAAGCTCGGCAAGATCAAATACATCGGCACCGAATCCAAGGCTGAGTGGTGCGACATCGTCTATGACGTGCCGAGGAAAACGCCGACCGCGCAGGACTCGATGGCTGACCTCGATTACGTTCCGGGACTAGTTGCAAAGATATCGGTAGGGGGAATCACCACGGACGACGACGCCAAGGGCGAGCAGGCCAGCCCCATGGAGGACAGGTGCTTCGAAGGGCTGCGTTCGGGCTACCAATACAGCTGGGGGCCCGAGCTGATCTTGTTCGAAATCGGGATATCGGGGCAGACCCGACCCGGTTGCGAAGAATTACAGCCGGTGGTGCAGGCCTCTCGGTCGAACCTTTCGCATCCCAAGCTGCGGGCAGACTCGCTGTTCCAGCCGCACACCAAACTTGTCGGCATGGACTCCTGCCAGATCCTGGACACGGTCACCGGAGACGAACGCCTCAACATCCTTACCTCCTCCCATCCGTTCAATTGCGACTACCAGTTCGCCACAGACAAAGACACCAAGAGGCGCCGCTACCTGCAATACGGGTACTGGAAGCTGCAGGATGTGCCGGTGAAGCAATACGAGGGCACCGAGCTCAAGACAGTGTCAGGGGTGCCCGTGGAGATTCGGGCCGAAGGGCGCGGTGGGATGGACTGCATGGGTTTTGCGTACGTGGGGCTCGATCATCCTGCCCACGGCTCTGGCCCGCTCTCAGCTCAGCTCTGGGTCGACACCATCGTCATTCAAGGACTCGAACAAGCCCCGGGCTGTCCCACGATTCGCGTTCTCGCAGAACAACTCGTGCACCTGTATCAAACATCATGAAACCGGCACAGCCACCGACACTGTCAGGAAGAGCACGAATCATGCCGACAACACCTATCTCGCGGATGTGGGTTGCTACGCTCGGCGCGGCACTGCTGGTGAGCGGATGCACCGCCGTCACGCCAGGAACGGCGGTGACGGCGCCCGCGCCGCCGCGGCCCCCTTCCTACAGGAACGCCCAGGACGCCCAGACGCGGGCAGTGTTGGCCCGCACCGACGCGGTCCGCGCGATCGACCCCTGCACTCTGATCGACCTGGACGCCGCCGCGCGCTTGGGCACGATCTCTTACGTCGGCACCGACCCTGATCCCGCCGTATGCCGCGTCAAGTACGTGATCCCCCAAATACCGGATCCCAAACCGGTTTTCTCATCGGACACAATTGATCAGCCCGGCTTGGTCGATCACCTCGAAGTTGGTACCCGGGCGATCGATTTCAGCGGCGGAGACCAGCTTGACCGGCCGGCGCGGGGCGAAGGTTGCAACTCTTTCGTCGACACCGGCCTGGTGTATGCGGATGGAACTAATGAGCTGTTGATGTACTCGCTGGGGATCAGCGGAGGTTTCGAGGCACCACCTATTTCGCGGTGCGAAGACCTACATCAGGTGGTGGAGGCTTCTCGTGGCCTCATCAAGAACCCCGGCGCGCGCAGTGCTTCGTCCAGGTTGGCGCGTTCCAAGCTGTTGACTCTTGATCCCTGTTCGGCTGTTGATGTTTTCGGCGCTGGGAAAGACATTGAGATATTCAGTACTGTAAGGCCTTTCAGTTGCGACTACCGTGTACGTGGCGACAAGGACGATGACACCCGAGTCGGGATCTCGTTTTGGAATGTAGATATGACCGACATGCCCAACCACCTCAAATATCTCCAGAACCCGTTCAAGATTCGCGGTGTGCCGGCAGAATTCGAGACTCACGAACCGAATGTCGGGGTGATCAGTTGCGAGGTCAGAGCTTACTTGCTCGACAAGCCATCTGCCGATGCAGACCAGTTGAGCGCGAAACCGCAGTGGGCCAACACGATCCTGGTATCGGGTCATGACAAGGACAAGAAATGCGCAAAGCTTATCGAGATCGCCGATGAAGTCGTCCATGAATACCAAGAAGCGAAGTAACAGGCGGATAAAAGGCTACGTGGCCTGTATCGGCGCGCTGGCTCTGATTCTCGTCGCTGTCGCCATCAAATGGCACAGCCATGCGCTCGCTGAACATGACCGCGTCCTGCAAAAAGAGCCGGCTATTGCACTGTGCCAGGACGCAATCGGTAAAGAAGTGAGCCAGCTCCTGCGGTACACGGACCTCAGCGCTTCTGACCAAGCGGCGATAACCGCAAGTGCCCGGTTCACCGATATGTCAGGCACTCCCGAGCTGCTGTCGGCCGACAATTACGGTGTCCCAGGCAGTTTGGGAAAGCCGCGATCATCGGTGCTCACCAACTGGCAGATCGGCGGGCGCGTGTCTCTGGAAGGGAAGCTTCCGTTCGTCAGTGGGTTGGGCGAGGAGAATCGATTGGCGTGTTCGGTGGTCGTGTTCGATGACGGCACGATCTACGTCGGGTCCACCCAGGTACTCCGGTAACGCAAGGAGAAAAGATGAAATCCGTTGTAGCCCAGTTCACACCGATGCGGCAAAGGGGAGTTGTTGATGTCCGAGCCTGACAAAACCGTTCCGAGCGCCCAACACCGCAAATTCCGGGCAGTCGGTCTGATCATTGTCGTGTTCGGGATTCTTGCCGCCGTCAACCTCGGACGGTCAACGGCATTGCTCCTTCAAGGTGCCGGGGCGGAACTACGTGATCAAGGACCACTGGTGGCTCTTGGGGTACTCACCCAGATGGTCGCGGTTTCTATCATCGTGGCCGGCTACCAGCTCATGACTCAAGGCGATCGGTTCTCGTGGGGGAATGTCTTGGGTTTCTGGACGAAGACAGTGCAGGGGCAGCTGCTGTTGGTGGCGGCATTCTCTCTGATCGCCGGACTTATGTGGATGACCGCCACCGTGCAGAACAGCTGGGCGCCCCGCGCCGGCTACTGGCTCGCCTTGTGGCTGGCATGCAGCGTTGCAGTTTTCTTTCTGCGCAAAGCCTGGCGCCAACTCAGGTCGCCGCCGGGGGCGGGCGATGACGACACCGGTCCCGGCCCGGGGCCTTCTGACCAGGCATAACCAGGCATTCAGCGTCCCGGAACGTCACTATCGTGTACGGTGACAAGAGTCATTCCCGGCGAATCTGTGTTGCATTTTAGTGGCATTCTCGTAGAATTGCGGTGTCTGGCCAACTACGACACCGATAGCCCTAGGAGGTGGCCACCGTGACCGCGGTAAACGAGA
Organism: Mycobacteroides franklinii; assembly: GCF_001853795.1. NCBI lineage: Bacteria > Bacillati > Actinomycetota > Actinomycetes > Mycobacteriales > Mycobacteriaceae > Mycobacteroides > Mycobacteroides franklinii. The sequence goes on from NZ_MLIK01000003.1 coordinate 31,894, forward strand.
CCATCCTTAACCACGTCCAAACGGTTCGCCTGCCAACACCCGAACTCGCACGCCAGCTCATCGCGCACCTCGGCTCCACCGTGGTCGCCGCGCTCGCAGGCGTCCGCGATCGCGGTCTTCCGCACAAGTGGGCCGTCGACGGCGGAGTCACTCCCCGCGAGGCAGCCCTAACCCGACTGCAGGTCGCACACCGCGCCTGGATCACCATCGCCACCGCCGAAGGCGACGACATCGCACGCGCCTGGTTCCTCGGCGCCAACCCGCGCCTCGACGAAACCCCGCCCTACCTGGCGATCCGGGAAGGCGAATTCAACAAGGTAATGGCCGCCGCCGCGGCGTTCGTCGACGGCACCGACGCCTGACCGGCTAGCCGGTGTCGAGGTGATGTCGGTGCGCGTTGAGATGCTCGCCGGCGTGAGTGAGCCCCCAATCCACACCGCTCGTGACATACCCAAACAGCGCGGTATCAAAGCTGTCGATGTCACCGCCATGGTGCGGATACCGTGACGCCCCGCAGCCTTAAGGGTGTACACCGCAGACCAAGACGTCGCCGCACGCCAATACGCCTAACAAGAAGGCGGCGAATACATTCCGCTACCAGTGCAGGACCCGGTCTGGGACTGGGCTAAGCACCAGCCCGCGCGGCAACAACCGCTATAACTCAAATGTCATACCCGCCAACTGGCGAGGGAACACCGAAACTCAAACACGAGCGCCGATCCGGCCGCAGACAACGCAGTCATCCGCCGACTGAAGCCCCGGCTCGCGCCACGGACGAAGCTCAATCCGGTGTTCTACGTCAACCCGCGGTCTCGTACGACCCCTGCCAGTAGATCCCGGCGAATGTCATTGCGCAGCAGAAGCTCGATCGACTCCCGCCGCGGTCGGATCGTTCCAGTGACGGCGATATCGAGAACAACACCTGCGGTTGTCTCGCGCAAGCGAGGTATGGGGTGACGGTTGCTGCCTCGAACTACACGCTCGATATGGACAAAAAGACATACCCCGATTCGTCGGAGTTCACTATCAACGGTCGGCCGGCGCGGAGCTTCTACCTGTTCCAGGGCAACGCCGATACGTGTGCCATCGACATCGCGGCTCCCTTTGGGACCTACGGCGTCAAGGTCGACAGTGCGTCCGGCAAGTTCGGTGACTTCCCCGATTGCCTTACCGCGGCTCGTGCGCATCTCGACGCGTTCCTGCCGTACTTCCCCGCCTGAGTTCTGCTGTCGGATTTGCTTCGGATTCTCACCGCTCGTCTGACGCGACCATCACACAGCACGGTATGTGTAGCAGCCTTGCGCGGCTCAGCTCTACCTGGTCTCCCAGTGTCGAGTGCGAGGTCGTCGAGTACTCGGATACCGGGTTGGGCTGCAAATGCGGGTAGCTGAATGTCTGTCTCAATCGCAATACCGCGCTTTTGGTCACGTGCGGGATCGCATCTCTGATGCGATAGCTGAGGGCTGCTGGATGTGATGCATAAAAAGCTGTACTTCGCTGTGCAGCACTAGCGTATGTGTGTGCAGTATCGTCCATGTTCATGTTGCCCAGTATCGCGAAAGCATGCCTTGGCGCTATCACGCTGGTTGCCGCGGCGCTGCTCGGTGCTCCGGTAGCTGCAAGCGACCCGGAAATCCCCGATCTGAGTGTGCTGCCCCGCGCATCGCAAGCCGACTTCTTCGGTCCCGGCAGCTACACCTATGCGTTTCGTGCCGGACAAGATGTTTGGTGCTCGATGAGCTACTCGCGGTTCTCCAATCACAGCAGCTGCGCGGGTCGGCTTCCGGGTGTGTCGAATGGTGAAAACTATGCGTCGGTGTATTGGGAAATGCTTAACCACACCGGCAACTCACAGATCATGAGCTCGCCAGACATGCCGCCCAAACCAGATCAGCAACACTTCTATCAGCCGCTGCCTCCCGGTCATGTGCTGTGGATAGGCTCCAACTACGAGGTCGGGACCCACGCGTGCGGCGCACCACCTGGGTATCTGCTGGTCTGCAGGATAGATGCCAAATTGCCCGATCAACCCCCTCAGTCTCACGGGTTCGTGCTGTCGGAAAGCGGTAGTTGGACCTTCTAGCTGTGCTACTTCATGACATTGGTGGCGTCGGAACGAACTTGATGCAGCGCTTAGAAGGGGAACGGGTAATGGTCGAGCACGTGCTCGCGGAGGGTGAAGACACATCCTGGATCACCGCTGCGATTTACGCGGTCCTATTCACTGGCGGAGGGATCGCGCTGATCGTTGTCGGTATTCGCCGCCGACTCGCGCGCGCTCGTTGGCAACGCGAAGACGACCGACGCCTGCTGGATCCAGGCGGGGCGGCGGGATTCGACGATGATCGCCCGCCGGTCGCGGTGCCCGGCGGGGGTTGGCTCATTGCCGCGGGTGCGGTGATGCTGTTTCTTGGGCTTGGCCACGTCCTGCACGTGGTGGTGACATTGCAACTGAACGGGATGATCTGACCGCGTGCGCCAGTCGAGGCTCATCGGTTGCTGAACCATCCTCAGGGATTCGAGGCAGCCGCTAGCCTGGTTGCCATGTCTGCTCTACTAACGCTGCTCGGGCTTTTCGTCTTCGGCGTTGCGCTGTTTGTAATGTATAAGGGTCGCAACCTATCTCCGAACTGGAGATCCCCGCACGGCACTGGTTATTCCGAGTCGATGAATGCTGGATTGCAGGCAGAGCGTGCGGTACCACGCCCGCCGTGGCCGGTTGACGAAGACGACAATCCGAATGGGGGCGAGCGCAGCTAAGCGTGAGGGGCCAGGCGATGAGCCGGTTTCGTAAACCGTCTGCGCGGCGGCTGTTGTGGTCCATTATCGCTGTGGCTCTCTCATGCTGCGTGCTTACCGGAACCGTCATGTTTATCTATCAGCTGACATTGCCCAGTGATACACCCACGCCCACAGGCGATTACGTTCGACTTTCTTTTTAGACATCACAGCTTGGGGGCTGGGCGTGCTGCTCATCGCCTGGCAGTTCACCGCGCCGGCGATACTTGCTGTCGGCATCCTTGCCGCCCAAGCGAGGGCGCTCGCTGGGTACTGGGGCATGAGTCGCGACGTTGGGACGGCACATGCACGGCTGTAGCCGATTCGATCGACACTGTAATCGGTGCACTGTGGAGTGGTGAGGCGGCTGCAGCCTCGACCCGAACGTGGATCTCCTCTACGAGCCGGAGATCAATCCTGAGAGCGGCCTTGCAGTGGGTGGGCAATGGCCACACAAATGTGACGTCAACGAGTTACACGCCATGACAACGCGGAGAGTGAAACGTCTCGGAGTGGCCATGGCGGTCATCTTGACGATCAATGCCTCGGCCTGCACCACGGATCGCCTGAATCAGCCATTGGGGCCTCCTACACCCTCCGGCGCGACCCTTATCCCCGCAACATCCATGGAACCGACCTTCACCGCGAAACACCCGAAAATCCCTGCCAGCCAACAAGAAGCATTGGACACCGTGCTCAAGTACCTGCAGCGCACAGTCGACGCCCTTCCCAAAGGCGTAGCGCTCGACAGCACCGACACGCAGGGCGCAAGCAACCTCTCATGCGACGACGACTTCCCGGGTCCGGGTCCTGGGCCTACCCAGTACGACATGACAACCCATGTCCTAGCACCTACGAACGTAGACCCAACCCAGATCATCGCGAACGTTGGCGACGTTTGGCGCAGCTGGGGATTAATGGTGTTCGAACGGGGCCAATTCGACAAACCCAACCGCTTTGCCTATGCCGACGACGGGTACCGGCTACAAATCGAAATCGCCCACCCTGCAAACTATCCACCGTCATTGACCGTCATCTCTCCGTGCTTTCCGGGAGAGTTGCGGGACGATAGCCTGGCGCGACACAATCCAGGAGTGATCTCACAGTCCACCTGGGCGAATTGAAGTCGCACGATAAACGCTTCTGTCGGTGTACAGTCCGCAATGTCTAGCTACCAGGGGGGTGTAGATCTTGTCTGAAGACAAGCTGAAGGTCGATCTCGAGGCGCGTACGGGCGGTCCTGACAAGAGAGCGTGGCGCACCAGAGGAAATTCACTCAGAATCCCGCCACTGGATTCCGTTTGGCTTGGCGGTAATGCGGAATGAGTGACGTCGACGAAGCTAAGACCGACCAGACAACCGAAGCCGAATCGGAGCCGGCAGGCAGTCGTTGGAAGTCTCGTCGGTTCCGCGTGGTGGGCTCGCTTGTGCTCGCAGTCCTGCTAGCGGCCGGAGCTGGCGGCTATGTGTGGGTTCGCCATGCGCGGTCGGAGCTCTTGCAGTATGCGCGCGACAACTGGAGCAGCATCAACGACGATCGATCCGCGAACGCGGTAGCACACGACATGGTGCGGTACGCATCGCATCTGAAGCAGCTGCCGGGATTCGGTACCTTCGGAACCGCCGAGCCGGAACTGTTGCGGTCTATCGCCCGCGGCCTTGCTCCTCATCTCGCCCAGCTCGCAGGCGCAGACGGCCCCGGTTTCGCGACAGCCGATCTCTGGCCCTTTCGCGATGCCGATTCCATGCGTGATCTGTTATCGATCCTCGACCAGGATCATGAGTCGGCGATCATCACCAACGCCTCCGTGGTAGCACAGTGCGTCACACTCACCGAGAACGCCGGCCAGCACGGGGTATACGGCGATTGGCCGAGTTCATTGGAGGTCACCGGGCGGCTGGGGCAAGTGATGGCCGAAGCAGCCGAGGACTCGAACCTGTTCGGCCGGGAATCTGCGCGATGGCGAAATGCCCACGACCCCAATGCCACAGAGACACTGGCAAAGAACGCTCAAGCCATCCTTGATCAGGTGCCCGCGTTCACCGACACCATCGACGCCCACGCAATCAATTCGGACCTAAACAAGGCTGTTGAGAAACAGAAGGGTAACCCTTCCAGCGACCTCGGCGATGAAGGCGCGAAGTACATGAGAAACCTTGTCTCCCCGCTGATTCTGAACAATACCGTCACCGAAGAGGTCGCGATCTTGCAAGGGTTGATCAACGCGCATCCTGAGGTCGCCGCAGATCCTGATCTGGCCGACTACATCACCGATGGAAGACTCGACACCAACAAACTCCTGGCGGACGAGAAAGCCGTCGACACCAAGCTCGCCAACGCCGCCTATCGCAACTACAAAAAGTACGGACTGGACCTACGGACGATCCTGGACCAGGAGCGCCTAGGGAAACTGCGCGACTGGTCACGGTGACGAAATGGCCAAACGACATCCAATACCACAGGCATGGACCGAAGCGTTCCGTCCTGCCTGTCGCGGCCGCGGGATGCGATACCTCAGCGCGAGCGGGTTTGTCCTCGACGACGTGTTCATCACCGAGCTCTACCCCCGGGTGTTCCACCCGGACAAGGACACCGATCGTTTGCAGATCACCTGGACCATCAACATCAAGCCGCTGGCGGTCGACGAGATCCTCTGGAAGGCTTTCCTTCCCGACGTGAAAATGGGACCGCAGATGCGGATCAACCGCCGCGTCAACGGCGCTTTCACGGTGAGACCGCTGAGGATCGACACTGGGTCAATGCAGATCACGGCGGCCAGCGAACCGGACTGGGAACCGGTGCTAGATCACTTCGACCGCGTGCGCGCCGATTTCATCGCCACATATCCAACCGCCGCCGACTACGTGACAGCGTTGAGTGAGCGTGCCCATGGCATCGCTTCGGGCCAGGACCTGACGCGCTCGGTCACTGCTTTGATCGCCGCCGGCCGTAGCGCAGATGCCGCGCGCGTGGCCGATGAGGCGATTGCCGACGGACAAAGCGGTGGGATGTCCTCCACCGTGGATGTGCTGAAGTACCTGGCGGCGTATGCGAAAGGCCCGCAGGCGTACTCGGCGTTCCAGACCACACTGATCCCGACTCATGACTACAAAGTGCTCGACGAATCGCGTTCCAGTAGCTCGATCGGACTATGCCGGGAACACCACCCGAGCAGCATGCGCCGGATGCTGGCCGAGATGGATGGCACCGATGCGTGGGGGATCGTTGTGAGTGTCCGTCCCCCTTCCGGGCAGCCCGAGGATTTCTCGAATTTGCGGTACCTGCAGGCCGCCGGCAGCGCAGAGGCGATGGTGATTGAGCTGTGTCAGTCGGGCGGAGCGGAAATGGGTGCGGTGTCGGTGCGGTCTGTTGTCGGCCACCCACACGGCGGCGCCGCCGAACAGAACGTGGAGATCGTGCTGCCGCACGGCGTTGAGACGATCGCCCCACACGAAGTATTCGAAGCCGCGGAGGCCGCCGACATGTTCGAGAGCTTCTACCGCGCCGACACCATCGGCGAGGGCTACGTCCTACGAGCGGTCGAGGGATACACGTCCGGCGGCGGCCACGTAAGGCCCTAGAGTTCGGCTTCCAATCCCTCGAGGAACACTAGGACCGCCGGTCCTGCGCCTGCGACATAGCCGTTGACTTCGGCCCTTCGACCCACATCGTTATCGCCGCACAGCTAGTGGGCTAGTTGGTATTGATGGATGGCTTCGTCGGTAACGGCGACTACCGAGCGGCAGTCAGGGTGGGTGTCGCCGCCGAATACCGATATGGCGCTGACCCATTGTTTTCCCGAGCTCAGTGGATCACTTCCAGCACCCGGCTCTTTGAGACCGACGTAAGCGGTCACAGTGCACAACCATTGACCGACGTATCCGGCGCCAGCGCTTACGTCGGCCGGGACACCGCGGAGCTGGCGGTAATCCTTTGAGAATTTCTTGACGTCTTCGGCAACGCTCAGTTCGGTGTATGTGAAACGGATGCTTCGTGCGGTATTGCTCTCGTTGTCGGTGTCACCGCGGTTGCGAAAGTCGCACCGGAAAGGATCGGGGTGATCGATAAGTTCGATATCTGTTTGTGTACCAAGCACATCCACAGCAGCGCAGGGGTCCATTGTCATCAGCGTGGCGTGAGGCAGTGTGGTCGATGAACTGCGAGTCCCGGGATTGCGGGATTTCCCACGGGAAGCATCGACGACCGGGTCTAGGTCTTCGCAGCCGGGACGTTCATGGCCGCCGAAGTCGGAGCTGATGGTCATGTTGTACTCGAGCAGTTCGTGCCAGCCATCAGGCTGGGTGTAGCCGGTATCGAGGAATGATAGGCATCCGCCGCCGCCGTGTATGGGGTGATCGAGTTGATCGCCAGGGGAGGAGTCGATAGCCCGGCTACCCGCGTGAAGTTGCGACACGTGACCGGGGACTTCGTCGCGATCACCGAATCCCTCCTTAGGTGGCGTCGTCGGGACGACGAAGTCGATTTCGCATTCCAAAGGGTCTCGGTCGGTGCCCACGTAACTGATCGGTGCTAGAGCTGCAGCAGCATCCCGGTCGATCAGGCTGCACGGGTCAATGCCCCGTAGTTCGTCGAGATGACTGAGGTGTGCCTTCATCTGCGCAGTTAGCTTCTCGCGATAGGACGGAGGCCTGGGCGGCTCGGGTGCGACCGCAGGGGTGCCGACCACCGTCTGGATACATCCGCCGAGAAGCAAAACGATACCGGCGGCAACGGCCAATCCAACAATATTTCTCCCCACTGACCTATCCAAACACAGAGGGTGGGTGCCGGGGCTGCGGATACGCGTTCACCTGGTTCAGGTTTGGTGCCGCTCACGATGACGGCCTTCATCTTCGGCAGTTTCACTTGATCAGGGTGCGAGATTACCGAACTTGACGGATGCAGGGCCGGCCGATTCAGGTGGGCACAGCCGGATTGCCACAAACCTGAACAGCCCCGAATCACCAGCAGAACCTGTCGAATACCGTTACTCGAATAGGGAGCGCACCCATTTACGCTGCAACGCGCCAAGAGGCCGCCTACGGCGAACTCTTGGGAGCCCTGAAGAGACCACAGCCGCCCCTGCTGGCCTCGGAACTGTTCGCCGACGTCGACGTCGACGCCAGGATGGATGACTTGATTGCACAAGATTGGCAGGAAGCCGGAAAGCGCCTTGCGGCTTGCGCCTTGCGGCTTGCGCCTTGCGCCTTGCGCTGTGGACATCTACTGGCTGTACGAAATGCGCCTCTACACCATCACCCTGCCGCCGGCGGGCTGGCTCATCGACGCCGAACACTCCAAGACGATCGCCTACCTGAACAGCCACATTCCCCTGAATCTCGTCGAACGCAACATCGCCACCATCACCGTGGCAGATCTGCGCAGCGAGAACCGCTACGTGAGCACCAACCTTGCCGAGCAGCTTGCTCGAGCCCGCCTCGAGAACAACACCCACGCCGCCGGTGTGCGATACGGATCGAAACACGGCAGCGATTGGGAATGCTGGGCGGTATGGCTTCGCGGTTAGACCCCGCACCTCATGGCCGCTGATGGCGGGGAGCTTGTCGGCGAACCTGACTACAACCCGGCCCTCAACGATGTTCTGCAGACCTACGGACTGACCACGCGATAACGAAAAACCCTGTCATAAAACGCTACTGGACGATTAGATGACAACGGTGCAGAAGCCTTCCGGCCCCCGGAGAATCATTCTTTGCGACGATCAACAGATACCGCGCCACCGATGAACAAGAATGGAATCGCCACCAGCAGGCGCCGGGCTGCGGGAAGGGAACCTGATGACACCTATCGGCTACATCGGCATGCCGCAGGATGACGACTGGATGGAGAACATTCCAACGCGATATGTCCACGGGCAAGGTGGTTTTGATGAACGCATCATGCGGGATCTGGCACAAGTCGACGTGCGCGCTTACACATTGAACGCCCTGGCCAACGGTCCTTCGACGATTCCGCAAGCCATTCCTGTCTTCATAGATTGGCTGTCCCATCTAGAGGAACGCATACCGGGGCCCGAACCGGATCACGGACATCGATCGATCATCCGTTCCGGGCTGATTCGTAATCTGATCGACCCTGCAGCGCGCGGGAATCAGCAGGTCATTGAGCTTCTTATCGGCCAGGTCCAGCGTCGGCCGCCATTGCCATCACGGCAGATCGATTGGGCGCTGACAGGCCTGAAACTGATCTGCGGACCCAAAGAGTTCTCGAAAATCGTGGCGCTCATCCCTCAGCTACCGCCCGGGGCTCATATTTCTGCCATCGTTGGGTACCTGGGCAAGGTCAAGACCCCCGCGTCTCATCAGCTGCTCATCGGATACCTGGACGGTCCTGCTCGCGCGTTCGCTGTTAAAGCGCTAGTGCAATCGAAAGCGCCCAATGTCCGCCACCTCATTACGCCACTGGTCGAGGACCCCAGTGCGCTAGTTCGCAAGGCAGCACGACGCGCCATGGAGCGGCTTCCCGATGACTGACGATCCGACACTTCACGGAGTATGCGCAGTGGACGACTGTCGGGCCACAGCCGATGTCGGTGTGTGCCCAGGAAGGCAACTGCGCAGTGTGCGATTGATGCCGATGATCACGTGTTCAGACCGCGGCGCGACAGTATGATCGAGTGAAGACCGAGCTGGTTTTGATTCCGGGGGGACCTTTGATGTTGGTGGAAAATGAAGACTAGCTTGATGATTAGCGCGGCCCTGCTCTCAATGGCCGCTCTCACGAGCTGCCACGTCTCGTTCAATGTGGGAACGGCAAAGGATCTCGCGATCTCGAAAGAGAAGCTGGCCAGCGGTGTCTCGGATGCCCTCACCGCCCAGACCGGGACCGCGCCGAGCACCTCGAAATGCGATGGCCCCCTCCGCGGGGAAAAGGGTGCAACACAGCGATGCTGGATCAGTGATAGTCAGAGCCAGCTCTATGCAGTGACCGTCACGGTGACAACGGTCGAGGGCGAGCACATCAAATTCGACATCGCAGTAGACGACAAACCAACAAGTCGGCCTGCGTAGGGAGCCTCGATTGAACCAGCTCAGTGGCATCGCCTGCGTAGCGGCCGCGACGATCTCACTTACCGGGTGTCATACGAACGCCGGCATGGAGAAGGTCAACCAGATCTCCGCGGAGCGGCTAGCGCAGGGACTGCGTGATGCCGCCAAGGAGAAACAGAACATCGTGCTTCAAAGCTCCGAGTGCGACGGACCTCTAGATGGTGTGGTCAATGAGATCTGAGGGTTTCCGCGGGGATCCACGTGCCCCGGAACCGCTAACATCCATTCTCCCGCATAGCATCTGCAGTGATAGCTCGAGATGGCGCAATTCGAAACCGCGACCTCCTGGTCCCTAGGGTTCCCGAAGACCGAACACCAGGCAAATGCCTGCTAAAACACCATAAAATGGGTCGATGGCCGGTAAAACGCGGGTACATGAGCTCGCTAAGGAACTTCACGTAACAAGCAAGGAGATACTGGCCCGGCTCACCGAGCAAGGCGAGTTCGTGAAGTCCGCGTCATCAACGATCACAGCACCCGTCGCCCGCCGAGTACGGGAGTCCTACAGCAACGACCGGGACCTCAACTCTGCCCGAACTGGACAGGATCAACCCACCTTGGCGGACGCCGGACGCGACGCTGCACCTAAGCGTCCCGCGAAGACCGCGCCGACAGCCCGCCGCCGCGACACCGAGGCTACGCCGAGACCACAACTCACCCAAGACCAGACCGCCAAAATCTGTGAAAGCTACCGCCAGATCTACGTCAATGCGCCGGACCTGGACAGCGCCCTCAGCAAGATTGCCGTGAAATACGCTGACGTATACGGTGTCACGCGCGCGGCAGTGCGGAAGGTAATCATGGCCGACAGACGCCGTCGCGGAACCGATTACGCCGCGATGGACAGGAAACGCCGCACCGCGGACTATGTGGCGCTTCGTAATCTCAGTCAACAAATTCAGCGCCAGAAACATGAAGGGCGGCAGCCGGTTAAGCGGCCACGGCCTGTAGCGAGACAGGCCTCGGGCGCCGTTAAGCAGCCGGCGCTTTCGCGCGCCAGGACGAACGGACTGCCGACGATGACTGTGAACCTCGATGTGGCCTCACGCGCCGAAGCTGTGTTGAACGAGAATGCAGATCGGGACTGCGTCAACGATTTACAGGACTTTGATCCCGCCGGGCCGGATTACGGGTACCTCGCCTGGAGATACGCGACCGTTCATCGTCGGCTGCACCCAGAATCACCGCATACAACCGCCGTAGATCAGCTCACGGCTCTCGCGCGGGCGATTGACACCGACAGAACACAGTTGGACCTTGTGCAGGCCGGAGGCGATATCCTCGAGCATCCCGGTGCGGGAGAACATCGATACCGCAGGCCAGCACTACCGCACTGTCCAGGCTCTGGGCGACGTCGCAAAGCAGCTGGCCGCACAGCAAGAACTGCGCGAGGTTACTGGAATGTTCGGCAGCCTTCACCCAGTGGCCCATCCACGCGAATCTGAACAAACATGAGCGCTTATAGCAGTCCTGCGGCGTTTCACGCCGCTGTCGCACCGTCTCAAAGAGGCTGCCCGCCGCAGCGGGCGCCCTGTCAATGAGATGCGCCGCCAATATCTTTCGCAGAGATTCCTGGCGCGAGTATTTGGCCGCGCCGATTCAGGGTGGGTGCTAGTCGGGGGTACCGCGCTCTTGACGCGGATCCCGGGCGCGCGGCACAGCATGGATGTGGACTTCATTCACACAGTCGATCTGGCTGCCGCTGTTCGTGATCTGGCGGGGAGATTGGATCATCGGCCAGCCCCTGATCCGTACCGTTTCGAAATCGCGTCGACGAGTCCGATTGTCGGCGACCATCAGAGTGTGAAAATCGCGGTGTATGCCGGAGCTACTGAGGTGGAACGATTTTCGGTGGACATCACACGCCGCCCTGGCGTGATCGGTGATGTGGAGGTGTTGCGGCCGCAGCCAGTGGTGCGCGTCGATGATGTCGCTGAGCTTCCGCTGTTTGTTGCGGTTTCCCTGGCTCAGCAGGTCGCCGACAAGTTGTGCGCCATGTACGAAACTCACGGTGCCGCCGCGGTGCCGTCCTCACGCTTTCGTGATCTGGTCGACCTCATCGTGATTTCCACCAACGCATCAGATCTGCAGGCCTTAGCCGCGACGGCGGCGCTGGATCGCGAGCAGCGCCGCCGCAGTATTACGATCCCGCCTGAACTGCCGCTACCCAGCTATGCCTGGACGGCCGGATACCGCAAACAGGCTGCCTCTATCAGCACCGTGCCACAGAATCTGCGCACCGCGGCGGCCGCGATCGAGCGTCTGGCGGTATTCGCAGGTCCCATCCTCGATGGCAAAGCCGCAGGAGTGTGGAATCCGGTTGCGAAACGCTGGGGTCCGCGTTGAGGCCGCTAGCCTGTGTCTTCACCCAGAGGTGAGGACAGCCGAGTGCGCCAGCTGCACAGCTATCGGTTGGCTGTTGAATCCGGGTGGATGTGTGGTGTGAGCCGGGGTCTGCGCGTCTTGTTGTGGAGCCTCGACAAGATCAAACGCCAGTGCCTGTGGATAACCTGTGATATCGCGTCTTCAGGGCGATAGGATCCCATTTGATCGACGAATGGGGGAACCGTGGGGAGCGATCTTTCGGGGTGCGAGCCGCAGCGATGCTGGCGGCAAGCGGCAGTACAGGGGCTGTCGATGGTCAGGTTACGAAAAGCTCAGGGCGTGGGATCCGCAACCTGCAACCCGTCACCGCGGGATTGATGGGGTCGATGTGAATCGGTTGCGAATGGTTGCCGTGCTGTGTGTGGCGCTGTTGGTGGCGAGTTGTTCGCATGACAGCTCGGGCGGTCACGCGATTAGGGCAGGAGACACCCCACAGTCTTCGGGGCCAGGGTCTACGAGTGCGTATCCCTCGTATCGAGAACGGGTCAGTCCGGAGGTGCGAAGGGCCCTGGATTACTCGGCGAACCTGCGCAAGATTGATCCCTGCACATTGGTCGACCTGAACGCCGCGGCGCGGGTTGGCAGGATCAAATATGTTGGCACTGACAACAACCTGAGGGATTGCTTGATCGAGTTCGATGTCCCGAAGAAGAGTGGCTCAGGCGAGGACAACGTACCCGGGCTGCCGCAGTCGATGACTGTGGGCACTCGGGCGCAGGACGACGGTAGCGGTGCCAGGCTTACTCCTGACGACGGAATGTGCCACGGATGGGTTGCCACGGGCCAGCAGCGCAGATTCGGTGCTGAACTGCTCGGGTATTCACTGGTCATGAGCGGCGGTTTCGGGAGTGCTGGCTCGCCGCGCTCTGGATGCGAGGAACTGGGTCCGGTCGTCGACGCCTCCCGGTCGTTGATTTCGCGTCCGGGCGAACGAAGCGTCTCCCGGAAACTCCCCCAGACGAAACTTGCGCGTCTTGACCCATGCGATGCACTCGATGTGGTGACGTCGGGAAAACAGGTCGAAGTCATTTCCGCGGAAAGCCCGTATGAGTGCGACTATCGGAATGCCGAGGACTATTCGAACGAGTCCCGTTTCGATATCTCCTTCTGGTACTCGAAGTTGGCGCAGACACCGCACCCTGCCGATCTGGATCCCAAGTACACCAAGATCCGGGGGGTGCAGTCGACTGTCGAGGAGCGCAGATATCTATGTACGGTGGAATCCTATGTGGGCCTGGATAACCCAGCGGTGGGTCGCGACGACACAAGCGTCTTGCCTCAGTGGGTCGACCTGATCAAAGTAACTGGGAGACCTGAACCTGGCTGTAAGAGCGTGGTTTTGGTGGCGACAGAAGCAGTGCGCCAGTACCAGGAGGCTTCGTGATGAACCGGTTGATGGCAGTCGCGGCAGCCGGGTTGCTTGTAGTTTCGGGTTGCAGCGGCGCAGATGGTCCGATTCGTAAACTGAATTCAACGGCAGCCGCTGCTGCCTACCGTGATCGGTTGCCCCAAAACGTGGAAGAGACACTCGCGCGATTCGACGAGCTGCGCGCCACCGATCCGTGTGGGCTTGTCGATGATGCCGATATCTCGGCGCTGGGTAAGGTCGACTACTTCGGGGTTGACGGTAACGGGCCGGGGAGTTGCGCCATATCCTTCGATCATCCGCGTGATCAGAAGGGCGTCTACGCGATCACGTTGGGGAAGCGGTTCATCGACGCGAAGGCCACGCAGGGCGCTGTCTCGCGCTCTGATGGTTGCGACTACACGGTCGAGACCGGCTACGTGTATCCCGGCGGGGAAAAAGAATTCGCGAGCGTCTCAGTGAACCAGGGGCCCGATGTGTCGAAATCTCAAGCCAGTGCACTGTGTCCGGTAGCCGAGAAACTGGCTTTTGCGATGCGGCCCAAACTGAAATCTCCTCCACAATACGCGGATTCGAAGTATTTGCCCGCCGACAAGATCGTTGACGTCGATCCGTGTGGGCCTATCGAGGTGTTGGGTGACCGGCCCGTGGACGTGGTGAACATGAGCAACCCATTCGTGTGCACCATTCGGGACCGCGGGAGCTCGAATCCAGAAGACCAGCGGTACATCAAACTCGACTACACCCAGCTGCGCGAGGCGCCGCAGCCCAAGCTCATCGGCCCTGATGAGAACGCCACCTATGGCGGTGTATTGAGCTACATCGACGGTGTCCAGGTCCGGACACGGACAGGCTCGGACAAGTCTCCGGAATGCGCATTCTTCATCTTCGCGGGAAATGACGTACCCATCAAGGGATCTCACGCGGGCACGGATTTACGTCAGTATGTGAGCACGATTTTCGTGCGCACAACACCTCGTGGTCGCGACTGCACGGAGGGCCAAAAGATGACCGAACAACTTATTCGGCAATATCGGAGCTCTCAATGAAAGCGATTCCACTGCTGGCAGTTTGCGCCATCAGCGCACTGGTGAGTGGCTGCGTCGAGTCCGTTTCTGGCGATGCGGTTCGGGCCACTGAATCGAGCACGTCGCCGCGGTCGTCGTACCGGGACAAGCTGAGCGCTGAACTGCGCAAGCAGCTGGATCGAGCCCGAGAACTACAGAAGGTGGATCCGTGCTCCCTGATCGACCTTGACGCTGCGGGTCGATTGGCGACCATCACATCCGTTGGTACCGCTGCCAAACCCATCAACTGTGAGATCGAGTATCAGGTGCCCCAGCAGCCGGCGACTTACCCCGACGAGGGACTGTCGGATGTCCCGGGACTGCCGCGCCTGTTGCAGAGCGGCCAGCGGTACTCGGTCACCGGCGGAACCGAGGCGGTCGACCACGTCGGCAGCATGTGCTTCAAAAGACTTTTCACCGGCTACGAAGACGCAGAGGGCAAAGAGATGATCTCCTATTCGCTCAGCGTCAGCGGTAACGCGATCGGTGCACAGGACCCAACTCCGCGGTGTCAGGATCTGGAACCGTTGGTCAATGCCTCGCGGCCATTTGCCGCGCACCCGACGCTGCGCGCGGACTCGCGCCGGCTTCCTCAGAGCAAGCTAATGAACGTCGATCCTTGCGCGGTGATCGATGCACTCAGCGGCCAACCGAAAGTTGAAATCTCAACGCCGATCTATCCGTTTAGTTGCGCGTTCAAGCCCGAAGGCGGCACCAAACGATCGATCACCTTGTTATTCGAGGAAGCCGATGCGGCACGTCGAAGCATCGAGCCAGCCAAGAGCGGGCGTTCATCTGTCAATAAATATCTGGACCTACTCGGGGCTCAGGCCACAATCAGTGCGAGCGGCGGTGACTGCATGCTGATTGCCTACCTCGACTTGGATCGTCCGATTTCTGGTTCGGATCCGCTGAGCCAGAAGCCATGGATTCCCAAAGTGATGGTGAACGCCGAAGACGAAAACGCGAGCTGCCCGAAGGCCGTGGAGGCAGCAACAGAAGTTGTGCGTCTGTATAAGGAGGCCAAATGAAGATTCGACCGTGTGGGTTCGCGGCCGGCGCTGCGGTGCTTCTTCTGCTATCCGGTTGTGTTGAAACAATATCGGGTCAGGCGGTCAAGGGTAATGAGCGGCCGGTGCCGGTAGCCTCTTACCGTGATTCTCTGGATTCTGCCATCCAGACGCAGCTGAAACGCAATGACGAAGTACGCAAGATCGACCCCTGCTCGACGATCAACCTTGATGCTGCTGCGACTCTCGGGCCCATCAAGTACATCGGTACAGACACGCAAGCCAGATCGTGCAGCATTGAATACGACGTGCCCGAGCTCCCCGGCCAGGAGCGCGAAACCTTGAAAAAACTCGTGCCTGGCAAGGTTTCGCATATCAAGTTCGGCGGCAGGCTCATTGATAGAAAAGGCCGCGGCGACTTCGTGATGTCCAACGGCGGTAGTTGCAGCGTGTCCAGGACGTCCGGCTACATCGACCCGGTCTCCGGCACCCCAGAAACAGTGCAGTACTTCGTGTCAATGAGCGGTACTGATCTGGATGTCGAAGATCCGCGCGACGGATGCGACGACATGCAGCGCGTTGCCGATGCGTCAGCCGGCCAACGCCAACATCCCACCCTTCGCGCCGAGTCCAAGTACCTCCCGCATTCCAAGCTGATGACGGTAGATCCGTGTGCGCCGCTGGATGCCCTGGGCAAGGATCGGATGGCTCAGTTGACCCAACTGCAGGAGCCTTTCGGGTGTTTGTATCAGATCCAGGACGGCGCGGCGGGCACCGCTGAGGTGAGCATTTGGTCCGATTATTCGGAGTACAAGACGATGCCACGTCCGGACAATCCCTATGAGGAAGTTTTCAATGTTCGCGGTGTCAAGACCGAGCTCTCCACGAGCGGTAGCGGGCCTGGACTTCAGTGCACATTCAACGCGTACGTTGATTTCGATGATCCGCAGGCGGGGGCAGACCCCATGAGCCGCACCAAGCAGTGGGTTGGCACCCTGTCTGTTCGAGGCGCAGACGCCAAACCGGATTGCAGTTCACTGCGGGCACTCACTGATGAAGCGGTTCGCCGATACCAAGAGGCGAAGTGATGAGGCGGCGCCCGCTTCCGGCTACCGGTGAATTCCTTGTGCGGCAATTCGATTTCAGCGCGGGTGTGCACATCGTCGTTCCGCCCGAGAATCAATTCGCTGCAGACACTGAATCAAAGGGTGCGAATATATGAGAGTCGCGGCTTGTGCGGCAATCCTGCTACTGATGCTCACCGGATGCACCCAGTCCACCGGTGGTGTGGCGATGCGTGAAGGCGCGTCGAACTCTCATCCGTCTTCATACCGCGAACGGGTGGACAAAGACACTCTCACGAAGCGGGATTGGGGTGCTCAACTGCGTGCTGTTGATCCGTGCTCGCTGGTCAACCTCGACGCCGCGGCCACGCTTGGTCAGATGAACTATGTGGGAGCCAGATTCGAGCCCGACACATGCCGCATAACGTACGAAGTGCCCAAGCATGATGTGGGAGTTATGGAAGAGCTACCGGGCTTCGTATGGGACGTGGTCGTCGGTGCCCGCGATGTGGACTACGACAATCAAGGTGAGCGCACACAGCCTGGGCAGGGGGAATGCCAGATACTGGTCCCTTCAGGTTATCTCCAAGATCTCATCACGTATCGGATCCAGATCACGGGTCAAACCAGGGATGGATGTAGCGAACTGCGATCGGTTGTGGACGCCTCACGTGATCTGATTCGCAGCCCGAAACAGCGGGCAGATTCGACGCACATGCCGCAGAGCAAGATTGCCCGCCTCGATCCGTGCCAGTTCCTTGACGTATGGGCCGAAGGCAAGAGTTTTCGGATCGTGCGCCCTCAAAGCGAGTATGTGTGTGATGCCAAACTCAAGGGCGATGGTTCAGATGAGGATGAGACCGTCGTGGCCTATCAAGTACATGAACTCGACTCGACCCCGCATCCTGCGACACGGGGCGAGGAGTACACCCATCTTCGCGGCGTACTAACCCATTTCGAGGACCGCCTGCGCCGAGACGGGCCAAGTCGAGGCAAGGCCATGTGCACCATCGAGTCCTACGTGGGCCTGGATAACCCGATAACCGGCCGCGACGCCATGAGTATGTTGCCCCAATGGGTCGATGTAGTAGCGGCCAGCGGCCAGGAGACAGAGATCGGATGCCCCAAGTTGCTTCGCGCAGTCGAAGAAGCAGTACGGGTCTACCAGGAGGCTTCCTGATGCGATTGCGTTGGAGCACAGCGGCCTTGGCCTTGGCATTAGTCCTCACGGGCTGCCAAAACAGTGACGGTTCCCACTCTGGTATCAGCTCCGCCACATCGGCGGCCACCCCCACCACGAGAGCGCCCGGAAAGTACCGTGACGGTCTGCCGGCTGATGCGCAGGCTGCGCTTGCGCACTACGACGAGCAGCGGGCAATCGACCCGTGCGGGCTTGTGGATAGGGAACAGCTGTCACGGTACGGCAAGGTTCTGCACGTTGGAGGTGGATGGAATGCAGACAACTGCTACATCAAGTACGAGGTGCCCGACAAAGCCAACGGAATCAAAGCAATCGATATCGGCAGTCGCTCTGCAGACCTTCGCACTCAACTCGGTGAACGAAGGGATTCCAGTAGCTGCACATACAAGGTAGATAACAAATTCACGTATCCGAACGGGATGCCCGATCTGATCTACATCGTGGTCACCCTGGCAAAGATTAGTAGTGCAGACGAGGTATCGGCGGTGTGCCCGATCGCGCAAGAACTCGCTAACCAGGCTGTCACACGGACTCGGCCTGGACCTCAGCGCAAAGATTCGCGCACAGTGCCCGTCGACAACTTGGCCGCACTGGATCCGTGCGAACCCATTGAGGCACTGGGTGACCGGCCAATGGTGATCGGGAACTGGGGTATGCCCTTCGAATGTGTCTTTCAGAGCCGCGGCAACGCGCAGCGGCGAGGCATATGGAATATCCGGCTGGAATACACGCCCCTGAACGGAGCGCCGCAGCCCAAGCTTGTAAAGCCAGGACTGGTCAAGATCGATGGTGTGCAGGTGAAAGTGAGCGAGGATGAATTCAGCTGCGAATACACGGCATACGTAGGGGATGATCAGCCCGGTAGCGGACTTGATGACCCAGTTCCTGAGCAATGGGTCACCGTTGTTTCCGTGGACGCCCCCAGGGTTGACGGGAGCTGCGCCGCCGCACGTGCGGTGACCGAGAAAGCCATCAGCCTCTATAAGCAGAGCTGATCGGACACCCACCGCAATCGTTGATGCACATTCACCGAGAATCTGATCTCGCGCCCGGCCGCACGACGAACAGCGGGGTCGATTGGTGGGGTGTGCGTGTCAGCTGGCGCCGATAGATTGCGGAGATGGATCCGTTGCTGCGGTTTTGGTGGGCATTCGAGCTGTTTAGCCCACAGAACGTTCCGGACGTCGGTGCCGACGTGGCGGCGTGGCGGCCAGGCGGCCAGCTTCCCTGGTCGCGACCACGCCCCCTGGCCGAGGGAATGCAATGGGAGTACACGATCTACGTAGGGGTGTACAAGACCGACAAGATCTACGAGCACCTCAACGAGGTGTTCTTGGCCAATGAAGATGAAGAGGTGTTTGCATCCACACGTAGCGGGCAGACGGCGTGCGCGGCATACCTGGTCGATCACAATGGCCATCTAGTCGAGGACGTGGCCGAGCTGTCTTCGGCAGCCTGGGCGCTGGGCAAGATCACGGTCAATCCGCCACCACAACCGAGGGCCCTCGCGGCCCTGTTGGACGGATTTGGCGATGTGAACCGGGACTTCGCAGATGCACTGGCCGCCGCCGTTCGCCGCGCTGACCCCCAGGGCAAGCGACCTGCGTTGAGTTGTCAGGTGATTGAGCAGATCACACAGCTGGTGCACCAGTTCGTGGCCGGAGCAGGCCCTGCGGTCGCCACCGGTGAGATTCGGGTCAAGAGAGCACGCGTCAAGGAGCGCGCCGACCCCAACGAGAGACCCAAGTTCGACTTCCTGAACAGCTCATATCTGCGCGAACTGCAAGCTGTGCGCACCGCGATCGCCCGCGGCGAGGCTGGGCGTGCACTGCTGCAGTACCTGACCCCCGACGATCACATCAGGCTCGAGGAGCGCCGCGATATCTTCAATGATCCCGCGGCGATCGACGAGATGGTGGCGCGTACGGGTGTAGATCGCATGCCGCTTGGCAGATGGCCGTCGAACCCGGCACAGTCGCTGGCTTTGAGTCAACAATTCGCCGCCGACGAGGCGCTTGCGACTCTGGGCCCGATGTCTGGGTTAATGGGTGTCAACGGCCCGCCTGGGACAGGCAAGAGCACTCTGCTGCGCGAAATCGTAGCCGCCAATGTCGTCGAGCGTGCGGTTCAGTTGGCGCGCCTACCGCATCCAGATCGGGCATTCGGGGACTTGCTGGCGACCTGGAAAACGGAGCAGGGCTACGAGCGTGCGATACCTCAGATACTGCCTGAGCTGACTGGCTTCGAAATGGTTGTCGCGTCATCGAATAACGGTGCGGTGGAGAACATTTCCAACGAACTTCCCGCGAAGAAGCAACTCGACGCACGATGGCGTGAACGTGCTGGCTACTTCAAGGCGACAGCCAACGATGTCTTGCGGGCCGCTGATCCCTGTCTTGATGAACACAGCGGTGCCTGGGGGATGATCTCGGCCCGACTGGGCAAGCGGGCCAACCGCGACACCTTCGTCAGGGCGTTCTGGTTGGGTACCGCCAATCCCGCCGACCGGCCTGCGATCCCGCTTCGGATGGCGCTGAGCAACGCCGCTGAGCGAACCACCACCTGGGCGGAGGCGATAGAGACGTTTCATGCCGCGCTACGGGTTGTGGAGCAGCTGCGAGAGCCCCGGTTGGCTGCGCAACGGCGTATCGAGGCCCACCATGCACTACGAGAGGACCTCGATGCTAAGCGGGCCGTGATCGATGACCTCTATGCCCAAGCCGGGAAACTGGCCGAGCAGCGGACAACTTGCCGGGGATATGCCAAGAACGCCACCGAGCACGCGGCGGCACTGGAAGCGGAAATCGCTGAACATGGGCTTGATAAGCCGCGGTGGTGGCGCGGTCTGAAGACGTGGTGGCGTACAAGGGCGGGGTGGGCCGAGAGCGATGAACAGCTGCGGGGGCAGCGCGACGACGCGGTGTACGCGGCGCAGTGGTACAGCGGTGAGGACATCCGTCTGTACCCAATTCACTGTCAGGCCCTGGAGACGCGCGCACAAAACATGAAGAGGGGCTGCCGCTGTATACCGAGCTGGCCGAGCTGCGGGCCGCGATGGCCAGCGATACCGTGCTGCCGGGGTATCCCGGGGTGCCGGGCAGCGTCGAGTGGAAGCCCACGGCGCCGAGTGCGCCGTGGCTTGATGAAGATTTGAATGCTGCCCGCTCAGAGCTATTTCTGGCAGCGATGGACCTGCATCTGGTGTTTTTCGAGCGGGCCACGAAGGTGACGGTGAAGCTGAATGCTGCGGTGGACGTGGTGTGGGGCAAAGCCCCGCATCGGCTGACGGCGGATGCGGTCTTGGCGGCCTGGCAGCTGTTGTTTCTGGCGGTCCCGGTGGTGTCAACGACATTCGCATCATTCGCCTCGCGTGGGGCAATGTTCTCTAGATTGGAACCAGAATCGTTGGGCTGGTTGCTTATTGATGAAGCAGGCCAGGTCAAACCGCAGGAAGCTGTCGGGGCGATCTGGCGGTCGCGGCGCGTGCTGAGCGTCGGTGATCCGCGTCAGCTGCAGCCGATCGTTACGATGCCGATGGCCGCTGAACAGGTTCTGGCTCAGGCGTTTGGGGTGGCTTCGACGTGGATGCCGTCGCGGACCTCAGTGCAGCAAGTGGCCGACCGGACCGGCTGTTGGGGAACCCATATCGGTGAGCACACCGATGATGAGTTGTGGGTAGCGGCTCCTCTGCTAGTGCACCGGCGTTGCGAAGACCCCATGTTCTCCATCTGCAATCGCATCGCCTACGGCCGCATCATGGAAAACGCCAACAGCTGTGTGCGAGAGCCGGATAGCTGCAAGTACGCGGGGCTGCCTGCTAGCAGCTGGATCGATGTTCCAGACCCACAGTCGGGAACAAAGGTGCAGGACAAGGAGATCGCGGAACTCCTTGCGCACATTGAGCTATTGACCGGGCAGCACAAGGTGAATCCTTCGGACATCTTTGTGGTAACCCCATTTCGGCTCGTGGCTGACCGCATCCAAGAAGATGCGTTTGGCCGGTGGCCGCAGATAGGCGGCGGCACCGTGCACACCGTCCAAGGTCAGGAAGCTGACGTGGTGATCTTGGTGCTCGGCGGCGATCCGGACAAGAAACGAGCCCGCGAATGGGTGGGAGAACAGCCCAACCTGATCAATGTGGCAGTCAGTCGCGCGAAACATCGTTTCTATGTGATTGGTGACCGCAAGCGATGGTCAACGGTCGGCAATTTCCGTGTCCTTGCGTGTGAACTTGCTGTGCCCCAATATGACTCCGCCGACTAGGTGGCTTGCGTGTCGCGCTGTTTTGCTCTATGAACCGCTGGCGGCGGTACGCCGGGCGCGTCCGGGATGCTCGCTCATGGTCGTTTCCAGCCGGCGATACGTAGGTACGGGTCGGCGCCTTGGTTCCATTCCGGGGTGCCGCCCTGCTCCACCTCGGTCAACGACACATCAACGGAAGCAACAGTCTTTGATAGATCGACCGGAGGAGGAAGGACCGAGTACTTACTTGCGCCGGCTTCCTCAGCTGTGTCCGAGCGCTCACGCCGCGAGTGTCTCTTCGACGACATCCCACCTCCAATTGTTGCCTATACGATACCGCTCAGGGTGGTGGGTGACATTTCGCTTCGCTAGCTCTTGGTCAGCGCGGCGGGGAGTCGATGACGATCGGGGACTGCGCTTCACAGCGAAGGATGCGCTCCCGTCAGTGTTTCCGCGTTCAGTGTGTAGGTCATCGACGCGGGCGAAGGTGTTCCCGCGCAGTCCATCGTGAACGTTCGGCTGGCGAGCAGCGTTCCCGCATTCGGGCCCCTACTTGGGCAGCTTCTTGGCGGTATCTGTTGCGATGCTCATCGCCTTGTCGCAGGCGTCAGGAATTACTTTTGCGCCTGTGGATCCCGTATGCCAACGATGGTTCCCACCGATGCTTTTTGGGAAGGGAGCTCCACGTAGCAGACACGCTGCGGGTCAACTTCATCTCGCCATCTTGCCGCGTTGAGGCCTTCAATGGTTACAAGTTCGGATCCGGGAAAAAGATCTTGGTTGAGGTGGTCGGTTGCGGGGCGATTTAGCACGGTTTGTTGTATGTCCCACCCATCCCCAGACCAGGTACAGCCGCGCTGTAGCGAGGGCGTATTGGCAAGATCTTCAACCGAACCCGGCTTCACGCCCCATGCCCGCAGTTCGTCTGATGAATACGCAAGGCAGGGATCAAAACTCGTCCCGTTGTTGTTGTCCGTCGGAGCAGGATGCGGACCCGGCAATGTATTGGTGACCGTCGTCGATGTTGAGGCTGAGGTGGGTTTGATCGTTCGCTGGTGAATCGATTTTCGCGATTCTCCCGGTGGTGGTGTCGGTGCAGCCTGCGACGGTGAACGCAAGCACGCAGGCGGTCAGGGGCAGCGATGTGGACCAGTGCATCAGTGACCAACGCCCGCTTGGTACTGGTCGAACAGGTTATCCGTAAGCCATTCGCGTACTGAACGATGCTCGGACTGCCCGACCGCGATTGTGGCATCGGAGGTCGCGGAAAGCTCACCGGCGGCGTTGTCGTAGGTCATCAGGCTGCGCGCGGGCAGTGAGCCCAGAATCCCGTTAAGCTGCGCACGACGATTCAGCTCGTCGGCCTGCCGTTGCCAGAACTATCTCACCTTCGCCACCCCTTCTCACGGTCGGCCCGCTTCGCTGGGCTTGTCTCCCATGGTCGTACCTAGTCCGAAGAGGCGCGCGGGTCGGCTTCGCCATTCATACGTTCGGCATCGCTGGTTGCTGCTCCGATCGCAGCCTGGATCCGTCTAGCTTCCTCGGTTGCGATAGCCAAGGCCTCTATGTTGATCCTGACGGCATAGGAGATATGCCCACTTTCCTTCAGGTAGCCGATCATCCGTACCTCGCCGTAGGCGTCCTTGTACTTGGCAGGGAAGGTCATCAGCTGCCAGCGGTGGCCGTTCCCCACGTCGACATACTCGTCGACGAGTTTCGCATCGGCCGGTAACTTGCGCTTGCCGAAGACGATGCGTCGGAGATCTTCATCGCTGGTGCCGTCGCTCATCGCTGAAGCTCCTGTCAAGGGGCTCTTTGTCGTTCTACCTGTCTCAGATCCCACTTGCTATGTAACGGAGTCGATTTTGGCTGTGATGAGCTTTGCAACGGCCTCGGCGTTAGTGGTGCTGATCGGGTTGCCGGGTAGCCAACCTGTGTTCTCGACTTGTACGTCGATCAGGTAACGCGAGGCAGTGGCCACTGTCCGCTGGATGGGTGTCGGGCCGGTCTCGATGCCGTATTTGTTCACTTCTGATTGCATATCGATGGCGCTAAGCGTCCCGTTCGTGTCCGTGACCTGGGTGATTCGGTCTGTGAACGTGTTTCCATCCGTCCCTACGTTGTGGGAAACGACCGGGGTCGTCTGACATTTCTGCCACTGGGACACAAACTTTCGGAGCAAAGTCTGCGCCGCGGTTGCAGTGTCTACCTCCACTATTGCGACGTCCACGGAATAGTCCGGCCGGATGTGGAGATCAGTATGCGTATTGGTTTCCCAGCTCCCAGTGGCAGCGGCCAGGACACGAGCTTGCGCGTAGGTCTGGCGCATGCCGTATCTCTTAGCGCCCACACATTCGACCGGGGATGCGTCACCGACGCCCTCGGGCAGGACTTTGATGCTGTTGGAGCTGAGGACAGGAAGAGTGATCTTCATGGTGGAGTTCAGGGCCTGGGACAGCTCGTCGACGGTAGGGGACAGCTGTTCAATCGGCCGTGATGGAGCTTCTGCCGCCGGCGGTTGGCTTGCCCTGGAGGCCTCGCCACTGGTGGTCGTGGAGCACCCGGATAGCGCTAGAGTGATAACGAGGATGCCTGCCGCTGACGGCCCATACGCGCGCATGATCAAATCCCGGACAGCATCTAAGGTTGCACGCCAACCCGTTTTCGCGTTCGGTGCTGAGTCAACCGCGGACATCATCAGAACCATCTGCGATTCGGTGACTGTTTGAGCCTGGGGCCCGTAAGTCATTCTTGCGGCGAACACGGCCAATCACAAGAACCGCCAGGCTGATACCGCCCCAGGTGAGAGCGGTCCATCCCGCCGCGCCACTGATCCCAGCCGCGAGTGCTCCAGCGGTAAGTACTGGATGCCACTGGGCGCCATCGTTATTGACCATATGTCGTAATACCAACCAAAACACTGCCAGTGTCAACGTGTTCGCAGCGCAGACAGCCAAGATCAGCTTCCAGAATAAATACATGGCGCTACTGCCCGGCACGCGCGCTACTGTTGTTTCGTCAGGCACTCTGCCTCCCATTGCAATCTCCTTGTTTCACAACACTTACGCTTACCCGACCGTCGTTACACCACGGCGAGATTCATGCCACTGGAGACTGCACCGACCGTGCGATATTCAACGCCCGCGGAACTGCTTAGCCGATAGGCAACTGGCAGCTGCGACAACTGCTGGGCAGAGATCACTTCGGTCCACTCCCAT
Source organism: Mycobacteroides franklinii (assembly GCF_001853795.1). Taxonomy (NCBI): domain Bacteria; kingdom Bacillati; phylum Actinomycetota; class Actinomycetes; order Mycobacteriales; family Mycobacteriaceae; genus Mycobacteroides; species Mycobacteroides franklinii. The sequence goes on from NZ_MLIK01000003.1 coordinate 57,296, forward strand.
TTCCCCAACCTCTAGTGGACTCGGAGCCTAGCCCGGCCGAGAGGCTTAGGTGACGCATCGCTGTCTGGTTGCGGGGTCAGAAGGCCAGCCCCACGGTGACCAGAGTGATCATCGTGAATAGGGCTACGGCTAGGTAGGCGAGCACGGCGACCAGCTTGGTGAAGGCGTTGGAATGCACGATATTGCCCGCCGTGGCCAACACGACCGACAGGATCGACGCGATAACGCTGCCGATGACGCGCATCTGGGTTCCGGTGATGTCGGTTCCCGCTGGGACAACACCGTTTTCGAGTTTGGACGCCATGTCGGTATCTGTTAGGACACTGAACGACATCGAATATGCGACGATCATCGCCAGCGCCCCGAATATTGACAGCAAGGCGGCCTTGTCCTGCTTCTCGCGGAGGGAGTCATCGCTCACAGCGTTAAGACTGCCTCAAACCTGCGCCGGGCGATATGAGTGGAGCTACGCAATTCCGTAGGTAAACCATGCAGGTCCCGCTGCGTGGCTGCGACCGCTCCCAATCGCCCTCGGTTCCTGGCCGACTACGGGTTATCGAGTCTCAGACGAATACAGTAGGCGGATGGATAGGGCCATCCGGGCACTGAGTGTCGGCGCGGTTGCGATGGTTGCCGGTGGATGTACCTTCGCCTCTCCTATCGCGGGGGAGCCCATTGCTACTCCACTGATTGAGTATCAGGCACCGGCCGGCGCTCAGTATGTGGATCGTTGGCTGCCGACCCCAGCGGTCGATTTGATGAGCGCTGATGGAACATTCATCCGTGCGTTCGCCGAGGCTGCAACGGTCGCCGCTTTCAATGTCGATAAGGACGCGGGCTCCTACCCGGGTTATGTGCGCGCGAACCGCACGCGCGAGGTGGCCTATGACCGGAACATCAGATTCCACGTCCGCTGGATCGTGAGCATTGAGTCCGAACTTGATAACTGGGTTGTCGCCACGGTGTGCTCGAAGGGGTTGATCGGCCCTAAGGACCCTGAGCGCAGCGGAACACCAAAGAGGATGAAGTACCATCGCTCCGGCACACCGCCACCGACACAACAGCAAGGCATCGCAAGTGCTCCGCGTTTCTCGGTGTTCGGGGGCTGGTACGCGACCTATTTCAGCTACGGACGCCCCTCATATGAATCGGACCCGCTGGTGGTGGTAGATCCCACCATTCCGTGTCCAATGCCGCCAGGAGTGACGACCGAAAGCTCCGTCGCCACACCCGGATGGCCACAAACCCAGATCTACTGAACAACCAGCAGAACCAGTTGAATACCGTAACTCGAATGGATAGGTCCAACACCGCCATCTACCGGCTGATGATCCCGATGAACCTGCTGTGCATCATCTGGGTCGGCTACGGCAAGCTGCTATTCGATCTTTTCGGGTTCGACACCGCGGGCTGGTATGCGTTCGGGCTAGCGACCTTCGGCACGATCATCTTGCTCACTGCCCTGGGGATCACCACCTGGCGCACCATCCACTACCACCGCCGCCAACAGGCCCTGACCCAAGTACAAACAGCAACACAGGTCGGTGTCTGGGTTTCGATGCTGGTCTTCGGACTTACCTTCCCCGACTCCATCAGCGAATGCAGCCTCCCGTCGATCCTGGCCGCCATGACAGGCAAAGCCACCACCGACGACTCCGTGACCGCACGCCAGCGCTACCTCACCAGCACCATCGATGTCCTGAGCGACTGGACTTCGATGGTTGCCTTGATCATCGGCGCCTCCGCGTGGATCACGCTGCTGGTATCGCTAATGCGCCGCAGATCAACTGCCCCCTGACGCGGCCTCTCCTTGCAAATTCGAGAGACGTCAGGCGATCTGCCTGGTCAGTTTCTACGACTCAGAGGCGCCAAGAATCAGAGGCGGCTGTCTCAGAGGGAACCCACTCTGGCGGCATTCGTAGCTCCCGGAACGCGCTCTCAACACAGAGCCCCACCGTGTCACTACGGAATCCCGGGCCCTGAGTCGGGTCAAACCTACCTAATGGCAACGAGTTACAATCAAGACAAGGATGTCTTCGTGATCCTGCTCTTCCATGAGGCACTCACCAAGCTCAGCCCCGAGGAAGTCCGGAAGGTTGGCGCGCCGGACGAACCCGCGATTATCAAGGGATGCGCGAAGCAGTTAGGTCGCCCGAATACCCGCTCCTGTGAACGGCGCTGAGGGGATAAACGCAGGCGCTGCCTATGACGTACCAAAAGAACGTGTTCCATCGTGATCAAGACAGTCGTCACCGTGGTAATCCTGCTCATCGGGGTCGCCGCGGGTATCTACTTGACCAGTCTCGGAATCATGTTGCAGGCCTGGGATGAATCTATGTTGAGGTTCGACCAACAGCCGACTACGTCGTCATACCTGTGGTGGGGAGTAAGTGTCTTCGGGTTGGCCCTGATAGCGGCTTGCGTCTGGGGCGGCATGCGACCACTGCGCCAGTGGCGCAGCGATGCCGATGTTCGGTGCGTGCACGGGCGCTGCCAGTAGTTGAGCTCGGGCTTCGAGTAGCGGGGGATAGAGCCACCAGAAAACTGCGATGCCCGTGAAGACAGCAGCATTGCTGACTGTGGAGAAGCTGATAGTTGTCCCGAACGCTGAGACGCTCAGCTGAACGAGGACATTAAGAGCCATGAACCCGATGAGAGACTTGCGAAGCGCTGGCGACATGACGCGGAGCTGACGTTCAACTGCGTTCTGGGCCAAGCGTGCAGCTGCGCGACGGATCGCGGGATCGGCCGGTATGGGGCCGGACAGGACGGCCTTGGCTGCCTGCCGGTACTGGGCGGGTGTCAGGCCGTCGAGGAGTTGGCGCAGCTGCGGTGCCCGGGATTGCGCGGCTAGTGAACACACCAACCCGACAACGAGCGCGACTACGGCGATGCCGATCCACCAGCCGAGCCATTGCCCTGGTTTGTTGCGATTGATGACCGCCACCGGGACACCCGCGCTGACGAAGATTAGAGCCGTGTACCCGAGCCATTGGATCCACCATGGAGCAAGCGCGAGTCTTATCCACATCTGCATAGTGTAAGCAGACAGCAAACCAATCGATGTGAGAGGATGGCGAGGGTTGGGCGACGCGTCGGGGACTTTGGTAGAGGGCGGTAGGGGTTCGCATGGGCACAGCGGATAGCAAGGTGCGATCAGTTGTGAGAGCGCTCGCAACGGGATTGGTTGGTGCGGTTGCATTAGCGCTGCTTGAACTCGGGTCTCCGTCGAAGGCGATGGCGGTACCGCCGATTCCGGATATCGACTCGCTGATCGATGACAGCGCCGCGCTGTTCGCCAGTCCCAACGATCTCGGTGGGTCGCACGTGCTGTGGTTCAGTACGAAGACCGGGCTGTTATGTAGTGAACGGACCGTCAAGATTTCGCAGCAGTTGGCCTGTGCAGGAGAGCTGCCGGGGCAGCCTGAGGGGACACAGGTTGTGACGTCAGCCACGGCCTGCGGCCAAGCCCTTGGCCCGGCAACTTTTGAGGCCAAGACCGCCGAGGAGTACTTCGGCGCTCCCGCGGGCACGACGCCTATCGTGCCCGCGCCGGGTCACAAGATCGTGTTCTGGAACTCTTCGGCCACGGAGTCATTGATGTGCGGGGTGCCGGCGTCAGCGGACTTGGTTTGTGTTCTCAAGGCGCAGCAGTATGTGGGTGCCAGCACGGGGCCGCCGGTCGCTCACGGATTCGTTATCGGGGCTCCCAAGAGCGGGGTGTTCTAGCTCATGTGTTTGTCTCGTGAAGGAACGCGCCGGGTGCCCGGTCGATTGTTGCGTCGTCAGGATGTCTGTACTGCAACGGTATTGGCGTTGGTTGGCGTCTGCGTTCTGTGTGCGTGCGGCCCCGCTCCGGAAGAGGCGCTCGCCGATGAACCCAATGACATCTACCGCGAGGTCGCGCAGGCAGTGCAGAACCACAACATCGATGTGTACAACGCGTTGACCTGTGCCCGCCAGCATTGGAATGGGATCGATTCGATCAAAAGCAGCTCCCCGGCTGATCTGCCGACACCCCACGCTCTAACGACATACTCTAACGACATATCGGTGCACGGCGACGTCGCGATAGCCACCCTCGCCAATCCTCCCGGGCTCACCACCCAACTGTATGACCAACACCGCATTGTGTTCCGTAAAGAGAATGAAGGCTGGAAGTACTGCAGCGGTAGCGAAGCCATCGGGATTGTAGGAGCGCACTCGACTGGGTTCCGGTAGAGGCGAAGACAGTGCTTCACCTGCGCGGCACTAGCGGGCCGCTGTGGACCAACAACAGGCTTTCAGGATACCGATGTGATCTTGCCCGCGACCAAACGAGCGATCGCCTCGGCGGCAGCACCCAATGTGTCGGCGCCCGGATGGGCGCGGCCCAGGACCTCGACATCGACGGCGTAGCGGGATACAGCCGTGACGGCTCTGCTGTGCGGCATCGGCGTCGACAAGCCCTCTTTGGTCAAAAACAGAAGTTCAGCGTTCAGACTGCCCGCGGACTCTTCGACACGCTCGATGCCGTCGGCGAAGGTGAAGCTTTTTGTGCGCTCCGTGACCGTAATGCCTTGGCATCGCTGCCAATCAGCAGCGGTGGATAAATACCAAGCGTGGGTGTCTTGAGGAGAGCTGAATTCGGCCACAGTGATGATCGCGTGTGTTGGGTCGCCATCACCTGAGGTGATCCACGAGCCCTGCGTAACTGCGTCCAGGTGAGCGTCTTTGTAGGTCTGATGGTCGCCGGAATGGGCTACTCCCGTACACCCCTGGGGAACCGCGCGTGAGCTGTCTCTGAGGAGGTCTGCGCCGCCGACGCGGACCGCGGCGTCTGGACGCATCTGCATATCGAGGGCCTGGGACAGCTCCGAAGAACTCGGCAGCGCTTGTTCAGGGCCGGTGTGCGCGGTTCTATCGGCATGCCCCTCTGCCGGGTTTGAACACCCCACAAGCAGCGCAACAGACAACCCCACAGTGGCCTGCAAAGCTCTTATCATCACGCAGATGTTAGACCAGTCATCCGGTGGCCGCCGATTCGTGTCGACGTTAGCTGCAGATGATCCCCATACCAAAATTCAGGGGTGTCTGCCGACAGATTCTCGCAGAAAAACAACGAGATTCCGGATGCTCTCCGCTACGGAACTCTGACGCGAGGGTTAGCGACACTCGCATCCGATGACAAAGGCGAGCTTGACCCTGACGGGGCCGCGTTGTATCTAGTTCGCCCTGGCTACCTTGCGGCTGGATAGTTGTGTCGCGATCCTCGAGTCCGCCGGCATCAGTGCGCACCGTGCGAGAGAGGCAGTGGAGCGACAATGGTCGCGCTATCAAGACCACCTCGCCCAGGAAACGGCCCCGGGTGACTGGGAGCAGTTCGAGGCGGCGTGCGATGCGATCGCCGCGCAAGACGTGCTGGTTCGACATAACTTCACGTGTTGCCGCACCTGTGCTGATGAGGAGATAGGTGACGAACGCAGCCGTGAACGCAGTGCTGGCCACACAGCGTCCGTCGGTGGAGTCGCCGATGCAGGCGCAGCTCTCGAGTCATCGTCGAGATTGCGTACAGTCGCCCATGTCATTGGAAGTCTTGACCGGGACAGGAGTCGTCGCCTTCGAGGTGGTGCTTCTGCTCCGACTGCCTGGAGTCTTTCGGCGGCGAGGGTTCCGCAAGATATGCTTTGCGGTTGTTGCGCTAGGTCTTTCGGTGACGCTGCGCTACCCGCCCGTGGCGCAATATCTGCCCACTCTTTGCGTGTGGCTGGCTACGTCGTCAGTTCTTGGTGAGCGCTGCCGGAGCGTCAACGACGATCGGGGATTGGCCTTCGCAGCGAAGGATGTTGACCGCTCTACCAGTGAGCGTCTTCGAATCAAAGGTGTATTCCACCGAAGCGGGCGCAGGTGTTCCCGAGCAATCCGTAGTAAGCGTGCGTGTGCCCTGCCAAGTGCCATCGATCAAGTGGAGATCGGTGCTCCATCCCATCGACGACTTCACGTGACTACAACCGGCTCCGCAAGGGGCGACTTCCCACGTCGTTGTGGTCGGCACGCCATTTGGCCGATGAACACCGTTGACCAGGTTCTGAGAACCGTCCACGACCAACGTATAGCCTCCATCCAATACCGAGTCACCGCTGGAACCGTTTGGGGCAGTGGAAGGCTCATGCTCTTTGGCATTGCCGCATCCAGCTGCGATCACCAGCGTCAGCGCGCAGATTGAAAGTGCGGGCGCTGTTCGAGCCCACCGCTTCGCCACGTCAGTCATGTTGCCTTCCAACGCTCATTCCGATTCGGGTCATTTCAGATCACTGGATCCGGCATCCGCGGCGAATACGGCTCCTCGGTATTGCTTCGCGCCCCCCAGTGGGGAGCAATGCCGACCTCAACAGCCCGGGAAGCCGCGACAACTGACTGTCGACACAATCTCGGTCCACTCCTACCACCGAACTGGATGCGTCACACTGGCTGTCGCAGGCATGTTGAGTCTCCTTACCGTCCCTGTGGGCGGCAATCGATCAAGGTCACGCCGTCATGATGGCATACCGCCGGCTGCCCCGATGGTCGCAGCGCATCGGATACCCGGATCGCGAAGACCGGATTCAACCGCGCAACAGCTTCAGCAACAGGCACCCATTGCACTGCCAGGCTCTCGGCACCGGGGCGGGGAGTTCCGGATTGTGGCGTGCACCGAAATGCCAGCGCTACAACATGTTTACTCGTGTTCAGATAGCAGACAGCTAGCTCGTGCACGTCAACGATGACCCCTGTTTCTTCCAGGACCTCCCGACGGACACCTTCGACAAAGGTCTCCCCGTGCTCAAGCACACCACCGGACGACTCCCACGTCCCACTATCGGCGCGCTGAATGATCAACACGTCTGTCTCATTAATGACAATCCCAGCGACGCCAACTGAAAAGCTCATACGCGTGTGCCCTCGGCTTGAACTGACTGTGATTGTGTGTCCACCAGTTATCAGGGCACGCAACGGCGGCGATTCCTGCGGTGAGGATTGGGATCCACCATGGAACCATCTGATTTCCTTCCCTACCTGGGCAGTTTTATCGCCACATCGGTGGCGATACTCAAGGCCTTGTCGCAGCGTCGGGAATTGCCTTTTGCGCCTGTGGGCTGTTGACGCCGACAAGGACTCCGACGGCGGAATTCTGAGAGGGCAGTTCAACGTGACACACCCGCTGGGTGTCGGCTTCGTCTCGCCACTTGACCGCTTTTGAGTCCTTCGATCACCACCGCTTCCGAACCCGCAAATAGCTTGTGGTTGAGGTAGTCGTCGAGCGGTCGATCGACAACGAGATGCTGTAGCTCCCAGCCTTCTCCAGACCATCTGCGGCCCCGCTGAATGGTGTCGCCGATGCCGAGATCTTTCACTGAGCCTGCCTTGACGCCCCAGGACTTCAGCTCATCTGCGGTGTACGCGAGGCAGGGATCGAAGCTTGTCCCGTTGTTGTTATCGGTCGGGGCTGGGTGCGGCTCGAGCAGGGTATTGGTGACCGTCTCTGACGTGTGCGGGGGAGTCGACGACGCCTTGGTTTTCGCGCTACCCCCCGTTGATCCGGCACTGCCGGTGGCGGCGAATCCGATCATGGCGGCCGCGGCTGTCGTAATCGTGATGCGATTCAGCATGAGGCGAACACCCGCATGGTGGGCGCCGAGGTTTCGCGCGTTGCGTTGCCGTCCATCGCCGGCCATGAAAATCATCTCCCTGTTGGGGTTCTATTGGGGTAGCTTCTTGGCGGTATCGGTCGCAATGTTCATGGCTTTTGTGCAGGCGTCAGGTATTACCTTCTGCGCCTGTGGATCCCGTACTCGAACGGGTGTTCTCGCGGAGGCTTTTTGCGCGGGGAGCTCTACATGGCAGACGCGCTGTGGGCCAACTTCATCGCGCCATCGCACCGCGTTGAGTCCCTCGATCGTTATTTGTGCGGATCCCGGGAACAGGTCCTGGTTGAGGTAGTCAGTTATAGGGCGATTGAGCACGGTCTGCTGCACGTCCCATCCGTCCCCGGACCAGGCGCAGCCCAGCTGCAGGGAGGTGTGTTGGCGAGGTCTTCAACCGAACCTGGCTTGACGAGGGGCTGTATTGAACGCGTACGAGGTCTCCAAGCAAGTGGCCAGTCGCCCACAAATGCTGGACTTCATTCCTGACGAACGTTTCAAAGCCCACGTACTGGAGCAGGTGCGCTCCGACATGGGGTGATTAAGGCGCGCCTAGCTCAACGAGACCCGAGGGGAATTTCGTTGTGGCTGTGGACAGCTCAGCCGCGAATCAAGTACTTGAGTGGGCAGATGATCGCTGCTGGCGCAAAGACGATAACGAAGCGACCAGTAATGCGTGCTTCAGTGAACACATATCAGGGTGAGGGCGGCGTGGCCACCGAGTACGTATATATCGAATGCTGACGGAGACGCTTCAAGCAGTAACCCGGGCTTCCTGGCGGGCGCGGCGCTGACCAGTTCCGCCAAGACGTTGCGTACGACATTGGTATGGACTCGTTGACGACCAACTGCTGCAACCACACTTCACCGTGGCAGTAGCATTCAGTTTGATCGAGTGTGTCGCCTAGATTTGCGGAGTGAACCAGGCAAACATGCCTGGAGGGGGGATCGCCACGTGACTGACGAGGAACAATCTGAGCCGGTGGTTGAACTGTCGCCACGACAAGATGGAGCGGTTGAGGACACGGATACGCCGGCGGTCGCCGCGGCCGAAACGCCCCCCGGGGAGCGGTCTTTGGTTCGTCGATCACTGGTGGGTCTAGCTGTCGGGATTGCGGCAGGGTGCGCGCTAGCCGCCGGTGCTTTGGCGATTACGGCACTCGCCACGCGAGCCCCTGGGGACATGGTGTCGGCGCCGATCACGGCCAGCTGCGTGGTCGGATTAGTTGCTGCGGCTGCGGTGGTACTGGTGATCGTTTTGCGGCCGGTTATCCGTCGGAAAGAATGGTCCATTCCGGTGGGCGCGGCCGTTGTCGTCATAGTTGCGTTGACTTGCTTCTGGATTCCGAAATTGTCCGGTGTGTTCCGTGATGGTGGAGTGGTGCGTTTCGTTGACACCACCGGGGTCACGATCCTGTCGGCTGAGGCGTTGGCTGCTGGTGTGGCGGCGTTGGTATTCGGTTCGGCCACAGCGTTTGTCGTCGCAAAGGCGCAGCCTGTGGTGGCGGCAGTGGCCTTCCTCGCGGTTATCGCGCTGATTTCGTCGGTGGCTTATCAACGAGTCCAGTCGTATCGCACGCAGGTCTGGTATCCGAGTCTGATAGCGATGCCCGCGACTCCGGCCGCATTACCTGAGACCTTTGGGACCTTGCGATATCAGATACCGCAACAGGTTCACGACAACTGGACCATGGTAAATGTGTATTCGACTGGCACTGGTTTCGTGATGTACACGCCGGATGGGGTGATGGCCTATGACGGTCCTACCGGGGCGTTGCGGTGGCGTGCTGACGGTCTGGGTGCATCGGCGGTGAAGTGGGCTTCGCCGTTCAACGCGCTCGACGTCGTGTGGTTCGATCGCGAACACTCTGGCAGCGTCGTCGTGGTGTCGATGGTCGGGGCGCTCCTTGGCCTCGACGGCGATACGGGGACAGTTTTGTGGCGGCGTCAATACCGCGGGGACCTCACGCAAGAGGCTGGATCGGTGGATGCGTTGGCGTTTTCGACATATGACGTGGACGTCGGTGATACCGGTGCTACGACTTTATATTCGGTGGATCCGCGTACCGGAAAAGACCGGTGGAGTAGACATTCCGACTGCAGCAACTTAAAGCCGGGCGCCGTGGGCCAATTCGTGCAATCGTGCAGCGGAGGGCCGGCAACCGTCGTGGATGCACACACTGGGAACACCGCATGGGAATCAGAATATGGTGAATGGCTGGATGTTTCGATAGATCATGAGGTGTACGTAGCTTCCGGCGGTTCAGCGACCAGTAACACCCCAAAAGCCAGTGATACGACGTGGGTGCTGGACCGTTCGGGAAACATCATCGATCAGGTCGCCGGCACGTTCCCTCTACTAGGCCACGCCAACGCCGGCCATCTGTTGCTGGACGGTGTGGGGCAGACCGCGTTGCTGCGTAACTACCGGACCCACCAATCAACACCGCTGCGGCTCGGCAAGATCGACTACGCCCTCGGCATGTACGCAACCTGGCTACCGCACCGGCTAATCATCGAAAAACGGTCCGCTCTCTCATCGCTGCACATGATCGATCTGGACCATCCCGACGCCGAACCAACGGCATTACCGTGGCCGTGCCGCAGCTATCTGGGCGACATCTGGCAACTCAAACCCGCACCCGGTGTCATCGTCGCGTCCTGCCAAGTCGCCGGTGACCACGTAGCACCCGAAATCAACGGATATGCAGAGCCAGTTCACTAGATCGTACGTACGATCTCGGGTAATGATCCATGGGGCGGGAAAGCGCCGCCGGCGATCTATCGGTGACTAAACGACTTTGGGGGGGTGCACTTCTAGTGGGTTCCATTCATGATTACGTTCCTATTCAGCTGACTAACGCGTTCCGTAGGGCGCAGCAGAACACAAAGTTCCGCTCCTGGCTAGACATGCAAGACGCCGTTATGGCTATTGAGTTCCCCTTCGAGGACTGCCCCGAGGTGGCCGGGATGATGTACACCCAGCGGAGTTTGGGTGTGGTCGAAGCCAAAATCTTGTCGTTCTATGACTGCTTTCAGGACGCCTGGGACGCCAAAAATATTCACACCACGATGCGCTTTGTCTATTACATCGGTGAGACATATCGGAGAGGGTTCGAAGGCGCGTGGGCGGCCTTGCCGAAGTTCGGTGGTGGTGAAGATGACAACACCCCGGTGGTCGACTTCCCATTCCGCGACACTCTCTTCAAGCCGATGGAATCGGTGCAGGTCGCGTTGGTTAGGCGGACCGGATCAGAGATTGCTGGTCTGTATCCGTATGCGCAGAAGGATTTTCAGGAGTGGGTCGAGGCGGGCCGGCCAGAACGCACCTATCGCGGCACCTTGCGCGAGGACGATTAGGCCAGGCCACGGTCAAGAGGCAGAGCGCGATCTGATGATGGCGTTCAGGGGTCGAGAGCGGAAACCGAAATGATGCGTGTAGTGGGGATCAATGTCGCGGCAATCCGGAAGCGTGCCGAGTATCCCGGCAAGCGGGATCCGCCCAATTCCGTTGCGTCTTAACAATGATCGGTGGTTACATGGTGCTTGTTCGAGCGATTGCGGCGGTAACGGTCGGCCTCGTCCTCGCGGGGTGCAGTGGTGCTGTCACCGGCGAGCCAACGGCAGCCCCGGCAGCTGGAACATCATCACCGCGCACGCCCGTCACACTCTCGGGGGTATCGCCACCAACCACCGCCGCACCCAACCCCAACGTCACCGGCACAACCTTCGACGGTTGCGCGTCGATCACAGACGCCGAGGCGGCATCCTGGGAACTCAAGCCTGAGACCAAATTCGACACCAAAGGGGAACCACAGGCTCAGACCATTCGTGGTTGCATCTGGAAGGGTTCCAAGTGGTATCTCAAGGTGTATGCCGGCAATGGATCGTTATCACAATTTGATAATCCGTGCGACCGCGAGGACCGAAAAGAGTCGCCCACGATCGGCTCCCGCACTGGCTGGCTAATTCATAGCAATAATCAGGCGACCTGCGTGGCTGTACTCCCTTCCGAACAAGGGATCGCCACCGTCCAGGTTGATCTGACCCTTGCACTGACCGATCAACGATATGACCAGTGACCGCTGGCCAAGCAGATCATGACCACGATAGAACCGAGAATCCCCTAGTGACAACAGATTGCAAGGAATGAGGATCGATGATTTCTGTGCGTCGGATATGCGGTAACGCCGCACTCGCAGTGTTGGCTTTGGCGGTTGTCGGGGTCGCCGCTGCATGCGCGGCACCGACGGCTGGTGAAGCTGTGCGTTCGGTTTCGTCAGGCACAGAGTCTCAGTCGGCTGCGGCGTCGGCAACGGTCCCGTACACCTTGCCGGCCCCGCATCCTCCTCCCGATGAGCATTCCGACGGGACGCCTTTCGAGCCATGCACTGCCTTTACAGCGGAGGAACTCCGGGGCTGGGGAGTTGACCCGAGCACAGTCGATGACATGAGCGTTGAAATGCACAATTTGATCCGGGGCTGCGCGTGGTGGCAGACCAACGAATCGTGGTCTTTGACGATCAACGTGCTCAATGCCTCAGTTGAGAGGTACCTACGGCCTGACAAGTTGCTGAAGCTGCAGGAACCGGTCACCGTCGGCGGGCTGTCGGGGGCCGTGAACTCGTCGAGCGGCCGCCAAATTCATTGCGATATCGTTTTGCCCTCACGGAAGGCTGTTGTTTTCTTCTCGGTTCGTGTCACCAGTGGTCGAGAGGGTGCTCTGTTGGTTCCGGATGCATGTAATAAGGCCGTCGATGTGGCGACCGCGGTCGCTGGAAGATTGCCGCAGTGAGGGAAACTCTCGGCCGAGAACATCAAGAAGCTAGCCAAGGACTCGGGCTTCGCCCGATCCGGGGCAGAAGTAACGCGATGAGCGCCTACGTGAAGATCGCCAGCATGCTGGCGTGTGTCGCCTTGTCCGCCCACAGGCCGTGCAAATCATGACCACTATTGAGCCGAAGATTCCGTAGAAAGCCTGGGGGACAGCAGATATGGCCAAGCAAGTCGAGCACGAAGACTGTTTCTCCAGACCGCATCAGGAGATCTGCAACGCCGCAGTAGTGGTGTTGATTTCGGCAGTTGCTGGGGTCGCCGCTGCATGCGCGGCACCGACGGCTGGTGAAGCTGTGCGTTCGGTTTCGTCAGGCACAGAGTCTCAGTCGGCTACGGCGTCGGCAACGGTCCCGTACACGTTGCCTGCGCCCCATCCAACACCGGATGAACACTCGGATGGGACGACGTTCGAACCGTGCACCAGATTTACCGCCAACGAGCTACGTAGTTGGGGTGTTGATCCAGCGAACGTGGTCGACGTAAGTATCGAATTGCAGAACCAGATACGCGGCTGTCGATGGCTACAGACAGACCGGCAGTGGTCGCTAACGATTGACGTACTCAACGCATCCGTTTCAAAGTACCGACAGCCGGACACCAGACTCAAGCTGCAAGAGCCCGTCGCAATCGCAGGGCTGCCTGGCGTGATGTTCTCTTTCGACGGAAGGCAGGAGCAATGTCAAATCGTCCTGCCAAGTCAACAGGCTGTCGTGTTCTTCACTGTCCGCATCGCGGATCAGGCTCGCAGCGACATTCATGACGCGTGTGACAAGGCCACTGATGTGGCGACCGCAGTCGCCGGACGATTGCCTCAGTGAGGTACCTGCCATGGATTTTCCGAGCCACCGCGTGACTGATTGGTATATGGGGGTTTTGAAGAAATGACAGCGGAACAGGTTGCCGTCGCCGCCAAGTGCCTGAACATGGATCTGGGTACCGCAGCGCAGCGCGCTCACGAAGTTCGCGACGGAATTATCTGTGTTTCCAGCGACATTCGTGGTGTCGGATCGGCACTGATTGGCCCCGATCTATTGGCGCTCTTCTTTGCTTCCGATGTCAGTCCGGATCAAGCGCTAGAGGCATGGGAATCCGGGCGGCGTACGCCACTTGAGTCTTTCGATGCGCTGCGTCGGAAGTAATTGCGCGCCCGATGAGACCTGTCCAGATCAAGGTCTAGGGTCAGCAGGGTTTTCACCTTGTCGCGAGGTGCTGGGGTCGGTGGAGCTGGCGTAGTCGGCGGGTGGTGTTGGATTGGGTTGGCAGGCTGCCGTGGAGGGGAGAGGTTTCATAAGGGTAGTGGGCATTGTCGAGAAGAGTTGCGCCTCATTCGTGGGGGATTCCCGCGGCATTGATCCCCACCACACACATCATTTCGGTTTCCACTGTCGAACCCTGAACCCCATCATCAGATCCCGCTAACACGACCCGATGTGAACGCCCCGCGAACCCTACAAGCTGCCTCTTCACGGCCTAGCCTATTCGTCCTCGCGCAAGGGGCCACAGTAGATACGTTCTGGCTGGCCACCCAGCCGCGCCCACCAGGGCAACTCGACCATCCGCATCTGCACAGCAAACAGTATTGCAGAGCCAAACAACTATGCCTGCGAACTCCCTGACGCGATATGCGCAAAGCTAAAACACCCAGCTCCTGGGCGCCGCGATCACAAGACCGTGGGTGACCGACGGGCCTGTGTTGGCGCCCGTATATTGCGGAGCTTTGAGCACGCAAAACCAGGTCAGCAGACGTCGGCACCGCGCACATGAGTGGCTCTGTGGCCTAGAAGTTCCAGAACACGATCTTGTGGCCCTTCGTGAGCATGATAGGCGCCGCGCCGCTGGACTGGCGCATAGGCTGTTATCGGTGAAAACCAAGTGGTGACTCACCTCGCTGCGATGAAGCTGTGAGAAGCGGCAGTCATCGAGACCACACAGACGGGGGATGCGACATGACAGTTCCTGAAGGCCAGCAGGCTTGGCGACCAGGTGCACGGCCCGAGCAGCGCGATGCCGCTGGAAAACTGGTAACGCGACTGTCGATCTTCGCCACCGCTGTTGCGACGCTTCTGTTTGGAATGCATTGGGGGTTTCGGCATCTCGGCGATGTGTTCACCGCTAAGGCATTGAGCGGGACCAGCAACGATCATCGAACATACTTTGAACAAATCTATCAGGCAACCCTCTGGGGAATCCAATGCAGTCTGGCCGGCTCCCTCGCAGCGGCCTTCGCTGTTGGGCTGGCGGTTGATGGTGTCAGGAGAGCCTCGCCTGCAAGCCAATTCGTCGCTCGCTGCGCATTGATTGCTGCCATAGTGGTCGCACTGGGATACATAGCGGTATGCGGCTTCCAGATCGCCACAGAGATGATCACTGAATGAGTGTTGCATAGTGGCTTACATCTCTCCCGTGACGCGACCCACGCTGCATAATCTGCTGATGAACGCAGTGCGCAAATACTGGGTGATCGCCTGGGTGGTCGGCGTATTGATGTCCGCGGGATGCTCACCCAATCGCGCTGAAGAATCAGCGCAGATCTCCCAAGAGATCAGGAACCTACCGGGCGTCGACGGCACCTCGTACGACGAGCACAGCAATCCGATCGTGGCGTTCAAGGAGCCGTCGTTTTATCTGAAGGTTCATCCCCGTCCCGATGTCACCGGCTCAGAGCTGTCCGAGATTTGGAAGACGTTCACCCGCAAGGTGTATGACACCGGATACAGTCACTATCACGTGGTCTTGGATGTGGGGTCCTGTCCCGAGATGCCCTTTGCGCTAGGGGCATTCATGCGGCCATGCAACGGCTTCTCCTCGGAGGTAGATCCCGCAATTCCCGGCCCTCCCACTCCCGCGTACGAGGACTGGCTAGCCATGATCCAGGGCAAGTACGCACACGCCGTGAACGGGACCTCAACGAGCGCCGGCCACGACCTTCGCCAGCGATTCTTACTCGCGCTGCGAAAACGCGCCGACACCGACAGCACAGCGGGGTTGCCCCAGGACTTCCAGCCACGGGAGATCACCACGGCCTACCGGCGTGTGCTCAAAGACTTCCTCAACCTGCACGATTCCGGCTGGTCGGTCACCGCTACAGACCAGTCCGAGTCCCCTGGACTGACCACATACGGCGGGGCGCCCGACGAAAAAGTCCTCGCTCTGTGGGAACAACTCGCCGATATCACCGTGCCCACTAAGACTGAGTTCGTCATGAAGCCAGACAAAGATCGCACCAGCACGGTGCACGTAACGCTGTCGACGCGCGAGGCCGCAACATCGCAGCTCAAGCTCCTCAAAGAATACGGGCAACCCGTTTCCTACGAGAGCACGGTTCCGGGCGAAGGATCGATATCTGTCCTCGTCAATGGCTGCACGGCCGCTCAAGCCTCGGGCTGGCAGGACGAGCTGCGCCGCGAGTTCGAAAACTGTCCCCGCTAACTGATCGTCAGAAGTCTTCAGCTACGGCCATTGTGATCAACTTGATGTGGTCGATGTTCTTGGACAAATCCGCGATTCCGATGGCAGGAACGCGGGCTTTTGTTCAGTTGGAAACTCAGGGCCCACAACGACATTGAATATTCCGTTGTGAGGATCGCCGGAGAATTGGTGTCCTGCGACTTCAAAGTGCTCGGGCTGGCTTTTCTCCCCCGCAGGATCGAGGTATTCCAGGGATACCAGGATTTCTGGGCTGCCATCAATGGTGAAGGCGCAGTTGCGGGTATCGGAGTCCGCGACATTCCACACGATCGTGTGCGAAGAGGCTAGCCGGGTGACAGGCCTGGTTCCGTGTGGGGGCGCGCTTAGCGAACTGGGTGATAGCCACTCGCATCAGGTCCATACCGATCTGGCAGCCATCAGCACTCGGTGGGTAGGACACGGTCGCGGATAGCGCCACACTGCCGGGGTATCGGGCGCGGACATCGTATGTGGTCGACACCACCTGATCGCGCGGCGGTGATATCGGAGCGGCGAAGGTGTCAGCGATCGTGACAGCTGTGCCATCGATGGTGTCGTGTTTGACCCACGGCTCTGATCGCGGCAAGGCCAGCAGGGCCTTTCACCGTGCCAAGGTACTCAGGTTGCCTGTTGACCACCTATAGCCCCGGCTATCTGGTCGCGGGTGTGACGGGAGGTTCCGCGTCGGCACGGACACAGGCTGGTTTAGTCTGCGTTGGCTGGCGCATAGGGAATGCCCCGGGAACATAAACGGACTGCGGTCCGTTTTAATGGTCATGACAAATCACGTGAAGTTTGGTTTGGACACCTTCGCCGACGTCCCCGCAGGTATGACCAATCCGGAAGCGATCCGTGCGGTCGTCGAGGAGGGGGTGCGTGCCGATCAGGTAGGCGTCGACATCTTCGCCATCGGAGAGCACCATCGCACCGAATTCGTGGGGGAGTCTCCCGAGATGATGCTGGCCGCCATCGCTGCCCGGACCGAGCGGATCACGCTCGCGACCGCCGTCACGGTGCTGAGCACCGACGACCCGGTGCGGGTGTATCAACGGTTCGCGACTCTCGATGGAATCTCCAACGGCCGCGCCGAGGTGGTGTTGGGTCGGGGATCGTTCACCGATTCCTTCCCGCTGTTCGGCTATGACTTGGCCGACTACGACGAACTCTTCGAGGAGAAGTTCGATCTCTTGGCCAAGCTGCTGCCGGGGGATCCCGTGACCTGGTCCGGGAAGCTGCGATCCGCATTGGACGGCGTGGATGTGTTCCCCAAAACCGCCGATGGTCTGCGGGCCTGGGTGGGGGTGGGCGGATCGCCGGATTCGGTGGTTCGCAGCGTGCGCTACCGCATACCGATGATCCTGGCGATCATCGGCGGCAACCCGATGCGATTTGAGCCCTACGTGGACCTGTACCGCCGCGCTCAGGACCAGCTTGGGGTCACCGAGCCGATGCCGCTGGGCGTGCACAGCCCCGGGCATATCGCCGAGTCCGACGAGGAGGCGATCGCGCAGTACTGGCCGGGGTTCCGGGAGTTGCGCACCACCATCGGGCGTGAGCGCGGCTGGCCTGCCCCGCGGTACGAGGAGTATCTGGCCGAGGTGAAGTCGGGCTCGCTGTATGTCGGCTCACCGGACACCGTGGCGGCCAAGATGGCCAAGACCATCCGCGGCCTCGGCGCGGACAGGTTCAGCCTGGTGTACCAGGCGTCGCAGCCGGGGCTGGGCATGCAGAACGTCGAGCTGTATGGGACCCAGGTGATACCGCGAGTGCGTGAGTTGCTCGCTCTCGGTGAGGCCGGGGCGGCCTAGGCAAAGTTGTAGGTGGCCAACGCTTTTGCGACCACCCTGCCGGCTGGATCGGCGACCGTGACCTCGATGTTCGATAGCCGCTTACCGCGGCGGACCACCTGGCCCACTGCGGTAAGGTCGGCCGCGTCGGCTGCGGAGACATAGTTGATGGTCAGTGAAGCCGTTGAGCCACCGAACTTCTCGGGTACCGCGTCATCGGCCCACGCCGCTGCCATGGCCGCCGTATCGGCGAGGGTTGCGATCGCGCCGCCGTGGACGGTGTGGCCCATGGTAGCCAGCTCGGGTTTGAAGGGCATGGCGAGCACCGCGCGATCGTTGCCGATCTCGGTGAGGGTGATTCCCAGATGCTGACACAGCGGCGAGTTCGGGACGAATTGCGTGATGATTTCGGTCCGAGTGGGCATGCTCACAAGTTATGACATCCGCTTGGACTCTCGACGAAGTTTCCGACCGCCTGCAGATTCAGCAGCTCCTGGTCGACTACGCGACCGCCATCGACACCCGCCAGTTCGACGATCTGGACGAGGTGTTCACCAATGACGCGTACATCGACTACCGCGCGATGGGTGGCATCGACGGGGATTACCCGGACGTCAAGGCCTGGTTGGCGCAGGTGCTTCCGGCATTTCCGATGTACGCGCACATGCTGGGAAACATCTCGATCCGTTTCGACGACGAAGGCGGCGCGGAGCGGTCCTCCGCGGTGGTGCGCAGCCTGTGTTTCAACCCGATGGTGCCGGGCGGGGACACCGAGCAGGTGCTTTTTCTGGGGCTTTGGTACGACGACGTGGTGGTGCGGACCCGGCACGGGTGGCGGTTGACACGCCGGGTAGAGACGAAGTGCTTCAACCGGCTGGTCTAGTTCCTCCTCGCCGACCCGCCGTCTCGTGGCGGACAGATGCGATACGAACCCGCCGCGGTGCGGCGTGTCGGCGGGATTTGAGCTGGTAGGCCAGGCTCTGGCACAATGAGCAACCGTCCGTCGTGCTGGCCATGGCCAGCGGCGGTCAGACCCACGCGAGGCAAAACCGGATCGTGCACGTCCGCACGTATCGCCGAATTGCCGCGTGATACTCAAGGAGAAGTTGTAGTCATGGCTGTCAAGATCAAGCTCACCCGCCTCGGGAAGATCCGCAACCCGCAGTACCGCATCCAGATCGCCGATGCCCGCACCCGCCGCGAAGGCCGTGCCATCGAGGTGATCGGCCGGTACCACCCGAAGGAAGAGCCCAGCCTGATCGAGATCGATTCCGAGCGCGCACAGTACTGGCTGTCCGTCGGTGCGCAGCCGACCGATCCGGTGCTGGCTCTGCTGAAGATCACCGGTGACTGGCAGAAGTTCAAGGGCCTGCCCGGCGCTGAGGGCACCCTGAAGGTCAAGGAGCCCAAGCCGAGCAAGCTGGACCTGTTCAACGCCGCCCTGGCCGAGGCCGATGGCGCCCCCACCGGCGAGGCCATCCAGCAGAAAAAGAAGAAGGCCCCGAAGAAGGCCGAGCAGGACGAGGCCGCTGAAGCTGCCGAGGCCCCCGCGGAAGCCGCCGAGGCTCCTGCTGAATCCACTGACGCCGCAAGCGAATAGGACCTCAGATGAGTTCCGTCGTGGTCGACGCCGTCGAGCATCTGGTGCGAGGAATCGTCGATAACCCCGATGATGTCCGCGTTGACCTGGTGACGAACCGTCGTGGCCGCACCGTAGAGGTCCACGTCCACCCCGACGATCTCGGAAAGGTGATCGGTCGGGGCGGGCGCACCGCCACCGCCCTGCGCACCCTCGTCGCGGGCGTGGGCGGCCGCGGCATCCGGGTCGACGTGGTGGACACCGACCGGTAGCTCCATGGAGCTTGTGATCGGGCGTATCGCCAAGGCGCACGGCGTCACCGGCGAGCTGTCGCTGGAGATCCGTACCGATGATCCCGATGGGCGTTTCGCGGTCGGTTCTGTGTTGAACGGGCGGCTGCCCCGTGGAGGCGGCAGTCGCCAGTTCACCGTCGAATCAGTGCGTGAGCACAGCGGACGGTTGCTGGTCAGGTTCTCCGGGGTATCCGATCGTGACGCGGCAGATGCGTTGCGAGGCACCCTTTTCATGGTGGACACCACTGATCTGCCACCCATCGAGGACCCCGACGAGTTCTACGACCACCAGCTCGAAGGACTTGCGGTGCGGACCGTGGACGGTGTCGCTGTCGGCACCGTCTCCGAGGTTTTGCACACTCCCGGTGGGGAGTTGCTTTCGGTACGCGGCGCCGAGCGCCGGGAGATTTTGGTGCCGTTCGTCTCCGCGATCGTCACCTCGATCTCGTTGGCGGACAAGGTGATCGAGATCGATCCGCCCGAAGGACTGCTGGATCTGTCGTGAGTATCCCGGCATGAAAATAGATGTGGTCACGATTTTCCCGGACTATCTGCAACCGGTACGGCAGTCCTTACCGGGCAAGGCTATTGACTCCGGATTGGTCGATGTCGCGGTGCATGATCTGCGGCGCTGGACCCACGATGTGCACAAGTCGGTCGACGATTCTCCGTACGGCGGCGGACCCGGCATGGTGATGAAGCCGACGGTCTGGGGAGACGCCCTGGATGAGATCTGCACGCCGGAAACGCTTTTGGTGGTGCCGACACCCGCCGGCTACCCGTTCACCCAGGAGACTGCCCGCCAGTGGGCCACCGAAGATCATCTGGTGATCGCGTGTGGGCGATACGAGGGAATCGACCAGCGCGTCGCCGATGACGCCGCGACGCGGATGCGGGTGCGCGAGGTGTCGATCGGTGATTACGTGCTCAACGGCGGCGAGGCCGCCGCCTTGGTGATCATCGAAGCGGTACTGCGGCTCGTTCCCGGCGTGTTGGGCAACGCGCTTTCCGCGCAAGAAGATTCGCATTCCGCCGGGTTGGCAAGCCTGCTGGAAGGGCCGTCGTACACCAGGCCGCCGAGCTGGCGGGGGATAGATGTTCCGCCGGTGCTGCTCTCCGGTGACCACGCGAAGATCGCGGCCTGGCGGACCGAACAGTCGCGTCAGCGCACGGCTGAGCGGCGCCCGGACCTACTCGGTTTCGATTCGTCCGCCGGGGAACATGGTGGCGACGGCCTGAGTTAGCGTGTTGCGCGCCGTCACGTCGTTGGCGGTCTGCAGTGACGACACCACCACGATGAATCGGCGGTCGGGACCGACGACACCCGTCGAAAGATGCATCCACGCCGACCCGACGCAGCACATCCAGCCCTGCTTCACCGCGACAGGTTCGCTGGGAATGCCGTCCGGGATTCCGAAACGCTGGGGGTACCCGTCGATGCCGTTGGGTGTCGAGCGGCTCAGATCGTCGACGATGATGTTTGCTCGCTCGGGAGGCAGCCCGCCCGTGCCGGAGAGCAGCATGTCGTAGTACTGGACCAGGTCGTTGGCCGTGCTGATGGTGTTCCACCACATCCCGTCCGAGGGCACGGTGGTGGAGGCGAGCCCGTAGCGCGCGGCCACACGGGTGATGATCGAGTTGCCGCCCCCGCGCTGCCAGAAGATCTCGGCTGCGCTGTCGTCGGAGGACTGCAGCATCCGGTCGAAGGCGGCACGGTCATCGGCGGTGAGGGTGACCTCGCCCTGCGATTCGCGCATCAGCAGGTCATCGGCAATGAACAGCTTGGCTACCGAGGCGATGGCGATGGTGCTGTTGTTGCCGTTGGACACGACTGCGCCGGAGGCGCGGTCCTTGATCACCGCGGTCAATGTGGCGCCGGCGCTCTTGGCCTGGTTGGTTGCTGTCCTGGCGCGATCAGGCAGCGACTCGAATGATGTCGGGCTGTCGACCTCGAAGACGGGAGGAGTTTCCGCGGGGGCGCTCACCACTGCCAGTACCGGGGTGGCCGGGTCGCTGCGTACCGATGCCACACATCCGGAGGTCAGTGAGGTGGCTCCGGCGAGCATCAGGCCCGCAAACAGATACTGGCCGCGCATGCGTAGACCCCCTCTGCGGTCAGACTCTGGCTTTGTTACCCATGTGACGGGTGTTCCGGTCACGGTAGCCTACTAGTAGTTTCTGGAAAGCTCCTGCCCAAGGGGTGCTCAGGTGGGCGATTTCACTGGAAGGGCCTCTGTCTGGCACAATTGACTAGCTGTCTACCGCTATGTCGGCGAACCCGGACAGAACTAAGCAACTAATGATCGGCCGAGGTGCATTTTTGCATGCCACCCGGCCGCGCGACCGCGAGGATGTATCACCGATGAACACGCTGGACTTTGTCGATCAGGCGTCGCTGCGCCAGGACGTGCCTGACTTCCGTCCCGGCGACACCGTCAACGTGCACGTCAAGGTGATCGAGGGCTCCAAGGAGCGCATCCAGGTCTTCAAGGGTGCCGTGCTCCGTCGCTCCGGTGGTGGCGTGAGCGCCACCTTCACCGTCCGCAAGGAGAGCAACGGCGTCGGCGTCGAGCGCACCTTCCCGGTGCACTCGCCCAACATCGACCACATCGAGATCGTCACCCGCGGTGCGGTCCGTCGCGCCAAGCTGTACTACCTGCGCGAGCTGCGCGGTAAGAAGGCCAAGATCAAGGAGAAGCGCTGACCGAGTCGGGACACGGCCCGGCCCCGGTAGAAGGACGTCCATAGTGTCCTATGACGTCTACTTCGTACGTCAGCACCCTCCCGAGAACTTCGAGGACGTTTCGGAGAACGAACATCCGTTGAAGGATTCGCCGGATCTACGTTCCCGGCTGATTGCCGAGATGAACACCCCCGAGGTTTTCGAGGGTTCGGACGGCAAGTGGGAACTCACCGATTCGCTCACCACCGTGCAGGTGAACTACGCACCCGACGGCGTGGGTATCGGTGTTTCCTACGGCGGTGCGACGTCGGACGAATTCGATACACGCGTCGAGCATTTGAAGCGGCTGGCGAAGATCATCGAAGAAGAGACCGGACTGACCGCGTGGGATCCGCAGGCGGATGCCGTTTTCGCTGATGTGACCTTGGACCAATCCCGTCGGGCGTTCGGAGAGTTCGAGAGCGTTCGCGACGATGTCGAGGCGGAGCAGGCGGAGAGTCCCGCTGAGGACTCCAAGGACGAATCCAATGCTGAAGACAGCGGATCCGGAATGCTCCGGGAGGTCGGCGTTCTCCTGCTGATCGCCTTGGTGCTCTACTGCATCACGCAGAACTTCATAGCCCGGCCGTACCTCATCCCCTCGGAGTCGATGGAGCCGACGTTGCACGGCTGCCGTGGATGCACCGGTGACCGGATCATGGTCGACAAAGTGGTGTTCCGGCTTTCTGACCCGGAGCCCGGTGAAGTGGTGGTCTTCAAGGGCCCGCCGGAGTGGAACGGCAACTACAAGTCGATCCGCTCGTCGAACACCGCCGTCAGGTACGTGCAGAACGCTCTTTCCTTCATCGGCGTGGTGCCGCCCGACGAGAACGATTTGGTGAAGCGCGTCATTGCCACGGGTGGGCAGACGGTGGAATGCCGCCCGGACACGGGGCTGACTGTCAACGGCAAGAAGCTCAACGAGCCCTACTTGGACCCGGAGACCATCGGACCGAATATCGATGGGTGCTGGGGCTTTCCGTTCGGCCCGATCACTGTGCCGGAAGGCAAGCTCTGGATGATGGGGGACAACCGCACACATAGCGGAGATTCCCGCGCGCACTGCCAAAGCCGGGATCGCGACGCCGGACTCGACGTCGATATCGAGCGCAAGATTTACTGCACCGGTGACCCCAACATCGGCACGGTGCCCGTGGCCAACGTCATCGGCAAGGCACGTTTCATCGCATGGCCGCCCGGTCGCTGGGGTGCCGTCAAAACGGTGAATCCCCAGACCTAGTTCTTGCGGGTATGAGTACCAGCTGGCCGCCACGTACGGTGATTCGCAAGGCATCCGGATTGCGAACCCTCGAATTGACCCTCGACAGAGTGGGATTGGGCCCGGTCGCCGGTGTCGACGAGGCGGGTCGTGGAGCCTGCGCAGGTCCGTTGGTGATCGCCGCTTGTGTGCTTGGCTCCCATCAGCGCAAAAGCCTTGCCGCGCTCAATGACTCGAAGAAGCTCACCGAGAAGATGCGCGAGACGCTGTTTCCCTTGATCTGCCGCTACGCCGAGGCGTATCACGTGGTGTCGGTGCCCGCCGACGAGGTGGACCGGATCGGCGTGCATGTGGCGAACATCGAAGGAATGCGCCGGGCGGTGGCCGGGCTGGGCGTCAAGCCCGGATATGTCTTGACGGACGGGTTCCGGGTGCCGGGATTGCCGGTGCCGTCCCTGCCGGTGATCGGTGGTGACGCCTCGGCCGCGTGCATCGCGGCGGCGAGCGTGTTGGCCAAGGTCAGCCGGGACCGGGTGATGGTGGCAATGGATTCCGACCATCCCGGTTACGGATTCGCGATACACAAGGGCTACAGCACGGCCGTCCATACCGAGGCGTTGCAGCGTCTGGGACCCTCGGCTCAGCATCGACAATCGTTCGTGAACGTGCGCAATGCAGCGCTGGGAAGTTCACAGGGGGGATAATGGAAGACCTATGAGCGCTGAAGACCTCGAAAAATACGAAACCGAGATGGAACTCTCGCTGTATCGCGAGTACAAGGACATCGTCGGGCAGTTCAGCTATGTGGTGGAGACCGAGCGACGGTTCTACCTGGCCAATAGCGTCGAGGTGATTCCCCGGAACACGGATTCCGAGGTGTACTTCGAGCTGCGACTCTCCGATGCGTGGGTCTGGGACCTGTTCCGGCCGGCACGCTTCGTCAAGCACGTGCGCGTCATCACGTTCAAGGACGTCAACATCGAAGAGGTCGACAAGCCAGAACTGCGCCTACCGGAGTAGATCTCCGGCAGACGCAGCTCGGCCTATGTGATTTACGGGATGCTCACGCATCCCACGTTGTCGACGCATCCACCGCCGCCGCCGGGTCCGCCGTGGCCGCCGCCGACACCCGGAATGCTGCCTCCGCCGCCGCCGGGTCCGCCGCCTCCCGTGGGGCCACCCGGAATACTGCCGCTGCCGCCGTCGGGTCCGCCGCCTCCGGTCGGGCCACCCGGAATGGCGCCCGAGCCACCATTGGGTCCACCGCCTCCCGTCACGCCGGGAGCCGGCGTGCCTTCGGGTGCACCGCTGGGCGCGGGGGTGGTCGTCGTAGTAGTGGTGGTTGTGGTCGTCGTGCTGGTACTTGTGGGGCTGTTGTCATTGCTTGTGCCGCATCCGGCCAGGGCTGCGCTCAAAGCAATGGCACATCCGGCAAAAACCTTGGCGGACTTGACTGTTCGCGTCTTCATCTGATGCTCCCGATTAGATGTGTGGGGCTTCTTTGATCTTGCTGTTCTCATTGCCCAGCGTCTTGCAGTAGGCCAGGGCGGAGTTCCGTGCTGCCGTGGTCTGCAGACCGCTGGGATCTTGTTGGTTCTCGTCTTTGAGCCACTTGTTGACCGCGTCGTTCTGTGTGTTCTCGTCCTGGGTGAGATATTCCTTGCACGTCGTGTCACCGCCCTGATTGATCACGCTGGAACAACCCGCCAGCGAGACCGCGGCCGCCGCGCATATGACCGCTGCGAACTTCTTGGATATGGACGGAATCACTACGGCCCCTTCTGTTGTGGACTGCTGGAATGTGCTGTTGGTCAACGTCTGCCGCTGACGAGGCGCAAGAGGAACAAGAGAATGCATGCGCCAACCAGCGCGGTGATGAAGGTCAGAATCCAGCCGAAACCATAGGTGCCGACGTCTAGCAGGCTCAGTAGGAATCCGCCCAGCAGTCCGCCCACGATGCCCACCACAATGTTGAGCAGAAGCCCCTGCTGAGCATCGGTGCCCATGATCTTGCTGGCTACCCAACCGGCGAGCCCGCCGATCACGATCCATGCGATCCAGCCGATGCCGAAGCCGAGGTGTGCTGCCGCAACATTGGCAGCCAGAGATGTGATCATGTGTAGGTTCCTGGTCTTTGTAGGGGTGGGGGCGGACCGCTGCGGCGGCCGGTGCTACTTCTCGGCTTGTTCGCGAGCCTCGTGCACGGCAGCCTCGGCGCGGGCCTTCTCTGCTTCCGCTTCCTTGGTGGCTACCTCGCGCTGGGCCTCGGCCTTGTCCTGCTGCGCCTGGCCTTCGCGCTCCAGTGACTCGTCGTCGGTGAGCTTGCCGAAGGCCTCCTTGGCCTTGCCCTTGACGTCTTCGACGACGCCCTTGATTCCGGCTTCGATTCCGTTGTCCCTGTTGTCATCGCTCATGTCTCGCTCCTTTTCAGTGCGTGTGTGCGGTGCAACCGCCCGGTGTCACCTCGTCGTGAGGTAACAAATCCACCGTAGCAAGGGTTGTGTACTACGTAAACTACTTCGTAAACAAACAGGTGCTGGCCAGGCGTTCAGCTGGCCGAGGTACCGTCTTGTGGACGGCGAAGCCGCCACGGGAACGCCGTCCTGGCCCGAGCCCAGATATGCACGGTGGGAGTGACGGACGCATTGGATGAGACGGAAAGCGCAGAGGTTGCCGGCAACCCCGAGGGGCGCCGACCGAGGTCACTGACCCGTGCCGAGATCCTCGATACCGCGATCGAGTTGGTGGACCGTGAAGGGTTGGATCAGCTGACCATGCGGCGCCTTGGTTCCGCCTGCGGGGTCGAGGCGATGGCCTTGTATCGCCACGTGCACGGCCGCCAGGACTTGCTCGGCGGCATCGTGGACCACTTGGTGGAGAAGCTGTACGACGATCAATTGGCGGCCCGTCGCCAAGAGGACGGCTGGCAGGACTATCTCGTCAGGCTCGCTCATGGTGTGCGTGCGATTGCGATCGAGCATCCGCACCTGTTTCCGACACTGGCGACGCGGCCACCGGAGGCCCCGTGGGTGCGACCACCGCTGCGCAGCATGAAGTGGATGGAGACGTTCCTGGACACGCTGATCTCCTACGGCTTTGATGATCGGACCGCGGTGTCCGCGTACCGCGCGTATACGACGTTCCTGCTTGGTCAGCTGCTGCTGGAGGTGTCTGCGCGCGGAGCCTCGTTGAGTTCCGTCGAAGACGAGCTGCCGGAGAGAACGCTGCGCAGTCTGTCGAACTATCCGAACCTGCAGCGGATGCAGAAACAACTCAGCGAGGATCACGGCGCAACCGAATTCGAAGAGGCGCTGGAATCCCTGCTGGACCGGCTGGAGAACGGCGCACCTCGTTAGTGCAGCAGGGTGCACGTCGCCCTGTGTGATTCGTTCGGATCGGGCAGATTCCGGGCATCTGCATGGGAATTGCCGTCCTTGGGTCGTCGTTCGAGTTGCGGATCCGATGTGTGTGCCCCATTCTCAGCCGATGGGCAATTTGCTGATGAGGGCGACGGCCATGATTGCGCCGGTAATTGTGGTAGCCGTGCCGCTGGGCTCGTCGCCCGCGGCCGTGTCTGCCAATCCGGTGCATTGTGCGCCGTCGACGACAAGTAAAGGTGTCTGCACCGCGAACCACGATGTGGAGATCAAGTCAGCACCCAACTCAAAGGACCTGCCGGGGCCCGCATCGGGCGCGATCGGCAAGGTGGCGCCGGTGGTTCACCCGGTCAAGATGTGGAACTAGTGAGTTACTGCGACTCCGCGTTAGAGCAGTAACTGCCCGACGACTCTGTGGATGTATTGCTCAAGGTTGCCCAGACCTGCCTTTTGGTACTCCGGGTCAGGTACCAGAACTAATGACATCACGATCCGCATAAGCACATCCGCAACGAATTCGGCACGGGCGGCTGGCAGCGGATCATGTAGCTGTTCATCCTGAAGTTGTGCAGCGATGTACGCCCGACCGAGCAGCTGTCCCGGTGGTTCCTGGTCGCGCCACATCCGGATAACTTGGTCTGGCTCGGAACGAATTATCCACTGCAAGGCCGGAATTCGTGAGGCGTTGTCCACCATGCGCGTGGCGATTGCCGCTGCGCGATTGTGGGTCGTATCAGTGTTCAGGGCGTACTGGGTGATATCGCGCAGTGCTTTGCTAACTTCTCGACGATAGGCAGTGTCGATCAGGTTCTGTTTGGAGCCGAAGCGGCGGAACACCGTCATGCGAGACATGTGTGCACGGTCGGCGACCATGTCGATGGTCAGACGCTGTTCCCCGCAGATTCCCAGGACCTCGACAGTCGCATCAAGGATGCGGATGTCGGACGGGGGAAGGGTGGCTGGATCCTCCGCTGTCGCCGCAGCGACGACATCCGGCCAGTTCATCGCGCCGGTGTCTGACATGTGTTCGATGATCCCACCTCGCTTCGCAGAGCCGGCGCACGTCAGGTGTTGACTAATGTGACTATTTTGATAACTATAGTAACATGACGGCATTTGATTGGGTCTCAACCTGGGCTTATAGCGGTTCGGGCGTGCTCCTCCCTGGCGAAGGAGGAGTACCGCTTGCTCCGGAACTTCATGCCAACCAGCTGGTCGCGTGGGTGTCGATCGCACTGGCGTACGGGGGCGCGGCGGCCGCATTGGCGTGGGTGCTGTGGAGACTCGTGAAACACCGGCAGGTGCTTCCTTTGGTGCTCTTCGTCGCGGGACTCGTCGCCGCCAATATCGAACCGTTGGGGGATCTGGTGGGTTCCATCGTCTATGCCAACGACACGCCCTGGTTCGGCTACACGGTGATGGGGCGACGAATGCCGGCGTGGATTCTTGTCGGAGCCTCGTCCTACGTGGCGATCGGTGGATACATCGTCTACCGGTACATATGTCAAGGCAAGTCCCTGCGCGATATCTTCCTGCTGTCCGCGGTGTATGTCGGCATTCCGGAAATCGTCATCGAAATGATCTGGCATTTCACGGGAGTCATCTCCTATTACGGAGACAATCCGACACGTGTCGGCGGCGTTCCGCTGTATTCGATCGTCCAGAACACCACTCTGCTGCCGGTGTACGGCATCGTGATTTTCTACGCGGTGAAGTACCTCAAGGGTTCTCGGATCTGGCTATTGGTTTTCTTGATTCCTGCGACGACCATCGGCTACATCGTGGGCGTGAGTTGGCCTGCGTACCAGGCGGTTCAGTCTTCTGCACCCATCGTGGTGACCTGGTTGGCCGCCGCTGCGGTGATCGTCACATCGATTCTGTCGACTTATCTGCTGCTGCAGATACCGGAACTACGCCGGATTCGTGATGTGGCGGCTGCGGGGGAGTCCGGTCAACCGCAACCTCAGCACGCGGCGGTGACGGCATGAGTTCTGCGACTATTAGCCCTGCCGACGTGACTGGTCTGCCGATTCCGCCCGGGCCTTCGGGTGTCAAGGGCGCGGGCGCCCTGGCCCGACTGATCCGTGACCCATGGCTGTATCCGTTGAAACTCACCCAGAAGTATGGCGATATCGTCTCGATCCCAACGCCATTCGTGAAGACGATTTACGTCGGTCACCCTGATTGGGTTGACCATGTACTGGTTCAGAACCCTGACCGCTATCGGCGTTCGGACATGGTGGCCAAGCAGATGGTGCCTCCCAAGCTGGGCCACAACTTCTTCGCCTTCGCCGATGATCCGGAATGGCGTCGGGGACGTTCTCTGTATCGACCGAGTTTCACTCAGAAGAATCTTGCCGAGTTGGGGGATCTGTTCACCGCGTCGGTCACTGCGCAAGTGGATAGTTGGGCGCACGCTCACGGTGCCGCAGAGGGCTATCTCGATATCGAGGAGATGACCCGAAAGCTTGCTCTGATCGTGTTGTTCAACGCAATGTTTGACGAGTACCTTTCGCCACGAATGCTGGAAGCGTCAATGATCAAGAAGACGATCAGCTTCGGGATGTTGGCGACGACAGCACGGGTGGGCATGTACTCATTCCCGGCGTGGGTGCCCCGGCCATTTCAGCGGCGCATGGACAGCATGCTCGAAATGATCATGGGCGGTGCGGACCAACTCATCGAGATGAGGCGGCGCCACCCCACCGAGCGCACCGACATTCTGAACCTGTTGATCAATGCCACCTACGACGATGGCTCGCCCCTCGAGAACGACAAGATCGCCGTCGAAATTGCCGGAATGATTGTTGGTGGACACGAGACCACGGCGGCTGCCTTGGCGTGGACATTCGCGCTGGTGTCCGGTCATCCGGAGATCGAGCGGCGGCTCATCGCCGAAGTCGACAGCTTGGACGGGAAACCCGTGACAGTCGCGGATATGGCCAGGCTGCCGCTGGCTCGAGCTTGTTTTGATGAGGCGCAACGCCTTCAAGGGGGATTGGTCATCAATCCCAAAACTGCTCTTGTCGATGACGAGATGGGTGGATACCGGATTGCGGCAGGGACGACGATTCTGTATTCCTCGCTTGCGTTGCAGCGCGATCCACGATTCTGGCCCGAGCCCAACCGTTACAACCCGGATAGATTCCTGAACAACGAAGCCGACCTACGCGCATTCGTTCCCTTCGGGCGTGGGCAGCGTCTATGTCTGGGGATGCGGATGGCCTATATCGAGGCGGTTCTCACCATCGCAACGGCGTATCAGCGATACCGATTCGAGTTGCCCAAGGGTTATGAACCTCGGCACCAGTACCGCATGTCGATGGGCTTGAAGGGTGGGCTGCCCGCGAGAGTTGTTCGGCGCTAGTGGGTGCACAGTGGTCGTCGCTCGAGATTGTGCTGGTCACGGCTGGTGTCCTGACCGACGGCGAGATTGCCCGCCGAACCGGTAGAACTGTCCGGGCGGTGTCTGCTCAGCGTCAGCGTCTCCATCGGAAACGTGCGATCCGGCTCGGGTTGTACCCGCATAGGCGCGGGACTCCTGACGCGACCAAGCCCGTGTTCTCGGTGTTGCAGCGGCTGCCGGTCCCCCAGGAAGTATCGCCTTCGGCTGGGTCCTGTGAATCAATGGCGGATTGTGGATAACTGCTCTTGGTGCGGCCTTCGCGCTTAGGGTGCGTCGGTGCTGGCGCGGATGGTGACGGCATGACGACTACCACGCGTGCACAGATCGGTACCCGCGGAGAGGATCTCGCCGCCGACTACCTACGGGAGGACGGGTTTACGATCCTCGATCGCAATTGGCGCTGCCGCCACGGGGAGATCGACATCATCGCGGCTCGTGACGAGTTGTTGGTTTTTGTCGAGGTGAAGACCCGAACCGGCCACAGATTCGGAACGCCGGCGGAAGCGGTCACGTACACCAAGCTGCGTAGATTGCGCCGGCTTGCGGGTATCTGGCTGGCTACGCAGCGTGGCTCATGGTCGGCGGTGCGCATCGATGTGATCGAGGTCCGATTAGGACGGACCGCACCGGAGATCACTCATATTCACGGGGTGAGCTGAGATGGCATTGGGGAGGGCGTATTCCGTCGCGGTCAAGGCGGTGACTGGCCAGACCGTGGAGATAGAGGCCGATATCAGTGCGGGACTACCCGGAGTGCACCTGGTCGGTCTGCCCGATGCCGCACTGCAGGAATCTCGCGACCGCGTGCGTGCGGCGATCACCAACTGCGGGTTCACCTGGCCGGCATCGCGGCTCACCCTGGCCCTGTCGCCGGCCACGCTGCCGAAGATGGGGTCGGTGTACGACCTCGCGCTGGCCACCGCGGTGTTGTCGGCCAACAAGGCGATCCCGCCGATAAGACTGGAAAAGACGTTGCTTCTAGGGGAGTTGGCGCTTGACGGGCGAGTTCGCCCGATCCGAGGCGTGCTACCGGCGGTGCTGGCGGCCAAGCGCGATGGGTGGCCAACCGTGGTGGTTCCTCAGGCGAATCTGGGCGAGGCCGGGCTGGTCGAGGGTATCGAGGTCCTGGGCGTCCAGACCCTACGTCAGCTGACCGCATGGCTGTGCACCGAGGGCGAGCTTGATCCGGTGCTGCCGTCGGATTTTCGGCAAGAGGCCGACATTCCGGACATGGCGGACGTCGTCGGTCATGCCGACGCGCGCTTCGCTGTCGAGCTGGCAGCGGCCGGTGCGCATCACCTCATGTTGACTGGGCCGCCCGGGATAGGGAAAACGATGCTGGCGCAACGCCTACCGGGTCTACTACCGCCGCTGACCGACGATGAGGCGCTCGAGGTGACGGCGGTCCATTCGGTAGCGGGTCTATTGACGGCCCAGCAGCCGTTGATCACCGAACCACCGTTTGTGGCGCCGCACCACACCTCGAGTGTCGCGGCGCTCGTCGGCGGCGGGTCCGGTACTGCGAAACCCGGTGCGGTCAGCATGGCCCATCGCGGGGTGTTGTTCCTCGACGAATGTGCCGAACTGTCCACCCCCGCACTGGAAGCATTGCGCACCCCGTTGGAGGACGGGGAGATTCGACTGGCACGGCGTGACGGAGTCGTCGCCTACCCAGCCCGATTTCAACTGGTGCTGGCGGCCAACCCGTGTCCGTGTGCTCCCGCCAATCCGCGTGATTGCACCTGCCCAGCTCCGCTGCGTCGCCGGTATCTCGGCAAGTTATCGGGACCTCTCCTTGATCGGGTGGATCTTCGGGTCCGGATGCACCCGGTCAGCGAAGCCGCGCTCAACGACGCTGCCGAGGGCACGGCGCTGGTCCGCGAGCGCGTCCTACTGGCTCGGGACCGGGCTTCGCGCCGGTGGTCCGACTACGGATTTCGTGTGAACGCTGATGCGCCAGGGCCGCTGCTGCGCAAGGAATTTCGACCGTCGCGGGCGGTGATGGAGCCGCTGCGCAATGCCATGGAGCGTGGTCTCATCAGTGTTCGGGCACTGGATCGATGCTTACGTGTCGCGTGGACCCTGGCAGATCTCGGCGGACGCGATCTACCGAGCACCGAGGACGTCAAGCTCGCATTGAGCTTCCGTGACAAGCGATGAGCGGCGAAATGGCCGATTGGGCCTACCTGTCACGTGTCTGCGAGGCGCCCAGCGCGGAACTTGCGGCTATGGTGTCGGTGTTCGGAGCACAGGAGACCGCGGCGCGGGTCCGGCGGCTGGATGTCCCCGAACAAGTGCGGACAATTGTGCGGGCTAGGCACGATGTTGACCGCAGCCGTGAGGATTTGGAGATTCTGTCGCGTCTCGGTGGACGCTTGGTGACACCCACGGACGCGGAATGGCCGCAGTGGCAGTTCCAGGCTTTCGGATCGGTGGATACCAAGCGGATGCCCAGCGGGCGTGTCCCGCTCGCATTGTGGGTAGTGGGTGAGCACTCGCTTTCTGAGGTCACGTCGCGGGCCGCGGCGCTCGTCGGGACCCGGGCGTGCAGCGGATATGGCGAACACGTCGCGGCGGAGCTGTCCGCGGGTCTGGTGGCCCGGGATGTGACAGTGGTCTCAGGCGCCGCATTCGGGATCGACGGGGTCGCGCATCGCGCCGCCCTGGCCTGCGACGGAATGACGGTCGCTGTGCTCGCGGGCGGGGTGGACGTGCCGTATCCGTCGGGCCACTCCGGGTTGCTCTATCGAATCGCCGGGCATGGACTGGTGATCAGTGAGTACCCGCCGGGGGTGCGACCCGCTCGATATCGGTTCCTGACGCGGAACCGGCTGGTGGCGGCTCTCTCCGGGGCGACCGTCGTGGTGGAGGCGGGTGTGCGCAGTGGGGCTGCCAACACCGCGGCCTGGGCGCGGGCGTTGGGGCGGCCGGTCGGCGCGGTACCGGGACCGATCACCTCTGCTGTGTCGGCGGGTACCCACATCGAGATTGCCGATCGGGGAGCCCAGCTCGTTGTCTGCGCGCAGGATGTGGTCGCTCTTGCGGGCAGGTTGGGTGAGTTCGCGCCCGATCCGGACCGCCCTACCAGCATCGTTGACGGCCTCGGCGAGGACGAGAAACGTGTCTACGAGTCCTTGCCCGGGCGCGGCAGCACGACGGTGCAGGAGTTGGTTCGTGAGTCGGGATTGAGCACGGGCCGGGTTCGCGGTGCGCTGGCGATTCTGGAGCTCGAGCAGTTGGTGGTCGAGGCCGCGGGGGACTGGAAAATCAGGCGCACCAACTTGGTTCGCAGAGCCAGCGCTTAGTCCCCTTGGTATGCAGATGAATTCATGATCGGCAATACCATACGCATCCGTGCGCTTCCAGCGCTGCGGCAGTGTTTGCCAACTGTGTCTTCATCTAGTTTCTGAGACAATTAGATCAATTCATTCTGATGCGGGCTCGGTTTTGACGTCGGAGTCGGAAGATCCAGATCATCCGAACTTCCCAGGCGCAGAAAGCCTTTCGAATAGGCTGAGCATGCATCGCGACCGGTGCCTATTGCCTTGCGGCGGTGGATGATTCCTGTGAATATGCTGATATTCGTTGCGTCATGAACGTATTCCAGGCATATTTGAATGGAAGTGTCCTGAATGGTCTGTGCATGTCGGGGAGATCTGCAGGGACTGTTGGCCTCGGCGCTGAGGTGACGCGAATTTTCAAATTCGTCTGCAGCAGATGGCATTTCGATAGATATCAGAGAGTCTCGTGACTGGGCTCATCTTCTCACCTTGTGTTGAGCGTCACATACGCACCATACCCCGGTAGGGTATACATGAATTATGGGATCTGATCCGAAGTCCTCCTGGGCGGCACTCAAAGAGGGTAACCAGCGATTTGTCGAGGGCACCCCACAGCATCCGAGCCAGGGAGTCGCGCGTCGGGCCGAGTTGGCCAATGGCCAGAACCCCAATGTGTTGTTGTTCGGCTGCTCCGATAGCCGGGTGGCCGCGGAGATCATTTTCGATCAGGGCCTGGGTGACATGTTCATCGTGCGTACCGCTGGTCAGGTGATCGACTCGGCGGTGTTGGGTTCTATCGAGTACGCGGTGGCGG
>NZ_MLIK01000008.1:0-88819 GCF_001853795.1 Mycobacteroides franklinii
TCTACTCGGCAATCGGCACCGCTATCGTTGCTCTCATCGTGAAGTACACCATTGGCCTACGCATCAGCGACGAGGGAGAAGCCGCAGGCGCCGACGAATCCCAACACGCAGAAGGCGCATACGACTTCGTCGCACTCGGCGTCGGATCGGTCATCGGGAACTCCGGAGGCTCCCATACGGAGGGTCGCCCCCTCATCTCCAATAGAGAGGCATGAGGGACATGAAACTCGTTACCGCGATTGTCAAACCATTCACGCTCGAGGACATCAAGACTCAACTCGAACAAACCGGCAACCCCAGTATGACGGTCAGCGAGGTGCAGGGCTACGGCCGGCAGAAGGGCCACACCGAGGTATACCGCGGTGCCGAATACCAGGTCGACTTCGTGCCAAAGGTCAAGATCGAGGTCCTTGTCGACGATGACGCTGCCGACAAGGTGGTGGAGGTCATCGTGACCGCCGCACGCACCGGCAAAATCGGCGACGGCAAGGTATGGGTGAGCCCCGTTGACTCGGTGGTGCGGGTACGCACCGGCGAAGAGGGCACCGACGCTCTCTGATAGCTCACGTGACGCCGGATGATGTTCGCAGTCAGTTGGTTTCGTGCCCCCGCTACGATCGATAGCGGGGGCACGTTCCAGTCCGACGGATAGTTGTGCGGTCTGGTGTGTGAAGACGGCCTCTGGGCGCTAACGTCACCAAGGGTGGAGAGACATACCATCGTCTATGGCAGCGACGCGCTGGCGATCCGGGTCGCAGAGGAACTATGGACCGCCGGTGTGGCAGTCGCCGCGTTGGACGGTGTCGACAGTTTGGAGAAGGTGGGGATTGCGGACGCCGCCGCGATCGTGTGTGCCGGCACCGATGACGCCAAGAACCTCGAAATCGCCCTGCTGGCACGACAACTGAACCCGAGAGTGCGCGTGGTCACCCGCATGGTCAACGACGTACTCCGTGAAGCCGTCGCAGTGGACGACGGGCCGGGTGCGGTGCTCGGCGTCGCCGACCTCGCCGCGCCGTCGGTAGTCGAGGCGTGTCTGCGCCGCACCACCCACACCATCACAGCTGCGGGCACCGACTTCATTATTTCCGGCACCGATGCACCCCGTGACGGTACGTTGCGTGAGTTGTACGGCGACCTCGCTCCGGTTGCCGTTGTGCACGGGCATGACTCGCCCACTCCTGATCAAGTGGTGGCGTGCCCCGGACGCGATCTGCGGGTGCGTCGAGGCGATTGGACGGCGATGATCGGGACCGTTGAAGAACTTGCCGCCCAGGGAATTACGCGGACGTCGGGTACGGCCCCTACCCGCGCGCGGCGCTCTGGGGTGTCGCGGCTATTACTCGGCATCCGGGCCATTCGGGAGGATATGAACCCGATCTTCTTTCGCGCATTGGGGATCGCGATGGGATTGTTGGCCGGGGCCACGGTAATGCTGCGGTATACCTATCAGCGGCCCGGAATGAGCTACGTGGATGCGCTCTATTTTTCGACCGAAACAATCGCGACCGTGGGGTATGGGGACTTCAGTTTCGCCAACCAGCCCACCTGGCTTCGCCTGTTCAGTATCTTCCTGATGTTCGCGGGGATCGCGACGACCGCGGTGGTCATGGCGTTCGTCGTGGACCTGCTGCTGTCGCAGCGCATCGCACAGAATTCGGGACGGCGCAAGGTTCGGAACCTCACCAACCACGTCATCGTGGTGGGCCTCGGGTCATTCGGCATCCGGGTGGCCCAGGACCTGAAGGCCGCCGGCCATGACGTCGCGGTGATCGAACAGTCCGAGAACAACAGGTATTTGGCAACTATCGCCAATCTGGGGATCCCCGTGATATTCGGTGACGCGACCCTGCCGCAGACATGGGATGCGGCTCAGATCGACGAGGCGCAGGCGGTTGCGGTGCTCACCCACGACGATATGGTCAATATCGAGACGGGCATCGTGCTGCGGAACCGGTTGGGTACCCGATGGTCCGATGTTCCGGTGGTGTTGCGGATCTTCGACCGCAATCTCAGCACTGCGGTGGCTCAGCGGTTCGGGTTCAGCAATGTCCGCTCGACCGTCGACCTCGCGGCGCCGTGGTTCATCGGTGCTGCCATGGGACTGCACGTGCTGAGCACCTTCTCGGTC
This sequence comes from Mycobacteroides franklinii, assembly GCF_001853795.1. Taxonomy (NCBI): domain Bacteria; kingdom Bacillati; phylum Actinomycetota; class Actinomycetes; order Mycobacteriales; family Mycobacteriaceae; genus Mycobacteroides; species Mycobacteroides franklinii. The sequence goes on from NZ_MLIK01000008.1 coordinate 2,132, forward strand.
GGCCAGCAATCCTTCACTGTCGGTGGAGTATTCGTAGAGGAACGCAGCCAGCTGGACGGTATGCGGATGGCCGACCTCTCTACACAGACCCGGGTGGTGGCGATCAGCCGACGCGGAGTACCAATCCGGCTGCATCCCCGTCGAGACACGCGGCTAGCAGCCGGAGACACTGCTTATGTCGTCGGGCCGTACCGCGAGCTGCTCGAGACACTCCGCATGGGGCGCGAGGCCAATCTGGCGTGACGATCCGGTGATGGACTGCAGGTTGGCGTAGGTGCCGGCCTGCGAGACGGAGAAAAGCACCTTTCGGATCTTCGAAGGAATCGCTGAACTGGTAAGGCTGAGTGGTGCAGCCAAATAGTCGAAAAACTACTCGGCAACGACTTAGTTAATAGCCATCTCAGGCTGGGGTTGATTCAACACGGCGATATCCGCCGTATTGTCGCCGGAGGATTTTCTCGGCGCGCCTCAGCACAGTCTTGTGGGCGCCGTTGACCACCCGGCGTGCCAACGAGTGACCAAAGCGCCCAGGGGTGAAACCAGCCAGGACATACGTCACGTAAGTCCCCTGCCCTTGCCGAGCGAGTGTCAAGGTCCCCTCAAGGGGCCAGGGATGCTCGCCGAGGACGGTAAGCGTGAAGACAAGTAACTCGTGGGGGCGTACCTCAAGATATTCCATCTGAATATTCCCGGAGAAATCGGTTCCTGGAATGGGCCAGACCTTAAAGGTGAATGGTCTTCTCACTTCCAATAATTGCCCTCGCATTTCCTGGCCCCAATCCGCAAAAAATAGCTCTCGCGAGTTCAAGACTGTCCAGACCTGCCAGGGCTCGTAGGGATAGAAATGTCCTACCACCGATGCGTCCGCTTGTTCGATTGTCAACACTCCACCTGCCTGGGGGCCCATACGCTGCCGTGGCGCCCCGATTTTGTACGGGAAGTAACTATCAATTGCCTATCTCGCCTCTGTCGAAATCAATCCCAAATCACGATCGATCAGTCACACCCAACCAGACGCCTGTCCGGAAGGGGTGGCAGTCGTGAAAATGATTGTGAGACAACGCCATTAACTTGTCACGGCCTCACAGGTCATCGGTAACAGCGGCCCTCACGACTCCCCTCGCGAACCCGTTGCCAGCGCGATAGCCGCTTCTACCGCGTCATCTGTATAGATGGCCATTTTTTGGCCACGCTGGGCTGCATCTGCGGCCAGCCGCTCCAGGCCACCGATCAGCACCAGCGCCCGCGCCCTCGATACATCCCTGCCACCTGCAGCGCGAAAACCTTCACTGCCGCAGACGGTTTGAATCGTACGGACAAACTGGTCAGTTACCTCGCGCTGAAGATCGCTGGCCGCGGCACCGAGAAGCGGCAGATCGCGGATCCAGCTCATTGCGAGCTCAGACCGTGTATCGGCAAAAGCGATCCAAGCCTCTATTGCCTGTCGCAACTGCATTTGCCAAACTGCGGTCCCGTCCACCGCCGCCAAGGCATGGGCGGCCTCTTCTCGGCTTGCTTGCCTGTGCAACGCGAGCAAGCAGGCTTCCTTACTCTCAAAGTGCTCATAGAAGGTCCGGCGCGAAGTGTGAGCACGCCGGACGATGTCGGCTACTGTAATTTGCGGGAAAGTCTTCTCCGCCAACAAAGACTCCAGCCCCTGGGTGAGACGCTGCCAATAAACGTTCCTATCGGCATCAAACCCGCTAGAGGCTCGATCTGCATTGTTCGAGGCGATGCGCGGATCCATAGTCAGTTCCTTCCCTGTATTAAGGGTAACCCGCGTCGATTGTGTGCCTGACCCTTCATGCCCAGACTCCCCTTTGCAAACTGAACGTCTATAACTGACACCGCACGCCTCGATTTCTACGACTCAAGTTTGGGAAACTCGGTGGTAACCGGTTCCTGGTTCGCAGGTCGGTTCGATACACGATGCGACGCCGCCGTGACCTTCGCGCGACTGCTGACTCGCAGGGGCCACCAGAACCAACGCCCAAGTAGTACGGCGATCGTTGGAGTCATCAGCGAACGCACGATGAACGTGTCGAACAGCAACCCCAGCCCGATGGTGGTTCCAATCTGGCCGATGGATTGCAGATCGCTGGTGATCATGGAGATCATGGTGAACGCGAATACCAGACCTGCCGCGGTAACGACTCCGCCGGTGCCTGCCATAGTGCGAATCATGGCGGTCTTGAGTCCGCCGCCGAGTTCCTCCTTGAGCCTGGAAACAACCAGCAGGTTGTAGTCGCAACCGACAGCCAGTAGGACGATGACAGACATCGCCAACACGATCCATTGCAGTTCTATGCCAAACAGGTGCTGCCAGATCAGAACGGACAGCCCGAATGAGGAAACCAGCGACAGCACAACGGTTCCGACGATAACTAGCGAAGCAATCAGTGCGCGGGTAATGAGCACCATGACGACGAAAATCAAGATGATGGCCGCGATAGCTGCGATCAACAAGTCGTACTGGGATGCTTGAGCGATGTCCTTGTAGGTGGCCGCTGTACCGCCGAGGTAGAACTTGGCATCGGCGAGGGGTGACCCTTTGACTGCTTCCTTGGCTGCTTCCAGTTCCGCATCGACGTGAGTGATTCCTTCAGGAGTGGCGGGGTCGCCATCGTGGGTGATGGTCAGTCGCGCGGCTTTGCCATCAGGGGAGACCATCAACGCCAGTCCCCGCTGAAAGTCAGGGCTGTCGAAAGCATCTGGAGGGAGGTAGAAGAAATCGTCGTTCTGTGCCTCATCGAAGACCTGGCCCATGACCGTGGCGGTATCGGTCATGCGATCCATCTGGCTGAGCATCCCCGAAAACGTACTGTGCATTGTCAGCATTGTGCCGTGCATGTTCTTGGCAATCGCAATCATCGGTGGCAACTGCGAAACCATTCGGGGCAGTAGTTGATCGATGCGATCGAGATCCGCGAGCATCACAGACATGTCCTCGGTCATCTTGTCGACACCGTCCATGGTGTCGAACAATGAGCGCGCCGACCAACACATCGGGATATCGAAACAGTGTTTCTCCCAATAGAAGTAGTTGCGCAGCGGCCGGAACTGGTCGTCGAAATTGGCGATATTGTCACGCATCTGGTCGGCGGTTGCCTTCAGATTCTTGGTGGTACCGACAAGCCGGTGGGTGGTGTCCGCCATTTCACGTGCCATGGCATACATCCGTTCCATGATCGTGATCATGGAACCGAGTTGACCCGTGAGGTTGAGCATGTCGTCCATGCGGGCATTGAGGAACTGCAGGTTCTCACGCATCACCGCACTCTGCGCGCCAATCTGAAACGGTATCGAGCCATGTTCCATCGGTGGCCCCAGCGGCCTGGTGATGCTTTGAACCCGTGCTATCCCTTTGACCCGAATAATGTTTTTAGCGATTCTATCTAGCACAAGCATGTCCCGCGGATTGCGTAGGTCGTGGTTGGCTTCGATCATCAGCACATCCGGATTCATCCGTGCGACCGAGAAATGTCTTTCAGCAGCAGCGAATCCGACATTTGAAGGAACGCTCGGAGGAATGTAGTACCGGTCGTTGTAGTTGGTCCGGTATCCAGGCAAGGCAAGCGCACCCACCATCGACAATGCCAATGCCACCGCCAGAATCGGGATAGGCCATCGTACGACCGCTGTACCCAGCCGCCGCCAACCGCGGGTAGCCGCCTTTCGTTTGGGCTCGAGCAACCCGAACCTGGTTGCCACCCATAGGAGGGCCGGGCCGAGGGTCAGTGCCATCATCAGGATCACGAGCAAGCCCAATGCACATGGGATACCTAGGGAGTTAAAGTAATTCAGCCTCGTAAATGACAGGCACAGCAGCGCGCCAGCAATAGTCAAGCCCGAACCAACGATGACGTGGAAGACGCCGTGGCACGTTGAGTAGTAGGCCGTTTCACGATCTTCACCATTTTGGCGTGCCTCGTGGTAGCGGCCGACGAGGAAGATCAAGTAGTCGGTGCCCGCGGCGATCGCCAGAGCTGTTAACACGCTAACCACGAAAGTGGACAGACCGAAGACATGGAAGTGACCCAGAACCGCAATTAGCCCTCGCGCCATTGCCATCTCCAACAGAACAACAATCAAGATGAGCAGCATGCTCGTGATCGAGCGGTAGATGAGGAGCAACATAAGGGCGATCACGATGAGAGTCACCACCGTCATCATGACCATGCTGGCATCGCCCGCCTCGTTGGAGTCGGCGACCAAAGCGGCCTGCCCCGTCACATACACCTGTAGGCCTGCGGGGGCCGCAACATCGCTGACAATCTTGCGCACCGCTTCAACCGACTCGGTCCCGCGCGTCTCCCCCTGGTTACCCGCCAGGTTCAACTGTACGAAGGCAGCCTTGCCGTCCTCGCTCTGCGCCCCCGATGCGGTGATGCGCTCGCCCCAGTAATCCTGCACATGCTGGACGTGTTCGGTGTCCTGCCGCAATCGCTGAACCAAGTCCCGATAATAGGCACGCGCCTCGTCGCCGAGCTTATCCTGCTGGCTTTCCAGGACAACCATGACAGCACTATCAGAGTCGAATTCCTGGAATTTCTCGCCCATGTGCTTCATCGCTACGACCGACGGCGCATCCTTTGGTGTAAGCGATACCGAGTTTTCCTTGCCCACAGTTTCCAGCTGAGGAACTGTCACGTTCACCACGACAGTTAGTACAACCCACACCAGAATGATGGGCACCGCCATTAAGCGGACCACATGCGCAACACGCGGACGCCTCGTCGGGACTTCGTGAGCGTTCATGCTGCCTTCACCAAACAAAAGACCTGAGCATTGACCTTCGCGGAAGACTGCACCTCACGAACACGGCCATTGACAGTTATCCGGCAGCCCAGGGATGAGCTATCGCCCTGTGCAATGATGTTGGCAAATACACTCGGGATTGTCGTAGTTATCGTGCGACTCCACGGCAACCGATTGAAACTAGCTTTCTGAGGCTGGGCGTTCTCATCTAGATAACTAATCATTCCGGACGTATCCGCAGGGCCAAATATTTCGTATGTGACGGCCTTAGGGCTAATACGGACAATACGCTCAGAAACACCCCCACCCACTAATGAGTCCTGGTCAGAGCCGAAGATACCTTGAAGTCGATACACGGCAAACCCCCCGAGGGCGCACGAAATCACTACGACTATCGGCACCCACGCCCGGGCGAGAAAACCGGATCCGCCCGCGCCGCTCATCGATTCCACCCAAATATACATTCGGCGTTATTGATACTTCTCGTGGAATAACTACGACTCCTCATCAAAACAATCTCTTCTTCCCGTGAATCATCGGCATGCGTGGATCGATCTTCCAACCCTGGTACCGTCACGTACCACTCGCTGGTACAGTACCGTACCAAGTGCAGGAGTCGCCCATCGAAGCGGGTTTTTGTGATGGTCGCCATAGTTGGTTTCATTCGTCGTTGAAATGAAAGGTGGGTCATGGCAGCAGCAGCCAGGCACTCACGTTCAGCGACCACCAGAACCAGCAGCCAACCCGCGTTGCAGCGGCGGTGCTCGCGAGAAAGCGGTCGAAATAGGCGGATACCCTGGGCCTCAGCGCCGTTCTCAGCGAGCTCTCAGCACCCATCGGCCATCTTCTTAACCTATGTGCAAACCAGGTCAACTGCCTGAGCCATCCACAGAACTCGAATCGCGACAACACTGCATAAGCTCTGATGCACGGGCTTCAACGCGCCTATTCAGTTGCTGCTCAACACCTATGGCACGCCGAACCCACTCGCCGGCTTCTGGTAAATAGTGTGCCTGGGGATTCGCAAAGACCGCCGCGGTCCTGCAGCGCGCGTTGCAAGCAGGGAACGGCTCTGAGATGACGAAAACTGAAATCCCCAGCAACGTAGACATTTTGAGGGCCGTATTGCGTGCCTTGGATATCATTTACGACGGAATGCGCCGCCGCAACTATCGAGCAGGTGGCGTGCCCGCAGCCGCAACCGCACCGGACGGGGATTGCAACGGCCACCCCATCGGTACTGCGCACAGGGATTTCACCCGCTTCGGAACTCGACGCGCCGCACCGATTCAAGTAGACACTCGACATCCAAACTACATTCCCCGTCAGTTCACCTCGGAGACGTTTAGTTCGCTTAAGACTAGATATACCCCTACCCCGCCTAGGTATATCCGAGATTTGCTACTGCTTTCAGCCCTAGGGGAATCCCTTGCTGTGCCAAATGAGAGGTAAATGCCGTCCATGCTGAAAAGGGTTGTTGTCCTGACTGTTATTGGCGCGATGGGTGTGACTGCCCCACCGGCTTTGTCCGATCCGCTTGGAGGCGAGCCATTGCCCGCGCATCCCGCAGTCGGCTCCGATTCTGCGCCACCAATAGATGGTCCTGAGGCCGCACCGCCTGTCGACAACGGCATTGTCGCTTCGGCAGAGCCTGGAGTACTGCGGACTCGTGAGGGCTGGATTCTGGCTGTCGCCGCAAAAGATGAGACACAGCTGCCCGTTTCACCGTTGACGACAGCTTTGTCCTCACGTGAGTACCTGGTGGGCGGGACGTTCATTGGAACCGTCCAGGGTTCCGGCACCACCAAACTCACGGAGGGAGTTCTTGAGGCCGGGTACCAAATCGGATGCGGCATCAATGCTGCCGAGGTCGATTTGAGATTCGGCGGTGGAATCACCCCGCAAATCAGCCCCGCGGGCGCGCCCAGCATCGGCGGGAACGCATTCGCACAGGTCCGTCCCAGCCTCAAGCCGGGCAATTCGCTCATCATCCCGATCTCAAAGATGGCAATCACGAAGGAAACTACCGCACGAGTCTCGATCACTGGGTTCCGCATCAAGATCGACAGCTGCGTAGGACAGTCCTTTATCCGCTCGTACGCGATCTTCACGAGCTCTACCGAAGATACCCAGGACGTCGTCACCTACATGGGCGTCACTAAAGCGGTTTAAGTACACGAAACACGTTTCTGTTCAATAACTTCCGTCACCGAGAGGCGTCATCACCATGTTCAAGGGTATAGCAGCCTTGACTGCCACATGTGTACTAGCAGGGGCAGCTCCAACGGCATCGGCTGAGCCCGATACCCCTCCGATCCCCGCGCATGCCGCACCCGACGGTTCGCGATCGGAAGCCGCGGGTGAGCCTGGCCCTCCGCCCGACAACGGGATCGTAGGGTCCGAGCCGCCGACCCATGTCAAGACTCCCGATGGATGGGAGTTGATGCTGGCCGCTGAAGATGAGACACAGCTGCCGATCCCGCCGCTGACCACCGCATTGTCCTCGCGCGAGTACTTGACCGGAGGCACGTTCATCGGCAGCGTGAAGGGTAGTGGCAGTAGCGATCTGAAGGGCGGAACTATAGAGGCGGGTTATCAAATCGGTTGCGGTATTGAACTATCCGGCGTCCGTCTCACCGGAAACATCGGCATTTCCTCGTCAATAAGCCCAACTGGTCTGGGCAGTATCAGTGTTCCAATCGTGGGAAACATCGAGATCAGGCCGAAGCCAGGCGAAGTCATCAACGTGTCGGTGACAAAGAAGAAGTTCAAGGGCAAGCAACCACGTGTCACGATAAAGGACATACACATCAAGATCGACGGATGCGTCGGACAGTCTTTTCTGCGGTCGTACTCGATCCTGACCAGTTCTGCCTCTGGCACCGAAGACATCGTCGCTTACTACGGCGTAACCAAGAGCGTCTGACCCACGCTCTCAAGTCAGCCACTCACTTCAGCCAGTTACACAGAAAGATCCATAGTGACAATGCTTCTCGTCCGCCTTGGCATGAGCACGGTGTTCGCATCACCGCTGGCGATCGCAGCTTTAGTCGCGAACGTCGCTACCTCCAGTGCCGTACCTCAACCGGAGGAACCTGGTCCGCGGTCGGTCACTGCGGACCAGCCCGCGGCAACGGCCGTTCCCCCACCACCATCACAGATAGGCAACCCACTTGCTTTGGCAGGCGCCGAGCAAGGACCCGCTGGAATCCCCACAAGCCTGTCCATCACCGGCGATACAGCGTTGATAGGCCAGCACATCGCACCTGCGGCTCCAGGAAGCAATGGTCCAGTCATCGCCCCGGGCCCAAATGCCTTAAACAATCAGTACTTGCTGCCGCAGAACCTCAAGCCTTCCGCGCCCGGCGGGGGCGAGATCTATGAGGTCGCCCCTGGCGGCGAGAACGCCGACGTAGCCGGCGCAGACTACCTGCGGCGGCTGTGGCACCAGTATCAAAACGGCGACCTCAAAGGTGGTCTATTGGGTAGGCGCCCCAAAGAGAAACTAAACCAACCCATCCCAGACACCGCGCCACCGCAGGGAACACGGATCCCCGGATTGGGTGAGGATTCACACGGACCAGCTCCTGAGCAATGGCACTGGACACCCCCTGACCAGCCCGAGGTACAGCCTGCGTTACCGACGCTCACAGCTCCTGACCAAACGCACCTAACCCAGCCCAATCCGTTGGCTTAACACGACCATTCCACGACCGTAGCCTTAGATACCCCTTCGTTCCCCAATGGACAGAGCCTTCAGAATCACATCGGGAACCGAACCAACGGCACCTAGTCGCTTCTCATGAGACCGGGCACGTGCCTAAGCACCTTCCTGTACCCAAAGCAGGTCCCCGACTCAATGGGACACGCGCATTTAGACACGCAGCACTGAGGTTGGAGATCCTATTGACGACACACAGACATGTCGAATCCCCAAAAGTATGCCGATGCAAGCATTGCCAGGCAACCGATCTCGGCCGAAGGCAACCTATTACCGAAGCCACAACGATGCACTCGGACGCGGTCGAGCGCACGCTCAAGTCATCCCCCAAAAGGCTAAAACCCACGTTCATCTATCGAGCAACCGCTGGACGCTACCGCCGCTGGACAGTGGCCGAGATTGGTATTGCCCTGGATGACTCCCTAAATCACAGACAAGCGGCCCTTCGAACGGGCCGCACCCCGGGCGCCGTGCGGCAGATGCGAGATAAACTCAAACAGCAATTTAAAGCACATAGCTGACGGCGAATACCTGCTCACCGTCATCATGTTCGAGAAAACGCTGCCACGATCGCGGCTAGTGGAATCTGTTCACCGCACCCCCGGCCATCCATGAACTCCCCTCGTTACACCGACCCTCACATGATCGTTACTCCAGCCTCATTTCCCATTAACCGTCTGAGCTGCAACAACTTTCGCACATCCATATCGCCATCGCGGCACCGATCTACTCGACCAGTGCCTTCGTGTTGCTTTCACATCAACGTCACTGACGGAGCGCCTGTACCGTGGCGGTGTTGGGTGAGATCCGTAGGTTATGCCACGTCTGAATCGTCTGTTGGCCTTCCAAATACGAGATTGTCCCTGGCGCACTCGGCGTCCGCCGGACGATGCATAGTTGAGTTGCGCGCAGTGCTTAGCGGCACCCGTGAAGTTCCCACGCTCGATCACGCGAGAAAACTGTCTGCACGGTGGATCATCAGGTTGTCCAGCAGACGTGACAAACCTCCACCAAGACAGCTGTCAGTAGTTGATGAGCCAGAAGTGCCCGAACTTGGCGATACCCAGCGAGATGAACAGGGCCGCGATAATCAGCGCCATCAAGAGGTCATTGATGCGCTCAAGCGGGCTTCCCGACTCTACTTTCCGTGGCACATAGATCTGAAAACCAGGCTCCATGTCTTTTCTTCCCTGAATTTTGCTGACCAGTGTCCTCATGCTGAGCCGGACACGGCGTTGCGCGTCGGAGTAGAAGAAAGTGACAAATGTTGTTGCCCCACATACTAACCCGGCAGCTAGGATCATTACGGAGCCGCTACACACCGAGGCGATGACGCCGCCGGTCGCCGCTCCCAGAATGAACGACACGTAGAGCATCGCGTATCCCAGCCATTCGAAGATCGAGCCCCGGCCGAACAGATGCCGCTCGATGCCCTGCCCCAGCTTGACGACGGTCCCCGTGACATAGCTCAAGGGAATGGCAGTTTCACCCTTCTTCACAAACGATGTGTTCAAGGCTCCAATCGAAAAGGCCAACAACAGAATCGGTGTGAGATGTACGTCGGTGTTCGCGTTGAAACCCCGGTCCTGAACGAAGTCGACGGCAGCGGCGACCAGAAGTCCAAGTGTGGTCAGCACGGTGGCCCCGTGCGGGTGGTTCTGCCAGAATTTGCGCCTTAAGTACGAGGCCACGATGACGCCCAACAGAAAGGCGCCGATCATTGAGATAGCGGCGATCGGGCCCGCACCTGCGACTTGCTGCCTGTCGGTGACCTTGAACCATGTCAGCACGGCGCGCTCGGTGTTTCCGGTCATGAAGGTGACGAAGTAGCCCGCGCTGTGTAAGAAGGCAACTGCCCCAACCATTCCCGCCAGTCCCGAAAGCAGCCAGGACAGCCTGGCTTCGCTGCCGATTGCAGGCTCACGCGTTACGACCTCAGCGGCGGCTCTCAGCGCCGCGCCCGCGACCTTGTCTTCGTCGTCGATTTCGATGCCGCCCCTGGAACCACTGTCCATAGTCGCGGACCACTCCTTGCGATTCATGTCGGCCTTCTCAATGGTTGTCGATGTTGCCGAGGTGCCCGTTTGGAACCATGTGTCCGTCGGCGAGTTTGTAGGTCGGATCCGGCACGGTCAATCAGCAGGCCAGCGTGACATAAGCAACCTTCTGTCCAGTGGGGGGAATCATTGTCGGCTGATTCCGCATATTCCGTCCTGGTTGCACACTTTCGATCGCGGGTTGCTGCGTGACCCCTTGAACGGTGCACTGGGATGGATGGTCGGAGCCAACCTTGGTGATAATCACCCGATATCCGTTGGACTTGAGGTCATCGATGAGCGAATCCGGCTCTGCCCTAGGGCCGGCGAGTGCGGTGGCCGCTGTTACCAGGGGTGCCACCACGACGCCGAGCACTACCGCAGGTGTCACGATCTTCTTCATTGTTCCCACTCCTTCTGCATCTTTGAAGATGAAGTTGCTTTGCGGGTTCGTTACGCGTTGTCCGGCGACGGTGACAAGGTCGGGTTGATCTTGTTCGTCCCGTAGGGAACATGAGGATTGGTACCGAGCGGAACCAGGGGGTTGGCGCCCTCATAGGTCGGCTGATTGGCACCCTGTTGATACGCAGAACCACCCGGCGTCACACACGGCCGATGATCAACCTCGTTGACGCTTGTCTCTTGCCCATAGCAATGTGGGGGTGGCGTAGGCCCAGCCAATGCGATCGGTGCGCTCAGTAAAGCCGTGGATACGGCCACTCCTACACCGCCAACCATTGCGGCTACCAGTTTGTTCATGGGATTTCTCCTTCTATGGCGATTGCGAGTACATCGTGTGGCCGAGTCACCGAGTTGGTAACGGCCAGATGAGGATTAGGCTGTGCTGTCGCAGAACCCACTTTGGCGGAACATATTTCGGCTGTCGCTTGTCGTTCGACCGGGCGCCAGCTCCATGTGTTCGATACTGCAACTAGCGCACTGAAGGAACGCTGAGAAGTTCCGTTGGGTGGTTGCTACGGCCGCGGCGTTTGCGAGCGTCTGTGGGCCGCCGTGCCGGCGTGATTCAGATCTTGCGGTCCGTGTCGGCCCCAATATCGATAAGTGGCTTATGGGTTTTCGCAAGAGTGATGATCACAAGCGGTGCGAAACCACAACTGAGCGGACTTGCACACGCTCGCCGCCAACCCCTGAACGCGGCCATATACACGACATGAAAGGGTGGAATGATGCCTACTAGCAACGTAATCCCATTCAACGGCGTTCATCGAACCGCAGGCTGAGCTGCGAATGGCACACTCCCGCAGTACAACCACAGTGCCGATACTGATCTGCTGATGTACTTCGCGTACACGATCGATAGCCGTTTCCGTACATTGTCGACGCTGAGTGAATGCTGAGGAGCCGCACTAGGTGGTTGCTACGGCTTCGGCATACCCAAGTACATAGGGTGGCCGCGTCCGGCGGCACGCTCCGTCAACGAATCCTTCCAAATGTCGCGTGGTACACGTCGCGAAGACTGCCCGCACAGAAGCGCGCAGGCGTTGGTGAACATACGAGGCCGATACTTCGGCACCAGCGCAAGAAGACAAGCATGTTGCGCCCCTACTTATTTGGGCACGTCGAAAATGGCATGCAAGGCAGACTCGTCGCCATCGATATCGACGAGCGCAGTAATGTCGCCGAACGTCAACACACCCGCCGCCAGCCCGAGGACAAGCTGCGGTTCGGCTTTGAGTACAGCGTCGAACTCGCGCCCATCGGGCTTGCCGACCTCGATGCCGGACTCCGTGGCGCACAGTTGGACCATGTCGCCGTCGACGTCGATGCCGACCGTCGCGGATCGGCGGGGAACTCGGTCCACCAGTAAGGCGGGAAGTGCGACCAAAAGCCCATCGGGACGGAATTCGTCGCCTTCAGGCCCGCGGATCATCAGCGGTGTCGACCAGCGGATCATCGCGTTGACGGGCTCGCGAAGCTGCGCACCCCACGTAGTGAGGGCATACGTAATCGCATTGGATTCGCCGGACAAACTCCGCTCGATCACTCCCGCGGTCTCGAGATCACGAAGGCGATCGGTCAGCAGATTCGTGGCGATGCCGGACAACCCCTCACGCAATTCGCCGTAACGCGCGGGCCCTATCAAGAGCTGGCGGACGATCAACAGATTCCACCGGTCCCCCACCACGTCTAGCGCCCGGGCCAGTCCACAGTATTGGCCGTAGTCTCGACTCATCATCACCTGCTTGCGAATCTAAAGTAGACGTGACTTTATCAGGGTACTTCGGCGTGTTCCCCGACAAACGCTCTCATCGCCCGCCCACAGCCGATTCGCAGGTAGGAGATCTAGCCTAATCGGTTGATCTCACAATCGACGAGAAGAGCACGATGACTTTCATCTTGCCTACCGAGCCATTGACCTGGACGATGGCCTGGCGTGCATGGCATTTCGATATCGCGGCGGCGCTGTGCGCCGTCTTGCTCGCCGCCGGATACGGCTGGGCGTTATCGCGCGCGCGGCGTCACCGATCGGATATCAGTGCCGCATGGGTGAGTTGCTTTTTCATCGGAATCGGATGCTGGGTCCTGGCGTGCATGAGTGTCATCGGCGTCTACGCGCACGCGCTGTTCTGGATGCGCGCATTGCAGGTGGTCGTGCTGCTCCTAGTCGTACCGTTCTTCCTCACCCTGGGCCGGCCGGTGACGGTGGTGCGCAGCGCTCTGCGGCCTGCCGCGCTGGCCGGGTTTGACCGGGCGGTCTCGTCGGCGCCCGCGCGGATCTTGACTCATCCGCTCACGACTTCCCTGGCCATGCTGTCCACGCCATGGTTGTTGTATCTGACACCGTGGTACACCGCGTCGCTGACCAATGGCCCACTCGGCGCTGCAACACGAACCTTGTTGGCACTGATCGGTTTTGCGTACTTTTACGCGCGCCTTCAGGTAGACCCGGTACCCCGCAAGTACCCGCAGCTGATCTCGCTGCTGATCAGCGTGGCGGAGACCATTGGCGACGGGGTGCTCGGCCTGGTGTTGTGGCAGGGCCCACTCGTGGCATCGGCCTACTACCTCGCGCTACACCGCTCGTGGGGGCCGGATCTGCGCACCGATCAGACCATCGGCGCGGGCGTTCTCTGGATCCTGGGCGACGTGCTCGGTCTGCCGTTCTTGCTCCTGCTCATGCGCGCGTTATCCGCCGACGACAAGGCCCACGCGGCACAGATCGACGCCGAACTCGACCGGGCCGCGCAATCCTCGTCGGCCGCCGATGCCGCAGCGCCCGATGATTCGGCTCCATCGGCGCTATGGTGGGAGAACGATCCGCAGCTGCGTGACCGATTCGGTCGCGGCTGAGATTATCGGCCCTCCCGACGTGCTCCTGGATCTTCTCCACTGAACTTCTGTACAGTCCGTCTATTTTTCGGGCAGTATGGGTAGATGGACGTCCCGCAGTGCGCTCTATCGTCACTCAGCGAATCCCTGTCGGAACCTCCTCAGCGTCCGCAACGTCCGCCCTCCCCCGCCACCGACACGTCGACCCCCATTGGGCGCGCGGTCGCCGGTTTCTACCTCGCCTTTGAGGCCGTCGACGATTCGGACAGGCTCCGTGAGGCGACCAATTGGGTAGGTCGCCAGCATTCTCCCGAGACGAACTCTCGCCAGAAGTACCTCGCATTGGCCACCGGAATCACCAACGTGGAGAAAATTCGTCGCCACGTCGGTGGCACGCTACGTGAAATCGCCGCCACCGCCGCCCGCACCGCCCAGCGTCTTGCGGAGGACGCAACGAGCCTCCCGGCGGACATCGACGATGCGATCAAGGCCGCGGTACGCCACGAAAGCATCGCCATCTGCGACCGCGCCGTGCGCATGATCAACAACCAAACCCGCCTGGTCTTGGACCTCGACGAGGTAACGGCCGCAATCAGCGTCGACGACTGGTTGGCGAGCCACCACCTGACCGATTGATCGCCGGCCGGCCCCGCACTCGATTTGATGGGGCCTGGTATCTTCTCAACAACGCAGCGCGGCAAGCGTTTCGAGAAACTTTGCGTCCCGACGAGGCGCAGTGGAGACGCGGTCACACGTAAGCATTCGCGCAGCCGATGCGGCTGAGCATTAACGGCCTTACGCGTTCTCCGCCAGCCCCGCCCGCTCGACGCTCAGTAGGCTCTCGGCGCGATGTTCTTCCTCGTAGGCCTTGCCGCCGCCGTTGAGCCCGAACAGTCGCTTGCTCCACAGCAGCCAGACCACCGCCACGATGTTCACCAGTAGCGCCAAAACCCGGAGCACGGTTTGCTTTTCAAAAAGCTCGTAGATCTCTAGCGGTAGAAAAATACTGGTGGCGATGACGGCGAAGTACTCGCCCCAGCGTTTCATCATCCAGAGGCCGATCGCTTCGATGAACTCGATAGCGGCGTACGCGGCCAGACCCACCGCCACCCACATCAACGTCGACGCCGACAACGAGAAAGCCTGGCCGATATGGTGAATGACCTTGGAGTTGTCTGGGTTCCAGCCGATCTGATTGGCCAGCGGACGGATCAGCGGAATATCTTGCTCGAAAACCTGCTGCAGATGCTCGCGCGATCCGCGAACCTTCACCACGCCGAACGCGAGCAACACGAACACCAACCCGCGGAACACACGCTCCACAGCCAGCAGCCGCATCAAGGTCCGGTCGCGCAACAACCGCCCGCGGGGGATCTCCGGCGCGGTATCGGCCGGGCCGCGATGGCGGGGCTCTCCCACCACAAAGGTCTCGCATCGCAAGCATCGCCACGCCTCCCCGACTGGGGTATCAACCCGCAGTCTCTCGCGTAAAGCCTGCTCGTCAGGATCGAATGTCGCGTGTCCGCGCAGACCGCACGAACGCAGAGCAAAGTTGATCACAGGAGAAACGGTAGCCCGAGATGTGGAGCGGCGCCGCCAGATGTCAAGGTTCCGGCGCTACCCTGTCATCGTGTTCGACCGTCGTCGGTTCCTGACACTGCTGGCAGGCGCTGCCGCAGTGGGTGCCACTGTCATCGAATCCGCCGCCGCGGCCGCCGACCCCGGCGCACCCGCCGGCCCGGCAAGCAGCGCGCTGGCCCGGGTGCCACTACCGGGCGGCGGCACCTTGACCGCTCTCCCGGCTCGCACCGACGGCCGGCGGCTACTCGCCCTGACCCTTGACGACGGCACCGACGCCGCTGTGATCGCCGCCTACACCCAGCTGGCGCGGGATACCGGAATTCGCTTGACCTACTTCGTCAATGGCGTGAACGCGGGGTGGACGCAGAACGCCCAGCTACTCCGCCCGCTTGTCGACAGCGGACAGATTCAGCTGGGCAATCACACCTGGTCTCATCCCAATCTGACGACGCTCAGCGCCGGGCAAATCGCAGACCAGATGACCCGCAACACCAGGTTCCTGACCAACACCTACGGGGTCGATCCGGCGCCGTACTTCCGCCCTCCGTACGGAAAGCACAACGCCTCAACCGATTCGGTTATCCAGGGTCTCGGCTATGGGCCGCCCGTGCTCTGGTACGGATCACTCTCGGATTCCGGGGTGGTCACTCCGCAGTACATCGTTGACATGGCCCACAAGTACTTCAACCCGCAGGCCATCGTCATCGGCCACCTCAACCATCCGCCGGTGACCACCGTCTATCACCAGTTGCTCGACGTCATCGGGGAACGGCAGCTGCGTACCGTCACACTGAACGACGTCTACCAGCACTAGTCGCGGGCAAATTCACGCGGCTCGGATTCGGGCTCATCATCAGGAACCGCGGGATCGGGTGCCGCGGAACGTCGATACCCGAACGCGATTCCGATGACCAACACCGCCAGCAGCGCTGCGGAGGTTCCCCAGGTTCCCAGGGCCAATCCGCCCTTCTCCAGCGGCTTGGACAGCAGGTCGCCGACGGTGGCGCCGAGAGGTCGGGTCAGGATGAAGGCGGCCCAGAACAGCAGGACACCGGAGATTTTGGTGAAGTAGTGGGCACCCAGAATCACCAGCATGATCCCCGCGATGAGCGCTGCGCTGCCCCAATATCCCAGCCCGGAACTATCCGCCAGGTAATCGCCCAGCGAGGTGCCCAGGGTGTTGGACAGCAAGATGGCCGCCCAGTAGAGAACCTCACCTCGGAAGGTACTGATGTTGGCCACATCGAATGTTTCCCGGCTGAGCTTCCAGATCAGGAACACGATGACAAGACCGGTGATCAGCAGCGCCGCACCCGCGCCATAACCCAGCCCACCGTCGGTGGACGTGTCCGAACCTGGGCCGCGGTTGATGAGGTCGGACATCGTGGTTCCCGCCGTGCTCGTGGCGGCGATCACGGTCCAGTACAGCGCCGGATGGAACTGACGGGCTCGCAACTGAGCGACCAGGCTCACGATGAAGATCGCAATGAACAGGACGGACGCGGCGGCGTAGCCGAGCCCCAGAGTTTGGGCGATCAGATCTCCGCCCGTTTCACCCAGCGTCGTTGCCGCGATCTTCAACACCCAGAACAGTGCTGTGACCTGAGGCAACTTGTAGCTCGACGTGGCCATATACCCACCGAATCCCGTCGTTAATGTCAACCGATTACCGACCGCACCCTAGCGACGTCTCGCTGAGGATCCGCTGAGAGCCGAGCACCGCTCACGCTCAGCGTTCTCACAGCGCCCAGATGTGACTCTTACATCGTCAGCGGCCGACTCAGGCCGGCTCATATCGGATTCAACGGAAGGTCACATGTCATGAGTTCACGGCGGGAAGCAGTAACCCTGATCATCGGCGCCCTGATGTTGTTCGGCGCTGTCACCACGGTGACCGAGGCAGAGGAACGGGCACACACCCGCGCAACGGCCTCGGTGAGCGAATCGATGTCAGACTATTCGGTACCCAACACCGTCAACCCCTGAAAGGCCCCGCGTGCGAGTCCTGCTGGTCGAAGATGAGCCACTGCTGGCCGAAACGGTCACGGCCGGCCTCATAGCCGAAGGATTCATCGTCGTCACGGCGGCCAACGGCGTAGACGGACTGTGGCACGCCACCAACGATCAATTTGATGTGATCGTGCTGGACATCATGCTGCCTGGCCTCAATGGCTACGAGGTGCTCCGCAAGATGCGCACATCTGAGGTCTGGACGCCGGTACTGATGCTCACCGCCAAGGATGGCGACTATGACCAAACCGACGCCTTCGACCTCGGTGCCGATGACTATCTGACCAAACCCTTTTCGTTCGTGGTGCTCACCGCTCGCCTACGCGCCTTGATCCGCCGGGGTGCGCCCAAACGTCCCGTGGTGCTCACCGCCGGCGAGGTGTCACTCGATCCCACTCGCCGAGTTGTCGAACGCGATGGCGCACCGGTGGCACTGACACCCCGCGAATACGGTCTCCTTGAGTACCTGATGCGCAACAAGGATGCCGCGGTAACGAAAACCGATATCCTGCAAAATGTTTGGGATAGCCACTACGACGGGCCGGATAATGTCGTCGAGGTCTACGTCGGGTACCTACGCCGCAAGATCGGCTCCCACATGATCATGACGGTGCGGGGCGTGGGTTATCGATTGGAATCCGGCGAATTCGCCAACGGCAGCTGAACAGTCACCTCTGCCCCACCCCCGGTTCGCTCGCCTATGCGGACCGAACCATCGTGCGCGGCAACTATTTCGGCCACGATCGCCAATCCCAGGCCGCTGCCTCCACCCTGACGCGAACGCGCAGAATCCAGACGTACAAATCGCTCGAACACCCGATCCCGTTCGGCCTCCGGGATACCCGGTCCATCGTCGCTCACCCGCAGGTAAGCGCTACGCGCGTCCGATCCGACCATGATCGTCACCTCACCGTGCGCGTGACGAGCGGCGTTGTCCGCCAAATTTCGCAGCACCCGCGCCACCCCGTGAACGTCACCCACCACTTTGACCGCCGATAGCTGCGCCGAAATCTTCAGCTGAGTATCACGTTTGAGCCGCTGAACTTCGGCGGCCGCCAGGTCGTCGAGATCAATCTCGGTACGGCGCATCGGCAAGCCATGCTCATCGGCCCGCGCCAGCAGGAGCAGATCTTCCACCAACGACTGCATGCGATGCGCCTCGGGCAGCAGCGCGCTGTTCACCAACTGACGATCAAGTACCTCAGGGTGGTTCGCCGCGATCTCCAACGCCGAGATGACCGTCGCCAGTGGACTTCTCAACTCATGAGAAGCATCGCCGACAAATCGGCGCTGAGCGGCGTGCCCGGCTTCGATCCGCGCGAGCATCTCATTCATCGTCACGGCCAACGCCGAGATCTCATCGGAACGGCTCGGCACCGGCACTCGCTCACCAAGATCGGAAGTACTGATCTCGGCGACGCGAGAGCGTATCGCGTCCACCGACAGCAAGGAGCGTCGTACCAGCAGATAAGTCACCACGCCCGCCACCACCGACACGACTGGTGCGGTGATGCCCAACATCATCGCCACTGTCGAGACCATCGATTCGATCGGCTCGATACCACCACCGACCAACACCCGGTACTGGCCCTTACGGCCATCCACCGTCGCGGTGCTGACCCGAATGTCGCCATCAAATGGTGAGATCACCCCGACACGGGAGTCATTGTCCTGCACCGTGATCAGCGGGTCTTTGGGCGAAGAATCCGAATGCCGCACCACCACCCCGGCGCTATCGACGACCTGCACCGCGACGACGCGCTGATCCGTGGCCAACAGCACCGATTCCAGCTCACGGGGCGGCTCTTTCCGCAGACGGTCGGCGACAGCCTGGGCACGTGTCGTAGCGGCGGCATCGACGTCGATACACATAGACTGGTACAAGAGGACGACCGATACCGATCCCACGATCACCAGACCCGCAAGCACAACCGCCGCGGCGACGAACGCTGACCGCGTGGCAATGCCGCCACACCATCGCCGCAACCGGCCAAGTGCCGTACGCAGGGATGCGCGGGGGTTCACCATCCGGTCAGCATCCACATCCGACAATCATGCGGGCACTAAGGGCGGGCGGGCAACGTCGGGGGTGCCGTAACTGTCGCTGTGCTTGGCGCCGAGCTGCGTTGGCCGCGATCGCCCGACTCGCGATCATCGCGGAATCGGTGTTCATCGCGGTCGCGATGACGCTCGGCACCATCACGATCGTCCGAACGCGACTCACTGTGCTCGTGTTCGTGACCCTCGAAGAACTCACTACCCGCCCACACCCCGGCACCGAAGGCCAGCACCACGGCAGCCAGCACCGCCGAGACCGCTCCCGCTATCTTCAGTGGTGCGCCAAACGTCCGGCGTGCCTTCGGTGCGGATTCCGGGAGACTCGGCTGGTCGGTATCCGCTGCCTGCGCATTGACATCCGGCCCGGGCGCATCGTTCGTATCGTCAATATTGGACATGCGCCCAGAGTGCACAACATGCGCTGAGACTTCGCTGAGAACGAGCGCGGCGCTAAAGCGCCTCAGCCGCGCCCGCTTCCAGCAGTCGTTTGGGATGCATACCGTCGACCTGCCCGATGAAGGGCGGATGAATGCTGTATCCGAGCATGCGCCGAATGTCCTCGGACACCGCGCGGACGGTATCGCGAGTCGTGGACAGCGTGAAAGCCTCCTGCGGGCGCAACCACGGCTCGCAATATTGGGCGGTCAACGCCAAGCGGGCGGTGTCTGATCGGTTCGCGCCGCCACCATGCCAGAGCGTGCCGAGAAAAAACACGCAGGATCCCGCTGCCATCACCACCGGTTCCCGATCGGATTCCTCCGGCGCGCGATCTCCCCAAAGATGGCTGCGTGCAATGATGTCGGTGGCGCCATTGTCCGCCGTGAAATCATCGATCGCCCAGATCGTCGCCGCACCGAGGGCGGCGCGGGGGCGCGGGATCGGATAAAAACCGTCGTCGGTATGCAGCATCTGCGCCAGCTCGCCGGGCAAGATGTTGATCACCTGGAGCATCGACAACAGGTAGTTCGGCATGAAGAGCCGATCCAGCAATGCGAGCACCCGAGGGTGATCCGCGATCCGATCGCAGGCACGCGTCTTGTTCAGCACGCTGTACACCCGCTGCGTCGTATGCCCTTCGAACCGGTTCCGCCCCTGTAGATCCAGCAGCGGCATAACGGCTTCCTGGATCTCGACAAGCTCCGCCGCCGTCAGCAGATCGGGCAATATCACGTACCCATCGCGCCGCAGTGCGCATAGATCTGCCTCTGCCACGGCCGGATCGACACTGTCCCCGCTACTGGGTGTCCATCGGTACGTTCCCGCGAGATCGCCGGCGAGGTTCACCAATGACGACACTTCCGCGCCCATCGCGACTCCTAAACATAAGATAATTATGTTTTGTACAATCGCATCATGGCACGCTCGCCGATCGGACGTCAACAGCTGCTCGACGCCGCCCGCGATGAACTCGTCCGCGGCAGCGGCGTCATGGATCTCGGCGGACTAACCCGTCGCGCGGGCCTCAGCACCGGTGCGCTCTACCATCACTTCGGTTCCAAAAGTGGCCTGCTGGTGGTGATTTACGACGAGTTCTACGAAGGTCTGGTCCACGCCATCGCCGACACACATCTGGACATGCAGACCGACTGGCGCGTTCACGAACTCGAGCGCACCCGCCGATTCGTCGACTATCACGTGGCCGACCCGCTGGCCCCGATACTGCTCAATCGTGCGGCACTCGATCCGCAGCTCGCCGAGCTCGAGACGACCTACCTCCAGCGCATCAGCCACAACGCCGCCAAGAACATCCGCCGCGGTCAGAAGCTAGGTCAGCTGCCCGCTGATATCGACCCGGACAGTGCGGGTGCCTTCATCATCGGCGGTATTCGTCACGGCATAGCCCAGCAGCTGCGAGTCGCTCCCCTGCCCGATCCCGGCAAGATCACCGAGCGACTGTGGCGCTTGATCTCCGCCGCGCTCGGGGCGGCGTGAGGATCCGTAGCGCGGGAAACAGCGGCCAGACCGACAGCCGATGAGCGATACTCCCAGCATGCGTTCGATACCTGTTGGCCGTGCCGCCATCCTTACCCTGGCCGTTGTCGGCTCAGGGCTCGCCACCTGCCCGATCGCGGCGGCAGCGCCATCGGGCGAGATAGCACTCTGCTTCGACGGTGACGTGCGGGTCAGCGCTTGGCAAGCGAGCCAGGCCGATGCACGACGCGAGCTGATCCCCGGCACGGTCAACATGAACGCCACCGACGGCCTCGCCGGGCCCAAGCAGGCCTACTTTCACTGGCGCAACCTGACCACCGGCGCCGTCGGCGAGGCGCACGGGGACGGCTCTGGAACGGC
Source organism: Mycobacteroides franklinii (assembly GCF_001853795.1). Classification (NCBI taxonomy): domain Bacteria; kingdom Bacillati; phylum Actinomycetota; class Actinomycetes; order Mycobacteriales; family Mycobacteriaceae; genus Mycobacteroides; species Mycobacteroides franklinii. The sequence goes on from NZ_MLIK01000008.1 coordinate 23,879, forward strand.
GGGAGCATCGACGTTCAATGTCGTCACCGGCCCCGGCCAGGTAGAGATCACCACCGAATACGGCGGACGTTCCGGCTTCTTCTGGCACGACGAGAATCTCGCTCAGTGCACCGGAACGGTCACCGTCGTCTAGACGCCGGGCACACTCCTGGGCGCGTGCTCTCGCCGCGGTGCGCGCATGGTGGGACCATCCGAGGGTGGACGTAGATCACCCGGAATATGACCAACCGTGGGACAACTCGGCCCGTCACGAGACCGTCACCGAGCGGCTCGACCGAAACTGGATCAGCCTCCTGCAGGAAGTGCGGGTAGTGCAGACCGGTGTGCAACTTCTCACCGGCCTGCTGCTGACCCTCCCGTTCCAGCAGCGCTTCGCCGTCCTCGATCACCCGATGAGGATCGTGTATCTCCTCACCGTGGCATGTTCGGTCACTTCCACTCTGCTGCTCGTGACACCCGTGGCGATGCACCGAGTGCTGTTTCGCAGACATCGCCTCGGTGTAATCGTCTCCGCGGCCCATCGGCTGGCCTACGTCGGCCTGCTACTACTCGGGCTGTCCATGGCCGGAGTCACCGACATCATCTTCGACACCGTCTCGGGGCGGACGGCCGGGATTGTGGCCGGGGCCTCCGCACTGACCGCTTTTGGCTTGTTCTGGCTCGCACTACCGCTCATGCTCCGCGCCAAACTCGTTTCCAGCGAACCGAATCAGAGCCCGGCCTAGCCCGAGGTCTGAGGTGCGAGCCGCGCGAATACGGCACTGTCATGACTGCAAAATACGGTGACATGGTCGGCATGATCGGCAACGAGCTCGGTCAAGCGGCGCATATTGCGCAGCTGCGCGCGTGGATAACTCGGGTGCGCGGTGATCATGTGCACCGCCCGGCTGGCAGTCGCCAACGCGCCGGTGCCGATCGCGTGCGGCTCCGTGTACGCGTCCCCGGCATGCAGCAGCCAGCGGTCTCCGGTCTGCACGGCGACGCCCACATGCCCACGGCTGTGGCCATACAACGGCACCACCAAGATCTCTGGCGGCAGACCATCGATATCGCGTACCGCGTCGAAACCGAACCAAGAATCGCCGCCATCGAGTTCATTGACCGCCCAATTGACACCGTGTGCACACAATTGCTCAGTGCGATAACGGATTCGATCGACGACAGTCGGCTGCCGGCTCGCGCGATACTCCGGTCCGTGCACGTGCACCGTCGCAGCGGGAAAATCCGCGAGTCCTCCGGTGTGGTCATAATCCAGATGCGTCAGCAGGATGTGTCGTACATCGGTGGCGTCGTAACCCAGCGCTTCGATCTGCCTTACGGCCGTTTCCTCCTCGCGCAACACCGGGCCGACGATATGACGGGTCCAGCCCAGCAGCCGAGGATTCCGTATGCAGTCCAGGCCGAATCCGGTGTCCACCAGCACCAGGCCGGAGCTGGACGTCTCCACCACCAGACAGTGATCCACGAACCCGAATGCCATTGTCCCGCAATTGAGATGGTGAACCTTCATCCCTGATCTTCCCCCCATGGCCGGCACGTGCGGCGCGTCTTCCTCGCTACACTGCCACGCTCTGCCGTGCCAGGGGTTGGAATAGCTCACGGCACCTCATGGTTCGACCAAGCATGGCCTCTGATCAATTCGATCCGCATGCTCTCCTCGCCGGCAGCCGCATCGGCGTGCTGGCGACCATCAAGTCCAATGGACTACCGCAGCTCTCCCCCGTCACTCCGTTCTACGACCGGGACAAGAACATCATCTACGTCTCCATGACGGACGGGCGTGCCAAGACCGCGAATCTTCGCCGTGACCCCCGAGCGGCACTGGAAGTCACCAGCTCGGACGGACGGTCATGGGCCACCGCCGAGGGACGCGTCACGCTCACCGGTCCCGGGACCGACCCGAACAGCCCCGAGGTCGAGGCACTCGTCGACTACTACCGTGGCGCGGCCGGTGAGCATCCCGACTGGCAGGAGTACCGCGCCGTGATGGTGTCGGACCGGCGCGTGCTCATGGCGTTGAAGATCGAGCGGGTCTACGGCAAGAAGCTCGGCTAAGCCTCAGACCTGTCCGGTCGCGTCGTAGATCCAGCTCATGTCCGCGTTCATGAGGTCATCCATCCAGGACGGCGGCGCGAAGTTGGTCAGCGCTCCCATGTCCCAGTAGTCCTTCCACAGCGTGATCTTTCCGTCGATCACCTTGAGCACAGAAGCGAAACGTAGCAACGCGGTTTCCCCGGTTTTCCAGGTCCACGTCTCGGAATGCTCGTACATCACATCGTCGTCATTGGAGATGATCAGACCGTCGTGGTGAACGTAGTGCTGCAACGGTTCCAAACCGACTTTCAACCGTTTGACGATGTTCTCCGGTCCGCGTGCGGCCGCGGTGGGTCCCACCGGCATATCGAGGTAGATGCAGTCGTCGTCGAGAAACGTCTTGACCGCTTCCCAGTTCCGCTGCGACAGCGCCAACCACAGACCCGTAACAACCGATGCTGATGACATCCCCATGACTTTCCTCCCCCGAAGTACCGAAATCCTATGATCTGCGCAGCCCAGGCGGGTCCGATCTGGGCGATTAGGCTCAGCGCATGCTCGTCGCAAAATCGATCCTCTTGTTCGCCGCGGCCGCGGTCCTGGAAATCGGTGGCGCCTGGCTGGTGTGGCAGGGAGTGCGCGAGCATCGCGGCTGGACCTGGGTGGGGCTCGGTGTTGTCGCGCTGGGTGCTTACGGATTCATCGCCACTCTGCAGCCCGATGCCCATTTCGGCCGGATCTTGGCGGCCTACGGCGGGATATTCGTAGCCGGATCGCTGCTCTGGGGCATGGCGCTGGACGGATTCCGTCCAGATCGGTGGGATGTCATCGGTGCACTGGTCTGCCTGGCCGGGGTCGGAGTCATCATGTACATGCCCCGGGGGACATGAGCAGCGATCAGCCCGGGTCGCTTCGGCGAGAACTGGGTACCTTCGACGCCGTCATGGTCGGGTTGGGCTCGATGATCGGCGCCGGCATCTTCGCTGCCCTGGCGCCAGCCGCTCGGTCCGCCGGTTCGGCGTTGCTCATCGGTCTGTGCGTCGCCGCCGTGATCGCCTACTGCAATGCGACATCGTCGGCACGACTGGCGGCGGTGTACCCAGCCTCCGGCGGTACCTACGTGTATGGCCGCAAACGTCTCGGCGACTTCTGGGGATACCTTGCCGGTTGGGGGTTCGTGGTCGGCAAGACAGCCTCCTGCGCGGCCATGGCATTGACGGTTGGTTTCTACGCCTGGCCGGCACATGCGCACGCCGTCGCGGTGGCGGCAGTGGTGGCGCTGACCGCGATCAACTATGCGGGAGTTCAGAAGTCGGCGTGGCTGACGCGTGTCATCGTGGCGGTCGTGCTGTCGGTCTTGGCTGCGCTCGTCGTCACGGTATTCGGCTCCGGCCGTATTGACACCGCGGCGCTCGATGTCACCGACGTGTCCCTCACCGGCGTGCTGCAAGCCGCGGGTCTGTTGTTCTTCGCCTTCGCCGGGTATGCCCGCATCGCAACCCTGGGTGAGGAAGTCCGCGAACCCGCACGCACCATCCCCCGGGCCATCCCGATCGCCTTGGGCATCACACTGGTCGTATATGCCGTTGTGGCCGTGGCGGTCTTGACCTCGCTGGGGCCTTCACGGCTGGCAGCCTCTGCGGCTCCCCTGCTCGATACCGTCGCCGCCGAGGGTGCGCGGTGGATGGAACCGGTGGTGCGGATCGGCGCCATCGTCGCCGCGACGGGCTCGCTGCTGGCACTCATCCTCGGGGTGTCGCGCACCACCCTCGCCATGGCCCGTGACCGCCACCTGCCTTACGCCCTGGCGGCAGTGCACCCCCGGAACGGAGTACCGTACCGCGCGGAACTCCTTGTCGGTCTGGTCGTTGCGATACTGGCGGCCACCGTGGACCTGCGCGGCGCGATCGGATTCTCCTCCTTCGCGGTATTGGTGTACTACGCGGTGGCCAACGCGTCGGCGTGGACGCTCTCCTCTGCCGAGGGACGCCCCCCGCGTGTCGTTCCGGTGCTCGGCCTCGTCGGGTGCGTGGTGATTGCCCTTGCCTTGCCGCCGTCGTCCGTGCTCAGCGGCGTCGCGGTACTCACAGTGGGCATCGCCATCTACGCGCTGCGCCGCATCAGTGGCCCGGGTATGCGTGAATGAGAGCAGTATCGAGTTTAGGAACCGCGTGGGTGAGCTCGTGTTCGGCGACATGGGCAATGCGATGAGCTTCGACGAGGCTTACCTCTGGATCGATATCGAGCTCGGCGTCCGCATGAAGCCGATGTCCAATCCACCGCAACCGCACGCTGCGCACCGTCCGCACGCCGGGCTGCGCAGCCAACGCCGTTTCGGCGGCATCCACCAACGCCGGGTCTACCCCATCCATCAGCCGCCGGAACACATCGCGCACCGCGGTACGAAGCACCGCGAGAATCGCGACGGTGATCACGAGTCCGATGATGGGGTCGGCCAACGGATATCCCAGTGCGACACCGCCAGCTCCCAGCACCACGGCCAGCGAGGTGAATCCATCTGTCCGCGCGTGGAGGCCGTCGGCGATCAGTGCGGCCGAACCAATTTGGCGGCCCACGCGAATCCGGTAGAGGGCCACAAGCTCGTTCCCGATGAAGCCAACGACACCCGCCGCGGCCACCCAGCCCAGTTGGCTGATCTGCACGGGATGAATGAGACGCAGCACCGCCTCGTAACCCGCCACCACCGCCGATAGCGCGATCATCGATACGACGAACAGTCCGGCCAAGTCCTCGGCGCGCCCGAATCCGTACGTGTATCGCCTTGTCGCGGCCCGTGTTCCCAGCGCAAAGGCGATCCAGAGTGGAACCGCGGTGAGCGCATCGGAGAAGTTGTGGATCGAGTCGGCTGCGAGTGCTACCGATCCGGACACCATCACGATGGCCACCTGAAACGCGGCCGTCACCAGTAGCGCCGCAAGACTGATCTTCACCGCACGGGTACCCGCAGCACTGGAGCTCAGCGCGTCGTCGATGCTGTCGGCGGCGTCATGGCTGTGCGGGGACACGATCTCCGCGAACATTCCCTTCAGCCCGGCCCCGTGATGATGTCCGTGGTCATGATGGTCATGGTCGTGCCGCATGGGCGCGTTGCGCGTGTGACTCATTGTGCACCAATGCCTTTCACAGGGCGCAGCGTCGCCTCCGAGCGATGATGCGCCGGTATCCCCGGACCGGCATGCTCGGCGTTGTATACCGCGTCGGTCACCAGCTGCTCGACATGCTCGTTTTCCAGGCTGTAGTAGACCGTGGTGCCGTCACGGCGGGTCCGAACCAGCCGCGCCATCCGCAACTTGGCCAAGTGCTGTGACACCGAAGACGCCGGCTTGCCGACCAGATCGGCCAGCTCGTTGACCGACAGTTCACCGCCGGTGAGCGCCCACAGCACCCGAACACGGGTGGCATCGGCCAGCATTCGGAACACCTCGACTACCAGCCCGGCCTGTTCGTCGCCCAGCGGCGACCTATCCGCCTGTCCCATCGCGGACGCTCCTCTACATATCTGCATTGATACGCAGATAATAGACCACGATGGCGTTTAGTGCTCGCAGCAGCCACACTGGTCGTCGCTGGCCTCCACGGATTCCACGCCAAGCACTGGCGCACAGCACGATTCACCCTTCCAGGCATTCATCCCTTCGCGCACCGCAATGACCGCGATGACGAGGGCCGCGATCGGGTCGGCCCACGACCACCCGAACAGGGTGTTGACCAGCAGGCCCACCAGCAGCACCGCCGACAGATACGTGCACAGCAGCGTCTGCTTGGAGTCGGCCACCGCCGAGGCCGATCCCAACTCCCGGCCCGCCCGCCGCTGCGCCCAGGACAGTGCCGGCATGATCGCGAGGCTCACCGCCGCCAGGATGATTCCGATGGTTGAATGCTTGGCCTCACCAAAACCCGCAAGGGAGCGAATCGACTCGACCGTCACGTACGCGGCCAAGGCAAAAAATGAGAACGCGATCACCCGAAGTGCCGTCTTCTCCCTGGCCTCCGGATCCCTGGCGCTGAATTGCCACGCCACCGCCACAGCCGACGACACCTCGATGACCGAATCCAGGCCGAAGCCGATGAGCGCCGTCGACGAGACACGGGCACCCTCACTGAGGGCAACAACGGCCTCGATCACGTTGTAGGCGATGGTGGCCGCGACAAACATGCGGATCCTGCGGCCGAGCACCTCTCGCCGCTCTGGCGCAAGCACCATCAGCAGCACCCCTCATCACCCACCGGGCAGCACGATGGATCCACCGTTAGCACCAAATCCACCAAATCGTCCAAGGCGCGACCAATCCGCTCGTCGGCCAGCTCGTAGCGGGTGCGCCGCCCCTCAGGAACAGCCACCACCAACCCGCAACCACGAAGGCAAGCAAGATGATTCGAGGTGATCTGCCGCGACACCCCCACCTCCTCGGCAAGTTCGGAGGGGTAGCCCGGCCGCGCCCGCAGGCTCAGCAGGATCGCCGCACGCGTCGAATCCGACAATGCACACCCGAATCGTGTCAGGGCATCGCGATGAATCACGGTCTCCATGCCCAAGATAGTACAGATATAGCTGTACTATTCCTAGGCGGGCACCTCACCATGAGACACAGCGCGCGCCGCCTCCCCCGCCCGCAGGAAGCTCCCGGTTCGCTGCTTGCCCAGGATGCCGGTGGGCTGCCCATCAATCACGACCGCCCGTCCGCCGATCAAGACGGTGCTGACTGTCGCATCGTTCCGGTTGACCATTCGCGACAGCCCTCCGTAGGCGGCAACCGAATGTTCTGCGTACTCGGTCAGCGTTCCGTCGAGCTTCTCCGGGTCGATCACGAAAAGGTCTGCCCGATCACCGATTCGGAGATGCCCGGCATCGATCTGGTACCAGTCCGCGAGCTCGCCGGTAAGGCGGTGCACTGCCCGTTCGATGGTCATGAAGGGTTGTCCGGCTTGTTGCGCCTCGCGCACGTGGCGCAGGAGCCGAAGTCCGAAGTTGTAGAAGGCCATGTTGCGCAGATGGGCGCCGGCATCGGAGAAACCGATCTGAATCCCGGGATCCTGCGCCAGTTGCTTAAGCACCTCTGGCCGGTGGTTGGAAATCGTGGTGCGCCAACGGATTGCCGTGCCGTGTTCGAGCACCAGATCCAGGAAGGCGTCCACCGGGTGCAGGCCACCCCGATCCACACCGACCTGTCCGAAGGACTTGCCGACCACCGACTGGTCCGGGCACGCAACAATCTCGGCATCGAAAAAGTCTCTATGCCATACCCGTACACCGAACTTGCTCTCATACTCCTTACGGAACCTGCGCCGGTACTTCTCGTCGCGCAGCAGTTCATTGCGCTCGACTTCAGTACGCAGGTGCAGCGCGGCAGCACCCGCGCCGAACTCTTCGAAGATCACCAGGTCGATGCCGTCGGCGTAGACCTGGAACGGCACGGGCAGATGTTGCCAGCGGAAGTTGCCACCCAACTTGTTGATGATGCGGGCAAGCGGGCCCATCGCCCGGATCGCATACGGATTGGCCTTGATATCGGCGGCCGAGAGCAGCGATGTCGACAGCCGCTTACGCAGGATGCCCAATGATTGAACGGCTTGCGACAGCACGTTCAACGGGTTTTCGATGTCTGGCCCCGACTGTAAGGCCCGGTTCCGTTGACGTAGTTGAGCTTTCAGCTTTCGCAGCTCTCGGGGTTTGGCGTAGGTGGAGGGCAGCGTCCGGGATCGACAGATCTCCCCGTCAAGCTTGTCGAACAGCAGCTGCTGAGACGACATGCCGACGAATCCCGCATCCAGGGCCTCGGTAAGCCAGCGATCCATCTGTGCTTGTTCACCGGGCGTGGGCCGCTCGTCCTTGCGGGTCGCGCGATCCAGTCCCATCACGGCGGCACGCATATCCGAATGCCCCAGGAAGGTGGCGATATTCGGCCCCAGGGGTAGTGACTCCAGCGCGGCAATGTATTCACCGGCGTTGGTCCACGTCTTGTTCCGATCTACGGCCTCGATCACATGGTCGCGAGGTATCGCCTCCACCCTGCCGAAGATGTCCCCGGCATCGATGCCGTTGACATGTACGACCGAGAGGGAACAGGAACCGAGCAGAACGGTCGTCACCCCGTGACGTACCGACTCCGACAACGCCGGTGCCGCCAACACCTCGACGTCGTAATGCGTGTGGATATCCACAAGTCCCGGCAGCACCCATTTTCCACTGGCGTCGATGACGTTCGGACAGTCCGTCTCGTCAAGGCATTCCGCCGAGATCACGGAAATGTGGCCGTCTTTGATCCCGATGTTCCGGACGGCGGATGGGGCGCCCGTCCCATCGAACCATCGCCCATTTCGTATCACGGTGTCGAACTGGGCATCATTGCCGGAAACCATATTGATTCTCCTAGTCGTACTGCTATTTCACGGGCGCAATGCGAAGCGCCGGCAGGACATAGCGCCGGAAATGCCGACGCAACGACGCCGGATCATCCGGGTCTATGCAGCTCCCGGGGACGCTGCCCAGGCTGATCATCACGCGCGCGATCCACTCGCTGGCTTCCTCGATGTCCGTGCGCGCGTGGATCTCCCCTGCGACGCGCGCCGCCTCGACATACGGCCGCCAGAACCCGGCCAGGTCAGGCACCAGCCCCTGGACACCTGTGCCCGCGCAGGCCATGAATTCCTCGGGCTCACGCACCCGCATGCGCATCAGCAGGGTGCCCGGATCGTCGTAGGCGCGCCGGCCGATTTTCACACCGGACACCAGCTGCTCTTCGAATCCCTCGATAGCCGCGAGCTCGGCCGCCGACTGGGCCCAGCTGACCTCGATCAGCCGGATGATCGTCGCGCCCACCAGGGTCTGCTTGTCCGGGAAGTGGCGATACAACCAGGATCGGGAAACGCCCGCCTCCTCGGCCACGTCGGTCATCGTTGTTGCGCGAATACCCTTGTCGGCCAATAGTTTCTCGGTGGCGTCCAACAGCCGCGTGGCCACTGAGTCACCATCGGGATCGGGCACTGCGCCTTCATTGAACACCGCGGTCATGCCCTCAATCTAAACAAAGTGTGGACACATTTCAAGATCTGTGTACACTCCGAATGCACAGATCTTCAGAACTGTTCACCGGCGACCGCATCGTCGCGGCCGCACGCCAAGGAGTGCCATGACCCGACCCAATACCGCAATCATCGGCGCCGGTATCAGCGGACTCACATCCGCAAAAATGCTGTCCGACTATGGAATTCCACATACCTGCTTCGAGACCTCGGACCGGATAGGCGGAAACTGGGCATTCGGCAATCCCAACGGGCATAGCAGTGCCTACCGTTCCCTGCATATCGATACCTCGCGGCATCAGCTCTCGTTCCGAGACTTCCCCATGCCCGACAGCTACCCGCACTTTCCACACCACACGCTCATCAAGCAGTACCTCGAGGACTACGCGAGTGCCTTTGACCTGAAGAGCAACATCGAATTCCAGAATGGTGTCGTTCACGCCGAGCGACTACCGAACGGCGGCTGGGAGCTGCTGACACAAGCGGGCGAGCGACGGTTGTTCGATCTTCTCGTCGTGGCCAATGGACATCATTGGGACCCGCGGTACCCCGACTTCCCCGGCACCTTCACGGGAACCATTCTGCATTCGCATCACTACATCGATCCGCGCACTCCGCTGGATCTCATGGACAAGCGAATCCTTGTGGTTGGGCTTGGCAATAGCGCGGCAGACATCGCCGTCGAGCTGTCTTCGCGGGCGACCGGAAACGCCGTGACCCTATCCACTCGATCCGGGGCCTGGATTGTGCCCAAATACGTTGCCGGACAGCCTGCCGACAAGTACTTTCGCACCAGCCCACACCTGCCGATGTCCTGGCAGCGCAAGATTTTCCAGATGATGCAGCCGCTCATGTCCGGCCGCCCCGATCAACTGGGACTCCCGATGCCGAACCACAAGTTCGGCGAGGCGCACTTCACCCAGTCCGTTGAACTCCCTTTACGTCTGGGTTCGGGTGACATCGTTCCCAAACCCAACATCAGCCGCCTCGACGGTGACACCGTACATTTCGAGGACGGCACATCCGCGGACTTCGATGTGATCATCGTCGCGACCGGATACAACATCACCTTCCCGTTCTTCGATCCGGACTTCCTCAGCGCCCCCGACAATCGCATAGACCTGTACAAGCGGATGTTCAAACCGGGCCTTGATGACCTGATCTTCGTCGGTCTGGCGCAGGCAGTTCCATCGTTGTTCCCGTTCGTCGAATGCCAGGCCCGCCTGGTGGGTGCATACGCGGCAGGCAAGTACCGGCTGCCGCCGGTCGACGAGATGCATCAGGTCATCGAGGCGGAACACCGCAAGTACACCGGGCACATGTTGGATCGCCCACGACACACCCAACAGCTGGACTACTTCCTCTACGAGCACGACATGAGAACTCAAGAGATCCCCCGCGGTTACGCGCGGGCGAGAGGTGCGGCATGAACCGACAGAACATCCGGTTCAACAGCCATGGAATCGATTGCGATGCCTGGCTATACCGTGCGGATTCAGCTGAGGAGTCGGCCCCCGTCGTGGTGATGGCGCACGGAGTGGGCGGCACCAAGGACTCAGGACTGGCGCCATTCGCCGAGCGCCTGGCCGAGGCAGGCATGCACGCACTAGCATTCGATTATCGCGGCTTCGGCTCCTCCGACGGCTTTCCCCGGCAACAAGTTTCATTCAGCCACCAAATCGGTGACTACCACGCCGCGATAAACATCGCCGCCCGGCTTCCCGGTATCGACCCCGCGCGAATCGTCCTGTGGGGTGTATCCCTGGCCGGCGGGCACGTGCTGGCAGTGGCAGGTTCGCGCAATGATGTGGCCGCCGTCGTCGCGGTGACACCCCTGGTCGACGGCGTCGCCGCGGCACGGTCCGCGATGAGCGAGCACAGCGCCAGCTCCCTGCTGCGCTCTGCGGTGACCGGGATCCGCAGCCGGGTGGGCCGCCAGCAGCGCACGATCCCGATCGTCGGACATCCCGGCGAGCTTGCCGCGTTGACATCGGACGGCTACTACGAGGCACATCTGGCGATCGCGGGGCCCTCATGGCGCAACGAGATCGATGCGACCGTCGGAACTCAGCTCGCGTCCTATCGCCCGACCCGGTACGCCTCCCGAATCAACTGCCCCACCCTGGTACAGATCGCCGACTTCGATCGCGCCGCGCCGCCACACGCCGCGGCCAAGGCCGCCTTCAAGGCACGTGCCGAGGTGCGCCACTACCCCTGCGACCACTTTGGCGTATACCAAGGCCAAGAATACTTCGACTCCGTCGTGTCTCATCAAATAGGCTTTTTGACAAGGCATCTGGGTGTCAGAACGGCATCGCTGACCAAAGCAGTCCATGGCTGAAACCATTCAGCAGCTGGTCCTTGGCCATGCCTCCGACGACGGCGTCGCACTGGTCTACCAGGGCCAGAAGTGGAGCTGGCGTGAGCATCTGGCCGAGGCCGCTCACCAGGCAGCGGCCTTGATCCGGATGGCCGATCCGGATCGGCCGTTACACGTCGGAACCCTGCTGGGCAATACGCCCGCGATGGCCACGGCGATGGCAGCGGCCGCGCAGGGTGGATACATCCTGTGCGCCATCAACAACACCCGGCGCGGTGAAGGATTGGCACGCGATATCCGCAAGGCCGATGTGCAGATTCTGTTGGTGGACAAGGAGCATCGCCCTCTGCTGGAGGCCTTGGATCTGCCCGACGTGACGGTGATCGCCGTGGACGGTACGGATTGGCATACACAGATCAGTACCGCCGGGGAGCTGCGGCCGTGCCGCACCGCCCAACCCCTCGATCCCTTCATGATGATCTTCACCTCGGGTACCAGCGGGGACCCGAAAGCCGTTCTGGTGACGCACGCGACGGTACTCGTTGCAGCCCAATCGTTGGTGGCCAGGTTCGCCCTATCCCCCAGTGACGTCTGTTATGTCTCGATGCCGCTGTTCCATTCGAATGCCGTGTTGGCGGGATGGGGTGTTGCCGTCGCAGCGGGAGCCGCACTGGCCCCGGCGAGATTCTCCGCGTCGCGCTTCCTCGCCGACATCCGGGAGGTAGGCGCCACCTACATGAACTACGTGGGTAAGCCGTTGGCCTATGTACTGGCGACCGAGGAACGGGCGGACGACGTGTGCAACCCGCTCCGGGTGGCGTTCGGGAACGAGGCCTCCGACCACGATATCGCCGAGTTCGCACGACGATTCGATGTCACGGTGTACGACGGCTTCGGTTCGACGGAAAACGCGGTCATCATTACCCGAGAGGAGGGAACACCGAGAGGATCCATCGGTAGGGGGTTCCCCGGTGTCGCGATCTACGACCCCGGCACGCTGAGCGAGTGTGCCGTAGCCCGGTTCTCTGCTGACGGCATGCTGGCCAACGCCGACGACGCGGTTGGCGAGCTGGTGAATACTCAAGGAGCCGGGTTCTTTTCCGGGTACTACAACGACGAGGACGCCACCGGGGAACGCATGCGTCACGGCATGTACTGGTCCGGCGACCTGGCCTACCGGGACGCCGACGGCTGGATTTACCTTGCCGGGCGCACGGCAGATTGGATGCGGATCAATGGTGAAAACCTTGCCGCGGCACCCATCGAGCGGATCCTGCAGCGGCACCCCGCGGTGAGCCAGGCGGCGGTGTACGCAGTCCGCGATGAGCACAGCAGTGACGAGCTGATGGCCGCGCTGGTCCTACGGGCTCCGATGACACACCTAGATCTGACCGAATTTCTTTCAGTACAGCAGGACCTGCCGAGCATTGGCTGGCCGCGGTATATCCGCGTGGCGCAGAGCCTGCCCGCAACCGCGACCAACAAGGTCCTCAAACGCGCGCTGATTTCCGATGGCCTCAATGTCGGAGTTGACGAATTATGGCACCGCGAAGAGCGCGGTGCGGAATATTTCTCTTTAGATTCGAGCAGCTATTAGAAGGCCATCCCGGGGCGCGCAATTGACACTCTGGATTCGTCGGATCGGTACGCTCACACGTCCGCGACGATTTTGAAGCGGCGGCATCCCGATTCCGATCATGACGGTGCCACACTGTTATTTGCCTGTGCTGCCGCACTTCTCGTTGTACTCATCGTCACGCCGACCGGTCGCCGTCCTGGCGATGATGCTGTTGCCAGAGTGACCAAAGTTGTTTGCGGAACCATTGCATGCCTGCGCTCCTCACGGTAGTGTCGAACATATGTTCGACACGTTGGATGATGGTGAGCTGATCGATGTGATCAGCTCTTCCCAACGTGCCGAGGCCCAGGCGGCTTCGCGTCGGCTCGCGGCGATCGGGGTGTTGGTGGATCGTCACGCCGACCCTGAGCGGCAGGATCCCGGTGATCGGTTCGCGGTGGATCGTTGGGATGAGGTCGCCGCACAGGTGGCCGCCGCACAGGGCATCACGCACGCGCTGGCCTCCCATCAGATGCGCTACGCCTATGTGCTGCGACACCGGTTACGGGCCGTGGCACAGCGATTCGCTGCCGGCGACATCGATTTTCGGACCGTCGCATTGATCATCGGACGCACTGAACTACTCGACGATGACGCTGTGGTCGCCGTCGTGGACGCGGCGATCGTCGAAGCGATGCCCCGCTGGGAACGCTGGTCGATCAAACGCCTCACGGCCGCCCTGGATGCTTTGGTGTATCGCCACGACCCCGACGCGGTGCGCCGCACCAAAACCGCCACCGATGACCGGCACATCGAAATCCGGCCGCTGGATACCGGCGATCCGCTGGCCGAAATCTGGGGAGTGCTGCAAACTCCGCACGCTGTCGCCCTGGATAAACGCCTCAACCAGCTAGTGGACACCGTGTGTGCCGCCGACCCGCGCACTACCACCCAGCGGCGCGCCGATGCCATCGGTGCCCTGACTCAGGGCCTGAACCAGATGCGTTGCACCTGTGCCGATCCCGATTGCACCGGACGCGGAGCCGCCGATACCCCAGTGATCGTGCATCTAGTCACCAACCACGACACTCTCGACGATGCCGAAAATCAGGAGCCCGCACAGGTATCCGGATTCGGGGTGATCAACAGCGTCCAGGCCCGCCACATCGCCGCGCAACCCGGCACCCGGATCCGCACCCTCAATCCTGAGGACACCGAGGGCTACCGCCCCACCCGCGCCCTGGACACCTATGTGCGCTGCCGCGATCAGTTGTGCCGCTTCCCTGGCTGTTCACAACCCGCCGACAGCGCCGACCTCGACCACAGCATCCCCTACGCCGACGGCGGCCATACCACCGCGGGCAATCTGAAAGCGCTGTGCCGCAAACATCATCTACTGAAGACCTTCTGCGGATGGCGCGAGATCCAGGAGTCCGACGGCACTGTCATCTGGAAAGCACCTACCGGCCACACCTATGTCACCACGCCCGCAGGCGGGCTGCTGTTCGCCAATCTCACCCGGGCACGCACCAGAAGCCAAGACCGCCAACAACGCCGACGCACCGAACGAGACCTCAATCGGCACGAACGATTACAACGCCAAAGCGCACAGGCCGCCTACGCCAAGGCCAATCCACCACCGTTCTAGGCAGGACTCAGCGACCCCAGTTGTCTTCCAGCATCCGGGGCCGGCAAGATCACCTGCTCAAAAGACAGCGACCGGATTAGGCTCTTCAGTGGAGGAATTCATAGGACTGCTGCGCGAGGCGGAACCCTCGGCTGCTTGTAGTGTCGACACAAGTGATGCCGTCGTTTCGGCTTGAGCATTGGAATGGGCCTACCTTCGTGTCGTCGCCGTACTTCAACACGAACAAGTTCTCACCACCTGCCGAGTCTGAGATGCAACGAAATGCAGGGTTCTCGCCGATAGTCATCGTCACGCTCCGCCCCCAGACGCCATAACAGTCTCTAGTGGGCCGGGGTGGCGGGGTGAATGTCGCCTTATTGAGATCGCACCGCACGGAAGGCTTCGGCCACTCGTTGTCGATGGTGCAGAAGATGTTGCCCGAAGGCGTGCCGAAATGCCTGACCCCGTAAGTCTCGGCCAGCACCCGTGGTGAGGCAAGCCCAAAGCTCACCAACGCCGTTGCGATGACCGCGACAAAAACCCAAGCGCGTGACAACGGTGCCGGAAACACCCCGGCCGGTCCGAGTGCCCAACGCCGGGGCCCGGTCGTCACCGGATGGTGCGGGACCTCCCGGACGCGGAAGAGTATGCGACCTGCATCAATCAAGCTGTGCAGTAACGGAACTCGTGTATCCATGGTAACCCTATCCACTTGAGGCAGGTGCCTACTTCTTCGCGTAATAGTCACCTAGCGCGGCGCACAGACGCTGTTCTGCGGTAGCAGGATCGATCCCGTGCGCCTTCAACCGCTCATCACTGATGGCCAACGTCCTAGATGGGCGATCCTCTCGACTTAACGCACATTTGGTGTTGCCTGTCACTATCCATGGGTGATCAGTCCAGGCGTCATCGAAACCTGCCACCGCGACCTCAAGGGCCGCGGCCGGTATCAGCCGATGATCGACGAACTCGTAGAGTGACACCACGCCAGAAACTGCGCTCGAATGCGCGTACTGAGCGATAAACCCATCCGGGGTTCGCCAGAAGTTCAAAAACCCGAACATCTCGCCGGCACGCACGAACTGGGTCGAATCCCCCACAGCCCGCCAGATCGCCAGGTTCTCGCCACCGGTCCCGCCGCACCCGGTCATGATCAGCACCTCGTCGCGGCCATCACCGTCGAGGTCGCGCAAAAAGAACCCGTTACCGCAGGGCCTGTAAGCCGGTTCGGTGATCACTTGCTGCTCTTGCCCATTCGGCGACATCACATGGACCTCGACCTCGTAATCCGTTGACTGACCGAAACGTTGTGCCCCAGTGCTTTTCTTGATCGTCCGGCCTTGGAACAGCAGTCCCACATGGTCGGTGGACGTCAACTGGCAGTCCTTCTGATCGCCCTCATCCCAGGTGCTGATCCGATCGCATTGGGCCAACGGGTCGGCCACCGCAGGCGGCGTATCGGTGCGGCATCCGGTCATAGTGACCGCTGCGATCATGACTGCTGCACCGACCACAACATCCAACCAGCGACGCTGGTAGCTGGACCCATCAGCCATGGTGACGAGCATACGACCAAAGGTATTTGCCGCTTGACACTGGCCGTCCATTGGAGGCCCGGCGATCTAGGCCAAATTTACGCGGAAGCTGGAGTTTGGATTCACGGGTCGAAAGCCTCTGCCCGCTTGCTTCTCAACGCGTCCCAAAGCCCCTATCC
Source organism: Mycobacteroides franklinii (assembly GCF_001853795.1). Classification (NCBI taxonomy): domain Bacteria; kingdom Bacillati; phylum Actinomycetota; class Actinomycetes; order Mycobacteriales; family Mycobacteriaceae; genus Mycobacteroides; species Mycobacteroides franklinii. The sequence goes on from NZ_MLIK01000008.1 coordinate 40,176, forward strand.
ACCGAGACCAAGAGGAAACAAATCCCAGAAGACTGGGTTTTGATACTGAATGGGTGCCTACAAACAGAGGCATTAAGTTTGCCAGTTGCTCGTTCGCAGCGAATTGGCGCCCAGCACCATCGGCTCGCCGCTCGAGCCCTACGCGCCTCTCGGATCACTCTGGCCGGTCAACAGGCGGAATCGCGCAGCATGTTCGTAACATCGTTGTTCCAGTCAGCAACTTTCCAGCCGATACGGTCGCACGATGGCGTCCCCGGCAACATACGACACACCAGCCCCCGCCCCTGAGGAACAGGGGTACCACAAGGGGCTGAAGAACCGGCAAGTCCAAATGATCGGTATCGGGGGTGCTATCGGTACAGGGCTGTTCATGGGAGCCGGTGGCCGGTTGCACAGCGCAGGACCGGGCTTGTTCTTGGTTTATGCGGTCTGCGGCGTGTTCGTGTTCTTCATCCTGCGTGCGTTGGGCGAGCTGATCTTGCACCGGCCGTCCTCGGGATCCTTCGTGTCGTACGCCCGCGAATTCCTCGGCGAGAAGGCGGCATACGTCGCGGGCTGGATGTATTTCTTCAACTGGGCCGCCACCGCCATCGTCGACGTCACAGCAATCGCCCTTTACATGCACTACTGGAGCGCCTTCAAGGCCATCCCTCAGTGGTCCATCGCACTCATTGCCTTGGTCATCGTGGTCACCATGAACACCATCAGCGTCAAACTGTTCGGTGAGATGGAATTCTGGGCGGCTCTGATCAAAGTGGTTGCCATCATGGGGTTCCTGGTCATCGGCACCGTTTTCCTGGCGGGCCGCTTCACGGTCGAGGGAGCCAGCACAGGACCATCGGTGATCGCGGACAACGGCGGCCTGCTGCCCGCCGGTCTGATGGCCCTGGTCATCGTCACCTCGGGAGTCGTCTTCGCGTACTCCGCTGTCGAACTGGTCGGCATAGCCGCCGGCGAAACCGAGAACCCGGAAAAGGTGATGCCCCGGGCAATCAACTCAGTCGTGTTCCGGGTCGCGGTTTTCTACGTGGGTTCGCTCATCCTGTTGGCGCTGCTGCTGCCCTACGGAACCTACAAAGCCGGCGAGAGCCCTTTCGTCACCTTCTTCTCCCGGATAGGCGTGCCGTACGCGGGTGACGTGATGAACTTCGTGGTGCTCACGGCGGCACTATCCAGCCTGAACGCAGGCCTATATAGCACCGGGCGAATTCTACGGTCCCTGGCGATGAATGGCAGTGCACCAAAAGTGTTGTCGCGTATGACCTCCGGCGGAGTGCCGTTCATGGGCATCGCCGTCACCGGCGCCCTCACACTTGTCGGCATATTCATGAACCTGGTCATTCCTGCCGAAGCCTTCGAAACCGCCCTCGATCTGGCGGCACTGGGGATCATCTCGTCGTGGGCCACCATCGTGATCTGCCAAATCCAGCTGTACCGGTGGTCGCAGCGCCGCATCCTGCGGCGGGGCAATTTCCAGATGCCCGGAGCGCCGTACACCGGGTATCTGACGCTGGTCTTCCTGGCAGCCGTGGTGGTGCTGATGTGTTACGAGAACGCGTGGAACCTGATCGCGATCGCGATACTCATCCCTGTGCTCACCGGGGGGTGGTACCTCTGCCGTGGCCGCGTCCTTCAGCTCGCGCGCGAACGCATCGGATACACCGGCGCCTACCCGGTGATAGCGCACACTCCCATGCTCGACGACCCGCCTGGCGGACGGGACAGCTAGCAAAAACAATTGGGGCTATGCAGGTTTGGCGCGCGCTATCGCCTGATCCAAGCTGACGCGCCCCTTCCCAAGTTGCCGAAGTGAACGACCACTAGGGCACGCCAAGGCCAATCCACCACGGTTCTAGGCAGGACTCAGCGCCCCCAGGTGTCTTCCAGCATCCGGGGTTTGCAGGCCTGGAACGCGCCGATACCCAGCACGGTGATGGCCACTAGCAGGAGGCCGAACGGCGCATACCAACCGCCACTCACATCGTGCAGCACACCGAACAGCAAGGGGCCCAGGCACGCAACCGCGTAACCAACGCCCTGAGTGAAGCCGGACAACGCCGCGGAACCAGCGGGAGTGCGTGTGCGCAGGTTCACCAGCGTCAGCCCCAGCGGGAAGGTGGACGGTCCGAAGCCAAGTGCGATCACCCACACGGCGGTCGCGGTCATCGGCAGCCACAACAGCCCGGCGAATCCGATAAGGAAGCACACCAGGCACGCCACGACCAGTGGGAACGGGTTGCGCATGCGGGCGGCCAAGGGCGGGATCGTCAGCGTGCCAACGAATCCCACCGCCGAGAACAGGGCCACCATCACACCGCCCAGCGCGGCACTACCACCGGCCGAGCTCAAGATCGCCGGGATCCAGGTGAACATCGAATACGTCACCAGCGATGTCATGCCGAACATGCCGGCCATGCCCCACGCCAACGGCGAACGCCAAACCTGACCCGTCACAGCCGAATCCGCATGAGGCTCGGCGGAGTGGTCGGATACGTCGTGGCCACGCCGAGCGATCACCACGCCGATCCACGGCAGCAGTGCGGCGACGGGGACAATCACCCACGCGGCGAGCGAGAACCGCCATCCGTAGGTACCGGCAAGCGGAACAGCGGTAAGCGCGGGCACGGTGGTGCCGACCTGCAGCACCGTCAAGTAGGCCGCGCTCATCAGCGCGACGCGATGCGAGAAGTACCGCTTGACCAACGGCGGGATCACCACATTGCCGATGCCCATGCCCAACAGCGCCAGGCAGGACAACACCAGCAGCCCGCCGGTTGTGGTCATCGCGGGCCGGGCCGCCATACCCACGGCGGTGGCGGCGACTGCGGCCAGCGTGGTGCGCTCCAGGCCGAATCGCTCGGTGAGCGCGGGCGTTACCAGCCCGGCGACGGCGAACATCGCCGTCGGCAGCATCCCGAAGACACCGATCACCGCGGATCCGAAACCGATCTCGTGCGATATCTGAGTCAGTAGCGGACTCAGAGAGGTGACGGCCGAACGCAGGCACATCGCGAACAGCAGAATCGCGACCAACACCATCCAGCGCCCACGCCGTAGCGCAGCAGCCGAGATCGTGTGCGTTTCGTCTCGCAAGGTCGCGGTCACCGTTCATCCTCCTAAAAGCAGCCTGGCAAATCATAGGATGAATGGATGAATGAGATCAAGGTGATTTCCGCCGCGCGCTACGATGAGCCGTCATGCAGCCGGTTCGTCGCCAGACACTGATTGGTCAGGTCACCGAGCAGCTCCGCGAGGAGATTCTGTCGGGACGCTGGGCCATCGGTGCCCGCATCCCCACCGAACCCGAATTGTGCGAGCTCACCGGGACCTCTCGCAACACAATTAGAGAAGCCGTCCAGGCGCTGGCCCATGCCGGCATGCTCGAACGGCGCCAGGGCTCCGGCACCTACGTGCTCTCCGTTGGCGGCAGCGGTTCGGCCATCGCCGACTACTTCGCCGCCGCCAACGACCGTGATCTCATCGAGCTGCGACAGACCCTGGAAGTGACCGCCGCCGGCCTCGCCGCGCAGCGACGTGACGAAGATGACATCGAGCAGCTGCGGGCGCTGCTCCGGCGACGCAACGAACTGTGGGCGCCCCGCGACGTCGCACCCCAGGATGTCGAGGAAGCCATTGCCACCGATATCGCCGTTCACCGTGCCGTGGTCGCCGCCAGCCACAATGCCCTTTACCTGGAGCTTTACGATTCGCTCCTGGGCTTGATGGACCACTACATGCGCGGCAATCCCATCGGCGCGGAATGTTCGTTCGAACACGAACACACCAGGCTCGTCGAGGGCGTCATCGCCGGAGATACCGAGGCCGCCAAGTCCGCCACCGAGCAGCTCTTCACCGAGCTGAGCCTGCGCCGGAATCAGCCCGGCGGAACTTTCCGCACCGTCGGGACGACTAGCTGAACGTGAAGATCGTCATCCCGGCAGCAGTCGCGCTGTCATTGCTCGCCGGTTGTTCGGCGCATGAATCCACCCCTGCCGAGCAGGCATCCGAAGTCACCATCACCGACCAGTGGGCCAAGTCCGCGCCCGACGGCTCCATGACCTCCGTATTCGGCACGGTGCACAACAACGGCTCCACCGAAGCCCGCATCGTGTCCGCCACCTCGCCCGCGGCGAAGTCGGTGGAGCTTCACGAGGTGACAGCCGGCGGGCTGATGCGGCCCAAGGAGGGCGGGGTCGTCATCCCCGCCAACGGCGAACACAAGCTGTCCCCCGGCGGCGATCACGTCATGCTCATGGGCCTGAAAACCCCACTGCGCCCGGGCCAGGACGTCGTCATCACGCTGGCCTTCCAGGACGGCTCGACCAAGCCGCTGACCGCCCAGATCCGGGACTTCGCAGGCGGCAACGAGAACTACCAGCCCTGACCATGACGCGTCGTTCTCTGTCCCGACGGGGACTCATCGTCGGCGGTGGCGCCGCGGCCGCGCTGACCGCGGGCGCGGGGTTGTCGGCGTGGTCTGCTCAATCCCAGGCGGCGCGGCCACGCAATGAACGCGCGGTCGAACCGTTCTTTGGGGAACACCAAGCCGGGATCGCCACCGCGCCGCAAGCCCACGCCATGTTCCTGGCAGTGGATCTGCTGGCCGGCAACAACTCAGACACACGGGCGGTGCGCGAGAATCTCAAGTCGATTCTGCGCCTATGGACCACCGACGCCGCCAGGTTGACCCAGGGCGTGCCCGCGTTGGCCGATACCGAACCGGAATTGGCCACGTCCGCAGCACGATTGACGGTCACAGCGGGCCTGGGCCCATCAGCGTTCGCCAAGGCCGGTCTGACGGACAGATGCCCCGCCTCGGCGCGGGACTTTCCGGCGTTCGCCACTGATCGGCTCGACAAGCGTTGGTGCGGAGGAGATCTACTGCTGCAGATATGCGCCGACGACATGCTGCTGGTGGCACACACGGCTCGGGTGCTGCTCAAGAATGTGCGCTCGCTGGCCACCGAACGCTGGCGCCAAACCGGATTCCGCACGCCGCGTGCCGAGGATCCCTCCGGCGGCACGATGCGAAATCTCATGGGGCAGGTCGACGGCACCGTGAACCCCGGCGCCGCGGAGCTGGACAGCCTGCTGTGGCATCAAGGTGATGATCATCAGTGGCTCAGGGGCGGAACGCTTCTGGTCCTTCGCCGGATCACGATGAACCTGGACGGATGGGACCAGTTGGATCGCAAGCTCCGGGACTTGATCATGGGCAGACGGTCAGACAATGGCGCACCCCTGACGGGCAACAAGGAATCCGACGAGCCCGATTTGACGATGACACGCGGCGGCATCCCCGTCATCCCCGCGACCTCGCATATCGCTCTTGCCCGCCACCGCAATCCACACGAGAAGTTCCTGCGCCGCCCGTACAACTTCGACGACGCGCCCTTCCCGGGCACTTCATCGAACTCAGGCCTGATTTTCGCGGCATACCAACGGGATATCGCCACGCAGTTCGTTCCCGTGCAACAACGCTTATCCGAAAAAGACGAGTTCAATCAGTGGAACACCGCCGTCGGGTCGGCAGTTTTTGTCATGCCGCCGGGCACGGCAGAGGACGGCTATCTCGGCCGGTCATTGCTGGATTAGACGACCGCGAGCTAGACCGGCGCGGATTGTGGTGAGTCGTAGCCATCTCGACCATGGAAACTCCTTGCAAGTTAGGGTTACCTAAGTTTCAATGGTGAAGTGAGCTTGATGTCAAGATCCATCGCCCCGGAACCCACGGTGAACATCGGTGAGGCAGCCGCGCTGTACGGCCTGGCTCCGTCCACGCTGCGGTGGTGGGAAAAACAAGGCGTTCTCAATTCGCCCACCCAACACAGCGGCCGCCGTACGTACACCGAGCGGGATCTGCGGCGCATCGGCATCGCCTACCTGTGCTGCATCACCGGAATGATGCCGCTGCGCCAGGCAGCAATCGTGACATCGCATTCGGCACAGCCGGATACCTGGCGCAATGCGGTCACCGAGCAGGTCGTGGAGATCTCGGCACGGATCGAGCAGCTCGATCGTGCGCGCGAATACCTCAATCACCTACTCTGCTGCCAGAACGAGGACATCGTCGATTGCCCCTACCTGGACGGTGAGCTGCGCATCCGTACCCCGCGCGGGCGCGCGGCCGGCACGGACTTGGTGTCCGCGGCACGCGGTGCCTGTGACGAATCCACGCCAACGCGTGACGAAACAACCGTCAGCCAACCCGGGGGCTGCGGTTTCTGCGGCGGCCAGCTGAGCGCCCAGGGCAAGGGCCGCCCGCAGCGCTACTGCTCCCCCGCCTGTAAACAGCGCGCCTACCGGCATCGGCACGGTATGAAATGACGTGTGACCCCGCCCGCGCCTGAATCGCCGGATCCGCTTCCGCAGATCGCCCGGGCTCGCTCCATCCTGTTCTCCGCTCCGCCCGCGGGCCGGCGCTGGAGCATCGGGCTGCGCGCCGGTGCCGCCGTCGCCATCCCAGGAACACTGGTCGTTGCCGCCGGCTACCCGAACGCCGCGCTCTACGTCACCTACGGAGCATTCGCGGTCCTGTACGGCGAGGGCCGTCCCTACCGGGTGCGCGCGGCCGCGGTGGCTACCGCAGGCATCGCGTTGATGCTCGTCGCCGCGGTCGGTGCGGTCGTGGGCACCTACGCGCCAGGGGGCGTCGCCAACAAGGCGGCGACCATCCTGACCCTGACGGCCGTCGCGGTCCCGGTGGTCTACACCGTCGATGCCCTTCGTCTCGGTCCGCCGGGTGCACTGTTCTTCGTCCTGGTGTGCGGTGGCGCCCTCGGGGCCACCGAATGGGGCGTGGCCCCGGAGCGGATCCTGATCTGCGCGGGCCTGGGAGCCATTGCGGCGGTTATCGTTTCGATGGCGGGTGCTGCCATCGATCGCCACAAACCCGAGCGCGTCGCGACCCAGCGGGCGGTCGACGCGGTGGACATCTATGCCCAGCCGGGCAACGCCACGGTCGACGCGCGCCATGCCGCGGGCGCCGCGATCTCTTCGGCATGGACCGCGCTGCACGATGCGGGGCTGTCGAACAGATCCGATTCGCCCTTGGTGAACACCATGCTCGACACCCACCGCAGATTCACCGAAATCGCTGTCGGCAACAAGATGGTGCTCGACCATCTCATCCCCGGCGACCATGTCCTCGTCGTGCGCCCAAGCATCTGGTATCGACTCCGCCGCTCGGTGCGGTTCCGTTCGCACGCGACAATCACCGCCGGACGAGTCGGTATGGCCTGCCTGGGGGCCGGAGTCATCAGCGCCGCGGTCGGCCTGACACGGCCGCAATGGGCCATCCTGAGCGCCCTCGTGATCGTCCACATGGGGCCCGATCGGTTGCACGGGACAGTGCGCGGGCTGCATCGCTTCGCCGGAACGGTCACTGGACTCGGTCTCTTCGCGGTGCTCTACCAGCTGTCCCCGACCGGATACACGCTCATCGCCGCCATCGCGACACTGCAGTTCTGCACCGAGCTGTTCCTGCCCCGTAACTACGCGGTGGCCGTCATGTTCGTGACCCCCATCGCGCTGCTGTCGGCGGGCGTGGTCACGCTGCAGGGATCGGTCACATCGATAGTGCGCGACCGACTGGCCGAGACGCTGATCGGCGTGGCCGTGGCCATGGCGTCGATCTACCTCATTGCGCCACGTGCCCACCGCCGCACCTTCGCCTTCACCGAAGCCCGGATCCGCAAGGCGGCTCTTGCGCTGGTCGCGGCCGCACGGGTCCAGCCCGCCCACGCCGCCGCCTACGCGGAGGCCCGTGACCTGTCCTTTGAGCTCGAGGGCGCAATTCGGGCCGGAGTGGACAGCGCACACAACGAACCCGAATGGTTGCAGTCGTACTGGCCCGCGCACGCCGCGCTCATCCATCACGGTTATGACCTGGTGGCCGCCTGTTGGGCCACGCCGCCCGGGGAGATGCTGGCCGATCCCGACCGTTGGGAACGCTGCTTCAGCAGCAATGCCTGAACGCTGTCCAGCAATCTCGATGCACACTCGTCAAGATCCCGTCAAGTTCTCATGGTCCCACAATAATGTGATGAGCGTCACATCAGGTGGATACCCTCGGCAAACGCCATCAGTTGACCCGGATCCTCGGTGCCGGTCCTGGCCATTCGGGTGTCAATGTGGTTACGGTCGAACGGAACGAAACCCGAGTTGATACGAAACATGTTGTGGTGATGGTGATTTTTAGTGGTCGATACTGAATTGCAGACTGAAAAGCGTTGTACCCCCGTGTGGTCGATTAGCCACCCGACACAGTCGGACGCTCGCCACATGTGGCGCATCGCACGCGATTCCGGCGTGCTGGATGTCAACTCCTCTTACGCATACCTGTTGTGGTGCACAGACTTTCCTTCCACAGCCGCCGTTGCACGCGTCGACGGAAAGCCAGTCGGATTCGTCACCGGATACCTCAGGCCCTCCGGATCACTGATGATCTGGCAGGTCGGGGTCGATGAGGCGCACCGCGGAGAGGGACTGGCCGCCAGCATGCTGGCCTGGCTCGCAGACTCTCTGGCGACCTTGCAGGGCGAGCCTTTGATCATGGAAACAACTGTTACACAGTCGAATACCGCTTCGCGCGCATTATTCGCCGGATTTGCCCGCCGGCGGGACATGGAACTCACCGAATCCGCAGGATTCGGCGAGCACCTCTTTCCCGATGCACACGAGGCAGAGCCATTGCTTCGGCTCACTCCGCTAGAACCACATAAAGCGCCCAATAACAGTGCCTAAAAACATTGGGCCGAAAGGGGAAACACATATGACCGCCACCTTGCCCGCGCAGCAATCCGGGCTTCCGAGGGTCATCAACGAACGTGAATCCGAGGTGCGAAGCTATTGCCGGACTTGGCCAACCACCTTCACCTCCGCCTCGGGATCGTGGCTCACCGACACCAGCGGTGAGCGCTACCTGGACTTCTTTGCCGGTGCCGGCGCACTCAACTACGGGCACAACAACCCCGTGCTGAAGACCGCCCTCATCGACTACCTGACCACCGACGGTGTGGTCCATGGCCTGGACATGGCCACCGTCGCCAAACAGCAGTTCCTCGAGGAGTTCGAGCGGACCATCCTGCAGCCGCGGGGTATGGACTACAAGGTGCAGTTCCCCGGTCCCACCGGAACCAACGCCGTGGAGGCCGCGCTGAAGCTGGCACGGAACATCACCGGGCGCGAATCGATCATCAGCTTCACCAATGCGTTCCATGGAATGACCTTGGGGTCACTGGCCGTAACCGGTAATTCGATGAAACGTGCCGGCGCGGGCGTGCCGCTGGTGCACTCCACCCCCATGCCGTACGACAACTACTTCGGTGGTGTCACCGAGGACTTCCACTGGTTCGAGAAGGTGCTCGACGACGAAGGCGGCGGCCTCAACAAGCCCGCTGCGGTGATCGTCGAGACCGTGCAGGGCGAGGGGGGCGTCAACGTGGCGCGCGCCGAGTGGCTGCAGGCACTCAATGACCTGTGCGCCAAGCGCGAGATCATCCTGATCGTCGACGACGTCCAGATGGGTTGCGGCCGAACCGGTGCGTTCTTCTCGTTCGAGGACGCGGGCATCCGGCCCGATATCGTGACGTTGTCGAAGTCCATCAGCGGTTACGGCCTGCCGATGGCCCTGACACTCATCCGGCCCGATCTGGACCAGTGGGCTCCCGGCGAGCACAACGGCACCTTCCGCGGGAACAACCCAGCCTTCGTGACCGCCACCGCCACACTGCAAAAGTATTGGCAAGACGCCACATTCAGCGAGGACGTGCGCCGTAAGGGCGACCGCTTGCACACCGAGCTGTCCGCACTGGTGGCCGACGACGACTCGGTGACGGTGCGTGGCCGCGGCATGGTGCAGGGCATCGCGTTCGCCGACGCCGAGCGAGGATCCCGAGTCAGCAAGGCCGCGTTCGAGCGCGGCCTACTGGTGGAGACCTCAGGCCCCAAGGACGAGGTGGTCAAACTGCTGCCCGCCCTGACCACCACTGACGAGCAGCTCGATATCGGCATCGCCACCCTGCGTGAAGCCATCGCGGAATCGGCCCAGTAACTCCACAGCCAAACGCGCACCACGAGAGAAGGGAAAAATCTTGATTGTCCGTACCACCCAACAGATTACGGGTACCGAACGCGATGTCAGCGGTGACGGCTGGCATAGCAAGAGGATCGTGCTGGCGGATGACGGAGTCGGATTCTCCTTCCACGAAACCACCATCGATGCCGGCACCATCCACGTCTTCCACTACCAGCACCACATCGAAGCCGTCTGGCTCACCGCAGGCACCGGAACGCTGACCAACCTGGAAAACGGTGACGTGTTCACCCTGGGGCCGGGCAGCATGTATCTGCTCGACGGTAATGAGCGGCACCAGCTTTCCGCCGATACCGAGATGCGCATGATGTGCGTCTTCAATCCTCCCGTCACCGGACGGGAGGTCCACGACGAGTCCGGCGCATACCCAGCTGCGCCCGCGCTGTCATGAGTGCCCCCGCGATCACCGATCGCTACCCGAGCCGCCTCGAGGCCGAGCAGCCTCCGATCCCGCGTAGCGAGCCAGTCGTCTGGAGCGCCACCGACGAGGGCCCGCTCGCCCCACCGGCACTCACGCAGATGTCCGAACAGGGTTTCCTGATCCGGCCGAGCACGGTTTACGACGCCACCGTATCCGCGTTGCGCAACGAGATCGACAGGGTGCCAACGCAGCTCGGTGACGATCCGCGAATAATCCGCGAGGCCGGATCGCAGGAGGTGCGCTCCATCTTCGAGGCACACCTCCTGAGCTCGGTGGTCATGGATGTGGCGTGCTCGCCGGGTGTACTCGATGTCGCCGAGCAGCTACTGGGCGGACCGGTGTATCTGCATCAATCCCGTATCAACGCGATGCCCGCATTCCGGGGACGTGGGTTCTACTGGCATTCGGACTTCGAGACCTGGCACACCGAAGACGGCATACCCCAGATGCGCACGGTGTCCTGTTCGATCGCGTTGACCGTCAATGTCGCGTACAACGGGACGCTGCAGGTGATGCCGGGCACGCACCGCACCTTCTACCCGTGCGTCGGGTCGACCCCGCGCGACAATCATCGGAAATCGTTGGTGGAACAGGAAGTTGGCGTTCCCTCTACCCAGACCCTTGCCGATGCCGCCCTGACGAGCGGCATTGAACTGTTCCTCGGTCAGCCCGGGGACGCGTTGTGGTTCGACTGCAACTTGATGCACGGGTCGGGGTCGAATATCAGCCCGTATCCGCGTTCGAACGTGTTCCTGGTGTTCAACTCGGTGGAGAACACGCCGCAAAGGCCCTTCGCCGGATACGAGCCGCGTCCCGAGTACATCGCCGCGCGAGACTTCACCCCGCTGGCTCCCCGGTCACCGAGTACTTCCTGATGCCGACCGCCGGCCCGAACACGGGTGAAACGGAACCTCCCCCGGTCCCCCGACCGGACTTCCAATCACCCGAGGGTCGGCGGCAGCTGCACCGCGCTATCGCGGCATCGGCGATGGGCAATGCCACCGAGTGGTACGACTACGGCGTCTATGCCGCCACCACCACCTTCCTGACCCAGGCCTTCTTCCCCACCCTGGGCACCGCATTCACCATGCTCGGGTACGCCATCTCCTTCCTGCTGCGTCCCCTGGGCGGCATGGTCTGGGGACCGCTCGGTGACAAGTTGGGCCGCAAAAGCGTCATGGCCATCACCATCGTGCTGATGGCCTTGTCCACCACACTCATTGGTGTGTTGCCCAGCTGGGCAACCATCGGGATGGCGGCGCCCGCGCTCTTGATCCTGTTGCGGGTCGTCCAGGGCTTCTCCACCGGCGGCGAATACGGCGGCGCGGCAACATTCATGGCGGAGTTCGCACCCGACAAGAAACGCGGCAAGTACGGATCCTTCCTGGAGCTCGGCACGTTGGGCGGGTTCGCAATCGGCGCCGCGTTCGTCCTCATCCTGGACGCCACCCTCAGCACGCAAGACATGCACTCCTGGGGGTGGCGGATCCCGTTTCTCGTCGCGCTTCCGATGGGTCTTATCGGCTGGTACCTGAGGAGCCATCTGGATGACCCGCCGTTGTTTAAGGAGATGAAGGAGCAGGAACCGGAAGGCCAAGAGACCGCGCTGGAACGGCTCAAGGATCTGGTGCGCGACTACAAACGGCCCATGATCGTGATGATGCTGCTGGTCATCGCGCTGAACATCACCAACTACACCCTGCTGAGCTACCAGCCGACCTATCTCAAGACCAGGCTCGGGATGTCGGAGACTCAGGGCCAGATCGTGATCCTCATCGGTGAGGTCGCCATGATGGCGTTCCTGCCCTTCTGCGGCGCACTCTCGGACCGCGTTGGGCGCAAACCGATGTGGTTGTTCTCCCTGATCGGCCTGTTCGTGCTGTCACTGCCGATGTTCTGGCTCATGGGACAGGGATTCGGTTGGGCAATAGTGGGTTTCGCGGTCCTCGGGTTGCTGTACATACCGCAGCTGTCGACAATCACCGCGACCTTCCCCTGCATGTTCCCCACCCAAGTCCGCTATGCGGGTTTCGCCATCTCCTACAACCTGTCCACCGCGGCCTTCGGCGGCACCGCACCGCTGGTGAACGACCTCATGGTGGACAAGACCGGATGGGACTTGTTTCCCGCTGCCTATCTGATGCTGGCCTGTGCCGTCGGGCTGTGCGCCCTGCCCTTCCTCATCGAGACCGCCGGGGCCTCGATCGCCGGAACCGACATCCCCTGCAGCGAGGCCACCGAGGAAGCCGACGTCCTTCACGCCTGACCCGCCCATTCTCCTTAGGTTAGGATGGGCTAAGTATGGGCGGGCACGAACAAAGGTCACATAAGCATGGGTAGAGGGTTCCAGGGCGCGATGCTGCGCGGACTCGGGGCGCGCGATCACGTGGCCACCGTCGTCGGCACCGCACCCGTCGCGCCGAACTGCGTGCGACTCACGATGTCCGCACCAACCTTGTTCGAGGACCTCCTACACACTCCTGCCGAATGGCTCAGATTCTGGTTCCCCGACCCCGCGGGCGGCGCCACCGAACACCAACGGGCCTACACGATCGTCACGAGCGACGAGGACGCGGGCGAATTCTCCATCGACGTCGTCATCCACGAGCCCGCCGGCCCTGCCTGTCAGTGGGCGGCGGCCGCACAGCCCGGAATGACCATTCCGGTTGTGGCCTTCGGTTCCGCACGTTTCGAGGTACCCGAGGATCTTCCGGCCGGATTCCTTCTCATTGGCGACTCTGCCTCCATTCCGGCGATCAACTCGATCGTGGCTGCCCTACCCGCCGATGTCGACGTCGAGGTGTATCTGGAGCGGCACAGTGCCGACGACACCCTGATCCCCCTGACGGACCATCCTCGGCGCCGGCTGCACTGGGTAGACCGAGCCGACGAAACATCGCTGGCCGCCGCCGTCGAGGCGCGCGACTGGTCCAACTGGTACGCCTGGGCGGGCCCTGAGGCGGGATCGCTCAAGCACCTGCGCAAACGGTTGCGAGACGAGTTCGGATTCCCGAAGGCCGACGTGCACGCGGCCGCCTACTGGACCTTCGGCCGCGCGATGGGAAGCCGTCGCGGCGACACCGAGACGCATCAGGCACCGGCGCCGACGCCCACTGCGCCCCAACCCGCTACACCGGATGCATCCGCGGCTGCTCCCGAATCGACTGTCCCGCAGGGACGGTGGCGATCACAAGCCGCGGGCGAGCTGCTGGCGCCCGTCAAGAAACAGATGATCGCCAGCGGCGTGCTGCAGGCGATCATCACCCTGGTCGAGCTGGCTCCGTTCGTGGTCCTCGTGGAGCTGACGCGCCTGCTGTTGAGCGGTGCGGACCAAACCCGGTTGTGGCACACCGGATTCATATTCCTGGGGCTATTGGCGCTCGGCACCTGTCTGGCCGCGGCACTCACGCTGTGGCTGCATTTCGTGGACCTGCGCTTCAGCTCGAATATCCGGCGACGGCTGCTGGACAAGCTGTCCCGAGTTCCCTTGGGGTGGTTCACCCAGCGTGGTTCCGGGTCGGTCAAGAAGCTGATCCAGGACGACACACTCTCGCTGCATTACCTGATCACCCATGCGATCCCCGACGCGGTGGCCGCCGTGGTCGGACCGGTGGCCGTGCTGGTGTACCTGTTCGTCATCGAATGGCGCATGGCGCTCATCCTGCTCATCCCGATCCTCATCTACATGGTGACGATGATGGCGATGATGTATCAGAGCGGACCGAAAATCGTCGAAGCGTCCCGCTGGACCGAGCGTATGAGCGGCGAGTCCGCCGCGTATCTCGAAGGGCAGCCGGTCATCCGGATATTCGGCGGCTCGGCGGCATCGTCGTTCACACGCAAGCTCGACGGGTACCTCGCCTTCCTGAACGACTGGCAGCGACCGTTCATCGGCAAGAAGACGTTCATGGACCTGGCCACCAGGCCCACCACCTTCCTGTGGCTCATCGCCGCGGCGGGCACACTGTTCGTCGTCGCGGACACCATGCAGCCCGTCACCCTGCTGCCGTTCCTCGTGCTCGGCACCACCTTCGGCACCCGGCTGCTGGGAATCGCGTACGGGCTCGGCGGTATTCGCGGCGGCATGGAGGCGGCACGCCACATTGCGATCGCCCTCGACGAGACCGAGCTGGAGATCGCCGGTGCGCAGACCGCATCCGCGAAGACGCCCTCGGTGTCATTCGACGCCGCCACCTTCGGGTACCGGCCCGGCGTCCCCGTCATCCACGAGGTCACCCTGACACTGCGGCCCGGCACCGTCACGGCGCTGGTGGGACCGTCGGGATCCGGGAAGTCGACACTGGCTTCACTGCTGGCGCGGTTCCATGATGTCGACGGCGGCTCCGTCCGCATCGACGGCACCGACATCCGTGCACTGACCCCCGATGAGCTGTACGCCAAGGTGGGATTCGTCTTTCAGGACGTGCAGCTGGTTGCGGGAACGGTGCGCGAGAACATCGCACTGGCCCGGCCTGAGGCCAGCGATGCGGAGGTCGAGTCGGCGGCCCGCGACGCACAAATCCATGAACGAATCCTGCGCCTTCCCCACGGGTATGACACCGTGTTGGACACCAATACGCAGCTGTCCGGTGGTGAGAAGCAGCGCCTCACCATCGCCCGCGCGCTTCTCGCGGATACCCCGATACTGATCCTGGACGAGGCCACCGCATTCGCCGACCCCGAATCCGAGTACCTGGTTCAACAGGCGCTGGGCCGGCTCATCCACAACCGGACGGTGCTGGTCATCGCGCACCGCCTGCACACCATCGCCGATGCCGACCAGATCGTGGTCCTCGATCACGGCCGAGTGGCGGAAACCGGCACCCACACCGAACTGCTCGCCAACAACGGTCGGTATCGGCGGTTGTGGGAGGGCCGTCTCGAAGAACCGTCGGTAGTCTCCACGGTGCTCGCCGGAGGGAACATCTGATGATTTCCAACCTGATTCGCTTGATTCCATCCAGCCATCGCGGGTCACTGCGGGTTTATATCCTGCTGTCATTTGTCTCGGCGGCGCTGCGGGCGGCCGGCTGCTTACTGCTGATACCGCTGTTGAGTGCACTGTTCGGTGCGACGCCCTCCGATGCGCTGTCATGGCTCGGAATACTCACGGCCGTCACCGTGGGCGGCTGGATTGTGGATACCACGTTGGCACGCATCGGCTACCGCATCGGGTTCGCGCTGCTGAACGACTCCCAGCATCAGGTGGCCGACCGAATTACCCATATTCCGCTGGGCTGGTTCACCGCCGAGCGGACGGCCCTGGCACGCCAGGCCATCTCATCCGGCGGACCCGACCTGGTGGGGTTCATCGCGAACCTGCTCACCCCGCTGCTGGGCGCCGTACTGCTGCCCGCTGCCCTCACGATCGGCTTGTTCTTCATCTCGTGGAAGTTGGGGGTTGCGGCGGCGATCACCCTGCCGCTGCTGCTGGGTTCCCTGATGTCCAGCATTCGGATCGTGCGATCCGCCGACGAGGCGGACGCCAAGGCGCACAGCGCACTCACCGAGCGAATCCTGGAGTTCGCACGTACGCAGGCCGCGTTGCGGGCCAGCCGTCGCGTCGCACCCGCACGCAGCCAAGCCGGTGAGGCGGTCGCGGTGGCGCGCGGTGCGACCATGCGGCTGCTGTTGTTCCAGATTCCCGGACAGCTCCTGTTCAGCATCGTCAGCCAGATCGCGCTCATCCTGTTGGCGGGTACGACGACGGTGCTGGCCGTGCGCGGTGAGATCGGCGCTCCGGAGGCTGTCGCCCTGATGGTCGTGATCGTGCGTTTCTTGGAGCCGTTTACCGTGCTGGCCGATTTGACCACCGCCGTAGAGAACTCACGGGGCGTTTTCGGACGCCTGCACACGATCATCACCGCCGAGGCCGCGGACCAACCCGGGGACGCCGTCGCATCCGCCGACGCTCCCGCACCGCGCATCGAATTCCGCGATATCGCCTTCCGCTACGAGGGCGCCACCGACCAGGTCCTCAGGGGCGTCGACTTCACCCTGGAACCGGGCAGCACCACCGCCATCGTCGGACCGTCGGGCTCCGGGAAGAGCACCATCCTGTCGCTCATCGCCGGCCTCCAGCAGCCGGCAAGCGGCCAAATCCTGGTCGACGGAACCGATGTCGCAACCTTGGACACCGCGACGCGACGCGCGCTGGTGAGCATGGTGTTCCAGCATCCCTACCTCTTCGACGGGCCGATCCGTGAAAATGTTCTGGTCGGCCATCCCACCGCCGGAGATGACGAGATGCACCGGGCAATGACCCTCGCGCGTGTCGACGAGATCATCGAGCGTCTGCCGGACGGCGACCGATCACGCGTCGGCGAGGCGGGTACGGCATTGTCCGGCGGTGAACGCCAACGAGTCAGCATCGCGCGTGCCCTCGTCAAACCGGCCCCCGTCCTGCTGATCGACGAGGCGACCAGCGCCCTGGACACCGAGAACGAGACAGCGGTCACCGATGCCATCGGTAACGACCCCCGGGTCCGTACCAAGGTGATGATCGCCCATCGACTCAGCGCGATCCGCAATGCGGATCATGTCTTGTTCATCGATGACGGTCAGGTTATCGAGCAAGGCTCGATCGCCGAACTCACCGCACTCGGAGGACGTTTCGCCGAGTTCTGGCACCAGCAGGAGTCCACCTCCGGATGGCGTATCGCGGCGGCCACCAACTAGACGGTCGCCACCAGGAACTCCTCGGCTGACAATCCGGTGTCGGGCACATAGCGCTCGATCAATTCACGCCCCGACACGTGTGACACGTCCGCAAACCCGCATTCACGAGCTAGGGACAGCATTTCGTCGGGAGTGAAGAAACTCAACCACGGGGTACCCGATTCGGCAGCCCGGGAAACGATCATCTCCCGGATCGCGCGCTCCGGCTCATTCAATAGTTCCGAAGGCAGCAGAAACGTCATCGCCAGAGTCGAACCCGGCGCCAGCGAGGCACATTGCCGCAGTGTCGCGGCGATCGCCGCACCGGTCAGATACATGCTGACGCCGGTGGACGCCACCACCGCGGGCCGGGCGGCGTCGAACCCCGCGATCGCCAGTTGGTCGCGCCAGGACCCGCCCGCCTCGAAGTCGACGGGAACCAGCCGCTGCCAGTGGGGAACATCAAACCCTATCTCGGCCAAACGCTTTCGCTTCCACGCCTGAGTCTGAGGATGATCAACCTCGTAGACGGTGAGCCGTCGACCGGCCTCGGGGCGCCGTTGCGCAAACGTGTCCAGGCCCGCCCCGAGGATCACGTACTGCTCCACCCCGCGGGCGACCCACTGGTCCACGAGATCCTCGACGAACCGGGTTCGCGACACCATTCCCAGACGCGACGCAACGGAGCCCCTCGGATCCATATCGGGGCGTTGACGCCAGTCGTCGGGCGGCGCCACCAGCCGTAGTCCGATGCGGTCGGTAAGCACGTGCGGAGCGGGATCCAGTTCCACGTGCAGGGCACGCCACAGCGCTGTCCTTACGGCCGTGTGGTCGGGTTGGCCACTATCACCGCTGCCCGTCGGATCACGCTATCAATCATAAATAGACAGTTACAACTGGACAGTTTCAACTGTCTACATTAGAGTGGAGATGTGGCCCAATACAGTGAATCCGCCGTGACAGCCGCCCGCGACCTTCGCGTGATCTTCAGTCGACTGCGGCGGCGGCTCAAAGAAGTCTCGGGAGGCGACGGACTCACTCCGTCGCAAACAGCGGTGCTGATCCGGCTATGGAAGGACGGTCCCGCGTCCACCAGTCAGCTCGCAGGCGCCGAGCGCGTCCGCCCGCAATCCATGGCCGCTACCGTCGCCGCATTGGACAATCACGGATTAATCTGTCGCACACCCGATCCCGAGGACGGAAGACGCACGGAACTATCGCTGACGGACGAGGGCCGCCGGCGCGCCGAAAGCGATCGACAGATCCGCGACGAATGGCTGACCCAGGAACTTCAGAACCTATTCACCGACAAGGAGCGTCGCGTCATCGTGGACGCGCTCACGCTGCTCGGGCGTCTCACCGATTGATCGAAAGGTAAACCATGACAATGGAACTAGGCATCCACTACATCGACTTTCTCCCCGGATCCGATCGCGATCTCGGCACCAGTCTCGCAGCCACCGCACGCGCCGCCGAGGAAGGTGGGGCCACACTGTTCACGCTGGCCGACCATTTCTTCCAGATGGAAGCTGTTGGCCGGGCCGAGGATCCATTTCTCGAGGGCTATACCTCGATGGGCTTCCTCGCCGCGCAGACCACCACGATCAACCTGGGAATGCTCGTCACGGGTGTGACGTATAGGCATCCAGGGGTGCTCGCCAAGACCTTCACCACACTCGACGTGCTGTCGCAGGGCCGAAGCGTGTTCGGCATCGGCGCCGCGTGGTACGAACGCGAACACGTGGCACTCGGCATCCCCTATCCCCCGCTTCGCGACCGATTCGAGATGCTCGAAGAGACACTTCAGATCACCCGCCAGATGTGGAGCGATAACGACGGCGCCTATGAGGGCACCCACTACCGGTTGGCGGAGACAATCTGTCAACCGCAGCCAATCCGGCAGCCTCCTATTCTGATCGGTGGAGGAGGCGAGAAGAAGACTCTGCGGCTGGTGGCTCAGTACGCGGATATCTGGAACAGCACCTCACCCACCACCGAGGAGGTCGCCCACAAGGTGACAGTACTCAAACGGCACTGCGATGCCGTCGGTCGCGATTTCTTCGAGATTCGCTTGACGGTGGCAATGTTCACCGATCCTTTTGAGGATCTTGACGCTTATCTCCGCAAGGCGGAGAGCCTGGCCGCACTGGGTGTCGATATGGTCAACTGCGGTCCGCTGCCAGGCAATACCGATCCCGCAGGATTCGTCCGGCGACTCGGTGACGAGGTGGTTCCCCGGTTGTCGGAGATAGGTTAGGCGCCTGCCATCGCGTCGCGCAGGGTCTTGGGACGCATATCGGTCCAGTTGGCCTCCACGTAGTCGACGCAGTCGGCGCGCTGCGCCTCACCGAAGACCACGCGCCACTGGGCCGGGACCTCGATGGTCGTCGGCCAGAGGCTGTACTGCTCCTCATCGTTGACCAGTACGTAGAAGGCGCCGTTCTCGTCATCAAATGGGTTGGTAGTCAACTATTTTCCTTTCACGACGGACCGGCTCGGTGCTGCTATGCCCGCCGAGCACTCGATCGGACAACAATCCGAGGCAGCTCAGATTGGGGAACCCGGGCCCCTGGGTCAGACCCGAGAGCGTCGGAAGGATGAGCTTGGGTGTAAGGCCGTTGACGGACAGATCATGTCCCAGAGATTCCTGCAAGACATTGCCATCCACCGGAGCACCCAGCTTGAGCTCCATGAGATCCAGGGCGCTCTGGTCGAACAACGGCAGGAACCACAGGGCATCGGCACCGGCTCCATCGATCACCAGATCGAAGCCGTGCACGGTCTCGGACGGCTCGCCCGCGCTGTCGCTGCGCAGCGTCAGCCTGATTCGGTCTTCCAGCGCGACGGCGTGTGCGACCCGGCCGCGCAGATGCCGAATGCGGTCGTCGGCCAGCAGCGATTCCTGGACCCGTGACGAGAAGACACCACGATCGGTCCGGTTCAGCGCGTCGCGCCGCTCCTCCATCGTGTGGTGCAGCCATCCGGTCGGATCGCTGAACAACGCATTCTCGAAGTAGCCTTCACCGCGGGTGAACAACGTCACGCCGGGCGAGATGACCGTGACCGTCGAAACGCGGTGTCCGAAAAGCTCATTGAGTACCGAAGCGGAGGTCTCTCCACCGCCGATCACGGCGACGCGTTCCGCGGTGAGGCGGGTGGGACCGGCACAGCGTCGCCAAAATTCGGCAATGGACAAGACATTTGGGTGCTCGGGCAGCACGGACCGTTCCGGTTGACCAGGTCCGGTCACCATCACCGCATCGGCGGCGATGGAGCAGTCATTGGTGCCCACCACCCATCGGTTGTCATCAATCGACAGACCGGTCACCTCACCGTGAACAACCTTCATATCGACCGTATTGGCCACCCATGTCAGATAGTCGGCCCAGCGCTTGTGCGTTGGCGCCGGCTTATCCCGGTCGACCCACTCGGCGAATTGGCCAGTCGCGATCAAATAGGACTGCCAGCTCAGCCGCATCATCCGGGCGTCGATCTCGGCGTTGCGCCCCGGCAGCACGGCAGACCGGTACGGGAAGCCCACATCCTTCTCGGGGCTGGTGCCCAGTCGGTGCTGCCCGTCCGTCCAGCCACCGCACGCCTGCCAGTTGGCGCCGATCTGCTGGCGTTCGATCGCCACCACATCGGGCACGTCGACACCGCACTCACGCAGCACGGCCGCCTTCGCGGCGACCGCGACCGCCTTGGCACCCGCGCCTATCACTGCCAATGTCGAGGTCACCATTGCTCCTTTGCCAGAATTCCTAGCTGTTCGTGCCATATCGATTGCAACTCGGCGATCTCCGAACGACTGAGTACCTCCGGAATCGCGCGCCACATGGTTCCGATGGTCGGCCCCTCGGTGGTCTCCATGATCAGCACGGAGATATCGAGCTCGTGACGCACTCCCGAATCAGGTTCGGGGACAGGCGAGCCCAGTACCGAGAGCCACTCATCGCGGCGAAGAAGCTCCCCTTCGAATCCCAGATCGTGTCCGAGGTAGGTCAGCAGGACTTGCGGGTCGCGGTATTTTCGCAGCACTGCCGAGGTGTCGCCGCGCAGATACCGCAGCAACCCGTAGTCGATACTGCGCCCCGGCATCGCGCTGTGCTGCCGGGCGACCCGCTCCACCAGAGAACGCGGCCCCATCCCGAGCGGATCGGTACCCCCGACGCGCAACGGATATGCCGTACTGAGCAGCCCCACGGTTCCGGTGGTGCTCTCTGTGCGTCCGGAAATCTGCATCGCCAGCAGCGGCTCGACCGGGGGCTGTCCCCGGCCACGACGCCACTGCGCCACCGTGCCCGCCAGCGCCGCCGCGAGCAGCTGATGCATCGGAATCCCGGAATTCAGCAGACGTGCACTGACTTCCACCGGTGCGGATTCGACGGTAATGGCCACCTCACTCTCCCGATCCGATTCGGGAGAAATTCGGCGCGAACCGATGGCGGGATCATCACCATCGAGCTGGGCAACCCAGAACGGCAGACTACCCACATCCTGCACTTCGGCCGCCAGCGAATTCGCCCAGCGGCGCAGGCCCATGGCGTTCGGAACGCTCGCCGGTGCCAACTCCTGCGTCATGGCCCGCCAGCGGGATTCCAACTCGGACATGATGACCCGCCACGAGATGGGATCCGCCGCGAGATGGTGTACCGCCAGGATGAGAACGCCCGGCTCGTTGTCTGGGTGCAGCCACACGGCCGACAACATCCAACCCTGTTCGGGATCAAGCCGATCCACCGCACGGGCAATCTCGGCACCCGCGACGGCCGAGGGGTCGGCGGCAATGATCTCGACGAACCGAAGAGCCGGGCGCGCACGCGGGACCAGCATCATGCTGTCGCGGTCGAGTCGACTGCGTAGTACCTCATGTTCCGCGATAACGGCACCCAGAAGCTGCTCCAGGGCAGGACGGGTGATGCCCTCCTGAATCCGGAAAACACACGTCACCGCAAGCCTGCGCGGGTTTCCGTACTCATACAGACTGTGTCCGCCCGGCAGCAGCGGAATCGGCTCCCCTTCGACCACACGGTCCGCCGAAGCCGCAGTGCTGTCGATGTGTTGGTCGATCAGCTCGGCCAGGCTCGCGACGCTACCCCGGCGCAGAATCTCGCGGATATCGATCCGCACCCCATACTCGGACAGGATTGCCGCCGAGAGCTTGCTTGCGAGCAGTGAATGACCGCCAAGAGACTCGAACGAATCGTCGATTCCCATAACGCCGGATCCGAGCATTCGCGAGAACAAGGCAGTCACCTGGTTCTGTGTCGCGGTTTCCGGCTCACGGCGCTCTGCGACGGACCCGGTGTCGGGCGCCGGCAGTGCATCCCTGTCGATCTTGCCGTGCGGGGTGATGGGAATCTCATCGAGCACGACGTAGGCAGTGGGAATCATGTAGTCGGGCAGGGCCGCTGCGATCCTGGAGCGGATCCGGTCGATATCGACCACGTGCCCGCCGAACGGTGTCAGGTAGGCGACGAGGCGCTTACCGAGGTGCGGCAGTTCGTCGACCACCACCAGCGCCTGGCCGACACTCGGGTCGACCTCGATCGCGGAGGAAATCTCACCGAGCTCGACACGGAAACCCCGGATCTTCACCTGTTCGTCGGCACGGCCGACGAACTCGATATCGCCGCACGCATTGCGCCGTGCGAGGTCGCCGGAGCGATACATCCGCTGCCCGGGGGTGAAGGGATCGGCGATGAAACGCTGCGCGGTCAGGCCTGCGGCGCGATGATATCCACGCGCCAGATGCGTTCCGCCAATGTATATCTCACCGATTACGCCCACCGGAACCGGTCGCAGATCCTGATCCAGAATGTGAATCTGAGTGTTGATCTTGGGAGTGCCGATCGGCACGGTCCGCGTGCCCTGGATTCCGCGGACCTTGTACCGCGACGCGTTGATGACGGCCTCGGTCGGGCCGTAGAAATTATGCAGCGACGCGTCGAACGTGGCGTGGAACTTATCCGCGACCGGCCCGGGCAATGCCTCTCCACCTACCGGCACCCGGCGCAGGGACTTCCATTGTGTTACTCCGGGAAGCGACAGAATGAGCCCGAGCAACGAAGGCACCATGTGCATCGAGGTGACGGCTTCGTTGTTCAACAGGTCCGTCAGGTACGCAACATCGGTGAGCCCACCCCGGCGCGGAATGACCAGGCGGCCACCACAACTGAGGATCCCGAAGATCTCCCCTATCGATACGTCAAAGCTCGGCGATCCCACCTGCAGCACCCGATCCGATCCGCTGACCCGATACTCGGCGCGGAACCAATTGAAGTACTCGGTGAGTGGGCGGTGTGTGACCGTCACTCCTTTGGGTATGCCCGTCGAACCGGATGTGTAAATCAGATACGCAGCATTGTCGGCGGTCAACGGCCGCACTCGATCAGAATCGACCGGTTCGCGAACATCGAATTGGTCAAGGCCGGTCACCGGCTCTCGGATCACGAGCCTGGGCTGCGCGTCGGCAAGAATATGCGCGATCCGATCGGGCGGGTAGTCGGGATCGATCGGCAGGTACACCGCCCCCGCCTTGGCGATGGCGAGCGCGGTGATGATCAATTCCGGGGACTTATCGAGGAGAACCGCGACATGATCCTCCGTGCCGATCCCCTGCTGGATGATCCAGTGCGCCAGACGGTTCGCCAAGTCATTGGTTTCGCGGTACGAGTAGTGACGTCCCTCGTACACCAGCGCGGTGGCATCGGGTTGAGCAGCCACCCGAGCGGCCACCAGATCACCGAGCGTCGCCGGCTCGGCGTCAAACCGTTCCCCGGACGACGCATCCCACAGCCACTGCGACTCGCGGCCGTCCATTAGTTCCAGACTGCCCAGCGGACGGTCCGGGTCGTCGAGCGCGGCATCGAGCATGTTGCCGAAGTGCCGGAGCATCTGCGCGGTCATCCGTTCGTCCAGCATGCCGACCAGATATTCGGCCACCAGATCGGCGCCATCGGGGGTCGTCTGGACGGTCAGGCCGAGTGGCACATACGCCACCTGGCCATCGAATGGCGCTCTTTCACAGTGGATTCCGGGCGGGCAGAAAAGGGCTGCGGAGTCCGCACCCATCGCGAAGCCGACGCGTGGGACCACGCGATCCAGGCTTACCCCCTGATGCGCAAACCCGTCCAGGGTGGTACGCCGCACCCGACCCAGCAGGTCCCTGAAGCTTTCCTCACCGTGCGGGCGCATCCGCAGGGCGAGGAAATTGCCGAAGTGACCGATACGGCCCTGCACGCCGGCGTCACGCACAGGTACCGGGGCGGCCACGAGGAAATCTTCCGCATGCGTATACCGATGCAGGAGCGCCGAATACGCGGCCAACAACACCGCGTACGGGGTGGTGTCGGCGTCATGCGCAAGCCGCCCGATGTCATCCATCACCGACGCGGAAAGGCGTGCGGTGCAGCGCGCAGCCTTCCAGTCGGTCGGCACCACAGAGCCATTGGGGCCCGGAAGTTCGAGCGGTTCCGCAGGATTCGCCAACTCTTGGCGCCAGTAGTCGTCCGCACCGCCGGGCCCATCCTGCGAGGGCAGCGATGACAGTGGCGCGGTGATATCGCCGTCGACATAGGCGGTCGTCAGATCGGCGAGGAACACCGACCACGACTCGTCGTCCCACGCGATCCGGTGGGCGACCACGAGCACGACGTACTCCGCAGCACCGGTACGGATGACGGTGACTCGCAACGGTGATTCGGTGGCCAGATCGAATATGGCGCCGAATTCGCGTTGTGCCAGCACGCCCAGCCGAAGCTCTTGCGCGGTACCCGCGAGGTCGGCCACGTCATGCTCGACCCATCGGGCCGGCAGGTCGTTGTGCAGCAATGCGACCGGATTGCCCTCGGCGCCGGCGTGAATTGTCATGCGCAAGGCCTCGTGCCGCGCCACGACCGCGCTCACCGCGGCACGCAGCCTGTCGACATCCACGTCGCCGCGGAGCCGGTAGGACCGGCACATGTTCATCAGAGCGGGCGTCACGCGGTGGGCGAACCATATGCGCTGCTGTCCCGCGGACAGCGGCGGCGCGGCAGCCGGCTCGAGGCCTATCGACGCCCCTCCGCTGGTAACGCCCACCTCGACGTCACCCTCGCTCACGGTGCGCACCTCGATCTCACCTCGCGTTTTCGCTATTAGTACAGGCTGCCCTAACTACGACGAGGCTACCCTATCTAGACTGCGGGGAGTCACCCACGAGGAGCCCCGATGACTCAGGCCAGATCGACCACCGCCGCTTCGGCCACAACCCCCAGCGCGGACGGTTTCGTCCCGTTTCCCCCGGCGCGCGCCGAGGCCTATCGTCAGGCCGGGTACTGGACCGGCAACACCGTCGAATCCCTGCTCCGCGCGTCCGCCACCCGGCGCGCCGATCACCCCGCGGTGATCGACGAGCACGCCACGCTGAGCTACCGAGAACTCGATGCGGCCGCGGACAATGCCGCACATGCCTTCATCCGGCTGGGGATAACACCCGGCGATCGGGTGCTACTCCAGCTTCCCAACAGGGCATCCTTCGCTGTTGCGCTGTTCGGTTTGATGCGCGCCGGCGCGATACCCGTGATGTGCCTGCCGGGACACCGAGCCGCCGAGCTGTCGCATTTCATCGAGGTGGCCGATGCCGTTGCCTTGGTGATCGCCGATTCCGCCGGCGGCTTCGATTACCGCGCCCTGGCGGTCGAGCTGTCCCAGAAACACCCGAGCCTGCGCAGCGTGGTGGTCGACGGCGACGCCGGACCCTTTACCTCCTGGGCGGATCTGCTGAAAAGCGTTGAGGCTCACGGCCCTCTGCCAGCCGCACAGACAGATGCCCCGGCACTGTTGTTGGTCTCGGGCGGCACTACCGCAGCGCCCAAGCTCATCCCCCGCACCCACGAGGACTACGTCTACAACGCCACGCAGGCCGCACAGGTGTGTGATCTCACCCAGGACGATGTCTACCTCGTCGCACTGCCCGCGGGTCACAACTTTCCGTTGGCTTGCCCGGGCCTGCTCGGCGCGATAAGTACCGGCGCCACCACAGTTTTCCTCTCGGACCCCAGCCCCGAGTCGGCCTTTGAGACCATCGCCCGGCACCGGGTATCCGTGACGGCACTGGTGCCATCACTTGCCCAGCTGTGGGCACAAGCCACCGCGTGGGAGCCCGTGCTGCCCGAATCACTGCGGCTGCTCCAGGTCGGCGGCGCCAAACTGGGCGCCGATGACGCGCGAACGGTCCGCGAGTCACTCACGCCGGGACTGCAACAGGTCTTCGGAATGGCCGAGGGCCTGCTATGCCTCACGCGCCCAGGCGATCCCGCCGAGATCCTCGACAACACCCAGGGCCGGCCCATGTGCGATGCCGACGAGGTGCGCATTGTCGACGAGGACGGCGCCCCCGTGCCCACCGGTGAAGCCGGAGAGCTGCTGGTGCGTGGCCCGTACACCCTGAACGGGTACTACCGTGCCGAGGCGGACAATGTGCGCTCGTTCACCGTCGACGGTTTCTACCGCAGCGGCGACCGGGTGCGAGCACTGCCGGACGGATATTTGGAGGTTACCGGCCGCATCAAGGACGTCATCCTCCGCGGCGGGGAGTCCATCTCCGCGTTGGATCTCGAATCGCACCTGCAGACCCATCCGGCGGTCTACGCGGCCGCCGCCGTCGGCCTGCCCGATCAGTATCTCGGTGAGATTGTTTGTGCGGCAATTGTGTTCAAGGGCAAGCCGGCTACCGCCGCCGAACTGAACCGGCACCTGCAAGATCGTGGAGCCGCCACCCATTCACGCGTCGACAAGCTGGTCGCGGTTCCGACCCTTCCGCTGACCGCCGTGGGCAAGATAGACAAGCGGGCACTGCGCGCCTCGCTCGCGAACTAGGCCTCGGCCGATCGGTGCGATACCAGCCCGGCCAAGCCGGGACGACACAACCTCGCCCGGCTTGGCCGGGCGAGGTTGTGTCAGGTAGAGCCAGAACTAGGCCTCGCGTTTGATCACATAGGGCGCGATACTGCCGAGCTTCTCGCAGGTTTCCTCGAATTCACGTTCGGGCGTGGATGCCTCGATGATGCCGGCACCGGCCCGTAGCCAGGTGTGCCCGTCGTACTCGTAGGCCGAGCGCAGGGTCAGCGCCGCGTCCAATCCGCCGTTCGGGTACATCATCAGCACCGCACCCGAGTAGAGACCGCGGGGGTGATCGTCGAGCCGCAGGATGGCGTCGACACCTTCAGCCTTGGGAATCCCGGACGCGGTAACCGCGGGGAAGAGTGCCTCCAACGCATCCATTCTCGTCATGCCGGGGCTGAGCTCTCCGCTGACGGTCGACCCCAGGTGCTGAACGCTGCCGCGCTCGCGCACGGTCATGAAATCGGTCACCTTGGTACTACCGGGATCGACCACCTCGGCGATTTCGGCCAGCGAGCTGCGAACCGAGATCGCATGCTCAACAATCTCTTTGGCATTCGATTCGAGGTCGTCGCGGGCAACCCGATCCGCGTCCGCGCCCCGGCCGAAGGCTCGTGTTCCCGCCAACGGCTGCGTGATAACGGTTCCGTCGGCTTCGACCGCGGTCACCAGCTCGGGACTGTATCCCAGCGCGCGGATACCACCCAGCCGCAACAGGAAGGAGCGAACCGGGGTGTTGTTATGCCGGCCAAGGCGGTACGTGGACGGAAAGTCCATCGCGAACGGCACTTCCACGCGCCGCGACAAAATCACCTTGTGGTACAGGCCCGATCGGATCTCAGCGGTGGCGATGCCTACGCGCCCTCGATAATCGGACGGGTCCGGGACCAGGTCGATCGAGGCCGGCGCCGGAATCGCCGGAGCGCCCTGATCGATCAGCCGACTGATCTCGTCGACATAGCGCTCATCGGAGACCGAGATGCCGTCGGCGGTGATCACCACTTCGGCACGGGGAGTGAAAACCCGCGCCAACGGTGTACCGGGGGCCAGCCGATGCTGCAGGTTGAAGCGGTAGGTACCGAACTCGAAAGCGACCCACCCGAAGACGCGATGCACGCCGTCGGAGATCTCGTTCACGGCCACTTCGAGCGCGGCGCCCGGGTGTCCGGACCAACCGCGTTTCTCGACGGATCCGTCGCGGAGGATGCGCAGCCCGTCGCTGTCGAGCTCGACGGAGGCACGGGCGCCGATGGCGAGCACCCATTCGCCGTCGCGCTCGTAAATCAGGTATTCGTCGCCGTGGCGCTCAGGGATTTCCTGCGCGAGCACACTCGCGAGGTCAGCCGGCGCAAAACCATCCGGCAGCCCCTTCTGCACAGAAACCCAGGTCCGGGCACCGGTATCGGGATCTACAACCGCACTCATCTTCGACACCCGAGTAAGCCTAGCCTATGCTAAGTGGCCTCGGAACCCGCCCATAACATGAACTGCGCCACGTTGCCGGGCCGAATCCGATGTGCATGTGCACTGCGGTCAGCCGGCCGCAAGTGCCTGTCGCGCATAGGCTCTCACATCGGCATCCCCATCTTGGAGCGCGCCCGTCAACGCCTCACGCACAGCAGGCTCCGTCGACACCCACTGGCTCAGACTCAATACCGCCGACTTACGCACATCCAAATGTGCGTCGGACAGCGCCCGTGCCAGCGGCGGGACGGCGTGCGCCGACGACGCCCCCGCCAAGGCACGCACCGCCCCTTGGCGGATCTGCCAGGCCGGCGCCCGCAATGCCTCCTCGACGGCATCGAGAATCTGTTCATCGACCCCCAACGCACCGAGGGCGGTCAGCGCCGCCGCCCGCACCAGCGGGTCACCATCGCCCACCAGCGCCCGCACCGTCTGGCCACCGGCGGACAGCTTCGCAAGCCCGTTCGCAACGGCGATCCGTACCTCGCGATTGTCGTCGTGGGCGGCGGTACCAATGGACACCGCGTCATCCACGGATACCAGGGCCCGCACGGCTTCGATCCGCACTCGGTGGTCGGGATCGCGCAGCGACGCGACATATACCGCCGAATCGCCGACCCGCCGGGCGCTGGCCACGTACAGCGCGGTACTGCGCACCAACGGGTCGGGGGCATCGACGTGATCGCGGATCGCCACCGGGTTGTCCAGAACCTCGACCAGCTCACGCACCCCGTCAGCGGCCGTACGACGGACCGAAGAATCGCTGTCGCCCAACGCATTCAACAAAGCGTCCTCATAGCCGCTGGGAATGTGTTCGGTCAGTGCGGCGATTGCGGTGCGGCGTACGCCCGGATCCTCGTCGGCGAGATACTGCAGTAGATCCTCGACAGTGGGTGCCTCCAAGGACAGCACCGTGGCGATCCGCGGGGATGGCGGCTGTTCCGCTTCCGCGGCGATGACCTCCGAGACGCGAGTGGCCGGGGCCTTCCCGCCCAACAGCTCGGGCTGGTGCACCGCGATGGGTTCGGTCTCCCCCGACGGTAGGTCGTCCAAGCCGGGTACTGGAACGAAATACGGTGCAACCGGCCGTTTCACGAAGTCCATGCCGCCCCCCACGCTCTTACGCAGGTTCAGGTGGTAACGCCAGTTCTCGTCGTCACGCTCCGGCAGATCCGCCCTGTCGTGATACAGACCCCACCGCGATTCGGTGCGGGTCAACGACGAACGTGCCGCCATTTCGGCACAGTCCCTGATGAACGACACTTCGGCCGCCCGCATCAGCTCGTGCGGGGTGCGCGCGCCGATCTGGCTCACCTCGTCGGCCATCCGTTCGAAGGTCTGCACGGCCAGGGACAGCTTGGCCGCGGTCTTCGGCGGGGCCACATAATCGTTGACGAAGCGGCGCAGCTTGTACTCGACCTGAGGCTGCGGCGGACCGTCCGGATGACGCAACGGGCGGTAGATCAGCTCGTGCGCCTCTTTGACCTGATCAACGGGAAATTCCAGTGGGGCAGGTGTTTTCGAGAGCGTCGAGGCCGCGTGCTCGCCGGCCAGATCGCCGTACACGAAGGCGCCGATCATGTAATTGTGCGGCACGCAGGCCAGGTCGCCCGCGGCATACAGACCCGGCACCGTGGTACGGGCATGCTCGTCCACCCACACCCCCGACGCAGAATGGCCGCTGCACAAACCGATCTCGGAGATGTGCATCTCGATATCGTGCGTGCGGTAGTCGTGTCCGCGGTTGGCGTGGAAGGTCCCGCGGGTGGGGCGCTCGGTGGTGTGCAGGATGTTCTCCAGCGCCGACAGTGTCTCCTCCGGCAGATGAGTCACCTTGAGATAGATGGGACCGCGCGCGGATTCGATTTCGTTCTTGACCTCCGTCATCATCTGGCCCGACCAGTAGTCGGAGTCGACGAAGCGCTCCCCCTGCGCGTTCACCTGATACCCGCCGAACGGGTTGGCCACGTACGCGCAGGCCGGGCCGTTGTAATCCTTGATGAGCGGGTTGATCTGAAAGCACTCGATCCCCGACAGCTCGGCACCGGCGTGGTAGGCCATCGCGTACCCGTCCCCGGCATTGGTCGGGTTCTCATAGGTGCCATAGAGATAGCCGGACGCCGGCAGGCCCAGACGGCCGCATGGTCCGGTCGCCAGGATCACCGCCTTCGCACCGACCGTGACGAATTCCCCGGTGCGCGTGTTGAAGCCCGCCGCGCCAACCGCTCTGCCGTCATCGGTGAGAACGCGCACCGGCATGACGCGGTTCTCGATGCGGATCTTCTCGCGCATCGACTTCTGCCGCAGCACGCGGTACAGCGCCTTCTTGACGTCCTTGCCCTCGGGCATCGGCAACACATAGGAACCTGATCGGTGCACGCGGCGCACCGCGTACTCGCCGTGCTCGTCCTTCTCGAACTTGACGCCATAACGCTCCAGGCGCTGCACCATGGCGAAACCGCGTGTCGCTGTTTGGTATACGGTGCGCTGGTTGACGATTCCGTCATTGGCGCGGGTGATCTCCGCGACGTAGTCCTCCGGCTCGGCCTTTCCGGGAATGACGGCGTTATTGACACCATCCATCCCCATGGCCAGCGCACCGGAATGCCGCACATGCGCCTTCTCCAGCAGGATCACCTGGGCCCCGTTTTCGGCAGCCGTCAGTGCCGCCATGGTTCCGGCGGTGCCACCGCCGATGACGAGCACGTCACAGTCCAGGCGGATGGCGCTATCTAGTTCTGGGGTCTCCATCAGGCAACAAGCTCCGTGTGATTCAGGGCCGCAAGGATTTCAGCGCGTAATGCGCTGCGATCGACGTCGGCCTCGCGAGGTTGGGGAACATCCAGCAGTGCGCGCAGTGGCTGGCCGGCTCGACCCAGCACCGCGACGCGATCTCCCAAGAGCAGGGCTTCGTCGACATCGTGGGTCACGAACACCACCGTGGTGGGATGAGTGCGCCAGGTATCGACGAGCAGACGTTGCATGCTGGCACGGGTCTGGGCATCCAATGCCCCGAATGGCTCGTCCATCATGACTGCGCGGGGGGCTCCCGCCAGGCCGCGGGCCAACTGGACACGTTGACGCATACCGCCCGAGAGGCTCTTGGGAAGGTAGTCCTCGAACCCGGTCAGCCCGACATCGTCGATCCAGGCCTGCACCGCCTCGCGGCGCCCCTGGCGCGGCACACCACCCAGCTTGAGCGCCAGATCGATATTCGATTGCACTGTGCGCCAAGGCAGCAACGCGTTGTCCTGAAAAACCATGGCTCGATCACGCGAGGTGGTGACGACCTTCTCGCCGTCGGCCCGGATGGTGCCCGAGTCGGGCGGGAGTAGCCCTGCCAAGGCACGCAGCACGGTGGACTTCCCGCATCCCGACGGACCGGTGAGAACCAGTATTTCTGCGGGACGCACGGTCAGGCTGAGGCGATCCACGACGGTGCGTCCGCCGTAACCGAGCCGGACCTCGTCGAGAACCAGGGTGGAAGCGCGTGTCATGAGCGCGCCTCCTCCACGCGGGGCAGCCAGCGTGTGACACGACGGCCAACCAGCTCGACGGCGGCCGAGGTCAGAAATCCGAGCACACCGATGGTGATGATTCCCACGAACACATCCGGATAGGCCAACACCGTGTACGACTGCCAGGTGCGATAGCCGACTCCCAGACGGCCCGAGATCATCTCGGCGGAGATCACACAGATCCAGGCGACACCGATCCCGACGGACAGGCCGCCGAACACTCCGGGAAGGCTCCCCGGCAACACCACTCGCAGCAGCACGTCCCACCGGCTGCCGCCCAGGGTTCGGACCGATTCCTCCCACAGCGTGGGCAGGGCACGCACCGCGTGCCGCGTACTGACCATGATCGGGAAATACGCGGCAAGGAAGGTGATGAACACGATCCCGGCCTCATCGCTGGGGAACAACAGAATGGCCACGGGCACAATCGCGATCGCGGGAATGGGGCGCGCGAGTTCGGTAAGCGGACCAAAGATGTTGGCGAACAGCGGAGAACGCCCCAGCCAGATACCGGTGACGACACCCAGCACCGCGGCCAGACCGAAGCCGGTGAGGATACGGATCGTGGATTGTCCGAGATCTAACCAATACTGTTCGGTAGCGATGCGCTTGGTGAGCGCGGAAACGATCTCCGTGACCGTCGGCAGGGTGTCGAATCGCAGCCCGAAGCGCACCTTGTTGACCGTCAACACCTGCCAGAGCAGCACGGCGACGGCGATCGAGGATGCCCGGATACCCCAGGCAAGATATCGCGAACCCGAACGCCGGGCAGGCGCAGCCGCACTGGCCCGGTCTTCGGCCGGGATGACCGCAACCGCTCGCGGACGAGTCTCGAGGATGGGCAGGCTGCTCATGACGCGGCCGCCAGTGCCTGCGGGTAATCCAGGGGTGTGGCACCCGGATGTGCGCCGACGTATCGAGTGGCACCAGAACTGGTCGTGAAGGGATGCAGCCCAGCCGAATCCCGAACCCACCAGGCATGGTCGGCGAACCAGCGGGTACCCAGTTCGGTATCGGCCACATACGCGGCACGGACCTTCTGGCCGGCCGCGCTGGCGGCATTGACGGCCTTCAACAGCTCCTGTGCGGTACCGTACACCTGCGTGGAATCCTTGCCGTCGAACCAAATCTCGGCGGCCTGCTCCGGGTCTGCCCCGCCGGCCGGGTGCAGCACCAGCGGATTGACCTTGGCGGCCAACTCGGTGTCGTAACTCTTCGCACGAGATGTGTATGCCTGGCGCAGTGGGCCGTCTTGCACGAACTCGTCGATGTTCAGATCGGCGAAGTCTCCTATCGACTTCAGATAGGGCACATCGCTTTTGAACGCGTCGATGAGCGAGGACTTGAGGGTGGTGTCGAACGACGTGCCACCGGGCCCGTTGTAGAGGTACACCACCTCCTGGGGCAGGCCGCTGCCCTCGGCCACGATCCGGGCCGCGTCAAGAGGCTTGTCGTGAATGAAATCGGTCGCGTCGAGCTGCGCTTGCAGGAAGGCGTCGAGCACCTCGGGGTGCTGCTTGGCGTAGTCGCGGCGCACCACCACACCGTGGAAAGTCGGGACATTCAACTCTGCACCGTCGTAGAGCAGTTTGGCCTTCTTCTGGAAGACCAGCAGTCCCGGCCAGGCCACGAACTGCGAGAGCGCCTGCACCTGGCCGGATTCCAGGGCAGAGGCGCCAACCTGCGGCTGCTGGTTGAGAACCTCGACATCCTTGGCCGGGTCCAGCCCGTCATTGCGCAGAGCACGCACCAGCGTGCCGTGCCCTGCCGAGCCCACGCTGGCCGAGACCTTCTTGTCCTTCAGTTCAGGAAGTTCGGTGATCGGCGAATTCGGCGGCACCACAACCATGTTGAGTGCACCCTTGGCGTTGTAACCCGTGATGGACACCAGCTCGGTGCGCGCCTTGTCATTGGTCTGAGTCTTGGAGCCGTTGATCAACAGCGGGTAGTCGCCCATCGAACCGATGTCGATCTTCTCGGCGAGCATCTGTGCGGTGATCGGGGCTCCGGTGTCGTAGTCCTGCCACTGCACGCTGTATTTGGTTCCGGTACGGGAGGTGACCTCACCGAGCCGCTTTTCCAGATAGCCCTGGGCACGCAGCAGCGTGCCCGCGGTGACGGTGTTGATGGTCTTCGACTGGTATCCGACGACGACTGTCACCTCGTTGGCCGAACCGGATCCGGAGTCCAAGGAGCAGCCGGCGGCAAGGGCGAGAAGCACGGAGCAGAGAAGGGCCGTTCTCTTCATGGGTGTCCTGTCTTAACGGAGTAGATAGGGCATGTTGACGGTGACGGCACCGGTAGGACAGCGCGCCGCGCACGGCCCGCAGTACCAGCACTCGTCGACGTGCATGAAGGCCTTTCCGTTTTCCGGATTGATGGCCAGCGAATCGAGCGGGCAGATATCCACGCATAGGGTGCAGCCCTCGATACACAGCGATTCGTCGATGGTGACCGGTACGTCGATGCGGTTGTTGACCAGTGTCATGAGAATCCTCAGATATCCCTCAATAGATTGCTGCGCAAGGTGATTCGGTCACCACGCATCCTGATGTACTCGAGGTCGACAGGGGTTCCGTCGTCGAGATGGGTGAGCCGTTCGAGCAGCAGCAGCGGGGCGCTGTCCGGCACCTGCAGCGTTGCGGCCGAATGTGAATCCGCCGCAACGGCTTCCAGCGAGAGGTTGGCCGAACCCAACCTGCGACCGGTGACACGTTCGATCAACGCGAACACGTCGTTGGTCTCGAGCTGATGCTCGATGACCCCCTCCCCCACGTCCGGCGTGAGATAGGTCTTGTCCAGGCTCAGCGGTAGGTCACCGAGATAGCGCAATCGCTCGACGAAGATGACACGCGTACCCGGATCAACCCGCAATCTGTGCGCGACAGCAGGGGGCGCGTTGACCTCCTGGATGACGCGAACCTCGTTGCGTACCTCGCCGTAGCCCTTGAAGGTTTCCTTGAGCCCGAGGAGCGCATCCAGGCCGTGTTCGTACTTGCGCAACGCGACATGAGTACCCGTTCGCGGCCCGCGCTCGATCAGGCCCTCTTCCTTCAGCGTGGTGAGCGCTTCGCGGACCGTGTTGCGCGAGACGAAGAACTCGGCGGCCAGCTCCTGCTCGCTCGGCAGACCGCCGTCGGCGTAGGCCCCGGCGTGAATCTGATGACGCAACACGTCGGCGACCAACCGTGCTTGATCGGCACGCGGGCGGCGCAATGGCGTGGGCTCGGCAGCGGCCACGGGTCCTCCTGACGTGAATCGACCTCGCCCACACGCTAAAGGCCTGCTCAGCGGCTACCTGCCGGGTGAAATGAAAATCTGTCAGGTCCGTTCCATTGCGCCGCTCGACACCACCCTCGACCTGCTACGCACCGCCGCGTGCCTGCCATTGCGCCACCGCCTGACCGGGCGCCGGATTGGATTCAGGGTGATCGGAACGACAGTCAGAGAACGGCCCGGGCCCGCTCCAGGAAGACACGCGCCGCCGGGCCGAGCGGACCATCGAGACGCCATGCCAACGCGAGCCTCCCTCGCAACGCGGGACGGATATCCAATGCCACCACCCCGGCGCGGTTTCGTACGTATGGGGCGGGCACCACGGCTACACCGAGTCCCTGCTCGACGAGACTGACGAGAACTCGCGGAGAGCTCGCTTCAAAGGCCACATTCGGGACGAGTCCCGCCGCCCGGCACGCCGCCTCCAGGATGGACCGGACTCCACTGCGCGACGGTAGGCAAATCAGAGGGCGTTCACAGAGCCTCTCCAACGTGACCGTGCGCCACTTCACCCACGGATCGTTGGTGGCGACCGCTGCTACCAAAGGCTGATCATCGATCACCCGCGAGCCCAATCCCTCCAGCGGTTGCACCCCCAGCGCCACGATCGCACCGTCCAGCCGACCCTCATGCAGCCCGGCGACGAGCTCGTCGCGGCCGGCTTCGGTCAGGGTGATCGTGATCGCCGGATAGTCACGATGAAACGCCGCAAGCAACGCGGAGAGGTCGGCGCCGTGCGACGTGACGGTTCCGAACGCGATGTGACCGCGCAGCAGTCCACCAATCTCGTCCGCCGCCTCGCGCACTCCGTCAACTGCGGCGAGAGCTGCTCGCGCGTAGGGAATCACCGCCTGGCCGGCATCGGTGAGCCGGACCTGGCGGCCTGATCGATCAAACACATCGTGTCCCAGTTCGCGTTCCAGGAGGCGGATCTGCGCGCTCACGCCTGGTTGGGCGACATGCAGCGCGGCGGCAGCCTTGGTGAAACTCGACGTGTCCGCCACGGCCAACAGATAGCGCAGCTGGTGAAGTTCCATAAGTATTGATTATAGGTTTGCTAACGAACAGATCTTGGACTTCTACTCAACATCGCCGGATGCTGACGACATGAGCACAGACAAGACATCGATCGTGATTGCCGGAGCGGGTATCGGCGGACTTGCGTCAGCACTGACCCTGCATGCCGCGGGATGCGAGGTGTCGGTGCTGGAGAGTGCGCGTGAGGTCAAGCCGCTGGGCGTCGGCATCAACATGCTTCCGCACGCGGTCGGAGTACTTACCGAGCTCGGATTGGGTGAGCAGCTGACCCGCATGGGCATCGCCACCACCGAGATCCGCTTCTGCGATAAGCGTGGCACCGTTCTGTACACCGAGCCGCGGGGCCTGTCGGGCGAGTATGCCTACCCGCAGATCTCGGTGCACCGCGGCCGGTTGCAACTCATGCTGCTCGACGCGGTACGGGAACGTATTGGCCCACAAGCAGTCCGGACAGGCAGCCGGGTTCTCGGCTTCGACAGTGACGGAACTGGCGTGCGCGTGCACACCGCCGACGGTCATGTCGAAGGAGCCGTTCTGGTGGGCGCCGACGGCGTGAACTCGGCGATACGCGCCCAGTTGCATCCCGAGGACCCGTTGCGCTGGTCGGGCGTGCGGATGTGGCGTGGCGCGGCCGATGTTGGCCCCTTCCTCACCGGCAGGACCATGATCGCCGCGCATGACGACACCGATCACGAACTGATCGCCTATCCCATCAGCGAGAGCACCGTGAACTGGGTGGCGCTCGCGCGCACCGATCCCGCCGGGGAGCTCCCGGCCGGAGCACGATGGAATGGCCCGGTCACCGCCGATGAGGTGCTGGAGCACTTCCCGGGCTGGGATTTCGGATGGTTGGACCTCGACAGAATGGTTCGCGGCAGCGGGCACATCGTCGAATACCCGATGGTCGACCGCGATCCGTTGTCCCACTGGGGAAAGGGCCGCGTCACGCTGCTCGGCGATGCCGCGCATCCCATGTACCCCTTGGGCGCCAATGGCGGGTCGCAGTCGGTTGTCGATGCCCACGTGCTGGCACGGGCACTGTCGGACTCCCCCGACGACCCGACACGGGCACTGGCCGACTATGAGTGCCGGCGGATCGAGGCCACCCGCGACGTGGTGCTGGCCAACCGCGCAATGCTGAGATCCTGGGGCGAGGAGTCCCCCGAAGGGCTACGGGAGGCGGCACAGTCTTACCGGCAGCGCACCAAAGCCTGACAACCAAGACCTGACAATCGCGAACTCGGCGTGAATGCAACCAACCGCTGAGGTCACCCAACGAATCCACATGGCGCTCACATCCGGGGTCCAGGAATCGCTGGCTCAATGGAGACATGCAAAGCCACGCGAACCCGGACCAGGATGTGGTCGTTGTCTTGAACGCCGACGCCCCCAACGGCCGTCAGATCGTCCAGATACTGGTGCGCAATGGTCATCGGGTCGTCGTCTGTGGCAAGCACGCAACCGATCTGACCAGGATGCTGCACGGATACGACGCGGATCAGGTGATGGCCATCGCCGCCGACACCAGCGACCCTCGCCAGCTCCGTGAGCTATGCCGGCGCGCCACGGATCGGTTCGGCACCGTCACCACGATCATGGACACTGCCGGTCGGCAGATGCCCTATCTGCGGCTCGCCTCGTAGACCAGCCGCGCCCGGCGCCGACTAGGCCATCCAGTAGGCCTGGACCTTCATCGACCGGCGCGGAATGCCGAAGTGATCCTTGAGGACCTGGGCGATCTGTCGAGTGGTCCGGGTATCGCACGCCACCCAGCCGAAGTACCCCGAGGCGTCGAAGGCCGCCGCACGCACGACCTCGACAAGCGACCGGTCGCCGTGGCGGTCCACCCAGACCACGTCCCGGCCGACGGGCAGTGTCTTGTCGCTTTCGTGCGCGGCCTCCAGAAACACGGTGGCGGGACTGTCCCCGATCGCGGCCAGTAGGGAGTTGATGGCAGGTAGCGACGCGGTATCACCGACAATGACGTACCCACGCGGGGCCGGGTTCGGCAGCGCAAAATTGCTACCCAGCACCGTCGCTTCGATCGTGTCTCCGACTCGGGCCGCTTGTGCCCAACCGGCGGCCAGACCGTCATGCAACGCGAACTCGATATCGACGGTATCGGCCCCAGGATCGGGACTGACCAGCGTGTACCCACGTTGATGCAGCTTCTCTCCGTCCGAGAACCACAGCCGGATCCACATGGTGGGGTGAACATCGCGGCCCTGCAGCAGGCCACCCGCCGAGAAGCTGAGCCTTACGTAGTGGTCGGTTAGCTCGCGCCGACCCGTCACAGTTAGCTGATAGTCCCCAACCCGGAACAATTTAAGAACGGCGCCCTGCCATCCGCGTGTCGGTTGCGTCACTGTGCTCGGCATTGCACTCTCGATTCCTCGGTTGTCACCATTAACTTAGGCTAGCCTAATGATGCCTCCTTAAATAAGGCTAGGGTTAGCTATCGACACTTAGGTAAGGGAATGCTAATCTCTTGCCGAGCACGCAACGGTGCCATGGAAAAAGGCGGTAGATGAGTACTCGCGAACGAGTTGGTCAACTCGAACGCCCGGATGTGGCGGCAGTCACACCTCGGACCCCCGCCTTCATACAGGGGCACTGGTTCAACCATCTCCAGCATCACGGAGAGCACGCCGGCGGCAGCGGGCGATCTATCACAAATTTGCTGACAACCCGAGAGGGCACTGTCAGGAACCAATCACGTTCGCGAGCCGACTACTCCAATCAGCGAGCGTGTCGATCGGGCGAAGGGCTGTAAGTGGATATTCGTGAACGAGTTGGTCAGCGAGAGTGGGTGGCCGCGGGCGCGGCCTCATCGACACGTATCGACCCCGAATTGGAGAGTCGATTCGCGACCTGCTGCCGGGCGTTAGGCCTCTCCGTCAACGACAGGCGACGTCCCGCCGACCTACCCGCAGCGCGCTACGGGTTCACCTCGCTGTGCCGCACCGCTCAAGATCAGTGTGACGTGTGGGTCGGCCTGGCGGCCGCCGGAGGCGCCACCATCGACGTCCTGGAAGCCATCTCGGAGACCACGGCCACCGCCGGCCATCTTCAGCATGCGGTGAACCTGCAGCCCGGCGATCTGACCTTTACCTACGACACGGGGCTGTACCTCGAGTTTCGCGCCAGCGGACCCGACGACTATCACCTGGCCTACGCCGCGGCCCTCGTGGACAAGGGCGAATACGTCAAGGCCGATGAACTGATCGCGGCCGTGACCGAGCGGCGCCCCGGATGGTTCAACGCCCGCTGGGTCGCCGTCGCCATGCAGAACCGGGCCCAGCGTTGGGCCGATGTTGTCGCGCTGCTGACCCCCGTCGTCACCGACGAGTCACTGGAGCCCACCACATCCCACGCCGTGCGGATCACCCTGGGTATCGCA
This sequence comes from Mycobacteroides franklinii, assembly GCF_001853795.1. Taxonomy (NCBI): domain Bacteria; kingdom Bacillati; phylum Actinomycetota; class Actinomycetes; order Mycobacteriales; family Mycobacteriaceae; genus Mycobacteroides; species Mycobacteroides franklinii. The sequence goes on from NZ_MLIK01000008.1 coordinate 79,931, forward strand.
CTCGCCAAGCTCGGTATGGTCAATCCCGCACTGTCCTACCTCGAAGACCCCAGTGGCCCCATCGAAGTGGCAGCGACCGATGGCGCCCTCGCGAAGGCGCTGAACCTACGCCACCACGGCGACGAAGAGACCGCCACCGAGGTGCTTCAGGATCTGTACGCGGCCAATCCCGAGATCGCCGAGGTCGAGCATGCGCTCACCGATCCGAGCGTGGGCCTGCACACCACGACCGCCGCCCGTATCGCCGCCCGCACCGATGCCTGGGATCCCGAAACTGAGCCCACCGAAGAGGATTTCATCGATCCTGAGGCTCACGAACGCAAGGCGATCCTGCTGGCCGAAGCCGAGCAGCAGCTCAGCGAGTTTATCGGCCTGGAGCAGGTCAAGGACCAGGTCGCCCGGCTCAAGAGCTCCGTGGCAATGGCGTTGCGGCGTCAGGACCGTGGCCTCGCCGTCGGCCACCGCACACACCACCTGGTGTTCGCAGGCCCTCCCGGCACCGGTAAGACCACCATCGCCCGCGTGGTCGCCAAAATCTATTGCGGCTTGGGACTTCTCAAACGCGAGAACGTCCGCGAAGTACACCGTGCCGACCTCATCGGTCAGCACATCGGTGAAACCGAGGCCAAGACCAACGCCGTCATCGACAGTGCGCTCGACGGCGTGCTGTTCCTCGACGAGGCCTACGCCCTGGTGTCCACCGGCGCCAAGAACGACTTCGGTCTGGTCGCCATCGACACCCTGCTGGCCCGGATGGAGAACGACCGCGATCGGTTGGTCGTGATCGTCGCCGGGTACCGCGCCGAGCTGGATCAGTTCCTCGACACCAACGAGGGTCTGCGCTCGCGTTTCACCCGCTCCATCAACTTCCCCTCGTACGCACCGTCCGAACTCGTCGAGATCGCCGCGGCGATGGCGTCCGTCCGGGACAGCAAGTTCGACGAGGGGGCCGCAGCCAAGCTGCTCGCCGCCTTCTCGGACATGTGTGCCGCGGAAGCTCCCGATACCCGCGGCATCGCACGCCGCAGCATCGACGTCGCCGGTAACGGCCGGTTCGTCCGTAACGTCGTTGAACGCTCCGAGGAGGAACGTGAACACCGCCTTGATAATTCAGGCGCCGAAGACTTCAGCGATGAAGACCTCATGACCGTCACCGTCGAAGACGTACAGGCCTCCGTGGAGGCCATCGTCGCCGGGCTCGGCCTGTCGGCTCCGGGGGCGTCGATCCAGAAATGAGCGACAACCGAGACAACAACGCGAACTCTGAGCGCCGGGCCTTCGCGTCACGCACACCGGCCAGCGAGAGCCCCGAACCGCTGAAGTATCGCCGCGGATTCGTCACCGGCCACCAGGTAACCGGATGGCGATTTGTCATGCGGCGCATCGCATCTGGCGTTGCACTGCATGACGCGCGGATGCTCGTCGACCCGCTGCGCACCCAGTCCCGTGCCTTGAGCATGGGCGCCGTCATCGTGGTCACCGGCGTGGTCGGATGCTTCGTCTTCAGCTTGCTGCGGCCCGCCGGTATCGCGGGCACCGACCCGGTGCTGGCCGACCGTTCGACGGCGGCACTCTATGTGCGCGTTGGCGACAACCTGCACCCGGTGCTCAACCTCACCTCCGCCCGTCTCATCGCGGGCAAGGCAGTGGATCCCACGATGGTCAAAAGCGCTCAACTCGACCAGTTTCCGCGCGGCAACCTGATCGGCATTCCAGGCGCCCCGGAACGCATGGTGCAGACCAAGGCAACCGACGCCGCCTGGGCGGTATGCGAGGCCGGCCAAACCAGCACGGGCAACCACGCGGTCACCGTCATCGCCGGAGCGTTGGACACCAGCGGCGACAAGGCCTCAGAGCTGCTACGCGACCGCGCGGCCGTGGTGTCCACCGAGTCCGGTGGTACCTGGCTGCTCTGGGACGGGAAGCGCAGCGCGCTCAACCTCGGAGATGTCGCCGTCACCAGCGCGCTTGGCTTCACCACACCGCCTGAAGCGCGCCCCGTGACAACCCGTCTGCTCAACGCCATTCCGGAGGCTCCGGCACTTGTGGTTCCCGCCATCGCCGGGGCAGGGACGCCTACCGCCTATCCCCTGCCGGTCGCCGCGCCTATCGGCTCGGTGCTGGTGAGTTCCTCGACGGATAACACGCCGGTGTACTACGCGGTACTTGCCGATGGCGTGCAGCAGGTTTCACCGGTGATCGCGTCGGCACTGCGCAACGCCAACTCCTACGGACTGGAACAGCCGCCCCGGTTGACCGCCGATCAGATCGCGCATCTGCCGACGTCGTCGGCGATCGACACTCGGGTGTTCCCGAATGCCGCCGTCAAGCCGCTGGCCGCCAATGAGGACCCGGTGCTGTGCACCCGGTTCACCAAGACGGCAGATGCCACCTCGGATTCATGGTCGTTGCTTGCGGGCTCCGTTCTGCCGCTGTCGGATTCGGTGCACACCGTGCAGCTGATCTCCCCCGCCGACACTCCGACCCGGGTCGCCATCGCCCCCGGCACCGGATACCTGGTGCAGCCAGGCGGTCGTGGTGCGTATCAGTGGATATCCGATACCGGCGTCCGCTATGGCATCGACACCGAGGCCGAGGGCGATAAGACCCTTGAGGCGCTCGGCCTGCACAAGCCGGCACTGACCATCCCCTCGTCGATCCTGGATCTGTTCGCGTCCGGGCCGTCGCTCTCACGCACCGACGCCCTGCTCTCGCACGACACCCTGACCCCGAACATTCGGCAGGTCACGCAGATCCAGACCGACACCCCACTTGCACAGAATGCGCAGGAGTCCCGTTGAGCCGTCTCATTTTCGAAGCCCATCGGCGTGTAACGCCCCCGGCGATACCCGATGCCACGGTGACCGTCGAGGCACCTCCGCAGCTGCCTCGGGTGGTGCCGCCCTCGTTCCTGCGGCGCGCCATGCCGGTCGTGATCGTGATCTTGATCGTCGGCATGATCGTTGCGCTGGTCGCCTCGGGCATCCGGCTCATCTCCCCGCAGACACTGTTCTTCCCGTTCGTGCTTCTGCTGGCTGCCACCGCGCTGTACCGCGGCGGCGGCGACAAGGTCCGCACCGAGGAGGTCGACGCCGAGCGTGCCGACTACCTGCGATACCTGTCGGTGGTACGCGAGAATCTGCGCACCCACGCCACTGCGCAGCGCAAGGCGCTGGAATGGTCGCACCCGGACCCCGAGGAGCTGTCCACAGTTCCCGGCACCCGTCGTCAATGGGAACGCGATCCCGGCGATGACGACTACCTGGTGGTGCGTACCGGGCGTCACGATGTTCCGCTGGCCAGCCCCGTGCGAGTCAAGGACATCGCCGACGAGATCGACTTGGAGCCGGTGAGTCACAGCGCATTGCGCGGACTGCTGGACACCCAGCGCACGGTGCGAAGTGCCCCGCTCGGCGTCGATCTGAACAAGATTTCGCGCATCACGGTGCTCGGAGACGACGACATCGCTCGCGCCGCCATCCGCTCGTGGGTGGCGCAGGCGACCACATTCCACGACCCGACGCTGCTGACCGTGGCCATGGCCGGTCCTAGTGTTGAAGATGCGCAGTGGTCGTGGCTCAAGTGGCTTCCACACGTGGATATCAGCGGTGAGATCGACGGTGTCGGTCCGGCACGGTACCTGCGTCGCACGGGTGCCGAGCTCTTCGAGGCGCTGAAGCCGGCCCTGGCAGAGCGCGAACTCTTCGGTGCCGAATCCGGCGCCCACAAGCACCTGCTGATCATCCTGGACGATCCGAATTACGATCTGAACGGCGTGAACTCACCCATCCCGGCAACCGGGCTGGACGGTGTCACTGTCATCCAGCGGCTCGACGACGCGGACGGCGAGGTCAAGCTTCCGGACTATCTCAACCCCGAACGTCCTGTGCTGCAGGTCAATCGGAATGGCGTGAGCGCACGTATCGCCCGTTGGAATGGCAGCGACTGGCAGCCCTACATCGATGAGGCGGACCAGCTCACGATCGGCACCGCCTCACACGTGTCCCGCCGGCTCTCCCGCTGGGACTCCAATCCGACGCATCCGGGGCTGCGGTCCTCCGCGACCGGCGGTGCGACGTTCACCTCGCTGCTGGGCATCGAGGACGCTTCGCAACTGGACGTTCCCGCCCTCTGGTCGCCGCGTACGCGCGACGAGGAGCTGCGCGTGCCCATCGGAGTCACCTCTTCCGGCGAACCGCTCATGTTCGACCTCAAGGACGAGGCCGAGGGCGGCATGGGGCCGCACGGTCTGATGATCGGTATGACGGGCTCCGGTAAGTCTCAGACCCTGATGTCGATCCTGCTGTCGCTCTTGGCAACACACTCGGCAGATCGCCTGATCATCATCTACGCCGACTTCAAGGGCGAGGCGGGCGCGGATATCTTCCGCGACTTCCCTCAGGTTGTTGCCGTGATCTCCAACATGGCGGAGAAGCGTTCCCTCGCCGAACGTTTCGCCGACACGTTGCGTGGCGAGGTCGCTCGCCGGGAAAACCTGCTCAAGCAGGCAGGCCGCGACGTGCAGGGAAGCGCCTTCAACTCGGTCCGCGAGTACGAGGATGCGATCGCCGCCGGTCACGACCTGCCGCCGATTCCCACGCTGTTCGTGGTGGCCGATGAATTCACCCTGATGCTCCAGGATCACCCGGAGTACGCCGAGCTGTTCGACTATGTCGCGCGCAAGGGCCGCTCGTTCCGTATCCACATTCTGTTCGCGTCGCAGACCCTGGACGTCGGCAAGATCAAGGACATCGACAAGAACACCTCGTACCGCATCGGTCTGAAGGTGGCCAGCCCCAGCGCATCCCGGCAGATCATCGGAACCGAGGACGCGTATCACATCGAATCGGGCAAGGACCACAAGGGTGTTGGGTTCCTGGTGCCCGCCCCGGGTGCCGTGCCCATCAAGTTCCGCAGTACGTATGTCGACGGCATCTACGAGCCGCCGTCGACAACCACCACCGTAGAAATCCGCGCCACCCCGCAGCCCAAGCAGTTCACCGCGTTGCCAGTCGCCGCCGATCCCACGACGGTGATTGTGAAGGGTGAGTCCGACCGGCCGGCACAGCCGGCCCGCAAGCTGATCACGACCGTCGGTCATCAACTCTCAAAGGTGGGACCCCGCGCACCGCAGTTGTGGCTGCCGCCATTGGACACCGCCATCCCGTTGGCCGATGTGCTGAGCCAGACCGGGATCCCGGCCCGCCAGTTGCGCTGGCCGCTCGGCGAGATCGACAAGCCCTTCCAGATGCGCCGCGATCCACTGATCTTCGACGCGACCTCGGCGGCCGGAAATGCGATCATCCACGGCGGTCCGAAGTCCGGAAAATCCACGGCGCTGCAGACGTTCATGTTGTCGGCCGCCGCACTGCACTCCCCCCGCGATGTCACGTTCTACTGCATCGATTACGGCGGCGGACAACTGCACGCACTCGAAGGACTGGCACACGTCGGCAGCGTCGCCAGCGCCCTTGAGCCTGAGCGTATTCGGCGCACCTTCGGTGAGCTGGAGCAGCTACTGGCATACCGGCAGCGGCTGTTCCGCGACCGCGGCATCGCCTCGGTGAGCCAGTTGCGTGCCCTGCGGGACAGCGACCACACCCTGGACGACGGCTACGGCGAGACCTTCCTGATCGTGGACAACCTGTACGCGTTCAGCCGTGACAACACCGATCAGTTCAACACCCGGAACCCGTTGCTGGCCAGGCTTACCGAGCTGGCCAACGCAGGACTGTCGTACGGCATCCACGTCGTGATCACGACTCCGAACTGGATCGAGGTGCCGCTGGCGATGCGCGATTCTCTCGGACTGCGCCTCGAGCTCAAGCTGCACGACTCGGCAGACAGCAATGTGCGGGTTCCCGGCGCGCTGCGCCGCCCCGCCGAAAGTGTTCCGCACGATCAGCCGGGTCGCGGTCTGACCATGCAGGCCGAGCACTTCCTGTTCGCGGCGTCCGACGCCAAGACTGTGGAGTCGGTCAACGCCAACTACCCGGGGGCCAAGGCACCTGCCGTCCGCCTCCTGCCGGCAGACCTGGCACCCAATGCCATCGGCCCGCTGTATCCAGGGCACGAGCAGGTCGTCATCGGCCAGCGGGAGCAGGACCTGGCGCCGGTCGCGCTCGATTTCGCGCACAACCCGCTCCTCATGGTGTTGGGCGACACCGGATCCGGCAAGACAACGCTGCTGCGCCACGTCATCCGTACTATCCGCGAGCATTCGACACCCGATCAGGTGGCGTTCACGGTTCTGGATCGGCGTCTGCATCTTGTCGACGAACCGCTGTTCCCCGACAACGAGTACACCCCCAACATCGACCGGATTACCCCGGCCATGCTGGGCCTCGGCGGACTGCTGGAGAAGCGTCGGCCACCGGCCGGACTCTCCAATGAGGAACTGCACAACTGGGTGTCACGCGGGGTGACCGCACAGCGGCACTACCTGATCATCGACGATGTCGACCAGATCCCCGACACACCGGCTGTCAGCGGTCCGTACATCGGGCAGCGTCCCTGGAATCCGATCACCGGATTGCTCGCCGAGGCACGCGAGCTGGGTCTGCGGGTGATCATCACCGCACGCGCCACGGGATCGGGGCACATCCTGATGACCAACCCCATGCTGCGCCGGTTCCACGAGCTGCAGGCCAACACCCTGATGCTCAGCGGCAGCCCGCAGGACGGGGGCCGCATCCGCGGGCATCGTTTCGAGCGTCTACCTGCCGGTCGCGGAGTCCTGTTGTCCGACAACGATGTACCGACGTACGTACAGACCGTCAATCCGTTCGTCAGCGAGCATGCCGCTCAAGGAAGGGAGTACCCACGATGAATCTCAACGTCGTTCCAGAAGGTCTGACCGCCACCAGTGCGGCCGTGGAGGCGCTGACCGCGCGTCTGGCTGCCGCGCATGCCGCGGCCGCCCCGGTGATCGGGGCCGTGGTGCCGCCGGCTGCTGACCCGGTCTCGTTGGAGACCGCGGCCGGTTTCAGTGCCCGCGGTATCGAACACACCGGTGTGGCCGCCCAGGCCGTCGAGGAACTGGGCCGGGCCGGGCTGGGTGTTTCGGAGTCCGCGGCCAGCTACACCACCGGGGATATGCAGGCCGCGGCCACCTACATGATCGCGCGGGGCTAGCGCCGGTGTCGGCTCCGATTTGGATGGCTTCGCCCCCCGAGGTGCACTCGGCGCTGCTCAGCGCCGGGCCCGGGCCGGGCGCACTACTGGCCGCTGCCGCACAATGGCAAGCGCTCTCGGTGCAGTACACCACCGCCGCCACGGAGTTGACCCAACTACTCGCCGCCACCGGCGCCGGATCCTGGCAGGGGCCCAGCGCCATCCAGTACGTCGCCAGTCATACGCCGTATCTGGCCTGGCTGACCCAGCAGAGCGCCATGAGCGCTACCAATGCGGTGCTGCACGAAACCAGCGCTGCCGCCTATACCGCGGCATTGGCCGCCATGCCCACTCTGGCCGAGCTGGCCGCCAACCACATGATCCACGGTGTGCTGCTGGCCACCAACTTCTTTGGCATCAATACGATTCCGATCGCCCTCAACGAGGCCGACTACCTCCGGATGTGGGTGCAAGCCGCCACCACCATGGGTATCTACCAAGGTGTCTCCACCGCGGCCGTGACTGCTGTCGCACCGACGCAGCCCGCGCCGATGATCATGGCGCCGGGCGGCGAGATGTCCCGGATGGCCGCCGACATGTCCGGCATGGCTGCTCAGGCCCAGGCCGCCGAATCCGGTACCGCACTGGACGACAGCGAGAGCTTCTTCGACAAGCTGATGCGGCAGATCCAGGAATTCTTCAGCGACCCGCTGGGCACCCTGCAGAAGATCTTGCAGGACTTCATGCGCAATCCCCTTGAGGCACTTGTGGCCTGGGGTCCGCTGCTGTTCTTCATCGCGTATGAGGCGTTCTTCATCCCCTTCGGGTTCACCGCGTGGGGCATCATGCTGTCCGCACCGCTGTGGTTGCCGCTGCTCCTGGTCGGACTGGCCCAGCTGGTCAACCCGGTTCCGGTCGACGCCGATGTACCGGCGGAGGAACCGGCACAGGAACTGGCGCAGGTCACGCGCAATTCGCCTCAGCAGCAGCCTTTTGCCATGGGCGGAATGCCAGGGGGCGGCGGCACGGTAACTACCGGTGGTTCTGGTGCACCGTCCGCACCGGCCAACGCACCCGCCACACCCGCGACCGCGGCCGCAGCACCGGCATACATGGTGTACGCCGTGCAGGAGGATCCTCCGGCTGCCCGGTTTGGTCCGACGCTGAATGAGGGTGCCGGCGCGAAGGCTCCCGCAGCCGGAATCTCCGCTGCGGCCGCCGCGGCGGCTTCGGCCCGTTCCCGGGCACGCCGCAAGCGTGGCGCCCGGATCAAAGATCCCGCCCCGCAGTTCATGGATATGAATTCGACAGTGGACCCGGACTTTTCGGAACCGGACGCACGGCAACCGGCCGGTGTCGGGGCTTCGGCGCGCGGCGCCGGGCAGCTTGGATTCAGCGGAACCGTCCCCAAGACCACATCCACAACCACCGCGGCCGGCCTCGTCGAACGGGAGGCCGCCTCGGCCGCGATGGAGGGCACCCGCACCATGCCCATGCTCCCGACGACGTGGGGCACAGATCCCGATGAGGACATGCCGCCCGGGGAAAGGGGGGCGAGTACCTGATCACCACAGACGCACGACGCAATACCCGAACAAATAACAGAGGAATTAGGAGAGGATCTTATGAGTCTGCTTGATGCGCATATCCCGGCTTTGGTGGCTGCGGAGGGCACTTTTGGTGCTAAGACCGCGTTGATGCGTTCGACGATTTCGCAGGCCGAGCAGGCCGCGATGTCGGCCCAGGCCTTCCATGTCGGGGAATCCTCGGTGGCAT
>NZ_MLIK01000021.1:0-1349 GCF_001853795.1 Mycobacteroides franklinii
CTAGTGGATGGTTTCCCGATAATGGGTGCCCCGAATGCTGGGGACACTGCGTGGATGCTGGCCAGCGCCGCGTTGGTGTTGTTGATGACGCCCGGTCTGGCTTTCTTCTATGGCGGCATGGTCCGCGCGAAGAATGTGCTGAACATGGTCATGATGAGCATCAGTGCGATGGGTGTTGTGACGGTGTTGTGGGTGCTGTATGGGTACTCGATGTCTTTTGGCAACGATGTGTCGTGGCATGGTTTTGGTGATCCGACGCAGTATTTCGGCCTCAAGGGGTTGATTGGTGCTGATGGGGCTGCGGCGGTGGCCGCCGATGCCGCTACCAATACCGCGGCCGCCGATGCGGTCAATATTCCGTTGGTGGGCACGCTGCCGGCGACGGTGTTCGTGGCGTTCCAGTTGATGTTCGCGATCATTACCGTGGCGTTGATCTCCGGTGCGGTGGCTGATCGTCTCAAGTTCGGGGCGTGGATGCTGTTCTCGGCGTTGTGGGCCACGATCGTGTATTTCCCGGTGGCGCATTGGGTTTTCGCCGCCGATGGTGCTGCTGCTGAACATGGTGGCTGGATCTTTAACCGGTTGCATGTCATTGACTTCGCCGGTGGCACCGCGGTGCATATCAATGCCGGTACCGCGGGGTTGGTGTTGGCGCTGATTTTGGGTAAACGCAAGGGTTGGCCCGGCACGCCGATGCGCCCGCATAATCTGCCGTTCGTGATGCTCGGTGCCGGGCTGCTGTGGTTCGGCTGGTATGGGTTTAACGCCGGATCGGCCGGTACTGCCAATGGTTTGGCGGGTTCGACGTTTGTGACCACGACCATCGCGACCGCCGCGGCGATGCTGGGCTGGCTGCTGACCGAACGTATCCGGGACGGGCACGCGACCTCGTTGGGTGCGGCCTCGGGCATCGTGGCCGGTTTGGTGGCTATCACGCCGTCCTGTTCATCGGTCAATGTTGTTGGGGCCCTGGCTATCGGGGCGATCGCGGGCATCGTGTGTGCACTGGCGGTGGGTTTGAAATACAAGTTCGGGTTCGATGACTCCCTGGACGTGGTCGGTGTTCACCTGGTCGGTGGCATCGTGGGCACCCTGCTCATCGGGTTCTTCCTGGCCCCGGGCACCGGCGCCTCAGCGGTCAAGGAAGTCAAACTCGGCCTGTTCTACGGCGGTGGACTTGAACAACTGACACGCCAAGCGATCGGCGCGGGTTCGGTTCTGCTCTACTCGGCAATCGGCACCGCTATCGTTGCTCTCATCGTGAAGTACACCATTGGCCTACGCATCAGCGACGAGGGAGAAGCCGCAGGCGCCGACGAATCCCAACACGCAGAAGGCGCATACGACTT